>CAVYEK010000011.1:0-10980 GCA_963767595.1 Terriglobia bacterium
AATGAAGTGGCGGCGGTCGCCGCCGCCATCGCCGAGGGCGATAGCGCCATCACGGGAGCGCCAATCTCCTGATTGGCGTCATGGGCCGCAAGGCAATCACGTGTTTCCCGTAGAGCGGGCCTCCGGCCTGCCACGCCGGCGGCCTCGCCGGCGTTCTTCGGGCCGGCGTTCTTCGGACGGCCGGATGTATACTCAAAGTAGATACATATGCGAAATGAAACCATCGTTTCGAAATGGGGGAACAGTCTGGCCGTCCGGATTCCGCTGGCGATCGCCAAACAGGCCGGCCTCGGCGAGGGAGATAGCGTCGCGCTGGCTCTTGACGGCGACGGCGGCATCGCCCTGCGCCCAACCCGGCGAAAGTACGAACTGGCGGAACTCGTCGCTCGGATTACACCCAGGAATCGTCACCGGGAAACCGACTGGGGACGGCCACAAGGCGAGGAATCCTGGTGAGAGCCGCCTTTGTACCGGAGGCCGGTGATTTTGTCCGGCTGACTTTCGACCCTCAAGCCGGCCGCGAGCAGGCAGGGCGGCGCCCCGCACTGGTGCTGAGCCCAAGAATATACAACGCGAAATCCGGCTTGGCGCTGGCATGTCCCATCACCAATCGGGCCAAGGGGTACCCATTCGAAGTGGCTGTTCCCGCCGGCCAAGGCGTGACCGGCGTCATCCTGGCCGATCACGTGAAGAGCCTCGACTGGAAGGCGCGCCGCGCCGAAAAGCTGGGGCGCTGCACAACGGAGGTGGTGGACGAAGTGCGCGCCAGGCTGGCGCCGCTGCTTGGGGACTAAGCCCGAAAGCAGAGGAGTACCGGCGGCGCCTCGGCGCCATTCATTGTGCTTTGGGTCTGGCAGGCCGAGGCTTCTTCGGCTTGTTCGCCCGGGGTTTTCCCGGATTGTCCGGAGCTTCCGGAGGGACCTGCACCAACCGTCCGAATCGCGGAGGCACGGCGGCGGCGCTGACGATCGGACCCGCGGCCACCAGCCTTTTCCGGCGTGAATCCACTTCGAGGTTCAGCCCTTCCAGCGCGCGCGCGCCGAGCAGTTGGAGATCGCCCCGTTGGGCGAAGACGACTTCATCCACCGTCTCTGCCTTATCGACCCTAAGCACGGCATAGCCGACCGAGCGCGTAACGATCTGGCCGTTCGCCAACTGAAATTGGAGATCCTTCTTGCGCGGCTCGACCCCGATCGCCTCCAGCGCCGCCGCGTCGATCCACGTGGACTCGGCGCCCGTGTCGACCATCAACCGCCGCACGACGGTCGACTTGGAAGTTGCCGGATTGAGAACCCGGCACCCAACGTAGAAGAGTCCCATGTATCCGCAATGATAGCGCAAGGAATCCGGGCATTCACGGAGCCGGGGGCGACCAGGTCCAGCGCCGAGTTACGGCATTGTCGAGAGCCTGGTCGGCGCTTGGCCCGGCGCGCGACCCGGAGGACGCGGGCGAGGGGTTCTCGACAGAACGCATGAAGAAGCCACGGAAGCACTACTCGGAAGAGAAGGTTGCCATCCTGAGGCGGCGCCTGTTGGAGAAGGAGCCGATCTCAAAGCTCTGTGACGAACTCGGCTTGCAGCCCACGGATGTTCGCGACGACGTCCGCGGCCAAGGAGTGGGATAGACTAATTAACTTACCAGTCGAAGGACCACGGTCGCCAGAATCAGTCCCACAGCCGCGAACGGCAGATACCACCGGGGCGGCCATTTCACCTCGCTATAAATCTCCTTGCCATCCACCGACACGGCGAATCGGAGTCCCCGCGGACTTTTTGAAAAACGAGTGTTGGCGTCCACCTTCATAGACCGGTTCCCGTCGGGAATGGTCGCCTGAAAGCTGCGCGTTTCCCAAGTGGCGCCTGGCTGCCTAGCGATTTCCTTTCCATCGACAATCAGCCGCTCCAGCCCTGGCCGATTCTCCAACTCGATGACATGTCCTTTATACTCGGTCTTCCACGTGGTTTTAAGCACTCAGAGTCTCCCGGCGTGCCGCGAATCGTCACATCATACCAGTTTGGGTGCGGTTGCGCTGACCGCCGCGCCGCGCTCCCTGTTGGGCTTCACTTTTCGGAAACGAGCTGCCGCCTGCGCCAGAGAGTCCGCGATCGATAAACGCTGCGCGACCAGGCAGGATCTACCGCGCACAGACCGTATTCAGGCCGCCAGCCAGCCAAGGTACGGGTCGGCGACAAACCAGCCAAGCGCATCCGAACAGGTGGCTGCGGAACACTCCTGAACCGCAAACGGACCAGCAAGCCCATTTTACGGTACGCCCGTTTTTTTGCCACAACCGTGCGAGCCACCAGGTTTTATGCAATTAAGACATGTGTTTTCAATTGTTTACATAAAGCAGGTTCTGTCTGGCTGTTTCTAGGAGTCAGAGGCCGTCGGCCGCCTCGCTTAAGGCGAATGCGGCCAGCAGGGGATTGGCTTATCCTGACTAGAGAGGTAACTCGCAATGCTGAACACGACGAGCTTGCCGGAAATTCTCCAATACCTTCACGACAGAGACGGGCACATAACTTTCGACAAGGTGCTTCAAACCGCAAGCCTGTACGACGGAAAAGCTCCGGCGTCGGTGCCGATACGCGGGTCGCTGTCGCTTGAATGGCATGTTTTCAGCAGGCTGCTGGATAGTCGTTGGATTGAGAAACTGAAGGGTCGCGACGTCTGCAAGATCAGCGCGGCGGGCATCGAGCATCTAAAGGTCACCGCTACGTAGTTCAGCCGAGCGCCGCAGCCGCCTGAACCAAATGAACTGGCGACCAACAGGGAAGGCGAGAGGTCAAACATGAGAATGAAAATGGTCTTGCTGGCTTTATTAGCTCTGCCTGCTACTGCGATACGCGCTCAGGATATGAGCCTAAAGGGGGTCAAGCAGGTTCAGGTGGAGATGGTCTTCATAGACGGACAAGGTACGGGGCCATGCGCGGAAAAGGTTTTGGCGAAGTCGTTTGGCCTGCTTGAAGATACCGTCCGGACTGAAACAGAGTTGCGCCTCCGGCAATCCGGCTTGAGCATCGGCCCGGGTCAAGTCCTTCGAATCACGGTCGCCGGATGTGCTTCCGTGGCCAGTATCGACGTTGCACTTAGGGAGTGGGCTACTGTCGAAGTGCGCGGACGCCGCGGGGTGGTCATCACTTGGGAAGACGGTGGAATGTTCTTCCCTGGGCAAGTTCCGGGCCCATCTGAAATACGCGCGTCGATCCAAGATTTCGTATCAAAGTTCGTCAACCGGTGGCTGGCGGATAAATAACAAACTGCGTAATAGCGCTTTTCAAGCGATCAACTCTTCAAGTAAAGAACGCACCTTCTCGCCCGCGTCCGGTGAGTTGATAATCGTATAGGGTTCCCTGTAGGTGGGGCTCGGTGATTTGCCGATCCACACGTCAACGTATACTCCGCCTGTCAGGCCGTAAGCCCGAACGTGCCAAGCAGAATCGGGGATCTGGTGGTGCGCCCTAAAGGCAAATACCGAAGCCTTGATCGCCTCGCCGACTGTTTTCGAGACACCGTCGATCCAAAGGCCCGTATCCACGAAACTGAAGTCGCGGTGATCCATCGGAGATCCTTATCCTGCCGTTGTTGCCAATAGTTCCACAGCGCGACCCTGCACGTCAAGCAACGCACCTCAAGCAAGCGCCCGGTGGTCCCGGGCAACAGGGGCTCATCCTGACCTGCGCAAGTCTCACTCGGCGGTCCCTATCGAATAGGCACAACGTCCAGATCCTCAATCGCGGCGTAGTCCCTAAAATCGGTGGTCACCAGCGGACAAGCCCATTGGCGGGCAGATGCCGCAATCCAGGCGTCCGCGGTCTGGATTGGCTGTCCGGCGCGCCGGCATTGATCCAAGACGGCAGCCCAGATCGCACACGTGCGCTCATCTGGAAAAAGCGTCAGGTACAGCGCCATGTGCTCTTCGAGAGCGGCGCGGCGGGCCGCGCCCCAGTTGTTAGCCGCAGGCCACAGCAACAACTCGGCCCGGGTCATGAAGGAAATCACCAACTGATGACCCGCTACGGCTTCTATGCACGTCTGCCGCAGCGAGTGATTTCGGTTAAAGAGGATCGACACCACGTTGGTATCGAGAAGGAGGACGTTCATCTCGCGTCGGCGTGGGTCGCTGGGCCCTGACGACGGAACTCCCGGATCATCTTGATGAAGGCATCGACCTCGGAGGGATCGCCGTCATCGGACGGAACGAAGTCCCGCACTGGGGGCTTGAGCCCCGGGATGAACACCTTCGGGTCGGGCGGAATTCTCGGGTTGACAACCTTCGCCATGACTCCAGTGTATCGGAATCTACGACGGGCAGCGGGTCTGAATCAGGGCCACTTGGACACTGCATGCCCTCACCGTCGATGTGGCCCGGACAAGCCCGTCCGGCGTTGTGCCCGATATGTGGGGTTACCGGAGAAGTGCCACGGACCTCACCGGCCAAGCACTCGGGGCAGGAGAGCATCACTTGACGTATCACGCCCGAAGATGAGATCTGGCCTTCGCCCCAAGATCCTCGCTGACGGCGTAGCGTTTAGAAACGCGATTGCTGTTGCGAAATCCCCATCGCACCAGCAAACGCCCCCGACGTCTGCGAAGCTGAGGGGGATTACCCGCCAAAAACGGCGTAGCGTTTACCGGAGAGGGCAAACTAGTTCGAAAGGCAACTGGCTACGAACAGGAAAGGCTGAAGCCGCGCTATCCCACATCGGGTTCGCGGGCCACGGTTTTCCCTACCCCGCGGCGTTCACCCAGGTTGATGGTGGGACGTATGTTTTCAAGGACGGGGCAAATGGCCTGACGATTCTGCTGAGGACGGGGCGTCAACGCGGTATCGCCTGATGGCGACGATCTGAAGCAGTCGCCGGCGTCAGGGCCGCCCGTCGCCCTTCGCCGGACTCAGCGCCATCTGGAAATGGCTCAGGCTTTCGGCATACCGGGTGACGCCGCGGCACAGCGCGTCGGCCAACTTCTGACGGTAGTCCGGCTTCTTGAGCAGGGCTTCTTCCTTGGGATTGCTGAGGAAGCCGATCTCGGCCAGAATCGACGGCATATTGGCCCCAATCAGAACCACGAACGGCGCGCTCTTCACGCCGCGATTCTTCGAACCCTGGATGTTGCGGGCCGAGAACGCATACAACGCCGCCTGGATGCGGCCCGCGAATTCCCGCGATTCTTCGGACTTATCGTACTTGGCGATCTTCTGCACCAGGTCGGTCAGCTCGAAGATCGATTTCTGCGAGCTGGCGTTCTCGCGCGCCGCCACGTCCAGCGCGTCCTTGTTTCCCGAGATGTTCAGGAAAAACGTCTCCACTCCCGCGATGTGGGGCAGGGGCGAGGAGTTGGCGTGCACGGAGAGGAACAGATCCGCCTTCTTCTCGTTGGCCAGGGCGGTTCGCCCCTCCAGCGGGACAAACGTATCGTCCGTCCGGGTGTAGATGACCTCCGCGCCCAGGCGGTCCTCGATGAGCGCGCCCAGACGCTGCGCTACGTCCAGCACCAGGTCCTTCTCCAGCACCCCGTGCGGGCCTTCCGTGCCTTGGTCGTGCCCGCCGTGCCCCGGGTCGATTACCACGCGCGACAGTTTCAGGCCCAGGGCGCGAACCAGGGAGTTCTCCCCCGAACTGGTGTGCTTGGCCGCCTCGACGGCTTCCGGGGTAACCCCCGATGACTCCGCGGAACCGCCCTTGGCATTCTCCGCCTTGGGTTTCGCGGGAGCGTCGCCTTTGGAAAGCCGGGACTTGGAAGGCGCGGCGGGCACACGATCCATCGCAGTGAGGCCCCCCGCCGGCTTGATCGCGGGGGGCGGTTCCATTTTGGGCGGCTCCGGATTCACCAACGGAGCCGGAGGCGTGACCGGCGGAGCCGCTGCCGCCGCGGGCTGCGGCGCATCGGCGTTGGACGCCGCCGACCGCACCTCGACCACCAGGCGCTGGGGATTGGCCAGTTGGGAAGAAGAAACCGCCACTCCCTCAACCAGGTCCAGCACCACGCGCGTCACTCCCGGCACGGTCTCGGCCACGCGAATGCGTTTCACCCGGCGGTCTTCCAGGGTCTCCGAGTACCCCGGCCGCGCGGCGATGCGCGGGCGCGAATTGAGGATGTCGAAGTAGACCCGCTCGGGGTTGTGGAGATGATCGGTGCGGAACTGAAACTCGCCCGATATCTCGATGGCCACCCGCGTCACTTCGGAGAGAGACCAGTGCCGCACCGCGGTCACCGCCAACTCGCGCGGGGGTTGCGCGAGCAACAGGGGAACCGAGATCGCCAATGCCGCTAACCGCTTCATACCTGCCGTCTCACTGAGAGACGTAGCGCACGCTGCCGTCTCCTTCTACAATCTCCCGTATGTGACTGGGGCCCGCGTCCGCCAGCGCCACCGGCTGGGCGGCGGCCGGCGCGGGAGCCGCCGGCGAGGCGGCCTGCCCCGCCGCCAGCCGTGCGCCCACCAGCTTGACGTAATTCCTGGTTTCGGGAAATGGCGGCACGTCGCCATAACGCGCCACCGCCGCCTCGCCGGCGTTGTACGCCGCCAGCGTCAGCGCATAATCCCCGCCGTACAGGTCCAACAGATACCTCAGATATTTCGCCCCGCCGCGGATGTTCTCCACCGGGTCGAAGGCATCTGATACGCCGAACCGGCGCGCCGTGGACGGAATGAGCTGCATCAGTCCCAAGGCGCCCTTGGGCGAGACTGCCCAGGGGTTGTAATTGCTTTCGACTTGGATCACCGAATGGATGAGCGCCGCCGGCACCTCGTGCTGCGCCGCGATCCGCTCCACGGTTTGCGAGAAAGCGGGCGGCTGGGAGACGCCGCCGGCGGGCGCTTCGGCGGGCTTGCCCGATTCCGCCGCAGATGTCGCGGCCGCCGGGCCTGCCGCCGCCGGCCGGCTGCCGGAGGATTTCACCACCACCCGGATCAGCCTGCCCGTGCGCGGATCGGCCCGCACCACGCTGGCCACGCGTTCCGAACCGGCGCCCCACAGCGCCGCCGCCCCGAACGCCAGACCGAAAATGAGCCTAGAACAAAATCGCATCAAAATGTTCTACACTCCAGTATAGACCAAGCTCGCGGATTCCGACAGCCCTTTCTTCCCGCTCCGCTCGGCGGCAGCCCGCGGCGACCGCGGCAAATCCAATGTTATCATTTTCGTGTGAGCCGGGCTGGTTACGTATCGGAACTCCCGCTTTTTCAGAATGTTAACACCCCCGAGGAGTGGGTCGCCCATGGCGCCTAGCGACCCCTATCCGCACTATATCGAGTTCCGCCACATCTATAAGACGTTCGATCACCCGGTTTTGGTCGATGTGAGCTTCGGCGTGGACCCCGGCGAGACGGTGGCCATCATCGGCCGCAGCGGCGTCGGCAAATCGGTGGTGCTCTCGCACATCATGGGTTTCCTGAAACCCGACCAGGGCCGCGTCATCGTGGCCCACGAAGACATCACCGATATGGACGAGGACGAACTCCGCCGCGTCCGCCGGAAAGTGACCATGGTTTTCCAGTCCGGGGCCCTGTTCGATTCCCTCACCGTGGCCGAAAACGTCCTGTTTTCCTTGGAGCTGCGCCAGGACTACAACGCTCAAAACAAGGAGGACGTGGTCGACGGCCTGCTGGCGATGGTGGATATCGCCGGCTCCCGCGACGCCTACCCGGCGGACCTTTCCACCGGCTACAAGCGCTCCGTGGCCATCGCCCGCGCCTTGGCCGCCCAACCGCAGTGCGTGCTCTACGACGAGCCGACCACCATGGTGGACCCCATCATGTCCAACCACCTGGGCGACCTCATGCTGCGCCTGAAAAAGCAATTGCGCCTGACCTCCGTGGTGGTAACCCACGATCTGGACCTGATGTACAAGGTGGCCGACCGCGTGGTTTTCCTGTACGAAGGGAAGGTGGTCTACTTCGGAGCCGTTTCCGAACTGGCCAACTCCGAGGACCCGCATATCCGCGAATTCCTGGAGATGGACCGGGTGCTGTAGAGCAGGCTTGCAGCCTGCCATGCCGGCATCCATGCCGGCATTCTCCCCGGCATTCTTCCCGCGCCGCGGGATAGAATAGGGGCGCATGGCGGAGGTTTCTTGAAGCGCGGGCTTTTGTACGCCGGCGCGGCGCTGCTGCTGCTGGCGGCCGCCGGCCTTGCGCAGCGCGGCCGGGGAGGGGGGCGCGGCGGCTTCCGCCCGTCCTCCGAGGAAGACGACGCGCCCATGCCCGCCCGCGAAGCCGAATTCCATTTCATTCGCCTGGAGTACACCGACCTCCCTCAGTACCACCGCGGCTTCGGTTTTGCGTCGCGCCTCGGCTCCGGCTCCGGATGGTGGATCATGGATTGGCCGGCCGCCGACAATCACTTCACCACCGGCGTGGAACGCTTGACCCGCATCGACATCGGGGATCCCCGCCACCTCAGCCTGACCGATCCCAAGCTCTTCGACTACCCCTGGATCTATGCCACCCAGACCGGTTGGTGGGACCTCAGCGACCGCGAGACCGCCTGCCTCAGGGAATACCTTCTGCGAGGCGGCTACCTGGTGACGGACGATTTCTGGGGCCCCTCGGATTGGGAGCTGTTCCGCGGCACGATGGAGCGCGTCCTGCCCGGCCACCCGATCCTCGACATAGCCGAAGTGGACCCCGTGATGCACGTCCTCTACGACATCGAGGACAAGGACCGAACCATCATTCCCGGCTCTCGCCACCTGTACCGGGGCCCCGACGGAACGGTTCAAGTCCGGCTCCCCCAGGGCGCCGTGCCCGCCTGGCGCGCCATGTACGACGACCGCGACCGTATGGTGGTGGCCATCAACTTCAACACCGACGTGGGCGACGCCTGGGAGTTCGCCGACATCCCCTACTACCCCGCCGAGATGACCATGCTGGCCTACCGTTACGGCATCAACTACATCGTCTACTCGATGACGCACTAGCGTAGTGCGGCGCGGCGTAAGAACTGCCCATTATCCAATCGCCAGCCGATCGTCGCGCTCGATCCGTGGAGCGGGCTTCCAGGCGGAAGCGCCTGTCCCACATTGCTCGTGCGAGTCGGCGACCTCCTTCACTTACGATTTCTCTTGACAGGCCCGCATCACAGTGCTAGATTTTTAGCATAATGCTAAAAACCCAGCAGGAGATGCGGCGGTGAGCGGGCTGGCGGGCTTGAGCCGGCGGGAGCGGCAGATCATGGAGATCCTGTACCGGAGCGGGAAGGCCTCGGCCGGCGAGGTACGCGAAGCCATGCCGGACGCGCCGGGCTATTCGGCGGTGCGCGCCATGATGCGGATCCTGGAGGAGAAAGGGCATGTTCGGCACCAGGCGGAGGGCCTCAAATACGTGTACGCGCCGACGATGGCGCGGGACAAGGCCAAGCGCTCCGCCTTGAAGCACCTGGTGGATACGTTCTTCGCCGGGTCGCCGGAGCAGGCGGTAGCGGCGCTGCTTGACGTATCGGCCGCGCGGCTGACCCCCGCGGAGCTGGACCGCATGGCGGAGTTGATTGAAAGGGCGAGGAAGGAGGAGAAGTAAATGTTGGGGTGGAATGGCTCGACCTGGTTTGCTGTTCTGGCCGGCGCGGCGCTCAAGAGCGCGGTGGCGGTGGTCCTGGCATGGGCGGCGGCGTTCCTGCTTCGCGGGCGGTCGGCCGCGGCGCGCCACATGGTGTGGACGGCGGCGGTGGCGGCGCTGCTGGCGCTGCCGATCTTGTCGGTCTGCCTGCCGGCCCTGCCCGTCCTGGCGCCAAACGCGCTTCTGGCGGAAGCTTCGGCGGCGGTTTTTCAGACCACCGTGGTGGCGCATGACGCGCCCGCGGCGGTGGGGCGGGGCGCGACACCGGTGGCGCGCGCCGTGGGGAAGCCGGCGCGGCGTTTCGACTGGCGCACCGGCATGGTCTGGCTCTGGGCGGCGGGGTTTGCGCTGGCGTTGGCGCGGTTGCTCGGCGCTTGTTTCTGGGCGCTTCGCATCCGGCGCGCGGCGCAGCCATTTCGCGACCCCGAACTGGTCCACGCCTTGGCCCGCGAACTGGGGATCCGCCCGCCCGTCCGCGTGCTGGAGACCCCTGGCAGCGGTATGCCCATGACGTTTGGACTGCTGCGTCCGGCGGTACTTTTGCCCTCAGATTCCGCCGGGTGGCCCGATTCGCGGCGGCGTGCCGTGCTGTTGCACGAGTTGGCGCACGTGCGGCGCGGCGACGCGGCTACCCAGCTTCTGGCGCGCGTGGCGCTGGCCTTCCACTGGTGGAACCCGCTGGCCTGGACCGCCTGGGGCGAGTTCCTGAAAGAGCGCGAACGGGCCGCCGACGATTTGGCGCTGAACGCCGGTGAGCGCGCGCCGGACTACGCCGGGCACCTGCTGGAAGTGGCTCGCGGACTTCATGCCGCGCCTGCCAGCGCCTGGGCGGGGGTGTGCATGGCGCGGCCATCGCAGCTTGAAGGCCGGCTGCTCGCGATCCTCGATGCGGGCGTGAACCGGAAGTCGCCGGGGCGGGCGGCCGCTCATCGCGAAACGCGAGCCAGAGGCCTACACTCCGGAGGCGCGGGCGCTGAAGATTGAGGGCAGGGTGGTGCTCCAGGTGACGATCGACGTCGACGGATCGGCCTGCGACATCAAGCTCAGGCAGGGGCTGGGATATGGCCTGGACGAAGCGGCGGCCGCGGCCCTCTCCAAGTGGCGTTTCGAACCCGGCACACGAGGAGTACCCGTTCCGGTTGCGGCCACTATCGAAGTGAATTTCCGGATGTTGTAGCGCCGACGGTCTTGCCGTCGGCGAATCGGAACGAATTGGACGCCGACGGCAAGACCGTCGGCGTTACCGTGTATAGACGCGGAAGTCGTCGAAGTAGGTGACCGAGTCGCCCACTGTCCAGAGGCCCACTTTTCCGGAGCCGCCGAAGGTGGCGTCCCAGGCTTGCAGGATGCGGCGGTGGTCCACATAAACCTGCAGGCGGGGGCCGCGGACGGAGACTTTGAGTATTTCCCAGACGTTCAC
>CAVYEK010000012.1:0-115206 GCA_963767595.1 Terriglobia bacterium
CGATTTCGCCAAGGAGATCTCTTTCCATCACGACGTTTGGGCCCTGGAGTTCAAGTTCAAGCCGGTGCGGACGATTTGGGTCGATATCCCGCAAGCCAGCGGCAAAATGCGCGGGAACTGATCTGGTACATGGTCTATGCGGTGACCAACCCGGGCAAGGTGATGCACCCGGTGGACGATGCGCCGCTGCCCTACAAGACCAATGCCGACAAGCCGGTTTACGAAGTGAAGATCCGTGGATCGGCCGGTCCGCTTCATCCCCGAGTTCCTGCTTGGAAGGCCGGCAATC
Organism: Terriglobia bacterium; assembly: GCA_963767595.1. GTDB lineage: Bacteria > Acidobacteriota > Terriglobia > Bryobacterales > Bryobacteraceae > BOG-224. The sequence continues at coordinate 290 of CAVYEK010000012.1, forward strand.
GTTGAAAGAGGGGGTGGGCTTCACGAAGGTCTATCCCGACCGTGTGATTCCCGTGGCGATCGGGCCGATCCGCATGCGCGAGGATCGCACACGGCCGCTGTTGAACACGGCCGAAATGTGCCGCGAAATCGCCGTCGGCGAAACGGTTTGGGGCGTGGCCACTTGGGAACATCTCGACCCGCAGATCAAGCAGTTCTCGGTCTATGTTCAGGGGCTGACCAATGCGTACCGCTGGAAGGATGAGCCGGGCGAGTACAAAGCGGGCGATCCGCTGGGCAGGGACGCCGACTGTGAGAAAAACGTTGAAGTTGAACTTCTGGCGGCCCGGGGAAGAGTATCTCGAACACAAAGAGCAAATCCGCTACGGGATGCCGGGAGGGCTTGACTACCAATGGGTTTACCGATAAATAGAATGAGTTCGCCGCTCTTGGATGCTTCAAGCGGCAAGACGGCAGCGGCGTAAACCCATACTCTGGAAGATGTTCCACTTCGCCGGCCCATTCCGAAGGCGGTCCCGTCGCGGGCGCGGTGTGAAGCAACGCGGAGGAGATCCCCATGGCACACAAAAAAGGTCAAGGCTCCAGCCGCAATGGACGCGATTCCCACGGCCAGCGGCGGGGCGTGAAGCGATACGGCGGTCAAGAGGTTCGCCCTGGCAATATCCTCATTCGGCAGGTGCGGCACCAAGTTTCACGCCGGGCAAGGCGTGGGCCAGGGGAACGATTACACGTTGTTCGCGCTGGTCGACGGCTACGTGAAGTTCGACCGCGGCGGCCGCCGCGTCAGCGTGGTCGAGTCGCTCTAAAGTCGGCAACACAGGTAGGTCAGGCTTTCCAGCCTGACTGCCTCGGTGGAGTCAGGGCTGGAAAGCCTGACCTACGTGGCATGTTCATCGATGAAATCGAGATCCGTGTCGAAGCCGGCAAAGGCGGCGATGGCTGCGTGAGCTTCCGGCGGGAGAAATATATGCCCCGCGGCGGGCCCGACGGCGGCGACGGCGGCGACGGCGGCAGCGTCATCCTGGTGGCCGAAGAGGGGGTCGACAGCCTGATGCCGCTTGGCCCACCGCAAGCAGTGGAAGGCCGCCAGCGGCCAGCGCGGCGGCGGCGATAATTGCCACGGCGCGCTCGGCCGACGGATCTGCTGCTCAAGTCCCGCCGGGCACGATGGTCTATCGATGCCACGCACGGCCACGTGCTGAAGGACCTTGCCCGCGCCGGCGACCGGGTCGTTGCCGCCCGCGGCGGAAAAGGGGGCAAGGGAAACACCCGCTTCAAGTCGGCCACCAACCGCGCCCCGCGGCAATTCACCCCCGGCGATCCGGGCGAGGTCCGCACCATCCGCCTGGAGCTGAAGCTCATCGCCGACGTGGGACTGGTGGGAAAACCCAACGCCGGCAAGAGCACGCTGCTAAGCCGGCTTTCCCGGGCGCGGCCCGAAATCGCCCCCTATCCGTTTACGACCAAGTATCCCAACCTGGGCCGCGTGCAGATCGACTTCGAGCGGTCGTTCATCCTGGCCGATATTCCCGGCCTGATCGAAGGGGCCCATGCCGGCGCGGGCTGGGACACGAGTTCCTCCGCCACATTCAGCGGGCGGGCATCCTGGTCCACCTGGTGGAGCCCGAGCCGGCCGACGGCAGCCAGCCGCTGCCGAACTATCGCGCGATTCGCCAGGAACTGGAAAAATACGACGCCGCATTGGGCCGCCGCCAGGAAATTGTGGCCGTGACGAAGGCCGATCTGCCCGCCGCCGAACGGGTCTGCGCCGAGTTGGCCGCCGCGCTGGGCCGCGAGGTGCTGCTTGATCTCGGCGGTCACCGGCCAAGGGCTGAACCAATTACGTGCAAGCCATTGCGGAGGCGATCAAGAGAGAATGACGAAGTAGATATTCGTCATTCCTCCCCACCATGAATCCTTTCACGCTGATCGCCGTCGACATTGGCAACGCCCGCATCAAGCTTGGGCGGTTTGGCGGGGACTGTGCGGGAAGCGATGTTGTCAGGTTCTGCCGCGCCGGACGCGACCTTGCAACTCGACGGCGATGCGCCTTCCTTGGAGCAGGTGACGGCTTGGCTGGCTGACATGCCGGCAGGCGACGCTCGCCCGGTAACCGAGCTTTTCTTGGTACATCAGCAGCGTCAACCGCCTTGCCACCACCAGGCTGCTCGATTGGCTGCGCGAGCAACGGCCGCGGGATCGGCTGGTGTTGCTGACGGCCGCCGATCTGCCCTTGGCGGTTCGCGTGGAGCGGCCCGACATGGTAGGCGTCGATCGGCTGCTGGATGCGGTGGCGGCCAACCGCCTGCGCCAACCGCACCGGCCGGCGGTGGTGATCGACGTGGGCACGGCAATTACGGTGGACCTTGTCGCCGCGGACGGTGCGTTTTGCGGCGGGGCGATTTTGCCGGGCATCGGCATCTCGGCCCGCGCCCTGCACACCTTCACCGACCTGCTGCCGCTGGTCGAAATGCCCGAGCTGAGCGTGCCGCCGCCGGCACTGGGAACCGCTACCATGCCGGCCATCCGCTCGGGCCTGTTTTGGGGTGCGCTGGGGGCGATCCGGGAATTGGTGGCCCAATTGACCCGCGGGCTGGGCGGCGATCCGCAGATCTTCCTCACCGGCGGCGGCAGCGCAGCCGTAGCGCAACTGCTGGGCGACGCTGCCCAATACATCCCCCACCTGACGCTGGCCGGCATCGCCATTTCTGCCCTGGCCCTTGGCAAGCCGATACCAGGCGGTCACAATGGGCTCTAGACGCCAAGGCGGCGTAGGTCAGGCTTCCAGCCTGATGTTGACGTGACGTTGACGTGTAGCCAGGCTGGAAAGCCTCACCTACAGTGAACGCGGTATACATTTTCTCGGACAGATTCACGGGATCGTTTTCATGAAGGTCGCCTATTACACGGGCCTGCGCCAGTTGGAAATTCGCCAGGAGCCGTCGCCGAAGATCGAGCGGGCCGAGGACGTGTTGCTGGCATCGACCGCGTGGGCATCTGCGGGTCCGACGTCCACTACTACAGCCAAGGCCGCATCGGGCAGAAGTGCGTGCAATATCCGGCCACGCTAGGGCACGAGTGTTCGGGCACGGTGGTCGAAGTCGGCGCCGCGGTGCGGGGGCTTTCGCCCGGCGAGCGGGTGGTCGTCGATCCGGCCATCGCCTGCGGCCAGTGCGACCAGTGCCGAGCAGGCCGCATCCATACGTGCCGCAACGTGCAGTTCATGGGCTCGCCGCGCGAGGCGCCGGGTGCGGTGGCCGAGTACCGGTTGATGCCCGCGGAAAACTGCCTGCCCATGCCCAAGAACATGACGCTCGATCAAGCGGCGCTGGTCGAGCCGCTGTCGATCGGTTTGCACGCGGTGCGGCTGGGCGAAGTATATCCGGCCGCACGGGTGGCGATCCTCGGCGCGGGTCCGATCGGCCTAAGCGTACTGTTGTGCGCCAAGGCCACCGCCCCGTGTACGATCTACATGACCGACCTGCTGGATGAGCGGCTGGAGGTGGCCGGCCGCTGCGGCGCCGATTGGACGGGCAACGCCCGCCGCGACGACGTGACCGCCGCTATCGCCGCACAAGAGCCGTGGGGCCTCGACCTGGTGTTCGAGTGTTCCGGCGATCCGGCGTGCATCGGACAGGCCCAGCGGCTGCTCACGCCCGGCGGCACGCTGGTGCAGGTGGGCATCTTCTCCACTCCAACGGTGGAAATCGACATGCACACCATGCGCGTCAAGGAACTCGTTCTGAAGAACTCCCATCGCCAAAGAGGCTGCGTCGCGCCGGTGATCCGGCTGGTGAGCCAAGGGCACATCGATCCCGACCCCATGCTGACGCACCACTTTCCCATCGAGCGGATCGGCGAGGCCTTCGAAATGCTGGAAGCATACCGCGACGGCGTGATCAAGGCGATGATCGATACATCGGATGCAAGGGATTAGGGATTGGCGATTAGGGATTGGGGATTGGATGTGGATGCAAAAGTGTAGCGGCGGGGCTTGCCCCGCGCTTTTTGACGCACGCAGCCAGTGCCAAGCCGCTTGCGGCTCCGCATGGCACGTGATCATTCGAGCTTCGACATTCTTTCGTCATTTGGCTTTCGTCATTAGCATTGAACATTGCACATTGATGAGTAGGTAGAAGGGAGAACACACCGTGACCGCTTCGATTCTCGACGGAAAGGCGATGGCCGAGCAGATCCGCGGCGAGATCGCCCGGCAAGCGGCCGAGTTCACGGCCCAAACCGGCGTCACTCCCTGCCTGGCGGCCGTGCTGGTGGGGGAGAACCCGGCCAGCCAGGTCTACGTCCGCAACAAGCAGAAGGCGTGCCAGAACGCCGGCATCCGAGCCGGTTGCACCGCCTGCCGGCCGACACCTCGACCGGCGAACTGCTGGCGCTGGTCGAACGAGCTGAACCGCGACCCGGCCGTCCACGGCATCCTCGTCCAATTGCCGCTGCCGAAGGGGATCGACGAGACCCGCGTGCTCGACGCGGTCGATCCGCGCAAGGACGTCGACGCCTTCCATCCGGAGAACGTGGGCCGGATCGTGCAGGGCCGGCCGCGGTTCCTGCCCTGCACGCCCCACGGCATCCAGCAGTTGCTGCTGCGGAGCAATATCCCGATCGCCGGCGCCGACGTGGTGGTCCTCGGCCGCAGCGACATCGTCGGCAAGCCGATGGCCGCGCATGCTCATGCAGCGCGGGCCGCGGCGGCGACGCCACGGTGACCGTCTGCCACAGCCGCACCCGCAACCTGCCCGAGGTGACCCGCCGGGCCGACATCCTCATCGTGGCCATCGGCCGGGCGAAGTTCGTCACCGCCGACATGGTCAAGCCGGGCGCGGTGGTGATCGACGTGGGCATCAACCGCACCGAGGCGGGCCTGGTGGGCGACGTCGATTTCGAGGCGGTCAGCGAGGTGGCCGGCCAGATCACGCCCGTGCCCGGCGGCGTCGGCCCGCTGACCATCGCCATGCTCCTGCACAACACGCTCAACGCGGCCCGGCTGCAAACCAGCGGCGAGGGGTGAGGGACGAGGCGAGGGATGAGGGATGAGGGATGAGGGATGAGGGATGAGGGATGAGGGATGAGGGATGAGGGATGAGGGATGAGGGATGAGGGATCCGCGGCGGTGGAGTTCACTACGCCGCCGAACACCACCGCGATTCGCGGGAATGGTGTCGCTATTGGCCGGCGTGCAGGTGGCGCCCCCGTCCACGGAATAATCGTAGAGCGCGTGCGCGACCCTGACGCCGTTGACTTGGCCGGAGAAGCCGGGCACGCCAAAGAGCACGACATCGACGGTCGCGTCTCCGGTCAGTTGCGCGGCCTCCGCGTTGCCGATCAACAGGTTGCTGCCAACCGTGCTGGTGGCCTTTTTGGCGGTGTCGTCCCAATAGACGAGATCGCCCTGCGCGAAGACGCTGGCGTCCTTCACGATCCGAACGACGCCCTTGACCTGGCCCTCCACTGCGGCACCGGACACTGCGTCTCCCGAGGCCACGGCGAAGATGTTGCCGACCTTGAAACCGGCGCCCGAAAGCACGTCATAGGGCGCGGTGAGCGAGAGGACTTCTCCTCGATGCACGAAGTTCTTCATGGATTGTTTTCTCCTGATTTTTGGAAACCGGGGCGGCGCAAGCCGCCCCCTGTTGATTACCCTTACGGTCGTGCCCTTACGCGGCTCCCGTATTCTTCTGCATGCCGCGGTATTCGATGGCCGCGGCGCCGAAGTCCATGCGCGCCTTCATCTCGACGCCGTCGACCTCGAAGCCCTGCTTGGTCTCGAAGTACACGCCCTCCTGACCCTCGAGGAAGCAGTACTCGACCGTGTCGATCTGGGCCGGATCGGCGAAGAGGTACCAGGCGGTGAGGCTGCTGTCGTCGAGGCGCGGTTCCACAACCGGGACCAGACTGCGCACCCACTCCGGAACGACCTTGGTCTGATCCGAGGAAGCGATGTTGATCGGATAGATCAACTGGAGGAGGTAGCCTTCCAGCGCCGCCGGAACCGCAACGTACCTCGGGACCAGGTTGAGATGCGTGCCGGCGGGACCCTTCTGCACGCGCATCTGCGCCCGCGCCTTCGTCACTGCCATCAGGGGGTTGGCCGAACCCACCGTCGGGTCGATTGACGTGCCGGGCGTGCCGCTCAACAGGTTCTTGTGGTTCGCGTGGAACAGCGCGGTGCTCACGGTATCTCCGGCGTACTTGGCCGCCGAAGCGCCGGTGATGACGGACCAGACCGTCGTGCTCTGCCGCTGTGCGGCGGCCGAACCAAGCTGTTCCGATACCCGCGTGAAGGCCTGGAGGTCATCGTTGATGATCGAACGCCGGGTGATGCGCACAATGCCCCCGAATTCGGCCAGCGAGTAGCTCACCCCGGAGTCGGACAGCACCGCCGTGCGATACTCGCCGCTTTCGCTCAGCGGAGCGAGCTCGGCCAGATCGTGCAGAGCCATGCGGTTGATCGGCTTGAAGTCGGCGGCGGTCGTCTGCCGGCAGAACGGCCGGAAGGTCTGCGGGAACGCCTGATACGCCTGCCGGAGCGTCTTGTTCGCGACGTTGGCCAGGATCGAGGGGAAGTCCGATGTGGATTCCGCGCCGCCCCCGAAATACGAGCCGCTCATCCCGATGAATTCCGGAAGCCTGCGATAGTTCAGCGCCTTCTGCGCAATCATGTCTTTCGACATGCCGCGCGTGCTGATCCCCGCCGCATTGAGGGCCTCGCGGGCCATCTCCATCAGACTGAACCCGACATATTCCCGCGCCATCTCCGCACGCTGCCGCTGCACTGCGGGCGTCTCGTTGCGGTAGAGCATCGGGTCGATGCGGAACAGAATCGCTTCCTGCATGCACGCGAGCCTGGTTTCCCCACCGTCGCGGGTGATCGCGATGTGCTCCTGCGTGTCGTGCCGGCCTCCGTCGACCGTCCGGCCCGCCATGGCGGCCAACTCTTCCTGGATCTTGGCGCGCGCATCCGCCAGCGTCACGCCGCTGTCGATCATCGCGTCCACGAATTCCTGGGTGAGGCCGTACTTCGCCATGGGCTTCCCGATGGCGCGGATCTCGGTCGCGGTCGCGAACCGGCCCCTGGCATCTTCGGCCGATACGCCCGAGGCAATCAGCGTGGTTGCCAGCTTCTCCATATTGAAGCTGGCGCCCAGCGCAGTGATGCCGCTCACCCGCTGACGCTCCAGCCTCGCTCCCTCGGCGCGCGCCGCGTCGAGTACAACCTGATCGGTACGGGCTTCCGTGCCCGGTTGAGTCGCCTGTTCCATTGTTTCCCTCTTTGGGCTGGTTGCCCGTCCTGCATCCGCACCAACCGCGGACAAAAACTGCGTGCTGAAATCCGCCGGCACCGTGATCGCCGACACCTCGAATGGCTCCCAATCGGTGGCCACCAATACCGGCGCCTGGCTGCCGCTCGGGTGCGGCGCCATAGTGCCATTGCCGTTGGCATCCTTGGCTGGGGTTTTGCTGTAAATCCAGGTGCCGAAGCTGAGGTTTCGAACGCGGCCCGAGGCGATTCCGGACCACAGCCGATCCGTATCCTCGTTCTCGCCCTCGACGCCGAACTGGAGCGTGGCCATCCCCTGCGCTCCATCGGCCCACGCCTTGACGACCGATCCCCGTTGCGCCTTGGACCCGACCTGGCCGGCCACCATCGAACGGAGGTCCAGCCCGCTCATGTGGCAATCGAATACCGGAGCGCCGGCATTGAGGCGCTCCATGCGGCAGCCCGCCATATCGAGGCGCAGCATGTATGGCTCGCCGGTCTCCGGATCGATGCGCGGAACCGTTTGGCCGCCATACCAGACCACGTCCACCGTGCGGGCTTTGTCGTCCAGCGTCGACGGTACGAACGAAATCTCGTCGTCCGCCGCCGCGAAAGTCTCGCCGGGTGGTTGTTCGATATTTTCGACCAGCGCCATGATTGCTCCTTAGACCTTCGTCTCCCCTTACGTCAGGTACGTGCGCGTCGCAGCGGCCCAATCGCGCGTCGCGCGGTGCGAGGCGCCCGCGACCAGCAGCTCCCGGACCATCCCCAAGTCCTCCTCCGAGAGCGCGGCCATCCCTCGGTTCTTGGGCCCGCCCGTCGCCGCCTTGCTGCTGGGGGTGCGCTCCTCGGTTCCCGCAGGCTGTTCCTGGCCGCGGAGCGTGGTGTTGCGCGGATCGCAATCGAGGATGATTTCGAGCTTGTCGACCAGCTTGTTGAACAGCGCAATCTGCCCGAGTTGGGCGTTGGGATCGTACCCGTTCGCCAGCACCGCTTCGAACCACGTGATGCGGCCCATGCGGATATCTTTCAGCGCGGCCTCGGCGTCCTTCACCGGATCGACGGATTCAAACCGTGGCGCCGTCCACTGCGTCGCGTACAGATTGATTGCCGGATCGTCGACCGCGCGCGCCGGGATCTTGCCCAGCAACACGAGGGTGTCGATCACGCGGCGGCGCACCGGCATGCAGAACATCGGGATCAGCGTCAACCACCGGTAATTCTCGATGGTGTTCCGAAAACCCAACTGGCCGCCGCGCCAGGAGGAGTAGTTCACCTTCGAGAGGTCGCCGGTCATCAGCTCGTAGGGCAACCCCAGGCCGGCGGCGATCTCCTCCAGCTCCGTGGTCTTGTACTCCCGGTAGCCGCCCAGCGCCTGCGGATTATTGAACTTCACGTCCTCGCCCGGCTTGAGGTACGCCGTCATGCCCGGCTGGAAGCTCTCGACCGGGTGCGTGGTCAGCGGATCGTTGCCCTTGAACCCGAGCCACGATCCTTCGATGCCTTCGGGCTGCGTGATCATGGCGACCACGCAGGCCTCGATCTTCTTCCGCACCCGCTCCGCGTCCGCGTAATCGTCGAGGTCGCGAAGCGCCAGCATCACCGGCGTCAACCACGGCACGCCGCGGATCTGGCCAGGCCGCAGCACGCGATACGTGTGCAGGATCTGGTCGGCCGGAACCGGCTGGCTCATGATGCCGCCGCGCGGGTTGAGGATCAGCATGCCGCCCGGATGATACGTGAAGATCCAATAGGCCACGCGGCGGCCCAGCAGGTCGAACTGGACTCCCTGCATCACGTGGCCGTTGACGGTGCCCATGGTGCGCGCGTGGTCCAGGAAGTCGGCCTCGAGCAATTGAAGCTGCAAGCGGCACCCGAAGGTTGTCCTGCGCCAGGCGCGGCCGGAAGCGAACGATGGACTCTCCGCTCTCTGCCATCGTCCGCATCACCAGAGCCTGCATGCCGTAGAAATCCAGCCGTTGCGGCGTGTCGCAGGCCTCCACGAAGAAGGGCCACTCCGCGTCGATAATCTTGTCGATGCCGGCGTTGCCGGTCTTCGCCTGCGGCACGATCCCGGTGCCGACCCCATTGCCGACCAGTTCCTCGGTCGCCTTCACCGCGTAAGGATTGTTCCGGACGAGGTCGCGGCTGCGATTGCGCAGCCACACGAGCGACCCCATCAACTCGACGTTGGCGTCGCTCGAGGGCGCGTACCAGCCGTGCGCCCGCCGGCCCGCGGACGATCCGTCGTAGGAGAATCGCTCCGCGTGCCGCTCCATGTAATCCTGGGTCAGCGTGAGCGCCGCGCGCGCCTGCATCCGGCGCAGCGCGTACCTGGGCGCCACCGCCTCGATGGTGCGGTCAATAAGATTCACGGGTTACCAGCGGCCCCACCCCGGAAATCCCGGCCCGGGGAAACCGTCGCCTCGGCGATGCTGGGCAAGCGTGGATTTGCTGTCGGAGGCGCCGCCATACGTGCGGATCTGGTTTTCGATATCGCCTTTGGCTTTGAGGAGCTCGTCCATCGAGCGATACGTCACATCGCGGCCATCGGGGTATCGCACGCGCGACACCTTTTCTCCGATTGCCTGGTTGATCGAATCGAGATTCGCCTGCAGTTGTTGGAGGGTCAGCGCCATATCAACGTCCCGCCGCCAAACGCTGGCAGCATGTCTTTGAAAACGCGCCGAATAAAGATTCCCGAATTCGGATCATTTGCCTTGCCTTGTCAGCCGCAAAGAGTGATGAATCGTCATGCAAAGGAGATAAGCAGATGGCGGCAACGACGAGCACCAAAAAGAACGCATGGAAGCCCTGGCACGGCTTCGCGATTGAGATCGGACCGGACACCGACCTGGGCGGCGAAGGCCTCCTGATGTACGAATACGCCAGCAGCGGCTACACACCGGTCGCGGCGGTCAGCACGCCCAACGAGGCGCAGGAGATCGCTGCAAGCTACAAGCCCCAGGTCGCCGGATGCTTCAGGCTTTGGGCGCGCGGGATCGATGGCAAGTACATCATGGTCCCGGTGGTAATCGACGGACGCCGCAGATAGCAGCGCCCAACGCCCCGCCCGCGCCCGCCCGGAACAGGCGGGCTTGCGGACGTGAAGGAGCATCACCATGAGACTATTCGCCATCGACACACGACAACGCCATCACCGCCTTCCCCGCCGCCGAGCAGATTCCGGAAGGCCAAGAGCACTTCGCCAGCGAGAAGGAGCTTGCCAAGCTCGCCGCCAACTGGCCCACCGACCGCCTGGTCCAGATCTGGAACGGCTTTGCCGGCGTCGCCGGATTCGGCGGCGACCTGAAGCCGGTCAAGAAGTTCACGGACCGCAAGAGCGCCGTGGCCCGGATCTGGAAGGCCATCCAGGGACTGGACGGCGCCGCGCCGGAGACGCCCACCGCCACCCAGGAAGCCGCCACCCCCGCGCCCAAGGCGCCCAAGGGTGCGCCGAAGAAGGCCAAGGCGACCAAGACTGCCAAGGCCAAGGACGCCGCCCCTGAGGCGCGCGAGGGCAGCAAGAAGTCCATCGTGCTGGACCTGCTGCGCCGCAAGGGCGGCGCAACCCTGGCAGAGATCGCCAAAGCGACCGACTGGCAATCCCACAGCATCAGGGGATTCATCAGCGGAACACTCGGCAAGAAGATGGGGCTCACGGTCGAGTCCAGCAAGAACCCCGCGGGCGAGAGGACGTACAAACTCGCGAAGTAGGCCCTGCACACGCCGCTCCAAACCAGCCGCCTGGAAACGGGCGGCTGTCCCTGCTTCAGGTCATACGCTTGACATGTATACGTGGATAGCGTACCATCGTCGCGTAATGGCGGAGATGGAAAGTCCGATGGCGGTAGTCGAGACAGAAACCTTCTTGGCGAGCGCCACACGCCTCGGAGTTCGCGAGAAGGAACGCACCGCGTTGATTATCTACCTCGCCACTAACCCGGAAGTTGGCCGGGTCGTGCCCGAGACCGGCGGGGTCCGGAAACTCCGATGGGCGATTCCCGGAAGAGGCAAGTCCGGCGGCGCGCGAGTGATCTACTACTACCACAACGAATCGATCCCTCTGTACGCTCTGGACATCTACGCCAAGAACCAGAAAGCAAACCTATCCGCCGCCGAGAAAAAGGCGGCGCGCAAAACGGTTGCAGCGATCAGAGTCGAACACAGCAGGAGGAAATAGCCGTTATGACAAAGGAATCCAAACCCAAAACCAAGAAGCGGACGCCGAAGAGCACAGCCGCCGGCCGCTCCCTTCTAGCCAGCCTCGACCAAGCCCTCGCCTACGCCAGAGGCGAGCACGTTCCAGGACTCCGCGTCACCCACGTCCAGGTAGATCGTCCCGCTCCGGTCGACCTGCTGGCTATTCGACGGAACCTCGGCCTCAGTCAGTCACGGTTTGCGACGCGATTCGGATTCACTGCCGCCACAATAAGAAACTGGGAACAGGGGCGAACACGGCCAGATGGCCCGGCGCGCATTCTTCTCGCGGTCATCGCACATCATCCCGATGCCGTAGAAGACGCGCTGCGGAAGGCGAGCTAAATCCCCTTCTGCGCATCGCGCCGCCACGCATTCTTTAATCGCTCCGGCCCAACATCATCGAAAGTCCCGCCGCCCTCAAGAACCGCTTTGCCGCCCGTGTAATCCTCCCACCGCCGCACGATCACGTCGCAGTACTTCGGATCGATCTCAATCACGCGCGCCTGCCGCCCCGCCTTTTCGCAGGCGATGATCGTGGTGCCGCTCCCGGCGAACGGGTCCAGGATGGTGTCGCGCGACTTGCTGCTGTTGCGTATCGCGCGCTCCACCAGCTCCACCGGCTTCATTGTCGGATGCAGATCGTTTTTGACCGGCTTCTTCACAAACCACACGTCGCCCTGGTCGCGGGCGCCGCACCAGAAATGATCCGTGCCTTCCTTCCACCCATACAGCATCGGCTCGTACTGCCGCTGGTAATCGGAGCGGCCCATCGTGAACGTGTTCTTCGCCCAGATGACGAACGTGGACCAGTGGCCGCCGGCCTCAGTGAACGCGCGGTGCAGCGTGTGTAGCGTCGAAGACGACATGCAGACGTAGAGCGCGCCCTTGGTGACCGCCAGCATGTTCGCGCAGGCCGCGCTAAGAAACTGCTCAAAGTCGGCGCCCAGGTTATCGTTGGCGATGGGCCTGTGCGTGCCGCGCAGCTTGTCCTTCATCGTTGCGCCGTAGTTTACGCCGTATGGTGGATCGCAAAAGACCATGTCGGCCAGCCCGCCAGCCATCACTTTCTCGACGTCGCCGAGTACCGTGGCATCGCCGCAGAGCAGGCGGTGCCGGCCCAGCAACCACACGTCGCCGGCCACCGTGATGACCTTCTCCTGCTCGTCCGGAACCGCATCCTCGTCGGTCAATCCTTCGCGCGTCTCCTCCGGACCCGCCAGGATCACTTCCAACTCCTCGGCGGAAAAGCCCACGACATCGAGGTTGAAGTCGTCTTCCTTCAGCGACTCCAGTTCCACCCGCAGCATCTCCTCGTCCCACCCGGCGTTGAGCGCCAGCTTGTTGTCGGCCAGCACGAACGCCCGGCGTTCCGACTCGGTCAAATCCGCGAGAACGATTACAGGGACCTCGGTCATGCCCAACTTGCGGGCGGCCAGCAACCGGGCGTGGCCGGCAATCACCACGCCGTCCGGGCCGGCCAGAATCGGGTTGGTCCACCCGAACGTAACGATGCTGGCGGCGACCTGCGCCACCTGCTCGTCGGAGTGGGTCCGGGAGTTCCTGGCGTACGGGATGAGCCTGTCAATCGGCCATAGTTCGACGATGAGATCGCGCAGAGCGCGCACTGTAGATGCGGCCCTCTCGAACATCGTGGCTTTGCCCTGCGCGATCTTCATCTGGATGGGGCCTTACGCCGTCTTGGCAAGATGGGCGCCGAGAGCCGACGCCACGGCCTGCTGGTGAGTACGCCGGAGTCTGGCCGGCGGAGAAAGCGGCCTCGATGGCCTGGACGAGCGCCACCACCTCCTGCGTCAACTGAACGCCGGAGGGGGCCACGCTGAGAATCGTTTGAATGATCTGCAAGAAGTTCATCGTCTTGTCCTTTCTGGTCCGCACGAGAAAGCCCGTCGAGGCGGTCTTGGAGCCGAAGCTTCCGCGGCCGCCTCGCCCGGGGATCTCCCGTATGGGGAGATCTACGCCGCCTTCGGCTGCGTCTGGGAAGGGGTGGAAGCGCCGCCGGACGCGGTCACCACCACCGGCACCAGGGCGGCGACCGTCTGCGAGATCGCAGCGGCCAGAGCGCTCGCGATCACCGGCGTCAGCGACGTGAACAGGTTCGCTACGTTGGCGGTGACGGCCTCGGCGCTCACCGCTTCGCCAGCTCCGGCGGCGGCGACGGCGCCCTTGGTGGTCTCGCTGGCCGCCGTGCCGGCGGGCGATACCGTCTGCTGGCCCTCGGTCGTACCGACCTGGCCGGACAACACGATGCCGGCGTTGATGGCGTGATCGATGGTGGCGGCGTTCTGCGCGCGCCGGCTGGCGGTCTGCGCCAGGTCCAGCGAGACCGCTTCCCAGGCGCGCTGTCGCGCCAGGGTTTCGCGGCGGTTGTCCAGCTCTTCGTCGAAGAGCAGTTTGATGTTCTCGGCGCCGCCCAGCAGGCTCGGCTGGTGGGTGACGGAAGGGGAGAGATTGGGATTCGTTTCGGCCATACGGGAAATTCCTTTCGGTTGGAGTTGCGGTTTGGGTCATGCAGCCCGGAACGCCGGGCCGCTATTTGGGTTGCTGCAAACTTGTTGAGAACGGTTCTCTTGATGAGGTCGGCTCAGGAAGCCTTCTTCGGGCCGTAGAAAGGCGCCGGACCGTGGTGCTGAATCCGGCGCGCGTCACGAAGTCTGGGGTTGTCCACCTGCTCGCTGGGCACACCGCGCGCGCCGGCGACAGCGGCTATCTGCTCTCCGGTTTCGGCGAGAACCGGTTCCTCGCCGGCGAGGTTCGCCATCCGGCGCAGGATCACATCGCAGTACGCCGGGCTGATCTCAATACCGTATCCGGTCCGGCCGAGCACATGGGCGGCGGCCATCGTAGTGCCGCTGCCGAGAAAACCATCGAAGACGATGTCCCCAGCGTCGGAGAACGCCTTCACGAAGAACTCAACCAGCGCACGCGGAAAGGGGGCCGAGTGCGATCCCTGGCTGCTCTCGGACTTCACCTCAACGACATTGCTCGGCCGCGCGATGCCGGTAAACCGGCCATCCTCGTCGGCGGCTCCCTGCTGGCCCGCCGCCGATCCACGAGCCCCGGTACCCAGTAGTCCACTCCCTGAAGTCGACTTAGGGTTGTTCGGTGAGTAATCGAAGCAATCCTCCGACTCGTGCCCGACCGCCTCCGGCCGGAATTTGATTTGCTGCTGGCGGCAGAAATGGAACACAGGTTCAAAAGCATTCTTGAATCTGTTCCCCCAGCCGCCCGGCACGCCGTTGTCGGTCTTGCGCCAGCAGAACTCGTCCACAAATCGCCAACCCCACTGGCGCTTGTGAGCGATAACCAGGTCCATCACGTACAGACTTCTTTCGCCGTCGTCGGCATGTGGCTTGATGTTCAGGAGGTAGGAGCCATCGTCCGCAAGGACCGCCGCGATGTTCGCCGCCACGTCCCGATACCAGTCGGCATACTGGTCCGGTGGGATCGGCCGGAATCCGCTCGAGGAGTCGTACTCACGCTGCGTGGCGTAGGGCGGCGACGTGATCACCACGTTGGCGCGGGAATTCGCCGGGAATAATATGCCCAGAGTATTCCGGTCCCTGCAATCGCCGCACACCAGGCGGTGCGGACCGATCAGCCACACGTCGCCGGGCCGGGTGACTGGCTGGGCCGGCGCCTCGGGAATCGCCTCCTCGACTTCGTCCGCGGCCTCCGGCGCGTCGCCGATGGCCAGCAGTTCCGCCATCTCGGATTCCGAAAAGCCGATAAGGTCAAGGTCGAATGCTTCCCGCTCCAGCTCGCGCACTTCCTGCGCCAGCAACTCCAGGTTCCACCCGGCATTCATCGCCAGCTTGTTGTCGGCGATGATGTAGGCGCGCCGTTGGGTGTCGCTCAGGTGGTCCAGCACGACCACCGGAACCTCCTCGAGGCCCAACAGCCGCGCCGCCAGCAAGCGCCCGTGGCCGGCGATCACTCCCGCGCCGGAGTCCACCAGGATCGGATTCACGAACCCGAACTCCCGGATGCTGGCCGCGATCTGCGCCACCTGCTCGGGCGAATGCGTCCGGGCATTGCGGTCGTAGGCGCGCAGCTTCCCGGTCGGCCAGATCTCGATCTGCCGCGCCATGGCGGGCGTGATCATGGTTGTGCTCATCGGCCCAGCCAGTTCGTCACATCGAAGCGCCCGATGTATCGCGGTTCGCCCACCGGACGGGGTTGCTGCGCCGCCACCGCGATCTCCGCTTGCGGCAGCGGCGCAGGCCTGCGGGTCACCACCGATTCAAGAAACGCCCAGTGCTCTTTCGTCAACCGGGTGAGGTCGCACAGTTCCGCGGCCGCACGCGCGTACACGCCACGGAGGTCCAGCGGCTCGTTACGCACCACGGAATCCTGTTCCCACTCGACCTTGCCCGACGCCCGCACCACGCGCCGCTCCGAGCAGAGGCCTTGGAAATAGACCTTCTCGTAGGCCGCCGGGAAGTGGCAGTAGCCGGGCGGGAACGTCCCGCCCTCGAGCGGGGTCAACCGGAGCAGATCGTAGAACTCCTGCTTCGCCCAGTGCGTCCCAACAGCCCAGATCCGGACGCCCTGCCGCTTCTGCGCGGCGTCCGTACCGCTGACACCGGAGATCAGCTTGAACGCATCGTCGTTGCCCTTCACCGGAATCACGGTACGGAACGAGCACACGCGCGTGCCTGCCGGACCATAGACCGGCTGCGGGTGGCGGCGCGCGAACTCGTACACCGGCGCCGGCTGCCCATCCGCGCGCCTCTGGAACCCGGTATCAATCGCCATCGCCAGGATCGGCATGGCGCCGCCGGACTCGTGCGGCCAGTCGCGCGACAGCAGCGCGTCGAGTTGCGCCCACGGACCCGCCGCCGTGATGTTCGCCGGATCGCCGGGGATCACCTCGTACCACACCGACCACGATTCCCGGTTGGGCGCATACGCCACCGCCTCGAACTCCAGGCGGTTGTGCTGCACATCGACGGCCGCCACCAGCATCAGTGCCCGCATCGGCACGACGCCCAACGGGTAATCCTCGCGGCGCGCGTAAACCTTCTCCCAATCCGGCGTCTCGCCCTGCTTCCACGTTTCCGCCAGGGTGGTGTTGACGAACGTCTTGAGCTGCTCCGGGTCGTCCTTCTTCGTCAGGAAGTCCAGAACGATCTCGCACAGCTTCTTCCACGGCGACGCCAACTCGTTGATGTGAAACCCCGCCACGCCGGCAAACGGCGCCCCCGCCAACCAGCGGCCGATCTCGACCGCGCGCCACCGCTCCACGTCATTCCAATGCGCCTGGCAGTGCTCGCACTCGTAGTACGCCGACGCCGCCCGCGCCTCCTTCGTGGCCAGGCCGTTGTCCCACTTCACCTGGGCCCACTTGAGAGCCTGGAACGAGCCGCAGGCGTGGCACGGCACCGTGTACTCCCGCTGGTCGGAAGTCCCGAACGCCTTCGCGATCCGGCTCTCGCCGTCGATGGTCGGCGAGCAGCAAAGCACGACCTTCCGATTCCAGAAAGTCGCCGTGCGCTTGAACGCCAGGCTGATGGGATCGCCCTCGGTGCCCGACGATGCCGGGTACTTATCGATCTCGTCGCACAGCAGAAACCGAATCGGCAGCGCCGCCAGGTTGCCCGGCGAGCCCGCCGCGGCGATGGTGAGGTGGCCGCCGGGGAACGCCTTGTAATCGAGCGTGTTGGTGGTCCTCGCGGTCTTCACGTCCGACACCTTCTCACGGAGGCAGGGCGTATCGCGCACCATGGGCGCCATCCGGATCTTGCTGAACTTGTCGCCGTCGGAGTCGCGCGGCACGATCAGCAGCGTTGGGCCGGGGTCGCGGTCGATGATATAGCCGAGCGCGTTCTCGATGAGGACCGTCTTCACCATCTGCGTCGCGCTCATCACCACCACGGTGTGCACGGCGGGGTTCGAGAACGCATCGAAGATTTCCCGCTGGAACGGCAGCGTGTGCCATTTGCCGGCATCCGCACCCGACTCGCTCGACAGGAAGCGATACTCATCCGCCCAGCCCGTGACCGACAGCTTCGGCGGCGGCGCCCAACCGCGCGACAGCCCCGTCACCAGGCGTTGCACGCTCATCCCTGGTACCCGGTCAGATCGAGCAGCGCCTCGCTCACGACGTCGTCAATCAGGATCTGGCATCTGCCGGCATCGGTCTCGATGGCCACGCGCGGGCCCAGCCGATGCCCCAGCGCGAGGAGCTTCGACTTCGCGTTCGCGATCAGGCCATCGATGGCGCGGCGCACCTCGGCCGCCTCCACCAGCTCGTCGTTCTCGAGGCGCTCCAGACGTTCGGCGCGGCGAAGTTCCACCAACGCGCGCTTGGCTTTCGCCGTGAGGAGAATGCGGCCAGGGTCCGTCGGCAACCGGTCCGGTACCGGGGCGGGGATGGCCGGCGCCGCGCTCGCGGCGGGCGGCGCCGACTGGCGGCGCGCGACCGAGTCCTTGTGCGAGAGATCGATGTGCGACTCGATCCAGTTAAGGGCCTCGGCGACATCCACCTTGCCCTCGGCCGTCACCGGCATGCCCTTCTGGACCATCTGCGAGACGCGCGCCTTGCTTACGTGCAGGCGCTTCGCAAACTCTGATTTTAGAAGCGTTTCCATCGGTTAAGGGTTAGGGTTAAGCTACTTAACTTGCTCATGCTCAGGCGTTCTCCGCACCAGTTCCACCCGCGGCCGGCGCCGGTCGATTGCAGGTCCCGGAGATGGGCTGGGCGGGTGCGTGGCAGGCTGACCGCTGCGGCAAGACTGCCACGCTCCCCGGCAGCCAGAGGTCATGCGGGCGGGGCCGGCGGCGTCAGCGAAGCGATCTGAGCGTTCGCAACCGCAACCAGCGATTGCAGCGCGCCCACCAGCACGCCCGCCGCCGACTGCTGGCCGCCTTGATCGTTGGTCACAACAGCCTTGGCTGCATCGGCTTTGGCTTGGGCGGCATCGGCGGCCGCCTGGTCGTTGCTGGTCTGCACCACAGCGCACTGATAGTTGCGTATTGGCCTGCTCGACCGCCGTGATGGCGTCGGCCAGCGTTGGTACTACTCGTTTGAGTTCCCATGATTCATCTCCCGAAAGTTCAGATCCCCTGCGTCGCCAGGAACGTATGCCGGCTGGCGCCTTTGCGGCGCCCCAGTCCCAGGAGCAGCGCCGCCGGAACTACAGGCGTGTTGGCCAGGTCGCCCAGGCGCGCCATGCCGGTGTATGCCGCCAAATCGTAGGACAGCGCGGTCCCCTCCACGGAGCGCCGCACGGATCGATGACGATGGTCGGCCTCCAGGAACCGGATCGACAATCCAGGCTCCATCCACTCTGCCCGTCCGCTTTTGACAAAGCGATTGGCGCGATTCTTCGAGGTGAAACAACAGTCGGATGCCGGGTTCACGATCCGGATGACTTTTGACATAACACTGGTGGAAAGGCCTCGGTGGGATTGCTGGTATACCAGCAAGAACTTACGCGCCGATCATGGCCCAGAACATAAGTCGATGTCAATACGTTTTATTCGCTTTGTTTTCAAGGGGAGAGGAGGTGGTGCCAAGTAGGAGTTGGGCGATGGATGAAAAAACACCCGCGCCCCGTGCTAGTCACGCGCCGCCCGTACGGTGGCCGACAACCGCGCCCACGTGGCCCACGTTGCGCCGGAGAGGACTGGGTGGACGTGTGGCGGGACCACCGGCGGCACCAGGCCAGGGGCGCGCCCGGGTGCGTCGCGTTCACATCCGCGCCGGTCTGTCCCGATTGTCCCGATAAACCGCTCCTTACGCGTGCGAGGGCATGTTGTCTGTCGGACAGACGACATAGCCAAAAACAACCAGGACATCGGGTACATCGGGACATGTAGCTGAGTCCACGTGGTTTAAATTGTCCCGATTACATAATCCATCGGGACAACAGGGACAGTGGTTGTGTTGGTATTCCACGTGCTTCTTACGCGTGCGCGCACGGTCGCACGGCATTTTGAAATTTCGCTGACCGACAGACAACATGGCCTTCCCTATACATGCAGATGGGGACATCGGGACGTGGGCGGCTGCACATCGCGGGTTACTGCGTGACCGGCGTTACCAGGTTCCAGTGCGGTTGCCAACTTTCCAGCACCAATCGGGCCGCCCTTCCTCTACCGTGCCAGATTCCGGGTACGCCGCTCTCGACAGCTAGTCGGAGGCGACACGGGAGTGCTTGCCGAATGCGGTCGAGCCAAGCACCCTTGTGGACGATCCTCGTGTAGCGGTTCGCATATTCCTGGCGAAGTTCCGCCTTGGTATGGTTGACCATGATTTTCCAGTCGCCGGAGAGAACGTACGTGGCGTTACCCTCGATGGGGCACTCCAATACCACGCGGCCAGCGTTCTTGAATTCGAAGACGACGTAGCCGTGCCACGCTTCTTTTCCGATGTAGCATCGTACCGGGCTAAGCGAGGCGATCTTCTCCAGTCGGGACATATCGATATCGCGACC
The DNA here is from genome assembly GCA_963767595.1 of Terriglobia bacterium. Classification (GTDB taxonomy): domain Bacteria; phylum Acidobacteriota; class Terriglobia; order Bryobacterales; family Bryobacteraceae; genus BOG-224. The sequence goes on from CAVYEK010000012.1 coordinate 20,227, forward strand.
ATAGAAGCCGGTCGGAAGGTTATGCGCGGCGTTGCGGTAGTGCTCGACAACCTGTCGTATGTCCCATGTTCCTGGCGGAAGCAGAGTGAAGGGCAGCCGGTGTGTAGTCACCTGCAATGATCTTGTTTGATTGTCCGGCGGGTGGCAGTTCAAGTAATGGAGTCCCATGCAGTCTTCCCGAACCTTGGCGCCGCATTCCGGACAGGAGCGAAGGATCTTCGCGGGATGCGCGACGGGCGGCGGCAACGGTGCCTGAACTGGCTGTGGCGGTTTCTGGTCTGTTTGCGTGTGGGGTCTTCGCTTGCTGCTCTTCGAGTGTTGCCTGTTGTTCTTCGCCTATTGTGGGGTGTTCTTGGCGAATTGCCTGGTCCAACCAGTGAAGGAGTCGTTGTGGGAGCAGGTCGGTCATGATTGTGGGACATGCTCGTGCTAGGAGGGTCGCACCCATGACCGCCTGGAACGCCTCAACTTTCATTGGGGGAATGATCTGCTTGATGGCATTCCCGACGACGAGCAAGGGGGCCAGGTGCAAGATTTCGCACGCTTGTTCCAAGTGGCCGTTGTTCTTAGCCACGACTTTGGCAATGACCTTGCGGGAGTCGCCTTCACGCGCTTGTCGGTTCGATGGCCGAAGGAGTGTGCTCATGAGCTGGTAGCTTGCGAGCGAGTCGATGACGTGCGACCCCAGATGGGCGAGGAGTGTATTGTCTGGGGCTTCGGGGTGTTGGCTGTGGTAGCTGGAATGCGTGAGCGCGGCGTCCAAGAGTGGGATGGCATTGCGGCCGAGGTTGAGTTGTTGCGAGAGGTCTTGTAGGCTGTTCTCTCGGTTCTTTGCAATCGCCTGCCTGGCTGTCGGTTTGGCGGTCCGCGGGTATGGCCGATTGCACGGGGGCGGAACGTGTTGTACGAATCGTGGTGCGTACTGGGCGAGGTATTGTTGTGCTGCGTGTTGTTCGGCTGCCTTTTTCGTTGTTCCAGTGCCTTTTGCCGCGCGTTCGTTGTCCGTGTTGACTTGGGCGGTGAATGTCTTCGCGTGTGCTGGTCCTGTTTCTGCGAGGAGCGTGTAGCGTGGTTGGCCGCGGCCGACGGATTGGGTATAGAGCTGCAGAGCGGTCTTAAAGTCGTATGCCGCTGGGGTCTCTTCTCGCGTCTCGTCGAAGTGTTCAGCTACCAATCGCCGAAGGCTCGCGTACCCCGCGCATATGGTGTACGCGCCCATTACCTGCGCGGTGATGGTTTGCAGCACGGCGGGCGTCGGTTGGTTGCGGTCCCCTCGTAGGCTTGCGCCAAATCTTGCCCTCGATGCCAGTGACAGGTGCTTCGCCAGGTTGTCATAGAGTGGGCCGATTGCTGCCGCCGTTGTTCTGCTCGCATCGCCGGCAGAGGTTACCTGCGAGGATAAGTGGATGGTGTGAGCGAGGGCGAGATGCGCCATCGAGGCACCCAGGGACTCGATCAACCTGAGGGTGCCTGCCAATTCGCCCGCGCCGATCTCGTAGAGATGGGATGCGTGCTCGCTAGCGATACCGAGGAGTCGCATCATCGTCGGATCGTGCACGTCGAGCAGGCTCGATAAGTGGTCCTCGACCGGGATGTCTGAGGGGAACAGCCCTACTGTTTGCGCGAACATCGAGGACTATTCTAGCGGCATTCAATCAGCGGCGGGCGGGCTTGCGGAGGCTCGATTTTGCTCCTCGTTCATCCAGGCGGCCGATCTCAACCTTCAGGTTGGGCACTATGGGGCCAGAAACGCACACCTGGTGTGGGGTTTCCCCGACCGCGACCCGTTCCCCGCAGTGGCCGCACTCGATCCCGACCGGCGACTCGACCTTCGCCGCCGGATCGTTCATCGGCGCGTCCCAGGAATCGCCGAACCAGTTCATAAACGCTGTCTCCCCCACACCGCGACGAAGAAGCGCATCAGTTGCACGATCTCGTCCCCGCGCGGGCCATTGATCGGGTCCTGTACTCTGATCAGTTCCCTGAACCGCGTGATTCGCTTCCGGTATTCCTGCGGGGCAATTCCATGTTTGCGCTTGAATGCGGCTGCGGACATCGACTTGGCGTCGTTTTGGAGTTCTCTGAGCCTCGGGCCGTAGAGGATTACAAACTCATATGCGTTCGGCGGATTGATCTCGCCCATGCTCATCAGCCCCCCGTGATCACCAGGTTCCGACAGCGAAGGTCGCGCCATACCGCCGATTCTGGGGCTCGATCAGGTGCAGGCACAAGGGTCTTACGGTCAGGCGACAGTGAGGGGCGCGGATTTCCCTCGGAGCAATCGTGTCAGATGTGGCAGATAATGAAAACAGAGGCGCCTTTTATGGCTATCGACCAGAATGAGCATTTGGAGATTCGGGGTCAGGTGCGGCGAATCCAGGCGAGCAAGCGATTTGCCAACGCGCCCAAGGCCAAAACTCTTCTCAACTACATCGTGGAAAAGGCGCTGGCGGGTCTGGACGGGGACCTGAAAGAGATCCTGATCGCGCAGGCGCTGTACGGCAAAGGGCCGGCCTTCGATCCTGGGACCGACCGGGTCGTGAGCCAGGCGGCCGGGGACCTGCGGAAACGGCTGATCGAATACTATGCCGACGAGGGGCGCCACGACCCCTTGGTGATCGCGATCCCCACAGGGGGTTTCGTTCCCGAGTTCACGGCTCGATCCGAGCCGGCGCCGGCCGCCACTCAACCGGCTCCATCGCCCGACGCCGGGAAGGTCGGCGCGAAACGGGCGTGGGCACTGAAAGCGTCGGTCGCCGCGGCGGTGGTGATTCTGGTGGGGGTGCTGTTCGCGCAACTCTCCGGCTCCACGGTGCGGATCACGAGTCCCGCAGACGGCGCGACGGTCGGCCCCGTGCAGGACATCACCGGAAAGGGCTGGGAGCCGAAGCTGAACAACTACCTGATCGTGGAGCCTGTCGACCAGTCCGGCCGGCGGTGGGTCCAGGCCCAAATCGCGTCGCCCGAGTGGACGCGGAGCGTGCACTTCGGGCAGGGTGACACGCCTTCGGGCATGCGGTTCCGGATTTATGTCCTGTCCACATCTACGGCACTACCGGTAGGTGAGTTGACAAAGCAAACGGATAGCCCGCAGGAATCGCCAGCGATCACCGTGACGCTGAAGAAGTAGCGGTTGCAGGGCAGGCCGGCAATCCAGCCGCGGTGAGAACCTAACGGCGTGTCCAGCAGCGTAGATCAGCCGCAATGGGGCTATGCCGCACTTTCTGCCGAATCCGGAACGCTTTCGATTTCAAGCTGGGCACGGTTATCCTGAGATCGTGGGCCGTGTCGGCGTAGCTCTGCCCTTCCGCCATTTCCAACAGCAACTGGAACTCCTCCTCCTGCAGCACCGTGCGGATCAGATCCGTAAGCTGGCGGTAGGCAACCTTATCGAAGGCGTCGCCGGCGGCCGCAGTCAGGGGCACATTCCCGAAGTCGGCGCCGCCGCGCCGCTGACTGGCGCGGCAGCGGCCCCGGTCAATTGCCCGACGGTTGTTATACTTCGACAGCCGATTACGGCACAGGCTGTAGAATCGCTTCCGAACCAAGTCCCAGTCCGGGGTGGAAACGGCCAGGACTTCGTCGAGGACGGTGTCGAGGGCCTCGTCACGGGCTGACGAACGATCAATCAAATGGGGGTCCGCTTCACGCTGTAAAGCGGCGAAAACCTGCCAGGCGGGACTGCTATCGTTCATTTCAAATCTCCTCTGTGGCTCGCCTCTGTGGCGAACTACTTTTTGAAGCTACGTATCAGCGGCTCGATTGCCTTCCCCTTCTCCTGGACGCTGTGCCCGGAGGAAACGAGAACTACAGGCGATCTTTGCCGCAACCGAAAAACCTTACCTTACAGATTATACACGATTCAGAATCCGATTGGGTTTCGACCACACTGATTCATTTGGGCTTGCCGAGCCAGGGGTCTACCCGGCCCGGCAAGCCCACCGCCTCGGATCTAATGAACGCTAAGCTGGTTCATGAGATTGAGGCTCCACTGGCGCCGAAGTTTGTCCAGCATCCGCTGGGTACTACCCTCGGGGTCGTTCCAGGTCATTTCGCTCTGCGTCCGGGCCAGGGATAGCAGCATCAGCTCCAGAGTAATGAGCGCGTCGGCGCAGGACTTCACCAGCTCGGCATCAAGTGCGACCTCATCCTCTTCGCCGGCAATCCGCAGATCGGCAGACCGCTTGGCAATCTGCGCCAGCGGCTTGTAGAGAGCGTCAAAAAACGGGTGAGCCGTGTTGATCCGCAGGATGATCTTCCTGAGTTTGTGCTCGACTCTATAGAAAGGTGCGTCGTCATCGTAGCGGAAATCCGTTATGTACTTGGATTTCTGAATGCGCTCGTAAACCTCCTCATCGGTCTCGTCCGAGCGCTTCAGCCCAGTTGCCAGCGCACGGAGCTGCTTGTCGTACTCTTGTCTTTCGTCATCCGTCATCGCCGGCTCAGGAAGAACGGTGGCTTGGAGGGACTCAGCCTCGTTCGCTCGCTGCTCGGCTGCGCGGACCTTCGCTTTCGCCGCTTCCGTTGCCCGGCTCGACCAGTGCTGTTCGATTCTGCTCTTGACGTTACTGAGCTCCGCTTGAATCTCTTTCTTGATGAGTTCGGTGACGTAGGCTTTCAGGCGAACTCCCTGTTTGTTCACGGCAACGCCCATAGCTTCATCTAGAGCCGCCGGGAAGTCGATTTCCAGGCGCCACCATGAATCGCGAGTGCTCACCTTGCCCGTAATGGTAGCCAGCGGCCCCATATGGACCTCCCGCCCGTTGCGCACGAATGAGAGTCCGATGTCTTCGAACACGCGCAGGTCGTTCTTAAGGATCTTCCTTCCCAATTGGTCCCACGTCTCGATCGGGAGGATGAACAACCTGACGGTAATATCTCGGGTCACGGGGCTGTCCTCTTCCAACGGAATCGCAATTGTCCACGACTGGACCAATCGGCCCTTCTTCTCCTCAAGTTCCGCGATGCTCGCATGCGTCGCTTCTTCCATTCGGTAGGTTGGATCGAAGGGGCGGATGCGACGGTTGTTGATGAACAGATTTCGGCCGTCCTTCAGAAAGCGCCGGTAGATTCGCGCCATCTCTTTGGTGGCGTGGTCGACCAGGGTCTTGGCGGTCCGGTATGTCAGCCGGTCGCAATCGGGGATGTAGACAATGGTCCCTGAGCTGCCCAGCCGCTCCATCAACGTCTCGTCGCCGTCTGCAAGCAACTCCTGTTCACTAGCGTTCTTCGGAAAGGTCATCGGCTGGACCAGAATCTCCCTTACCTCGGGCGGCAGTACGTCGAGGAGTTGAGGCTCCGGCAGCTGAACAACATTGACCTTTTCGTTAGAGATATCCTTCGTATCAAGGACCATACGGTAGATCGCGCCGCGCTCCTGCCACGAATAGATCTCAAGCGCAGGGCCCATACTGAGCGCCGCCGCCTTCATCCCCATCCCGTACTTGCCCACTGTTTCGCGGTTGTCGTAGCAGAGTGATCCGCCGAAGGCGGTCACCGCGCGGAGCACGTTCGGCGACATCCCCACGCCATTGTCCACGACCAGAACATCGATCTTCCGCGCGCCTTTCTTGCCCTTTTCGTGGAAGTAGAGGCGCACGTCCTGGCTGCCCCACTGGAATGAGTTGTCGACATGTTCGCAGACCGCGGAGGTCGTGTGATTGTACCCCAGGTCACGAAGGGCGTTGATCATTGTCTGCCCTAAGAAAAGGGGAACATTCGCACCCTCCTTGATGATCCGTGAGAATACCGCGCGCGCTCCCTTCGGCGCATCGGCACCCCATTGCGTTTCTGGAGAACTGGGGGTAATCCCGAGTTCCGCGTCCATCGTCTGTTGTTCCATATTGCTTCTCCTTTGTCTGTTGTCCAGCCTTATGCTGAACCGAGTGGAGGGCGCTACTTTGGGAGGCGGAACAGAGGCGGGCGGCAGCTACGGGACCAGGACTTCTGGTTCTTTCTCTGTCGCCGTGCTCTATTGCCGGCCTGAAAGAACGCCTTCAATTACTGTGTGGCTGGGCACACGAATTGGTTGCGGTACTTGCTCCGGAAAAGTCATCTGTGGCCGTGGTCATGGTCCCTCCAGCAAGAATGGCCGTCACGTTCGCCCGCCATTCCTTCATCCGGCGGGGCGGCTGGCGGGATGGGATGCCTTAGGTCTGGGCCCTACGGAGGGCGATGGAGGTTTGAATGACACCCCGCTTTCGGTCATGGTGAACGGCGGTCTGACTTCACTTCTTCGACGACAGAAACTCCTGCCGCAGGCTGTCCATGTCCCGGAGGTTGCCCGCCTTGGGGTCCCGGAACTGCCAGAAGATCCAGCCGTTGGTCTGCGGATAAGGGCGGCCCTCTGGAGTGTGCCAATCACCGACTTGCGAGCCATACCGCCCGCGGTGGAAAGGGAGTCGTAGGATGCACCACCAAACGTGACGGTTCCGTCCTGCTCAATTGTTGCGGTAAGTTTCACACCTTTGTACGTGCGCTCCAACTCCAGTGGCGCCTTCACAAATCCGGCGGCGATGAGGTTCGGCAGAGTCGCCTCGGCCATGGCGGTCATGGTCTCCCACGCCTTCTTGCCAGCTTCCCGGCGAGTGGTGGAGGCTTCTGCCTTCGGCTGTGGCAGGCGGCACGGCGGGCGCCGCCGGCTGTTCGAGAACCTTCGGCAACGGGAAATCGATGGTGATTTTGGCGCGCTTGAGAGAAGCGCGTGCTTCTGACCGCGTGACGCCATTCGCCTTCTTGCAGATGGCCCGAATCAGCGGCGCGTCGTCTTCACCGAGCAAGCTCTCGAGCGCGAGCCTGACTCTGCGGTCGATGAAGTGGGCCTTCCACAGCTCATCGAGGAGGCTCCCGCGCATCTTGTCCTTCGACAGCAACACGAGGGTGTCGATGATGAACTTCGGTTCGCTGTCCGAAATGCGCACTTTGCGGAACAGCTTTTCATCGACGTCGACCTCCGCGTGCGAGTTGTAGATCCGGTACTCGTCCCCATTTGTAAGCACGCACCACTTGACCCCGACCACGGCCGCGTAGCTGATGTTCTGCGAAATCCACTTTCTGTCGCCGAGGTCCTTCTCCAGCGACTTCGCCTCAATCAGCAGGCACTCGGTGCGGTTCAGGAAGAGCGCATAGTCCACAGGGTTGTCCTGCGGCTTGCGCCGGTACTCCCGGCGAACCTCATCAATCTCCTGGAGTTCCCAACCCATGGCCGATAGCAGCGGATCAATCAGCGCCGCTTTGGTGTTCTGCTCGCCGATGAGTTCCTTCCGTTCGCGGACCTGCTGAATTCGCTTCCGGATTACTTCAACAGCCGCCGTCACCTTTGCGGTGGTTGGTTCCATCTCTGCGACCTCCCCGGGTCTGATTGGCTTCTTGAGACTCGCTTCGAAACGGGCAGGCAAAAGAGGAGATTCGAGTCCCGTCGACCGAATACCCCAAGACTGCTTATTGTATGCCTGTTGAACACCCCGGCGTGGTGGATGCCGGCATCGGCATTGCAACCCGCCACATCAGCGAAAACGACCTCGAAGTCTACGCGCCTGATCCCCTGGCCGACGCCGCGCCGGTCGAGGAGCATCTGCTCGTTTGCGAGGAGTGCCGGGGGCGACTGGCGGGATGGGATTCTTTCCAGGCTCACCTTCCAGACAGAATAGTCGTAAAATCAATGGTCGCAGCGCAGTGCGAACATGTATACGCCCTACCACAGCAAATACTGGGCCGCGGCACTCACCTGCAAAGGCGCCGGGGGGTCCATCGACAGCCTCTCGCGTTCCATTGCGAGCGCCAGAGTCGACCTGAATCCGCACCAGGTTGACGCCGCGCTGTTCGCCATTCGGTCTCCCCTATCCAAGGGCGTGCTCCTCGCCGACGAGGTGGGCCTCGGCAAGACCATCGAGGCGGGCTTGGTCCTGAGCCAAATGTGGGCAGAGCGCCGCCGCCGGCTGCTGGTCATCGTTCCCGCCACCCTCCGGAAGCAATGGCAGCAGGAATTGCTGGAGAAGTTCGCACTCCCTTCCACCATCCTGGAATCTCAGACGTACGACGCCGCGCGCCGGGCTGGCAACCTCACGCCCTTCCAGCCCAGGGACCAGGTTGTCATCTGCTCCTATCACTTCGCCGCCGCGCGGTCCGCCGAGGTTCAGGCCGTGAAGTGGGACCTGGTCGTCGTCGACGAAGCGCACCGCCTGCGCAACATCTACAAGCGCACCAACAAAATCGCCTCGGCCTTGGCGGAGGGCATCGGCAGTTCACCGAAGATCCTGATGACGGCAACTCCGCTCCAGAACTCTCTCATGGAGTTGTACGGCCTTGTGAGCGTCATCGACCCGCGGGTCTTCGGCGACCTCTTCTCGTTCCGGGAGCAGTTTCTGAAGAACGGAAGGGAGGACGATAGGAATTACGACCTCAAGGAGCGGCTCAAACCGATCTGCACCAGAACGCTGCGGAAACAGGTTTTGGAGTACATCCGCTTCACCCAGCGCATCCCATTGACGCAGGACTTCCTTCCGTCCGACGACGAACAGCGCCTCTACGATCTGGTCTCCGGCTACCTGCAGCGCGACATCCTCTTCGCGCTCCCCGCGAGCCAGCGCAGTCTGCTCACGCTGATCTTGCGGAAACTGCTCGCTTCATCCACCTTCGCCATCGCCGGCACGCTGCACAGCCTGATTCACCGCTTGCAGGCCAAGGACGCCGCCGAGTCCGCATTGAACGAAGAGGACTTCGAAGCCATCGACGAACTCGCAGACGAATGGGAAGGCGAGGACACCCCGGAATTCGATCTTGAACACAGTCCCGATCTTCTGCGGAAGGAATTGGAGGAGTTACAGCGGTACGCGGGCCTCGCCGACGCCATCAGGCGCAACTCCAAGGGTGACGCCCTGCTCTCCGTGTTGGGGACCGCGCTCGCTAAGGCCGTCGCGCTCGGCGCGGCCCGCAAAGCGGTCATCTTCACCGAATCGAGGCGTACGCAGCGCTATCTGTTCGAACTGCTGGGCCAGGCCGGATACGCCGGCCAGGTCGTTCTCGTCAACGGCACGAACACCGACCCGGGTTCCAAAGCCATCTATGAAGCGTGGCTGGAACGCCACCGCGGTACCGATGCCGTCTCCGGCTCGCGGTCGGCGGATACCAGGGCCGCGATTATCGAAGAATTCCGGGATCGCGCCGCGATTCTGATAGCTACCGAGTCCGCCGCCGAGGGCGTAAACCTGCAGTTCTGCTCCCTGGTGGTGAACTACGACCTGCCGTGGAATCCGCAGCGCATCGAACAGCGGATCGGCCGCTGCCACCGCTACGGCCAGCAACACGATGTCGTGGTGGTGAACTTCCTGAATCGCCGCAACGCCGCCGACCAGCGCGTGTTCCAGTTGCTCTCGCAGAAGTTCCGGCTCTTCGACGGAGTCTTCGGCGCAAGCGACGAGGTGCTGGGGGCGCTGGAATCCGGCTTGGACCTTGAGAAGCGCATCGCGCAGGTCTATCAGCGGTGCCGCACGACCGAAGAGATACAGGCCGCCTTCGACAAGCTACAGGCAGATCTGGATGTGGAGATCGGGGCGCGCATGGCCGACACGCACAAGGTGCTGTTGGAGAACTTCGATGAGGACGTACGAGCAAGGCTCCGCGTCCGAAGTGACGAAGCCCATGCGGCGCTGTCAGAACGGCAACGATGGTTGCATAGTCTCGCGGCTCAAGAATTGCCAGCAGAGCCTGCCGAGGGGCCCCGCCTCCTTCATCTCGACTCCAATGGCAAGCCGCAGTTCCTAAACCTCGACTGGCAGGATGCCGATAAGAGGAATGAGGTGTTTTTCCACGTAGACCACCCGGTGGCGAAGCGTCTGATCGAGTGCGCCAGTAGCCGCGAGTTGCCATACACCCGCCTGGTTTTCGAATACTCATCTCGGAACGGCAAGATCGCGCTATTGGAGCAGCAAATCGGACATTCTGGATATTTGACTGCCGCGCGCCTCTCCGTGCGCAGTTTCGCGGATGAGGGGTTCATCGTGCTCGCCGGTCTGCGAGACGACGGCGTGATCCCGCCCGAGGACTTCTTCCGAAAGCTGCTCTCCCGCAATGCATCCGCGACCCGATTGGGTGACTTGCCGCCGCTCCCTGCCGAGGTCGATCTTGCTCTTCAAGCCGTTGTTTCGGATCGGTTATCCGAAGTAAGCGAGCGCAATGGCAAGCACTTTGACGAAGAGGTCGCAAAGCTGGACCGTTGGTCTGAAGACCTCAAACTCGGGTTGGAGCAGGAAATCAAGGAACTCGATAGAAGTATCCGGGACGCGCGACGGCAGTCGGCCACGGCGGTCCGGTTGGAGGAAAAGCTGGAAGCGCAGAAAACGATTAAGGCACTGGAATCGGCCCGGAACAGCAAGCGCCGGGAGCTATTTGAAGCGCAGGACCGGATCGACGGGCAACGGGATGAGCTGATTTCGCAGATTGAGCAGCAAATGCAGCAGCGGCATAAGATTACGCCCCTGTTCACGATCCGCTGGAGGTTAGGGGAATAGGACGGAACGGTGACATGGCGCAGAAGCAGAAACTGGAATTGACCTGGATCGGCAAGGAAAAACGTGCCCAGTCTGGAACCGCGGATTCTATTGGAAGATCCGGAGCAGACTCATCACGCCGACCAGCGGGTCACCGAGCGGCGACATTTTCGACAACCGCCTTATTTCGGGGCGATAACCTGCTCGCGTTGAAGGCACTCGATCAGGAGTTTGCCGGGCAAGGTCAAGTGCATCTTCATCGATCCGCCTTACAACACTGGTGCGGCCTTCGAGCAGTATGACGATGGTATCGAGCATTCGCTCTGGCTTCGTTCATGCGGGACCGCATGGAAGCTCTTGCGACACCTGCTCCGGCCTGACGGCAGTTTATGGGCAAGCCTTGACGATAATGAGGCTCACTACTTCAAAGTTCTTGGGGACGAGGTCTTTGGGAGAAGCTGCTTCATCGCCGATATCTCATGGCAAAAGAGAGACGGACCGCCCAATGACCGCAAAATCGGCTCCATTCACGACCATATCCTGGTCTGGGGTGTGAGCGCCTGAGCAGCTCAAAGAAGACCTTGGCCGAAGAGGCGTTCAATTTGATGCCTAGAACTGAGAAAGCTGACGCCCAGTACCAAGCCTTTGCTGAGCCGACTGGTCCCGATTCTCGTGGTCCGTTCCGCAAGATAGACACTACCGCGAACGGGAAGGGCGGGAGGTACGTAGAGAGCCTTTTCTATCCAATTCGAAATCCATTTACAAATGAGGAAGTCTGGCCACGCAAGGGAGCCTGCTGGCGGCACAGTCGCGAAGAGATGGAGAGATTGCAGGGTGATCGCCGGCTTTTTTGGGGAGCAAAGGGCACTGCGACGACACCCATGCGGAAACTCTTTAAGTACGAAGCGAAGGCCGGAATGACCGCCCCGTCCATCTGGCCGGACGTCGCCCTTAATCAGCACGCCAGCGCCGAGATGGAGGCCCTGTTTGGCCAAAAAGCTTTCTTTGAAACGCCTAAACCCGAAGGATTGCTCGCGAGGATCGTCCACATCGCCATCGAATCCTGGTGATTGGGTCCTCGATTCCTTCGCGGGTTCCGGCACGACTGGTGCCGTCGCCCACAAGATGGGCCGACGCTGGATCATGGTCGAACTTGGCGAGCACTGCCACACGCACATCATCCCGCGGCTGAAGAAGGTCATCGATGGCGAGGACCCGGGCGGCATCACCGAGGCCGTCGGGTTGGAAAGGCGGCGGCGGATTCCGCTACTATCGACTTGGCGCCGTCGCTGCTTGAGAAGGACCAGTTCGGCAACTGGGTCATCAGCAAGCAGTACAACGCCGCGATGCTGGCCGAGGCGATGTGCAAGCTGGAGGGCTTCACCTACGCCCCGAGCGACACGGTCTACTGGCAGCACGGCCATTCGACCGAACAGGACTTCATCTACGTCACCACGCAGACGCTCACCCGCGAGCAGTTGCAGAAGCTGAGCGAGGAGGTCGGGCCGCAAACGATCGCTGCTGGTCTGCTGCGGCGCGTTCCGGATGCAAGACCGGATGCGTTCCCGAACCTGACGGTGAAGAAGATCCCGCAAGGCGGTTCTGGACCGCTGCGAATGGGGCAAGGACGACTACAGCCTGGACATCACGAACCTTCCGCAAATGGCGCCGGCTGAGCCAGCGGCGCATTCCGTCCGGCGAACGGCAAGCCGGGCTGCGCGGCGAGGCGCGCAACCAGATGGCCTTGTTTGATGCGGAGCCGGAGGTGCGCGAATAATGAACCCGCCGTCAATGCCATCAGCCAACCGGCTCAGCCTCCGCCGCCGCAGCGGGACTCGCTGGAGATTCTCGACCGGGTCTGCGAGATCATCTCGCTCGAGAAGGACGCCGACCCCGCCCAGGCGCTCGCGGCGATCCAGTCCGAGTTCCCGACGGTCACGGATTTCGAGCGCGACTTCCCGTCGCTCTGCTTCGCGCTGGCGACGGGCGTCGGCAAGACCCGCCTCATGGGCGCGTTCATCGCCTACCTCCACCAGGCCGAAGGCATCCGCACTTCTTCGTCCTGGCGCCGAACCTGACCATCTACAACAAGCTGATCGCGGACTTCACGCCCAACACGCCCAAGTACGTCTTCCAGGGCATCGCCGAGTTCGCCAACAACCCGCCGGAGATCATCACCGGCGACAACTACGAGAGCGGCCGGGGCGTCGCGGCAAGGCCGACATGTTCGGCGAGATCGGCGTCCACATCAACATCTTCAACATCTCGCAAGATCAACTCGGAGGTCCGGGGCGGCAAGAGCCCCCCGCATCAAGCGGCTGCAGCGAGTACATCGGCGAGAGCTACTTCGAGTACCTCTCCAAGCTGGACGACCTGGTGCTTCTGATGGACGAGTCGCACCGCTACCGGGCCATCGGCCGGCGTGCCGGCCATCAACGAACTGAAGCCGATCCTCGGCCTGGAACTCACGGCCACGCCGCAGGTCGGAGGCCGGCAACACGACCGTAGCCGTTCAAGAACGTCATCTACAGCTATCCGCTGTCCAGCGCCATGAACGACGGGTTCGTCAAGGAACCGGCCGTCGCCACCCGCGAGAACTTCGACCCGAGAACTACGACGAAGAGGGGCTGGAGACGCTGAAGCTGGAAGACGGCGTCCGCATCCACGAGAACACCAAGGTGCAACTGGAGGTCTACGCCCGCGAGAACGACAGGAAGATCGTCAAGCCGTTCATGCTGGTGGTGGCGCAGGACACCGACCACGCCAATGCGCTTGTGGAAGACGATCGAGCAGCGACGCGTTCTTCGAGGGCCGCTACAAGGGCAAGGTCATCACGGTCCACTCGAACCAGACGCGGCGAGGAGCGGGACGAGACCGTCCAGCAGCTTCTCACCGTGGAAGACCCGGACAACCCGACCGAGATCGTGATCCACGTGAACATGCTCAAGGAGGGCTGGGACGTAACGAACCTCTACACCATCGTTCCGCTGCGCGCCGCGAACTCGCAGACGCTCGTGGAGCAGTCCATCGGGCGCGGCCTGCGCCTGCCCTACGGAAAGCGCACCGGCGTCGCCGCCGTGGACCGGCTGACCATCGTCTCCCACGACAAGTTTCAGGAAATCGTGGACGAGGCCAACCAGCCCGGATTCCATCATCCGCACCGGCATTGTGATTGGCCGCGACATTCCCGACACTCGGGCGAAGGTCGTGGTGGTTGAGTCCAACCTCGCCACCAGGGTGGCCGGTCCGTCCAGTGGGCAGGCCGAGACTGCCGCAGTTCCCGAACAACAGTCGATCTTCCATACCGCCAGGGAACACGAGGCGGCCAAGGTCACACTACGGGTGCTGAAGGAGTTCGAGCGTCTGCCCCGGTCGGCGGATCTGCAGAAACCCGAGATTCAGCAGCAGATCATCCAGAGGGTGGCCGCCGAACTTCAGCCAGTGCAAGGTGAGCTGGGTGGTGTCGGGGAGCAGGTGAACCTCGCGGAGATCGTGGCCAAAACCATAGACCTGCATGTTGAGCTGTCCATCGATATCCCGCGTATTATCGTGGTGCCGACGGGCGAGGTTTCAGCGGGGTTTCGGGATTTCAATCTCGACTGCCGGAACATCAGGCTCCAGCCGGTGGCCAGGGACATCCTCCTGCAGCACCTGCGCGACCAGTCGCGGTACCTGCTGATGAGCGGCGATGGTGGCAGTCCGGAAGATCGCCTAGAGAACTACCTCGTCCGCGGCCTGATCGACTTCAACGACGTGAGCTACGACGACCACGCCGAGTTGCTCTACAAGCTGGCGGGCCAGATGGTTGCACACCTGCAGTCCTACCTCACCAGCGAAGACGACGTGAAGAACGTCCTGCAGTATCACCAGAAGAGCCTCGTCGAACTCATCCATGCTCAGATGGTGGAGCACTTTGAGGAAAAGGCAACGGCTTACGAAGCTCACGTCAGCAAGGGATTCACCACGCTGAAACCTGGAACTTTTTCTGTTCCTGCCGGCGAATGCGTGCGGTTTTTCCGGACCACCGTCGACGACAGACTGCTGATTAAGGGCATGCTGTTTGGCGGCTTCAAGAAGTGCCTGTATCCGGCGCAGAAATTCGACTCCGACTCGGAGCGGCGTTTTGCGATCATCCTGGAGGACGATACCGACGTCCTGAAGTGGTTCAAGCCAGCGAAGGGGGATTTCCAGATCTACTACCGCCAGGAGGAGGCGTACGAGCCCGATTTCGTGGTCGAGACCAAGACTCGGAAGTGGATCTGTGAGCCGAAGCGCGCTTCCGAAATGAACGATGAAGTAGTGCTCGCCAAGGCTCGCTCTGCCGCGCTGTGGTGCAACCGTGCGTCTAGCGCGAACGAAGACAAGCCCTGGTCGTACATGTTGGTGCCGCACGACGCGATCCTCGGCAATATGACGCTATCCGGGCTCGCCGCCGCGCACACGTTCACCGAGTTGCCACTGGAGCGAACAGCTAAGACACCATGATGCGGGGGCTGCTGAACGACGGCACGACAGGCGATGGCGCTGCTGCCGATATCCTGCCGCTTGGGTGAAGTTCGCTGGGCTTGGAAACTCGTGGTGACGCGGGGAGTTGTCGGCCCGCGATCCCTTCCTGGGCCAGATGCTCGCCGTGCTTTGACGCCGCACTGGGGGGATTCTGGGGGGACTCCGGCGTCCACGTTTGGGTAAATTCGGGTAAGGATGGGTAAAGATTTACAAAACAGCCGTGGCTCGGGCGCGGCGCGGCAACTGGCGTGTTCAGTAGGGGATACGTTGAAACTAAAGGACTTATTTTGGCTCCTCAGGTAGGACTCGAACCTACAACCCTTCGGTTAACAGCCGAATGCTCTACCATTGAGCTACTGAGGAGCAGTGGTCTCCCTCCATTAAAACAAAGGCCCTGGGTAGTGTCAAATTCGGCTGCCCCGCCGCTCCGCTACGCCCAGTCCTCGCCCGCCGGCGTGTGCTCCTTCATGAAGGCCGGGTCGATCTCCAGCCCCAGGCCGGGGCCGTCGGGAAGCTGAAACTGCGAATTCTTGATCACCGGCGGCTTGTTCAGGGCCATCTTCTCGTACATCCTTCCGGGGCGTCCCAGGCGGCATTCCGAACGGTAGAAATTCGGAATGGACGCGGCCAGATGCACCGAGGCGTACGTCCGTACCAGCGAGCCGATGTTGTGCAGGGCCATCGGCGTGCGATACAGTTGCGCGTAATCGGCGATCTTGCGGAGACCCGAGATGCCGCCCGCGAAGGAAATGTCCGGGTGGATGATGTCCACGGCCTGGCTGTCCACGAAGGGCTTGTACTGCTTCACCAGCTCCAGCTTCTCGCCGGTCAGGACCGGGGTTCTGGTGGCGCGCTTGATGGCCATCCATCCCTCGCAAAATTCCACGCTGCTGAGCGGGTCTTCGATGAACAGCGGACTGATGCTCTCGGTGGCCCGCGAGATCGCTATGGCGCTGGGCGTGTCCCACTGGTTGTGGCAATGGACCGCGATATCGATCCCGTCGCCCACGGCCTCGCGCACGTTGGCGAATCCGCGCGAGATCAGTCTCAGTTGCGCCGTGGTCACCACCGGCCCCACGGTCTGGTTGGGCAGGGCCTGGTTCGGCTCGATCTTGTAGGCCGAGAAACCCTCCGGCTGCTCCTTGATCATTTGCGCCCACTCGCGGCAGGACGCCGGACTGCTCATGTCTTTCAGGAAGTCGCCGTGGGAGTACATCGGAACGGTGTTCCGCAGCGGCCCGCCCATCAGTTTGTAAACCGGCACCTCGAGAATCTTCCCGGCCAGGTCCCACAGCGCGATATCGATGCCGCTGATCAAGGGGATGGGCGGCAGAAAGGGATGAATCATGCCCGTCATGCTCTGGAAATGGCGCTCGATGGAGAGCGGGTCCGCGCCCACCAGGCGCAACTGCGGGATGCGCGCCCGCGCCATCCTGGCATCCACGCCGGTTTCTCCGTAGCCGGTTATGCCGGCGTCGGTTTCGATTCTCACCAGGCAGCCGTCGCCCTGGAAATCGAGCTGCAGCGCCTTAACGGAGGTGATCTTGATCGCGCCGCGCGCCGGCGCGGCCATCGCCTCATAGCGCGCCATCCACCCTCCAGCCGGCAAAGCCAGCGCCATTCGCAAAACGTTCCGCCGAGTCCACATCGCCAATTCCTCCCTGGAAGCACCAGGATACAAGGATTCGCGAGGGCCGGCGATGAAAATCTGCCCGGTTTGGCCGGATTCATACGCCGGGCGGTATGGAGCACGGCTGGTGAAATCGTGTTGTAATCGGAATTATCCTGGCAGAGAGACCGGTGTGCCAGTCTTGCGCCACCGGCATTGGAGAGAAGGAGACCGAATGATCCGCACAATTTGGATGGCGGCGATCCTGTCGCTGGCTCTGACGATTCCGGTTCTCGCCCAGCGCGGCGGGGGCGGTGGCGGTGGCGGCAACCGCGGCGGGGGCGGCGGCGGCATGCCCGGCGGCATGGGAATGGCCAGAAACGACAAGTCCGACGCCATCGCCAAGGAACTGAAGCTCACCAAGGAACAGAAAACCGACGTCGATGGAATTTTCGACGCGGCTCAGAAAGAGATCGCGCCCCTGGCTCCCAAGATACGGGATGGCCGGGTGGCCATCACGGCGGCCGATCTCCAGGGGCAGTCTCCCGATGAGCCGGTGAAGGCGCTGGCGGCGCTGAACGCGCAAGTCCTCAAGGTTGAATTGGATGCCATCGCCAAAGTGATGGCGAAGCTGGACGACAAACAGAAGCCGAAATCCGCCAAACTGTTCGAGTTGGTCGACGGCATGTTCCAGACGCCGGGCGGCTGGAGACGGAGCAACTAAGCCGGGCGTCTGCGCCCGAAAGGAGACTTTATGTTAGTCAAAGTGCTGACGGTGGGCGTGCTCGCCGCGGTCCTCGGCTTCGCGCAAGGCGACATGGGCGGCGGCGGTGGTGGTGGTGGGATGGGTGGCGGTGGTGGGATGGGCGGCGGTGGCGGCATGGGAGGCGGCGGCGGCGGCATGGGACGTGGCGGTGGCGGCATGGGAGGTGGCCCCTCGCGAATGTCGAAGCTGGATTCGTTCACCCAATTGCTGACGCTGGACAAGGACCAGAAGAAACAGGTCAAGTCGTTGCTGGACGATGCCGCCAAGGAAGCCGCTCCGCTGCGCGATCAGATCATCAAGGGCAAAGCCGAACTCTCGGCGGCCGTGGCGGCCGGCAAGAGCGCGGACGAGCTCGGCGCGCTGGTGGAAAGCTACAGCTTGCAGAAAGCGCAAATGACGCAACTCGAGACAAAAGCCTTCACCGCGGTCTTCAAGATGCTCTCTACGGAACAGAAGCAGCGGCCTTGTCCGGGCCGGGGCGGCGTGACGGTAGCCTGCCCGGCCCAGGTGTTCGACAACTTCCCGGACATCTTCATGAAGAAGAACTGGGACTCCTCCGACTAGCGCCGCGACATGGGCCGGGCATGCCCGCCCCTGCAAGGCCACGGCGTACGGGCCGGGAAGGGTTTGCCCGGCCCGCATCGCCCAGCGGGTTCCCGCGGCGGCTACTTTCCAATGCAGAACGTGGAAAAAATGCGATTCAGAATGTCGTCGGCGGTAGTGGCGCCGGTGATGGCATCGATGGGCCGCAGAGCGGAATAGAGGTCGAGCAACAGCATTTCGTGCGGGATCGCGGCCAGCGCGGCGGCGCGGGCCTTTTCCAGCCCGGCCACCGACTCGCGAAGCCGCCGTTCGTGCCGCAGGCTGGTGATGAAGCCGGCATCCTGCTCGAACGCCCCGGCGGGCGCCACCGCCTCGAGAATCGCTTGGCGGAGCCTGGGAATGCCCTCTCCGGTAAGCGCCGAGACGCCCAGGGCTTCCGGCCATTCGCGCAGCCCCTCCGCGCCCAAGTCCCTCTTGTTGCCGGCCAGCAGCCAGCGGCCCTGGCTCCGGGCGCGTTCCACGAGCGCCCCATCCCGCTCGTCGGCGGGGCGGGACGCGTCGATCACCACCAGCGTAAGGTCCGCGTCGCTCATGGCCTGGTAGCTGCGCTCGATGCCCATCGACTCCACGCGCTCGGTGGTTTCGCGAATCCCGGCGGTGTCGCACAACTTCACCGGGATGCCCCCGATGTCGGCCGTTTCGGAGACCACATCGCGGGTGGCGCCGGGGATCTCCGTCACAATGGCGCGGTCCCGCTCCAGAAGCGCATTGAACAGGCTGCTCTTGCCAACGTTGGGACGTCCGACGATGGCCAGCGTCAGGCCGCTGTGGACCAGGCCGCCGTACTGGTAACTGTCCGCCAATGCGCGCACGCCGGCCAGGACGGAATCGATGCGGCGGACAATCTCCGCGGTGGGCGCCACGCTCACGTCGTCTTCGGCGAAGTCGATGCCGGCCTCGAGCAGCGCCACCAATTCCAGGAGCTCGTTCTTGAGAGGCGCAATGGCCCGCGAAACCGAGCCGCCGGCCTGCCGCGCCGCCACGCGCGCCTGGTACAGGGTGGTGGCCTCGATCAAATCGCGAACCCCTTCGGCCTGGGGCAGGTCGAGGCGGCCGTTCAGGAACGCGCGCAGGGTGAATTCGCCGGGTTCGGCCAGACGCGCTCCGGCTTCCACCGCCCGCTCCACGGCGCGGCGCAGGACGGTGGGGGAGCCGTGACACGAGATTTCGACCATATCCTCGGCGGTATAGGAACGGGGCTGTTGGAAGTAGATGGCCACCACCTGGTCGATGGGGCGGTCGTCAGTGTCCAACAGTTCGGCCAGGCGGGCCCGCCATGGCTGCCAATCCGGTTCGCCCGCGAAATGCAGCATGGTCGCCGCGACCCCCCGCGCCAGCGGGCCGGAAAGGCGCACCACGCCCAATCCGCCGCGCCCGGGCGGGGTAGCGATGGCCACGATGGTGTCGTGCAGGGTCAAGAGTCAGTGCCGGCTCAGACTCCAGAGAACCCGGTCGGCGGCCGGAAGCGGCGGAATTGTCATTTGAATCGGTGCTTCTTCACTTCGTCGATGGTCTCGATCATACAGCCCTCTTGGTTGATGAGCGTGATCGAATGCTTCGCCGCCGACCGGTGCCCGCACTGAGCAAATTTCCGAATTGAGTCCTCCATCATGGAGCTGGTCTTGCACCTAGCGCTGATGCGAATAATCCCCTCGTGCCGGCAGATAGGATAATTGCTCTTGTTGAAATGCGCGTCGATAGTCAAAACGATGCGATCGTCTTTCTGCGCGAAACCCATGACATCCCTATCGGATGCCCCTCTCAAACCGGGCAGATCGCGAACACACATCGCGTTAAACGCCGACATCGCGGACACGACGTCAGCCACAGGATCCTCGACGCTTTCGTCAATCAACAGTCTCAGTTTCGTGTTCAACCGGGAACTCCAATACATGAGCGGCGAACCGGACTGCATCGTGAATCTGCTCAACGGTCAATGACCGGTATGCTGCCGTTGCGTCGTGGATGCTCCCATATTCGTCAATAGCGTTCAGCACCCTGTACACCGGGATGCGAGTGCCCCCGATCCTCGGAGTTCCACCTAAAACTTCCGAGTCCATGTCAACGAAGAGGCTCAACTGCTTGGCGTTCTCCAATACCGAAAAAAACGGGACCTCGAAATCCTTCGGTCTGGCGGTCTCAGCGGCGGCATGGGTCAGCCACGCGTCTTCCGGTTCCTCCCGGCACGTTCCAGCCGCCCGGCCGTTTAGCACAAGACGTACATACGCGTCATCGCGTCTCCCTCTGCAAGTCATAGCGATTTCCTCAGATCCGTTAGTTCCAGCGCTAGATGCGACACTTTCGACAGATACTCGTAAACGTCGAAGTCGCCGAAACCGACTTTCATGGTCCCGCCAAGACTGATGTTTATGTTCTTGGCGCCGACGGTTAGCCTGGCTGTGTCGATCCCATTTGGTCTTGACGGAAAATCTATTGAGATCCCGTTAACCGTAGTTTCCACTCCTGGAATAATGCCTACCTTGACCGGCAACAGGTACCGGCTTTGGCGAACCGCGACCGGGTATGAAATCTGGCCTCGAATGTCGGCATTGGCGTAGCCGGCTGTGAAGAACTGGCCAAGCCACGCCATGAACTGTTCGGCGTACGGTTCTTTCTCATTCTCGTTGGGAGGCACAGAACCGCGATGATATGAAACCGAGAGGTCCAACTCTTTGTCGTCCATCTCGTTCAGCATGAAATGGACGTGATAATCCGTTTTCTCCTGACATTGCGTCAAGCAGGCGGCAGCCCACTGCCGCCGAGCCTGCGGAAACCCGCTGGCTTTCATGAACGCATCAAGGCCGGCGAGGTTGAACTTGTCCCTGGCGGTGCGAAACTGGAAATCCAGGTAGCTGCAACCGGCTTGTGCAAATCGCCCGGTTTCCTCGGTTCTTTCAGTGTCCGACAAGACTGCCACCTCTTCATCAGCCATCACGATCAAGCCCGTTGTCAATCACACTAAAGTTAACACGGTTATGTGGCGCGTCGCGGGTCTCTTCTGAGCAGAGGCCGTACCCATGCATCTTCCGCCAGCGCCAACCAGTTATCTTCGCCCGCCGCGCCCGCGCGGCGCGCCGCGCCGCGGCGGAGCCGAATCGCGCCGCCCGAAATCCATGCGCGGAGGCTCCGGCAGGCTCGTCATGCCCGCCGGGTACACCACCACCTGGCGCTGGGGACCCGATCCGAGACTCTCGCTGCGCACCGCCGTCTCACCGCGCAGCGAAATGTGGATGACCCGCCTTTCCCGGCTGTTCATGGGGTTGAAGCGGAACGGCGCGCCGGTACGCTTGACCTTATCCGCCGCCGCCAGCGCGCTCAGGCGCAGCTCCTCGATGCGCAACAGCCGGTAGTCGTTGGCGTCGAAGGAAATCCGCGAATGATCCTCGGAGGGCATCCGCAGCATTTCCATGGTGACGTGCTCCAGGGCCAGCAACAGCTCGGCGCGGTTCGAAAGCAAAAGATCCACGTCGGGGCCGGAGAACTTCACCACCATGTCCGGCGTCTCGAAATCGTCGGCCGCGGGGGCCACGTCCCGAATCTCATAATCCACGCTGAAGCCTGCGCTGCGGAGCGTGGGCCGTAGAAAACCATCGATGCGGGCCCCCATCGAGGCCAGGGAGTACTTGCGTTCGCTCACGGGCTATTTCCTGCCGATCTTCTTCTTGGGGATCTCTACCGAGCGCGCGGCTTGCTCCGCCACGGCCGTTTGGTTGAAGAACCACTGCTGCCCCATGCTCACCAGATTGCTGGTCAAGTAGTATAGCACCAGACCGCTGGCGAAATTGTAGAACATGAACCCGAAGATCAGGGGCATGAACATCATCATTTTCTGCTGGCTGGGATCCTGGGCGGGGGCCTGCGGCGTCATCTTCTGCATCAGGAACTGGCTGGCCACCATGATCAGCGGCAGAATGTGGATGGGGATGCTCTCCGGCTGCGAAAGGTCGCTCACCCACAGCCAGCTCGCGCCGCGCATTTCCACCGATACGGTGAACACTCTGTAAAACGCGAAGAAGAACGGAATCTGCATCAGCATGGGGAAACAGCCCCCCATGGGATTGACGCCGTTCTGCTTGTAGAGGCCCATCACCTCCTGGTTCTGCTCGGCCTTTTTCGGGTCCCGCATGCCGACGTTCTTGTACTTCTTGTTGATTTCGTCGATTTGCGGCTTGAGCGCCTGCATTTTGCGCATCGACTTCATGTTCGAAAGCTTGATGGGGAACAACGCCATGTTGAGCACAATGGTGACCACCACGATGGACCACCCGAAGTTGTGCACGTAGGACTTATTGAACCAGTTGGTAATCAGAAACAGCGGCTTGGCCAGAAAGCCGAGCCACTTCCCGAAATCCACCAACTGCTCGAGCTTGGGATTGATGCGCCGCAGAAGATCGATGTCCTTGGGGCCCACGAAGAGGCTGAAGCGGTTCCCCGCGCCGCCGGAGATCGCCATCCCGGGGAAGGCCGCGGGGGTCTTGTCGCGCGGCGTGGGGACGGTGTCGCAGAAGGCCATCTCCTCGGTGGCGGCGTCGCCCTCCGGTAGAAAAGCCGCGGCGAAGTATTTATCCTCGATCCCGGCAAAGCTATAGTTGCCCTGGGACGTGACCGGGCCATTCTTGGCGCTCCGGGCGGTCTGTTTGGTGAGCGAGTTTCCCGCCACGTCGAAGTACAGCGTCTCCTGGTTGATGGTCGGATTGGGAACCGTGAAATCGCCGAATCCGCCGCGCCACTGAATCATGCTGGGCACGGGCTTGCCGTCCACTGTAACCTCGGTCGAGACCTCCGAGAGATAACTGTTCTTCTGGAACCGGAAGACTTTTCGCACGCTGACGCTGCCGTCCGTGAAGGCGTAGGCCACGCCCAGGCCGTCGGGTTCCGGCGTCTGCGCGTAGTACGCCCAGTTGATGGTCTTCTGGAGGGCTTCCTGACCGGGCAGGCGGAGCGAAAAGGGATAATCCAGGCCGGAGGCTACGTTGGCCAATTCAAGCCGTTTGCCGTCGCTGCCCGTGTACTTCTTGAGCAGCCAACTGCGCACGTTTGCGCCCTGGTTGGAGAACTCGATCCGGAACAGATCGGTTTCCATGACCAAAGGCGGCAGCGGGTTCTGTTCGGTGACGGGCGTAGCGGAAGTCCGCTTCCTGGCCGCGGCCTTCGCCTGGGGCGCCGGCGCGGCAGGGGTTTCCGGCGCGGCCGGCGGGGCGGTTTCCGCCACCGGGGCCGTCGCCGGCGTTTCCGCCTTCTTGGTCGACGCGGGCTGCTGCGTCTTCACGAAGTAGGGCGTCAGGAACATGACCGCGCCCATCAGCAGGAAAGCCAGCAGCAGCCGGATTTCCATCGACATCTCTTTGGGCGGCTGTCCCCGACCGCCGCGATTTTCCGATTCGGCCATTCTTGATCTTTCCGCTACTTACAACGAGCTTGAGGGCCCCACTTGTTCCAGCCGCGCCTTACCGCACCGGGTCGAAACCTCCGGCGTGAAACGGATGGCAGCGCGCCAGGCGGCGGATGCCCATCCATACCCCCCGGGCCGCCCCGTAGCGTTCCACCGCCTGGCCCATATACTCCGAACAGGTGGGATGAAAGCGGCAGGCGGAAGGCAGGGCCGGGGAAATGCATACCTTGTAGACGCCCAGCATCCGGATTACGAGCCATTGCAGCGGAGAAACAGCTTCTCCACTTCGCGGAGCAGTTCCGCGCCAGGAGCGTCCAACGCTCTGCGCCGCGGATTGAAGACGATGGACCACTGCGGGCTCAACCGGTCCAGGAGCAGCCGGACCGCCTCGCGGACCCGCCGCCTGATGCGATTTCGCGCCACCGCCTTGCCCAGTGCGCGCGGAGTAGTGAAACCGATTCGAGGCCCCTCCGGCTCGGTCCCGCGAAGGCAGAATGCGGCGAACAGAGGGCACGAGTAACGGGCGCCCTCGTCATAGACTCTTCGGAAATCCTTCGATCGCAGCAGGCGGACACTTTTTGGAAAACCAGCGATGGAATACTACCTCTCGGAACTGACCGTCAGCTTCTTGCGGCCGCGGGCGCGCCGCCGCGCCAGCACGGCGCGGCCATTCTTGGTCTCCATGCGACTGCGGAATCCATGGGTCTTGGCCCGGTGGCGATTGTTCGGTTGAAATGTGCGTTTCGGCATTCTAGTTCAAGAATCCAGTATAAACGACCGGGGAAACCTTCGGCAAATCGGAGGAAAGACGATGTGGGGCAGAATTTCATCCTGCCGCCGGCTTTCAGCCGGCGTTCTTGAACCCGTCGACGGAAACTACTCCGCGTGTGTCATCTTGGCCCAGGCGCGTGTCAACGACCCACAGCCGGGGGCGTGTCGACCATTGCCAGCAGCAGGCAAACCACCACCAGAACCCCAAGTACCGCCGCTACAACCATATCGGCCCTCTCCTCTGCTGGTTAAGAGAGCAATTATATGACCACAATTTGGAGGCCCCCGAGTTCGTGGCGCACGCACTCTTGCGCAATGCCACATAGTTTTCATAATTGGCCTGTAAGCTATTGATTTTACGTGGCGCACGCTTCAGCGTGCCGTCGTGGGCTTCAGCCCACGATCAGCGCTGACGGCGAGCTGAAGCTCGCCGCTGCACGCTGAAGCGTGCGCCACGAAAACATAAGCCTCGTGTTTTGTTCTTGTTATGAAAACTATGCGGCATTACGCACTCTTGCGTGCCGCATCGACACTCGTGTCGATGCCCGGCGGGGAACATCGGTAGCGGGGGGTGTGCGCCGCGTGTAGGGATGAGTCGGGACACGGCACGCATGAGTGCGTGCGCCACCTCACTCCGGCTCGCCGGGTTTGCAGTCGCCCAGGCCGACCGGCAACGTGGCCACCCTGTTCCAACGGTCGCCCGAGCGCCGTTCGATGAGGAAGGACCGCGTAGGGCCGTCGGCGCCCACGCGCCATCCCGGCGGTGGCGGGGCGCCCTTCAGCGGCGGGAGTTTGCCGCTCTCCTCCTTGATGGTCCAGCTCGCGCCCCCATCGTGCGACTCGTATACCTCATAGCGACCGCCCTCCGCGCCTCGCCCGCGGTCGAACAGCAAGCTGCCCTCGCTCTTGTCGCTGAAATAGAACTCCACTATGGAGCCGACGCGGGTTTCGCCGAAGATAGCCTGCTGGCGCCAGCTCTTGCCGGCGTCGGTGGTGATGAGCAGAAACGGATCCTGGACAAGAGGTGAAAGGGACTGCCCGCCGATCCACCCATTCTGAGACCCCACGAACTGGAGGTGGTCGAGCGCCGCCCCCCGGATGCGTTCATGCGCTTCGCGCCAAGTGTGGCCGTCGTCGTCGCTCGCAAGCAGCACGGAATAGAGCGTGACGGAGGAGGAATGAATGTTGCCGGCGGCGAAGATGCGCTCCCCGGCCGATTCCACGGCCGAGATTTCCAGGTACACCGGGCAGGGCTCCTTGGCGGAGCACACCATGCCGGCCCATAAGATGTCTTCCTCCGAGCAGTGGAACGGCACGGCCATGGGCTGGCCGGAACCCGACGGCCCTTGCGGGACGGCGGGCGGCGAAGCCGGTTCCTGGGCCGCCGCCAGACATGCCAGCCATAGCGTGAATTGCAGGTTCCGCATCATAACGCCGCCGCCATGGCTCTAAAGAGCTAGCCTCCCATGCGGGTTTTCGTGTAACGGATGGCGTGCCGGTGCGCGTCTAGGAATCAAATCCCCGTTACGACAGCGGGCGCACTCACCCCTATCACCCAAATGCGCCCGCTCTAAGTTTCGGTGTTTCACCGCTCAAATGTCCCAATTCCGCACGCCCTGAAGCTGCCTTTCATTCCACTCCCGCAGCAGATCGGCGAAGGTGGTGTGGTCGAGAACCTCGGAAACCGCGGCGTCCACTTTGCGCCACGTCTCGGTGAAAGGGGTTTCCGGTTCGCGGCGGGACCCGCCTTTTGCGCTCGGGCCATCGATGGCTCGCAGCACCTCTCCGATTGTCACGGACCCGGGCCGGCGCGCCAGCATATAACCGCCTTCCGCGCCCCGGCGCGATTCCACAAAGCCCGCGCTCTTGAGCCCCGCCAGAATCAGCTCGAGAAACTTCCGCGGAATCTTCTGCCGGCGCGCAATGTCCGCGGTACGCACCGGTTCGTGGGATGGCTGCGATGCCAGGTCCAGAAGGGCCAGCAGCGCATAGTCGGTTTTCACGGAGATCTGCATGGGTCGCCCAGTGGTGATTTTAGGTCACCCGGCGGCAGCGCCGCAATTGCACCCGGTGGGACAGACCATCGCCTTTCGTGGTCTGTCGGGCCTGCGGTGGAACAGACCATCGTCTTTCGTGGTCTGTCGGGCCTGCGGTGGGACAGACCATCGCCTTTCGTGGTCTGTCGGGCCTGCGGTCCCCCCTACGGCTTCACTACCGCCTTTTCCACGGCTTCGTTATCGTACTCGTCTTTCACCCGCACGGCGATGGTGTGCTCGCCCGGCGCCGCCTCGAGCCTCAGAACGTATTCGAGCGACAACGCATCGGAAAGCCCGCCCACCGGCGCCGCCACCGTCCACTCGCCGCCGTCGAGGGAGTACTCCGCCTTGCCCAGGTTGTTCAGCGCATCCTCCGCGCGCCAGCGTACCTCGAGCTTCCCGCCGTTGCGCGTGGCGGCCAGACCCGTGATCCGCGGCGGCGTGTTGTCGATTACAAACACGTCGCTATCCGCGCGCGCCGTCAGCGCTTCCGCGGGCGGGTTGGCGGGCGCGTCCGAGGCCGTCACCCGCAGCCGGTACTCGCCGTCCGGAAAGGCCGTGGAATCCCACGAGAAGTACTTCTCGCCGAGTTTCTCCTTCAGCGGCTTCCACTCGGCCTCGTTGACGCCGCGAATCTCCACCGTGTAAATCAGCGCATCGCCGTTGGGGTCCGATGCCAGCCAGCGCGCGCCCACCCAGCCTTTCGCCAGTTGCATGGACGGCGTGGTGGTGGTGTTCGCCTCCGGCGGCGTGGAACGCGCCTGCGGAGTGCGCGCGCCCAGCGCCGGCAGGTTGAGCGTTTGCTGCGGCTGAATCGTGAGCGTGACCGGCGGCGGGAACTTGTAATTGGGCGGCGTCATCTCGATCTGGTCGATGCGCGGCTCCACGTTCTTCGGCAGGTAGCCCAGATCCACCGACTCCAGCTCCGGCGACTGCCCGGCGGCGCTTGACGTCAGCGTCGCTTTCCACTGCACGAAACGCGCCGCGGGCGCGTTCGAGGGGCCTCCCTTGGGATCCGTGACCGGCGCCGACCAGGGGCTCCAGTTCCTCTGCGGCGAATCCAGGTTGCCGCTGCGCGTGGCCACCGCTACGCGTCCGCCGTTCAGGTTGGCCAGAAACGCCACCCGTCCCCACTCGGTATACATGCCCGCGTCGAAGACGTCGCTTTCGAGCGTGCCTTCGGACTCCACGCCCGCCTCGATCGCATACACTTTGCCCGCGTTGCCGGTGGCGGCGTACAGCCGGCCGTCGCGGCCCGCCTGCAACGCGGTCACCTGCGTGGCCGGGGCCGTCAGCAGCGCCGTGTACAGCGCCGGAGAGTCGATGCGGTAGAGGCCGCCTTTGTTTCCCGTCCCCAGGATCGCGCGCCCGGAGCCGTCAAACGCGATCGCGTAGACAATCTCCTGTGCGTGGCTCCATACGCGGCGCGGGCCGGCCGCGTCGATGCGGTACACTTCGCTGCCGCCGGTGATTGGGGCCACCACCGGCGAGACCGGCGGCGCGGTCACCCGCACCGTGGCCGCGGCCGGCGCCGTGGGGTTGGGCGGCGTGGCGGGCGCGGGGGCCGGCATGATGGGCGCCGGCGTGGGGGGCTGCGCCGGCGCCGTGGCCTGCCGGTTTCCCACCCCCGCGGCGTAGATCGCGCCATCGCCCGCCACCACCACCGCCGTCACTTCCCGCTTGGGCATCTGGTACAGCACGAATCCCTCGCCGGCCGGCGAAACGCGCAGCACCAGACCGCCCGGTTCGGTCCCCACAATCAGGTTGCCGGAGGCATCCACGGTCATCGAGCGCACGTGCGTCTCGTCGGTCTTGAAGAACACCTGCCCCTTGCCGTCGGGCGTCACGCGGTGGATCTCGCCCTGGTCTCCGGTGGCCACGTACAGGTTGCCCTGGCCGTCGAATTCGAGCGCCCAGATGTATTTCGCCTTGGGATCGTAAAACACCTCGGGCTTGCCATTGCCGGTGATGCGGTACACCTTTCCGTCCGGCGCCGTGGCCGCGTATATCCGGTCGCGCGCATCCACCGCCAGGGCGTGGATCTCCAGCGCATCGAGGTCCGCCACCACCCGCGATTTGCCATCCGGCGCGATGGCGTACAGCTTGGCGCCGGTTCCGCCGCCGGCGTAGAGATTCCCCTTGGAATCCCGCGCCAGGGCCCACAGGTAAGGCGCCGCGGCGTCGAACAGCTCGCGCGTGCGCGGGGCCAGCGTAAGCCGGCCATCGCTGCGCAGAGACAAGTTCTTGAGCACGCCTTTTTGAAAATCCGCGAATTCGTCCTGCGACCAGGTACGGGTCTGCCCCGCGTGGAGCGCCGTGGCGCAGAAAACGATCGCCAGTATCTTTGTGGGACAGACCATCTTTGTGGGACAGACCATCTTTGTGGGACAGACCATCGTTTTTCGTGGTCTGTCGCGCCTCCGGCATCCACATGGGGCGTCATATCCCACCAGTTCCGCGCGGCTGTATTGAGTCATGTCGAGTTCGGATGTTGTCTAGTTGACGTGGATTCGCAGGGAATAGCTGCCGGTCACCACGTAATCGAAAGGCAGCGCCATTTGCTCGGTGGCCGTTTCGGCCGACGTCACCAGCGACCGGTTGGACGCCCGCCCGGACTGCATCACGTTCAGCGCCGACGCCGGCAGGCTGGGCATGGTCTTGTCGTCGTAGTACGCCGTGGGGCTCGATACCACCAGCGACACGTACATCTTGTTGTTGCCGCGCTCCTGGTTGAGCAGCGACACCGTTTCCGGAATCTCGATGAAGCGGTCCACCTGCCCCGCCATGCTCTGCATCCGGTTGGCGGTGTCCGCGTCGCTCAATACGATGCGGTGGTCGCCCTTGGCCAGCCCGGCCGGAATGTGCACGTGGAACTCCCGCACCATGGCGTCGCCGCGGTAGGGCCGCAGCATGGCTTTCACCAGCACGTCGTCTCCCGCCCGCACCTCGGGGTCGGCCACCCACGCGTTGTCGATTGACAGTACCCGCCGCCCGGGCAGCAGGTCCACGGTGAGGCTGATCCGTTTCACCTCGGCCGGCTTCACGTTGTTCACATACAGCCGGTTGATCCGCTCCCCCCACCAGCTCGCCAGCGCCAGGTGGGCGGGCGTCGCGGCTGTCCCGGCCGTCTGCATGGTCCCCAGCGAAATGTTCGGCTGCCCGTCCACCTCCACCTTCCCGCTCAGCCTGTAGGTGGCCTCGTCGACGAACTCGTTCATCTGGGAAAGCGAGTTGTAGAGCGTCAGCATCATCAGGTAGGCAGTCCACTTCTCGTGTATGAACACGTTGAGATGGAAATCCTTCTCACGCGTGACTTTCCCTTTATCGTCGAGCGCCCGCACCTTCATCGAAACCGGGGCCATCCGGGATTCTTCTCCCAGCCGGCCCATGATGGCGCTGTGCCGGTCCTGGTGCAGCGTTCCCACAATCTCGGTGGCGTTGGCCAGCTTGTTGGGCTCGTAAGTCGAAGCCAGCGTCATCAGCACTTCACCCTTGCTCATGGGGATGCTCACCGGCCCCAGACCGAACAGGGAGTGCCCGAATGCCAGCACGCGCTGGCCGTCGTTATAGGTGACCGTGCCCAGTCCGGTCAGGCTCATATCGCCATCCACCAGCACGCCCGCCACCAC
Organism: Terriglobia bacterium; assembly: GCA_963767595.1. GTDB lineage: Bacteria > Acidobacteriota > Terriglobia > Bryobacterales > Bryobacteraceae > BOG-224. Next base: position 50,026 of record CAVYEK010000012.1, read on the forward strand.
CTCGCCCGGGTTCAGCGAGCGCTCCCAGCCGGGCCCCGGCTTGTTGGTGTGGATGTCCGCGCCCGCCCCGCCCTGGACGGTGGCGATGCCCATTCCCTGGAACGCCGGGGCGAACTGCCGGATGGCGTCATCCGTGAAGCCGGAAAACGCAAGCGGAGTCTCAATGGGGACCATGAACGGCTGCCGCTCGAATCCACTCGCCCCGCCGCCCGCTCCCACGAATTCGCCCAGCAGGCCGCCCGGAACGCTCACCCGCTGGCCCGTCCCCGGCTTATCCGGGGTGCGCGCGCCGTCGGGCCGCGACTTGTCGAACTCGTTCACCTCCAGCATGGTTTCGATGGGCGTGATGCCGCAGATCGCGTCGGGCGAGAACTGGCCGATCCGCAGCGAGACGGCGCCAATCAGCTTTCCATCCACGTAGACCGGGCTGCCGCTCATTCCGCCGGCCACGAAGGTGCGGGCCGCTTTGCCCCCCATCTTGCCCAGGATCACGTCCTGCTTAGGCCCCAACTGGTCCCGCCACCGCCCGATGATCTCCACCGGCACAGGCTCGGCTTCGGTCCCCTGAAAAACGGTCCAGGCAACGGCCTTCATCCCCGGCCTGACCTCGCTGAGCGGCATGATTTCCACTTTCCCGGCTTTGGGACGGGCAAGCGGCGCGTCGGCTGCGTACACCGCCAGCGCGGCGGCCGCAAGTCCCAAAGAGACCGCGGCGGTTCGCATTTTCATTTGGTTGAACGGCTCCAGTTCCTACTATTGTACAATGCGCTGCCAAAGCAGCCGGATTCCGGCTTTCCGCTCCGCGGGAGCGGGCTGACGCTGTACCCCGCATGCTACATTCATTCCGTGGGATGGGAGACCGAAGTCGCCGGCGAGTTTGAGCGGTGGCGGGACTCTCATTCGGACGCCGAACGGGAAGGCGGGCATTTCCGGTGAAAATGAGAACCGCGCCTTTGCTGCTATGTTGTCTCGCTCTGGCCGGCGATGGTCTGGCGGCCACCGACGTGCGGGTCGGTTTCACGCTGAACACCACCGGAGCGAACGGCGCCCCTCTCCAGGAGAGCCGGTATTATTATCTCTACCGTCCCGACAATTTGTCGAAGACCACCCCTGTTCCCATGATCCTGGTCATGGAGGCCGGCGGTCCGGCGGGTTTCTTGCATCGCAAGGCCGGCCAGGCGGGCTTTCTGGTGGTCTCCTGCTCATTCTCGGGCAACTCCACCGGGGGGTGGAATAATCACAGTCCCCGCTTCACGGGACTCGAGGACTACGATTACATCACCGAGGTGATCGACCGCGTGAAGGCCTCGGACAATGCCGACGACGCCTTCACCGTGGGATTTTCCGCGGGCGGCCATATGTCCCTGGCCTACGCGTGCGAGAGGCCCTCCACCATCAAGGCCGCCAGCTCGGTCGACGAGTTCATGGGATTGACCACCAATATTCCCTCGGCGCCGCTGCCCATGATCCTGTTTCACGGCACGGCAGACAGAAACGTACCGTACACCATGGTGAAGGATACCGTGGACGCCTGGCGCGCGGTGGACGGACTGCTGAACGCCGCGCCGGTGACCACCGATGAGCCGTCGCCGCTCATGCCCGGCGCGGTCAGCCAGGCAACCTGGCGAGGCGGCCCCGGCGGGACCCAAGTGGCATTTGTCACCATCGTCGGCGGGGCCCATGAATATCCCACTCCGGACGTGCGAACCGGCTATGATTTCACCGACGGCTTGTGGGCCTTCTTCAGCCAGTTTCTCACCGGCACGCAGTCCGCGCCGAGGATTGTCTCGCAGCCGGTGAACAACATCCAGGCCGGCGGACAGGCGGCCAGCTTTTGGGTTGCGGCCACCGGCGCCGCGCCCCTGCGCTATCAATGGCGGAAGAACGGCGTGGATATTCCGGGCGCCACCGCGAACTGGTACACCACGCCGGCCGCCACCCTGGCCGACAACGGGGCCACCTTCCGCGCCGTGGTCCGCAATGCCACGGGCAGCGTCACCAGCGCCCCGGCGACGCTGACGGTGAAGGCGCCGCTCCCCGGCCCAACCATCGCCACGCAGCCGGCGGATCAAGCCGTGGTTGCGGGGCAGCCGGTCCGCTTCCGGGTCGTCGCCATGGGCGCGTCGCCGCTCCGCTACCAGTGGAAGAAGAATGGCGTGGACATCGCCGGCGCGACCTCCGCCGTATTGACCATTCCGGCGGCTATCTCGCCCGACAACGGCGCCAGCTTCACCGTGCTGGTGGCCGGCGGCGCCGGCAGCGTCGCCAGCGCCCGCGCCACCCTGACCGTGACCCCCGCGCCCGGAGCGCCCGTGATCCTCAAGAATCCCGAGCGGGCGCGGGTGCTGGTGAACCAGACGGCCGGCTTCTCGGTGACCGCATCGAGCCCGTCGCCGATGAGCTATCAGTGGCAGAAGGGGGCGCACGCCGAAAATATGATGGACATCCCAGGCGCCACTGGATCCGCCTATACGACTCCACCGGCCAGCCTCGCCGACCATGGAACGCTGTTTCGATGCATAGTGTCGAACCGGGCCGGCAACGCGACCAGCGCGAGTGAGCTGGTCGCCGTGAGCGCCGCCGCTCCGGACGCACGGTAACGGCGACAGCCGCGCGTGGCCGGGCAAAATGGTATTCTGCGGATTCTCGATGAGGCGCAATCCGGGACGCTGAAACAGCGCCTGAGAACGGCGGTCAACCAGGAATGAGAACACTCGACGTCGGCTGCGGAATCCGCAAACAGCCCGGCTCCGTGGGGCTCGACCGGAACCCCGCCAGCCGCGCCGACGTGCTGGCCGATCTGGACCGTTTTCCCTACCCGTTCGCCGACGGCTCCTTCGACCGCTTGACCGCCATCCACGTCATCGAACACCTGAGCGACGTGATACGCGCCATGGAGGAGTTCCACCGCCTGGTGCGGCCGGGCGGCACGCTGCGCATCGAGACCCCGCACTACACCGACTTCAGCTCCTTCTGCGATCCCACCCATAAGCAGCACCTGAACAGCTTCAGCTTCCGGTATTTTGGTGAGAATCACGGCGGGTTTGGGTACTATACCAAGGCGAGGTTCCGCCAGATCTCGGTACGCGTGAAACTGCTGGCGCTGTGGCGCTGGCTGGGATTCGAGGCGCTGGTGAACCGCTTCCCCCGCTTCCGGCGATTCTGGGAATACTATCTGTGCTACCTGGTGCGAGGTAAGGCCATGGAGTTCGAATTCGAAGCCCTGAAGGCGAGCTGACGTTCATGCTGGGCCTGCTCTATCGCGCCGCCGACGCCCTGCGGCAGAGGACATACCGCGACAACCACGGGCGCATCGGCGAGGACATGGCGCACCGCTACCTGCGCCGGCGCGGGTGCTCCATCGTGGCGCGCAACTACCGCCCTCCGGCCGGCGGCGTGGAACTCGACATCGTCGCCTGGCACGGCCAAACCCTGGTCTTCGTGGAAGTCAAGACCCGCGCGTCGGCCGACTTCGGCCCCCCGGAGGGGGCCGTGGACGCCGAGAAACGCAAGCACGTCCAGCGCGCGGCCCGCGACTACGCCCGGCGCGCCGGCGTCGAGTGGGAGAAGACGCGGTTCGATATTGTGGGCATCGTGCTCACCAAACCCCCGCGCATCGATTGGATTCGCAACGCCTGGCGCGACGGCCGGCGGGGTGGGACAGACCATCGCTCTTAGCCTCTCCAGAAACCTCAGAAGGCTCGCAGATCGGCCCCCGGTTTCTGACGCCTGTGACGGCCCCGCCGTCGTTTGCCGAAATCCGAAGTTTGAGGCCTCGTATCAGGGCACGGCTTCAGCCGTGCCGCAAACGCGAATACTCGGAGGGCTTTAGCCCCTGTCTTTTCAGGAGGATTAGGAGAATTTGCGCCGGGGTTGCCAAACCAGGGGCTAAAGCCCAGAAAATGCTGCCTGATCGGCACGGCTGAAGCCGTGCCCTGATACAAAGCCTGTTGCTTCAATAAGTTAGCCCATGGGAATTGAGCATGGCCGAATTTGACTTCGGAATCCAGGCTTAGTCTTAGTGGTCCATTGGATAGGGCCTTCGGCCCGTGGAATCTCATCAAGAAGCCGGGTTGGCGGGCGAAATCGCCTGGCCCTGGAGTGTGTCCGTTCTCGAAGCCCGGAGGGCGAAAGACCACGGCGTCAGCCGTGTGGAATGGCACGTGAGAATGCGAGCCCCGGAACGGGGCGAAAGAAGGTCCACCGCCCGCCATTCGCGCCTGCGCGACTTCGGCCCCCGCCAGCGAGATAGAATGTACCTTCGGATCGATCTCCCGCCCGAGGGCGGGTCCCGGATCCCCAGTAAATATGGATCGCACGAAGTCCAGCCTCCCTTCGCCGGCCGCGCCTCTGCGCCGCTTTCTGGTCCTGTTCCTGCTGCTGTGCCTGGCCGGCTTCGGCCTGTTGCAATGGGCGGTCGTCGATCGCGTGGTGACCCAATTCTCGGCCCTGCTGGTGACGGTCTCCGCGGGGCTCATCCGGTTGTTCGGCGGCCAGGTGGTGAACCAGCAGACCATTCTGCGCTCGGTGGCGAATGGGTTCTCGGTTCGCATGATGAACGGCTGCAATGGAATCCACGTCACCGTTCTGTGGGCCGCGGCGGTACTCGCGTTCCCCGCCCCGTGGCGCCGCAAAGCCAGTGGCCTGGCGGCCGGCATGGTGGTGATTCACTCCCTCAACCTGGTCCGTTTTCTGGCGCTTTTCTTCGTCGGCCAGGCCCAGTCGGCGTGGTTCGACTTCCTTCACGTGTACGCGGCCGAGAGCCTGATGATGTTCGTCACCCTGGCGCTCTTCTGGTTCTGGGCGCAGACGGTTCTCAGATCGGCTTCCGGGCTGAATGCGGATTGAAACGCGGTCTCCCGGCGGATTCCTGCTGCGCGGCCTGGTTCTCTTGCCGGCCATGCTGGCCCTGTGGTGGCTCCTGCTGCTCCATCCGCTGCTCGACATGTTGCGGGTGTCCGCGGAGATGGCGCTGCGGGCCTTGCCGCGCGCCGGCGCCCTGACCCAAATCACCGAGGAGGCCGGCGGCGACTGGGCCATCCGCATGCCCCTGCCCAGCCCGCTCGAAGCGGCGGCCCGCCGGATGTTCGCCTCCAGCCAGACGCCGAGGGTCAAGACCCGTTTTCTTACTCTCCGCCTGCCGCGCCAGTTGTTTATCCGGTTCACCATGGCCATGCCGCTGTTCTGGGCCATTGTTCTGGCCGCCCCCCTGAGCTGGCGAACCGCGCGCGCGATGGCCGCCGGAACCGCGCTGCTGGGGGTTCTGGCGCTCATCTCGAGCGCCCTGTACGTGGCCCACACCCTGCAGCAGCAGATGCCCCTGGTCTCTTCGCGCGCGGGCGTCTTTCTGCTGGATTTCAGCCACTACCTGAACACCGACGCGTTGCCCTACGTGGCCGCCATCGTGCTTGCCCTTTGGCTGCACGCGGACCTCAGATCGCAGGTCTTCTTCCGGCGTCCGGCGGAGCCGCCTCAGCCGGAGGACCGCCAACCGGGGCGCGCCCAAGGCGTGGAGAGCAAGGGACGAAAGGACAAGGGAAAAAGGCGGGGATACATAAAGAGCCCCAGGCCCTAGTAGCCCGTGGGGGAAGGTCAGTTTTTGGGCGAACTGCCCAGAATCAGGCTAAGTCCTTTGTTTCTTGACCTGAATTCGGGCGATTTGGGCAGCTTGCCCAAAATGCCGTGCTCGCCGCCGCGGCCTGCGCCGATAGCGCGAAACACGCCTCCGCTTCCTTTCCTTTCCCGCGCACGGGCTCCGGCGGGCCGGATCAGTGCGTCAGGTGCAGCAGCGACGAAGCCACTTGATCGAACGCGCTGGCTAGCGCGGCGGAATCCCCCGCCTCCACGTAGAGGCCCTGCGGCTGGGCGGTGCTGAACGAGCTGGAATCCGCGGTGTTCGCCATCCTCTTGAGCAAACCGTCGTCGACCCCGGTATTTCCGGTGTAAGCGATGACGTGGATGGTGACCGGCATGCTCTGCGTATCGCCCGTGCGGTTGGCGTAATTGCTGTCGGTCCGCAGGTTGTAGGCCGCGCTGTCCGCGGAGTCGAAGATCGCCAACCCCCAGTGGTAGCCGTTCGCCATTTGTGTCTGGTCCAAATTCGTTCCGTTCCAGATCGAGGTGTATGAGCCGCTCTCGAAATGCGAGTGGGTGTAAGCGGTGGTATTGAGCGAGTTGCCATACGCGTCGATCGAGGGAATCTTGTTCAGATCGGACTTGCTGGAGCTCTGGAAGTTGCTTCCCGTCAAACCGGTGCAACTGTCCGCGGGGCCCCCGGCGTTGGTCCAGGAGGAGGGTTCCGTCTGGTCCTGAGCGCTGCTGGTATTGTTGTCGGTCAGCCAATAACTGAGGGTGTGGGCGGAATTGGTGTAGACGAGCGGGTTCATGCCGCTCGGCGTGCCGCCCGAGCTACCGTCCGCGTTGGCGCTTACCCAGCCTGTTATCTGTTTCCCAGACGGAACCGGCGCGGCTACGGCCCTGTTCTTGCAACTGCTGGTGGTCTTGATCGCATTGGGGGCGGGGGAATTGGGATCGGCGGGGTTATTGGGGTAGATGGTTACCGCCGTTGGAACGCCATCGGTGAACAGGAGGATGGCGTTCAGCCTTTGATCGAGGCCGCCGCTTCCGGGCGCCGCCAGGTCCCGCAGATGGCCCTTCTGGAGTTCGTGGTACGCCAGCATCAGCGCTTCGGATGTGTTGGTAAAGCCCGCGGCGTGGATGGTCGCTATCTGGTGGATCATGTCGGTCGACGAGCCGCTGTTGAACAGGCTGTCCGGACCGCCGGTGGAGGTGGCCGTAATGGTGGAGTCCCAGGGCCAGTTGGTGGGATATCCCACCACCGCGCTGCCGTCGAAAGCCACCAGCCCCAGCTCGTCCGCTCCGCCGACGGTCGAGGCGCCGTTGAACTTCTGCGCGAACCCCTCGGCCAGGGTCTTGAGAGTCGGTTCCAGGGCGCTCATCGAGCCGGAACGGTCCAGCACCATGACCACCCGAGTGTCCTTGCGGGTGGCCGTCGCCGCCGCGGCTATGGTGTAGTTGGTGGCCCCCAGGAGCCTCCCGATGGTGGCCGGAACCTGAACCGAGGCCGACACCGCGACCGATTTCACGACGCCCGGCGTGTAGGTGGCCGTGTAGGTTAAGTTGGTGGCCCGGAAGAACCCGGTCGCGCCCGCCTGGAAGTTGGCCTGAAGGAACTCCCCGGCGATCTCCTGCAGATTTGCGTCGGTGCCCAGCAGACGGCCCGCTCCCAGCGAGGCGCCATCCACGGCGGCCTGGAGTTTTGTCTGCACAATGCGCGCCACCGTGCCCTCGACCGCCAAACCCGCCAGGGGCAGTATCGCAAAGGGCAGCGCCAGCGTGAAATAGATCATGATCGACCCGCGGCGGCCGCTTGTATGGCGATGCTGGAAAGTCATGTTCTTCCTTTCGAAGCGCCTAAAACAGGTTGTACGAGTACCTCACGGGGACGCTGAACGGCGGCAGGGAGGTCCCCCGGCTGGCCGCTTCGGACACGTACACCACCTGCCCCGAAGGCAATCCGCTGACGTTCCCATTCGAGGTCTGATACGGGTTGATGCCCGCGAAGACATTGACCCCGTTCGAACTTGTGGAGGTGGCCACGTCCCCGGAATTGGTGACTTGGGCGTCGAGCGAGATGTTCCCGCTGGAATCGATGGACACCGGGTTCGATCCAGTGGTTACGGGTGAGCCGAAGACGCTGGACTTTATGGTCGAGTCGCCGATTACGATCCGTTGGGCGAACACCCATTGCTGGTAATTGGTGCACCCATTCGGCGTGTTGGTGCCGGCGTTCCACTTGTTATCGGACTGACACAGGGCCGAATCCACGTATTTGACCGTAGAGAGAATCAGCACGGCTTTGCTGGTGGAGGCGCTGGTGGTCAATCCCACGTCGGCGCCCAGGCCCGCGATCAGGGTCTGGTTGGCGGTCTGGGTGAAATCCACCTGGCGGGCGTACATATAGCCCGCGTCCCGCGCGAGCTGGACGGTCTGCAGATGCTGGATCAGGTTGAGCCCTATTGAGATGGTTCCCAACAGCGCGGGAACCAGGACCAACATGGCGAACGTGAACTCGATGATCGCGACTCCTCGAAGATTTCGGCGGCGCATGGCTCAGCTCCGTGAAGCGTCTCAAATGGACGGCAGCGAAGAAAACGGTTCGATGCGGTCTGCCGCGACCGCGGCGATAGTGGTCCCCGACTTATCCGGCGCCGACTTCCAGTTGTAGATGCGCGCCGCCAGAGCGGGCAACGAATAGCCCTGAATGCTCACCTGGATGATGTCGCCGGCCATGATCCCGCCGCCCGCCTGCGTCACGGTGGTCAATTGGCTGGAATTCGTCGACGATACCCGGTAGTAATCCACATGGATCGTGGCCAGGTTCGTCGAGCCCGCCAGCAGCCCCTGCGCGCTGTTCTGGACGATGGTCTTCACCATGGCCGTGAGCGTGGTCCCGGCGGCTTGGGGGGCGTCGATGGTGATGCCTTGCCGCACTCCTTCATGCACCGCATAGGCCAGGGTGCTCTTGACGTAAATGGCCCAAGAGGCGTCCAGCATCAGGACCAGCATGGCGGTCAAAGGCAGAAAAGCGAAGGTGAACTCGATTAGTTCGGAGCCTTTGCGGGAGCCGGCCCTCCGCATGGGCCGGGGCGTGATTCCGGCGGTAGCTTCCATTCGAACTCCGTACCCAGGCATGCGCGTTTCCGGGCCGAACCGGGAACCGGCTTGGCGGCGGGATCGCACGCGCCTCCAGTATCGAATATCACCGAAAGAAGGCCGCAAACAAGTCGCCAAAGGTTATCACGAGCGGTTAACAGGGATATACCCGATGGAGCAGCCGGGGCATTGCGGGGCCTGCTAATATATCATGTTGGGCCTGATCGGAGGCTCTGATGGTACGGGAGAGTGAGTGAGACGATGGCTCTCGACTTCGTTCAGGAACGTCACCAGGCCCACGCCTACCTCGACCGCCTGCCGCCCGAACAACTGAGCGCTGTTTCGGGGGTTGCTGGAGACCATGCTCGATCCGCTGTCGCGAGCCATCGCTAACGCGCCTGCCGAGGACGAGAAGATCGGCGCGGAGGAAGAACGCGCCGTGGCTGGGGCTCGCGAGTGGTTGAAACGCAACAAGCCGATTCCGCACGAGGAAGTGCTGGCCGAGTTCGGGCTTACCCTCGATGACTTCGAGAGAATGGGCCGCACGCCGCTGCCGCCGGAAGACAAGCGCCGCTCCGACGCCTACCGCTGAAAAATCCAGCCTTCCGCCCTTACGGCGCCACCGCTCCTCCGGGCAGGCCCCCCCTTGCTAAGATCTGATGTTGGGCTCAATCGGAGGACGTTTTGATTTCCATCCGCAAGCAAATCGAGGACTCGGAAGGCCTGGTGGCGCGTTTCAAGGCCTTGCTGAACGCTTTCCTGGGCGTGGCGGCCGTTCTCCCCAAGACGGTTGCGCCCGCCAGCCCGGAGGTATGCAAACGGTGGAAGGAGGCTCTGGAGCGGACCACCGCGCCCTTGAAGGACGACGCTCCCGCCGGCGTGATCGACGAAGTCGGCCGGACCGCCGTCGGCCAGATCGACGAAATCTGCCGCTCCAATCGAGCGGCGCTCGATGAATTCGACTCCATCCTGAAGAACGTGGTGGATACGGCCGCCGTGGCCCTCAGCGGTTTCAAGAGTCACGGCGAGCGGCACGAATCCAGTCTCACCAAACTGGCCGACGGCTTCGACGCCCTTTCCCGCGTGGAAGACGTCGCCGAGCTGCGCCGCCGCTTGCGCGACGATGTGGTCAAGCTCAGGCAATCGGTGGAAGAGATGCGCCGCGAGAGCGAGGAATCGGTCCGCCAGTTCGCCTCCCAGATTACGGTCTTCCAGCAGCGCATGGAGCAGGCCCGCAAAGGCTCCGAGGTCGACCGGCTCACCCTGTTGGGCAGCCGGCGGGTGGCCGAGACGTACCTGCAGAAGATCCCCAAACACGACGGGCCGGTCTGCGTCCTGCTGTTCGACATCGAGGGCTTTGGGGAGATCAACAAGCGCTATGGCCCGCCGTTTGGCGATAAGCTGCTGCAGGCTCTGGCCCATCAATTGAGCGACAAGTTTCCCGAGGAAGGCTCCCTGTTTCGCTGGGGGGCCGACGAATTCCTGGTGATCGCCGAAGGAACTCTGCCCAAGCGCCTGGAGTGGTGCCGCGCCATTTGCGAATCCTTCTCCAACAGCCACTACAGCACTTTCGAAGGCGGCATCAAGCAAAGGGTGAGGGCCAACGTGGCTCTGGGGGGCGCGCAATACGTTCGCGGGGAGAGCGTCGAGAAGCTGTACAGCCGCGCGCGCGAGAACCTGGAGCAAGGCCGCCGGGGATTGCGCCCATGACGCCCTCCGATCTGGAGCGGAAGTTCTCGGACATGATCGCCTTCCAGTGCGTGCTGGTGGGGTTGCGCGGAGTGGGAGTCGAAGCCTCCGAGGAAATGCTCTGGCAGACCCTGCTGGCGGCGCTGGTGGACCAATACGGGTTCCGCCGGGTCTGGTACGGGCGCCGGACCGGAAGCGGGGTCCGGCCCACCGTCGTCGTTCCGCTGCGGGGGCCCGATCCGGAGGACCTGCCGATGGAAATCGACGAGGCCTCGCCGATCCTGCGCGGCGCCGATTTGGCGCTGCCCCTGTCCGTGGAAGGCGCCGTCGAGGGAATTCTATCGATCGAGGCCGGCGGCCCGCTGGCCCCCGAACGGGCCGAGCAGATCCGCATTCTGGCCTCCGAGGCGGCCACCAGCCTGGGCGAACGGCGTTCCCGCCGGCGCAATGAAGAGGCGCTCAAACAGGCCAAACTGCAGGCCGAATCGGCCAACCGCGCCAAGAGTCTCCTGCTGGCCAACATGAGTCATGAGATCCGCACCCCCATGACCGGGGTGCTGGGCTTCGCCGACCTGTTGGCCGGCACCGAACTCACCGCCGAACAGCGGGATTACGTGGAAACCATCCGCTCCAGCGGCCAAGCTCTGCTGGGCCTGATCAACGACATTCTGGACTTCTCCAAGATCGAGGCCGGCAGGCTGGAGCTGGACGAGGCTCCCGTGGACGTCAGAAATCTGGTGGAGAAGTCCGTGGGCCTGCTGGCTGTCCAGGCGGCCGAGAAGGGCCTCCGTCTGTTTTTCACCATCGACCCATCCACCCCGCGGGTGATTTCCGCCGACGCCATGCGGCTGCGGCAGATTCTGGTGAATCTGCTGGGCAACGCCGTCAAGTTCACCGACGCCGGCGAGGTGTCTCTGTCGGTGGCGGGCTCGCTTGAAGGTGGACGGGGCCGCATGGCGTTTGTGGTGCGCGACACCGGGCCCGGGATTCCTCTCGATCATCAGTCGCGGATCTTCGATTCCTTCAGCCAGGTGGACCCCTCCATCAGCCGCAAGTATGGCGGGACCGGACTCGGTCTGGCCATCAGCAAGTCGCTGGCGGAGCGGATGGGCGGCTCTCTATCGGTGGACAGCCAACCGGGGCGCGGGTCCGCATTCCGATTCGTCATTCCGGCCCCAGCCGTGGAAAGGCGCCCCCCGCCGGCCGCGCGGAGGACCGCCGCGGCGAATATTCCCTCCGCGGACTTGCCCGCATTGCGCGTGATCGTGGCCGAGGACCACCCGGTCAACCGCGAGTTGGCCCTGGCCTTTTTGAAGCGGTTGGGCTACCAGGCGGATTGGGCGGGCAACGGCGGCGAGTTGCTCGAACGCCTGGATCGAGGCGCCTACGACGTGGTGTTCATGGATGTCCAAATGCCGGAGATGGATGGACTGGAAGCCACCCGGCGCATCCGTCGCCACCTGCCGCCCGGCCGCCAGCCGCGCATTGTCGCCATGACCGCCGCGGCCTTCCCGGAAGACCGCGCCCGGTGCCTGGAAGCCGGCATGGACGACTACATCGCCAAGCCGGTCGACCTGATGGGACTGGTCGAAGTCCTGCGCCGGGTCCGGCCGGTCCCCGTCGCGTAGGGGCCGGGCATGCCCGGCCCGCGGAGTTTCTACATTTTTCGCGATATCTCCGGTCTTCCGCGCACTGTATTGTGGGACAGACGCTTTCGTCTGTCAACCTCGCGTGTACTGCCGAAGAAAGCTCCCGCATTATCTTCCGGATCTCAACGAGGCCAACGCCGTCGGAGCCCCAGCTTCAATAATCCAGCGATTGAATTGTCTGGATCACACGGGCCTCCGCGTTCGTCAGTTTGTCCACCAACGCCTCGCGCATCTCTTCCGGCGCGTATGATTCTATGGTCTCCTTGGGGTGGCGTTGGCCGCGGTGGAGGATGGCCTGGAACATGAAATCGTCGGCCACCCGGCAGCTAAGCTGGACCAGGGATAGCAGGTCGCGCCCACCGGGAAGTCCGTGATGGTCCGCCACGGCCTCGTGAAACACTTTCGGCAGATCCCACGCCTTGGCGAGCAGCAAGCCCGCGCGGCAGTGGTTCATTCCGAACTCCGCCTCTTCCTCCGCGAGGATGGCATCCACGGTCTCGAAGGCCTTCAGCGCCATGACCGTATACCGCTCCGTGTGCGCCGACAACAGACCTATCCGGCCCAGGTCGTGCATAATGGCCGCCGTGTGCGCCAAATCTCCGGCTACTCCATAGAGGGGCGCCAATTCCAGCGCGATGGCGGCGCTCGCGGCGCTGTGCATCCAGATGCGGCGCATCACCGGCGTCTTGGGAGCGCTGGACATCATGGCGCGCACCGCGAGACTCGCCACCAGCGACTTCGAGCGCGCCATCCCGAGCAGTAATATGGCGCGCCCCGGAACCGTGACTCTCGACTCGAAGCCGAACAGCGGCGAGTTCGCCAGCGCCAGCACTTCGGAAGTGAGGACCGGATCGGATTCCACCAGGGTGGCGATCTCCGCCGTCGAAACGTCTTCCCGGTCGAATGATCGCAGCAGCCGGAGCACTACCGGTTTGAATGGCGGCAGCTTGGCCAGGTCGCCCAGCTCGGCCGCCTCGGGATCGGCGTCTCCGAGAATCTTCTCGTCAGGGTCCCGATCCAAAACCTTTTCGACTCCGTTCTCGTCCACCCACGAGCGGGCCGCCGACGCCAACACTTCCGCGCCCTTTCGCTTGTCCGCGAAAATGAACCCGCCAACGGCGGACTTAAGGCGTGAGGCAGGGCTGAACATGGGCTGAGGATATCCTTTTCCGGCGCGGCGCATCACCGCCAGCGAGGCGGAGCGCTTCCACCACGGTTCTCATCGGCGCCGGAGCGGTGGATTTCTAGAGAACCTGCGCGCGCTCTTGGCGCGGCGGCGGGAGAAGCGTGCGCGACATGAAAGTGGCACAACCGGCGCGCTCGTGTGGGGTCAAGCCCGAAGGCTTGACCCCACTTTCATGCCGCCCACCCGAAATACATCAATCATCACCTGGATCGATGCTTGATTTGCTACGCTGATGGCATGCGGACCACCTTGGAACTCGACGACGATCTCCTCCACGCCGCCAGGCATTTGGCCCGGCAACAAGGGGTGACTCTCGGTCAGATCGTCTCGGAACTGGCGCGGCAATCGCTGGCGGCTAAAGCGCCCCTGAAAGCGCGTAATGGGGCCCTGCTTTTTGTGCCCAAGGCCCACGTTTCAAAACCCGATCTGCGGACGGTAAACCAATTGCGAGAAGAGGCTCGAGCACCGCTCTGTTGGACGTGAATGTCCTGGCGGCGAGGTGCGTCGCGTTGTCTTGCGGGGGGAGATCATTGAGGACTATCCGGAGGACGCGCGCGGCCACAGTTGCCTGATATTGGGGGCGGGCGAGGCCGGCCGGAAGATTCATGTGGTCTGCTCTCCCAGGGGGGAGTACCTTGCCATCATTACCGCGTACGTCCCGGAGACGAACGGATGGGATTCGGACTTCAGAATTAGGAGGCCTCTATGAAGTGCATGCACTGCCAGGGGAAGATGAGGAAAGGTCAGGCGCCTTTCTACATTGACCGCAAGGGGTATCATCTGTCATTGGGAGCGGTTCCCGCCTGGGTATGCGGCCAATGCGGTGAGCCGTATTTCGAGGAACACGAGGTGAAGACGATTCAACGTCTGCTGCTTCAGTTGGACAGGCAAACCGCGAACCTGGCTTCCGTTGCGTGACACACAGGCGCCGCGCCAACCGTTCAACCCCCTCTCCGGCCCCGCCCCACCCCCGCTCTGCTAGCCTGAAATCATGCTGTTCTCCGAGTCGATTTTCGCCTCGCGCTTTAACATCGCCGGCCAGGACCTCGAAGCCTACCTCGCCGAGGCCCTGTCTCAGGGGGGCGATTACGCGGACCTCTATTTCGAATACCTGGTTACCAGTTCCATCGGCATCGACGAATCCATCGTAAAGAGCGCCGCCCAGGGCGTTTCCATGGGCGTGGGGATACGCGTGATCGCGGGCGAGCGCACGGGCTATGCTTATAGCGACGACCTGGCGCCCGAGAAGATCCGCAAAGCCGCGCACGTGGCGGCCTGCATCGCATCCGGCCCCAGCAAGGTGGACAAGTTCGATCTTCGGGAGGGCCGGCGCCACAACCTCTACCCCGTGCTGACGGCCCCCACCGAAACCGAATTCTCCGTTCGCGTGGACCTGGTCAAGCGCGCCGACCGCGCCGCGCGCGCCTACGATCCTCGCATCTTCCAGGTGCAGGCCATGTACGCCGACAACCTCCGCCAGGTGCTGGTGGCCACCAGCGATGGGGTCCTCTCGGTGGACCGCCAGCCGCTGGCCCGCCTCAGCGTTCAGGCCCTGGCGCGCCACAACGGCGGGCAGCCGCAACGCGGTCACGCGGGTGGCGGCGGGCGCGTGGATCTGGACTATTTCCTCAAAGACAGGACTCCCGAGACCTTCGCCCGCGAGGCCGCCCGCGAAGCGGTGGCCATGCTCGACGCCGTGGACGCCCCCGCCGGCGAGACCGTCGTGGTGCTGGGCCCGGGCTGGCCCGGCATTCTGCTGCACGAGGCGGTGGGCCACGGCCTGGAAGCCGATTTCAACCGCAAGGGCGTCTCCGCTTTCAGCGGGCGGATCGGCCAAAAAGTGGCCAGCGATTTGTGCACCGTGGTGGACGATGGCACGATCTCCAGCCGCCGCGGCTCGCTCAACGTGGACGACGAGGGCCACCCCACCCAGCGCAACGTCCTGATCGAGAACGGCGTGCTGCGCGGCTACCTGCAGGACCGCCTGTCGAGCGGCCTCATGCGCTCCTCGCCCACCGGCAGCGGCCGCCGCGAAAGCTACGCCCACATTCCCATGCCCCGCATGACCAACACCTTCATGCTGGCCGGCGAGAGCGCGCCGGAAGATATCATCCGCTCGGTGCCCAAGGGGATCTACTGCGTGAACTTCGGCGGCGGCCAGGTGGATATCACCAACGGCAATTTCGTGTTCTCGGCCTCCGAAAGCTACCTCATCGAAGATGGCCGGATTACCCGGCCGGTGCGCAACGCCACCCTCATCGGCAACGGCCCGGAGGCGCTCCAATACGTCAGCATGGTGGGCCACGACCTGCGTCTCGACGAAGGCATCGGGGTGTGCGGCAAGGAGGGCCAGAGCGTGCCGGTAGGAGTGGGCATCCCGACCATTCGGATAGATAAGATGACGGTGGGAGGAACCGCGTGAACTGGAAGCCTCGGAATCAGGGGCAGGCATCTTGTGGGGCAGGCGCTTCCGCCTGCCAACCGGCTTCAGCCGGCCGCGCCCGAGTCGTGGTGGGGCATGCTTCAGCTTGCCCGCGATGGAGTGTGAATGCCCTCTAACGGCGCCCTTACCGACCTCGCGCGCGACATCGTCCGCCGCGCCCTGGCGGCCGGCGCCGCCGGCGCCGAATGCACCATCGCCGAGGGCGACGAGTTCACCGCCAACGTGCGCATGCGCGAGATCGAGAACCTCAAGGAAGCCGGTTCGCGCGGCGCCGGCTTGCGCATCCTCATCGGCCGCCGGACAGGCTCGTCCTATACCTCCGATCTTTCCGCCGAGGGCGTGAAAACCCTGGTGAAATCGGCCATCGAATTGGCCGAAGTGACCACTGAAGACCCTCATGCGGGCCTTCCGGAACCGGAAGAGCTGGGCGCTGTTCCAGGGGATCTGGCGCTCTACTCGGCGGACGTGGAAGCCCTCGAAACTCCCTTCCGAATCGATGCCGCCAAGCGCGCCGAGGCCGCCGCGCTCGACGCCGACCCGCGCATTTCCAACTCCGAGGGCGCGTCCTTCGATTCCCACGTGGGCCGCCACATTTTCGCCAATTCGCTGGGATTCCTGGGCGAGTATCGGTCCAGTTACTGCTCGCTGAGCGTGGTCCCGGTGGCCCGCGACGGCGAATCCATGGAGCGCGACTATTGGCACACCATCGCCCGCGGCTTCGCCGGCCTGGACGCCCCCGAAGAGGTGGGCCGCATCGCCGCGCGCCGCGCCCTCCGCCGCCTCCATCCCGTGAAGGTGGACACCCAGCGCGTCCCCGTGGTGTTCGAGCCGCGCGCCGCGCGCACCCTGCTCGACAACCTCTTCGAGGCCGTCCACGGCATGTCCATTTACCGGCACGAATCCTTCCTGGCCGGTAAACTGGGCGAAAAAGTGGCCTCCGAAAACCTCACCGTGATCGACGACGGCACGCTGCCGGGCCTGTTCGGCACCTCTCCCTTCGACGACGAAGGCGTGCCTTCGCGCCGCACCGCCGTGATCGAGCGCGGCGTACTGAAAAGCTACCTGCTGAATACCTACGCCGCCCGCAAACTGGGTCTGAAGACCACCGGCAGCGCGGCGCGGGGACTGGCCGGCAACGCCGGCATCGGCCACGGGAACTTCTACGCCGAAAAGGGCGTCCAAACTCCGGAAGAGATCCTGGCCGGGGTGGCCGATGGCTTCTATGTAACCGAGCTGATGGGTTTCGGCGTCAACATCGTGACCGGCGACTATTCCCGCGGCGCCACCGGGCTGTGGATTCGCGGTGGCGAGCTGGCCTTCCCGGTCTCGGAAGTGACCATCGCGGGGAACCTGAAGGATATGCTGTTGGGATTGGAAGCCGCCGGCTCGGACCTCGAGTTCCGCGGCTCGGTGGCGGCGCCCACCCTCAAGATCGGAGAAATGACCGTTGGCGGAAAATAGCGTGTTAGCGGCCCCTTCGAAAAAGAAGCGGTCCTCCATCCCTCCCGCCGCTCTGGTCGCCGGCGCCATGGCGCTGGCGGGTATGGCGGGGTTCTGGTATCTCGGCAAACCGGGTCCCCCGAAAGAGCTGGCGCCTCTGACCGGTCCGGCCAGGGCCTATGTCCGCAGCCTGAAGCTCAGCAACGTGGACATGCAGGCGCATGAAAGCTACCTGAAGCAATCCATCGTCGAAATCACCGGCAACATCGGAAACACCGGCGACCGCGTGCTGAAGACGGTGGAGGTCAACTGTGTGTTCTACGACCCCTATGGCCAGGTGGCGTCGCGCGAGCGGGTAGCCATCGTGAACGGGAAGTCCGGGGCCTTGGCGCCGGGCGAGACCAAGCCCTTCCGCATGGCGTTCGACAACGTCCCCGAAGGTTGGAATCAGGCCATGCCGCAGATGGTGATCGCGGCCATCGATTTTATGTAGAGTGGGGCAGGCCTCCTGGCCTGCCTCCCGCAGGAGGCCCGCCCTCGGCTAGCCAGGCAGGCCAGGAGGCCCGCCCCACAAACCCTTCCATCGGAGGTTCGCGTACGCTAGTCTAAATCTATGCGGAAAGGCTTGCGGGAGTTTTGGCGCCGGCTCGGCCGGGTCGAGAAGGCCTTTCTCTTCGTGGCCGCCTTTTTCGTCCTGCTCAGGGCTTCCGGCGTTTCTCCCGATTGGCAGATCGTCACCGCGCTGGCCGCCCTCGTGCTAGGCATCGTCTGCTTCGTGCGCCTCGCCAGCCGCTTGATGCGCAAGCTCATCTGGCGCCTGCGCAACCGCCTGATTGTGGCCTATCTCTTCATCGCCGTGGTCCCCATCGCGCTCATTTTGACCCTGGCGTACGCCGCCGGCTGGACGTTGGTGGGGCAGGTGGCCGCTTACTTCGTCCGGACCGCGTTGTCGGTTCGGGAGAGCAGCCTGCTGCGGCAGACCGAATTTCTCGTCCCCGGGGGACTGGGCGACGCGACCCCCGGCGGACGAAGCGGCGCTCCTGCCCCGAACGGTGGACGCGGCCCGGGCGGCGGCCGGTTCCCCGGCTCCGGCAGGGGATTCGGCGCCTACGGCCGGGGCGGCCGAGGCGGCATCCCCGCCTTGGGACCGCAGCCGGCCGGGGCCGCGGCCGGGACCGCGGCCGGCGCCCAGCAGGGTTACATGTCCTATATGCTCCGCACCCTGGGGGACAGATTCCCCGGTTCCGAGATATTGGTAACCGGCCGGGAGGAGATCCGCTATCCCGCAAACTCCACCCTTACCCGCCACCCGCCTCGCGAGTGGGGGCTCGCCAGCGGCCTGGTTTTCCGCCAGGAAGGCGACGCCAAGCGCCTCTACATGTGGGCCCACGTGGTGGGAACCGGGCCCGACGCCGGCGAGGCCACCGTCCTCTATCCGGTGACCAGCGATGTTCTGTCCAAGCTGGACCGGGATGGGCGCTTGAAGGTCGTCAGCATCCAGCAACTGCCCGGCGAGGGCGCCGAGACCTATGTACCGGTGTCGCGGGAGGCGCGCGTGCCGGGCCCACAAAATGCCCTCGATCTCAGCGTCGACGGCATATTTCCCTTGCAGATCTCTTCGTGGGATTCTCCCACCGACCAGACCACCGCCCTGCTGGTGGTGACGGCGCGCATGAGCACCGTGCTGGGCATTATCTTCGAACAAAGGGCCGGCCAGCGCATCACGCTGAACGATTTGGCCACCACGTTTTTCATCGCCGTAATCGCTCTGTTTCTCTTCATCGAGATCGCTTCCCTGCGGGCCGGCGTCAAGCTCAGCCGCACCATTACCGGCTCGGTACACGAACTCTATCAGGGCACGCAGCACATCAAGGAAGGCGATTTCTCCTATCGCATCCTCGTCAAGGGCGACGATCAGCTCGCCGAGCTGGGCTCTTCGTTCAACACCATGACCGAAAACCTGGGCCGCCTGATCGTGGTGGCCAAGGAAAAAGAGCGCCTCCAATCGGAGTTGGAAATCGCCCGCGAGGTGCAGAACCAGCTTTTCCCGCGCGACGTCCCCTCCTCCAAGACCCTGGAGCTGAAGGGCGTGTGCAAACCCGCCCGCGTGGTTTCGGGCGATTACTACGATTTCATGGCCATGCCCGGCTCCGAGCTGGCCTTCGCCATCGGCGATGTGGCCGGCAAGGGGATTTCGGCCGCCCTGCTGATGGCCACCATCCAATCCACCATGCGCACCCAGTTGAGCGCCACCAATGGCGCCACCCCCATGCATTTCTCCGCCGCGCGCCTGGTGGCCCAGCTCAACCGGCAGCTCTTCGCCAGTACCACGCCCGAGAAATACGCCACTTTCTTTTTCGCCATCTACGACGAAGCCCGCCATGCGCTCACCTACACCAACGCCGGCCACCTGCCGCCCATCCTGGTGCGCAACGGCGGCTTCACCAATCTCGATCCCACCGGAACCGTGGTGGGCGCCTTCCCCTTCGCCAAGTACGAAGAGCGCACCGTCGAGCTGGAGAACGGCGATATCGTGGTGGCCTACACCGACGGCATCGTCGAGCCCGAGAACCCCTACGGCGAGATGTTCGGGGAGAATCGCATGAAGGACCTGGTTCTGCGCTACGCCTATGCGGGCTCCTCCGAGATCATCGCCCGCATCATGGAAGCGGTGGTCCAGTGGACCGGCTCCTCCGAGTTGCAGGACGACATGACCATGGTGGTGGTGCGGCGCATATGAAAGTCCTCACCGCCGCCCAGATGCGCGAGGTGGACCGGCTCACCTCGGCGCTCGGAATCCCCGGCATCATCCTCATGGAGAACGCCGCCCACCGCGTGGTGGAGTTCCTGGCCGAACGTTTCTCCCCGCTTTCCGAGCAGCGCATCGTGGTGCTGTGCGGCAAGGGCAACAACGGCGGCGACGGCATGGCCGTGGCCCGCCAGCTTTACACCCGCTTCGACCCGCGCCTGCTGCACGTGGTCCTGCTGGCCGCTCCCGAGGAATTGAAAGGCGACGCGGCGGCCAACTATCGCATGTTGAAGACCTGCGGCTGCCCCATCTGGCCCGGCGTCGAGCCCGCCGCGCGCTACGCCACGCTGGTGGTGGATGCCCTCCTGGGAACCGGCATTTCCGGGCCGGCCAGCGGCCTCATGCTCGAAGGCATCCGCGAAATCAACGCCGGTTTTCCGCTGGCCAAAGTGGTGGCCGTGGATATCCCCTCCGGGATGCCCAGCGATTCGGGCGAGCGGGCGGGCGAATGTGCGCGCGCCGATTATTCGGTCACCTTCACCGCTCCCAAAGTCGCCCACGTCATGCCGCCCAATTGCGACTTCATCGGCGAGTTGGTGGTACGGCCCATCGGCAGCCCGCCGGAGATGTTCGAGGAAGACGAATCCATCTCGCTGGCGCTGCTCGAGCCCGCCATGTTCCGCCATTTGCTGGCCCCGCGGCCGCCTTCCGGCCACAAGGGAACCTTCGGCCATGTGCTGGTGGTGGCCGGTTCGCGCGGAAAGACGGGCGCCGCCGCCATGACCGGCCTGGGCGTTCTGCGCGCCGGCGCCGGCCTGGTGACCGTGGCTTCCGCCGCTAGCGCCGTCCCCGTGATCGCCGCTTACGCCGCCGAGCTGATGACCGCGCCGCTCGCCGAAAACGACGCCGGAACCATTTCTTCGAGCGTCGATCTGAGCGCCATCGCGGAAGGGAAAACCGTGCTCGCCATGGGTCCGGGGCTGGGCTTGCACCCCGATATCGAGGCGCTGGTGGCCCGCGCCGCCGAGACCTTCGAAGGGCCGCTGGTGCTCGATGCCGACGCGCTCACTGGAAGCGTGTACGGCAACGGCATGGTTCGCGTGCTTACCCCCCATCCCGGCGAAATGTCCCGCCTGACCGGCGTTCCCACCGCCGATATTCAGCGGGATCGCGCCGGCGCCGCCCGCTCTTTCGCCACCACGCGCGGCGTTACCCTGGTGCTCAAGGGCCAGCGCAGCGTCATCGCTTTCCCCGATGGCCGCGTATGGATCAACCCCACCGGCACGCCCGCCCTGGGAACCGGAGGCAGCGGCGATATCCTCACCGGCCTGATCTCCGGCCTGCTGGCCCAGTTTCCTCACGATCCCGACGGCGCGGTGGCCGCCGCCGTCTACCTCCACGGCCTGGCCGGCCAGATCGGCGCGCGCGCGCTGGGCGAAAAGTGCCTCATCGCCACCGATATCCTGGAATACCTTCCCGACGCCATGGAGGAGTGTGCCGACGTTTCGCACGGCCAATGAAGAGGAGACCATCGCCCTGGGCGAGCGGCTCGCTGGGATGCTGCCCGCGCGCGGAGCCGTGCTCCTCATCGGCAACCTCGGCGCCGGCAAAACCACTCTGGCCAAAGGGATTGTGAAGGGGCGCGGCGCCGCCCAGCCCGAAGACGTGTCGAGCCCCACCTACACCCTGATTCACGAATACGGCGGCGGGCGCGTCTATCACGTCGATCTCTACCGCCTCGACGACCCGCGCGAAGTGGCCCGCCTGGGGTTGGACGATCTGTTCGAACGCGATGCCCTGACGCTGGTGGAATGGGGCGAGCGATTCCCGCAACTGATGCCCGCCGGGCGCACCGAAATCCGCATCCGCGCCCTCGAAAACGAAGAAAGGGAAATCCGAGTCGACTTATGAGCAAACAACCCTGGGCGCTGATTCTGGGCGCGAGCAGCGGATTCGGCGAGGCTACCGCGCTGGAGCTGGCCCGCACCGGCATGAACATCTTCGGCGTGCACCTGGACCGCCGCGATAAGCTGCCCCACGTGGAGGACATTCAGAACCGCATCCGCGCCCTGGGCCGCGAGACGCAGTTCTTCAACTGCAACGCCTCCGACGACGAGATGCGCCAGAATACCATCGAGCAGATCCGCCAGCGTCTGGTGGATCCGCCCGGCGCCCTGCGCGTGCTCCTCCACTCCCTGGCCTGGGGGGCGCTCAAGCCGTTGGCCGGCGCCGGACAGGTGATTTCGAAAAAGCAACTGGAAATTACGGCCGATACCATGGGCCACTCGCTGGTCTATTGGGTGCAGGATTGCCTCAAGGCCGGCCTCTTCGAGTGGGGCGGGCGCATCTTCGCCATGACCAGCAGCGGCAGCACCAGGGCCATTCCCAATTACGGGCCGGTGAGCGCCGCCAAGGCCATTCTGGAAGCCCATATCCGGCAGCTTGCCCTGGAGCTGGCCCCGTCCGGCATCACCGCCAATGCCATTCTCGCCGGCGTCACCGATACCCCCGCCTCGCGCCTGATTCCCGATTACGAGAAGATCTTCGAAATCGCCCGCATGCGCAACCCGCACCAGCGCCTCACTCTGCCCGAGGACGTGGCCCGCTGCATCGCCGCCCTGTGCCATCCAGCCACCTACTGGCTCACCGGCAACACTTTGCACGTGGATGGCGGCGAGAACATTGTAGGATAACGGTGGGGTCAAGCCTTCGGGCTTGCCGCCGGCCTTCCGGAATTGTGGGGCAGGCGCTTTCGCCTGCCAACCGCCGGCCTTCCGGAATTGTGGGGCAGGCGCTTCCGCCTGCCAACCGCCGGCCTTCCGGAATTGTGGGGCAGGCGCTTTCGCCTGCCAAACGCCGGCCTTCCGGAATTGTGGGGCAGGCGCTTTCGCCTGCCAACCGCCGGCCTTCCGGAATTGTGGGGCAGGCGCTTTCGCCTGCCAACCGCCGGCCTTCCGGAATTGTGGGGCAGGCGCTTTCGCCTGCCAACCGCCGGCCTTCCGGAATTGTGGGGCAGGCGCTTTCGCCTGCCAACCGCCGGCCTTCCGGAATTGTGGGGCAGGCGCTTTCGCCTGCCAACCGCCGGCCTTCCGGAATTGTGGGCAGGCGCTTTCGCCTGCCAACGGCCTTCCGGAATTGTGGGGCAGGCGCTTTCGCCTGCCAACCGCCGGCCTTCCGGAATTGTGGGGCAGGCGCTTTCGCCTGCCAACCGCCGGCCTTCCGGAATTGTGGGGCAGGCGCTTTCGCCTGCCAACCGCCGGCCTTCCGGAATTGTGGGGCAGGCGCTTTCGCCTGCCAACCGCCGGCCTTCTGGAATTGTGGGGCAGGCGCTTTCGCCTGCCAACCGCCGGCCTTCCGGAATTGTGGGGCAGGCGCTTTCGCCTGCCAACCGCCGGCCTTCTGGCCGGCGTTCCTCGCGCCGGCGTGCATGCTATTCTGATGGCAACAGGTGGGTTCTACTTGCCGGAAGAAGACGGCGGAGAATGGGATACGGCTGTCCTCTGAAAGTGTCCTCACCCGCCACTCCGCAAAAGTAGTGAAGCGCGGCCCCCAACGAAAGGAGCGCCCATGCCCGAGAACGTCAGCACCCGCGTAGCCCGGCTGGAGCACCTGATGGGCCGCTTGGCCGAGAAGGAGGAAAAGCTGGACGACGTTCTGGTACGTCTGACCGAAGCCCAGATCAAAACCGAAGAGCGCTTCAAGGAGACTGAGGAGTCCATCCAGGAGACCAGCAGGCTCATTCGCGAGACGGGCCAGCACCTGCGCGATCTTGACCAGCAGAGCCGCGAGCGCGACCGCATCCTCGATGAACGCGTCGATAAGCTGGTTTCCGCCATCGGCGAAATGCTGCACAACGGCCGGCGGATTTCTTGAAATGGGCGCCGATCACACTATGGAAGACCACGGACTCCCCTGCCTGGACCTGCTCGAAGCCACCCCCGCCATCCTGCGCGGCCTGATGTGCCAGCTTTCCGAGGAAGACGCGCGCTGGAAGCCCGCGCCGGACCGCTTCTCCGTGGCCGAGGTCCTGGCGCACCTGTCCCACAGCGAAGGTCACCATTACCGCATGAGAGTGGACCGCTTCCTGAGCGAGGAGCGGCCCGAGTTCGAAGCCGACGACGCGCAACTCCACCTGGACCGTTACCGCGACGCCGACCCCGAATTCGAATTCGACCACTTCGAGGAACGCCGCGACGATAACGTCGAGTTCCTGCGCAGCCTCCCCGCCGGCGCCGGCGAGCGCAAGGCGCTCCACCCGCAGGCCGGTGAAATCACCCTCGCCCAAATGCTGCACGAATGGGCGCTCCACGACCTGGGGCATATAAGGCAGGTGGCCGAGCTGGTCCGCGCCCGCAAATACCTGGCCGGCGCCGGCCCGCTGGGCGAGGGCTATAAGTTGAATCCGTGAGCGCGGCGCCCCGGGTGGGGCAGGCGAAAGCGCGGCGAAAGCGCCTGCTACATTTCGCTCGGCGCCTTCATGGGCATCAGCCCCGTAGGGGCGAAAGAAAGTGGCCCATGGCGTAAGCCATAAGAACAGGCGCGTAGGATAAGGAGCCCCGTAGGGGCGAAAGAACCGCTCCGCGGAAGCGCCCGCAAACGTAAGCCCCGGGCATGCCCGGCCCGAAGCGCACAGGAACAGTCAGCCGGTCGAAAAGCTAATTAAGGATCTGTCCTTCAGACCATCGGCGCCCACGAAGCCAAGACCCACTTTTCGCCTCTGCTCCACCGGGTGCGCCGGCGGATGCGAATTCCCCAGTTGCGCCGCCGCTCAACTCCTCTTCCCCGGCGTGAACGGGACGCCGTCCTCGCGGCAGATCTCCTTGAGGGTGGGGCGTGCGCTCAAGGGGCCGCACGGCAATCCACCTCCCGGCATCACCCATTGGCCGGCCATCCGGAAGCGCCGCAGGCCGGGAAGCTTGTTGGGCAGCGGACGGAATCCGATGGCGGGCGTCAGCAGCCAGCCCTCCATGCTCCCTTTCCAGTTGCCGGTAAAGCGAAGGACCGTCGCCGGGCTCGAGACGTCGACGGTTTCGACGGCCGGCCGCAGGCCGGGAACGCGCCGCTCCAGCCGCTCGAGCACCGCCTCCGCCACGCGCTGTTTCTCGGCGCGGTACGCCAGCATATCGCTCTTACGCAGATCGTCCCAATACGAGTCGTTGTAGGTGGGCAGGAAGCAGATGACAGCGGTCTTGCCCGCCGGGGCGAAGGTCGGATCGAAGTGGAAAAAACGTAAGGTGATCCGATCGACGGTCGTCTTGGGGTCGATTTGGAGCGGCCCGTCCAATAGGTAAGTCAGGAAGCGCGGCATGTGGCCCAGATCCATGCCCACCCCGAGCGAGACCTGGAGGTAGGAGGGAAACAGAGCGTTCTTCTCGTACGCGGTCTTGAGTTGCGGGCTGGTGTACGCGCCTCCCAGCATTTCGTTCAGCGTCGTATGTCCGTCCGCCGCGGAGATGACCCAATCTCCCCGCAGCGTCTCCCCGCCGGCCAGTTGGACGCCCACGGCCGCGCCGTTCTCCACCAAAATGCGCTCCACTCGCGCGCCATAGCGGATGCTGCCGCCGAGTTCCTTAAGGCGCTTCTCGATCGGGCGGATGATCGCCTGCGCGCCGCCGATGGCATAGCCGGCGTTCCGCACGCTCATCCACGCCAGCGAAAAGACCACGGCGACGGCCGAAAGCTGCGCCAGCTCGCCCCGGCCGAAGTAGGCGCGGATCAGCGGGTCCTGAAATCGCGCGCCGTACTCCGCGCACGTCATCTTGGAGACGCGTCTCAATGTCGGCAAGATCGGCAGGTCGCGGAGCAGGATGCCGGCCTGGGCGGCCCAGCCCTGGTCGGGATAGGGCATGCGGAATCGCCCCAGCCGGCGCACGTCGCCGGCAAAGGCGCGGATCGCCTTGGCATCGGCCGGCGAGCGCGCGAGCAGCGTAGCCTCTAGCCGGTCGGGATCCGTGGGGATAGCGAGGCTTTCGCCGCTCTCGGTCTCGATGCGCGCCACCTCCTCGGGATCCACAAAGCGCAGCGCGGAGATGTCGAACAGCTCCTCCCAGTAGTCGCGCAAATCGGCGCCCGGCTTGGAGCCGACGAGCCAGTGCAGGCAGGTCTCGAAGGTGTACTCGCCCCGCCGCCAGCTCATCGCCAGGCCGCCGGGCAAGGTATTCATCTCCAGCACTTCGGCCTGGTAGCCGCATTGGCGGGCGTACACGCCCGCGCAGAGGCCCGCGATGCCTCCGCCGATGATGAGGATCTTCTTCGGTTCGCTTGCTCCGGCTTCACTTGACATAGGCTGCGGCCTTTCTCGCCTCCTCGCGCACGCGGCCTCTCGCCGCGGCTGATCTCCGATGGACGGGCGCTATAGCAGATTTTCCACCCTGAATAGCTACGAGCGCCAGGCGCCGCCGGTTCCGCGGACAGTCCGCGGAGTTCATCGGCGAACCAGCCGGTGTCTTAGGCATCGCGCCGGTGGACGAATAGCGCGCGTTAACCCGTGCATTTCCTGCGGCTTATCGTGCCGTTCGACTCCGGGGGCGGCGTGCTCGGATTGCGGAGTGTGCGATTCGAGGGAAACTACGAATGAGGAGGCAGGTCGTTCCATGCCGGCACAGACCCCACGTTGGAAGCTGGCGCTCCGGGCCATCTGCCGCGCGCTCCTCTTCCTGCTGCCATTTGCTTTCGCGGGCCGCCTGGATTGGTGGCGCGGCTGGCTTTTCGTCGGCTCAATGCTGCTTATCGCCGGGGTGACCTTCGCCGTAATGCGGCGCAGAAACCCGGAACTGATGCGCCGGCGGCTGGAGCCGCAACCGGGCGTCAAGCGATTCGAGAGATTCGTGCTAGCGGCGGCGATTGTCGGCTTCCTCAGCTTTTACGCGGTGGCCGGCCTCGACGTCCGCTACGGCTGGTCGCAACTCAGCGCGGCCTGGATATGGCCTGGCATCGTGCTGGAGTTGCTGGGATTCGTACCCATTTACCTGGCGGTCGCCGAGAATCCCTTCCTCGAAAGGAACGTCCGCATTGCGAGCGAGGTTGGCCACCACGTCATCACCACGGGACCGTATCGCGTCGTGCGTCACCCCATGTACTCCGGGCTGCTGCTGGTGCTGCCGGGGTGGCCGCTGATTGTCGGCTCGGCGTGGAGTTTTGCGCCGATCACGATGCTGATGGCCACCTTCATTGTCCGTACGGTGCTGGAAGACGGCGCCCTGTGGCGCGAATTGCCGGGCTACCAGGAGTACTGCACCCGGACACGCTACCGGCTGGTTCCGGGCGTGTGGTGAGGCCGGGCGGGCTTCTCTGAGGCAAAAGGGAGGCAAAAGGGAAGCGGGGGGCAAAGGGGGCAAAGGGAGGCAAAGGGGACCGAGGCAAAGGGGACAGCCTGAACGCAGCCATTTCCCGGAACTCGTCCGTGGCGGATTACTCCTCGCAAGTCGGCTCGTGACTTCGCACCGAGTCGGCCCCAGGAGCCTCAGTCGCGGTCAAGAACGAGGGCAAAGGGGACAGCCTGAACGCAGCCATTTCCCGGAACTCGTCCGTGGCCGATCACTCCTCGCAAGTCGGCTCGTGACTTCGCACCGAGTCGGCGCCAAGAGCGTCAGTCGCGGTCAAGAACGAGGACTGCGAGTTCCGGATCCGCCGCGAATTCCGTGATCCGGATGGCCTCGCGCCGCAATACCCGCTCCGCGTCCCTCGTCGGATGCGCCCAGCGCCGGAGCCACACCACCTTGGGAGGTGGCCCGATTGTTGTGGCGAGTTCGTAGAGGTCGGTGTCGGTGCTCACGATCACGAAGTTCCCTGCCTTGGCAAACTCCCATATCTCGCGATCTGGGCATTCGAGCAGGTCGGCCTGCGCAACGTGAATTGAATCCGGGTACAATTCAGCGAGCCGGCCGACGAGCTTGCGCGAGAGGTTCTCGTCAAACAGCAGCTTCACAGAGCCACGCGCCTACCCACCCGGGCAGCGAATTCGTACACCGCACGGAAATCATCAGGCTCCAGTTCGGGGTAGTCATCCAGGATTTGCTGTTCTGTCATGCCCCCGGCGAGCCATGCCAACACATCCCACACAGTTATGCGCAACCCGCGAACACACGGCTGGCCGGAGCGTTTGCCGGGCTCGATCGTGATGCGGGGAGTCATTCTTCGAGCATATCACTGGCGCCGCAACGAAGCACCGCGGAGAAGCTTAAGGACTGCCCCGACTTCGCAATCGCAGCCCTCCGCCCAAGAACCCACCCCGTCTTTTCAAACATTTGCCGGCCCCACGCCCAAAACCAACCCGGCCCGCCTGCTACTTTAGAATTCGAAAAGACGCGGCGCGCCCGCCGGTAAGCTCCCGTCAATGCGTCCCTCGCCTCGCGGGTCCGCATGGGTCGGGTTCATGCGTCTACGGCGAAATGGCTCCGCCTGAACCGCGTAAACCTGCGCCTCCCAAACCCCTTGCCAAACCACCCGCCGCCATGCAACCTGAATAAATATGCCCGAGCTGCCGGACATCGCCGCCTATATCACCGCCCTCGAACCGCGCGTGATCGGCCTCCCGCTCGAACGCCTCCGGCTGGCCAGCCCGTTTCTTCTTCGAACCACCGCGCCGGCGCCCTCCGAAGCCGAGGGAAGAAACGTGCGCCAATTGCGGCGGCTGGGAAAGCGCATTGCCATCGGCCTGGAAGGCGACCTCTGGCTCGTCCTGCACCTGATGATCGCCGGCCGCCTGCATTGGAAGCCGGGCCACGCCGCCCTCAAGGGCCGCCAGATCCTGGCGGCTTTCGATTTTCCGCCGGGCTCGCTCACCCTCACCGAGGCCGGCGCCAAGCGGAGGGCATCGCTCCACGTGGTGGCGGGCGAAACCGGCCTGCTCGCCATGGACCCCGGCGGCATCGATGTTCTCACCGCCGACATGGAGTGCTTCCGCGCCGCGCTGATCCGCGAAAACCGGACTCTGAAACGGGCGCTGACCGATCCCCGCATCGTCAGCGGCGTCGGCAATGCGTACTCGGACGAAATTCTCCACGCCGCCCGGCTCTCGCCCCTCGCTTTGACCCGCAAGTTGGGGCCGGAGGAATGGGACCGCCTCTTCGCCGCCACTCGCGGCACGCTCGCGCTCTGGCTCGGCCGCCTGTGCGCCGAGGCCCGCCAGCGGTTTCCGGAGAAGGTCACCGCCTTTCGCGAAGGCATGGCCGTTCACGGACGATACGGAAAACCGTGCCCCCGCTGCGGAGCGGGAATTCAACGCATCCGTTATGCGGACAACGAAACCAACTACTGCGCGGCCTGCCAGACCGGTGGCCGCGTGCTCGCCGACCGCGGCCTTTCCCGTCTCTTGGGCGCCGACTGGCCGCGCACGCTCGACGAACTGGAGGATTTGCGGCGCCGTTGAATGCCTGGTTTTCCGGCCCAACCCGCCGGACGTGACATAATGTACCTGCCGCGCCTGGCTTACCGCCGCCAACACGCCGGACGTGACATAATGTCTCTGCTGCGCCGGGCATCAAGGGCTCTGAGGGGAGCCCGCTGCTACGTGTCCCGGCGTTCAAGGAGGGATTATGGGTGCGTCTGGTCAAGCGGCGGTTACGCCGGAACGAATTATGCAGATGGCGTGGGGTTATGCTCCCGCGCTGATGATCGAAGCCGGGGTTCGTAACCGCGTTTTCGACATTCTCGACGACGGTCCGCAAACCGTCGAAACTATGGCCGTCCTTTCCGGCGCTTCGCCGCGCGGGGTGCGGGCGCTCATGAACGCGCTGGCCGGCTTTGGCCTGCTCATCAAGAGCGGCGAGGGCCAATTCAGCCTCTCCACGGACGCCGCGGCGTTCCTGGTGAGCAAGAAACCCGGCTACCTGGGGGGCATCAGCCGTCACGCCGCCGAGCAGATGATCCCCGGGTGGCTGCACCTGAGCGATGTCGTGCGCACCGGCAAACCGGCTGAGGGCGTGAACCGGCAGAAGACGGGCACGGAATTCTTCGAAAGGTTCGTGGAAGACATCTATCCCATGAGCTACCCTTCGGCCCGCGCCCTGGCCGCGGCTCTCGATGTCGCCGGGACCCACAAGCCCCTGCGCGCGCTCGACCTGGCGGCCGGTTCCGGCGTCTGGGGCATCGTCCTCGCCGAGAGCTCGCCGCGCGTCAGCGTCACCGCCGTGGACTGGCCGGGCGTGCTCGAGGTGACCCGCAAAGTGGTTTCCCGCCACGGCCTCGCCGACCGCTTCGAGTTCGTCGGCGGCGATCTCGCCCAGGCCGATTTCGGCTCCGGCTACGACATTGCCACCCTGGGTCACATCCTCCATAGCGAAGGCGAGAAGCGCGGCCGCGCGCTGCTCCGCAAGACCCGCGATGCGCTCGCCCCCGGCGGCGTGGTGGCCATCGCCGAATTCCTGGTGGACGACGCCCGCGCCGCCTCGCCCATGGGCCTCATGTTCGCCGTCAACATGCTGGTCTTCACCGACGAAGGGGACACCTTCTCGTTCCACGAGATCGCCGCATGGCTGCGCGAAGCGGGCTTCGAAAACCCGCGCACCCTCGATGCTCCCGGCCCTTCGCCCTTGATCCTGGCGAACCGCCCCAAGTAACGCCGGGTTCTTCGGTTTCGCCGTAAAGCGCGCGGCCCCATCCGCCGATCTCAGGTGCAGGTGACGGATACATGTGCATCCTGGCCCTGCCGGCGAACATTGTGGGGCAGGTTGGAAACCTGCGGCGGGTTGCTAACCCGCCGTCCGCGGGCGCCGGTTGTCAACCGGCGCGCGGGATACCATCCTGTCTTGGGTGGGGCGGACCCCCTGGTCCGCGCGGGTCCCCCCGGACCCGCTCTTTGGCGCCTGCCCGCGGACCGGGGCCCCCGCCCCGCCATTTGTCCGGGCCTGGCCCCGCGCGGGGCGCCTGATGCGGGCCGCACACCAAGTGGCGCCGGCGTGCGCCATCGCCGTCGAAGAACCTCGCGCCGCCCCGCGCCTCATCCTCGTCGCGATCTTGGCCTTCTCCATTGGCACCGTCTGGGTGCGCGGCGGGTGGGCCGTGAGCGCCCTGCAACTGGCCGCGTTCGCCTGCGCCGCCATCCTTGTCTGTCGCCCCGCCGGACGAAAGGCGCATGGGTTATTCCTGGTTCCGTTCGCGGGTATGTGCCTCTGGGGCACGGTGCAGTTGGCGGCCCATTGGACGGTCGTGCCCGCGCCAACCGGGGACGCCGTCCTGTACTGGCTCACCGCTTGCGCCGTGGCCTGGCTGGGATACCATGCCTGCCTGGTCCGTGAGGAGCGGAGGCGATTTCTCAATGCCGCGCTGGCCGTCGGATCGGTGGTCGCGCTTCTCAGCGTGGTCCAACTGTTTACTTCGCCCGGACGGGTGTTCTGGCTGTTTGAGTCCGGATACACAACCCAGGTCATAGGCCCGTTCGTTTCGCCCAACAACTACGCCGCGCTGGTCGAGCTGCTGGTTCCGGTAGCCCTGACATTGGCATTTGAAAATAAGGCGAATCGTCGCCTGTACCTGACGGTGGCGGCGGCCTTGGTGGCCTCGGTGGTCGCCAGCGGATCCCGCGCCGGGACCATCCTGGTGATTGCCGAAAGCGCGGCGGCTTTCCTCCTGTACCGCCCCGCCCGGCGCGGTCTGCCAAGCGAGTCGCGCCGTTGGCCGCTGCTGAGCTTCGTGGCGCTCGTATCGGCATTCACCTCGATCGTCGGCTACCAGTTCCTTTGGGGGCGCTTCGTTCAGGCCGGTGATCCGTACCAGGTTCGGCGCGAGTTTCTGGCGTCGTCGGTGGCCATGTTTCGGGCCCAACCGCTGCACGGTTTCGGGCTGGGAACATGGGCCTCGGTATACCCGCAATTCGCCACCATCGATCTCGGCGCGATTGCCAACCACGCTCACAACGAGTGGATTCAGTGGGCCGCCGAGGGCGGATTGCCGGCCCTGGGTTTGATGCTGGGGGCCGTGTTCTGGGTGGCGCGGCCGGCCATACGCTCGGTGTGGGGAATCGGGGTGCTGGCCGTGTTCCTTCACTCCCTTGTGGACTACCCTTTTCTTCGCTTGGGACTGGCGGTCTGGATATTCGCCTTCTGGGGTGGTCTCGCCGCCTATGGACGGAGCCATTCGGGTCCGCCACCGGCGAAAGAGACAAGCGCGTGCGCGGCCGGTCTCCGCTCTTGGATGCTGGCCCTGGGCGCCGTACCTGTTCTGCTCTGGGGAATTCGCTCCGCGGCCGAACGGGGATGGGCGGACACGTTGTACCATCGCGCCACCCTGCGAAGTTTGAAAGACGCGATCAGCCTCTGTCCCGATCGCGCCGAATACTACTTCGCTCTGTCCGAGATGCAACCGGACGACGAAATCGGACTCCTGGAACGAGCCATCGCGTGGAACCCGTATTTCACCCGGGCCCGCATCCGCCTCGCCTTGGAAATGGAGATGCTGGGACGGCCGGTCGAGAGCGAGCGGCAAGTGCTGGAAGCCGCGCGCCACGACCGGCAGTTCCTGCCCGCCTGGACCGCGGCCAACTTCTATTTTCGGCGCAACCGGGCGGAGGAATTCTGGAGTTGGGCGCGGGCCGCCGCTCGAATCTCTTACGACGGCGGGCGGCCCCTCTTCGACCTCTGCTTTCGCGTCACGGACGACGCCGGCGAGGTGCTGGACCGGGTCGTCGGGCGCCAACGCCGTGTGGAGCGGCAATACCTGGCATATCTCGTTGCCGGGCGCCGATGGCCCGACGCCCATGCCCTGGCGGCCCGCATCGCCGGCCGGCCCGAAGCGGCGGATCGCGATCCCCTGCTCGCTTACATCGATGCGGCCCTCGCGGCGGGCCAGGCGGTTCCAGCCTTTCAAGTCTGGGAAGCGCTCGCTCGCGGGCGCTTGCCGCCCGGCGCCTCCCAAGCGCCCGTTTTGCTGGCCAACGGCGGCTTCACCCGCCAGATCTCGAATCGAGCCTTCGACTGGCGGGTTCCCGCCACTCCCGGGGTCGAGACCAGGCAGACGCAAGAAGGCAAACCGCGACTCTACTTCGCGTTCTCCGGCCAACAGCCGGAACGTTGCGAAATCCTGAGCCACCCGCTGGCTCTCGAAAGAGGCGGCGCTTACGTACTGCGGTTTCAGTATCGTACCTCCGGCCTGCCAAAGCAGACCGGGCTGTACTGGTCTCTCGATAACCGGCGCGAATCTCCGCTCGACGCATCGGAAACCTGGCAATCCGCGGCGTGGCCGTTTGAAGCCGCGAGGGAAGCGGAGCGCCTTTCGCTGGGATGCCGCCGTCTCCTGGGAGCTACCCGAATCGAAGGTTCAATCGCCCTGCGCGGCATGGTTTTGGAGTGCGCCGGCCATTGCCAGCCAATCATCGCGCTCGATCCGTAGAGCGGGCTTCCAGCCTGCCATGCCGGCGTCCTCGCCGGCATTCGCCGCGTACCCGGCCAGCGCCGTCAGCGCGCCACGGACACCGGCTGGCTTTCGCCTTTCGCCGCCGCGGCGCCCGTCGGCGCTTCCGCGCCGCTGACTTGGTCGTCGATTTCCACCAGCCGGCTTAGGCATTCCTCGCACAGTACCAGATGGCGTCTGATGCGGTCGGCATGGGGCCCCGGGAGCCTGCCGAGCCAGAGATGGCGCAACTCCGAATCCGTGCTGTGATGGCTCATTTGAGCTATGAGTGGCGCGGAATGGCGATTTTTCTCAAAATAATGCGTCTGACGGCCTTCCCTACCCCCGCGACCCCCCGGCAATAGACGGTTCGAATCGGCCGCCGGGGCCGTTTCGTCCAACTTTTTCCTCAAAAACACTGAAGTTTCGGAGAAATCCGCCGATACGCTACACCATGGGACTGAGGGTTCCATGCCGAACATCTGGAAAGCAGAACAGAATGCGTACCCCTCTGGAGGACGATTTGAGCGTAAAGCTGCACCGCGACGTGATGGAACGGGATCTGGAACAACTGCACAAGAAACTGGATGAGTTCGAGCAGCGCCTGGCGGACTCCTACCCGGCAGCCGACGCGGCGCCAAAGCCCTGCCACACAGCAACACCGATCCCGTACGCCCGTAGTGGACCCGGAAAAAGCGTGGCTGGCGTTTCCGCCTGACGCCTCATAGTTCTCCCAACATCGCGAATCCCGCCGAAATGGTGGGGCGGGAAGCTGTGAGAGAATCCAGCTACGCAGGTGGAACCGCCCGCGCCACCACAACAAGTCCTGCATTTTCAGAGGTGAGGCAGGCGGCTCCGCTTGCCTCGCCCGCTTACGGGCGATTCTTTCACCCCTTCCAGCACCCTGGTCCGCGCGGCTCCCCCTGGACCCGCTTCTTGCCATTCACAACCGAACCAACTTTTTTTTGCATTGATTCCAAAGACCTTAACCAGATTCTCCGCCAATCAGCCCTTGCCCCCATGCTAGGGTCAAATCAGGTAGTGGTCGTGCGCAAGCCCGGCCGCAACCCTCATCTTGGCCAAGATGCGTTGCATTACGTTGGTATCGAACTCCCGGAGCCATGAAGCCTTACGGAGGTCACTGTCAGATGACCCCGACGGGAGACTTTGGAGCTAGCTTCATAACGCCCCACGCGAGTGTGATCCTCCCCGGTCTCTAGGGCAGGCGGGCGCGGGTTCGGATCCCGCTTCGGCGGCAAGCCGAGCCGGCCCGTTCTGGCCCTTCAGGGCCGGGATAGTCGGGTTTCGAAGAGTAGTGGAGTAGGCAAACCGGGTTACGGCTCGGGAGCCTATGCATCGAATCGGACGGTATGAGTCGCCAGCCAGCGAATCCAATGCCCCCGAAGATGCCGCTCAATCCAGTGGCGGCCGGAAACGC
This sequence comes from Terriglobia bacterium, assembly GCA_963767595.1. Lineage (GTDB taxonomy): Bacteria > Acidobacteriota > Terriglobia > Bryobacterales > Bryobacteraceae > BOG-224. The sequence goes on from CAVYEK010000012.1 coordinate 84,622, forward strand.
ACGGTGATAAGTCCGCGAAGCCCCGGCCGCCAGCAACGCCAATCTCCCGATTGGCCCCTTGACCTCTCCTCACGGCCGTAGTGTCTCTGGCCGTATTAAACCGCGCTCCCCTTCAAAGACCCTCCATGGTCCGCGGATCCACCGGCCTCTTCTTCGCCGCCGAAAGCTGGCCCGCGAAATACATCCGCAAGGACATCAGGTTGTCCCGGCCGTTGGTCAGAGCGGGACGCTTTTCGTACAGCGACTGCATGAACTCGCCCATGCTCCCGATGAAGCCGCCGATCGAACCGCATTCGTCGAAACGGGGTCTCATAAAAACCTCGCGCTGCGTCAGATCGTCGGGCAGTTTGCACGTCACCCAGCCGATCTCCTGGGGCCATTCGTAGCCGCGCGCTTCCACCAGGTCCTTCTCCCAACGCGAGCTTGGATTCCAGCGGTGGTTCGCCCGCACCGCCCCTTTCTCCGCCCAAACGCGCAGCGGAGTCTCGCTCCGGAAGGTGTCTTCGTTGTGATACTCGACGTAGTTGCAGACCGCCCCGCCGGCGAATTCGATCTGATACATGGCGGCGTTGTTGCGGTTCGTGCCATAGATCGAGACCGGATCGCCGCCCGCCAGCCACCGCACCGAGTCCAGCCCGTGGATCTGCCAGGCCATGACCACGCCCTCCGGCCCGAACCCGAATTTCGGCCCTTCGATGGACAGGTTTGCGAACTGTATGTAGCCCGGCTTGCCGAAGCGCCCGGGACTCAGGAATTGCTTGGTGAGATAGATCGCCGGGTCGAAGCGCAGGTTCTGGTTGACCGCATAGGAAATGCCGCCGTCCTCGGCGATTCTCACCATCTCCTCGGCGGTCTTGAGATCCGTCGCCATGGGCTTCTGCATCAGCACGGCCTTGCCGGCTTTGGCCGCCGCCTTCAGAATCGCGACCCGCGCCGCCATGTCCGCGTGGTCCACGGCGCAGTCGACGATGTCCACGTCGTCGCGCTCGAGGAGCTGCCGGTAGTCTTCGTAGACCCGCGGAATGCCGTCCAGCTTGGCCAGTTCCCGCCGGTCTTCCCGAATGTCGGCCGCAGCCGCCACGCGATACCCCGCCAGGCGGTAGGCGGGCAGATGCTGTGCGCGCACAATGCCGGCGTAGCCCACAATGCCGATCCCGTAGCCGAGGTGGTACGTTTCCAGCGGCGGCCGGTAAGAAGGCCACTCGAAATCGCCGAATAAGTGATGGGACACAGGATATATCTCCGGTTATGTTAGTATCCGCGCTACTGACTCACTTCGAGTAAGTAGCCAGCGTGGCGCCGCCGATCATCACCGCGACGCCCAGGATCTTGGCCCACGAAATCGGCTGCACCGGCGAACCCAGCCAGCCAAAATGGGACATCACCAGGCCGCCGATCACCTGGCCCGCCAGCAGACTGATCATCACCGGACCCGCCCCCACCTGCGGGATGAGCCACGCGATGGCGAAAACCAGGCTTGCGCCCAGCGCGCCGGCCGTCAGCAGCAGCGGATGCACTTCTTTCAGCGGTTGCAAAGCGCCCGCATGCCATCCGGTCACGCCGATCAGCACCGCCCACGCGGCGCCAATGCACCAAAACAGCGCATTGCCCACGCGAGGGTTGTTCAACACGCTGCCGACCTTGCCATTCATCGACAGATGGACCGCCAGGATTACACCAAGGAATATCGTGAATAAGTAGAGGGGTATCTTCATTTGAATCCTCCAACAGTCGGATATGCCTGGCGTCCGCTCCTCGTCAACGGGAGTCGCGGGCGTCGGAAACAGTGTGGGCGTTTCAGCCAACTACCTGTCTGGGCGATGACTCCGTGCCGGCGTCCGCCGCTTACGTGGCCGAGGCCGATTCGGCCTGCTCCAGCCGTTTCTTGCACTCGTCCAACATCTTGGCCGTCTGCGTCGCTCCAGCGCGGGCGACGCCCAGAGCGCGAACCTCCAGCAGCGCATCGAGCGTGCGCACTCCGCCGGCCGCTTTCACCTTGATGTGCGGCGGCAAATGCGCGCGCATCAGCTTGAGATCGTCGTGCGTCGCGCCGCCGCTGCCGTAGCCGGTGGACGTCTTGGCGAAATCCGCGCCCGTCTCCACGCAGATCTGGCACAGCCGGATCTTGTGCTTGTCCTGCAAAAAACAGTTCTCGAAAATGACTTTTACAATGGCGCCGCCGCTGTGCGTCGCATCCACCACCGCCTGGACGTCCTTCCGGACATAAGCCCAATCCTCGCTCAGCGCCTTGCCGATGTTCACCACCATGTCCAGTTCCGTGCCGCCGTCGCGCAGCGCCTGCTCGGCTTCGGCTACCTTGATCGAGGTGGTGTTCCCCCCGTGCGGGAACCCAATCACCGTGCTGGCCGCAACCGTGCTTCCCGCCAGCAGCTCCGCGCAGCGTTTCAGGTAATACGGCTTGATGCAGGCCGAGGCCACGTCGTACTCGCGCGCGAGGCGGCAGCCGGCTTCCAGTTCCTGGTCGGTCAATACCTGGTTAAGCAGCGAATGATCGATCATCTTCGCAATCTGCAAATACGTGTAGTCCATCGGCTTCCTTCCCATGGGTCAAATAGACAGCTTATGGCTATGCCTCTCCCTTGTCAAGCGTCGCAACCGTCGGATGAATTGCATGATAAGCAATATGTTACCCAGTGGCTGAGCCAACCAATATCCGCCGCCGTGTTACGCCGAGCCGAACTCGCCTTTCCATGTGGCCTCGCGGCCTCGATACACTGCGGTGCGCCCCAGCACTCCGATCATGGTGCTGCGCGCCGACTGTTCGGCCATGTTCAAGGCCTCGCCGCTCTGGATATGAGACAGGAACGCCTCGAAGGCGTCGATCGTGATATCTCGCTTCTGCGGGATGGTCTCCGCGCTGCCCGGGCCCTTGGTATGTACCAGGCGGTTCCGCGACGTCTCGAGCACGCCCTTGGTTCCGGTGAACTCCTCGCCGACTTTCTTGAACCCCGGAGGGCTGAGCTGGTTGCCCTCGAAGTTCACGTGGATGCCATTGGGAAATTCGAAGGACAGCGACAGGTGATCGAGGGTCTCGAAAGTGGTCCGCACCTTCCGCCCGCCGTATCCGATCGCCCGCAGCGGCAGGGCGTCCAGGAACCAATGCAGCGCGTCCAGGTTATGGCAGTCCTGCTCGATCAGGAAGTCGCCCGAATAGTCGCGGTAGCAAAACCAGTTGCGCAGCTTCTCCACCTTGGGGTCCGGGTACGGAACGCGGGTGAACGGGTTGGCGTCGATCCAGTATCCGCGCGCGTTGACGATGTCGCCGATCTGCCCCTCCTTCAGCCGCTTGTAGGCTTCCAGGTACACCATCCCGTGCCGCTGCTGGAAGCCGAAGAAGAGACATTTCTTGGGGTCCGTTTTCGCCCCCGTGGCCATCACCGATTTGCATCCCGCCAGGTCGACGCCCGCCGGTTTCTCGCAATAGACATGCTTCCCCGCCTGCACCGCGGCGGCCAGCATTCGCGGATGCTCGAAGGGCGGCGTCGCGATGATCACCGCATCCACGCCGGAGGCCAGCAGCTTTTCGAAATCCTTGTAGACCTCGGGCTTCTGGGCCTTGATGGCCTTTATGCCGGGCTCGATGCGGTCGTCGAACAGGTCGCAGATCGCCGTCACGCGGGCACGCGGATCCGCATTCACGATGGAGGCGTCGTAGTTTCCCCGGTTGCCCGCGCCGATCAGGCCAACCGAAATCGCCGAGTTGGCCGGCGCGCCCCGCACCGCCGACGGACGCACGATGCTGAAAGCGCCCGCGCCGCCGACCGTCCGCAACAAATCCCGCCGTGAAACCGGCGGCTGGGAGATCTCCACCTGGAATCGATCTTCGCTCACTATGTCTCCTCTAACAGCCCGTGGCCGGGCGGCGCTCACCGCCCGCCGATGGCCGTCCCACTGGACAGGCTCTCGCCCGGATACAGAAACATGCCCCGGGCATGGCTCGCCGGCTGCAGCCCGCCGAGCCGATTGCGGAACTCGTATGCGTCTCCGCGATAGAGAGTGCTCTCCGACCACAGCGGCCTTCGTCCGGTGATGTAGCCCACCGAACTGACCCGCAATCCGGCCGCGCCATTACGGACTGCGAGCGCCAGCGCTTCGGCCCCCCGCAGATTCACCGCCTGCACGCGCTCGTCGGCGCCCTCGATTACCAGCCCATAACGGCTGGTCCACAACTCGTAGAGCGACCCCGCCAGATCCTCTTCCGTCAGGCCCGGGCAATGCTCCGCCACCACGTAGCGCCGCTCGTAAATCACCGGCAGATTGTCCGCCAGGCGCAGGCGCTCCAGGTAGTAGAGCGTGCTCTCCGGAGCGGCCTGAAGAAGCTCCGGGACCTCATCCAGCACGTCCCGCGACTTGACGCTTTCAAAGCGCAGCACCCGCGTCGCGGGCCGCTTTCCGGCGGCCTGCGCTTCCTCCGTGAAGCTCACCAGCACTTGCAGGTTGTAGTCCAGAGTGCGGATGCGGACGAAGGTGCCGACGCCCTTGCGGAAGTCGAGCAGACCTTCGGAAACCAGGCCCGACAAGACTTTGTTGGCGGTGGCGCGGCTCACGCCGAAGCGCTCGCAGATCTGCCTTTCCGTCAGGAATTTGCTGCCGACCGGATACTCGTGGGAGCCGATCACGTGTCGCAAATGATTCGTGAGCTGGTGGTAAATCGGCTCCTTCACTAGTATAGACACCATATGACTATTCGCTTAGTTTATCACTCTTTGGAGGTTGCCTTGTCAAGCGGTCACAAGCCCTTTCGAAGGCCTCCCATTTGCCACGATGTGCTTTGAATACTGAGCTTTACCTGCCACTGCCGGGCTTCTCCGGGGGACGCTTCTTCCAGGAAGTACATTGGCTAAGCCGCCTATTCTCAGGACGGCTTTGACACGCCTGACGCCGTGATATAGGATATAGGGCGTCGGATGTCCGGAATTGCAGGTCTTGCGTACCCGGCTGGTGGGCGTGGAAGCTCGGACGCCCGGCGCCTGATCTGCATGGGGCGACGCGACGCGATTTCCGCAAGAGGAGACAAAAGTGAATTCAGAATCGAAACCGAACCCTCCGGGTGAGAACTCCCGGCGGAACTTCTTGGAACGGATCGGGGCCCTGGCCGCCGCTTCCAGTGCGGTGGCGAATGCCGCCCCGCAGCAACCGCCGCAAGGGCAGCAGCCGCCGCCGGGCGCCGGCGGGCCGGGCAGAGGACCGGGGGGACCGCCTCGCAATTCTCCGCCCGTGCCAGGCCCCCTCTCGAAAGAGCCCATGCCGATGGTCAAGTTCGGCAAGTATGACATTTCCCGCATCATTATTGGATCGAACGTCGTCGCGGGCCTGTCGCATCTCTCGCGCATGATCGATACCGAGATCCGCGCCTGGAACACGTCCGAAAGCCTGGGGCGGCAGTTCAAGCATTGCGAGGAGCTGGGCATCAACTGCATGGAAGACGGAGGCGGGCGCATTCCGCCGTATAACAAGGAATTCGGCGGGAAGATGCTGTTCGCCACCCGCAACACGGCCAGTAAAGACGAATCTCTCAAGCCCGGGCGCGGGGCCGCGGAGATCGCCAAGGGCGGATGCATCGCCATTCACCACGGCGGCGCCGGCGACACCGGCACCGATGCCTGGTGGCGAAGAGGAAAGCTCGACCGGGTCAAGGAGTGGTGCAAAGCGGTGCGCGACGCGGGCGTACTGGTGGCCATCACCAGCCACCGGCCCGAGGTGTTCGACATCATCGAGTCCCAGGGAAATTGGGACGTCGATTACTACATGTGCTGCATGTACAAGTACGGCCGCACCAAGGCGGAATGGGAAAAGGACTTCGCCTCCAACCCCGGCATGGCGCCGGCGGAAGCCGATACCTGGGGGAACGGTCCCGGGACCGAGTTCTACGGCGACGGGTCCCTTTTCGTGCGCGGCGATCCCGAGCCCATGTTGAAGGTGGTCAGGCAGACCAGGAAGCCCTGCTGGGTGTACAAGATTCTGGCCGGCGGCCGCCTCTGCGAGTCGCCGCAGATCGTGGAAAACACCTGGAAACACATTCTCGCCAGCATCAAGTCTACCGACGCGATCGTGGTGGGGATGTGGGACAAGCATCTCGACCAGTTCGCCCTCAACAAAGAGTACGTGATTAAGTACGGCGGAACATCGATCAAGAACGGAACATCGACCAGCGCGTAAAACGAAGTGGGACAGACCATCGTTTTTTGTGGTCTGTCGTTCCCGTGAAACGAAGTGGGACAGACCATCGTTTTTTGTGGTCTGTCGTTCCTGTGAAGCAAAGTGGGACAGACCATCGTTTCTTGTGGTCTGTCGTTCTTGTAACGTTTTTTGTGGTCTGTCGTTCTTGTGAAGCAAAGTGGGACAGACCATCGTTTTTTGTGGTCTGTCGTTCTTGTGAAGCAAAGTGGGACAGACCATCGTTTTTTGTGGTCTGTCGTTCTTGTGAAGCAAAGTGGGACAGACCATCGTTTTTTGTGGTCTGTCGTTCTTGTGAAGCAAAGTGGGACAGACCATCGTTTTTTGTGGTCTGTCGTTCTTGTGAAGCAAAGTGGGACAGACCATCGTTTTTTGTGGTCTGTCGTTCTTGGAGTCTTCCGGCGCTGGGAGTGCGCCGAGATTGACAGACGACAAAAACCGATCGTCTGTCCCACGAGGCCCGAGATTGACAGACGACAAAAACCGATCGTCTGTCCCACGAGGCCCGAGATTGACAGACGACAAAAACCGATCGTCTGTCCCACGAGGCCCGAGATTGACAGACGACAAAAACCGATCGTCTGTCCCACGAGGCCCGAGATTGACAGACGACAAAAACCGATCGTCTGTCCCACGAGGCCCGAGATTGGGAGATGACAAGAACCGATCGTCTGTCCCACAAGGCCCGAGGTTGACAGACGACAAGAAACGACTGCCTGTCCCACAAGGCCGGGTAAGTCAGGTGGATAGAGGTTAGAGAAAGGAAGCGATTCGTGCTGCTTGATAAGCGCGCCTATGGAATCGCGGCGCTTGCCGTGTTGTTGTTGACGCCGGTCTTCGCTACCGGTCCCACGTGGATCCCGGACGTATCCTTCAAGGCTACCAGCCTCGCGGGCTGGCACGTTCTCGGCCAGGCCGAGTGGCGCGTCGAGAACGGGGAAGTGGTCGGGACGGTGAAGGCGGGCGGCAGCGGCGGCTGGCTGGTGCTTGATCGCTCGTATCAGGACGTGGAATTCTATGCCGCTTTCCACTGCACCAACGGCTGCAAGACGGGCGTCTTGCTGCGCGCCGAGAAGACCGCGCAAGGCATGAAGGGAATCTACGTCTCGCTCACCGAGGGAGATGTGTCGACCTACCGCGTGACTCTCGGTCCGGACGGTCAGGAACTCAGCCGCGAGCCATTGCGGCCGCCCGGCGGCGGCGGGGCCCGTGGCGGCGCCGATGCCGGACGCGGCGGCGCCGGAGCCCGTGGCGGCGATGCCGGACGTGGCGGCCCCGGAGCCGATGCCGGCCGCGGCGGCGCTGCCGCTCGTGGCGGCGGCGGTGGCGGTGGCGGCCGTCCCTCCGCTCCCAAGGACTTGCCCATGGCTCCGCCCAGGCCTGGCCTGCACCCGGGCGAGTGGAATGAGGTCGAGGTGATGATCGACGCCACCACCGTCCGCACCTTCCTGAACGACACCAGTGAGGCAACCACCGGCCCGGTGGACGAGGAGGCCGGCCGCTACGGGCCGCTGGCGCTCTACGTCGGCGGTACGAGCGAGGTTCGTTTCAAAGGCATCGCGTACAAAGACCTGGCCACGCGGTACGCTCCCCTGGAGAAAGTGTCGCCCCGCTTCCGGCTGCAGCGCCTCAACGAGTTTTATTACGCCTGGTCCGCCGCCGTAGCCGACTTCAACCGCGACGGCGTCCCGGACATCGTAGCCGGCCCTTATATCTACTACGGACCCGATTACACGAAATCGAGAGAAATCCTTTCGTCGTGGGCCCATAGTCCGTCGAAGGAATACGCCAATGATTGCATGATTCAGCTCGCCTACGACTTTACCGGCGACGGCTGGCCCGATGTTCTGTGTTCCAACCTCGGTACCCCGATCATCCTTTATGTCAACCCGAAAGGGGAAGCGCGCCGCTGGGACAAATTCACGGTGGTGTCTGAAGGGGTTGGCTGCGAGGTTTGGGATCTGAAAGACCTCGACGGCGACGGCAAACCCGAGGTGGTTTTCACATCCAGGTCGCAGGGAGTGGTGTATGCCAAACCCGATCCCGCCAACCCGACCGCGCCGTGGGTCATTCACGTCGTCTCCGGACCGGGTTACGGGGCTCTTCACGGCATTGGCACGGGCGACATCAACGGCGACGGACGCCCCGACATCGTCAATGTGTTTGGCTGGTGGGAGAATCCGGGGCCCGGCGGCAAGGAGCCCTGGACGTACCATCCGGTGGCTTTCGGCCGTTACAATCGCACCGGAACGGTCGGCGGCGCCTTGATGGCGGTATATGACGTCAATGGCGACGGCTTGAACGACGTGGTGACCAGCCTGGGAGCGCACGATGTAGGTATGGCGTGGTACGAGCAGAAACGCGACGCGGCCGGCAAGATCTCTTTCGTCGAGCACATCATCATGAAGGATTACTCCACCGCGGAGCAGAACGCCGGCGGGGTGACCTTCTCCCAAATACACGCCGCGACCTTCGCCGACATCGATGGAGACGGCGTGCCGGATTTCATCGCCGGCAAGCGCTACTGGTCGCACGAGGATAACTCCCATGACCCCGACCCTTACGGAGTGCCCGTTCTGTACTTGTACCGGACGGTTCGGGACCCGAAGGCTCCCGGCGGCGCGAGGTTTGTCCCGGAGTTGATCCACAATCACTCGGGCGGCGGTTCCAACCTGGTGGCGATAGACTTGAACCACGACGGCGCGATAGACATCATCACCGCGACCGACCGGGGCCTGTTCATTTTCTGGGGTAAGCCGCGCGCCGCGGCGGCGGCCGCGAAGAAAGCCCCTGCCAAGTAGCAGCGGATAGAAAAGGAGTGTGGAGCTTGTTGAAGAGACGTAAGACCATATCTTATTGGACGATTGGTTTGTCGGCCACCGCCATGGCAGTCGGATTATGCGTGCTGGCCATGCCGCGAGCGGCGAATGGCGCTTCGGCCTATACGCTGACGCCCACCACTTATGGAATGGAGGTCAAGACGCCGGATGGGCGGGTGATTCTCGAATACCTGACCAAGAAGCCGGAAAATGTCGGGCTTACCTCCACCAGCGCGGCCTGTTTCCATCCCGTCAACACGCCCTCCGGGGAGCGCATCACCGCGCTAGCGCCCAACGATCATCCTCACCATCGCGGGATCTTCCTGGGATGGCAGGCGTCCGAGTTTCGGGCGCCGGCGAACCTCGACACGTATGGGCCGCACGCCCCGCCCCGCGCCATGGACATCAACCGGGCCGATTTCTGGGGCTGGGGCGAATTCGCGCCCCGCGATGGAAGGATGATTCAGAACCACGAACTCAAGATGACGCGTGCGGATTCCGACCATCTGGAGATGGAGATTGACAACGACTGGCTGGTGGGAAGAACCAAGCGGCTGGACGAAGTTACGATCGCCTCCGTGGCCGAGCGCTCCGGCGTGTATGTGCTCGACCTGGAGTACCGCCTCACGCCGCTGGTCGATTACGTGCTCGACCGCGCCGCCTTCGGAGGCTTCACGGTGCAGGCCCGCAAGGACGGCGATTCGTATTTCGCCAACGCCAAGGGCAAGGTCGATCTTCCCGACCCGCATTACTCCATGCCCGATTTGAACTGGCCTTCGGCGCCATGGTACGACTACAGCATTCGCCTCAAGGACACCGGTAAGACGCTGGGCGTCGCGGTAATCGACCATCCGCGCAACCCAACCACCACCTGGCATAACTCGACCCATCTCTGGATGGTGCATCCGACCATCGTGGCGAACGGCCCGTTTACGATTTCACACGGCCAGACGCTCACCCTGCGGTACCGGGTGGTAGTCCACGACGGAGACACGCCGACGGCATTGCTCGAGAAGCTTGCGGCTGAGTGGCGCGGGAGCCGCTGAACCGGGAGTCTTGTCATCGCGGCGCTCCGGCCCACCGCGCTGTGAGGCTGCCTGCGCGCTCCCATCCGAAAGTGCAGGTGCATACGATGAAGCGAAGAGAGTTTCTCATGGGTTCCGCTACCGCGCTGGCCTCCGGCCGGGCCTGGGGAAAACGTCCCGATCCAGCCAAACTGGATCGCATCGCGATCATGAGCCTCTGTTTCGACGCCGTCCTCAAGAGCGCCTCCCGCCCGCCCGATCCGAAACGAACGGTCGACATCATGGCCTTCGCCGATATGATCGCCCGCCGCTACGGCATCCATCGCGTGGAATTCCAGCAAACCGATTTCGACTCCACCGAACCCGCGTACTTTCAGGAGTTCCGGCGGCGGATAGAGAAGGCTAAGTCGCGGGTGAATCAAATCAACCTGGAATTCGCCAATCTGAACGTCTCAGCCACGGACGCCGTGATCCGCCTCGAGACCATCGAATTGACCCGTAGTTGGATCGATCATGCCGTCGAGCTTGACTGCCCGCGGGTTATGGTGTCCCAGGGAACGCTGGCGTCCGCGGTGCGGCCAACCGCCATCGAGACGCTGAAGACGATCAACGCCTACGCCAACACGAAGAATGTTTCCGTCACCATGGAACCCCGCTGGCGGGCGGATGCCGCCAATGTGCCTTGGGACGTGTATGTCGAAGTGCTGAAGGCCTCCGGGACTTACTCCAACCCCGATTGCGGAAACTTTCCCGATAACCCGTCGCGGGCGGCTGCATTGCCTGTCCTGTACCGGATGACGGCCGGCAGCAGCCATGTCAAGCACATTCCGGATAAGTTCAGCACGGCCGAGGCGATCAAGATTTCGAAAGAGGCAGGCTACAAAGGGATCTTCACCATCGAAGAGAGAGGCACGAATGGACCCGATCCCTACGCGGCGGTGCAAACCATCGTGGATGTTCTGCTGGCGAATCTGTAGGGGCCGGGCATGCCCGGCCCGCCGCAAGTGCGAGGCGCCTATATTATGAAGCGACGAGAGTTTCTTGTGAGTTCCGCCGCGGCGGCGGCCGCCGGCCGCGGGTGGGGACAACGCCCGGATCAAGCCAAACTGGATCGCATCGCGGTCATGAGTCCCTGTTTCGCCCCTCTGATCAAAGGGACCGCGCGTGCGGGCAATCCGAAAGCCACCCTCGACCTCATGGATCTTGGCGGCATGGTCGCCGAACGCTACGGCATTCATCGCATGGACTTTCAGCATGTCGATTTTCCCTCCTCCGAACCCGCGTACTTGCGGGAGTTCCTCAGCCGGATGGAGAAGGCCGGTTCGCGGACGAATCAAATCAACCTGGATTTCGCCAACCTGAACGTTTCGTCGCCCGATTCGGCGATCCGCCTGGAAACCATCGAGCTGACCAAGAGATGGATCGATAATGCCGCGGCGCTGGAGTGTCCGCGAGTCATGCTGAATCACGGCGGTCTGGCGCCCGAGGTGCGGACGTCCGCCATCGCGACCCTGAAGACCATCAACGCCTACGGCAAAACGAAGGACGTTTTCGTGACCCTGGATCCCGGCAATGCGTGGGAGGCTGCCGTCGAAGGTATCAAGGCCTCCGGGACCTACGCCAACCCCGATTGCGGAGCCTTTTCGGACAAGGCGTCGCGGGCCGCCGCATTACCCATCCTGTATCGGATGACGGCGGGCGGCAGCCGTGTCACTCATGCGCCGGACAAGTTCGACACAGGCGACGCCATCAGGATGGCGAAAGAGGCGGGATATGCAGGGGTGTTCTCGATTACAGCCTCCTCACGCAGCGGTTCCGACCCTTACGCGCCGGTGCAGACCGTCCTGGACATCCTGCTCGCCAACATTTAGGATGGTGGCGCGATGAAGAAATCGATCAACCTTTGGGCGTTTCCCTATCCGGGTCAGTGGACTCTCAAAGAGTGTCTGGAGATCGCCAAAGACGCCGGCTTCGAGGGCATCGAGCTGAATATCGATCTGGAAGGGGAGCTGTCCGTGCAATCGACGCCCGCCCAACTTCGGGAGATCGGGCGTCTGGCCGAACAGGCGCGGATGGAGATCAGCGGCGTCTGCTCCTTCCTGTTCTGGCCCTACTCGATGACCTCGAACGATGGCGATCAACGCGCCAAGGGCATCGAAATGGCGGAGCGGATCATCGAGGCGGCCGCGCTATTGGGAACCGAGAATGTGCTGGTAGTGCCCGGCGCGGTGTTTGCGCCCTGGGTGGAAAAGGCGGAGCCGGTGGCCCCCGATATCTGCCTCGCCCGCGCCCGCGAGGCTCTGCGCCGGCTGCTGCCCAAGGCCGAGGCGGCCGGGGTGTACCTCAATATCGAGAACATCTTCATGAACGGCTTCCTATTCAGCCCGCATGAAGTCGTGGAGTTTGTCGACAGCTTCGGCAGCCGGCGTCTGAGAGTCCACTTCGACACCGGCAATATCATGGAATACCAGTTCCCGGAGCACTGGATTCCGATACTGGGCCAGCGAATTCAGAACGTACATGTGAAGGAGTGGGACCGGCGTTCGCGGGAGTTCGGCCTGCATGCATTCCGCACTCTGCTGGATGGCACAACGAACTGGCCGGCGGTCATAGAAGCGCTGGATCGAATCGGATATCGGGGCTATGTGACATTCGAGTACTTCCATCCGTTCCAGCATTATCCGAAGGCGCTTATCTACCAGACTTCGGACGCTCTGGATTGGATACTGGGGCGGAAGAGCTAGTTTTTTGAAGCGGGCCTTCGACGGAGGTTGTGGGGCAAGTTGAAGCTAACCCGCCGAAACTTTCTGCCAACCGGCGCGCGGGATGCCATGCCGCCCCACAACGAATGCAGGACGTTCGATCTCGCGAAGACCAGGCGCGCGTTCCCGCAACGGAACGCGCGCCCTTCTTACATCAGAACGAGAACCGGGCGAGAACCTGCCCGTTGCGGGGCCCAATGTTCAGGCCGGACTTGATGTTGATCGTCCCAAAACCGCCGGAGATCAGCCCATTGGAATAGGTAATCGGACCCTGGCCCGTCGACGGACCCGCGAACTCCGTCCTGTTGAACACGTTGAAGAACTCAGCCCTGACCTGGAGCCATTTGGCCTCTCCAACTCGGAATCTGCGGCCGAAGCTCATCGATTCCACCGGCCGGCGCTGGCTGAGGAAATCGTCGTAATACGGGGTGGTGGCGGCGAACGTGCCGACGGGCGTATTCGTCCACGCGGCCGGGTTCAGCACCTGCGTCTTGGACGGATCGTAGCAGTGGCAGTTGATGTCGGTAAGGTAAAGAGGGACCCCGGGGGCGCGAAGCGCCCGGGAGCCCATGTAGAGGATCGTATTGGTGGTCGGCGAACCGCTCTGACCGGGAACCCCAAGCGGCGTACCGCTGCCGTATGCCAGGATCCCGTCGAAGGTCCACCCCCCGATCACCTGCTTCAACAGCTTGTTCGTACCGAGCTTCGGTATCTCATAGGAGTACGCGACATTGTAGAGGAACGGCTGGTAGGAGCCGGCCAGATCCATACAGCGCGGCCCCCAGACATTGCCGTTGCAGGACACCAGGGCATAGGCCTTCGACCAGGTGAATGCGGAGGTCAGAGTCAAGCCATACTTTACCCGCTTGGTGAGCTTCATTTGAAGCGAATCGTACTTACTCTTGCCCAAAGGCGCCCAGCTATAGTTGGTGATGGTTCCATACTCCGGGTAGGGACGAAGCGACTGCGCCACGGTGGCGCTGGTGGGAAAACTGGCATAGGGGAGTTTGAAACCGGCGGCCACGGCCGCGGCGGACCCTATCGTCGAGTTCAGGAGCGTGATGGTGGCCGGGTTGGTGGGGTCGATTCCACGGGCCCTCAGCACCGCGGGGTCGAGCGAGTTGATGTTAACCAGGCCCGAGTTCTGCTCCCGCACCCCGAGATTGCCGACATAGGCGGCCTCCAGCCTCATATCCGAACTCAACTCGCGCTGGATGCTGAAGTTGTATTCCAAGATGCGCGGCAACATATTGGCGTTCGGGTCGTAGATGTACGGCGCGTTGTTCTGGATGCCGGTGGGGGCCGTCGGCGTGGGGATATACGCTCCGGCCGAGGGATCGCCGATGGTGGCCGCAGTCAAGATCGCGGGGTTATAATTCAACCCCTGGCTGAGGACCGCGCCGGCTCCGTCGTACGTGGCGGTCTGGAAATTGACGACGTTATAACCAACGCCGTAGAAGCTGTTGGAATTGTTGGTGAACCAACCGAGCGGTCCGGGCTGTCCGTAGGTAACCCCAAAGCCGCCGCGAAGCACCGTCTTGGCGTCAAGCTGGTAGGCCGCGCCAATCCGGGGCCCGATGTTAAACGGATAGGCATTCACGAAACTGCAATTGCACCGGCCAGTGCCATATCCCTCGTAGATTATGCCGCCGCCGATGTTACCCAGGGACGGTATGGGCGTGTTGTAGGAAAACTCGCTCTGCCGGTCGTGCAGTTCCTTGGGCCACCCGTTGTAATCCCATCTGATTCCGTAAGTGAGGGTCAGCTTGGAAGTGGCCCTCCAGTTATCCTGGAGGAACAGAGACCACGATCTCCGCCGGACGTAGGGAGACGCATAAGGTTGGGTGGTGGCGGTGCCCGCCAGCCCCAACAGGAAACTGGCATAGGAGAAGCCCAGGCTGCCGCCGCTGGCCAGAGACTGTTGCTGGTCGAAGTTGCCGGTCTGGCCGCTGCCGAAATTGAAGACGCCCGTCGGTCACCGTGCCTGTTATTGTTCCGCGGTCGCCTTGCGCCAACGCCGGGGGCGCGAGCCAGAGGGCTCCCACCACCAGCAGCAACACCAGCGCCAGCCGCGCTGCTTGGTCGGTTATACCGTACTGTTTCATCTTCATTTTCCTTTTCGGGAGCCTCACCGGCCCGCCCCCGTTATGAGACCAACCAGTTCGAGATCCTCACCTTTGGAAACTGCTACAAAAACCGCCGTAGAAGCCCTTGAAGCATGAAGCCATCGCCCCGTGCCGCCTACCGAGAATAGGTGGCTTAGCCAACGTACTTTGTGAAAAGTACGCACCATGGATTCCTCAAGGTCTAAAACTTTTTCGGCCAAGGATGGGTGGGTAAAATCATTAACAGACAATGGTTCACGGGAAATCTTAACGCCCTTGAAGGACAATCTTCGGGCACCCAAAGAAAGCGATGCAGTGGCCGACTAGCCATCTGGAGAGCTAGCCAACAACATAGCGTTCGGCATCGCAGGCGGCGAAAAAGGCGGAAGGAACTTCCGCGACAAGAGAGCCTATGCCGAGTGGTCGTCCGGACGCAGTTCCGGTGGGTGCGTCCCAGGAATGGGGTGGTCCGCTCATTTTCGCTGGAAATGGCTCCTGCAGGTTGTGCCCTTCCCCTGGGACGTAGCACGTGACTTCCATCCCATTGATTGATTTGACGCGGGCCACCTTACGCAATGCGGAGTTGGGCTTCTTGGGGGTCTGCGTGAAGACGCGAAGGCAGACTCCTCTCTTTTGCGGACAGGCTTCCAGCGCGGGGCTGGCGGTCTTGTTGCGGGGCTGCTGACGGCCCTTTCGAACGAGTTGATTGAAGGTGGGCAATATGGTTTCCTAGTTTCGATCCGAAAAGGCGCACACCACCTCCTCAGGTGCAGATCTACAAGTTGTGGTAGCCGAGGGCCCGGATCGGTGTCAGGCCGGCGGGCGCGTTGCGAAGAACCCACGCTCAACGCTACACTAGTCGAAGAGCTGGTGCACGACGCATTCCCCGGTCGTCTAATGGTAGGACAGCGGCCTTTGGAGCCGTGAATCGTGGTTCGAATCCATGCCGGGGAGCCAAATATCATTTCTGGCTGTTTCCACTGCTCTGGATTGGATACTCGGGCGGAAGAGGTAGAGTTGGTCGTGAAGCGACCCTTCGAACCGCCGGCGTGCCCGGGCTCGACGGATCGACACGGGTCGGCCATTCGCATTTGGGGCTAAAGCTCAGGCTCTATGGCGCCGATGTAGAGATTGATGGATCCGTGGAGACGCCAGCCGTACCCATTCGTGGTCGCACTCGTTCTGTCGGCTTTCGGGTTGTGCGCGCAGACCGCCGCCCCTCCCGCGCCGGTGGCGAGCGCCCCGGCCGCGGCTTCGGCCCCCGGCGTCGCGCCCGCTGGCAGCCCCATGCCCGCTACACCGCAGGCCCCACGTCCGCCGCCCTCCGCGGCGGAGCTCATGCGGCAGGCCGTGGAAAAGCAGCGCGCCGCCGCGGCCACCCAGCGCGAGGCGACCAGGAAACAAGCGGAGATGGCCGGCGTTTGGCTTCCGGACTGGTCCGGGGTGACGGAACCGGCGCAGCCCCCGGCGTGCGAGCCCATGGCGGAGAATCTGGTGCAGCCGATCATCGAAGCCGCCGCCAAAGCGCAGGACGTTCAGCCCGACCTTCTGCGCGCGGTCATCGAGCGGGAATCCGGTTTTCGGCCCTGCGCCATCTCTGCCAAAGACGCCCGCGGGCTGATGCAGCTCATGCCCGCCACCGTGGAGCAGCTCGGCCTGGTCGACCCATTCGACCCCAAGGAAAACGTCGGGACCGGGGCGAAATACCTGAAGCAACTGCTCGACAAGTACAAGGGCGACCTGAAGCTGGCCCTGGCTGCTTATAACGCCGGCCCAGCCTCCGTAGACCAGGTCGCCAGTGTGCCTCCGCTCGCCGAGACCCGGGATTACGTCGAGGCCATCCTCAAGAAACTAGGCAAATGAAGCCTAATGGCTGTCCACTCGCCGCGCCGTGTGGAACTGTGCGATTGTGGGCAACTTGTCAAGCTGCGCGCCGGTTGGAAACCGGCGCTCCGGGCGGGTTTTCAACCCGCCGCGGGATGTCATCCCGCCCCACATGAAAGGAACATAGCAGTTATGACATGGATTTCAAAATTGAATCCATGCCGCGATCGCCCAAATCAAACCTGTCTGGCTTTGCGGATGATAAGATGCGACGAGCGCTTCCACCTCTCTTCCGACGAGCGGGTAAGAGAGCCAGGAAGCCTGCCCTGAAACTGGGGGTGCGTGCCATCGCTTCAAACGCGCGCTAGACCTTGGTGTCCACTTAGGCCGACCTTCTCACAGGCGCTCGGCTGCAACGTGGCGCAGGCACTCCTGCCCAATGCCGCTAACTTTTCCCGGAAACGGGAATATCGCGGAAACTGTGGGGCAGCATGGAAACCTGCGGCGGGTTGCTAACCCGCCCGGAACCGCCTGGAAACAGTCCACAGGCGCCGGTTGACGGGGTACCCTCTGGGTCCGCGCAGGATACCATCCTGCCCCACAGTTCATCCGGGCTGCCTGCCGCGTCGGCATTAGTGCCGACGCTTGGCGACGACACTTTGTCGGAAACGCGAACACGTATCGAGATGAGTACTCATGCGCGGCGGCGCACAACGAAGGATGAAAAGACCAAGCGTCCCGAGGAGTCGGGACGCGGCAGACACGAGTGTCCGCGCCACATCGGAGGCTGGAGTGTGAGATATGCGGGCTATGCCCCTCCAGTGCACTCAGGACTTCACTTCGCCAGCCGCTTGCCGATCGCCTGCAATTCCCGCCGGCGTTTTGCGTCCGTTTTGGGGTAAGCCATTTTGAGCCCTCTGAGGGTATCGAGGACAATTTGAGATACGATCAGCCGGGCATTCTCTTTGTCATCGGCGGGAACGACATACCAGGGGGAGTCGCTTGTGCTTGTTGAACCGAGGCATTCCTCATAGGCCTTCATATAGTCCTTCCAGAATTTCCGCTCCTCAATGTCCGCGGCGCTGAATTTCCAATTCTTTTCAGGTTCATCGATGCGTTCGAGGAAACGCTTTCGCTGCTCCTCCTTCGACAGGTGGAGGAAGAATTTGACGATGCGGGTTCCGTTGCCGGAGAGGTGCCTCTCCAAATTCACGATCGAACGATACCGGTCGCGCCAGACCGTTTTCTCATCGAGCAAGCCGTCCGGGAGTCCTTCGCCGCGGAGAATCTCCGGATGAACGCGGGCGATAAGCACCTCCTCGTAGTAGGACCGGTTGAAGATGCCGATCCGCCCGCGTTCCGGCAGATCGCGGGTGGTGCGCCAGAGAAAGTCGTGTTGTAATTCGGCGGGGCTGGGATGTTTGAAGCTGAATACCTGACAGCCTTGAGGATTAATCCCGGACATCACGTGCTTGATGGCTCCATCTTTTCCGGCCGCATCCATCGCCTGAAAAATCATCAGGACGGCATAGCGGTTGGATGCGTAGAGAAGCTGCTGTTGCGCGCTCAGTTGCGCGACGTGCTCTCCCAGGAGTTTGCGATATTGCTCCTTCGACTTGTAGACAGGCTTCACGGCAGTCGGCCATCTTTTGAGATTGACCTTGTCTCCCTCCCGCACGCGAAAATCTTGTGAATCGATTCTCATCTTCATCCTTTCGAAGGCGCCGGCACATCGGCCGGTTTCCCGGCGACGGCGTTAAGAACGCGCCATTTGATCATTGTGACCTTTATGACATCATTCAGCACCAGGCATGAGACCATGGCATAAACAAATACCGCGAGCGTTTGCCACCAGGCCAACGGCGTGAGTCCGGGCAGTCCCACGAACGTCAGGACGGTTCCGGCGATGGCATCCGCGGCGAGGGCAAACAGGAAGGTCTTACTTGGCAGGGTCGCCCAGAACCAGCGGCGCTCGCGCGCGGACACAACGGAGAATACGGCAAAGTAGAGCAGCATCAAAAAGCTGAAGGTGTAGAGGGCGTTGTTGTTGGTTGCCAGACCGAATCTCGTCCAGCCGATCCATAACAGGAGGAGTGTCTCGGCAACCATCGCGAGCCCCAGCACCGCGGAAACGGCGATGAAGCCTCCGATGTTCCATGTTTCCGGCTTCTTCGACGGCCGGACGTTATCGGTGGCCAGGGAGATTTTTGCGAAGTCCGTCAGAAAGACCAGCAGCAGCATGGCGAAGGCGGAGACAACGAACTTGCCCGTCACCACAAAGGCGATGGCCACGAAAGCCGCCTTCAGGATTGTCCGGCTGATCTTGTTAACGATCCACGTCAGAATGCGTTGGTAAATTGTCCGACCCTGCTCGACCAGGGCCACAATGTTCGTCAGCCCCGCCTCGGTCAAAACGACGCTCGCCGCTCCCTTGGCCACATCCGTCGCGGCGCTGACGGCGATGCCGACTTCAGCCTGTCGGAGGGCAGGCGCATCATTGACGCCATCGCCCGTCATGCCGGTTACGTGCCCTGCCGCCTGCAGGTGTTGCACCACGATGTACTTGTCCTCCGGGTACACTTCGGCAAAACCATCCGCGCCCGCCAACAAGTCAACGGCCTCGTTTCCGGCCACAGCGCCCGCCGCTTTCAGGTCCGCCACGCGCCGGATGTTGGGCAATCCGACTCCCTGGCCGATCTCAAGCGCCACCGGCAATGCGTCGCCGGTGAGCATCTTCACCGGAACGCCGAGGTCGAGGAGAGTGGCGATGAGCTGCCTGGCGTCCGGCCGCGGCGGATCGTACAACGACACCAGTCCGACCAGGGCCGGGGCGCCCGTCTCGGGGCCGCGGGCTACCGCCAACGTGCGATAGCCCTTCGCGGCGGCGGCGCTGACGCGCACCTCCAGCGCCTCGATCTCCGGGGGCTTGAGTCCGCAGGCCTCGGCGATAGTGCGCACAGCGCCTTTCATCACGCGCAGCCGTTGTCCGTTCTGCTCGACCACGGCTTCCGTCCGCCGGCTTTTTGCATCAAAAGGCGCGAAGGAGACGGGTATGACGGCGGGAATGGCATCGAATACGCGATGCGCTTTCGCCGCGGCGAGGAATGCCAGGTCAATCGGGTCCTGGTTGGCTTCCTGCGATGCGAGCGCGCCCGCGAACAACACATCGGCCTCTTTCGCCTGCGCCAGCGGGATCACGCCGGTAACGGCGAGTTGGTTCATGGTGATTGTGCCCGTTTTGTCCACACAGAGCACGTCCATCGTGGCGGCATCCTCAGCCGCGCTCAGGCGGGTTACCAGAACGCCACGCTTGGCCAGTTCCTTCGACCCGAGAGCCATGCTGACCGTGAACATGACGGGGAGAGCGACCGGCACGGCGCTCATCAGCAGGACAAGCATGAGCGGGACCATTTCGATGAGCGGTGCGCCACGGATCAGGGACAGCACGACCACCACGCCTAGCAGCGCGCCAACAATGACGAAGAGCCAGCGGACAACCTTAGCTACGACCGCTTCGATGTGAAGTTTCGGACGAGCTTCCCGCACAAGTTCCGTGGTGCGGCCAAAGTAGGTCTTCGCGCCGGTCAGCATCACCACGCCGTTGCCTTCGCCCCGCCGGGCGACGGACCCCGACGAAAGCACTTCGCCCGGCGCCTTGTCCGAGTCTCTCGATTCTCCGGTGAGCGCAGACTGGTCCACGCTCAACGCTCCCGTGAGGAGTTTCACGTCCGCCGGAATGATGTCGCCGGTTCGCACGCGAACAATGTCGCCGGGAACCAGCTCGCGGGCGGGAATAACCTGCCAACTCGAATCGCGCCGGACGCGCGCGCCGACCTGCAATCGTTTCCGAAGCGCCTCAACGACGCCGTTGGCCCGGTGCTCCTGCATAAAGCTCAATATGGCGTTGACAACCAGCAGCCCGCCCACCACAGCGAGATCGGAGTAATTCCCCAGCACGGCGGACAGAACCATGATCAGTTCGAGCATCCACGCCGAGATCCCCCAGAATTTGCCGAGGAATTTGAGGACCGGGCGGCGTTTCTTTTCGGCCACTTCGTTATAGCCGTGCTCCTTCCGGCGGGCGTCCACCTCCGTGCGCGTAAGCCCGGTGTCCGGGTTCACGTGGAGCGCCGCAAGCGTGTCGGGAACCGACGCGGTGGCGATGTCGGGGGCTTGGGTGCTTGCCGGCTTCGAGGGCTCGGGCTTCGCTTCGGATTTGCTTGGGGCTCCCATGGTGAACATCCTCTCCGCAGCTTGCCTACGTTCGTCGCACCCCACTGATCTAACAATGACAGATTTCCGGCAACCGGCGCTCCGGGCGGGTTTTCAACCCGCCGCGGGATGTCATCCCGCCCCACCACGCCGCTTCGCAGTCATTTCGTCATGGGCATGCTGGTTCTACGTGATGCAAGCGTCGGTGGCCTGTTGCTGTGCGCGGTCGCCACGCCCGGGTCGCCTTGGTGCGTGCCGATGTGGTGGTGGGCTGCGCCGCTTGGCAGCGCGCGGCGGGATCTTCGACCGGGGGGAGTGCGGACACAACGAAACGTAGAGAATGGCCAGTTACCGCCAGTGGGATCGAAGCACGCCCGCCTCACTTCGCATCTTTCACGCAGCTCATATCGCAGGGCATTGGATTGGGGGTCGTCACAAGCCTCCTTTCGAACCAGCCACGGATGGACACGGATCAACACGGATGAGAGCGGAGTGTCCGGAAATGGGACTGGGTTCGTTTGGTACGGCGGCGCGGAGCAGGAGCAGGTTGTGCAGGGCGCGCTGGTAGACCATGTGGAGGCGGGTTTCGTAACGATGGATCAGAGGGAGGGTGGTGGATTGGGCCAAGGCCTTGAAGGCGAAGGTAATACGGCTCAGGGGGTCGGCGGGGGAATCGGGTTGGGCGGCCGCGGCGCCGAGCATGTGGGTCTCGATGGCCCAGGAGCAGCGTGTGCGCCAGCAGGCGGCGACCATCTCCTCGACTATGCCGAGTTCGAGGCCGTCGGCGGGTTGGAGACGATCGGCGTATTGAGACATGAGGGCCCGAAACGCCTCGGGAGACTCGTCATCAAGGACCAAGCAGCGGGCCAGAAGGCCGTGGCGCCGGGCATTTTGGGAGGAACGGAGCTTGCCGACGGCGGTACTGGGACCTTTTGCGCGGAGGCCGTTGGCACGGGAGGAGGAGATTCGTCTTGGTGAGGACATAGGAGAAGATTCAGCCACGGATGGACACGGATCGACACCGATAGGACCGGAGTTGAGGCCGGAATCAGGACCGGGAGGTACAACCGGAGGCTCTTTTCCAGCATAGCATACGCGGACCAAGCAAATCCTTGTAAGGCATTGATTCTATTGCATAAAGTTCTTGTGACTGGGGAATCACCGAACCTCCGGGGAAAGTGGGGTTATGGGAGACACCTCTGGCCGGGCGGGTCACAACATGGGTTTCAGACCGGAGGGGCGGCCGCGCAGGAGGGCGGTTTAGCCGCAATGCGGTTCGCTTAGCACGTCCGCTCCTGTGGCGGAGGCTCGCAGCCTGCTGGCCCGACACTGGCGTCGAGTCTGGCGGCCGGTCAGCAAGCGTCGAGACGAGACTCGACGCGGCAGCCTGGGAGGCTGCGCCACGGTGGCGCAGGCGCGCAGCCTGCCGGCCCGACACTGGGGTGGAGTCTGGCGGCC
This sequence comes from Terriglobia bacterium, assembly GCA_963767595.1. GTDB lineage: Bacteria > Acidobacteriota > Terriglobia > Bryobacterales > Bryobacteraceae > BOG-224. The sequence goes on from CAVYEK010000012.1 coordinate 107,025, forward strand.
GGTCAGCAAGCGTCGAGACGAGTCTCGACGCGGCAGCCTGAGAGGCTGCGCCACGGAAGAGAGAGCGGCGGTCTCAGTGTTCCTTTCCTGTGGCGGGCGTCAGCGAAACCTGGTGGATGTGGAGCGTTCCCGAGATGCGATTGTCAAAACGCTCAGAGGGCCGGCGCTCCAGTTGAACCGCCAGGGCCTCAGCCGCTGCCGTCACCTGGAAATCGACGCTCATCCACGACCTCGCCACCGTGCCCTCAATGGCGCCGGTCTCCAGGTTCAATCGGCTGGGATTGGCAAGGTCGAAGATGCGAAAGAACGGCCTCTGGTCGGTGGTGAGATTATCGGACGAGACTTCGACGGAAAGCCGATAGCGGCCGGGCGGTACGACAGTGAACTGACGCACTCCGGAGAAAGTTACGTTCTCGGTTCCCGAGAAGCGCACCTCCAATCCGTTCGCTCGCGTGACGGCGACCGCCGGGCTCGACTCGAGCGCCCAGTCAAAAGGAGTCTCACGGGGCGCGGCTTCGAAGCGGGTGTTCGCCAGGAGCTGGGTGGTTCCCAGCCAGTTGGTCCAGAGCGCATAGGCCGTCCCATAGGATGCCCGATTCCATAGCGTCCAGGCGACCTCGCCCGCCGATCTTTCGTCGAGCAGCCCGTTCCCTTTCATCCAGGCCCAGGTTTCGCACAGGTCCTGGTCCGACCCATGCGCGCGGAGCCAATCCAGCCACGCCCGCGCCGGCCGCGGCGCGGCGGGAATCGCGGTCCCCAGCAGGGGGCGAACCGGAACGTCCGCGCGCTGCACGTAGGAAAAGAGGATCTCGTCGAACGCGCTGGTTTGCGACAGGATTCGCGCCGCGAGAGGAATCGCTTCGTCGCGCCGGCCGTGGGTGAAATCGAAATTGGCGGCGCGCATCAGGACGGGCGCCATCCCAGGGCCGAGGGTGACCGCATGATCGAAGGCGGCTTGGGCCTGCTGCGTCTCGCCGTGAACGCTCAGCACCTGGGCATACGTGCACCAGACCAGCGGGTTGGCGGGGTCCGCGTCCAGCAGGATGGAAACGGCTTCGGGGGTGGCGCCGGCGGCGTCGATGGCGGGGTAGATCTGGTCGAAACGGCACGCGCCGCGGCGGCACAGCGGCGAAGCCAGCGAAGGAGGGAAAAGGTCGAGCGATACCGAGAGGGCGGCGATCAGGAGCGCGGCGATGGGGATGACCAGGCGCATGTCACGAGTCCCTTGGCGAGGGGCCAGGGACCAGGCCGGCGGACAGGCCGGCCAGCCACGCAAAGGCCAGAGCGTTGGCGGGGACGTAGAGGTTGAAATCCGCCAGGCTGTGCACCCCGATGGCCAGGAATGCGCCCAGCAGGCCGCAGGCCAGCGGCCAGTTCGGGCTGCCGCGCATCGCCACCACCACCGTGAGGGTACGGCGCAAAACCCACACCGCCAGGGCGGCCATCAGGAGCGTGCCGGGAATGCCCAGCTCGGCCGCGATTTGCAGGTAATCGTTGTGCGCGTAGTCGACGGTGTTGGTGGGGGCCGCGGTCTTGAATTGGAACATGCCGCGTTCGAAGGCCCCCAGGCCGCAGCCAGTCCAACGGTAGGCCGCCATCACGTGGAGCGTATCGGTCCAAATCCGCACCCGCATATCCTGGGAGATTTCCTGGGTAGCGGTGAGATCGGCGAATCGCAACAGCAGCTCGCGGGTGGAAAGAGACGCCAGAATCAGCAGCGGGACCGCGATGGGGACCAGCCAGAGCCACCGGCGGCGGCGCGGCAGGCCGAATCCCAGCGCGGCCAGGACGCCGGCCACGGCGGCGAGTGTCGAAACCACGCCCATGCGCGATTGCGAAAATACGATGCCCATGAGCAGGCAGGCGGCGACCGCGAGCATGGCCCCGGCGCGCAGGGCCGCGGGGATGCGAGCCAGCGGGTCGCGGGCGCGCAGAGCGCCCATCACGGCGAGCGGAAAGGCCATCTCCAACAGGCCGGCGAAGTGGTCATAGCTGGCATAGGTCCCGGAAACCTGGGCCGCCGGCCCTCCGGCCATGCGCATGAGGAAGAACTGGACCACGCCCAGGGCAGCTTCGAGCCCGGCGAGCACCAGGACGGGGGCGGCCACCAGCCACATCCGTCCGGGCCACCAGCGCGCCATCTCACCGGCGGCCAGGAAGGCGGCCATCGCGGGGACCACGAATAACAGGCCCTCGAAAGTGGCGGCGGGGGCGGCGGACAGGGGCGTCCACGCGCGTGCATCCTGGCCGAGGACGGCGCGCGCCGCCTGCAGGGCATGGTAGCGGTAGGGCGAAAGGAGGGCGACCAGAGCGGGGGGAAGAGGGACGAGATGGAGCAGCATCCAGCCCAGCAGCAGGGTCAGGATGACGCTTGCCCGGTTGGCCCGCGGGGCGCGCGCCAAGGCCAGGCAGGCGGCCAGGGACACGCCTAGGGCGGTCCAGGCGAATTGGGCGGGGATGACGCCGGCTTTGAGGATGACGGCGGCGGCCAGCGACGCCGCCATCAATAGGGTAACCGCGGGGCGTAGCAGAACTGCCGCCGGGAATGGGGTTGCCCGGCTCAACACGCAGGGAGATTCTCCATGGGCGTTCTCTTCCGCCCCTATGGAGCTCATGGCTTGGGCCATGGGCTATTTTCTGGCGCCCCCGCCGGGGCTTATCCTCCACGCGGGAGCAGCTTGGCGTGGGATGTAACCCCCGCGCCTATTCGCTCCGCATCGGAAAAATGCCGGCACGGATGCCGGCATAGCAGGCTGGAAGCCCGCTCCACGGGGGCTGCAGCCGAGGCTAATGCGCACTGACGGATGCTGGGCCGCCAACCGCGGAGGCGACGCCGAAGGCCAAACCCGCCGCTGCGGCCGCCCCGCCCAATAGCAGCAGCGTGTGGCCGGTAGTCCACCAGCCGGCCGGCTTGTTGCAGCCAATGTTATAAGCGCCGGTGAGCTTGGCCGGCGACGCGGGATCGTTCAGTTTCACGGCCGATAAGGCCGAAAGCGTGTACTGCGCGGTTCCGCATTCGAGCTGGAACGCCGGGGTGAGGCCCGAAAGGGTTATCCTGGCCGATGATCCCGGCCCCAGGCTGATGCTCGATCCATCGGGAAAGCCGATGACCACCGCCTCGCTGCCGGCTTTGATTTCGTCGCCCGGCATCACCGGCCAGGATGGTACGCCCTGATTGGTGGTCACATTGGCCCCGCGTAATTGGAACGGGGCGTTGGATGTCACGGTGGCCACCTGGCCTTGGGCGCACATCAGAGTGGCCGCGGCCAAAAGGGCTGCAAAAATACACACGAGTTTACGCATATACTCCTCCTTGAAGAATGGCATGGGTGCGCGACACGGAAATGATGTCCTCGGGTGAAGCTCCGGAGGAGCGAAATCGGGTGAAGCTCCGGAGGAGCGAAAGAAAGTAGCCCACGGCGTGAGCCGTGGGAAAATAGCGAAATCGGCCAAGCCCCGGCAGGGGCGAAAGAACCTCTTCCGCCCCCTCCGGGGGCTGCCACGGTTGCACATTTCCCATGGCTTGCGCCGTGGGCTAGGTTCTTCCGCCCCCTCCGGGGGCTGCCACGGTTGCACATTTCCCACGGCTTGCGCCATGGGAATTCTTTCGCCTAACCCGACCTTCTCACAGGCACTCGGCCGTGACAACGTGGCGCACGCACTCATGCGCAATGCCACTTAGTTTTCATAATTGGCCTGTAAGCTATTGATTTTACGTGGCGCACGCTTCAGCGTGCCGTCGTGGGCTTCAGCCCACGATCAGCGCTGACGGCGAGCTGAAGCTCGCCGCTGCACGCTGAAGCGTGCGCCACGAAAACATAAGCCTCGTGTTTTGTTCTTGTTATGAAAACTATGCGGCATTACGCACTCATGCGTGCCGCGTCGGCACTCATGCCGACGCCGCAGCTCGACGGACTGTCGGCGCCCCTGAACGTGTCGAGAAAAGTCTCGACACGGCACGCACGAGTGCGTGCGCCACGTCTTCGGGCCGCCTGTGAGAGATGCAGGCTGACGGGCTGGAGAAGCGCCCTGAGTATTGGCTACGCCTGGATTCCTGCGATTCGCTTCGGAATCCGGGAATCCGCCACTTTCCTGTCGCACACCCCAATGGCATTTGAAGTTCCGCCGCGCTTGTGGTAGCGTTCTATCATTACGGAAGTCAGGCCAATCGGGCTGACCAAAGGCAGCGTAGACACTTCGCCACGGGGGGGGTAACAGTAAGGATGGACCGGTCCGGAAACCGCCGCTTCTCGATCTATTGGCGCCGGAATCGCGGCCGATGTGTGTCTATATGAGACTGCTCACCATCTTCCTCTTTGGATTCTCCCTGGCGGCCCAGGTGAACCCCACCCCCTCCGCTTCGTTCTTCCCGGCGGGCGTACCCCTGTTGGTGGCGCCGAGCCCCGCCCTGGCGCACTCTCTGGTTACGGTGGAACCGCGCCCCACTGTCCCGCCCGGCCGCGCGCTCTATCGCTGGTCCATGGCAGCCCTGGCGGCCTCGGGCGCCGCCGACGTGGCCTCCAGTTGGCGCCGTCCGGAAGCCAACCCCGTGGTGGCCGGCCCCGGATCCACGTTTGGGGCCGGATCGGTAGCCATCAAGCTGGGGCTGGTGGGATCGTCCTTCCTGCTGGAGCGCCTCGTGCTCCGGCACCGCCCCGACCTCTATGGCCGCATCGCCTGGATGAATCTCGGAATTGCGGGCGCGCAGGCGGCGGTGGTGCGGCACAACATCGCCGTGCGCTGACGGCCCGCAACCCTCCCGAAAGCAAGCCTCAGGGCAACTCCAACGCCAGCCGTATCGCTTGTCCAATCCTATCCAGGGCCGGTTCTCTCACAATCCCAAGCGGTGGGTAGACAGCCCTCGATTTTTCCACGGTCGTGACCTGGTCGCACTTGGCCCACGAATCCCGGTCCAGCCCGCCTTCGCCCGCTCGCAGTTGTGGCCGCAGAGTGAAGGCCTTGTGCTCGACGGTGGATATCGGGACGACGCATACATCGAGTGAATGACGATTCAGAGCGTCGGAGGAGACGACCATGGCGGGGCGCCGTTTGTCGAGAGCGAAAAGGCAGACTTCCCCGCGTTTGGGAAACCACCCGGCGGGGCTGGCGGAGATCTTCCGGGCCATTAGTCGCGCCCCCAGGGGGCGATGGACGCGGATTCGAATGCGCGGCGCTCCGCCCGGTCGTCCCCCGCGCCCGCAAAGAAGCTGGAGATTTCCTGTTCCAGAGCCGCTTGCCTTTCGAGGCCCAGCGCCACGCGCAACAGACGGTTCACCCTTTCGCTTTCCGACAGGTCTCTCTTGGTTCGCTTCACCTCGACGAGAATCTCTTTGTCCAGCGAGAAGGTTCTGGTAGCCTTAAGCGCCTTGCCCATGCTTGTCAGGGTTCCTTACAGAAAACATTGTAGCAAAAATGTCACTCATCGATGCGTCGACAGGAGCGTCGACGCGGCACGCCCGAGCGCCCAATGCCACTGAGTTCTCCCGGAAATGGTGGGGCAGGTTGGAAACCTGCGGCGGGTTGCTAACCCGCCCGGAACCGCCTGGAAACAGTCCACAGCCGCTCGGCTGTGACGTGGCGCAGGCACTCCTGCCTAATGCCACATAGTTTTCATAATTGGCCTGTAAGCTATTGATTTTACGTGGCGCACGCTTCAGCGTGCCGTCGTGGGCTTCAGCCCACGATCAGCGCTGACGGCGAGCTGAAGCTCGCCGCTGCACGCTGAAGCGTGCGCCACGAAAACATAAGCCTCGTGTTTTGTTCTTGTTATGAAAACTATGCGGCATTAGGCACTCCTGCCTGCCGCGTCGGCACTCGTGCCGACGCTTGGCTCGGACACTTTGTCACAACCGCAAACACGTGTCGAGACGACTCATCCGCCCAGCACCCCCATCCGCTGGGTTATCTTCTCCCGGACGTGGTCCAGCGAGAGCCCCGTCTTCTCCCACGCCGGCGCCGTCCGTTCCACATCGCGCCGCTGCACTTCCGGAAATCCCAGGGAATCGGCCGCCAGGCACGCCATCCGGACCAGCTCCCCCGGCTTGCTCGGTGGAACAATCTCGTGGTGCGCGCTCATGCTCGCCAGCAGTCCGGCGGGAAAGTTCCACGTCCGCCCCAGCATTTCTCCGGCCTGGCAGTGATCTATGCCCAGAAGCGTCCTTTCCAGGCGGTTCGACTCTTCGATATCGGCATACGTCCCCGAGAGGACTTCCGCGTACCTCGATCCATCGGCCAGCAGCAGTCCCAAGCGGCCCAGATCGTGCATCAAGGCCGCCGTGTAGAGTCCCGGCACGCCGTGGACCGTCCCCAGCTCCTCGCCCACCACGGCGGCGGCGATGCCGTGGGCCCACACCGGCCGCGCCTGTTCCTTGTGGCGGAAGTTGCGCATGGCGATTTTGAGGGCCATGGTGGAGGCCAGCGACCGGGCTCTATCCAGACCGAGGAAGGTGAGCGCGTGGCGAATTGTCTCGATGTGGCCGCGCGGGGCGAACACGCCCGAGTTCACCACCACCAGCAGGTCGGCGGCCAGCGCCGGATCCGACCCGAAAGCCTCCGCAAAGGCCTCCATGGCCGAATCGCTTTCGGTCGAGACGCCCAGCAGATGCAGAGCGGATGGAGAAAACACCGGCAATCTGGACAGGCATTCGAAGATCTTGGCCTGTTCACGGGAGTAGTTTTCCTGGCTCATATCACAGGGCATCGAATTGAACAAAACCATCGCGCTCGATTCGTAGAGCGGCCTTCCAGGCTGCCACGTCGGCATCCTTGCCGGCGTTCTTCGAGGAATGCCGGACGAATGCAGCGGGCCGAACACGCCCACCCCGCCGCTCAGCGTCTTTTCGCCCGGTACGGGACGAAATCAGGCCTAGCCTCAATGCACGCCTGCTCCTCCGTGGCGCAGGCTCTCAGCCTGCCGACTCGACACTCGTGTCGAGTCTGGCGCTCCCTCCGCCACCAAGCGTCGAGACGAGTCTCGACGCGGCAGCCTGAGAGGCTGCGCCACGGAAGAGAGCAGCGATTCAGTGAACAGTATTGGGCCTGGCCTGCATAGATGTGGCGCACGCACTCGTGCGTGCCGTGTCGAGACTCTTCTCGACACGTTCGGGGGTGCGGACACTCCGTCGAGCCGCGGCGTCGGCATGGGCGCCGACGCGGCACGCACGAGTGCGCAATGCCACATAGTTTTCATAATTGGCCTGTAAGCTATTGATTTTACGTGGCGCACGCTTCAGCGTGCCGTCGTGGGCTTCAGCCCACGATCAGCGCTGACGGCGAGCTGAAGCTCGCCGCCCACGATCAGCGCTGACGGCGAGCTGAAGCTCGCCGCTGCACGCTGAAGCGTGCGCCACGAAAACATAAGCCTCGTGTTTTGTTCTTGTTATGAAAACTATGCGGCATTACGCACGAGTGCGTGCGCCACGTTCTCACGGCCGAGTGTCCGCGAGAAGGTCGGGCTAGGGAAAACACCCCTTCGCCCCCGCCGCGTCATACGGATTGCGGATTATCGGAGGAACACCCCGAACTCGGCTTCAACCCATGCGCCCGCCAGATCCGCCGCACGGTGGATTCGCTCACCCCCGCGGCTTTGGCCATGGTTCGTGTGCTCCAGTGAGTATTCCCCTCGGGCCTCTCCTGCACGGTTTTGTCCACTACTTCCCGGATCTTTGCGCCCGTGATCTTGGGGTTGCGGCCAGGACGCGGAGCGTCCTTCTCCAACGCGGCCAAGCCCAGCTCCAGGAATCGACGGCGCCAGCGCGCCGCCTTCTCCGCCGTAATCCCCAGTTGGGCCGCAATCTCCTTATCCTGCAACCCAGCCGCGGCCCGCAGAATGATGCGCGCCCGCTCGACCACGCGCGCCGGCAGCGACCGCGCCCGAGCGCGCTGCTGCAACATCTCAACCTGCTGGCCGTCCAGGACTACCTTTCGTGCAACCCGCATCGCTCCACCGGCGTCTTATGTTTTAAGATACCCGTCCGCTAATAACACTTACTATCTCTGACGCACCCTACAGGTCACTGCACACCCGCTCAGGCAGATAGCTCATCCGGACACTAAGTACCTGCTAACTAATCGCAGCTTGATTCGGTTGTAGGGGTACTGGTATTTGTTGCCAGAGGTCTCGAATGAAGCTGAGAACAACTCTCTGTTCTCGCCACTCTTCTTTGTGAAAGAAGTCACTCAG
>CAVYEK010000013.1:0-509804 GCA_963767595.1 Terriglobia bacterium
CTCCGGCGCCGTAACCCATGCGCGCCACTTTCATGGGCGGCAGCACTCCGAAGGATCTGGCCAGGGTGACGGCCAGGGCGGCCCCGGTGGGGGTGGTCAATTCCACCGCCGGACCGCGCGAGTACACCGGGGCATTCACCAGCAGGAGCGCGGTGGCGGGCGCGGGCACGGGCAGCATTCCGTGTTCCGTCTTGACCGTCCCGCCGCCCACGTTGAGGGGCGAACAAACGATGCTCTCCACCCCGAGCAGGTGGAACGCCACGCAGGCCCCGACGATATCGGCGATGGAATCGGCCGCGCCCACTTCATGAAAGTGCACTTTCTCGATGGGAACCTGGTGGACCTGCGCCTCCGCCTCGCCCAGGCGCTGAAACACCGCGATGGCATCGCGTTTCGCGCGCGGGGCGGCCTCGGCCTTCTCGATCATTTTGACGATGTGGGACAAGTGCCGGTGAACGTGGGTGTGCTCGACGTGCACGTGATATTTCGTGGCGCCGATGCCGCCGCGCTTCACTTTCTCAAACGAGACGACCGCGCCGGCGTCGAGCGAGCCGATGGCGCCGGCGATGGCGGTCTGGTCCGCGCCGGCGTCGGCCAGCGCGCCGACCAGCATATCGCCGCTGATTCCCGAAAAGGCGTCCAAGTAGCAGGTAAGGGGCACGATTTCTCCATTGTAGCGGTACAGCCCGGTGGCGCCGACGGTCTTGCCGTCGGCGGTCTTGCCGTCGGCGTGTCATGTCCGAGCTTCGCTCGGATCGACAAGCCAGGAGGCTTATCCCACAATCTTCAGATACGCGTAGATCACGGGCAGCGCAAACAGGGTGCTGTCCACCCGGTCGAGCATGCCGCCATGGCCGGGCAGAAGGCCGCTGCTATCCTTCACCCCGGCGCCGCGCTTCATGGCGGATTCGGCCAGGTCGCCAAGCTGCCCGGCCGCGTTGGCCGCCACGGTGAGCGCGATGGCTTGCGGAATGGCCACGCCAACGAAATACGCCAGGTACGCTCCGGCCACGGCCGTGGAGACCACCACCGATGCCGCCGCGCCCTCCCAGGATTTCTGGGGACTCACCCGCGGGGCCATCTTGTGCGCGCCCCACGCCCGGCCCACATAGTATGCGCCCGCGTCGCCGGCCCAGTTCAGAAGCAGGGCGTACATCAGCCAGTGCGGATTGCTCTGGCGCAGCGGCAGCGCGCACTTCCAGCAGCCGAACACATACAGCGCGCCGAACAGCAGCAGCGCGGCGCGGGGCAGGGTGTTGGCCAGATCCCGCTCGCGCATGGCCATAACCAGCGCCACCAGCGCGGCGGCCACCGCCAGGGCCCAGGCGTCGCCTTCCCAAACCAGCAGCAGCAGCCCAAAACCGTAGCCCAGCGGCCCGGGCGCGCCGAAGCCGTACGCCGCGGCGATGCCGTTGTACTCGTGGTAGCAGAGCGCGGCGACCGCGATCACCACCGCCAGGAACACCCAGAAGTTGGCGAACAGCACTACGTACACGACTGCGGGAACAAGCGCGGCCGCGGTCAGGATCCGTTTCATGCCGGACGCAGCGCTTCGAGCAGCTTCGGATCGGGCGGGGTGGCCGCCCCGTTGACCGGCGCACTCTCCGGCGCGCCGCTCAGGCCGCCGTAGCGGCGGTCGCGTTTCTGGTATTCGAGGACCGCCCGCAGCAGGTCCGTGCGCGAGAAATCGGGCCACAGCGTCTCGGTAATGTACAACTCCGCGTAGGCGATTTGCCACAACAGGAAGTTGCTGATGCGCATTTCGCCCGAGGTGCGGATCAGCAGATCGGGATCGGGGCACGCGGCGGTGTAAAGGCTGGTGGAGATCTGATCCTCGTCGAATTTCAGACTCGCTATGCTGCCGTCCAGGCGCGCCATATCCAGGATGGCGTTGACGGCGTCCACGATCTCGGCGCGCCCGCCGTAGTTGATGGCCAGGTTGAACAGCATGCCGCGATTGGCGGAGGTGGCTTCCACGGCGGAATCGAGTTCCCGCCGCACTTGGGGAGCCAGCGCGTCCAGCCGGCCGATGGCTTGCAGCCGGATATCGTTCTTTTGCAGAACCGGAAGTTCCTGCCGGAGATAGTACCGCAGCAGCCGCCACAGGGTCTCCACTTCGCCCCTGGGCCGCTTCCAGTTCTCGATGGAAAACGCGTATACCGTGAGCGCCTTGACGCCCAGGCGCGCGCAGGTTTCCACCGTGCTGCGGACGGCCCCGATGCCGGCCTGGTGGCCGGCCACGCGCGGCAGACGGCGCAGGCCGGCCCACCGGCCGTTGCCGTCCATGATGATGGCGATATGCGCCGGCAGCCGCGCCGGATCGATGGCGCGCGCCAAGTCCCAGTCCTGTTCGCCCGGTTGGAGCGTTTCCAGTAAAGCCTGCATGAAGAAAATCCTATGATACAACACGGCTCCGGGGGGCCTATGAGGCTTCCGAGGACGCGGAGAACACTTTGACGCGGAGACGCGGAGACGCGGAGAAATTCAAGAAGACAGAGAAGAGAAAAAAGGAGATGAGAGAAACAGAGAAACCGAGTTGCGCGGCGCTCTCCCAGCAGTACTCGCGCGATCCTCCCTCTCCTCTTTCGAATTCCTCTTCCTCTCTAGAATTTCTCAGCGTCTCAGCGTCTCTGCGTCAAAGCTTTCCCCCCCGGGCGTCGCACTCTCCGACGCACGCTATTATTAGAGGGAATGCCGCGCATTCTCGATGGAAATCGCGTTCGCGATGAGATTATCGCCGAACTGAAACCGCGCGTCGCCGCGCTGGCGGCCAAGGGGCGCCCGCCCGGGCTCGCCGTAATTCTGGCCGGTCATCACCCGGCTTCCGAGATCTACGTTCGCAACAAAATGAAGGCCTGTCGGGATCTGGGGATCTACTCGGAAACGCTCACCCCGGCCGACAGCATCGCCACCGAAGAGGTGCTGGCGCTGGTGGAGCGGCTGAACGCGCGCGCCGATATCGACGGCATTCTGGTACAGCTTCCGCTGCCCGCGCAGGTGGATTCCAAGCGCATTCTCATGGCCGTGGACCCGGAAAAGGACGTGGATGGATTCCACCCGTGCAACGTGGGAAAGCTGGTGGCGGCGCTGCCGGGGCCGCGCGCGTGCACCCCGGCGGGCATTATCGAGCTACTGAAGCGCAACGGCATGGCTATGGCCGGGAAACGCGCGGTGGTGGTGGGCCGCAGCGACATCGTGGGAAAACCGGCGGCGCTGCTGCTGCTGCACGAGCACGCCACCGTCACCATCTGCCATTCCAGGACGCCCGACCTGCCGGCGGTATGCCGGGAGGCGGATATCCTGGTAGCGGCCATCGGCCGCGCGGCCATGATTACGGGCGATTTCATCAAACCGGGCGCCACGGTGATCGACGTAGGTATGAATCGCCTGGATTTGCGCGCCGATGTGGCGCGCATTTTCCGCAATTCTCCGGAAAAGCTAGCGATATTCGATAAAAGAGGCAGCGTGCTGGTGGGGGACGTGGACCCTTGCGACGTGGTTCTCAAAGCCGGGGCCTACACGCCCGTGCCCGGAGGCGTGGGACTGCTCACTGTCGCCATGCTCATGGCCAACGCCGTGGCGGCGGCCGAGCGCCGGGCCGCGCTATGTTGAGGGTCGGCCTTACCGGCGGCCTGGCCTGCGGTAAGACGTTCGTGGGTGAAGCCCTGGCCGGCCTGGGGTGCCTGTTGATCGGCGCCGACGACCTGGGACATGCCGTCCTCCAGCCCGGAGCGGAGGCCTACGACAGCGTGGTTCGCGAGTTCGGTCCGGAGATCCTCGATGACGGCGGCCGGATCGAGCGCGCGAAGCTGGCCGCGCTGGCCTTCGGCGATCCCCGAAAACTGGCCACGCTCAACCGCCTGGTGCATCCGCCGGTGGTTCGCCGCGAGGAAAGCCTGATCGCGGAGTTCGCCGCCGCGCAGCCGCATGGCATCGCCGTGGTGGAAGCCGCCATCCTCATCGAAACCGGCAGTTACAAGCGCTTCGACCGGGTCATCCTGGTGACGTGCGACCAGGAGCAGCAGTTGGAGAGGGCCATGCGCCGGCCCGGCGCGCTCGAGGCGGATGTGCGGGCCCGGCTGGGCCGCCAAATGCCGCTTGAGGAAAAACGAAAATACGCGCATTTCGTCATCGATACATCCGGGGAAAAGGAGAACACGCTGCGGCAAACCCGGATGGTATATGATGCCTTGCGGAGAATCGAATCATGAGAGCCTTGCGACCATTTCTCTGGGCCGCCATTCTGGTGGCCGGTTTTCTCTATGTCACCTCCGGACCGGGCTGGGATTTCGGCCGGTGGCTGAGGCGAGGAAGCTCCGGGCCGCTATGGTCCGAACCGGCCTCGGCCGCCACGGCCTACACTGCGGACGAGCAGAATAACATCGACATCTACAAGGGCGCGCGCGACGCCACGGTCAACATCACTTCCAAGGTCTACCAGCAGGACTGGTTCTTCGGCGGGTGGGCGGATGGCGCCGGCTCGGGCTTCATTATCAAGCAGAGCGGCGAAATTCTCACCAATTCTCACGTGGTGAAAGGCGCGCAGCAGGTCACCGTTACCCTGAGCGATAAGAAGGTCTATCGCGCGCACGTACTGGGGATCGATGGGCGTTCGGACCTGGCGCTGCTCAAGATCGACGCCGATCGCAAGCTGCCGACGCTGCCGCTGGGAAACGCCGATTCGCTGGTGGTGGGACAGAAAGTGCTGGCCATAGGCAATCCATTCGGGCAGTTCGGCGGTACCCTGACCACCGGCGTGGTAAGTTCTCTCGACCGCAGCATTCAGACCGAAGAAGGCGGGCGCCTGGAGGGCATGATCCAGACCGACGCGGCCATCAACCCGGGCAACAGCGGCGGCCCGCTGCTCGATTCGCACGGCTCCGTGATCGGGATCAACACCGCCATCTACGGCCCGCAAGGGAACATCGGCATCGGATTCGCGCTGCCCATCGGCCGCGCCAAGGCGATGCTCGAAGAGTTCGAGAAGAGCGGCAACATCTCGCGCCCGGCGCCCATCGGCATCCGCGCGCTGCCGATTGACGGCGACCTGGCCGAACAACTGAAACTGCCCCGAGAGGGAGGTCTGCTCATCCAGCAGGTGGAGCCCGGATCGGCCGCCGATGAGGCGGGCCTGCGCGGGCCCACCCGTTCCGTGATCGTGGACTGGACCTACCAGATCGGCGTGGGCGGCGATCTGATCGTGGCGGCGGACGGGCAGCCGATGACCAGCAACGACGCGCTGCAACGCGTGCTGAGCCGCAAGCGTGGCGGCGATACTCTGACGCTGACGGTGTACCGCGGCGGCCGGAAGCTGGATGTCGCGATCAAACTCGGTGAAGCGCCGCGGGAGTTATAGGGTGGCGGAAGAACGCCGGCGAGGCAGACCGCAGGTCCGCCCCACGCGGGGTGGGATGGTCGCGGCGCTCTAGGAATCGATGGGTGGTAATACAAAAGGCCGGGGACTATTGCGGGTCCCCGGCCTTTTGTGAACTTGTCTTCCGCTTGGTTACGCTACCGCCGCGCTCTTGGGCAACGCGGCGTCGGCCTCGGCGGTCTTGTTCTTACTCCCGGGCGGACGGCCGCGTTGTTTGGCGGCGATCTCCGACATCCAGGCCGGTGGCCGCCCACGCCGCCGGCCGCGGCCCCGCGCGAGCCGCTCCAAGCTCAGGATCGCTTCTTCGATCTGTTGCCTTTCGTCCCTCAGCTCAGTAAGAATCTTGCTGACATCCATGGCCCGAGTCTCCTAATGGTTTCCTGCTTGTATCCATCCCAATTTTCGCTCTATCAATAGATATTTACAAGAGTTTATTTCTATTTATTCACCATAGGAGTATTTAGTGGTACTTAAGTTTCAGTAGTACTAATACCCTAAATTGAAGGGTCACGACGCCTCTTCCAGTAGAAATAGAACGGTAGTCCTAGAACAATTAGACAAATCCCTATCGCGGACTCTCGCGGGCGCTGAACGGCGGTGGCGCAAACCAGCACGAGCGAAGCCAGAATAAACAAAATCGGGACGACCGGATACCCCAGGGTGCGATACGGACGGGGTAAATCAGGTCTTTTTTTCCGCAGAACCAATACAGCCGCCGCGGTCATTCCATATAAAATCCAGCTCGCGAAGATCACCAGATTAAAAAGATCGTCGAATTTGCCGGAGAGCGCCAGCACGGCGGCCCAGGCGCACAACGCCAGAATGGCGACCCCCGGAGTGCGATATTTCGGCGAGACGCGCGCGATGGCCGGAAAGAAGTAACCTTCTCGCGCGGCGGCATAGGGCACGCGCGAGCCCGAGAGAATGGAACCATTGAGCGCGGCGAAGATGCTGATCATGGCCGCCGCCGAAACGGCGGCCGCGCCCCAGCCGCTGGCAATGCGGCGCATCATTTCCGCCGCCACGCGGTCGCTGGAGGCCACCTGGGAGGCGGAGAGGACGTGAAAATACGCGCCGCTGGCGAGCAGATAAATGGCGATTACTCCAGCCGTCCCCCAGATGAGGGCGCGCGGCAGATTGCGTTGGGGGTCGCGGATCTCGCCAGCGACCATGCTCACGTTGTTCCATCCGTCGTAGGCCCACAGCGCGGCCACCAGCGCGGCGATGAAACCCGCGAACGACAAAGCGGCCGCCGGCGCCGGCGAGGGCGGGTGGGCCTCTCCGAACGCCAGGCCCGCGACGATGATGAAGCCGATAAGGGCGAGTTTTAACGCGGTGACCGCCACCTGCAGGTCGCCGCCGGTTTTCACGCCGTGATAATTCAACCATCCCAGCAGCAGAATGAGCGCCATGGCGAACAACTGCCCGTACCGGAGCTCGAGCGGCCCGCCGCGCGGACCAAGGGGCAGCGGCAGCGCATAAAAGGTTTTTTCCAACGCCGGGAAGAAATTCGCCAGATAAACGAAAAAACCCGTGGCCAGGGTGGCGATGGAGCCGCTTTTGGCCACCCACATTTGCGTCCAACTGTACAAAAACCCCCACAACGGGCCATAGGCCTCGCGCAGATAAGCATATTCGCCTCCCGCTTCGGGAAGCGCCGCCGCCAGCTCGGCATAGCTGAGCGCCCCGGCCAGCGAGAGCAGGCCGCCCACGATCCACACGGCCGCCACCAGGTTCGCGGTTCCCACGCCGCGAATCATGGTGCGCGGCACCAGGAAAATGCCGCTGCCGATCATGGTGCCGACCACGATGGAGGCCGCCGCCCATGGACCCAGCACGCGCTTCAATTCAATTTCACGGGATTTCGTCATATTGTTTCAACCAGCTTTACTTGGGTGGTGTGGGACAGACGATCGGTTTCCGTCGTCTGTCGGTTCCGGGGTCCTCGTCGCGCCCGACAGACGACGGAAACCGATCGTCCGTCCCACACCATGACGCCGCCATCGCCGCCGAAAACGTGACCAGCGCGCCGATGGGCACATACCAGGTGAACGCGATGGCCGTGGCGAATACCACGTAAAGAATGGCCGCCAACCCCGCCGCCACGCCAACCATGGCGGCGCGCTCGCGCGGTTTCCGGGTGAGCACGCCCAGCAGGAACACTCCCAGCAGAACGCCCGACGGGATGGACGCGATGGTCAGCCCGGTCTCCAGCACCGATTGCGAATGGCTGGCTTCGACCGCTATGGGAAGCAAGACCACCCCCCATGCCACGGTGGCGATGCGCGCCAGCGCCAGCGAGCGCGATTCCTTCACCCCCCGCTCCCGCGCGTGAAAGAAATCCACCACGGTGGTGGAGGAAAGCGAATTGAGGGCGGCGCTGAGGTTGGCCATGGCGGCCGCCAGGATGGCCGCTACCGCCAGGCCCGCCACGCCCGGCGGCAGGCTGTTCCATATGAAACGCGGATAGATCTGGTCGAGCCTGGCCGGCGGGGTGAGAGCGCCGTCCCGATAGAACACCCAGAGAGCCACGCCGATCAGCAGGAAGAGGGTGAACTGGAACGCGATTACCACCCAACTGACGAGCAGCGCCGCGCGGCCCTGCCGTTCACTGCGCGCGGCCAGCAGGCGCTGCACCATGAGCTGGTCGGTCCCGTGGCTGGCGGTGGTGAGGAAGCAGCCGCCGGCCAGCGCCGCCCAGAATGTGTATTTACGCGCGAAAAACTCCATGGTAGGTGCGAATCGGAAATCGAACACGGCGAGTTTGTGGGCCGCCCCCGCCACCGCCGCGACGTGCCCCCAGCCGCCGGGAATGCGGCCCAGAAGGACGAAGAAGCTCACCAGCGCGCCGGAGACGTAGAGGCTCATCTGAATCACGTCGGTCCAGATGACCGCCGTCATGCCGCCTTCGAAGGTGTAGAAAAGGGTCAGGACCACGATAAGGACGATAGCGGCCGTCTGCCCGACTCCCAGCACCACCGAAATCACGATGGCGATGGCCGCTACCCGCACGCCTTCCGCCAGGGCGCGGGTCACCAGAAAAATGCAGGCGGTGAGCTTGCGAATCCGCTCGCCGAACCGGCGCCGCATCAATTCATAGGCCGTAAACAGCTCGCCGCGGAAATAGTGCGGCAGCAGAAGGGCCGAAATCACAATCCTGCCCAGAAGGTAGCCGATCGCCAGTTGCAGGAACCCGAGATTCCCGGCAAAAGCCAGGGCCGGCGTGCTGATGATGGTGAGCGTGCTGGTTTCGGCCGACACGATGGAGAGGCCGATGGCCCACCAGGGGGCCGAGCGGCCGCCCAGGAAGTAGTCTCGCAAGCTCTTCTGCCGGTGGCGGAAACGGGCGCCAAACCAGGTGATCCCGGCCAGGTACACCAGAATAATCGCCAGATCGAGATATCGCATGGCGGGAGTCTTCCAGCATAGCGTTGATCTGCTATTATTTGTGGTTCGGAACCCGGCGCATCGAAACGGCGTCGAATAGGTTGCGCCATGACCGTGGTTCGGCTATACTCCGCAAGTGCCGGCCGGCGCGGCGCCCCGGTTGGCCGGGCGCCGGGGTTTGCGAATTGGTTCAGCCGCCCAATCGGTGAGAATCGGGAACAGGCAGGAGGCGTAGGTGCAGAACTTTATTAGAACGTTGACTGGGATAGCGGCAGCGGCCGCACTGGGTTTCGTCCTCATGGCGGGGACGGCCGGACACGCCAGCGCGCTGACGCCGGCGGCGCAAGCCGGCCAGACGGCGGACCAGCCGGCGGCCCAGCCGGCGGCTCCGGCGGAAAAGAAGCCCAAGGATACGGGCGAATACGAGATCGCCAACGCGGTCATGATCGACTTGGACAATGCCAAGCCAAATTACCCAAAGGCCGTGACGGATCTGAACACCTGGACGCAGAAGTATCCGGAATCGGATTGGAAAGACGACCGGCTGTTGTTCTTCATGCAGGCGTACGCAAATTTGCAGCCGCCGCAACCGGACAAGGTGCTGGAATACGGCGCCCAACTGGAGGCCAAGGACCTGAAAGCCACGCTGAAGGAGCCGGCGAACATCTTGCAGGCGCTCTATGCGATGACGGCGAGCATTCCCTTGCCGAAGGACCCCACGCCCGCGCAGCTTGCCCTGGGCCAGAAGGCAACCAAGGAACTTCAGGCGTATATTCCGGTGTATTTCGCCCCGGCAAACA
The DNA here is from genome assembly GCA_963767595.1 of Terriglobia bacterium. Taxonomy (GTDB): domain Bacteria; phylum Acidobacteriota; class Terriglobia; order Bryobacterales; family Bryobacteraceae; genus BOG-224. The sequence goes on from CAVYEK010000013.1 coordinate 9,562, forward strand.
AGGCGGCCAGCGTTCCTGACGCGAAGTGGGCGCAGGTTCGAGCCCAGGTGGAGCATGACGCCCTGGCTACCCTGGTCTACATAGCGGCGTATCCGGGGAACCAAGCTTACGCGAAGAAGGACTTCCCGGGCGCCGAACAGGCGTTCCGGCAGGCGCTGAAGGACTATCCGGACAACGGCTCGATCACTTACTCCCTGGGCCTCTCGATCATCCAGCAGGCCAATGCGGAGAAGAGGCCGGAAGGGATGTATTATGTAGCCCGCTACCTGGCGATGGATCCGGCCAAGAGCGGAATCCCCGATGCCGCCACCCGCACCAGGTTGGAAGGCTACCTGAAGAACTTGTACACCGGGTTCCACGGCAGCGATGAAGGGCTCGATCAGCTCAAGCAACTGGCGCTGACCTCGCCCACCCCCCCGCCCGACTTCAAGATCAAGACCGCCTCGGAGATCGACGCGGAGAAGCAGAAGCAATTCGAGACGCAGTATCCGGAACTGGCCATGTGGATGAAGATCAAGGGGATGCTCGAAACCGGGGATGCCGATCAGACTTTCGCCAGCCAGTTGAAAGACGCCGCGATGCCGAAGCTCAAGGGCCAGGTAATGGGCGGCACGCCCGAGTGCCGGTCAAAGACCCTCCTGGTGGCCGTGCCCGAGCCGGATCAGAAGAGCACCCTCACCGCCGAAATTACGTTGAAACTGGACGCCGCCCTGACCGGCAAGCCCACCGCGGGCACGGAAATTGTGTTCGAAGGCGCGGTGCCCTCGGCCTTCACCAAGGACCCGTTCATGCTGACGCTCGATATCGAAAAGGCCAAGATTGATGGCTTGAAGACCGATCCTTGCACGGTTGCGCCCGCGAAGAAGGCCGGCACTGGCGCGAAGAAGGCGCCCGCCAAGAAGCAGTAGAATCGCCCGCCCGACTCAGGTACGGCTCCGCGGGGCCGTACCTGGAGTCCGACTGTGCGCGGAATCACCATTCGCCAGGATCAGGCTGAACACGAAGCGCTCGATCGGGCTGAGCGACCCTCCGCTGGTCTTCAGGCGGTTGACGCAGCGCTGGAAGGTCCGCGCCGACGCCGCGAGCTGGCCGTATACCGGCGTGGAACGGGCAGCCATACCCGCCAGTCCCAGCGCCACGATTCCTACGAGGGTAACTCTCCGTCTCATCCAACTGCTAAGACGTACGATTTCAGCCCAAGGTTAGCGGCGCCGCCGGATACCTGAAACGACTCCCGGTCAGGGCCGACAGGTTGAACCCGCCGCGTGATTCCCGGTAACCCGGCCCTGGGGTTCGCGCGTCGTTTCATTAGCTGACGCTTTCGCGTCAAAGAGTGGAAGTGCGCCGCTTATAATAGAACACAGGTCGATGACGAAGGCTCGCGCCCGAGAGTGTTTTTGGATCGCGCTGCTGGTGGCCGCGGTTATCTGCGTCCAGGCGGCTCCCCTTTCCTGCGGGCATGCGCACTCCCCCGCGCAGTTCTGCTGGCTGTGCCACTTTGGCCCGCTCCCATTCCTTCAGCCCGCGTGCAGCTTCTCCATGCCGGCGCTCTCGATGGTTTGGCTGGACGCGCCGGCCGACCTGAGCGCGCCGCGGGCGCCGCACGCGCCGGCCGGTTCTTCGCGCGCTCCTCCCGCATAATTCCTCATTCATCGATAGGCGGCCCGCCGCCGGCCCGCACGCCGGCGCCTGGGCCGGGTGATCGCACCAAACAAGGATAGATGAGAGGAGGCATCATGCGGATATCGATGCTCGAGCCCGGCGCGGCCTGCCTGTGCGCGTCCCTTCTGGCGCTGATGGGGACGCAGGCGGCCTGCGTGGGTGCGAAACAGACTCAGGCCACGGCGTCGGATGAGGCCAAGGCCGCGCAACCCGGATTGTTCACCCTGCCGCAGGACCAGCTTGCGCGCTTGCGCGTGGTTCCCGTGCGCCGGATGAACTGGCCGGTGGCGGTCCACACCACCGGCACGGTGGATTGGGACGCCGACCATACCACCCAGGCGATCACCCAAGTGAATGGGCCGATTGCGCGAATCCTGGTGGACACCGGCACGCCCGTAAAGGCGGGTGATCCCCTGCTGTACGTATCCAGTCCGGACGTGGCGAACGCCACCGCGGCCTACCGCAAGGCGCGCAACCAGGAAGCCCTGGCCAAGCGGGTGGTGGACCGGATGAAGGAGCTGCTGGACCGCGGGGCCATCGCCATCAAGGACTACGAAGCGAGCGAGGCCACCTATAACGACGCCCGCACCGACGTGCAGAACAGCCTTCAGGCGCTCCGGATTTTCGGCATCACTGGGCAGGAGATCGACGAAGCCGAACAGCAAGGCACGGCCATTCGCGCGGAGCTGGCGGTGCGCTCGCCGATTTCCGGCGTGGTGGTACAGAAGCTGGTTTCTCCCGGTATGTTCATTCAGGCCGGCTCCACGGTTTGTTTCATGATCAGCGACGTTTCCACGGTCTGGGTGCAAGGTCATGTTTTCGACCGCGATCTGCCCCTCGTGCGGGTGGGCGACGCGGTGGAGGAAACCAATCCGTCCTTCAACGGGAATTTCCGCGGAACGGTGGCGTATATCGGCGCGTTTGTCGATCCGGCCACCCGCACCACGCCGGTCCGCATTGTCACCCAGAATCCCAAGGAGCTGTTGAAGAAGGACATGTTCGTGGACGCGGTGATCGGCGCCAGCACGCAAAGCCATGTGATGGCGGTTCCGGTTTCCGCCGTGTTGCGCGACGACAAGAATGAGCCCATGGTCTACGTCCAGGTGGAACCGGGCAGGTTCGCGCAGCGGCCGGTGACCATCGGGGCGCAGCAGGACGGCATGGTGGCCATCACCGGCGGACTTACCGACCGTGACAACGTGGTGTCCGATGGCAGCCTGTTCATTCAATTCGCGAGCAGTATCCAATAAGGCGGAGACCCGATGATCGCCCGACTCGTCTCTTTCGCGCTCCGGCAGCCGTTCATGATCGTGGTCGCCTCCTTGGCCCTCATGGCTTGGGGCGTGTGGTCGTTTCAAAACCTGCCCATCGACGCTTATCCGGATCTTTCGCCGCCGCACGTCGAGCTCATCACCCAGTGGCCGGGACACGCGCCGGAGGAAATCGAGCGCCTGATCACCATTCCGGTGGAAATCGAGCTGAACGGCATACCGCGCCTGGATTCTCTGCGCTCGATTTCGCGCTATGGCCTTTCCTTTATCGCCATGAATTTCGAGTATGGGACCGACCCGTACTTCGTACGCGAGCAGGCCTTCGAGCGCATGGGGGACGCCCAGTTGCCGGCGGGTTTGACCCCCAGTCTCTCGCCCTTGTACAGCCCCAGCGGGTTGATCTACCGCTACGTGCTGCAGAGCCCCGACCGTTCGCCGCAGGAGCTCAAGACCATCGAGGATTGGGTGCTCGAACGCCACTACCGCTCCATACAAGGGGTGGCCGACGACTCCGGGCTGGGCGGCACCACCATGCAGTACCAGGTATTGCTGGACCCCCACAAGCTGTTCGCCTACGGCGTCACCGTGCCGCAGATTTCCCAGCAGCTCGGCGGCAATAACGCCAATTCCGGCGGCGGCTTCTACTCCCAGGGCGGGCAATTCTATTACATCCGCGGTTTGGGACTGATTCGCGACACGGCGGATATCGGCAACATCGTGGTGAGCGAAAAGGGCGGGATCCCGGTCTACGTCAAGGATCTCGCCAAGGTTCAGATCGGCTACGCGCCGCGCCTCGGTCAGTTCGGATATATGCGCCAGGACGAAGCCGTGGAAGGCGTCATCCTGATGCGGGTGGGCGAGCAGGCGCAGGTGATTTTGAAACGCGTCGAAGCCATGACCCAGGATCTGAACCAGCACGTGCTGCCGCCGGACGTGAAGGTGGTCCCGTACTACGACCGCCAGGGACTCATCGCGGAAACCACGCGCACGGTGGAGCACAACCTGTTGCGCGGCATGCTGCTGGTGCTGGTCATCCTGGGGTTGTTTCTGTTCAGCGTGCGCACCGCTCTGATCGTGGCCGTCACCATTCCGTTCGCCTTGCTGTTCTCCTTCATATGCCTGGATTGGCGGCACATTCCGGCCAACCTGCTTTCCATCGGCGCCATCGATTTCGGAATTATCGTGGATGGGTCGGTGGTGATGGTGGAGAACATCTTCCGCGAGCTGGCGGCGCGGCATGGCCAGCGGTACAACCTGATCGAGGTCATCCGCAACGCGGCGCACGACGTGGAGCGGCCCATCTTCTACGCGATTGGGGTGATCATCGCGGGGTATGTGCCGATTTATGTGCTGACCGGACCCTCGGGACGGCTTTTCCAGCCCATGGCGGACACCATGTCGTTCGCGCTGCTGGGTTCGCTGTTCTGCGCCCTCACCCTGCTGCCCGTGCTGTGCGCCTTTTTCCTGCGTAAGCACGTGCGCGAACCCGAGGTGCCGGTCTACGAATGGGTCCGCCATAAGCTGTACGGGAGGGCTCTCGGATGGTGTCTGCGAAACCGGCTGGTCACGGTGGCTCTGGTCCTGACGGTCTTCGGCAGCTCCCTGATGCTGATACCGTACATCGGCGCGGAATTCATGCCGCACCTCGATGAAGGCGCGCTGTGGGTGCGCGCCACCGCTCCGTACACCATCTCCTTCGAGGAAGCTTCCAAGCTTTCGCCCCAGATCCGCGACATCCTGCTGGGCTTTCCGCAGGTGACCACGGTGGCCAACGAGTTAGGGCGTCCCGACGACGGCACCGACCCCACCGGGTTCTTCAACAACGAATTCTACGTGGGCTTGAAACCGTACCAGGACAAGGCGTGGAGCGGGGCGATTCACAGCAAGCCGGAGCTGATCGAGGCGGTGCAGAAGAAGCTGGCCGTGTTTCCCGGCGTGATCTTCAACTACACCCAGCCCGCCGAGGACGCCGTGGATGAAGCCGAAACCGGGCTGAAGAGCGCCCTGGCCGTCAAGATCTTCGGTTCCGACCTGGCCACCCTCGAGGACAAGGCCAGGCAGACCCGGGCAATTCTCGAAAAGACGCCGGGCATTACCGAGATTACGGTGGTGCGGGAGCTGGGGCAGCCCACCCTGACCATCACTCCGGACCGCGCCAAGCTGGCGCGCTACGGATTGAATGTGGACGACGTCAATACGCTCATAGGGACCGCCCTGGGGGGTCAGGCCGCCACCCAGGTGATTCAGGGCGAGCGCCAGTTCGACCTGGTGGTGCGCATGGAGGAGCCGTTCCGCAGCGACGAAAACGCCATTCGGAATCTGCTCATCGCCACGCCCGACGGACAGCACCTGCCTTTGAGCCAGTTCGCCGACGTGCGCGTGGAGAGCGGCGCGTCGTTCATCTACCGCGAGTCCAATTCGCGCTACATCGGCGTACAGTTCAGCGTGGAAGGGCGGGACTTGGCGGGGGCCGTCGGCGAGGCCCGCAAGAAGGTGGATGCGGCGGTCGAGCTTCCCATCGGCTATAAGTTCGATTGGGGCGGCGAGTACAAGGAGTATCTGGCGTCGCAGCAGCAGATGAAGGTCATTCTTCCTTTGACGGTGCTGCTGATCCTGTTGATCCTGTTCGCGCTTTACGGGAACCTGAAATTCCCCATGGTGATTTTCTTCAGCGTCCTGGTAACGGAGCCGGTGGGCGGCCTGCTGGCGCTGCGGCTCACGCATACCAATTTCAGCGTCTCGTCCATGTTGGGATTCGTGGCGCTAATGGGCGTCGCGGTGCAGACCAGCGTGATTCTGTATTCCTTCATCAACAAGCTGCGGCTGGAGGGAAGGGATATCGTGTCCGCGACGCTCGACGCCTCGCTGTTGCGGCTTCGGCCCATCATGATGACGGCCCTGGTGGCCTGTTTCGGCCTGCTGCCGGCGGCCATGTCCACGGGAATCGGCAGCGATTCGCAGAAGCCGTTCGCCATCGTGATTGTGGGCGGCCTGGCTTCCCGGCTTCTGCTGTCGGTTTTCCTTTCGCCCGTCCTCTATGCGCTGGTGGCGCGGGAAGACGATGTTTTGCAGGTGTGAAGAGGTGAGATGAGTTCAGCACGGCATATCCGGATGGGGCTTCTGACGGCGATTTGCCTCGCGACGGGCGCCCGCGCCCAGACGGCGCTGACCTGGGAGCAGGTCAAGACCAGGTTCCAAGCCGGCAATCCGACGCTGGCGGCGGGTCAGACCGCTATTCAGGAGTCCAAGGCCCAGGAGATCACGGCCTATTTGCGTCCGAATCCGAATTTTACGGCCACCCTCGACCAGGTCGACCCCTTTACCGGAAACCCCTACCGCCCGTTTGGGCTCGCTCTGCCCCTGGTGGCCTTCGACTATCTCCACGAGCGGCAGCACAAGCGGGAACTGCGCCTGGAGAGCGCGCGCAAGGGGACCGCCATCGCGCAGGCGCAGCAGTTGGACCTCGAGCGGAATCTGCTATTCAACCTGCGCAGCGCGTTTGTGCAAACGCTGGAAGCCAAAGCCCTGCTGGCGAGCGCCCGGGAAAACCTGGAATATTTCGACCGCGAGATGGCCATCAACCGCGACCGGTTGAGGGCCGGGGACATCGCGCAGGTGGATTTCAACCGGCTGCTATTGCAGCGGGTGCAGTACGAATCGGATTTCGAGACGGCGCAGGTGAATCTGCGCACCGCCAAGATCACCCTGCTGATGCTGTTGGACGATCGCACTCCGCTCGACCGGTTCGACGTGACCGGGCCGTTCGAGTTCTCCGACCAGACCATGCCGCTCGATGAGTTCCACACCATCGCCCTGGAAGCGCGGCCGGACTTGAAGGCGGCCATCGAAGCCGTCGACAAAGCCCAGACGGACCACAAACTGGCGGTGGCCAACGGCTCGACGGATCCCACCTTCGGCGTGGATCTTGCGCGCAATCCGCCCATCCCGCTGTATTTCGGGGTGAGCGTGAATATTCCGCTGCGCATCTTCGACCGGAACCAGGGGGAGAAGGAGCGCACGGAGATCGATATCCGGCACGCCGAGAGGCTGCGGGACGCGGCGCGGGCGCAAGTGTTCAGCGACGTCGATTCGGCCTATTTCACAGTACTCAGCACCCTCAATCTGCTGAAGCCGTACCGGGACGTGTACCTGAAGACGGCCACCGACGTGCGGGATACGATGTCGTTTTCCTACCAGCGCGGGCAGGCGGCGCTGGTGGACTACCTGGATGCGCAGCGCGACTACCGCGCGGTCCGGGTGGCGTACCTCAACCTGGTGGGAGCTTACCTGACGGCCGAGGGACAGTTGAGCCTGGCGGTGGGCCGCGAGGTCAATCCGTAACGCCGGTGGTCTTGCCACCGGCGCCCCACTCTGAGTTTCCCGGGTCGCTACGGCTCGATCACAATCTGTACGCGGTTGCTTTCCTGGCCGTCGGCCGCCACCCAAAGTTGTGAGCTGCCGAAGTTCGCCATCACCGGCAACTGCACTTCAATGAGATAGAAACCAATGTAGCCCGGGGCCAGCGTAGCGCGCGTCACCTGCAAAGGCGCGCCGTCCAGCAATACTCGAACCGCCGCCACCACAACGGGAGGATCGGTCAGGGGCGCCGGCAGGCCGGCCGGCCAGTTGGGGCGAACCTGCCCCAGGCCGGTGGCCAGGATCTGCATCCGTCCGTTGGAATGCGCCGGGTTGCTCCCGTCCAGGAGCAGACCGCTATCGGCGTCGTAGAGCATGGGAGCGCCGTCGCTCATCAGGAAAATGGCGGGCGACACGGGCTGCACCGGGAGCGGCACGCTAAACGAGCCCGTGCCGGTATCGAGCGCCAGCGCCACCGTGGGTCCCACGGCGCCAAAGGGAACCTGGATTTGCGAGGCGGCGCCCGACGCGCCCAGCACCGGGTAGGGCAGATCGGCCCCGACGGCCGAGTTGACCTGCGCGCCCAGTACGATCACCAGCGAACCGGGGGCCGCCGGGCGGGTGCTGAAATCGGCCGCGTTGATCAACCGCGGGCGCTGCCGGTGGGGAGCGGCGGTGGCGTAAACCCCGTAGCCGTCCACGGCCACGTAGAGCTGAACGCCCGCCGGGTCCAGCCGCACGTCATAGGCAGGCTCGGCCGGCAGGCCCTCGGAGAGATTGGTCCAGTGCGGGACCGAGGCGGCGCTCACCAAGTCCGTGGCCGCCCAGAACACGCCTTTGTCGGTGGCCACATAAACGGCGCCGGAAGCGCGATCGGCGGTGATCGAGTGCGCCGGCGCGCTGGGGAGGTCGGAATCCATGGCATCCCAGAAATCCCCGCCATTGAACGTGCGCAGCACGTGGATGCCGCTGCCGGCCAGCGCGGCCACTGCCACGCGCGGCTGGTCGGGATCCACATAGATGCGCTCCACCGGGCCGGTCACGCCGGCGGGCAACATGGAGTCCTGGAATGTGGCGCCGCCGTCGGAGGAGAACCAGAAGCGCCCATCGGCGGTCCCGGCGTAGACCTGAGCGCCGGCGGCGGCGTAGGTCGAAATCGCGGTCCCCAGCACGGCCTCGATCCGTCCTCTTTGAGCGCTCTCGGCGTCCGGCGACGCGCCGGCGGCGGGAACCCAGACGGCCCCGCCGGGAGGCAGCTCCAGCGGTGGCAGGTTTTCAACCTGTATGCGCGTTCCGGCGGTTCCGGTCGGCGTGGACAACACGCGGCGAACCGGCAGGTTCGGCAGGAACTGGTTCAACCCGGACCAGGTAAGCCCGCCATCCATGCTTCTCCAGACGCCGAAATCGTTGCCCACCACGATTTGATCGGGCTCGGAGCGGGAGACGGCCACGCTGTGCTGGCCCCCGCCGATCACCGGCGAGGTCTTGTAAGTGGTCAGGGGCTCCCAGGAACGCCCCCCATCCAGGGAGCGATAGACGTTCTGTTTCAGGGCGAAAATGGCGCCGGCGCCCTGGGCCAGCACGGTGGCGCCGGCTTCCGGAAGCCGAGCCGCCTCGACCTGTTCGGGCGGGGCCGGGGGATCCACGCCGGGCGCCTCGGACCAGGTTTCAAAATCCGCCGTCTGAAAGGTCTTGCCGGAGCGCGTTCGGGCGTAGAGCACTGAATCGCCGGGAGAAAACCACACGCGCACCACCGGCCCGGTGACCGCGGAAGCTAGACGTATTTCGGCCGAAGAAGGCCCGATGTGGCGCCAATCCGGCCGCGATTGAGCCTGCCCCAGCGCGGCTGCCAATGCCAGGGTGAGCAGGCACACGGGAACACGTACTGTTCCGTTATGACACACAGACGACTTCCATTCTACTCTATTCCGGACCCGGCTTTATCAATTAAACCCACTGTTATCCGCAGCTTGTCATCAGAATTTTATTGCGGCCCGCTAGTTGCACAGCACGTTTGGTGCTAGACTTGATACGTTGACGCGCCGGCTTTCGTTGCGGATGATCGGGTCTCAATAGGCTTTGGTATGCTTCGTGCAGATTCGCTATCGCGGACCGTGCGTATGCTGCTGGTGGCAGTCGCCGCCGCGGTGTGCCTGGCCCAGCCTGGTCTGCCGGATTACAACGCCAAGGTGATCGAGCAGGTGGGTCAGGTATCCGCCCTGGGCGGCCAGGGGTTGCAGGCCCTGTTCAAGGATGACATAGTCAAACGCCAACAGACCATCGTCACCGGCCCGGACAGCTACGCGCTCTTTCAGGTCTCCGATGGCAGCACGTTCGAGGTCTTTGCCAATTCCAAAGTGGTGTTCCGCGAACACTTGACGAATTTGGAAGAACTTCTGAATGTGACCATCGGTCGCGTGAAGGTCTTCATCCAGCACCTGAACGGGCTTGAGAATCACAACAAGGTTTCGAGTCCCACGGCGGTTATCTCGGTTCGCGGAACCAAATTCGACGTGTTCGTCGAGGACGAGGACACCACGCTGGTGAGCGTCGACGAGGGACTGGTCGGCGTGCTGAACTTGACCGCGCCGGGCAACCCGGTTCTGGTCAACCCGGGCGAATCCATCACCGTCTACCGGGGCCGGCCTCTGGCGTTGCAGCAGATCGACAAGGGCGCGGCGGCTCGCGAGGCGCTCCGGGCGGCGGAAAACGTGTTCGTCCGGATCATTTTGAACAGGAATCGGGGCCTGGGGCTGCCCGGCGGCGGGACCACCGTTCCCGGGTCGTCCGGCGGCACGAATGCCGACAAGGGCAAGGGCGGCACGACGCCGACCGCGCCCGGCGCTCCCGGATCGACTTCCACCGGAACCACTACCACCACTACCACGAGCGCTCCCAGCGCTCCCGGCCCTCCCCCCGGCCATTAAGCTTATCGATCCCGCAAGAGCACGCCGCTCGGGACGATCCCGCCAAGAGGGATCGTCCGTCCGTCTCATGTTAGATTTAAGGAGACATGCATCGCGCCTCGCGAATAGGGATTCTGTGGGCTTGCGCCGCGGCGCTGGGCGCGCAGACGCAGCCGCCGGCGGCTGGGCAGGCGCGGCCCGCGGGTCTGGAGACGGAGTGGGATATCGCGGTGGTTCTGGGCGAGATCGGAGCGCACGCCGGCCGGCTGCTGCCCGAGCTTGACCGCGTGGACGCCAAGGCGTGGGTGGCCAAGGGGGCGTCGGAGACCTACGAGGCGCAACTGGAATCCTCCAAGCAGCAGGCCAGGGCGCTGGAGACTGGCGCCAAAGACCTGTCGCAAAACCCCGAGAGGCTCGCCCAATCGCTCGAGCTGTTCTTCCGCCTGGAGGGCCTCGACTCCATGCTCATGTCGCTGGAAGAGGGCCTGCGTAAGTATCAGAGCGCGGCCGATGCCGAGGCGCTGGCCAGCCTGGCGGCGGAGAACGGGGCCAACCGGGAGCGCTTCCGGCAGTACCTGACGACCCTGGCGGCGGAACGCGAGAAGCAGCTCGAAGTGATGGACCGCGAAGCCCAACGCTGCCGCGCCATCATGATGTCTCAGCCGCCGCCGGCGGCTCCGCCCGCCGCGGGGAGGAAGAAGTAATCGCACCCATGCCATTCATGTGCAGCATCTGCGGCGAAGAATCCACCCGGATTTGCCGGCGGTGCACCAAGGACGCCTGCGACAACCACATTTGCGAGAGGTGCCTGAGCTGTAGCGACTGTTGCGAGTGCGAGGTGGCGCTGAGAGAACCGGTCCACGAACCGGCGCGGGCGGCGATTCGCGCCGCGGCGGCGACGGCCAAGGCCGAACCGGGACCTGAACCCGAACCAACGCCTCCGCCGCCCGAGATGGTCGCGTTGCCTCAGGATGCGGAAGAGCCGGGCACGGAAGGGCCGTAGGCTGTCGGAGTATTGACAAACGAAAGCGTCTGTCCCAAATTGTGGGGCAGGCGCTTTCGCCGGCCAACCGCGCGGGCCGGTCATGTCCGGCCCCTGCCACGGGCGATGTAGCGGCCGGGCACGCCCGGCCCGAAGCCTTTAAGAAGAGATCACGCGGTCGAGGGCCTAGGCTCCGGCCTGCTTCCTGGCCAGCGCGCCGATCACGGGGAGTTCCACCTGCTTGCCTTGGTAAGCCGAGATCATCATGTAGATCCACAGCCCTAGGAAGGCCAGATTAATCAGCAGGTGCAGGATTCCGATCAATGCGAACAGCGAGAAACTCACCGCCAGCAATACGCTGCTGAGAATGCCGAGGACAATGTAGACCGCGATCAGCGCCACGTTCAGAAAAATCGACTGGAACGCGTGAAAACGGATCACCCGGTTCTTGTTGTAAGGCTCGATCACCAGAAACAGGATGCCGGTGATGAAACCGACCAGGTAGCAAAGCAACGAAGCTACGTTGTCGGTCATACCCGCGGCGGCCGCGGGCGGCGCTGCATAGGCGCCCGGCGGCGGCGCGCCAGTCCCCGGCGGCGTCCCGGCGGGCGCCTGCACGGTCGCGCCGCACTTGGCGCAGAACTTTCCTTCAACTTGTGCTCCACAACTCGCGCAAAAAGCCATAGCACTCCTCACCCATAGACTCTACTGCTTCGCCGGTGCCGGCGCAACTCAAAAAATCGGTTTGACGCCGGAGGGCTTACCGCGCGGCCAAGGCCGCGGAAAAACTGGCGGTCCACCCGGCAATCCACACCACCGTGGTGGCGGCCGCATAAATCAGAGCGCCGCGCCGGATGTACCGCTGGACGCGCGCCTCCTCTCTTCGCGCCCCCCGGCGCTGAAAAACCGCCAGCGCCAGCAGGGCGGCGCCCAGGGCCAGCAGGCCGGCCAGCGCCACCGGACCGGCCGGCATCAGGCGCCAGGCCCGCGCCCATTGCCCGTGCAGGCTGAGCGCCAGACTGCGGGTCATCCCACAGGTAGGGCAGGGAAGCCCCGTCCGGCTCTTCAGAGCGCAGGCCCACACGATGCGCCGGCCCAGCACGTACACATAGGCATCGTCGGCGCGCAATACCAGTCTGGCCACCACGGCCTGCGCGATCATGACGGCGCCGGCCAGCCCGGCGGCCATCCCCGGCCTGGATCCGAGCCCGGCCATCACGCCTGCGGATTGTTGATGACGTAACAGTTCACGACCTTGTCGTGCAGGGTTTGCCTGCGCTCGTCCCACAGCGGCCAGAGCAGATCCAAGAGCGGTAGGAACGGAATAAATCCCATGCCCGCCTGCGCCAGCAGCCGTACGAACGCCGTGCCCTGGGTCAGAAGTTGGCCGCTGGCATCCACAACCTTGACCTTCACCACGCCCTGCCCGATGGAATAGCCGCGCTGGCTCACCAGGTAGACCCGGTTATACAGGCCCACCAGCAGCGTGGAAAGGGGAAACAGGATGATGAAGAGGCAGCACACGCCGCCCCCGGCGTGGGTCCCGACGAGCCCGATGAGCGCGCCGGCGAGGACCAGCCAGAGAGCCCCCATCACCAACCCAACCAGGAGGCTATCGATGATGTAGCCAAGCGCGCGGTTGCCCCACGACGCATAGTCCATGGCAGGGCCATACGCCACCGGCGGGGGAGCGGCGGAGAAGGGCTGGGCGGGCGGCGCGCCGGCCGGCATTCGGGAGCCGCAATTGGGGCAAAAAGCCACGCCTTCATTTACGGAGGCGCCGCAAGTGGAGCAGAACATGTTTCCTCCAAGTGACAAAAGGACGCCCAATTATAAAACGGGACTGGCCTCCGCCAGTAAAATATCGACAAAAATATTCAGCGGCGCGCCGAATCAATGGCCCGGGGAACCCATTACGGCCAGAGGGACGATGGCGCCCACCACCGCGCCCAGGATCAACGCCAAATTGCCGCCGCCCAGGAAGGAGGCCAGCAGCCCCACCAGCGACCCGATGCCCGCCCCGATCAGGGAAACCATGATGCGTTTCGCCATAAGACCCTCAAAGGGATGATTTCAAGATACCAGCGTGGCCCCCCCGATAACGCCAATCTCCCGAGGTGGGTATCCGCTTGACTCAGGCCACCGCCCTGGCAACGGCCTTGTGGGACAGACGATCGTATTTTGTCGTCTGTCAACTCCGGGGCCTTCCTGGGCCTGACAGACCACAAAAAACGATGGTCTGTCCCACCTTGGACCGCAGCCGCTCACTTGAGTCACGTGGATAGCCACCTCTCCCGATTGGCGCTCCCGGAGAATCCGGGCGAGAATGGCTGCATGAAGGCTTGTCTGCTGGAGTCGCCCGCCCTGGTCGAAACCAATCCCCTGCGGTTGGTCGAGATCCCCAAGCCCAAGCCCGCGGACGGCGAGGTTCTGGTAAGGGTGCACGCCTGCGGGGTTTGCCGCACGGACCTGCACGTGGTGGAAGGCGAGCTGCCCGCGCGGAGATCGCCGGTCATACCGGGCCATCAGGTGGTGGGGGTGGTGGAGGAGCGCGGAGCGGGAGCGGAGCGATTCCAGCCCGGCGCGCGGGTGGGAATCGCCTGGCTGCGCCGGACCTGCGGGGTGTGCGACTATTGCCGCTCGGGGCGCGAGAACCTGTGCGAGTCGGCGGAGTTCACGGGCTGGACGGCGGACGGCGGCTATGCCGGGTACGTGGCCGCTCCCCAGGATTTCGTCTACCCGCTGCCGGAGGGCCTCGACGACCTGCACGTGGCCCCCCTGCTGTGCGCGGGCATTATCGGGTTTCGCACGCTGCGGCTCTCCGGCGCGCCGCCGGGCGGCAGCCTGGGCATGTACGGGTTCGGCGCGGCCGCGCATGTGGCCATTCAGGTGGCGCGCTACTGGAAGATGGGCGTCTACGCGTTTTCGCGCGATGCCCGCCACCGGAAACTGGCGCTCGAATTGGGGGCCGTCTGGGCCGGCGATTCATTCGACCAGCCGCCGGTCAGGCTGGACGCCGCCCTGATCTTCGCGCCGGCGGGAGAGCTGGTGATCGCGGCCCTGCGCACGTTGAAGCGCGGCGGGGTGGTGGCGCTCGGCGGCATCCACATGAGCCCCATACCCTCCATGGACTACGGGCTGCTGTACCACGAGAGGGTCGTGCGCAGCGTAGCCAATAACACCCGCCGGGATGGCGACGATTTTCTGAAGCTGGCCTCGGAAATCCCGATTCACACCGAAGTGCGGGAGTTCGCCCTGGAGGAGGCCAACCAAGCCCTCAACGCGCTCAAGAACGACGCCATACAGGGGGCCGCGGTACTGCGGATATAGCGTGACGCCACGCCGGCGCGCAGCTTGACAAGCTGCCCCACAATCGCACGGTTCCACACGGTCGGGGTACTAGCGGCCCGCGGGCGCCGGGTCGCCGGTCACGTAGACCTTGTCGCGCTTCTCGACGTAGTTCAGCCGCTCGCGGGCGGCCCGCCCCTGTTCGTCGGGATTGTTGGTGAGCCGGTCGATGCGGTCCCTGGCGCGCTCGTTCTCCCGGTTCAGGTCGCCATTGTGTTTCTCGAGACTCTGAATCTGGCGTTCCTTTTCGAGCCAGGCGGAAATGCCCCTGGGTCCGCTCAGGGTCATGACGGCATAGCTCATCACCGCCAGCAATGCAATCACGTAGGCGAAGCGGCTAAGAGGCGCTTTCATGGTACTAAGGCCCTGGAACATAATAGTAACATCGCTCCCGCGATTCGCCATCAAAGTTTTTTGATATGACCGACAAAATTGTTGTGCTCAGCACCTGTTCGAGCCTGGAGGAAGGCGAGAAACTCGCGCGCCTGCTGGTGGAGGAGCGGCTGGCTGCCTGCGTGAACGTGGTCCCCCGGGTGCGAAGCTTCTACCGCTGGAAGGGCGCGGTGGAAGCCGCCGACGAGTGCCTGCTGGTCGTCAAGTCCTCGCGCGGGTTGTTCGCGGAGTTGAGCCTGGCGCTCGCCACGGCCCATTCCTACGAACTTCCGGAGACCCTGGCGATCCCGATTCTGGAGGGGACGCCGGATTATCTGCGCTGGCTGGGCGAGAATCTTCGCGCCAAGGAAGATATCCCATAGTGTTCCATCGGCTACAATCTGGGTTGATACCACCTCGGCGTCGCCTGGCGTTGATTTTCGACATGGATGGGGTCATAGTCGACTCCAACCCGGTGCACCGCGAGGCTTGGAAGGCGTTCAACCGGCGCTACGGCGTGGAGACCACCGAGGCGATGTACCGATTCATGTACGGCCGGCGCAACGACGAGATCGTTCGCGGTTTCTTTGGCGAGCGCCTGCCGGCCGCGGAAGTAGCCGCCCGCGGCGCCGCCAAAGAGCGGCTTTACCGGGAGATGATCGCCGGCAAGGTGGACGGCATGTTGCCGGCCGGGTTGCGCCGGTTCCTGGAGGCGCGCCGGAGCGCGCCCATGGCCCTGGCCAGCAACGCCGAACCGGAGAACATCGCGTTTGTTCTCGAGGAATCGGGGCTGGCGAAGTATTTTCGGGTAGTCCTGAACGGACATCAGGTGGAGCGGCCCAAGCCGTTTCCCGATATCTACCTGCGCGCCGCGGAGCTGCTTAGGGAGCCGCCGGGCAACTGCATCGTATTCGAGGATTCCTATTCCGGAGTGGAAGCGGCGCGCGCCGCCGGCATGCGGGTGGTGGGCCTGCGGACCACGTACGAGGAGCTGCCCGGGGCCGACATCGCGATTGACGACTTCCTGAGCGAGGAACTGGAAACATGGCTGGGAGCGCAATGAACGCGCGCCGGTTCCTGATTCTGGCGCTGGCGGCGGCGTGTCTGCCGGCGACGGCGCAGGACCGCGTCACCTGCGCCGATCTGCGGGCGCGCAAGCTCCCCAACTTCGACGCCGCGCTGGCGGGGGAAACCGTAATCGTGCGCGGAGTGGTGTCGGCGCCCGCGTTCCACTTTCCCGATTACACGCTGGTTGCCATCCAGGACGGCGACGGCGGCGCGGCCATCCAGGCGCCGAAAGGCAGCGCCGCCCTCGACGCCTTGCGCCCCGGCGACGATGTGGAAGCCCAAGGCGTGGTGGCCGGGCTGGCGGGAATGCCGGTGGTGGCGCTCGGGCGAATCGCCGTGGTGGGCAGCGCGCCGCCGCCCGTTCCGGTAGTGGTTTCGCTCAGGGATCTCAACAAGTTTCCTCAGAACCTGCCCTACCTGGGGCGATTGGTGCGCACCGAAGGGCGGGTGATCGACAAGAGCCCGACTACGGCCGGAGGCTCCATCCTCCTGGATCTCGACTCAGATCCCTACAAGCTCTTCCTGCCCGGCGTTTCCAGGATGCAGGAACTGGGTACGTTCGGGGTAGGGGACAAGCTGGTGGCCACCGGCGTGGCGCTGCAATTCTGCCCCATGCCGCCCTACACGCACTATTTTGAGCTGCTGGTGAACAGCCCAACCGACATACTGCGCACCGAGCGGGGGTGGTTCGTGCCGCCCCTGACCCTGGCCTCGGCTTTGACCGTGCTCCTGTTCGTGTCTTACATCCTGTGGGGCCGCGAGCGGCGCCTCCGGAAACAGCGCGAGCGCCTGCGGAGCACTTACCAGCTTGGAGAGGAGATTCTGGGCGCTTCCTCCACCGGCGCCCTGCTGAAACGGATCTCCGAGGCGCTTCCCGGAATATTGGGCGTCACCCGCGTCCACCTGTACGTCTACAATCGGGCCACCAAGACGCTGGAGGCCGCCGTGGAGGGCGGGGGAGAGCCGGTGGCGATCTCGCTTTCCTCGCCTCCCGCCGGGACATCGGCCGGAGCGGTGGCCTGTTTCCACTACCGCACGCTGCTGGTGATCCCGGATATCGCCCGCAGCCCGTTCCCCATCTCCCCGGGCGAAGGCGAACGGGCCCCCCAATCGCTGCTCTTCGTGCCCATGCTGACTCAGGGCGAGGTGATGGGGGTGCTGGAACTGGACCAGGACGACCGGGCTCGCGATTTTCCCGCCGACGAACAGGCGCTGGCGCAGCACCTGGGCAACCAGATCGGAGTGGCGCTGCGACTGCTGGATCAGCGCTCGGTGCAGGAGCAGCTTTTCCGAACCGAGAAACTGGCGGCCGTGGGGCGGCTGATTTCGGGGGTGGTGAATGAGCTGCGGACCCCCCTCGCCTCCATTTCCGAGCTGGCCGGCAAGGCGCTGGAAAAGGGGCGCCAGGGACCGGCCGAGCGCGAGATCGGGGCCATTTCCTCGGAGGCCAACAAGGCCGCCGGAATCGTGGCCCGCCTGGTAACGTTCGGAGCGGAGACGGCCGAGGCTCGCCCGGTTTCGATCACCGCGCTGCTGCGCAGCCTGATGGAGTTCCGGGAGAGCGATTGGAAGGCGTCCGGTATCCGCGTGGAGAACCTGGCCTCGCGCGAGCAGTTGTACGTGCTGGGATCGGAAGGGCAGTTGGAGCAGGCTTTTCTGAATCTGCTGGTGCACGCGGAGCAGTCGCTGGCCGAAGCGCCGCAGAAGCTCATCACCATTCGTACCAGCGTGCTGGCCAAGCGCCTGGTGGTGGAGATTGCGTTTACCGCGCCGCCCGAATCGAGCAAACCGGAGGAGACGGAGTCCGTGCTGGGCTTGGCGCGCAGCGTCGTGGCCGGGCACGGCGGTGAGGTGCGGCTGATACTCGGGAACAATCAGGACCCGCGTTTCGAGGTCGAGCTGCCGGCCGCGGCCCGCGATCGAACGGCGGCTGCCGCCGCCGGGCCTCTGGGCGACCTCTCGCGTGTTCTGACAACCCTGGTGATCGAGCCGGACGAGGCCGCCCAGCGTCACCTGCTCGGACTGCTCTCCGCCCGCGCCTGCCGCGTGGTGCCGGTGGGCAACTCCGATACCGGCCTGGAGCTGGCGCAGCGCATGAGGTTCGACGCGGCCTTCTGTTCGGTGCACGCTCCCGGTTTGAACTGGGTCGAGTTGTCCGAGCGGATGCAGTCGCGAGTCGACGGCTTCATCCTGCTTTCGGACGGTTACGACCCCGAGCTCAGCTCCGATTTCGAGGACGACGGCCGCTTCGTGCTCCCCAAGCCCGTGCAGGAGCCGGAGCTGGACCGCGTGCTGCGGTCCATCGACCGGCGCGCGGCCGTGGGAGCGTAGCCGGACCTTTTCATAGGTGTTCGGGCGTGGCGCCGGCGCCCCTGCCTGCCGCGTCGGCGCTCATGCCGACGCTTGGCTGCGAGGCTTTGTCGGATACGCGAACACGTGTCGAGATGCAGGTTACGGCTTCGGGCCGGGCCCGGGAACGGCGAACCCCGAATCGCCCGCGTCGCGGGTGCGAATTGCGGCCAGCGCGATGCCGCCCAGCAGCCCCGCCTTGTCTTCCAGAATGGAGCGTTCGATGGTCACTTCGTCGACCGGAAACATGCGGACCCGTTCGCGGACCACGGCCCGGATGGGATCGAGCAGCAGGTCGCCCAGCGCGGCCACGCTGCCGCCGAGGACCACCATGTCGGGATGCATGGCGGTTACCGCATTGGCTACGCCGATGCCCAGGTAGGCGGCGGCCCTGGCGATGGCTGCGCCAACCGCCGCGTCGCCGGCGCGAGCCGCTTCTCCCATCTCCTTGGGAGTCACCGCCGCCACGTTCCCTCCGGTCAGTTTGTGGAGCGCCGGCGCCAGGCCGGATAGCAGGAGCCGGACGCCTTCGCCGATCAGCGCCGGGCCGCTGGCCAGGGTTTCGAGACAACCCCGATTGCCGCAGCCGCACAGCGGGCCGTCGCTCTGGATGGTCTGGTGCCCCAGTTCGCCGGCCGCGCCGAGGGGCCCCAGACGCAACTTGCGATCGATCACCACGCCGCCGCCGATCCCCGTGCCCACGGTCAAGAAGATCATGCTGCCCACGGACCTGCCGCGGCCGTAAGTGAACTCGCCCAGGGTGGCCATGCGGGCGTCGTTGAGCAGGAATACCGGGCATCCCGTGAGGGCCGAAAGCGTCCCGGCCACCGGGACGCCGCGCCACTGGGTGGGGAGGTTCGGTAGAAAGAGCGTAACTCCGCGGCCTGTGTCCACCAGTCCCGGGGCGCCCATGCCGATGGCGGCCACGCGCCGGCCGGCGCGGTCCGCCAGGTCGCGCACCAGTACGGCGATTCGGTCCAAAACGGCGTTCGGACCTTCGTGCGATCCGGTCGGGACCTGCCGCTCCGCCAGTAACCGGCCGTCGGCTTCCGCCAGAGCGGCCGAGATCTTCGTCCCGCCCAAGTCCACACTCGCGAACAAATCTTCCATGAGGTCGTCTCCTGATGATCTTTCCCGGCTGTCCACTTGACTCAGGTTACCGCTTTGGCGGCGGACCTCCGGCGCGGCCGGAATGAACGGTCTTCGGCCTCGGAGCTGGGAGACCTTGCGTTTGCGCGGATACCGCGCCGGCCCGTCAGAAAGACTTGGGCCGCTTGGTGCCGTATTTCGATCGGCTCTGCCGGCGATTGGCCACGCCCCCCGTGTCCTTACCACCTCGTATGATGTGATAGCGGACACCCGGAAGGTCCTTAACGCGGCCACCTCGAATCAGCACGACCGAGTGCTCCTGCAGGTTGTGCCCTTCCCCTGGGACGTAGCAGGTGACTTCCATCCCATTGGTTAATTTGACGCGGGCCACCTTACGCAATGCGGAGTTGGGCTTCTTGGGGGTCTGCGTGAAGACGCGAAGGCAGACGCCTCTCTTCTGCGGACAGGCTTCCAGCGCGGGGCTGGCAGTCTTGTTTCGGGGCTGCTGACGGCCCTTTCGGACGAGTTGATTGAAGGTGGGCAATATGATTTCCTAGCGTCGATCCGAGAAGGCACACACCACTTCCTTCGGGGCGGATCTACAAGTTATGGTAGCCGAGGGCCTGGATTGGTGTCAAGAGTCCGCCGGAGACGAACATGGAGCACGCGGCCGGGTTGCGCCCCGCCGTGCAGGCGGCTGGCGGCTCTCCGCGGCCCGCCAGGCTGGGAACGAAGGCGAAGCCCCGCGCGGTTGGCTCCTGGTGGGAGCGGCGCACCCGGCCTCACGGTATATCGTCAAGCTGGCGCAGTAACTGGACTAAGCGTTCCGCCGATTTCAGCAGCGCCGCTTTGGGCGGCAGCCCAAATACCATCTTTCCGGTCGCGGCATCGCGGAAGCCCTGTACATCGTCCTCGGCCAGAAGCGTCGTATAGTCGATCGTCAACTCGTCGCCGGCCCCCAGATCCCGGCAAGCGAAACTGACTCCGCAATGATACAGCAGGGTCGGATTGTCCGAATGATTGATGAAGGATTCCACCGGCATCATCCCGGCATGAAGAAAATAGCGCCCGACCCAGCGAATGCCGCTGCGGGTAACCAGCTCATTGCCTCTGCGCTGTTCTTCCAGGTATTCGGCCTGAGTCAGCAACTGCGCACCGGCGGCGTGGATCGAGACGACGGCGCCCTTGCGGACCGGCGACCGCAAGAACAGGCCGTTGCCGGCGATCTTGGATTCCCGCACCTCGGCGTCGATAAACAACATTTTCTTGTCCTTCTCTATTCTGGCGCCGTATTCGCGCGGGCGCCGTCACAACGCGCCCCCGCGCGCGCTGTACTTCCGCAGCAACCGCGCAAAATGGGCGCGCAGGGCATCGCACGCCGCGGCATCCTCGCCCAACGCCTCGAGCGCTTCGGCGATCGATTCGATGGTCGAAAGGCACTCGCGGCGCGGCTCCCTGCGCAGACGGCCGTAGAGAGACGGACGCAGGGGGTTGAGCGTCAGGCGCCGCAACTTGAGCAGCCAGGCGTTCCGCCACCACATGGTCTTGGCCTGGGCCCACGTTCCGTCGAGCGCGACGATCCCTTCGATCTCGGCTCCGTTGAACTCCAGGACCTTGCCGGTTTTGGTCACCACGCCGAGACGAGGCGCGGCCGCCGGCCCCATCTTCGATTTTTCCCGCCTGCCGCCCAGATACAAGACGCCCCAGTTTCCGTGCGCCGCCGGGCGGCCCAGCGCCTTCGCGAGATTCGGCCACGAAAGACCGATCCGCAGGGTCGAGTTCTCCAGCGCCAGGCGGGCGATGCGCGCCGAGCCAAGCTCCTTGTCGGGCTCCTGGGGGTGCTGCAGAATGAGGACGTGGAGTTTCGTTTTGACTGGCGCGATGCCGTCACAGATGCACAGGGAATCTTCTTTGAGGCACTTTGGGCAGCTCGCGTCGGTCATGCCACTATCATCGCAAGCGGGAAGGCCTCGGGCCGCCATGACTTCCCGGCGGCCCGCTTCATCGCCGACGTATGTCCCCGCCTCGGAGCGCTCCGGGGAGTTACTTTCCCACTACCAGCACATGGAAACTGTCCGGGAGCGTCTGAGCGCGGCCGCCGCCCGCCGGGGGCGGACCGTACTCCGCGGCAAGGATGTACACGCGGTGCAGCTTGGGGTCCACCGCCATGGTGCGGCCGCCGGGTTCGGTGGTCACGGTGTCGACGGTGTCGTACTTGCCGTTCACCAGCTTGACTATGGATAAGGTGCCCTCCCCGTTCGAGCTGAAGGCCAGGCCCAGATCGGGGTCGAAACCAGCCGCGTCGGGGCGCTGGCCGATCTTGGGAGTGGCAATCACCTTCATGGTGGCGATATCGGTCACCGCCATGGTCTTATCGCAGACCGAGAAGAGCTTCCTGGCCTTGAGATCTATGGCCAGGCCGGACGGGCCTTCGCAGGGCAGGATGGAAGTGCGGCGGGTCACCGACGGCTTGGCGGCGTCGATTTCCACCACTTCGCTCTTGTCTTCGAGGTTGTTGTACAGTTTGCCCGCGCCGTCGGCCTGGCAGAATTCCGGCTTCCCGCCCAGCGGCATGGTGGCCACCACTTCGCCGGTCTTGGCGTTGAGTACCGAGGAGTCGCTCGACCGGCCGTTAAACGTGAACACGCGCTGCGTCTTGGACTCGTAGCATACCGCGTCGGGATTCTGGCCGACCGCCGGCTCGCCGATCTTGGCCAGGGTCTTCAGATCGAAGATGGTGACGCTGTTGGATTGCCCGTTGGTAATGAAGCCCCGGTTGAGGTCCGCGGCTATGGCTATGCCGTGAACGCCGTGCAGGTCGGGGATCGTGCCGACCACCTTGCCGGCGTCCGGATCGACCACCGCGACGCTCGTGCCGTGCGAGACGTACAGGCGCCGGGCGGCGTTGTCGAGGGCGGTGTAATCCCAGCCGCCGGCGCCGCCGATCTTGATCTTGTTGAGGACTTTGTAGCCTTCGGCGGCGAAGGCCGCGGCGGCTAGGAGAACTACTGCAATCAGCTTCTTCATATCACACTCCCTTTGAGGATTACTGCCCATCCATTTCGCTGTGATCCGCGACGATTCCGCGGCCGTGCGGGACAGACCATCGTTTCTCGTGGTCTGTCTAGCCCTCCGGCGCTGAACGACAGACGACAGAAACCGATCGTCTGTCCCACACCGCGGCTTGCCCCACTTGCCCTAACCTCTCCGGCCTCCTATGTAGTAGTGAACGGCCGGAGTCACCACCAGCGACAGAACCATCGAGGCGAGAATGCCTCCTATCACCGCGATGGCTAATGGTTGCAACATTTGCGAGCCGGCTCCCCAGGCGAGGGCCAGGGGAAGCATGCCGGCCACGGTGGCCAGCGCGGTCATCATGATGGGACGCAGGCGGCGTTCGCCGGCGCGGATCATGCTTTCTTCCGCGGGAACGCCCTCCGCCCGGAATCTCTGGTCGGCGTCCAGCAGCAGAATGCCGTTCTTCGCCACGATGCCGATCACCATGATCAGGCCCATGAACGAAGAGAGGTTGAACGTGACGCCCGTGATCAACAGCGCCAGGAACACGCCGCACGTGGAAAGCAGGGCGGAGGACAGGACGGCGATGGGGGCGGCGAAATCTCCGAATTCGAAGAGCAGGGTCATGAAGACCAGCACAATGGCCAGAACCAGCACGAACACCATGGCCTGGAACGATTTTTGCTTCTCTTCGAACTGGCCGCCGTATTGCACGCGGATGGAAGGAGGCATGTTGAGGCCCGCCACGGCCGCCTGCACTTTCTTCATCCCCTCGCTCAGGCTCATCTCTTCGAAGCGGGCGGTAACCTGCACGGCGCGCTGGAGGTTCTCGCGCCGGATTTCGGTCTGGCCGGGAATCTCCACGATGTTGGCCAGCGACCCGATGGTGGCCACCTTGCCGGTCCCGCTGACCAGCGGGGTGTTGCGGATGGAGTCGAGCGAAGCGCGCGTCGAGGCGGGGAAGCGCACGCGGATGTTATAGGCGCGGTCGTTCACCACCACCGGAACCGTAGCGGGCTCGCCTTGCAGAATCGCGCTGGCATCCAGTTCCACTTCCTCGGGCGAAAAGCCGGCGCGCGCGGCCACCGCCGGGTCCACGTTGAAAACCCGGGCCGGTCCGCTGATGGTGTTCTCGATGCCATTCTCGATATCGACCACGCGGGGAATCTTGCCGATACCGGTGGCCACCTGCGGCGCCCACTGGCGCAGCAAGTCGGGATCCTCCGAGAAAAGCTTGATCACCACGGGCTCCGGCGCGCTGGTGAGGTCGCCGATCATATCCTGCAATAGCTGCGGAAATTCCACCTCGAGCACGGGATACGCCGCCGTGACCTTGGCGCGCACATCGGCGATCACCTCTTCGCCGCCGCGCTTGCGGTTGCGCTTCAGCTTGACGGCGATATCGCCGGTGTTGGCTTCCGTCACGGCCGCCAGGCCGAGTTGCAGGCCGGTGCGCCGCGAGGTGCTTTCCACTTCCGGGGTGGCGCGCAGGATCTTCTCGACCCCGGTGATGACGCGGTTGGTCTCTTCGAGCGAGGAGCCGGCGGGCATGATGTAGTCGAGGATGAAGCCGCCCTCGTCCATGACGGGCAGCAGGTCCGATTCGGTGTGCTGGTAGCAGAGGTACGAGCCGCCGATCAGGACGATGATGAATAGGGCCAGCGCCAGCGGGTGCTCCAGGGTCAGGCGCAGCACGCGCGCGTAGGCGTTCAGGAACGCGGGCGGCACGCTGTCATGGTGGGCCTGCGCCGTGCCGCGGCGCTTGCGGATCAGATAATGGCTTAGCGTGGGAGTCCAGGTGAGGGCCAGGGCCAGCGACGTAAGCAGCGCCATGCCGACCGTAACGGCCAGCGCGCGGAAGAAGACGCCGTTCACTCCCGTCATCGAGATGAGCGGCAGGAAAACCACGATGGGCGTCACCGTGGAGCCCACCAGGGGAGCGCGAATCTCGCGGATGGCGCTGCGGATGGCCTCGGCGCGGGATTGACCCGAATCGCGGTGCATCACGATGTTTTCCACCACCACGATGGCATCGTCGATCACCAGGCCGACCGCGGCCGCCAGTCCGCCCAGGGTCATCAGGTTGAATGTCTGGTCCATCAGCCGCAGCGCGATGAACGTCACCGCGATGGTGGCGGGAATCACCAGGCCGGCCACCAGCGAGGTGCCCCAGTCGCGCAGGAACAGCACCATGATGAGCGACGCCAGCACCAGGCCGATCAGGATGGCATCGCGCACGCTGGCGATGGAGTCGTTGACCAGCTCCGACTGATCGTAGAACGGCTGCAGCTCCACCCCCTTGGGTAGGGTCTTGCGGATGTTATCGATTTCGCTGTGCACCGCGTTGGCCACCACCACGGTGTTGCTGTCCGGCTGCCGGTAGACGTTGAGCAGCACGGCGGGCTTGCCGTTGGCGGTGACTATCGTATAGACCGGCATCACCGACGGGGTAACCGTGGCGAGGTCGCCGATGCGCAGAGGCGCGCCGGCGGGGGTGGTCTTCACCACGATGTTGGAGATCTCGGCCGGCGTGCGTGTTTGGCCGCTCACCAGGCTGAGCACCAGTTGGTGCTGCATCTCGATGAGGCCCGGCGAATCGATCATGTTGGTTCGGGCGATGGAATCGAGAATGTTGGGAACCGTGGTGGCCGTCTGGATCAGCTTGGCGGGGTCCGGCTCCACCTGAAACTCGGGCTGCTGGCCGCCTTGTACCACGATCGACGATACCCCCGTCTCGCGGTTGAGCCGCGGCTTGAGAACGTAGGTGGCCAACTCCCAGAGGTCGGTCTGGGGCACTCTGTCCGAGGTCAGGCTGTAGCCCATGATGGGAAAGGCGGCGAAGGTCAGACGGTTGGCCACGATCTTGGCGGTGGGAGGCAAGGTGGACTGAACGCGGGCCAGCGCCGCGTTCACCAGCTCCAGCGTGCGGTACATGTCCACCTTCCAGGAGAAGAACAGGTCGATCTCGGCGGTGCCGCGGCTGGTGACCGACCACACGTACTCGAGCCCCGGCACGGTGTTGACGGCCTCTTCCAGCGGCCGGGTCACCGTGACCAGCATCTGGTCGATGGGGAACACGCCGTTATCCACGCCCACTACGATGCGCGGAAAGTTGGTCTCCGGAAAGACGGCCACCGGGATGGTGAGCGCCAGGTAGGCGCCCACGGCGACCATGGTGAGGATGACGAAGATGATGGGCTTGCCGTGGCGGGCCGTCCAGTGGGGCGCGTCCGAGGATTCCGGCGCGACGGGAGGAGGCGTCGAAAGATCGCTCATTTTTCCTTCGCGTCCTTGCCGGCGGGCGCCATGGGGGCGTTCTCGTCCACCTCTTCATCCTCTTCCTTGGGGGTGAGGACTTTCACCTTGCCCTTGTCTTCGACCCCCAGGCCGCCCACGACGACCACCGATTCGCCGGGCCGCACGCCGTTGAGGAGCTGCGCGGCGCCGCCCTCGCGAATGCCCACGTCGACCGGCCGCAAGTGGGCCGTGGATTCCGAATCGATCACCAGCACCGCCGTGCCGCCCTCTTCACCGGGAAGAATGGCGGCCACCGGAACCACCATGGCGTTGCGGACTTCCTCGGTGACGATGGCCGCGTGAACGCTGGCCCCCGGCTTGAGACGTTCGCCGGGATTTTCCAGTTGAATCCAAACCTGAACGGTGGTGCTGTTGGGGTCGGTGGCGGGGCTCACCACGGTCACCACGCCCTTCACCGGCTCACCGCCATCGACCATGGTGACGGTGGCGGACTGGCCGGGCTTCACCGAGAGCGCCTGCGCCTGCGGAACGTTGACGCGGGCCACCACGCGCGAGATATCCATGACGGTCAACAGCGGCGTGCCGGGGGTGGCCATCTCTCCGGCATAGAGCGGCCGGTCGGCGATCACCCCGCCGATGGGGCTGTGGATCTCGGCATAGCTGAGCTGGGCTTGGAGGGTCTCGTGGTGCGCCTTGGCGCCGGCCTGCTGCGCGGTGGCGGTCTTCACCTGTTCCAGCTTGGCCACGCCCTGGAGCACGCGGAGATGCTCCTGGGCGGACAGGAACTGGGCATTGGCCTGCGCCCAGGCGACGCGCGCCTCATCCACCTGGCGCTGCGCCAGGGCGCCTTGATTGAACAGACCCTGGCGGGCGTCCAGCACCTTTTTGGCGGCTTCGGTGGTCTCGCGGGCGGATTCGACGTCGGTTTCGGCTTTGACCACCGATTCGGGAATGGAGGCGTCGGAGGTGGTGCGCAGATTGGATTCGGCCTGCTGGAGCCCCGCCTGGCCCTCGGCGGCCTCGGCGGTGAGGTCGCGGCTCTCGAGCACGGCCAGAAGCTGGCCGGCCTTGACGTGGTCGCCGCGGTTGACCAGGAACTTTTCCACCGGCGTGGCGATCTTGGGCATTACCGAGGCCTGGTCGCGGGGAAACAGGGCGCCATCGCCGGAGACTACGCGATGGATGGTGGACTGGGTGACCGCGGTGACCTGCACGGTGGCCGGCGCCTCGGTTTCCTTTTCCTCCTTCTTCGAGCAGGCCGGCGTCAGCAGCGCGGCTGCGGCGAGCAAGACGACGGCAGTGGGACAGACCATCGTTTTTCGTGGTCTGTCAAGCCTCGTCAGCCAGCGCGACAGACCACGAAAAACGATGGTCTGTCCCACCGCGCCGGCATGGAGTGCGCCACGGATGGAGCTTGTGGGTGGATGCACAGTAGCTTTCTGCATTGGCTAAAACGCCCCCGTGAGTGTTTGAAGGTTGGCCACGGCCAGGCGGTAACGCACCATGCCGTCGTCATAGGCGTTGCGCGCATCGACAAGCGTGGATTGCGCGTCCACCACTTCCAGCACCGAAACCTCGCCCGCCTGGTAGCGCAGCCGGGTGAGGCGCAGGCTGTCTGTCGCCAGATCGAGCGAATGGCGCAAGGAGCCAATCTGGAAACTGGCGGCGTCGGCCTCCAGGTAGAACGCATTGAGGTTGGCCAGGAGCTGGCGCTGGGTGAAGCCGAGATCGTTGTGGGCCTGTTGGAGACCCAGCTCGGCCTGCCGGATCTTGCTGCTCGCGGCGCCCCAGGTCCAGACCGGGATATTCAACTGGATCTGCGCGGCGGAACCATAGTTATGAAAGCCTTCGCGATCATGGAGCGCGAACTGGTTGGCGTTGATGCCGAAGAAATAATCGAAAGAGAGCGAAGGCAGCCGGGCCGCGCGGGCGGACTTGATTTCCCAGTTCTGCATTTCGACGGTGGCTTCGGCCGCCCGGATGTCGGGGTTGTTGGCCCCGGCCAGCTTCAGCGCATCGGCCAGGGGCGGAAGCGGCCGGGAGCCATCCAGGTCGTCCACCACCGTGAAATCTTGGCGGAAATCGGGAAACAGGAGAACCGAGAAGCCCAGGCGGACTTTGTCCAGCCCCAGTTGGGCCTCCTGCGAATCGCGCTGGCGCTGCTCCACCTGGATCTGCGCTTTCACCACGTCGGAATGCGCCGCCTCGCCGCCGCGCTCCTGTTTTTGGGTGATATCGAGAAACTCGCGCGCCTCGGCCAGGCTTTGCTGGGCGTTGGCGAGCTTGCGGCCGGCGGAGACCATCCCGTAGTAATTCTGCACCACCACGGCCAGCAGGCCGCGGGAGGCGATTTCCACCTTGGCCCGCGCCACCGCTTCGGCCACCTGGCTCTTCCGGTAGTCGGCGATCTTTCCGAAGGAGTAAATATCGCCGTGCACGACGGCCTGGTTGTTGTAAACGTGCGGCCCGTCGTTGGACACGAAGACGCCGGAGGACGTGCCGTTAGGCTGCGTGTAGATGAACTGGTTGAAAGAGCTCACCTCGGGCAGCAGAGCGGCTTTGGCCTGCACGGTATCCTCGCGCGCCAGCAGCGTGGCGATGCCGGCGGAGAGGATCTGCGGGCTGTTGGCGCGGGCGCGCGCCATGGCGTCGTCGAGCGTGAGGCGCAGCGTGGCGGGCGGGTTTTGCGCCATGGCGCCCTGGCAAAGCGCGAGCGCCAAGCCCGGGAGAAACAGTTTGGACGGCATTCGAGAGTAACCAGTATGGAATTCCGGAGATGAAAGGACGATGAATCAGAGGGGTAATGTTACCGTGAACACGCTTCCGGCTCCCGGCTGGCTGGAAAGCTCCACCGTCCCGCGGTGCGCCTGGGCGATCCATTGGACGATGGAAAGGCCCAGGCCAAAGCCGCCATCCTGGCGCGAGCGGGCCTGGTCGGCGCGGTAGAAGCGCTCGAAAACGCGCGCCGCATCCTCCGCGGCGATGCCCGTTCCGGTATCGGAAATCGAGACCTTAACATATCCGGGCGATGGTTCGAGGGCCGCCGACACTTGGCCGCCGCGCGGGGTGTAGCGGATGGCGTTATCGAGCAAGTTCATGACCAGGCGGCGGAGCATGTCCTCATCGCCGCGAAAGGGCGTGTCCCGCGGCGCAAAGCACTCGAGATGGATGTCACGGGCGGCGGCGGCGGCGAGCGCCGAGCGGCAGCACTCGGCCAGCAGGTCGTTGAAATAGAACTCGCGGACCACCAACGGAACGTGGCCGCTATCGGCGCGCGCCAGGTTCAGCAGGTCGTCCACCAGCCGGGAAAGACGGCGCGATTCGTCCAGGATGACGGCCAGCGATTCGCGATACTCTTCGGCCCCGCGCTCTCGCGTGAGGGCCACGTCGGCTTCGCCGCGGATCACGGCCAGGGGAGTGCGCAGCTCGTGGGAAGCGTCGGCGACGAAGCGGCGCATGGTCTCAAAGGACTGGTCGAGGCGCGAGAGGAGGGCGTTGAAGGAGGCGGCCAGGACCTGGAGCTCTTCCGCGGCGGCGCCGATTTCGAGGCGCTTGTGCAGGCTGCTGCCGCCGATCTCGTGGGCCTGGCGGGCCATCGAGGCGAGCGGCTCCAGGCTGCGCGTGGCGAGCAGAAACCCGCCCAGCCCCGCCAGCCCCAGAATCAAGGGCAGGGCGACAAACAGGGCGCGTCGCACCGTACGCAGCTCGGCGGCGATGGCGTCGAGCGGGGCCAGCGCCAGAATCAGGACCTGCCGGCCGGGGTCGCCCGCCCACCGCGCGGCGGCGCGCGCGCCGTACTTCCCGTACCGCGGAAACGCGGTTACGGTCCCGGGGCCGGCGGCCGCCGCCCGCGCCGCCACGGCCGCCAGGTCGCCTTCCGGAGACCGCGTGCTGGCCGCGAGCACCCGGCCTTCCGCCACCACGGCCACCACCGTGCCGGTGAAACGCGCTCCGGCCACGGCTTCCGCGGCGCTCGCCTGGCGGTCGCCGTGGGTCTCCGATAACTCGTCTTCGTACATCCCGGCGGCGGTTCCGGCCTCCGACCCCAGAGTCTCATCCACGCGCTCGCGCAGGCCATCCGACAGCACCCCATAGAGGAACACGCTGAAGGCCACGAACAGCAGCGAGAACAGCGCCAGATACCAGGCCGTGAGGCGCAGCCGGAAGCTACGAATGGTCATAGGCGCTCTGTGGGACAGACGCTTTGTGGGACAGACGATCGGTTTTCGTCGTCTGTCAATCCTGGTGTGCTCTTCACACTTGGCAGACCACAGAAAACGATGGTCTGTCCCACTTGGTCAAGACTCATCGCCCACCTCCGGTTCGGCGCCGAGCATGTAGCCTTCGCCGCGGCGCGTGTGGATCAGGCGGTGGCCCGCGCCGCTATCGAGCTTGGAGCGCAGGCGTTTGATATACACGTCGATGACGTTGGAAAACGGATCGAAGTTCTCGTCCCAGACGTGCTGCGCGATGCGCTCGCGCCCCACCACGCGGCCCCGATTGAGCAGGAGGAACTCGAGCAGGGCGTATTCCTTGGCGGTAAGGCTCACGGGGCGGCCGCCTCGCGAGACGGCGTGCGAGGCGGTATCGAGCGCCAGGTCGTCGACTTTTAGAACATCCCGCCGCAACGGCGCGGGACGCCGCCCCAGGGCGCGCAGGCGCGCCAGCAGCTCCTTGAAATCGAAGGGCTTGGCGAGGTAATCGTCGGCTCCGGCGTCCAGGCCGGCCACCCGGTCGTCCACCGCGTCGCGCGCGGTCAGCATGAGGATGGGGACGCCCGACCCGCCGGAGCGCAGCTCGCGGCATACCGCCCATCCATCCTTGCGCGGCAGCATCACATCGAGGATCACCAGATCGTACTCGTTGACCGCGGCCATGTAAAGCGCCGCCTCGCCATCCACGGCGATATCCACGGCGTAGGACTGCTCGCGCAGGCCCTTGGCGATAAAGCCGGCGACGCGGGATTCGTCCTCCACCAGCAGGATACGCACGCTGATTCTATTGTGAGCGATGCGAGATGAACGGACAATGAACCGGGTGGCCTACTGGAACCGGGCGCCCGCATACCTGTTTTCCAGATGGGGCGGTAGACTGGAAGAAGGTCGAAGAAGCTTTGCGGTTCAGCGAGTTGGTGAGCATGCTCGAAAGCGACGGGTTCCGGCCGGTCAAAGAGAAGGGTTCCGTACGGTATTACTGGAAGCCGGGGCACGAGGGACTGATCCGCGTCGACTACCATGGCCAGAAAGAAGTACCGACCGGGACATGCCATGCGATTTTGAAGGCCGCCCGAATCCGGCCGGGAGGGAACCGATGATCGACTTGCGCTATTCGCTGGTGATCGAGGCCACTTCAGAGCCCGACTTTTTCTCTTTTTACTCACCCGACCTGGAAGGGTTCAGTGGAGTCGGACATTCCGTCGAGGACTGTCTCTATCAGGCCAAGTGGGGCATGACCGATCACGTGCGCCTGCTGGAGGAGCACGGCCTGCCCGTTCCGCTCCCGAATGCCCGGCCGCGCGTCACCATCGAAAACGCAACGGAGCTTCGACAAGCCGGTTGACGCCTCACGGGCGAAAGCTGGAAGACTGTACCCCACCTAGGACCTTGACCGTTTGATTTGTTCCCTCGCCGCGGGCCGGGCATGCCCGGCCCGGAGCGTTAAGGAAGCAATCACGCGGTCAGAGCGCTAGGTCTTGGCCAAGCCACGAACTCCCTCACTCCCGGAATCGCAACACACCGGTGTTACACTTGGATTATGCCCTCCGTCACATCCAGTTTCCGGATGAGCCAGGATCTGCGGCGGGAGCTCTCGGACGCGGCGCGGCGGACCGGCAAGGCCAAGAACGCCATCATCATCGAAGCGCTGGCGCAGTACCTGCGCGCCATGGAACGCCACTCGCTTGCGGAAGAGGCCCGTCGTCAATCCGAGCTTGTCTCCAGGAAAGAGCATGACGCCGGTTGGTACCGGTTGGCGGACACTTCGGGATGGAAATGAAGCGCGGCGATGTCGTCATTTGCGCGGCGCCGGGAGACTACGGCAAGCCGAGGCCGGCCGTCGTCGTACAATCCGACCTCTTCAACGGCTCTCACTCCAGTGTGGTGGTCTGCCTGGTTACCACCCATCTGGAAGACGCCCCCCTGTTTCGTATTCCCGTGCCGGCCGGGAAAACCACGGGCTTGAAACTCGAGTCGCAGGTGATGGTCGACAAGGTCATTGCGATCCCCAGGGACAAAGTCACGGGTCGCACCGGCGCCCTCCCCGCCAGCGCACTCAAAGAGGTCGACCGGGCGCTGCGGCTGTGGCTCGAACTGGCCTGATCGTTCCTGGGTCTCCGGCCGTGTGAACATGTTCCTTTTTATGTGGGGCAGGATGACATCCTGCGGCGGGTTGAAAACCCGCCCGCGCGCCGGTTTCCAACCGGCGCGCAGCTTGACACGCTGCCCCACAATCGAACCCATCCGGGCGGTCGAAGACTCAGCGCCCTTCCGGCTTGATGGCGTAATAGCCCTTGCGCGCCTGCGCCTTGTAGTCTTTGTTCGTCATCTTGATCTCCAGCTTGCGGTAGGAGCCGTCCTTGGCTTCGTTGAGGGGCGTGTAGCCGATCAAATACTGGCTGCGCATCTCTTCCTGCAGCGCGTTGAAGATCTTGTCGAGCGAGTTCGAGCGGTCCACCCGGTAGGCGTGGCCGCCGGTTTCGTCGGACATCTTGCGCAGCACGCCGCCGCCGCTGCTGCCCAGGCTGATGCCGAAGCCGCCGCCATAGAACCGGGGGTCGGAATATTCGATGCTGTAGATCACCGTGTCGGCCTTTTGCGCGGCCATGACGGCGTCGTTCTCGGTCAGCTTACTGCCTTCGTCCACGCCGTCGGTGATCACCACGATGATCTTGCGCCCCACCTCGCTTTTCAGCTTCTCGTCGGAGGCCACGTAGATGGCGTCGTAGAGCACGGTGCCGCGCGGCCCGCCGGCGGTGGGCACGGGGCCGGGGCCCAGGCCGCCTACGCCCGAGCTGACGCGCAGGTCGCGCATGGCCGAGGTGAGCAGGCGCGCGGAGTTGGTGTAATCCTGCAGCAATTCGGACTCTTCGCCGAAGCTGATGAGGAAGGCTTCGTCTTTCTGGCGCAGCACCTGGGAGAAGAACGCCGAAGCGGCGTTGCGCTCGATCTCGATGAGGTTTTCCTGGCTGCGGCTGACGTCGATCAGCAGGCCAATCGTTAGCGGAAGGTCGGTTTCCCGCGTGAAATACTTGATGGTCTGGGGCTTGCCGTCCTCGAGAACGGAGAAATCGTTCTTTTCGAGGTTGGCCACCAACCCCCCGCGTTTGTCGCGGACCGAAGCCAGTATGCTGACCACGTCCACATCCACTTTGATGGCCACCGGGGCTTCTTCCTCCGGCGGGCGTTTCTGGGGCGTCTGCGCCGGCAGCGCGGCGGCCAGAGCTAGTGTCAGAGCAAAGAACGGTCGCATCCCGATACAATGGACAAGACGCGTCCCGCCGCACTTCTGTTTCAATATGCTCAAAGCCATCAGCCACCTCAAACGGAGCGATCCGGTGCTTGCCTCAATTATAGAAAGGGTGGGCGGGTACCGCATCGAGTTCCGCAACCCGGATTTCGAGACTCTTGTCAAGTCTATAACATTTCAGCAGCTTAGCGGCCGCGTGGCGAACGTCATCTTCGGCCGGCTGGCGGTCGCGGCGGGCGGCACGCTGACCCCCGAGAGCATCCTGAAACTGCGTCCCACGCGGATGCGCGCGGTGGGTCTTTCGAGACAAAAGACGGAGTACATTCGCGACTTGGCGCGGCATGTCCGCAAGGGCACGCTGGTCTTCGAGGATCTGGCCGCCCTCCCCGACCGGGAAGTGATCGAGCGCCTGACCCAGGTGAAGGGCATCGGCGTGTGGACCGTGCACATGTTTCTGATCTTCGCCCTCCGCCGGCTGGACGTGCTGCCCACGGGCGACCTGGGCATCCGCGCGGCCATTCGCAAAGCCTACGGACTGGAGGCGCTGCCCACGCCCGCCGAAATGGAAGCCATGGCCCAGGCGTGGAGACCGTATTGCACGGTGGCGAGCTGGTACCTGTGGCGCAGCATGGAGCCGAACGCCAACCTGTAGCGGGCGGCGAGGTTGGCAGGCGGAAGCGCCGGTCCCACAAGTCTTGCCGATGATTGTGGAGACGCTTTCGCATATCGATCGCCCTCCCGCCCCAGCACCCGAATTCCTCCGTTTTGGGCAATTTGCCCAAAACCAGCTCGCAAATCCATGGAATACAAGGAGTTATTTTCTGGGGCGAAGATCTTTGGGCAAAATGCCCAAAAACCCCGCGCGCCGAGAGCCGCGCGAATTCCCTCCGCCCGGGCGCATCTCGGCGGAGGACCCAGCCTTGACGCGCCGCGCGCCAGACGATAGCCTTCGGATTACACGATTTTCGGAGGTTTTCGTTGATTCTTCTTCTTTTCGGACCGCCGGGATGCGGTAAAGGCACGCAGGCTGCGTTCCTGGCGGCTCGTTTCCACATACCGGCCATCTCCACCGGCGAAATGTTCCGCGCCGAATGCAAGGCGGGGACCGAGTTGGGCAAGATGGCGTCCGCCATTATGGCCTCGGGCGGTCTCATCACCGACGAGATCACCAATGGGATTGTGGCCAACCGCATTGCGCAGCCCGATTGCGCCGGAGGTTTTCTGCTGGACGGCTACCCGCGCACCGTGCCCCAGGCGGAGCATTTCGCCGGACTGTTGCGCGAGCGAGGACTGCCCCAGCCGGTGGTGATTTTCCTGGACGTCCCCACCGAAGCGCTGGTGGCGCGGCTGACGGCGCGCCGGCAGTGCCCTCAGTGCCTGCGCATCTATAACCTGCTTTCCCAGCCGCCGCGCGTGGCAGGGAAGTGCGACGACGATGGAGCGGACCTGCTCACGCGGGTGGACGACCAGGAGGCCACCATCCGCCAGCGTATGCGGGCCTACGAGGAGCTGACCGGCCCGATTGTGGCCTGGTATGGCGAAGCGGCGGTCCGCAAAGTGGATGGCAGCCAGCCCCTCGCGGCGGTGACCAAAGCCGTGGAACAGGCGGTGATCGAAGCCGTCGCGAGTGCTTCGGCATAGCGCCACGGCGCTATGCTGAGAAGGAGTTATGTCTTTACTGCTGGACAGCGGCCTCACCCTCCTATGGCTGGGGATCAGTGTGGCTGCGCTGGTCTGGCTGGCGCTTGACGAAGCCCGCGCCGTTTCCTGCCCGGGCGCCCGCCTTCGCCGGATTTCCGCGCTGCTGGTGGTATCGGCGGCGCTGTTCGCCCCCGTCTCCGATGCCGACGACATGTTCACCTACTCGCTGCTTGACGGCCGGCTGGGCCACCTCGGCGGCGGCGGCGGCTTCGGCAGCGTTCCCACGGAGGATCCCCAGGAAAAGACCAGCCAGCAACTGATCCGGCTGCTGGTATCGCTGGAGCACTATGAGCAGATGGGCGGATTCGCGCCGCCTCCGGCTTCGTTCTGCTTTGAGACCCTGACCACCACCCATCCGGACGTCTTCACCCGCACCGTTGTCTGCCGCCCCGGGCGCGCTCCACCCACCGCCTAAGAACAACCTTGCCGTAGTTTGGCCACGCGCCGCCCGGACCCTGCGTTCGGAGCGGTGGCGGGCGTTGGTTGTTTCATAAGGAGTTTTTGGAGATGCGGAGCTTATTATCCCTCATTGTTTTCGACCGGGTGCGCTATGAAGAGAACGACATCGAACACGGCGGTTCATCCAAACCCTAAGCGGATCTCGCGGCTTGGCGCCTGCCGTGGGCTTCTCATCGCGGGCCTCCTGCCGGCCACGGTTTTCGCCCAAACCGCCTTCACCTGGCAGCAGATCAAGGATAGGTTCGCGGCTTCGAACCCCACCCTGAAGGCGGCTCGGATCAACATCGATGAGTCGCGGGCGGCCGAGATCACAGCCTACCTGCGGCCGAACCCGAGCTTGACCGGAACCATCGATCAAATCAATCCGTTCGCCACCGTGTTGAGCGGCTCCGGCCAGGATGTCTACCGGCCGCTGACCTACGCGCTGCCGTACGGATCGCTCGGTTATCTGCACGAGCGCGGAGGCAAGCGGGAGCTGCGGCGGGACCAGGCCAGGGAAGCCACTTCCATCGCGGAATCGACTTACTTGAACCAGGAGCGCGGCCTGGTGTTTAACCTGCGGAGCGCGTTCGTACAAACACTGCAAGGCAAAGCCGTGCTTCAGAATGCCAGAGAGAACCTGGACTACTGGGACCGGGAGCTCGACGTGAGCCGCACCCGCTTCCAGGCCGGCGATATCGCGCAGGTGGATCTGAATCGCCTGGAGCTGCAGCGCGTTCAGTTTGAATCCGACTTCGAAACCGCGCTGGTGAATCTCCGGACGGCCAAGATCCAGCTTTTGATGCTTTTGGACGACCGGACGCAGATCGATCGTTTCGATGTCTCCGGACCGTTTGATTTTATCGACGATTTGAGACCCCTCGAGGAATTCCGGAACATCGCCCTGGACGCGCGGCCGGACCTGAAGGCTGCCGCGCAGAGCGTGGAGCTGGCCAGGATCTCGCACCAGTTGGCGGTTGCCAACGGCTCGACCGACCCCACGTTCACCGCCGACTTCGCCCGCAATCCGCCCATCCCGGTTTACTTCGGGGTGAGCGTCTCGATTCCCTTGCGTATCTTCGACCGGAATCAAGGCGAGAAAGCGCGAACGCAGGTCGACATCGGCCGCAACGAACGATTGAGGGACGCCAACCAGGCGCTGGTTTTCGGCGACGTGGATTCCGCTTACTGGACCCTGGTTCAGAACCTGAATCTTCTGCGGCCGTACAAGGCCAAGTACCTGCCGCTGGCGACCGACGTTCGCGACCGAACGGCCTTTTCCTTCCGCAACGGAGGCGCGTCTCTGCTCGATTTCCTGGATGCGGAGAAGGCCTATCGCGACACTCGATTGGCTTACTTGAACCTGGTCGGCGCGTACTTGACGGCCGCGGCGCAAATGAACATGGCCGCGGGCCGGGAGGTTGTGCAATGAATCGTCCGCTTGATTTTCGAAGCGACTGTGTGCTTGGGTCTGGCCCTTTTCTCCGCCGGATGCGAGAGAAAGGTGACGGCGCAGGAGAACGTGGAAGCCGGTCCAGCGCCCACCACCGTCCAGCCCGACATGGATTCGAGCAACTTCCAGGTGGATCACCCGGAGCGGTTTCCCCTGGCGGCGGCGGGCGAACACGTGGCCGCGCCGGAGCTGAACGCCACCGGAGTGGTGAGTCCCGACGTCTCGCGGCAGGTTCCGGTGCCGTCGCTCGCCACCGGGCGCATCGTGGAAATCGACGCCCGGCTGGGTGATGAAGTCAAAAAGGGCCAGCTCCTGTTCAAAGTGCGCAGCACGGATATCTCGGGCGCGTTTTCCGAATACCGCCAGGCCGTAAAGAACGCGCAATTGACCAAGATCCAGCTCGACCGCGCCAACATCCTGTTCGAGCATGGGGCGACTTCCAAGAGCGCTCAGGAAATCGCCCAGAACGCCGCCGACGACGCCCTCGTGGTCCTCGAGACGACTAAGGAACATCTGCAATTGCTCGGCGCCGACCCGGACCATCCCACCAGCATCGTGGAAGTTTTCGCACCGGTGTCGGGAACCATCACGGATCAGCAAATCACCGACCAATCGGGCGTCCAGGCGCTGACGCCGCCGAACCCGTTCACCATTTCCGACATGTCGCGAGTCTGGATTATCTGCGATGTGTGGGAGAACAACATGGCGCAGGTTCACATCGGCGAGTACGCGGACATACATCTGGCCGCTTATCCGGAGCGCGTTCTCAAAGGGCGGATCAGCGCCATCATGCCCATCATGGATCCCAACATCCGCACCACCAAAGTCCGCCTGGAAGTGGAGAATCCAGGCCTCATGCGGGTGGGGATGTTCGTCACCGCGACGTTCCACGGCGAAACCAGGGAACGCCGCGCCACCGTTCCGGCCACCGCCATTCTGCATCTTCACGACCGCGAGTGGGTTTACACGCCGTTGGGAAACGGCCGCTTCCGGCGGCAGGAAATAGCCGCCGGGAGCATGTTGCCCGGCGACATGCAGGAGGTGATTTCCGGCCTCAAGCCCGGCGACCAGGTGGTGGCGGGCGCGCTGGTCTTCCAGAACACGGTGGAGCAATAAATGATTCGCCGAGTAGTCGACTTCGCCCTGAATCAGCGCCCTTTCGTTTTGGCGTTCGCGCTGCTGCTGGTGGGCGCGGGGATCGTCGCCTTCCACGTGCTTCCCATCGAAGCTTATCCCGACGTGGCCGACAACTACGTCGAGGTGATTGCCCAGTGGCCGGGAATCTCCGCCGAACAGATCGAGCAGCAAGTCACGATTCCGCTGGAGATCGCGATGAACGGCATCCCGGGCGTGACCCATTTGCGCTCGTTCTCGCTGTTCGGTCTCTCCGACGTGAGGCTCATTTTCGACGACGCGGAAGAGAACTTCAAGAACCGCGAGCGGAGCCTCGAGCGGCTTTCGCAGGTCACTCTTCCGCCCGGCGTTGTACCGCAACTGGGCACGGATTGGAGTCCCGCGGGCTTGATCTATGTCTACACTCTGCGCAGCGCCAACCCGGCCTACGACGCCATGGAGTTGAAGTCCATCGAAGACTGGGTGGTGGAGAAGAATTTCAAGGCCGTTCCCAACATCGTGGATGTCCAGAGTTTCGGCGGCCCCACGCGTGAATACCAGGTTCGCGTGGACCCCGATAAGCTGATCGCGTACGGGCTCAGCATCGGCCAGGTGGAGCAACAACTTACTAACAACAACGGCAACGCCGGCGGCAGTTTTATCGAAGCCGGCCAGCAGCAGGTCAACGTCCGGGAAGTCGGTCTGGTGCGGAACGTGCACGATATCGAGAACACCGTGATTCTGGCCAAGAACGGCACGCCGCTCCATATTCGGGATATCGCCGAAGTGTCACAAGGCCCCAAGATACGCCTGGGTCGGGTTGGCCGGTCGACGCGCCTCGAGGACGGACGGCTCATCGACGACGACGACGTGGTCATGGGCACCCTGCCCCTG
Source organism: Terriglobia bacterium (assembly GCA_963767595.1). Taxonomy (GTDB): domain Bacteria; phylum Acidobacteriota; class Terriglobia; order Bryobacterales; family Bryobacteraceae; genus BOG-224. Next base: position 48,304 of record CAVYEK010000013.1, read on the forward strand.
CGCAAGGACGCCGAGGCGGATGCGGCATTGCAAGGCGTTCACAAGAAGGTCGCCGAGCTGAACGATCACATCCTGCCCGCCGGAGTGAAGATCGTCCCGCTCCGCGACCGCAGCGACCTGGTGCGCTACACCACCGGCACAGTGCTTCACAATCTCACGGAGGGAGTGATCCTGGTCACTATTGTTCTGATCCTGTTCGTGGGGAATGTGCGCGCCGCCCTCATCGTCGCCATGACCATTCCATTCTCCCTGTTGTTCGCCTCCATTTGCCTGGATCTCAGGCACGTTCCGGCGAACCTCTTGTCGCTGGGAGCCTTGGATTTCGGAATGATAGTGGACGGCACGGTCATCATGGTGGAGAACATCGTCCGGCATCTGGGTAGGAGCGACGAATCGTCGAGAAGCATCCCGGACCGGATTCGGGCCGCCGCTCACGAAGTGCAGAGGCCGGTGTTCTACGCGATTACGATTATCATCACCGCGTACCTGCCTATCTTCACCCTGCAGCGGGTGGAAGGCAGGCTCTTCCGGCCCATGGCCTGGACCGTGGCATTCGCGCTTTTGGGCGCGGTGATATTCTCGATGACCATCGCTCCGGTGCTGGCGAGCTTGTTCTTCCGCAAAGGGACGCGCGAATGGCGGAATCCGGCGCTGGAGTGGATCACCCGGCTATACGAATACGCCGTCACCTGGACTGTCCGTCACCATTGGTCGATGGTCGCGGTGTGCGCGGCCGCGGTGGGGTGCTGCTTCTGGCTGATGCAAGGCGAAAGGATCGGTTCGGAATTTCTGCCGCACCTGGATGAAGGCGCGCTGTGGGTGCGCGGCACGCTGGCGCCCAGCACCGGACCCACCGAAGCCATCCGGCTCGCGAATCAGGCCCGCATCATCCTGTGTTCTTTTCCCGAAGCCACCCAATGTTCCAGTCAAACCGGACGTCCGGACGACGGTGAGGACACCACCGGTTTCTTCAATACGGAGTACTTCGTGGATCTGAAGCCCAGAGAGCGGTGGCGCCCGGCGTTTCACCGGAACAAAGACGAGCTCATCGCCTCCATGGACCGCGAGCTGGAGAAGTTGCCGGGAGCGAACTGGGGCTTCTCCCAGCCCATCGCCGACGACGTTGAAGAAGCCATCAGCGGGGTCAAGGGGCAGCTTGCCACCAAGATCTATGGCGAGGATTTGCGCGTCCTCGAGGACAAAGCCAGGCAGATCGCCGCTGTTATGGGCGCCGTCAGGGGAATTACGGACCTGGGCGTTTTTCGAGTGACCGGACAGCCCAATGACAACTTCGTGGTGGATCGCGAGCAGGCCGCGCGCCATCAAATCAACGTCGCCGACGTTCAGGACGCCATCAATACCGCCGTGGGCGGGAACGCGCTCACTCAGGTATTGCAAGGCGAGGCGCGCTACGACCTGGTGATGCGCTATCTTCCCCAGTTCCGCAACACCAAGGAGGCCATCCAGAACATCCGGCTGCTGGCCCCCACCGGCGAGCGGGTTTCCCTCGGCCAGCTTTGCAAACTCGAAGAGCGGGACGAAGGCTCCGAGATCTACCGGGAATCGAACGAGCGGTATGTCCCCATCAAGTACAGCGTCCGCGACCGCGGCCTGGGCGGCGCCGTCGAAGAGGCGATGGAAAAAGTAAAGAGGCAGGTTCAGCTCCCGCGCGGCTATCACATCAACTGGGAGGGCGAATATGAGGGTCAGAAGAGATCCCAGGCGCGGCTGGCAATTATCATCCCCTTGACCGTTTTCTTCATCTTCATGATCATTTATGGGGCCTTTGGTTCCGCCAAGTGGGCGTCCCTGAACCTGGTCAACCTCGCCGTGGCCCCCCTGGGAGGTCTGCTGGCGCTGTACTTCACGGGGACGCACCTCAGCGTCTCGTCGGGCGTCGGCTTTCTGGCATTATTCGGCGTTTGTGTTCAGACCGGCGTGATCATGGTGGAGTATATCAACCAATTCCGCGCGCGCGGGCATTCCATCGAGGAAGCGGCGATTCAAGGAGCGGTAAGAACGCTTCGGCCTATCATGATGGCCATGTTGGTGGCCACTCTGGGCATGTTGCCGGCGGCGATGTCCCATGCCATCGGCTCGGACTCGCAGCGGCCCTTCGCCATTGTTATCGTTGGCGGTTTGATCGTAGACTTGGTGATGAGCACCTTCCTGCTGCCGACGTTCTACGCCTGGTGGGCGCGCCCCAGCGACCATCTGCCGGCCGCGGAGGAAGCGAGGGGACAGCAAGCTATATGATGCGAACACTGGCGGTGTTATTGGGGATCGGTTGTCTGCTCTTCGCGGACGACGACCTCAAGCAGAAAGTGCAGGTAACCCATACCGAGACGGTGGCTTTGCCCGCGGGAGGCCAGCTTCGGCTGGTCAATTCCATCGGAGAGCTTACGGTCGAGGGGTGGGACAGGCCCGATGTCGAAATCACCACCATCCAATCGACCACCGCCGAATACGCATCCCGGGACCGCGAAAAGGCGTCGCGCGAGTTAGACAAGGTCAAGGTTTCGGTGGCGCCTCAGGGCGCGGACCTCGTCATCGCGACGGTTTACCCCCGGCGCCGGCGCCTGTCGCCCGCCCGGCTGCTGGGACCGGCCACCGGCTTCGATCTGGAGTACCGCATCAAGGCTCCCAGGAACGCCGCGCTGGCGGTGGATCACGCCACGGGGGAAGTGCACGTCACCGATATGACGGCCGACATCCGCGCCACCGTCCGTGACGGATTGATCACCCTGAACCTCCCTCAGGCGGGCCTTTACGATATCGACGCCAAAAGCAAGATCGGTGAGGTGATATCCGAGTTCCCAGGGCACACGGAACGCAAGCGGCTGTTTGGCCATCAGTTCTTCCAGGGAACGCCGGCCCCGCACAAGCTATACCTGAGGGTCGGCTTCGGAGACATCATCATCTTCAAGATTCAGGAGCCGCCCAGCGGGGCGACGGTGGTCCCGCAAGCCCCCGGTGGCGCACAAGCTCGCTAGGAGCCCGGATAGTCGGGCCGCGGCTATCAACCCCATGGATGCTTTGAGGCTGGAATAAGCGGGGCAGGCCTCATAGCCCGCCCTACCCGCGCGGGCCGGGCGGGCCGGGCATGCTTGCCCCCACGGGCGCCGAATGCCAGTCCGGCTCCGCCGCGTTGTACCTTCTTGATATGAGACAACTGCTCGCGTTTCTACTGGTGGCCGCGGCGCCCCTGGCGGCCGCGGAGGCGCCCCTGTTCAACGGCGTGGACCTGGCGGGCTGGGCCAGAATGCCGCGCCATGAAGGAGCGCCATCCTCCGAGAAGCCCGGCTTCGTGGTGCGCGACGGAATGCTGGTGACGGTTCCCGACGCTCCGGAGGACGACCTCTGGTACACCCGCGAGAAGATCGGCGACGCCACGCTGCGGGTGGTGTACAAAGTCAACGACCGAACGGCGAATTCCGGCGTGTTCATCCGCATCCCGGCGGAGCCGAAGTCCGAGGACGACGCCATAAACAAGGGGATCGAGGTGCAGATCGATGAATCGGGCGACGAGTACCACTGCACCGGGGTGTTGTATTCCATGACCCAGGCCAAGGCGCGGCCTTACAAACCGGCGGGGGAGTGGAACACGCTCGAGATCACGCTGCGCGCGCGGGCATCCGCAATTGTGCGCCCCGGCACATGCGCGGATTGCGGAGATTCCGGCCCCGAAGGAGGATGAGGTATGAGCCTGGCCGATAAGCACTGTGTCCCCTGCCGCGGCGGCGTACCGCCTCTTCAGGGAGAGGAATTGGAAAAGTTGAAAGACCAAGCCCCCGGTTGGGAGGTGGTCGAGGGTCATCACCTGGCTCGCAACTTCACCTTCCCGGATTTCCGTACGGCGCTCGATTTCGTGAACCGCGTCGGCGCCGTGGCCGAGCAGGAGGGGCATCATCCCGACTTGTGCCTCTCCTGGGGCAAAGTGGATATCCGGACCTGGACCCATAAAATCGACGGATTGACGGAAAGCGACTTTATTCTCGCGGCCAAAATCGACCGGCTGCATCCATAGGAAGTGGAGAATCGTACATTGTTAGGCGTTGGCGAGAAGTTTCCCTCCTTTTCCCTGCAGGCGACCGTGAGCCTCGAGCAGGGTAAGACGTTCCAGAAGATCACGGACAAGAGTTTCCACGGAAAGTGGAAGGTCTATTTCTTCTGGCCCAAGGATTTCACGTTTGTCTGCCCCACCGAGATCGCGGCCTTCGGTAAGCTCAATCAGGAGTTCCGGGATCGCGACGCGCAGGTACTCGGTGGCAGCACCGATTCGGAGTTTGTGCACCTGGCCTGGCGGGAACATCATCCCGATTTGAAGAACCTGCCTTTCCCCATGCTGGCGGACATCAAGCGCGAGTTGTGCGCCTCGTTGGGCATTCTCGATCCAAGCGAAGGCGTGGCCCAGCGCGCCACCTTTATTGTGGATCCCCAGGACGCCATCCGCTTCGTCGCGGTCAACGACCTTTCGGTGGGGCGCAACCCGCAGGAGGTCATGCGCGTGCTCGATGCCCTGCAAACGGACGAACTCTGCCCCTGCAACTGGCACAAGGGTGAAGCCGTCCTCAAGCCCGCCGTCTAGAGAACCGGAGATCTCACCGACCATCCTGGCGGCCATACGCATTGCCTCCACCATTCAGGCGCTGGCAACCGTGCTCGACGCGGCGCCCGCGTAAGGCCCTCTCCTATTGGCCGGGCGCCGGTTCGGGTTGTTTTTTCAGATCCCGGTCGATGCGGCTCACGTAACCGATGGTCTCGGGGAAGGGCGGCACGCCGTGGTATCGATCCACCGCTTCAGGGCCGGCGTTGTAGGCCGCCAGCGCATGCCACAACCGGTTGTCGTAGCGCGTGAGCAGGTCGCGCAAGTAACGCGCGGCGGCATCCACGTTCTGCGGCGGATCGTACGGATCGGCTCCCAGCGCCTGGGCGGTGGAGGGCATCAACTGCATCAACCCGATGGCGCCTTTGGGAGAAACGGCCCGCGGCTGGAAGGCCGATTCGGCGGCCATCACGCTGCGCACCAGTTGGCGCGGCAGCCCGTAGCGGTCCGCCGCGGCGTCCGCCAGGCCGGCCGGAGTGGAGGGAACCGGCGCCGGCGGAACGGCAGGCGCCGCGGCTGCGGGGGCGGGCGCCGGGGCGGGAGGCACATACTCCTCCGTTTCATACCCAACCACCTGCGTGGCATCCACCTCAACGCACGCGCCGCCCAGGAACAGCCGCACCCCGGTTTCGCCGGTCTCGTGGCGATCCACGCGCATCCGCGAGCCGCTGCTGAACACCACGTACTCACCCGCGGAAGCGGCGGCGGTCAATAACAACCATAGTGCCAGGAAACGCATCGACTCTATCATTGTGACGTATTTGGGCGTCCGGACGTGCAACCCATCCGTGGCGAGGCTTCCGTTCGCGGTTCGGGTCCAGGCGCCGCCGCTTTCGGAGTGTAGTACTTTTCCACATCTAAGTGGCGCGGCGCTGTGGGCCTATTGGAAGGGATCGGGCAATCCGATCTGTTATCTTGAAGAGAGTTTTCTCATATGCCGTTCTATATACAGCCCATCCGAGAGCTGCTCGTGCGGCCGGCGTTACCCGAAGCGCTCTCGCGCATGACCGAGCTGGCGAACAACGTGCTTTGGAGTTGGGAGCCCATCGTGCGGGCGCTGTTCCGCCGCCTGGACCCGGCCCTGTGGCGGGAATGTGGTTACAACCCCGTGCTGATGCTCGGCCGCATTCCCCAGGCCACCCTGCAAAAGCACGCGGCCGACCCGCGCTACCTGGCTCTCTACCGGATGGCCTGCGAGACCTACGATTCGCGCGTCCGCAAAGGCGCTCCGCCCGCCGACGGGAAGCTGGTGGCTTACTTTTCCGCCGAGTACGGCCTGTCGGAGTGCCTGCCGGTCTATTCGGGCGGGCTCGGGATTCTCTCGGGAGATCATCTGAAGTCTTCGAGCGACCAGGACTACCCGCTGGTGGGTCTGGGCCTGCTCTACCAGCAGGGCTATTTCCGGCAGGTGCTCAATCCCGATGGCTGGCAGCAGGAACGCTACCCCGTGAACGACTTCTACACCCTGCCCATCGCGCCCGTGAAGGACGCCGCCGGCCAGGATTTGAAAGTTACTGTCAAGCTGCCCACCGGCAACGTTCAGATCCAGGTGTGGAAACTGTATGTCGGCCGCATCACGTTGTACCTGCTCGATACCAACATTCCCGAGAACCCGCTGCCGCAAGACCGGGATATCACCGATTCGCTCTACGGCGGCGACAACGATACCCGCATCCGGCAGGAGATCGTGCTGGGCATCGGGGGCGTGCGGGCGTTGACCGCCATGGGACTGAGGCCCACGGTGTTCCACATGAACGAGGGGCATTCCGCGTTCCTGGCGCTGGAGCAGATTCGCGTGCTCATGCGCGACGAGCGGCTGAACTTCGACGAAGCGCTGGAGGCGGCCCGCGCCAGCAACGTTTTCACCACCCATACGCCCGTTCCCGCCGGAATCGACCTGTTCGACGCCGGCATGATGTATCACTACTTTTCGGACTACTGCGCGGAGACGGGAGTCGACTTTCAGCACCTGATGGCCCTCGGCCGGCGTAACATCTATGATCGCGGCGAACCGTTTTCCATGGCCGTCCTGGCCCTCAACACCTCGGCCTACCGCAACGCCGTGAGCCGGTTGCACCGGCAGGTTTCACAGGAGATGTTCAACGATCTCTGGCCGCAGCTTCCGCTCTGGGAAGTCCCCATCACTTCCATAACGAACGGGGTCCACATTCCGAGCTGGATCAATGGCGACCTGGGATCGCTCTACGATCAGTACCTTCAGCCCGACTGGCGCGAGCGGTTCAACGATCCCGGCATCTGGGAGCAGGTGAAGGACATCCCGGATGAAGAGCTGATCGAGGCGCACCGCCGCCGCAAGCGCCGGCTGATCGGCTTCGTGCGCGTTCGCCAGACCGCCTCGGCGCAGCGGCGCCAGGCATCGGCCGCGGAAGTTCGCCGCGCCGGGGAGGTGCTGGACCCCAACGCCTTCACCATCGGTTTTGCGCGCCGGTTCGCCACCTACAAGCGGGCCACCCTGATTTTTCGCGACGTCGAGCGCCTCAAACGCATTCTGCTCAACAAGGACATGCCGGTGCAGATCGTCATCGCCGGCAAGGCGCATCCCAAGGACCAGCCGGGGAAGAGCTACATTCGCGACGTGGTACAGCTTTCGCGCGACCCCGACCTGTGGCGGCACGTAGTTTTCGTGGAAGACTACGACATGAAGGTGGGCCGCGAGCTGGTGCAGGGAGTGGACTTGTGGCTCAACAACCCGCGACGCGGCGAGGAGGCTTGCGGCACCAGCGGCATGAAAGCGGCCATCAACGGCGTGCTCAACCTGAGCAGTCTGGACGGCTGGTTCGACGAGGCCTACGAAATGTCCGGTGGCTGGGCCATCGGCGAGCGGGAGCCCTATTCGGAAGATCAGGACGCGCTGCACGCCAGCGCCATTTACTACCTGCTGGAAAACGAGATCGTGCCCATGTTCTACGAGCGCCGCGAGCAGACCCCGCGCGAGTGGATCCGCCGCGTGAAGCAGTCGCTGATGTACATCAGCCCCGGCTTCGATTGCCGCCGCATGGTGCGCGAGTACATGACCGAGTTGTATCAGCCGGCGCACACCGAGCATGCGCGCCTGGTGGAGGGGAACTATGCCGCGGTGCGCGAGGAAACGCGCTGGAATCTCCGCATCCGCGAGGTTTGGGACCGCGTGCAGTTCGTGGAAGCCGGGCCGGCCCTGGCGGGTCCGGTGGTCAGCGGCAGGCCGGCGCCGGTACGGACGGCCATCGACCTGGCCGGCTTGAAACCCGAGGACGTGCGGGTGGAGCTGGTGATCGGCCGGATAGACAGCAACGGGCGCCTGGAAGACACCGAGATGATGATTCTGCCGCCGCTCGAGCAGCAGGGCTCCGTCACGGTGTTCGGCAAAGACGTGGCGCCGGAGCGGACCGGGCGGCTGGGCTACGCCCTGCGGGTCAGCCCCAATCACTTCGCCGACCCGCTGACCCGTCCCCGCAGCAGCCTGCTGAAGTGGAGTCTGGTGGGTTAACGCCTTTCTCGCGGTCCGGGCTCCGTTGAGTCCCGGGATTCTCCGCGCCGTCTCCGTGTCTCCGCGTCCCCTAAGAAACAGGCTGGTCCCTTTGTTGAAAAAACGGCAGTTAACCCATTGGCCCAACTTCACCGCGGAGCCGCGGAGACGCGGAGGTATCGCGGAGAAATTCAAGATCTTCTTCTCCGCGCTTTCTCCGCGTCTCCGCGGCTCTGCGGTGAAGGCCCGTTTCTTTCCCCACCAGACTGGTCTCCCAGCCCCCTGCTCCGCGGTGAATGGATCTCACGGCCACCCTGGGCGCGTCGCCGCGCGGACCGGCCACATGTTAATCTCGAATTTCAAAATTCCACCTACACGAGCCTGATATGTCTTACTCCTCAATTCGCGATCTCGATCTGAACGGGAAACGGGTCTTCATCCGAGTGGATTTCAATGTCCCGCTGCAAAAGAACGAAGCGGGCGTCATGGAAATCACCAGCGACAAGCGCATCAAAGGGTCGCTGCCCACCATTCAATACGCGCTCGACCACGGCGCCGGCGTGATTCTGGCCTCCCACCTGGGCCGCCCCAAGGGCAAGCCGAATCCCGAGATGAGCCTCAAGCCGGTGGCGGCCCGCCTCCAGGAGCTGCTCGGCCGGCCGGTCAAGATGGCCCCCGATTGCATCGGGCCGGAAGTGGAAGCCATGAAGCCCGCGCCCGGCGAGGTGCTGCTGCTCGAAGAACTTGCGCTATCACCCCGAAGAAGAAAAGAACGATCCGGCCTTCGCCAAACAACTGGCCTCTCTGTGCGATGTTTATGTGAACGATGCGTTCGGTTCCGCGCACCGCGCCCACGCCTCCACCGAAGGCATGATCCAATTTGTGCCGGTGGCCGGCGCGGGCCTGCTCATGGAGCGGGAGCTGAAATACCTGGGCATGGCCGTCACCAATCCCGCCCGGCCGTGCGTGGCCATCCTCGGCGGGGCCAAGGTCTCCGACAAGATCGAAGTCATTCAGAACCTGGGCAAGGTTGTGGACCGCCTGCTCATCGGGGGCGCCATGGCCTACACCTTCCTCAAGGCGCAGGGCAAGCCCACGGGCAACTCGCTGGTGGAAGCGGATAAGGTGGACCTGGCCAAGAAGCTGCTTGCCGAACTGGGCGGCAAGCTCCTGCTGCCCTCCGATCACGTGGTGGTGTCTGAAATCGCGGCGGGCGCGGAAAACCAGGTGGTCGAGACCATTCCCGATGGCAAGATCGGGGTCGATATCGGTCCCCGGACCATCGCCGAGTACGCTCAAGTCATCGCCGGCGCCAAGACCGTCATCTGGAACGGTCCCATGGGAATCTTCGAGAAGCCCCCGTTCGACAAAGGCACCGTCGCTCTCGCCAAGGCCGTGGCGGATTCCGGCGCGGTCTCCGTGGTGGGCGGCGGCGATTCCGAAAAGGCCATCAAGGCCGCCGGCGTGACCGGCAAAATCACCCATGTCTCCACTGGAGGCGGGGCCTCGCTGGAATTCCTGGCGGGGATCGAGCTTCCCGGCGTGGCCGCTCTGAATCGTTAGTAAACCGGCGTGGCGCGGAAGACGAGTCCGGCCAAGCCAATGCGCCGGCTGCGGGGCGTGCGACATCAAAGTGGAAGCCCGTCAGGGCGAAACAAGATAGCCCATGGCGTGAGCCATGGGAACAGGGCGGGCTCAACCAGCCCCGGAGGGGCGAAAGCCCCTGCGTCGCGCACCCCCCGGCTGCGGCCCCCTGCCGTTTTTCTGCGAGAATTTGGGGATGGGGACTAATTCGAAGAGCTGCGCGACGGCGCTGGCGATGCTTCTATGGCTGCCGGCGTTGGCCGGAGCGCAGCCGCCGGCGACTGCGAAACCCGGCGGGCACGAAACCGGCGAACCGTGGGCCAACCAGAAGGACGGGCTGACATACCTCTGGATTCCGCCGGGAACGTTCGCGATGGGCTGCTCGTCGGGAGACAAGGAATGCGGTCGCGACGAGAAGCCGAACCACCTGGTGACCCTCACGAAAGGCTTTTGGCTGAGTCAGACGCCCGTGACCCAGCAGGCCTATCAGCGCGTGACGGGAAAGAACCCGAGCGAATTCAAAGGCCCCAATCTTCCCGTTGAGAGCGTGGATTGGAACGAAGCCAAGGCATACTGCACGGCGGTCGGCGCGCGGCTGCCGACGGAAGCCGAGTGGGAGTGGGCGGCGCGGGCCCGCGTCACGGCCCCCCGCTATGGCGTTCTGGACAAGATCGCCTGGCACTCGGGGAACAGCGGGTCCAAGACTCACGAAGTAGGGAAAAAGCTGGCCAACGACTTCGCGCTGGACGACATGCTGGGGAACGTGTGGCAGTGGGTCGCGGACTGGTACGGGAATTATTCGGCCGATGCGCGGAGCGATCCGTCCGGGGCCGAGAACGGCCGCTACAAAGCGCTGCGCGGCGGTTCGTGGTACTTCGATCACAGGTATATCCGTTTGTCGAGCCGCGACAAGAGCGAGCCGGACAACCGTTCCAACGACATCGGCTTTCGCTGCGCCGCGGATTGACTTTCGAGCGTGGTCCGCCTCAACCCCGCGGAACACGGATGGGCATGGCGTGCGGAGCTGGCCGGTGGCGTCGAATACGGCGTTGCCGATCTCAGTGGAATGGTGTAATTCGGCACGTCTCGCCCCAAACAGTTGGTGAAACCGGGGACATTGACGAATTACCCATTGTCTTGCGGCTTCCATCTTCAACCTTTGGAATAACATGCGCGGATCTGAGACCTCCGCGAAGCGCTCGGTAGCGTCAACCCCGAGCCGCCGCCATCGGCATAGCGCGCACCCGCTTCCCCGTGGCGTCGAATACGGCGTTGGCGATGGCCGGGGCGATGGCGATGATCGGCGTTTCTCCGGCGCCCGCCGGCTCCAGGTCCTTACGGTCCAGCAGGAGGACCTCCAGTTTGGGCAAGTCCTCGAAGCGCGGGACGCCGTACGAGGCGAATTCCCCGTTGGTCAAGCGCCCGTCCTTGAAAAGACTCTCCTCGCGCAGGGCCGGGCCCAGACCCATCATGATGGCCCCTTCCACCTGCGACCGCAGGTTGGCCGGATTCAAGATGGCGCCGCACTCGAACGCCTGCACCACCTCGATCACCCTCGGCGCGCCCGTCTTGCGGTCCACTTCCACCTCGCAGCAGGCCGCCACCACGGAGTTCTTCTCGGTCCCGCAGGCCAGGCCAATGCCGGTTCCGGGCCGGCGCTTCTTGCGCCGTTCCAGCCAGCCGAACCTCTCCGCGGCGGCCTTCAGCACGTCCTTGATGCGGTCGTTATCGAGGTGGGAAAGGCGGAATTCCAGGGGGTCTTTGCCGGCCGCTTCGGCCAGCTCGTCGGTGAACGCTTCACGCGCGAAGTTGTTGGCGGTGGCCGCCAGGACGCGGTATGAGCCCGTCCGCAGCGGCGAATCGGAGGCAATGAATCTCGCCCGCGTATTGGGGATGCGGTAGGGAGTGTCCACGGCCGACGCGCCGGAGTTGTAGTTGGTGAAGTCCCAGGCCGAGATGCAGTTGTCGGCGTCCAGACCGGCTTCGGCTTCAATCAGCGCGGCGGGGCGGAAGTAGGCCCACATGAATTCCTCCGCGCGGGTCCACTGCACGGCCACCGGGCGGCCGGCCTCCTTGGCCAGGCGGGCTGCTTCCACGGCCGCTTCGCCGGTGTGTTTGCCGCCGAAGCCGCCGCCGAAGTGGGGCACGATCACGCGCACCCGCTCGGCCGCCACCCCGCAAGACTCGGCCAGCGACTGGCGGACGCTTCCTGGATTGCTGGTTCCGGTCCAGACAGTGAGGCGGCCGTCCTGCCATTCCGCCACGGCGGCGCGCGGCTCCATGGGGGCGTGCTGGACGTAGGGGACCCGATACGTGGCTTTCAGCCTGCGCCGCGCTTCCGCCAGGCCCTTCTCCACCGAGCCTCGGCCTTGCGCCTGGGGCCGCCCCTGCTGGCTGGCATGCTGCTTCAAGTGTTCGAACAGAATGTCGCTGGAGGGCTGCTCGACGGTCTTCCATTTGGCCGTATCGGCGATGGCCGCCAGCGCCTTACGGGCGGCGAAAGCGGTGGGCGCGGCGCAAGCGACGAAGCTGCCGTCGCGCACCGCCGTTATCCCCGGCATCTTCCGCGCCGCCGCCAGGTCCACGGCGTCGAGGGTGGCGCCCCAGGAGGGCGGCCGCAGCACGCGGCCGTAAAGCATCCCCGGCCGCACAATGTCGCTGGGGAAGCGGTGCGAGCCGGTCACCAGGTCGCGGGCGTCCAGCCGGACTTGCGGCTTTCCCAACACCCTCCAGTCCTTCGCCGCCGTGACCGCCGTCCCTTCGGGGAGAACGCTCTTATAGGCCGCCGCCAGTTCCGGTGAACGGGCCAGGTCGGCATAGCCGTAGGTCTTGCCGGCGTATTGCACCGCTCCGTCGCGCACTTCCAGGCGGGCGGCATCCACCCCGAATTTCCGGCCGGCCGCGGCCAGCAACAGGCCGCGCGCGGCGGCCGCCGCTCTTTGCACCTGGGGCGCGCTGCGGGGGGTGGTGCCGCTGCCGGCGGTGCCTCCATCGTTGGGCGTCAGCTCGGTGTCCCCCATCACCATGTGAATGCGCTCGAGCGGCGTCCGCAGCTCTTCCGCCGCGGCCATGGCCAGCTCCGTGAGCGCGCCCTGGCCTTCCTCTATCTTGCCGCTCAAGATGGTGATGGAACCGTCTTCCGCGATGTGCAGCCTGGTTTCGAGCGCCGGGCCGGCGCCTCTCTGGGCCTGGGAGAGCGGGGCCGCCGCCACAATCAGCAGGCCGGCCCCGGCCATTTCGAAAAACTCCCTGCGGTTGAGGGCCAGGCGCCGCGCGGCCCGGCTTTCGGGCTGCGACTCTTCCGGACAAAACAAATGAGTGGACATGGCTGGCTCCTAACTCCTCTTTCCCGCGGCCTCCGCCGCGCGCCGCACGGCGGCCTGAATCCGGTGATAATCGGCGCAGCGGCACAGATTCCCGTTCAGCCCCTCGACGATTTGCGCATCGGTTGGCTTGGGATGCGCCTCGAGCAGCGCGACCGTCTGCAGGATCATGCCCGGCGTGCAGTAGCCGCACTGCACCGCCCCTTCGTCCAGAAAAGCCTGCTGGACAGGGTGCAGCGCCCCGTTCCGGGCAAGCCCCTCGATGGTGACGATGTTGTGGTTCTGAGCCGCGTGTACGGGCGTCAGGCAGGAGAGAACCGGCTTGCCGTCCAGCAGGACCGTGCACGCGCCGCACTGCCCTTCTCCGCAGCCGTATTTCGTTCCGGTCAACCCCAGGTCCTCTCGCAGAACCTCCAGGAGGGGCCGCTCGGGCTCCGTGTCCACGCTGCTTGCTTTTCCGTTGACCGTAAACCGGATGCTCGCCATAGGTAGGGGACCTCCCGGCGCGCCTGGTCAGAGGTACGCCGCACCTGAATTATATGTCCATGCGCGGAGGATAGGGGACAAACAGATCCGGAAGGCGGTCTGGCTGGGCCGGGCACGCCCGACCCCTGGAGTTTTATTTTTTTCGGCGATATCTCCGGTCTTCTGCGCACTGTATTGTGGGACAGACGCTTTCGTCTGTCAACCTCGCATGTACTACCAATGCGAGCGAGTGGCTTTGGTCGAGTGCGTGGTTGGCAGGCGAAAGCGCCTGCCCCACAATTCCGGAAACCCGCCGCAGGATGTCACCCCGCCTCGCATGAAGATTAACTGCCGTAGTAGCCGGCGCGGGTCTGCACAACCAGATCCTTCTTCTTGGCGGTTTTGGCGGTGAGATGGATATGGCGGTAGGCGCCCGTCTCGGCGGGCGGATCGGGCGTATAGCCGATATTGTACTGGTTGCGGAGGTCCTCTTCGATATCCGCGAAAACCTTGTCGATCGGATGCAGGTAGGTCACTTCGTAGAAACGGCCCCCGGTTTCCTCGGCGATCTGTTTGAGCACTTTCTTGCCGTCCGGAAGCTCTTCGCCGCCGCCTCGCGGCATGGGCATGGGCATCCCCCTGCCCCGGCGCCCCATCCCACCCCCGCCGTAGCCGCCGTAGCCCCCCGGGCTGCCATAGGCGGAGGGATCGGAAAAGAGCACCGAGTAGACCAGCGTATCGGCCTTTTGCGCCGCCGTGATCCCTTGGTACAGGGTGACCTTGCTCCCGGTATCCACGCCATCGGTGAGCAGCACCAGAGCCTTGCGGCCCTTCTGCTTGCTCATCAGGTCTTCGGAAGCCAGCAGGATGGCGTCATACATCTTGGTGCCGCCACTGCGCAGACCACCGCCTTGCGGATAGCGCCGGCCGCCGCCTTGCGGATAACCGCCGCCCTGCGGATAGTTCCCGCCCTGTGGATTGTTCCCGCCCTGCGGATAGTTCCCGCCCTGTTGTTGCGTCTGCTGCTGCGGCGGTTGGCCCACGCGCAGCAGGTCCAGGCCCTTCTCCAGGTCCTGGCGCTTGGCGGTGAAATCCTGCAGCAGTTCGACTTCGAAATCGAAATGGATCACAAAGGCCAAGTCGCGATCCGGCCGCAGAATCTGGTCGAAGAATTTGAAGCTGGCGCTGCGCTCTTTGTCCAGTAACCGGGCCTGGCTCCCGCTGGTGTCCACCATCAGGCCCAGGGAAAGCGCCAGACTGCTTTCCTGTTCGAAGAACTTGATGGTTTGCGGCCGGTCCTCGTCGTTCAGCGTAAAGTCGTTTTTGGTCAGGTCTTTAATGATCTTTCCCGACTTGTCACGCACGGTGGCAAACAGGTTGACCAGCTTGACGTCCGTCGAGTAATTCGGCAGTTGCCCGGCGGCCGGGCTCTGTTGGCCGGAGAGCAGGCGCGCGGCGGGAAACAGGGAGAGGGCGGAGAGCATACGTCTCCGGGTGAGTTTGTTTTCGATGAACACTTCGCAGAGGAAGATGCATGGGACGGGGTTTTCGTTACCGGAAAACAAAAAAGCACCGGTTGGGCTCGACCCGGCGAGGCGGCCACGACGCCCAGATGGAAATCCTGCTAAGTTGGTTCGTTCGGCGTTGCGGCCCGTCCGGGTTTCCGTGACGTTTCGGCTGGCGTCTGCGCAGCCACGATGGCGAGAGGAGCGACATCATGATGCTTTCGATTCGAACCGGCGGCGCGGTGCTCTGCGCCCTGGCGATTTCCGCGGCGTATGCGCAAACCCGGCCCGCGGGGCCTGCAAAAACCGGCGGACTCCCGGCGCCTGCGCAAGCCAGACCCGCGGTTTCGCCCATTCCCCATCTGGAGAAGCGCGGCTTGGCCACGCAGATGATCGTCGACGGGAAACCTTTTCTCGTCCTGGGCGCGGAACCGCCCACCAGCGGGCCATCCAACCTGGTGTACCTGAAGTACATGATGAAGGTGATGGCCGAGACGCACCAGAACACCGGCGCCATCGCCATCGGGTGGAGCTGGATCGAGCCCGAGAAAGGCAAGTTCGACTTCAAGATCCTGGATGCGGCCATCGAGGACGCGCGGCTGATCGATCAGCGCATCTGCCTGGTGTGGTTCGGGAGCTGGAAAAACGGCGACTCCGACTTCGCGCCGGCCTGGGTGAAGGCCGACCAGGATCATTTCCCGCGCGCGCAAAGCAAGGACGGCAGAGGCGTCGCCAGCCTCTCCGCCTTCAGTGAAGACAACTCGCAAGCCGATGCCCGCGCGTTTGCGGCCGTCATGCGCCATATCCGCGAAGTGGACAAGTCGCGCCGCGTGATCATGGTCCAGGTGGAGAATGAAATCGGCATGAACCACGATTCGCGGGACTGGTCTCCGCTGGCCAACCAAGTGTATTCGGCGCCCGTCCCGGCCGAGCTGATGGATTATCTCCAGAAGCACAAGAACGACTTGCATCCGGATTTCCTCAAGCTCTGGGCGGCGGCCGGCGCCAAGACCTCCGGGACGTGGGAAGAGGTATTCGGCAAGGGCGCGGAGGGGGATGAGACCTTCATGGCCTGGAACTACGCGCGCTATATCAATCGCGTCGCCGAGGCCGGCAAGAAGGAATACCCGGTCCCCATGTTCGTGAATGTCTGGGGAACCACCGGATGGGGGAAGAGTCCGCGTGGCGAGGCGATTGACCACCTGCACGACGTTTGGAGAGCGGGCGCGCCGGCGATCGACTTCTACTGCCCCGACGCGTACATGGGGCGCCAGGGCGCCGCCGACCACATCGTCGATTTGACAAAGCGGTACGTCCGCAACGGCAATCTGTTCTTCACCGTGGAAGCGTCGGATGGCGAATTGGGCGCCGCGCACGCCTTCTATGCCATCGGCGCGCAGCGCGCCATCGGTTATTCCGGGATGGGTAACGACGGCTTGCTCGATTGGTTCAGCAAGACGGGCATCAATTCGCCCGCCTGGCATACGGTGCCTGATGCGCCGTCGCGGCTGATCGGGTTTGGCGGGCCTACCTCGCCCAAGCCGCTTCCGCCCATGCCGCCCGAATTCGAAGCGAAAGCGCTCTCACAGGGGTTCCTGACCCTTTCCCAAGTCGCTCCTCAGATCCTGGAACACCAGAGCAAAGGCACCATTGCGGGCGTGGTGTTGGACAAGCAGAGACCGAGCGAAAAGGTGAAACTCGGGGACTACATCTTGAACGTGGGGTTGCCGCGCGGCCGCGGCGCGCAGGCGCCGGTTCCCGACCTTCTAGGCTACGGCGTATTCATGGCGGCCGGCCCGGATGAGTACCTGCTGGTGGGCCATAATCTGATGATCACTTTCACGCCGGACACGCCCGGGCCGCCGCTCGGCGGACTGGCCGAACAGGCGGCGGGCCGGTTTGACAGCGCCGGCAAATGGGTGACGCTGCAACTCCTCGGGGGCGACGATTCCTCCGACAACGTGGTGCGCCTTTCCTTCGGCGAGCGCGCCGTCCAGCGCGTGAAGGTGTATCGGTACAAATAGGCTAGCTCGAGCCGGCGGCGCCGATGCCGGCGGGGCCGAGCAAGGGAGGCGCGGCGCAATGAGAAAGGCTACGCGACGGGAATTGCTTCAGGGAGCGGGAATGGCGCTGGCGGCCTTTCCCGCTCTGGCTCCAAGGCAAGGCGCCGGCGCGGCTCCGGAAACCAGCGCGTTGACGCTCTGGTTTCGCGGCCCGGCCAAGGTCTGGACCGAAGCGCTGCCGGTGGGCAACGGAAACCTGGGCGCCATGGTGTTCGGCGGGGTGGAGCAGGAACGTATCCAGCTCAACGAGCACAGCGTGTGGTCGGGCCACCACGTCGAGAACGACGATCCACAGGTTCGCGATCAGATCAACCAGATCCGCCAACTGCTGTTCGAAGGCAAATTCGGCGAAGCCAATTCGATGGGACGCGGGGGCCGCGGGGCGCGGGGCGCAGCCGCGGCCGGAGCGCCCGCCGCCACACCTCCCGCCGGGGCCGCGGCGGCCGGAGCTCCGCCGGCCGGGGCCGCCGCCAACGCTCCGCGCCGGCCAGGCGGCGGGCGCACCTCGTATGAGACCCTGGCCGACCTGGCGCTCGATTTCCACCACGGAGAAGCATCCCCGGAAGGGTACCGCCGCGAGCTGAACCTGGATACCGGCATCGCGCGAGTGGAATACCGCGCCGGCGGCGTCCAGTTCACACGCGAGGTGTTCGTATCGCATCCCGACCAGGCGATCGTCGTTCGCATTTCGGGCGACCAGCCCGGCAGCGTGGCCTTCGACGCGCAACTCAAGCGCGAAGCCGACGCCCAAGCCGAATTCGCCGCCCCCAACGGCATTGTGCTGCGCGGCGAGGCCGTCAACGGCGGGGTGATATTCGAATGCCGCCTCGAGGCCCGCGCCGAAGGCGGCCAGGTGAAGGCCATGCCCGAAGGGTTGAGCGTAACAGGGGCCCATGCGGTCACCCTGCTGCTGACCGCCGGCACGAACTACAAGCTCCACTACCCGGATTTCAAAGGCGACGATCCGGCCGAGGGTTGCCGGCGGCGTCTGGCGGCCGTGGCGGCCAAACCGTTCGCCCGAATCCGGGAGGCCCACATCGCCGATCACCGGCGCCTTTTCCGGCGCGTGGAACTGGATCTCGGCGGGCCGGACCGCTCCGCGGTTCCCACCGGCGAGCGCCTTGCGGCCGTGCAAAAAGGCGCGGACGATCCGCAACTGCTGGGCATTTACTTTCAATATGGCCGCTACATGCTGATGGGCAGCTCCCGCCCCGGCACGCTGCCGGCCAACCTGCAAGGCATTTGGGCCGAAGGCCTCACGCCACCGTGGTCGGCCGATTACCACGTCAATATCAACATCCAGATGAACTACTGGCCCGCGGAGCCCTGCAATCTTTCCGAGTGCCATGAGCCGCTGTTCGACTTCATCGACATGCTGCGCGGTCCGGGGCGGCGCACGGCGGAGATCGCTTACGGCTGTAAAGGCTTCGTAGTGCATTACACGACCAACCTGTGGGGGCAAACGGCCCTCCAGAGTCCCAGCGGCATCGGCTTGTGGCAGGGCGCTTCGGGCTGGCTGGCGCAGCATGTCTGGGAGCATTACGCCTTCACCGGCGACCGCAAATTCCTGCGCGAGCGCGCCTGGCCGATGCTGAAAGAGGCGGCCGAGTTCTATCTCGACTACATGTCCGCGGACCCCCGCACGGGAAAGCTGGTGGCCGGCCCGGCATCCTCGCCCGAGAACCGTTTCAAAGCGCCCGATGGCTCGGAAGGCCAGGTGGATATTGCGCCGGCGATGAGCCAGGAAATTGTCTACGACGTGCTGACGAACGTCATGCGGTCCGCCGAGATACTGGGAATCGAACCGGAGTTCGCGCGACGCGCGTCGGATGCGCGAGCGCGCCTGCTGCCGCTCAAGATCGGCAAGTATGGGCAGATTGAGGAGTGGTCCCAGGATTTCGACGAGCCCGAGCCCGGCCATCGCCACATGTCGCAGCTCTTCGGATTGCATCCGGGCAAGCAGATCACCGTGCACGGCACGCCGGAGCTGGCCGAGGGGGCGCGCAAGACGCTCGCTCGGCGGCTGGCGAACGGAGGCGGGCACACCGGCTGGAGCCGCGCCTGGATCGTCAATTTCTGGGCGCGCCTGGAAGATGGAGAACAGGCCCACGACCACGTCATGCTGCTGCTGCGCAACTCGACGCTGTCCAACCTGTTCGACACGCACCCGCCGTTCCAGATCGACGGCAACTTCGGCGGCTGCGCCGGAATCGCCGAGATGCTCTTGCAGAGCCACGATGGCGAAATCGCGCTCTTGCCTGCGCAGCCGAAAGCCTGGGCGGCCGGCCGTTACAAGGGCCTGCGGGCGCGCGGCGGCGTGGAGGTGGATATCGCATGGCGCGACGGCAAGCCCGTCTCGGCGACTCTGCACGCTTCGGTGGATGGGCGCCACAACATCCGTCCGCCGAAAGGGTCGCGGATCGCCGGGGTGCGCTCGGCCGCCGGCCAGGTAACTGTGAGGCCGGAGCCCGACGGCGTAATCCAACTGCCCGTAAAAGCCGGCCAGTCCTACAGCGTTACGTTTGCTTAGAGTTTGGCGGGATCGGGATTCCGTTTCGGCCGAGGGACGTGTGTTTGGCGTCCCGGAAGTCCGACCGGCCCGCTTGCGACGGGCCGGCCAATCCAGGGACGGAAAGGAGCAGTGTTCATGTTTACCATAACACTGACCGTTACGACCGTCATCGCATTGACGATCACGGTGACGATCCGCGTAAAGCGGCGTCGTCGCCGTTCCAGGTAGCGGCAAGGCGGGCCGGCTTTCCGGCCCGTTCCCCTCATTCACTATATACCTAATCCTGCCCTTTGTGGCTACCTAGGTCCGCCGCGCCGGCGCTACCCGAAGCGCTCTTCCTCCCAGGGGTCTCCACGCATGTGGTAGCCGTTGGCTTCCCAGAAGCCGGGGCGGTCCTCTTTCAGCACTTCGACGCCGGCCACCCACTTGGCGCTTTTCCAGGCGTAGAGGCGGGGCACGATCAGGCGGGCCGGGCCGCCGTGCTCGGCGGAAATCGGGGCCCCGTCGTGCAAGGTCGCCACCAGCGCGTCCTCGGCCAGGAAATGCTCGAGGGGCAGATTGGTGGTCCAGCCGCGGTCGTAGCCGTAGGCCATGACGTAGCGGGCTTCGGGGGCCGCGCCGCCCGCCAGCCGCAGCAACTCGCGCGCCGGCACGCCTTCCCACAGGTTGCCCAGCCGCGACCAGCGCGTCACGCAATGGAAATCGGCGAATACCCGGACGCGCGGCAGGCGCTGGAACTCCTCCCAGCTCCATTCCGCTCCTTTTCCCACCAGCCCGCCCATCCGGAAGCGCCACTTGGCCAAGTCCATGGAAGGCGGTCCGCTGGCGTCGAGGACCGGCCATTTCCGGGTGCGCGACTGCCCCGGCGGCACGCGCCGGGCGCGGCGCGTGTCCGGGCTGATCACCACGTCCGGAGGCAGCCCCTCGGGCGCTGGAAGCTCTGGTCCCTGGGTTTTGTCTTGGTCCATGCCGAACATGCGCCCGATCCTCCGCCGGTTATTAGATTCGGAATGGCCCCGGCGCGGTTCTTTCCGCCCGCGGCCGGCGCTCCACCACAATGTGGTTGGCGCATCACCCTATATTTGCGTATCCCTGCAACTATATTTGGGGCATAATACCTATGCGGGCTGTTCTGTGAAACTGGGGCGTTTTGGTGGGACAAGGGCCGACTCTATGGGGATAGCGTCCGGAATTGCCTTGAGGCGCAGCCTTTTGGGGGGTTGCCGATTTGCGGTGGCGGCGCTGGTGGCGGCCTGCGCGGGGCTTTCCGCCCAGGAGGTCATGCTCTCCGACGGCGGAATGGTGCGCCTTTTTGCCTCGGACGCGGCCATCCTCGAGGCGCAGGAGACGCGCAAGGATGTCGCCTGTACGGTCACCCCGGATAAACCGGCCCTGGGTTTCGATCTCAAGTTCCACGCCGGCTACGATGTGGCCATTCCCTTGAAGGACTTGGCGGGCACGGACAACCTGCTGACCATGGTTTTCCGGGTGGTTCCCGAAGGCCGGCCGGACGAGCCGACCTATTTCTCCGAGCGGACCAATGTGCCGAGGATCGACGACGACGCCAAGGGCGATGCGCTGCTCCACGGCTCGTTCGACTTGGGGGAAGGGAAGTACCATGTATCCTGGCTGATGCGCGACCGCGCGGAGCGCATTTGCTCCTTCAATTGGGACGCCGAAGCCAGCCTGCCCGTCCGCGACCGCCAGATGGCCCTCGATATTCCGGCCGGCGCGGTGCGGGCCTCCGAAAAAGAACCGTTCAAAGAGGAACCTCCGGTGGAACGCGAACAGCGCGGCGGGCCTCTAACTATAAAGGTGATTGTGAATTTCGCTCCCCAGGACTCGAATTCGGCCGCGCTCCAGCCGCTCGATACCGGCGCGCTGGTCTCGATCCTGCGAAGCATTGCCCGCGAGCCGCGCATAAACACATTCTCCATCGTGGTTTTCAATATGCAGGAACAGCGCGTGATCTACCGCCAGCGGGACGCTTCCCAGATCGATTTTCCGGCGCTCGGAGACGCCCTGAAGACGCTCAATCTGGGTACCGTGAATTTCCGGCAGCTCGCGCAGAAGCACGCCGATTCGGAGTTCCTGTGTGGTCTGATAACGCGGGAAATCATGGAGGAACAGGGCAACCCGGACGCGGTGATTATCGCCGGCCCCAAGGTGACCTTCGACGATCCCGGCGCCCAGGACGCCTTGAAGCAGCTTGGCGAGGTCAAGGTTCCGGTCTATTACATGAATTACAACCTGAACCCGCAGATCAACCCCTGGCGCGATGCCATCGGCAGCGTGGTGCGTTCTTTCAAGGGGGCGGAGTTCACCATCAGCCGGCCGCGCGACCTGTTTTTCGCCTGGACGGAAATCATGAGCCGTATTGTAAAATCGAAATTCGGGAGGACGGCGGGGGGCAGCCCCTCTTCGCAATAATCATGCGAATTCTCGCCATTGCGCTGGTTGCCGCGACCTGTTTGGCGGTTCCCGCATCCGCCCAGCAGTTTGGCGGCGCGGAGAACCTGGCCCCGAACATCCCGACGCCCCAGATCCTGGTGGACAGGATGCTGGAAGTCGCCGGGGTGGAATCTTCCGACGTGGTCTATGACCTGGGAAGCGGCGACGGGCGCATCGTCATCACCGCCGCCCAGAAGTTCGGCGCGCGCGCGGTCGGCATCGAGCTGATCCCGGCGTTGTGCGCCACGGCCCGCAGCCGGGTCAAGGATCTCGGCCTGGAGGACCGCGTCGAGATCGTGCAGGGCAGCTTCTTGCACGCCGACCTGAAACCGGCCACCGTGGTGACCCTGTACCTGCTCACCAGTTCCAACGAGCGGCTGAAGCCGAACCTGGAGAAGTACCTCAAGCCCGGTGTTCGCGTGGTATCCAACGACTACCCCATCCGCGGCTGGAAGGAGTCGCGCCTGGTGATGGTCAGAACCGGCTCCGCCGAGCATCGGATCTATCTTTACAAGATAGGCGAGACCAGGTAGAGGCGTCCGGGCTTCGCCCGGATTGACAAGGCGGGAGCCTTATCCCACGATGTCCGAGCTTCGCTCGGATTGACAAGGCGGGAGCCTTATCCCACGATGTCCGGGCTTCGCCCGGATTGACAAGGCGGGAGCCTTATCCCACTATTTCTTGCCGGCGTTCTCGATGATCTTGCGCGCCAGGTAATTTTCCACCTTGGCGCCGTTGCGCGCCACCTCATAGTAGGCCCCGCGAAGCAACTGGTCCTTGCTGTTGCGCAGGGTGTCGCGGATGCTGGTCTGCACGCGCGGGTCGTTCAACTCGCGCTGCCCGGGCGTTTCCCGCGAAAGCACCTTGAGGATGCGGTAGCCCGCCTGGTCGTGCACGATCTGGGAGATGGCGCCGGCCGGAAGGGACATGACGATTTTGCGCAGCTCCGGGCTGGCTTTCTCGAGCGCCGATTCCGGCAGGTACCCCAGGTCTCCGCCGTTGGCTATGGTCTTCGGATCCTCGGAGTAATTCTGCGCGATCATGGTGAAATCCTCGCCGGCCTTTAGGCGCGCTTCCAGTTCCATGATCTTGCTTTTGGCCTGGGCTTCGTCCTGCGCCTTGTTGTTCTTGAGGTTATGCACCTCGGGATCGACGAACGGGGTGACCAGAATCTGCGCCAGGTGGACCTGCGGCTCGGCGACGTTAAAGCTGGCTTTGTTGGCGTTGTAGAAATTGGCGATGTCGGCGTCGGTGATGGCGATCAGCGAGGTGATTTCCTTGTTAATCAGCTTGTCCACCGTGAGCTGGCGGCGAATCTGCGCTTTCAGGTCGTCGCGGGTGAGCTTCTGCGCCGCAAGCTGCTTGTTGAACTCCTCTTCGGTGTAGGGGGCCTTCATCTTGTTGAACTGGGTGTCCACGTCCGCGTCGATGGCCGCCAGGCCCAGTTTTTCGGCCCGCTGGAGCATGATCTCGTTGGTGATGAGCGTCCCCAGCACGTCCAGCCTCTGGGTCATCAGGAGATCCTCGGTGGCGCCCTCCACCGGCTGAGGGAATTGCGACTGGTAGATCTTGTCGAGCTCGGCGTTGGTAATGGGATGTCCGTTGACAATCGCCGCGACCCCGGCCGGCGCGGAGCTCTTGCAGGACAATTGCGAAAGGGCGGCCAAAGCCGCCGCGATATAGAAGATATGGCGGGTCATGCGAGCACCCCCCATTGTAGCTGGAGTCCGGGGGCGCGGGGCTGCGCTCAAAACAAACCACGGGAGCGACATAAAGGTGGGGCGGACCCCCTGACTGGCCTTCGGCCGGAGGCCGACGGGGGCGTCGGCCGCGGACCAGGGGGTCCGCCCCACCGGGACTCAAGATCCGGCGCCGCTACGGCTGCACTTCGAAACCCTTTTCGTAGGTGCCCATGCGGCCGTCCATCGAGTCCCTGACTAATACCTTGAGGCGATAATGGCCCGGAATCAGCGGTATGGTCCTCTGGTACAGGTTCCGAGCCTGTCCCGGCGTGGCTTCAACGGTTCCCTCAAAAGCGGCGACGGTGCGCCGATCCATGGTTGTGATTTCCCCGTGGATCTCCACTTTGCCACTGGCGGCGGGCGCCTGGGTTGTGATCACGACATCTTTTGAGGGATTTGGCGGATCATGTTCCAGCGTCTTGATCCCAACCGAGACGTCGAGAACATTGATGTCGAGAGGGAACGCGGCGGGCGCGGCCGGGGTGTGTGGCGGCGCTTGGAAAAGCGCAGCCTTCTCGGAGGGGTCCATAGTCATGCGGAACTCGCCCGACAGGTTCG
Organism: Terriglobia bacterium; assembly: GCA_963767595.1. Classification (GTDB taxonomy): domain Bacteria; phylum Acidobacteriota; class Terriglobia; order Bryobacterales; family Bryobacteraceae; genus BOG-224. The sequence goes on from CAVYEK010000013.1 coordinate 72,579, forward strand.
GATCCACGAACTCGATGACCATGTTGTCGCCGACGCCCTCGACATGACGGTAACGCCATTGCACGTAGGGGAACGTGGAAGTGTTCCCTCCGCCTTCCACCGCGGGACGCGTGTAGGCGCCGCCGGAGGAGTGGTCGTCAATCTCGTCCGGAGGGCCATACTCGATGTAGATGCGCCCCCGATCGGTTTTCCAGCCGGGAATGCTGGCGGTGAAATGCTCGTTGGCGTAAGCGATACGGCGGTAGTGCTGTTCCTTGAATTCGTTCTCGACCGTGCCCGGAGTCGGATCGCGCTGCAGCCAGAACTGCTCGATGAATCGCTCGCGCTCCCTGTCGGTCTGGAGCCGCTGGAACGCCTCTCGCTCCGCGGAGGTGATGATATAGACCACGTCTTCCGACAGCCATTTTTCATAAGGCGTGGCAAGCTGCGCTTCCTGGACCACGAGCGACTTTGCCAGCCACCCTTGGTACGGTCTCTCGAGCTGCGCACGAAGGCTCTCCCTTGCCGTGCGCTCGCTCGATGGGGCCGGCAGAGCTGGCGGCTCTTGCGCCACATCAGCAGGCGTGGCAGTTGGCATCGCGGTTGCATCCGCCGGCTTGGCCCGCGGCGCAGCCGGCTGCCACGCCATCAATACCGCCGCTATCGACGCCATCAACAGGGCCGCTCCCAAAACCGGACCGGCGATGGAGCGCGGTCCCTCGGGTTCCAGCAGACGGCGAATGCGCCGCAAGAGATTTCCTCCTCTCGCGGCCAGCGCGGGCTGGCCCACCGACCGCCTCCATTCCAGCTCGGCCAGCGCCGCCGCGTATCCGCGCGCGTCGCCCACCACGGCCACCACCACATCGTCGCAGCAGTTCTCGCGCTCGGCGCGAATCACGCCCGAGACCCACCACACCGCCGGGTGATAGAACAGCAGGCCCTCTACCAGGGTTTGCAGCACGTTGACGGCGTAATCGTGGCGGCGAATGTGCGCCAGTTCATGCAGCAGGATGGCCTCCACCTGCTCCGGCGGCAGGCCGGTCAACAGGCCCGCCGGGATGAGGATCGCCGGCCGCAAGTACCCCACCACCGCCGGCGTTTCCGCCAGGCAGGATTCCAGCATGGTGACCGGGCGCGACACGCGCAGCCGCCCGGCCAGGGCGCGCAGCCGCTCCTGCCAGTCGGCGGAGGCTACCATGGTTCCACGCCGCCGCAGCCTCTGGGCCGCGGCCCAGCTTGTAGCCGTCCGCAGATAGAAAATCAGAACGCCCGCCATCCACAACGGCGCCACCCATGGCAGCCGGTCCGGCGGCGGCGCCGGCGGCGGGTCCGGCGTGGTGGATGGCGCCAAACGAGCGGCCGGCGGCGGGCCGGACCGGATCACCAGGCCGCCATCCATGTGGATGCGCGGCCACAGGATGCCCAGCGTCACGCCGCCCGCCGCCAGCATGGCGCATAAAGCCACGCACGCCAGGCCGTAGCGCACCCTGGCCGAAGCCGGGCGAAAGACGAACAGCGCGGCGGCCAGCAACGCGGCCACCGCCGCGCCTTCCCACAAGAAATGGATCAGCGCCCAGCTCAGCGCGCGGGCGCTAGGGGTTTGGACCAGGCCGGCAAGCATCTTACGATTCCCCCTTTTCGTGCTTTTCGATCATGCGGCGGATCTCCGCCAATTCTTCCGGCGTCGCCTTCTGGGCCGACAGCGCCCCTAGAAGCAGGCTCGAAGGCGAACCTCCGAAGGCCCGCCGCAGCAGGTCGCCGGCAAGCTGCCGCTGGGTCCATTCGCGCGGCTGGCTGGCCCGGTAGACGTGCGCGCGCCGGCGCTCGTCGCGGCGCACCAGCGACTTTTCGGACATGATCTGCAACATCTTCAGCACCGTGGTGTAGAGCGCCGGCTTGCGCCGGATAATGGCCTCGTGCACCTCGCGCACGGTGCTGGGACCCCTGGCCCACAGCACGGTCAGGATTTCCAATTCGGCATCGGTGGGCCGCGGCGGTTCGCGCATCTCAGACATGATCTACGAAGAATATACTACGAAGATCTTCGTTAGTCAAGGGGTTGTTTGGGGCGAGCAAGCGCGCGTGTCGAACGGTCCGGGACGACCGGCCTCTCGGATGAAGAAGCGGATGCCGCCGCCGGCACGACCGCGCGGCGTCCTAATTAGGGGAGCGCTCGCCGGACATGGAACGGGTCACTTCGTGACCAACCCTCAGCTCGCGGGCGCGGGCGCCGGCGCCGGCGCCGGCTGTTGCACTGGTATGGATACCGGCGCGCTGCTCGATCCATCCACCCACACCGCCAAGGGGACATTGTCGCCGGCCGGCGGCTGAACCAGCACGATCTGGATCTGGTAGACGCCGGCGGTTGTCGTCGCGGAGATCCCGCTCACCGTCATGCTGACGCCGCCGAGGGTCACGCTCACCCGAGCGAGGTTGGTAAGTACCGTCGGGTCCAGGCCCGTAACCAGCACGTTCAGCGCGGACCCGTCGGCGGCCGGATCGCCGGCATCGGGACCCGGGCCCGTAACATAAGCGACGCTCGCGATGGCCGGCGGCGGCAGGTCGATCTCCACCACTACCGGCAGCGCATCGGCCGCCCCGTTGTTGAGATTGAGGGTGGCCGGACCGATCGCGGAATCGGATGGAACCACGAAGTTCACCTGGCTCGCCGAGGAGTAGGCAACCACCACCGGGACGCCGTTCAGGGTGACCGTGGATGTCCCAATCGCGACCGCCAGGTTGGAGCCCCAGATGGTTCCATAACCCCCGGGATAGAGCGTGGCCTGGCTGGGGATCCCATTCGTCACCAGCGCCATGGCGGGCATCTTCGGGTTCGCCGGCGCGGTCAGCATGGCCTGAGATTGCGTGGCCACCTGGAATCCCGAGATCACGCTGATATCGGAGGCCCCCAATACCGCGTTGGGCGCTACCTGCACGTTGGCCAGGATGTGGTTCCCGCTCAGCCAAACGCGGCTGACCGTGATATCGTCGGTCCCGAACCCCAGCGTCACCTGGCCGTCCACGAGCGTCATGTTGGCGGTGGTCACATCCACCTTGGCGAACGCGCCGGCGGGCAGTTGCGCCGGAGACACGCCGATCTGCGGCGCGGCCGACGCCGGATACGCATAAATCGGCGGCGGGTTCTGCAATGCCAAGCCATTGTCCAAATTCCAACTGTCCAGGGTCGTCGAACTCTGGCCATCCTGGTTATACGCCACCACCGACGCGTTTTGCCCGCCAAATCCCGGCGGCGGGGTCACCCTCACCGTTCCGTTGGTATAATCGCCGGCGAACGGGGTGACGATGTCCGCTTCGAGGCCGTCGAAGTATATCCGGCTGCCGGCATTCAGGTTGGAGCCCGTCACCGTCACGCTGCCGCTAACGCTGACGTCGAGCGCTGAGATGGCCGGCGGGTTGTTCGTCGTCAGGCTGACGGCGTCCGGCAGAATGTACATGTCATTGCCGTAGTTCAGGATCAGGTGCCGCGGCCCGGCGCCGGCGAACAGCGGCATGGGGATGTACAAGGCCACGGCTTGGCCGTCCGGTTCGACGTACGCATTGGCAAAGCCACCCAGCAGGGTGGCGCTCCGCGGTACCGGGGTGCTTCCCGAGGCCGACTGAAAGGTGATGGTTCCCCAGCCCGAAGTGGCGTTCTGCGAGGAGTTGATGAAAGCCGGCGTGACCGGGCTGCCTACCCAGGAATACGTCTGGTTGGCGGAATCGAAATAGCTGAAAGTCTCTACCTCATACGTGGGCACGGCCGCTCGCGGCGGCGCCGTGAAATCGCGCTTGACCACTGCCACGCCCGCCCGGATCGAAATCGTGGTGGCCTGTCCTGTGTCCAGCGTTCCGGGGTAGAACAACGTCTCAAACGGCTTGCTGGCCGCGAACGCCTGCCCGTTGGGGCCCACGGGATTCCAGATATCCGCGTCGGGAGGCAGCGGATGGACATATAACAGATACTGGCCGGGGGGCACGCCGTCGATCTCGTAAGTCCCGTCCGGGTTGGTGAGCGTGCTGACCGGCTGGCCCGTCGCCGGCAGCGCCACTACCGAAGCCATCGAAACGGGCAGCCCGAGCGAAGTCACCGTTCCGCTGATGGAGCCGTAGGCCGCGCTCCAGCCGGACTTGCCGTAGAGCACCGCCAGGCCGGCTACGTCGTCCGGCCCCAGCGCCCGCAAGCGCGTGGTGTTCCGGGTTACGCCCTGGGACATGGCGCTCGATGTGAAGGTGTGCTGCAAGCCCAGCGCGTGTCCCATCTCATGCACCGAGGTGGTGAAGTAGGTCTCCGCGAAACTGGGCCCCGGCGGCGCATCGACGTTGACATTCATCTCCACGATGTTGCGGACAAAGGGAAAGAACTTGCTTCCGTCGGCCGCCGAAACCGCCTCGTCCGTGTGACCCACCCACGTCTGCGCCAGAACGCCGGCAGGCAGTTCATCGGTGAAAACCACATCGATCCCCGGCGTATTCGGGGCCTGGCCGGCGGATTCCAGTCCGCCGAACGCCACCCGCAGGTCCGAGACGCTTACCGCATTCCACTGCGCCGCCGCTTCTTTCACCTGGCTGAGAACGGAGGCGAAACTGTCGTTTCCGGAGATGTTCGGGACCACATCGGACACGTAGACGGTGACCGTCTTGTTGGGCAGCGCGGTGAGATCGAATTTCTCGTAGAGCGCGGTGAACGGGCTGTTGACGGTGAGGTAGTGGATGTAGTGGTAGTACGCCTCCGCGGGCGTTCCCAGCATCGCCGCCACGGCCGCAGCCGCCAGCATCCGCCCCCGGGTCATCGCGCGTTGCTCCCGGCGGCGGCCAGCGTGGCCGCGATGCGGCTGCGCAGCTCGCTCACCTTCATAACCAGGGTTTCGTTCTTCACCGGCGCCCCCGAGCCATGGGCTAGCATCAATTCACCGCTCGACGTCCGCGTGGCCACCGGGTCCGCCGAGGTTCCCGCCGGGATCGCGAAAAGCCCCTGAGTCAGTCCGATCACCTGAGTCAAGCCGGATTTGCTGGTCCACAGGAAGAAGATGTATTCGTCGCCGGGCTGGAACTCGGGCGCTCCAGCGACGGTTTGCCGCACGTGGTTGACGGCCCCTCCGGGCGCCGCCACGTCCATGACGCCCTGGCTGCCGCCCTTGAATTGTTCGGAAACCTGGATGGCGTAGTGGGTATAAATCAGGCGGCCGGAATACGCCGCATAGGATCCGGTCACCTTCGCCCGCACAATGGCCGTGGACTTGGTGATCATATCGTCCAGCGACAGCCTCTCCAGAGTGGCGCACTGGAGCGGCCACACGCAGAAGGCCCATGCCAGCGCAAATAGGAAGGGACGCTTCACGGTGATTCTGAGAAGCAATTGCCGTGCCAGCAGAATCCTCTGATAACAAATGGGTTACATCCTACCGCCGGGTGCATCCTGTGTCTCTCCGACACGTTGTTGCGACTAGGCGCCTCAGCGCGTCCAAGCTGTCGAGGAACCTCCACCCGTGTGGGGCCGGCGCTCCCGCCTGCCAACCGTCACCGCTTTCCGGCCCTCACAATCAGCATGGGCGCCGCCAGTTTGTGCCGCACCGGGTCGATGGTGGTCCCAAAGATCAGGTCCTTCAGCCCCCCGTGGCCGTGCGCTCCCATAATCACCAGGTCGGGTTGGATTTCCCGCGCGTATTGCACAATCGCCTTCTTGGGCGAAGAAGAGTGGGAGATCGCCGTTTCCACCGCGATCCCTTGATCGCGAAGAGATTGAGCGATCCGCTCCAAATACTGCTCGCCGGCTTCCACCTCGGCGGTGGAGGCGTCCTTCCCATACACTTGGCTGGTCACGCCCTCTTCCACGTGGAGAACGTACAGCTTGGCGCCGTATAGGCGGGCCATGGCGGCGGCCTGGGCCACCGCCAGCCGGTCGAGCGTGGTGTGGTCGAGCGTCAGCAGAATGCGCTCATACACGGGCATCGCTTCGCTCGCGGCGCCGGCCGTCTCCGGCAGCGTCACGGAAGCCGTTCCCAGCCGCCGCCGTCGGGTCAGCGCCGGCGCCAGCGAGATCCATCCCAGGAGCCCCAGCAGCGCGCCGGCCGTCGGAATCACCGCCAGCAGGACCACCGGCCGCCAGGCGCCCGAACCGGCCACCCATTGCGAGACCTCCATCCCGGCCAGTCGCAGGTTGAGGCCCACGATGATGGCCGCCGTGGTCCACGCCAGCGCCCGTACCCACCCGGGACTGGCGAACGCTCCCATCCGCGAACGGTCGCTGGTGAACTGGATCAGGGGAATCACGGCGAACGGCAACTGCATACTCAGGACCACCTGGCTCAGGATCAGTAACCCGTAGGTAGCTTTGTCTCCTGCCAGGTAAATCGTAAGGGCCGCCGGCACAATGGCCAGGGTGCGGGTAATCAACCGGCGCAGCCAGGGCCGCATACGGATATCCAGGAAGCCCTCCATCACTACCTGCCCGGCCATGGTTCCGGTCAAGGTGGAGGATTGCCCCGAGCACAGCAGCGCGACCGCGAACATCACGCCGGCCGCCCCCGTCCCCAACAAGGGAACCAGCAGCTCATGCGCCTGCTGTATTTCGGTCACCACCACTCCATGCTTGAAGAACACCGCCGCCGCCAGCACCAGAATCGCGGCATTCACCAGCAGTGCGCCGTTCAACGCCACCGACGAATCGATCAGGTTATAGCGGCACGCCGCGCGCTTGGCGTCCTCCGTGTGGCTGATATGCCGCGTCTGCACCAGGGCCGAATGCAGGTAGAGATTGTGCGGCATCACCGTGGCGCCGATGATTCCGATGGCTACATAGAGGCTTTCCCGATTGAGCCCCCCGCCCAGCCCTTTGAACATCTCCACCGCCGACGGTTTGGCCCAGAAGATCTCGATGGCGAAGCAGATTCCGATCACCGTGATGAGCGACAAGACGAAGGCTTCAATCGTCCGTATACCCAATCCCTGGAACCAGAGCAGCAGCAGGGTGTCCGCCGCGGTGAGCAGGACGCCGATCAATAAAGGTATGTGAAACAACAGGTTAAGCGCGATTGCGGCCCCTAATACCTCAGCCAGGTCGCAGGCCGCGATGGCCACTTCGCACAGCGCCCACAACGCCAGGTTGATGCGCCGCGGGTAGGTCTCGCGGCAAGCCTGGGCCAGGTCCCGGCCGGTCACGATTCCCAGGCGCGCGCTCAGCGTCTGGAGTAGTATCGCCATGGCGTTGGACATCACCAACACCCACAGCAACTGGTAGCCGAAGCGGGCGCCGCCCTCCAGGTCGGTAGCCCAGTTGCCCGGGTCCATATAGCCCACGCTCACCAGGTATGCCGGCCCGGAGAATGCGAACATGCGCCGCAGGAAGGTGACCTGCGCGGTGCCTACCGAATTGTGCACCTCGGCCAGCGATCGAGCTTCGGAATTAGGCTGTCCAGGGTCGCGGATCATGCTGTAACCACTATACTTGGGCGCCCCCGGAGGAACAAGCCGGTGATCCACGCCGATCTTCCAGGCCAAACAACAAGATGATGCGGTTGGTCCGGCGCCCGGTGGTTGGGCGCTGCGTGGCGTTTTCAGTGCTCCAAATCGTCGAGGCGCTCCTAGTGAGCTGCCGCGATGTTCTCGAGCCGCTTGATGGAGTCGAGGACGATTTCGAAGTTGTGGGCTACCTGTTCGAACCGGCGCTCGTTCGTGCCCTGCATGGCGTGGAGGAGTTCGACCGACTGGGTTAGCGCCTCGTGGCGCTCGGTGAGCCTGTCGAGGCGTTCGTCTATGGTCATCGCAGCTCCCTACATCGATATTGCATCAGGCGCCTGCCGGTGCGGTAAACGACGGGGGCCAAGTAGTTGATTTCAGTGCCCCGCTAGTCATGGATGCGGCACGGGTCAATCGCGTTGCGATCTGCGTGCCGGCGTGCCCCAGGCGCCGAAAACCGCGGGTCTGCACCCGCCCGCCTGCTAAACTGGAATTCTTCCATGTGCCTCGCGGTTCCCGGAAAGCTTACCGACATCTATGACGCCGGCGGCATCGCCATGGCCCGCGTGGACTTCGGCGGGGTGACCCGCGAAGCCTGTCTGGCCTACCTCCCCGAGGCGGCCGTCGGAGACTACGTGCTGGTTCACGCCGGCTTTGCCATCACCATGGTGGACCAGGCGGAAGCTCTGCAGACGCTCGAGGATCTCCGCCAACTGGACGAGCTTGCGGGCGAGGAAGATTCCGGGCCCGCATGAAGTACCTCGACGAGTTTCGCAACCACGCCCTGGCGCGGAGCTTGTTGGCCGAGATCCGCCGCACGGTGACGCGCCCCTGGGTGATCATGGAAATCTGCGGCGGGCAAACGCATTCCATCGTCAAGTACGGATTGGACCAGCTTCTCCCGCCGGAAATCGAGCTGGCCCACGGTCCCGGCTGCCCCGTCTGCGTCACCTCGCTCGAGCTTATCGACCGCGCCCACGCCATCGCGCGGCGCCCGGACGTGATCTTCTGCTCCTTCGGAGACATGCTGCGCGTCCCCGGCTCGGCGGGGGACTTGTTTCAGATCAAGGCCCTGGGCGGCGACGTGCGGGTGGTGTACTCGCCCCTCGACTGCCTCAAGCTGGCGCGCGCCAATCCGGAGAAACGGGTCGTGTTCTTCGCAATTGGTTTCGAAACCACCGCTCCGGCCAATGCCATGTCGGTGTGGCAGGCCCGCGCGCTGGGGATAGAGAACTATTCGGCGCTGGTTTCGCACGTCACCGTCCCGCCCGCCATGGTGGCCATACTGGAATCCCCCACCAACCGCGTGCAGGCCTTCCTCGGCGCCGGCCACGTGTGCGCGGTCATGGGATGGGAGGAATACGAGCCGCTGGCCGCTCGCTACCGCGTCCCCATCGTGGTCACGGGATTCGAGCCGGTGGATCTGCTGGAGGGCATCCTGGCGGCCGTCCGCCAACTGGAAAGCGGCCGCTACGTGGTGGAGAACCGCTACTCGCGCGCGGTGCGCCGGGAGGGTAACCTGGAGGCCAAACGCATGGTCTTCCGCGTGTTCGAGCCCTGCGACCGCGCCTGGCGCGGAATCGGCGTCATCCCCGGCAGCGGTTACCGGCTGAGGGAGGAATTCGCGGCCTTCGACGCCGCCCGCCTCTTCGACGTCGGCGCCATCGTCTCCCAGGAGCCCGCGGAGTGCATCAGCGGCCTGGTTTTGCAGGGCGCCCGCCGGCCCCTCGATTGCCCCGCTTTCGGAACGCGCTGCACCCCCGAAACGCCCCTGGGCGCCACCATGGTTTCCGGCGAGGGCGCCTGCGCCGCGTATTACAACTATGGAAGACGCCTGAGGCAGCCATGAACGACTTTACGCTTTCCTGCCCGCTGCCCATCACCGACCGCAAGACCATCGTGCTGGGCCACGGCAGCGGCGGCAAGCTGAGCGCGCAGCTTATCCGCCAGATGTTCCTGCCGGCTTTCGACAACCCGCTCCTCAACCGGCTCGACGACCAGGCGGTGCTCGCCGTCGGCGGCGCCCGCATCGCCTTTACCACCGATTCCTACGTGGTGACGCCGTTGTTCTTCCCGGGCGGCGATATCGGCAAGCTGGCGGTCCACGGAACCATCAACGATCTGGCTATGTGCGGGGCCCAGCCGCTGGCCCTGAGCGCGGCCTTCATCCTCGAGGAAGGCTTCGAAATGGAGGATCTGCGGCGCGTGGTGGACTCCATGGCCGAGGCCGCCCGCGCGGCCGGCGTTCCCATAGCCACCGGCGATACCAAAGTGGTCCCGCGCGGCGCGGCGGACCGCATGTTCATCACCACTTCCGGCGTGGGCCTGGTCCCCGAGGGCGTGAACATCTCGGCCGCCAACGCCCGGCCGGGTGACCGGATCCTGCTTAGCGGGTCCATCGCCGACCACGGCATGGCGGTGATGTCGAAGCGCGAAAACATGGAATTCGAAGGGGCCCTCGAATCCGACACCGCCGCACTCCACCGCCTGGTGGCCGATATGATCGCCGCGGGGGAGATTCACGCCCTGCGCGACCCCACCCGCGGCGGGCTTGGCGCCACCCTGGTGGAGATCGCCGGGACCGCGCGCATCGGCGTGGAGGCCGAATCCGCCGCCATTCCCGTGCATGAGCCGGTCCGCGCGGCGTGCGAGTTGTTGGGGTTCGACCCCTTGTTCGTCGCCAACGAAGGCAAACTGGTGGCCTTCGTAGCCCCGGAGAGCGCCGCCCGCGTGCTGGCTGCCATGCGCGCCAACCCGCTCGGCCGCCAAGCCGCCCTCATTGGCCAGGCCGTCGAGGCGCACGCCGGCCTGGTCCTGCTCCGGACCGAGATCGGCGGATCGCGCGTGCTGGACCTGCCTTTTGGCGAGCAGTTGCCGCGCATCTGTTAAGCGCCGCGGAACATCCCTCCGCCCTTGCCCGTTTCTCATTTTCGGACAGTACAATTCTGAATTAGGACAGCGCCGGGCCTGAAGGCCTCGCTTTTCCTTGCACTTGCGCTGGCATTTCAAATGCACAGCTCTGTGTTCCGGGTGAGAAATGGACATACCGCGACAACACGTACGCAGGCAAAAGATCATCAGACGCATCGCCATCGGATTCGCCATCCTGGTTCCCGTGGCTGGGCTCAGCTACTACGTAATGAAGCTCAAGCCGGCCGCTCCCCCCGTGGACCGCGGCGCGGTCTGGATGGATTCCGTCAAGCGCGGGAACATGATTCGCGAAGTGCGCGGACTGGGCACGCTGGTGCCGGAGGAGATCCTCAACATACCGGCGCCCTACGGCGGGCGCGTGGAGCGCATCCACGTACTGCCTGGGGCCCTGGTGACCGAAGACACCGTGCTGGTGGACTTGCGCAACACCGACATGGAGCAGCAGGAGTTGGACGCCCGCTGGAACGTGCAGCAGGCCGAATCGGAATTGGCCAACCTGAAAGCCACGCTGGAGAATCAGCGGCTCAATGAGAAGGCCGATCTGGCCAGCCTGGAGGCCCAGTTCAAGCGGGCCAAGGACAAGAGCGACCACGACGAAATTCTGTTCAATCAGGGGCTGATGCTGGAACTCGAGTACAAGTCTTCCAAGAGCTCCTCCGACGAGCTGGCCACCAAGTTCAGCATTGAACAGGAGCGCGGCGCGTCGCTGGCCGTGTCGCTCAAGGCGCAACTCGAGGCCAAGGAGACCTCCATCACGCAACTGAAAGCCATGCTGCAATTGCGGCGCGACCAGTTGGCCGCGCTCAAGGTGCGCGCGGGGGTGGCGGGGACCCTGCAGCAGGTTTTGGTGCAAGCCGGGCAACAGCTTGGGCCGGGAACCAACGTGGCCATCGTGGTGCAGCCCAAGAAGCTGAAGGCGGAGCTGAAGGTGCCGGAGACCCAGGCCAAGGACGTGCAGATCGGGCAGACGGCTTCGGTGGATACGCGCAACGGCGTGATCGCGGGGAAGGTTTCGCGCATCGATCCTTCGGTGCGCGACGGTTCCGTGGTGGTGGATGTGCGTCTGGAAGGCGTGCTGCCGCTGGGCGCGCGCCCGGATTTGAGCGTGGATGGGACCATCCAGATCGAGAAGCTGGACAACGTGGTGTACGTGGGCAAGCCAACCAACGCCGCCGAGAACGGCGTCACGGAGTTGTTCCGGGTGACCCCCGACGGCAAGGAAGCCGTGCGCGTCAAGGTGAAGCTGGGGCGCAGCTCGGTGAATGTGATCGAAGTGGTGGAGGGCCTGCAAGTGGGTGATCGCGTGATCCTCTCCGACATGTCCCCATCGGATGGTTATGATCGGGTGCGGCTGAATTAGGAGCGATGGATCCCATGCGACAGCCCATTCTGTTGTGCCTCATTGCGGCGGTGGTGGCGCCGGCCTTCGCGGCGGAGCCGATTCCCGCGTTCCCGCGGCCCTCCTGGTTCGTGCAGCACTTTGCGGCGCCGCGAACGAAAGTCGAGTTGCAGGCCCCCCGGCGGCTCTCCGATTACGTGGTGGAAGGCAAGCTGGAACTATCTTTGCGCGCCTACCTGGAGCTGGTGCTGGCCAACAACACCGACATCGCCCTGGCGCGGCTTCAGGTGGAGATCCCCGTCAACGCCATCACCCGCGCCTTTTCGGCCTTCGACCCGAGTCTTTCGGCCGGGTTCGGCAGCACGCGTGTGACGGAGACCTCCATCAACGCGCTGCAAGGGGCATCCACCCTCAAGATCCTCGATCAGCCGTGGAACGGAAGCTACTCGCAACTGCTGCCCTCGGGGACCAGTCTTTCGGTGGGGTTCTACGCCGATCGCTCCAGCACCAACTACGCCTACAACACCTACAATCCGGTGTTGAGCTCCAACCTGAGCGTGCAGTTCCAGCACCAGTTGCTGCGCGACCGCGGCGCCGCCATGGAGAAGATGAACATCCTGGTGGCCCGCTCGACGTTGAGGATCAGCCGGTACCAGTTGCGGGACCAGGTGACCTCGCTGATCGCCACTGCCGAGAACGCCTACTGGAATGTGGTGGAGGCGCGCGAGAACGAGAAACTGGCCGAGAAATTCGTGGCCTTGAAGGAGGCGTCGCTCGAACGCGCGCAAAAGATGATGGATTCGCGCGCCATGCTGCCGCTCGATATTTACCAGCCGAAATCCGAGTACGCGACCGCGCGGCTCAATCAGATCCAGGCCAGGCGCACGCTGTCCCAACAGGAGGATGCCCTGCGGCAACAGATTGGGGCGGATCTCGATCCGGTGTTCCGCGACCTGCCGATTTCGCTCACCGAGCCGCTGTCGATCCCGGTGGTACAGGCGCCCGACAAGACCGAGGCGGTGCGCAAAGCCATGGCCGCCAGGCCCGACCGGCTGGCGCTGGTGGGGACGCTCGACAACGACGACATCGGCATCCGCCGCGCCAACGAGGCGCTGCGGCCCAGCGTCTCGCTGACCGGCCAGTACGAGACTCAAGGCATAGGTGGAACGTACCTGCCGGCCGCCATCCCGGGAGGGTTCGGCGACGCGCTCGATCAGATGTTCCACTTCCGCTTTCCGGTCTACTCGATCGGCCTGCAAATGAAACTGCCGATCCGCGACCACGCGGCGGCGGCGGACCTGGCGGATGCGGAGCTCAGAAAGAAAGCGGACTCCCTGACGCTGCGCAAGCTGGAACAGAATTTGCGGCTGCAAGTGCTCAACGCGGTGAGCAACGTGGAGGCTGCCCGCGCCAGCCTGGAGCAGGCGCAGCTCGCCCGCGAGTACGCCGGCAAGCGGTTCGAAGCCGAGCAGAAGAAGTACGAGCTGGGCATCGAACAACTGTTCTTCGTGCTGCAATCGCAGACCGACCTCAACACCACCGAGAACAACGTGCTCGAGCAGAACATCAACTACCGGCGCAACCTGGTGAATTTGTACAGCATCATGGGGCAGTTGCTGGACGAGCGCGGAATCGCGCTGGATTAGGCCTGGCGAGCAGGCGCGGCTCCCGGCGGCCTGCCAGTCACTCCCGGGAGATGAATTCCCAAGGTGCTACCCTATCAGTGGATATGCAGGGCAAATGGGTGGCGCTCACGGCGGTGCTCGTGGCGGCCGGCGCCGCCGGCGGCGTTCTGGCGTTCCGGCGGCATCATGCCCCCCCCGCGGCGCCGGCTCGCGCGGCCGGGGCGTTGGAGTTGCCGGCGTCCGACATTGTCACCTTCACCGGCGCAATCCGGGCGCAACATGTGGCGACCGTAGGGGCCTCGGTGGACGGCAGTATCGAGATGTTCCTGGCCGACGTGGGGCAGGAGGTGTCTCAGGGGGACGCGCTGGCCCGCATCGGCTCGCCGGCGCTGGCCAGCGATCGCGAGAGCGCCGCCAACGCCGTGGAGCGCGCGCGGGACCAGGTGGCGCGCCTTCAGGACGCCCTCAACGCCGCGATCCTGGAGAAGTCGCGCGCCGAGGCCGACCTCGAGCGCGGGCAGGCCGAGCTGGACCGCGCCCATGGCGAATATGACAAACAGCGGGGATACTACGCCAAAGGCGCCACGCCCCGGCGCACCTTTGAGAAATCCGAGACGGACTATAAGGACGCAGCCGATCAATACCAGATCCTGACCAAGGCGCTCGACACTGGATCCGAGAACGCGCGAAACTGCCAGGCGGCGGTGGACGCGGCCAAGAAGGTGGTGGAAGCCCGGTTGGCCGACCTCGATGAGGCCCAGGGCAACGCCGAGGCTGCCGCCGAAGTGCGCTCGCCCGTGGACGGGGTGGTGGTGACTCGCAACGGCGAACCCGGCAGGCCGGCGCGCGAGTTCGGCGACCAGATGTTCGTGATCGCGACCGACCTGTCCGCGCTCGAAGTGACCGTGGAGCCGCCGCCGCCCGTCCTGAAGCGCATTGTTCCCGGCCTGCCCGCGATGGTGCTGGTCCCGGAGCTGACCAGCGCCGGTTTCGAGGGCGAGGTCAAGGGAATCGACAAAGGCGCCGTGGTGGTGCAGTTCGTGAGCGGGTTGCCCACCGTCAGGCCGGGTATGAAAGCGGACGTCCGGATCAAGCTGGAATAGGTCCCTGACCGTGTGGAACTGTGCAATTGTGGGGCAGCTTGTCAAGCTGCGCGCCGGTTGGAAACCGGCGCTCGGGGCGGGTTTTCAACCCGCCGCAGGATGTCATCCTGCCCCACATGAAAGGAGCATGTTCACGCGGTCGAGGTACTAGCGTCTGCGGCCGTTTGATTATTCCCACGCCGCGGGCCGGGCACGCCCGGCCCCTACGGCTCTCGTCGGCGTTAAAATCGGAATAACGTCGCTCGGAGGCGAATCCATGGAGTTTCTGGCCGGCAGCCTGCTCGAACTCATCGTCGAAACATCCACCAACCTTCCGCCTGATGTGCGCGCGGCGATGGCTCTGGCGGCGCGGGAGGAGACGCCCGCCACGCAATCCGCCCAGGCGCTCGATGTGATCCTCCAGAACGTCGATATGGCGGCCGAGGGCGAAGGCGCCATCTGCCAGGACACCGGCATGCCCACGTTCCTGATCCACACGCCCGTGGGCGTCAACCAGATCGCCATCCGGAAAGCCATTTTTGAGGCTGTCGCGGAGGCCACCCGCCGCGGCAAGCTGCGTCCCAATTCGGTGGATTCCATCACCGGGAAGAATAGCGGCGACAATCTGGGCGCCGAAACCCCCGTGGTGCATTTCGAGCAGTGGGAAGCGGACGATATCGAGGTCAAGCTGATTCTCAAAGGCGGCGGTTGCGAGAACAAGAACATCCAGTACTCCCTGCCGTGCGAGCTGGACCATTTGGGTCGCGCGGACCGCAACCTCGAAGGCGTTCGCAAGTGCCTTCTGCACGCCGTATGGCAGGCCCAAGGGCAGGGCTGCGCGCCCGGGGCGCTGGGCGTGTGCATCGGCAGCGACCGCGCGCACGGGTACGCCCTCGCCAAGGGGCAGTTGTTCCGCACCCTGGACGACGTGAACCCGGACCCGGCGCTGGCCGAACTGGAAGCCGGCGTCATGGAGCAGGCCAACCGGCTGGGCGTGGGCGCCATGGGGTTCGGCGGAAAGGCTTCCCTCATCGGCTGCAAGATCATGGCGGCCAACCGGCTTCCCGCCAGCTTCTTCGTTTCCGTGGCCTACGATTGCTGGGCTTTCCGGCGGCTGGGCGTGCGCCTGGACGCTCAGACGGGAGCCATCACGCGCTGGCTGTACCGCGATCCGTCGCGGCCGGTGGAGCGCATGGCCCGTAACGCGGGGTTCCCGCTCACCGGCCGGGAGATCACCCTCACGCCGCCGCTCAGCGAAGCCCAGATGCGCGCGCTGAAAGTGGGCGACGTGGTGTTGATCGATGGGGATATGTTCACCGGCCGCGACAACGTCCACGCCTGGCTTATGAAGAACCCTCCGCCCGTGGACCTTACCGGCGCCGTGCTCTACCACTGCGGCCCGGTGATGCTGCAAGAGGGCGGCCGCTGGCGCGTGGTGGCCGCCGGCCCCACCACCAGCATTCGCGAAGAGCCCTACCAGGCCGAGGTAATCCGGCGCTACGGCGTGCGCGCGGTAATCGGGAAGGGCGGCATGGGGCCCAAGACCGGGGCCGCGCTTCAGGAGTGCGGCGCGGTGTACCTGAACGCCATCGGCGGGGCCGCCCAATACTACGCGCGGACGCTCAAGGAAGTGCGCGGCGTGTACCTGCTGGAGTTCGGCATTCCGGAAGCCATGTGGCATCTGCGCGCCCAGGGCTTCGCCGCCATAGTAACCATGGACGCCCACGGCGGCAGCCTGCACGCGGAAGTGGAACACGCCACCGGCGAAGCGCTGGAGGCCTTGCGGACGACGGGATAAGACGCTGGCAATTCCTCGACGACCTCGTGAAGATCCTGCCGGTTCGCCATCTCGTTGCGGTCCCACGGCAATGAAAACGCCCGGCGCCAACGAGATTTCCGTATCCTCCACATCGAGCTCCACATCGGCGGGGAACTGCCCCGCATAGCAGCGCGAACACAGGTGATACGGACGGGATATTTGCGCCCGGCCCAGCACGCCCAACACGGGCTTGGTCCGCAGTCCTTGATACTGCGCATGATGTCCACAGGGGCACGGCAACTCACGCTGACGGTCTGGAAGCCGTCGAACAGCTCGAAGAACGCCGCGATCCGCATTCGGCCGCCGCCGTGTTCATACCTGGACCAAGTCGACACCCGCGGCCCGCGCGGCTTTCGTCAACGCATTATCGGACGCCGCGATTGGCAGCCTGTGACGAATAGCCAGCTCGAGGTAGGAGGCGTCGTAAGCGGTGAGTTTATACTGACCGGCGAGCGCCCGAACGGATACGAACATCCGGGCGAGGGCCGGATCTTCTATTTCGATGGGCAGATCGGCGAGGCTTTCCAGAAAGGCGTCGGCTTTCTCGGGCGTGATGCGTCCTTTCCGAACCGCAGGTTCAGTCACGTTGACCACTTCGTAGAGCCACAAGGCAGGAACAACCGCGCTATCGGTCAGGTTCGCGAGACGACCCAGGAGCGTTTCCGTGAATTCCGTCGCTTCGCCGGTGAAGCACCAGGCCATGGTCACGGTGTTGTCGAGAACGAAGCGGCTCATGGACGCCCTTCGTCGATCAATTCCCTGATCGTCAGGCCGCCCAGCGTAACCCCTTGGCGCAACTCGCGGATGCGCGCGGCCGCGGAAAGCGCCCGTTCCTTGTCGAAAGCCGGCCGGTTCGCGCCGGCGGGAAGGCGCACCGCCTCTTCAAGGAGGCTCGCGGCATACGCCTCGATCGCGCGACCGTGCGCGGCGGCCTGGCGTGCGATCTCGGCCTGAACCTCGGGCGTGATGCTAACGGTAATCGTCATAGGCCCTCCTTTCGAGCAATGTCCCTTACCTATCTTGTCGCGGTTCCGCCGGTCAAGGCAACAGGCCCGCTTATCCTCCGCCTCCAAATCCCCAGCAGCGCCGTCCCAATCAGAATGAGCGCCGCCAATAGCCCAACCCACAGGCCGCTCACGCCCCATCGGAACGAAAAACACAGCATGTACGCCAGGGGCAGCCCTACCAGCCAATAGCCGCAGAAGTGCGCCAGCATGGGCGTACGCGTATCGCCCAGACCGCGCAGCGCGCCCGTGGTCACGGTCTGGAGGCCGTCGAATAGCTGGAAAAGTGCGGCGATCCGCAGCAGCGTCACGCCGATGCGGATCACCGCCGGGTCATGGGTGTAGATCTCCAGAATCCATTTCGGAATCACCCACAACGCCACGCCCGCCGCGCCCATGAAGAGCGTGCTCAGCAGCACCGCCGACCGTCCGGCCGCCGCCGCGCCGCGCGGGTCTTTTCTTCCCACCGCCTGTCCCACCCGAACCGCCGCCGCCGAGCCGATCCCCAGGGGGACCATGTAGGTGGTCGAAGTCACGTTGATGGCAATGCCGTGGGCCGCCAGCGACGCCTCGTCCAGGCGCGCCGCGAACACCGTCACCAGCCCGAACACCGCGCCCTCCACCAGTATCTGCGTCGCCGCCGGAACGCCCAGCCCGGCCAGGCGCCGGATGCGCTCCGCATTCCAGCGCCACGGGACGCGCCGCATGGCTCCCCGCTCGTGCCAGGCCACTGCGGCCAGCAGCACGCCGGCCATATAGAGCCGCGCAATCGAAGTCGAGTATCCCGAACCCTTCAACCCCATTGCAGGAAAGCCCCAGTGGCCGTACATGAGGGCGACGTTCCCGATCGCGTTGACGATGTTGGCGCTCACCAGCGCGAACGCAATCGGCTTCACTATGTTCACCGCCTGCAAGTACCTGCGGAAAGCCGTAAACCACAGCAGCGGCAATATGCCCCAGAGCAGCGCCGTCACATACCCGGTGAAGGGGGCCATCACGCGCGGGTTAATGCCCACCGCGTGGAGGACGGGGATCAACCCCGCCAGCGCCGCCGCCAGGGGCGCGCTGAGCGCGGTCGCCAGCCACAAGCCATCCACCAGCGTGCGGCGGCAATCCCGAGGGTTGTTGGCGCCGAAGGACTGCGCCACCAGCGTGTCCATCCCCAACAGCACGCCGGCGCCACTGATCACGATGGGGTAGAACAACATGCCGCCCAGGCTGCCGGCGCCGATGGCCGTCGCGCCCAGGGGCCCGGCCATGATGGTATCCACCGTGCCCATGGCCATCCAGCCCAGTTCCGCCAGGGCCAGCGGCGCGGCCATGCGCAGCATGGGACCGAGTTCCCGGCGCTGGTCGTGAAGCGTTTCCTTCATGCGGGTGCGCCGGGAAGCGGAATCCTGTGGGGCCAAGCCTTCTGGCCTGACCCCACATCCAGGTGAACGATTTCTTTCATGGGGCCTATGCCTTCGGGTGGGCCTTGTCGTACACACGCATCAAATCGACCAGGGAAACTTGCGTGTATTTCTGCGTCGTGGAAAGGCGCGCGTGCCCCAGCAGTTCCTGGATGGCGCGCAGGTCCGCCCCGCTCGACAACAGGTGGGTGGCGTAGGCATGGCGGAAGCTGTGCGGATGGATGGAGGAATCGCCCGTCAGAAACGCCGCATAGAGCTTCACGATGGCTCGAATGCCGCGGTCCGTCAGCCGCCCGCCGCGATGGTTCAGTAAGAGAGCGCGCTGGTCGCGCATCACCGGGCGCTCGGCCAGGTAGCGCTCCAGCGCGGCCTTGGCCTTGCCCGGCAGCGGAACCTGCCGCTCCTTGCGCCCCTTGCCGCGCACCAGGACCCAGCCTTCGGCGCGGTCGATATCTTCCAGGCCGATCCCCGCCAGCTCGCTCACGCGCACGCCGCAGCCGTAGAGCAGCTCGAAAATGGCCACGTCGCGCGCCGGGTGCGGGCGTTCCAGTTTGCCCGCCGCAATGGCATCGAGCAGCGTGTTGGCCTGTTCTTCGGTCATCACCTCCGGGGCCCTCTTCGGCGCTTTGGGGGTGTACACCAGGCGCGCCACGTTGGTCTTCACCAGGCCGTCGCGGCGCAGAAACGCGAAGAAGCCGCGGAGGGCCGCCAGCTTCCGCCGGATGGTCACGGTAGCCAAATTCTGTGCGTACAGGCCCATCAGCCACTCGCGCAGCGTCAGCGTGTCGAGCGCCGCGGGCTCGGGCGGCTCGGTCTCCGGCGGCGAGAGGTATTCGAGAAACTCCGCCAGGTCGGCGGCATAAGCCCTGGACGTGTGCGGCGAAACACCTCTCCTTTCCAGTTCCGCGACGTAGCGCTCGATCTGCGCCTCGATCTCAGACATGCGCCGCCTCCTCCGCGCGGTACGCATCCAGCGCATCGAGCGCGCGCCGGCACACCTCAGCGTGGCGCGCCTTCTTATCGCGGCGCAAGCGGTTGTGGGTCTCCTCGTCGAGCGGCGGCAGCAGGTCGAAGGTGATGTTGGCCGGCTGATACTGAGCGGGGTCGGCGCCGGAGACGTAGCGGCACAGCGAACCGAGCGCGGTTTCAAAGGGCAGAGCGCGCGGCGCACCGCCGGCGGCCAGCGCGGAGGCGTGCATGCCGGCCATCAGCCCGGTGGCGATGGCTTCCACGTATCCTTCCACTCCCGAAATCTGCCCCGCGAAAAGCACCTCCGGCCGCGTGCGCAATTGGAGCGCCGGCGTGAGTAGCGCGGGCGCGTTGATGTAGGTGTTCCGGTGCATCTGCCCGAAGCGCGGGAACTCCGCGTGCTCCAGAGCCGGTATCAAACGCAAAATGCGCGCCTGGTCGCCGAATTGCAAGTGGTTCTGGAAGCCCACCAGGTTGAAGCTGCCGCCCCTTAGGCTCTCCTGCCGGAGCTGCACCACCGCCCAGGGCCGCTTTCCGGTGCGCGGATCCACCAGGCCCATGGGCTTCATGGGGCCGAACCGCAGCGTCTCCCGCCCGCGCCGCGCCAGCTCTTCAATCGGCAGGCACGCTTCGAAAAACGGCGTCTTATCCTCCGCAATGTGCGCCGTGGCTTCCCGCGCTTCGAGCAGCGCATCCACGAAGCGCTCGTATTGCTCCCGGTCGAGGGGGCAATTCAGATAATCTTTCGTGCCGGTGGCCGATTTGTCGTAGCGCGAGGCCCAGAACGCCACGCTGGCGTCCACCGTGTCGGCGTCCACAATGGGGCTGATGCTGTCGTAAAAGTAGAGCCGGTCGGCGCCCGTCGCCTGGGCGATATCGCCCGCCAGCGCCTCGCTAGTGAGGGGCCCGGTGGCTACCACTACCACGCCGTCGCGCGGGATGGCGGTAACCTCCTCGCGGCGCAGCTCGATGGCCGGCTGACCTGCGATGGCCGCCGTCACCTCCTCGGAGAACCGCCCGCGATCCACGCTCAGCGCGTGTCCCCCGGGGACGCGAGCCTTTTCCGCCGCGCCGAGCAGCAGCGAATCGCAGCGCCGGAGCTCTTCCTTGAGCAGCCACGGGGCCGTGGATTCCTGTTCCGATTTCAGCGAATTGCTGCACACCAACTCCGCCAGGCCGCCGGTCTGGTGGGCCGCCGTCTTCTTGCGCGGCCGCATTTCGTGCAACACCACGCGCGCCCCGCGTTGCGCCGCCTGCCAGGCCGCCTCCGATCCCGCCAGCCCGCCTCCCAGGATGTGGATTGGTTCCCGCATGGACTCCGTGTTCCCAGGATAACCGACCGGCCCGGCAACCCGAGACGCGGAGGACGCCGGGAGAGAGTTTTCAGAGGGGATTTCGAGAGAGGGTTTGACGCAGAGACGCTGAGACGCAGAGAAATTCGAGGATGGAAGATAGCACGCGCTCACCGTGTTATTTCTATCTCAAATCCTCCGCGTCTCCGCGTCTCCGCGTCAAACCCTCTCTCGAATCCTCTCTCGAATCTCTCTCCGCCTCTCACCCGGTGGTGGTACAACAAAGTTTCGTGGTTTCCTTTATCTGCAACGTCTGCGGCGTCGAAAACGAAGTGGAGAACTTCGCCAGCGAGCCGGCCACCTGCGCCTGCGGGTCCAACGTGCGCGTGCGGGCCTTGATCCACTTGCTGTCGCTGGAGCTCTTCGGGCAGAGTTTTCCGCTGGTGGAGTTCCCCAGGCTGAAGGCCATTCGCGCGCTGGGCATGACGGATAAGCAGGGCTATGCGCGCATCCTGGAGGAGAAGTTCGACTATACCAACACCTACTACGACCGCGAGCCGCGCTTCGATTTCACCGAATCTCACCCCGGCCTCGAGGGCCGCTACGATTTCATCCTCTCCTCCGACGTACTGGAGCACGTGGCGCCGCCGCTCGAGCGGGTCATGAAGGAGATATGCCGGCTGCTGAAGCCGCACGGATTCCTGGGGGCCACGGTTCCCTGCGCTCCGGGGGATGAAATGCGCGAGCATTTTCCCGATTTGCACGAATACCGCGTGGTCCCGTTGGGAGGTTCGGCCGTGCTCATCAATCGCCGCCGGGACGGCGCCCTGGAGATCCGCGAAGACCTCGTCTTTCACGGCGGCGGCGGCGATACGATCGAGATGCGGCGCTTCGGGATGGCCGGGATTGGGGCCGCCGCGCTGGCGGCCGGCTTCCGCGAAGTTCGCTTCTGGAACGACAATGTTCCGGAAATCGGGATATTTTTCGACGCCGACGTCTCGCAGCCATGGATCGCCCGGAAGGACGCTTTCGTGGTGGATCTGGCCGTGCGAACGCAACTGGTGGATGAGTGGCGCGCCAGCCGGCGGGAGGCGGAGGACGAGCGCCGGCGAGCGGGCCTGCTGGCGGTGAATTACGAACGCGAACGCGAGCGGGCCGGCCGCCTGGCGCTCCAAATGCAGTTGGCGTCCCGATCGCGCTGGCTGGGGCTGGGACGCAAGCTGGGGCTGGGGCCCAAGTTCATCTCGTAGAGTGGGCCTCCGGCCTGCCATGCCGGCATCTCTGCCGGCATTGTTTGAAGCGCGCCGCCTTACCGCCGCGACGACTTGGCGTGGACCGCGCGCGGCTGCTCCACCGCCGCTCCGGCCGCGAACGAACCCGATGGCGGGGCGATAGAGGTGTCCACCATCTGCACCATGGCGTAGGCCGGCATGTCCTCCGCCTCCTTGAAAAACGTCAGGCGCGAGAGTTCGGCGTCGAAATCCACGCGGATCAGGTCGCCGCCGCGAACCTGTTCGGTGGCGATCAGGTTCGAGAGAGGATGCACCAGGCCCCGGTCGATGGCCCGCTTCAAATGCCGCGCGCCATACTTCAGGTCCGTGCCTTCGCGCAGCAGGAACTCCTTCGCCGAGTCGCTCAGAGACAAGACGAACGGAGATCCCGCGGCCGAGTTGAAGATGCGCTGCTGGACTATGTTCAGTTCCAGGCCCAGAATCTTCCGCAGCTCGGACTCCCCCAGAGGTTTGAATACCACGGTCTTGTCGATGCGGTTCATGAACTCGGGCGAGAATTTGCGCCGCGCCGCCTCCATTCCCGCGCGCGAGACTTTGTCGGCCAGTTTCTCGTCCACCAGGCCCGCCGCGCTCCGCCGGCTTAAGTCGCCCGCCGCGAATCCCAGGTTCGGCCGCAGGATCGAATTCATCTCCCCCGCGCCCAGGTTGCTGGTCATGAAGATCAGAGCGCGGGAGAAATCCACGCGGCGATTGTCACCCAGCGTGAGGGTGGCCTTGTCCAGGATGCCGAGCAGCAGGTTCCACAGAGCGTCGCTCGCCTTTTCGATTTCGTCGAACAGCACGAAGCTCAGCTTCATGGTTTCGGTGTGGTACTGGTTGAGCACATCCTGGCTAAGCAGGGGATGGGTTTCGCGATGCCCCAGGTATCCCGGCGGCGAGCCGATCAGTTTGGCGATTTCATGGCTGTGCTGGAACTCCGCGCAGTCGATCTTGACCACCGCCCGCGCGTCGCCCACCAGGCTTTCCGCGGTGGCTTCCACCATGCGCGTCTTCCCCGACCCGGTGGGACCCAGAAACAGGAAGTTGCCGATGGGGCGTCCGACGCCGCTCATTCCGGCCAGGTGTGTCTGATAGATGTTGATTATCTGCCGGATGGCCTCGTCCTGGCCGACGATGCGCTTCCGCAGGTCCGACTCCAGTTTCTCGGCTTCGAAACCGGTTTGCGTCGGATCCAGTTGCTTACCCAGCCGCCCCATATGCTCTCCCTCAGGTCCCCAGCCCCCCGGGGTCCATTTCATCCCTTCTGACTAGTTTGACGCAGCAATCGGCGTTCCAGGATCGGCTATCGCGCGAAAACCCGGCCGGGATCTCCGCCAGTGTTGCCAAACTTACTTCTTAGGGCGCGAAGGGCGCATTTCGATACGGCTTACCATGGTGCGCGCGGGCATGCGAAGAACCATGGCGACCGCTTCGGCCACGTCTTCGGGCGCGATCTTCCAACTGGCGTCGCCGCCACGCTTGGCGGGATCGCCCGAAAATCCGGTGTCCACGCTCCCCGGCATGATATAGCTAACTCGCACATTCTCATAGCGATGATCGAGCATCATCGCCTCGCTGAAGCCATTCAGCCCGAACTTCGAGGCGTTGTATCCGGCGCCCCCGCTGAACGGGTTCTTGCCCGCCAGGCTGGATATGTTGACGATGAACCCGCCGCCGCGCTGTGGAAATCGGGAGAGCGCCTCCCGTGAACAGTAGAAAGGGCCGTTCAGGTTCAGGTCGATATTGCGGCGCCATTCCTCCGGCGTCATTTCCGCCACTTTTCGGAAGACGGCTCCGCCGGCATTGTTCACCAGGATGTCGAGCCCGCCGAATTCCCGGTCGATGGCCAGGAAAAAGCTGCACACTTGTGCAACATCCGTAACATCGGCCGGCTCTCCCAACACGCGGCCAAGGGAGGCCATCTGGGCTGCGGCGCGGTCCACCGACCCGCGCTCCCGCCCGCAAATCGCCACTGAGGCCCCCTCGCGCAAAAGGCGTTCCGCGATGGCGCGTCCGATTCCCCGCGTGCCGCCGGTTACCGCCGCGATCTTCCCCGTGAGTGTCTCCATAATCGGACGATTATCCCCCGCCCGGTCTCTGGCCGGCTGTTAAGATATGAACAAGAATGCCTTCCAGCGCGCCCACGCCTTCTTTGCGCCAGTTTTGGGAGGAGCGCTTTTCCCAACTCTTGGGCGAAGTGGAAACTCTTTGCGACGCGCAAGCGGCGGAAGCGCGCCGCCATGCCGCCAGCGAATTGAACCAGGCCGTGCGCCGGTTACGACGGGCCGCGGACTTGCAGGACCTGAGCGCAACGCTTCTCGATGCGGCGGGCGCCTTTGCCTCCCAGGTGGCCCTGTTTCGAGTGGAAGGCGAGATGGTCCGCGGCCTGCGCGTGCGTGGCGTGCCCGGCGAGACGGCCGAACGCTTCCAGGCGCTCGAAATCCCGCTGTGCGATGCCGCCGCGCCGGCCGCTTTGGTCGAAACCGGCGAGCCCGTGGTGGCCGCGGCCACCGCATCGGAATTGTCCCCGGCGCTGTCGGACCTTCTGGGACATCAACCCACCGCTCGTGTGTCCCTGTTTCCGGTCGCACCGCTAGGCCGGGTCGAAGCTTTCCTGTACGCCTGGGGCGCGGTGGAAGGACCTCCTCTGGAATTGCTGGCTGAGGCCGCCGCGGCAGTATGGAGCGCATTCGGCCCCGCCGCGCCTTCCGGCCTGGTGACCATCGCGCCGGCGCGGGAGGCGTCCGCGGCCGCTTGGGATCTTCTCTCGTCCGAACACCGGCGGATTCACCTTCGCGCGCAGCGCGCGGCGCGCGTGCGTGTCTCGGAGATGCGGCTCTATCAGGCCGCCGACGTGCAGGCGGGCCGCGCGCACGGGGATGTTTACGGAGCTCTCCGCAAGCCTATCGACGACGCCCGCGCCGCCTTCCGTGAGAACTATTTCGCGCGCTGCCCGAACATGGTCGATTACCTCCATCTGGAGCTTGTGCGCACTCTGGCCCATGACGATCCGGAACTGCTCGGCAAAGACTATCCCGGTCCGCTGGCTTAGTGCCCTGGCCGCGCTGGCGCTGGCCGGGGCGGTCTTGTCCGGCGCTCCTTCCAGCCCGCCAAGGAAGAAGGCGGCAACCCAAACCAAGGCGGCCAAGCCGCATCCCGCATCGGGTGGCGATCTGGCCACGCTGGTGCGCGCCTGGCGCGACGCCCCCACCGCCGCCCGGCGCGCCGCGGTGGAGAGCTACGCCGCCAGACACGCCAAAGACAAGGATGGCCCCCTGGCTCAACTGGCGCTGGGGATCGTCTCGTTCGAAGGCCGGGATTACGAGCGCGCCATCGCCGCGCTCCGCGCCGCCAAAGTCCCGCAACTGGCCGACTATGCGGCCTACTACCTGGCCTCCGCTCGCGTGGAAATGAACGCCGGCGCAGCGGCGGTCAAGGACCTGGCGCTGGCCCACCCCGCCGGATTGCCCTCGCCGCTTTCCGCACGGGCATGGATCCTCGAGGCGCGAGCTTTGAAGATCGCCGACGCCGCCGGCGCCGCCCGCCTGCTTCGCGATCACTACGCGGATCTGCCGCAGCCCGAAGCGGACCTCGCCCTGGCGGACTCCTACCAGGCCGCTAACGATTTGGCCCGCGCCGCCGAGTTCTACCAGCGCGTTTACTACCAGCGCCTCTCGGGCGACGCCGCCACCCGCGCCGCCGCCGCCCTGCCCGCCCTCAGAAGCTCCATGGGCGCCGCCTATCCGGAGCCCCCGGCGCAACTGCCGCTCGGGCGCGCCGACCTCTTGATGGAATCCGGCGACTATAAGCGGGCGCAAGCCGAGTATCAAGCGGTGGCCGCGCAATTCTCCGGCCTGGAGGGCCAGCAGGCGCGTGTCCGCGTGGGCGCGGTCCAGCTTCAAGACGGCGCCCTGTCCCGCGCATTCGCCTACTTGAAGGGTCTTGAGCCATCCGAGCCGGAAGCCGGCGCCGAGCGCCTCTACTACCTGGAGGAATGCGCCCGCCGCATGAACGAGGACGACGACATGATGGCGGCCGTCGAGAAGATGGGGGACGCCCATCCCCACTCGCCCTGGCGCTTGAAGGCCCTGGTTTCGGCCGCCAACCGCTACCTGGTGTCGAACCGGCCGGATCGGTACGTTCCGCTGTATCGGGCGGCATACGAAGCGTTCCCCGGCGACCCCGCGGCCGGAACCAGCCACTGGAAAACCGCCTTCTACGCATGGATGTCCGACCAGCCCGGCGCCGCCGGCCTGCTTCGCGAGCACCTGCGCGATTACCCCACCCACGCCACCGCCGGCGCGGCCCTCTACTTTCTGGGGCGGAGCGCCGAGCGCGAGAACGATTTCGGGGCCGCGCGCGCCTGCTATCAGAAGCTGGTAGCCACGTTTCAGAACACCTACTACGCCATGCAGGCGCGGGAAAGAGCGCGGCGAGCGGAAATCGCCGGTGCGCCGCTATCCGCGAAGATGCGGACGTTCCTGGATGGTCTGACCCTGCCGCAGCCACGCCCCATCCCCGCCCAGACTGCCCCCGCTACGGCGGCCCGCATCGAACGGTCCCGCCTGCTGCGCTCCGCGGGGCTGGGCGAACTGGCCGATTCCGAGCTGCGCTTCGGCTCTCGCGTGGACGGCCAGCCCGCGCTCGAGGCCATGGAGCTGGCCGGCGCGGCCGGCGCCACCCACATCGCCATGCGCCTGATGAAGTCTCTGGCCCCGGATTACCTCGCCTTGCCGCTGAACGCCGCGCCCCGCCAGTTCTGGGAGTTGCTGTTTCCGCTGCCCTATCGCGAAGACCTGTTCCGGAACGCGCGGGCTCTGGGTCTGGACCCCTACCTGGTGGCTGGCCTGGTCCGGCAGGAGTCGGAGTTCGATCCGCAGGCGGTCTCGCGCTCCCGCGCCTACGGCCTCACCCAGGTGCGCCCCGGCACGGGCCGCGAGTTCGCGCGCAAAGTCGGAATCTCGCGATTCAGCAACCGCCTGCTGTACGAGCCCTCCACCAACCTCAAGATCGGCTCGGCCATCCTGCGCTCCATGTTGGACCGGCAAAACGGCAAGCTCAAGCCCACCCTCGCCGCCTACAATGCCGGCCCCAACCGCGCCACCGAGTGGCTCGGCTGGTACGCCTACCGCGAGCCGGCCGAGTTCGTGGAAGCCATCCCGTTCACCGAAACCCGAGACTACGTGCAAGCGGTGCTGCGCAACGCGGACGTCTACCGGCGGCTGTACGGGCAGTAGCCGGCCCTGTGGCGTCAGGCCTTATGGCCGGCGTTTTTCGGGCCGAGGAAGCCCGGTTTGACCGCTTCGTGCCGCGAGACTACAATGAAGTCGTACCTTCCGTGCGCCCGTAGCTCAGCTGGATAGAGCGTTTGCCTCCGGAGCAAAAGGTCGGCGGTTCGAATCCGCCCGGGCGTACCACATTCAGCCGTTACATCCCAACCTTCTCGGGAAACAACCCCGGCATCCAGCGTGAGACGAGCCCCGCCGGAAAGACCAGGCGCAGCGGCGCGCGGGAACTCTCCGAGGCCAGCACCCCCCGCTCGGTCAGCGCCGAGACAACACGGCGCGCATGGCGCTCGCCCACGCCCACAACGCCGGCGGCGTCCGCGCGAGGCAACTCTCCCCGGTAGAGCACAGCTTCGAGGATGCTGCCTGACTTGGGCGGCAAAGCATGGATCCGGATCTCTTCTTCGGCCCAAAGAAGAATGCGCGCCCGCAGGCGTTCCGGTTGCATCAGGCCCTCCATGAATTCCACCTGGTCGATGCAGGTCCTGAGAAAGAAGTCTGTGAATCTCGCGAGAGCCTCCTCGCTCAAATCGCCGCGCCCGTCAAGATGGTTACGGCGCGCGCCGTCACATGCGGCAAGATGGCCCTTATACGCATCCACATTCCGCGCCAGGCCACGCGCCACCGACCAGACCGCGCCGGTATCGAGCGTCTCCAGCAGCATCGCATGGGACATCAGCCGCGCAACCCGGCCATTGCCGTCGACGAACGGATGAATCCACACCAGGCGATGATGCGCCGCGGCGGCGCTCAGGATCGAATCCGTCTTGCCGAGGCGGCTGTAGATCCCCTCGAAATGCTCCAGAAAACGCGGCGCCGCGCCGGGGCTGACAGCGATATGGGCGCCCACCTTGACGTCTTTTCCGCGCAGTTCGCCGGGGACCACCCGCACGCGTTCTTTCGTTTGCGGGTCTTCCGCCCACAGGAGGTCCTCGGGCAATAGCTCGCAGAAACGGCGATGGACTTCCCGGATGCCAGCGCTTGTGACCGCGCGTCCCTTTTGGCCGCCGCCGTCGATCCACTTCTGGACGGCGATATGCGCTTTCGCTTCGAGCTGTAGATCGCGCCTGCGGATATCCTGGCTGTAGTCGTTCTTGAGCGCGCGTTCGATATCGACCGGATGCGTATCGTGGCCTTCGATCAGATTGCTGTAGTAGCAGTTCATCGCACGCACCAGATCGGCGAGCGAGGCCAGCAGGCTTTTCGGCAGGCTTCGCCGAAGCCCGCTGGACTTTTGCGCCAGATCGAGGGCGAGGTCTGTCAGGCCGCCGCGCTGGCGGGATCCCTCGCCAATCCGCAAAGGCTCCATTGACGAAACCGGCTCCCCGCGATCTTTCGCCGCTTTTATGTCCGCTTTCATGTCCGTACCTTAAAGTATACTAACGTATTTTATATCATAGTATTAATCGATTAGCAAGCTGCTATCAGTCCTTAAATTAGTCCGCTTCTGCGTCCGCTGAAATGCGCCTTCCCCCAGGCCGGAGTCCGTGCCCCGAGCGGCACAAGAGCAGGCTCGAAAGGCCCTGGGCCAGGGCGGTCTGCGTCTCCCCAAAATGAACCATGACCGGGGTCGGCAAGCCGGCTTTGGAATCGCGATACTCACCCCTTGTTTGCCCGACTGCCGAATGCGCGCAACTGCCGTCCGGGCGCCTGACGTTGACAGCATGGCGTGCAAAGAGAGAGAATCGCCGCAGTATCCAACTTCACGAGCTGAGGGGAGGCGGCAACCATGAATCGACTCACAGCACTCCTCCCCGCATTGGCCATCGCCTTTGCGCAAGACCCCGCGCCGCGGTCGGGCCCGGCGACCGGCGCCGCCCCCAGTACCGTGATTCGTATCGACGTCAACATGGTTCAGGTGGACGCCGTCGTCACGGATTCCAAAGACAGGCGCGTAACCGGTCTTCAGGCCGCAGACTTCGAGATCTTGCAGGACGGCAAGCCGCAGACCATCACGAATTTCTCGTACGTCTCCACGAAACCGGAGGGGCCTGTCCCGGCCCAGCGAGCCGCACTGGCCAAGCCGGTGAAAGGCGATGCGCCGCCGCCACCGCCGGTGTTCCAGCCCACCGAAGTGCGCCGCACGATGGCGCTGGTGGTGGACGACCTCGGGCTGGCCGCCGAGAGCCTTCCGCCCGTCCGCGGCGCAATCCGCAATTTCATCGACGTACAAATGCGTCCCGGCGACCTGGTAGCCGTTGTCCGCACCAGCGCCGGCATGGGAGCACTGCAGCAGTTCACCACCGATAAGCGTCTGCTGTACGCGGCGCTCGATCGCGTGAAATATGGCCTCAGCCGCGTCGGCGTGAGCAGCTTCGAGCCATTGGGAAGAGGCTCCCGCGGCGGCGCCGCCCTCGACCGTTTCCGCGAGGAGACCCTGACCGTGGGAAGCCTGGGGGCCGTCCGTTTCGTGGTGAATGGAATGCGGGGTTTACCAGGCCGCAAGTCCGTGGTCCTGTTCACCGAGGACATTCGCATGCTGAACCGGGGGATTGCCGATGGCATGGTGGTCGACGCCGTCCAGCAGCTCAACGATGCCGCCAGCCGCGCCTCGGTGGTGATCCACACGGTGGACCCGCGGGGCGTCGAGGACTACAACATCACGGCCGCCGATAACACCTCGCGCATGTCGGCCGGGCGGGCCTCCCGAGTCCCCGCCCGGCGGGAGCGGCAGGCGATTTCCTCGCAGCAGGGCATGACCGAAGTGGCGCAGGAAAGCGGCGGCCTGTTTCTGCAAAATGCCAACGACCTGATCGACGCCGTGCGCAAGGCGGCCGAAGACAGCGACGGCTACTACCTGATCGGCTACCATCCCGACGCCCATACTTTCGAGAGCGGCAACGGCCAGCCCAGGTTCCATAGGATCGAGGTGCAAGTGAAGAAGGCCGGCTTGCGCGTCCGCACCCGCGACGGCTTCTTTGGCGAGCCGGGCGGCGGAGATCCGCCTCTCGAGCGCACGCGCGAGGCGGAGTTGAACCGCGCCCTGCAATCCCCGTTCGCCCCCGGGTCGATTCACCCGCGCCTGACCGCGGTCCTCTCGAACCTGCCGGCAGGCTCGTTCATCGATGCCTTGTTGTACTTCAACCCCAAAGAGCTGAAGTGGTCCAGCGGGCCGGACGGCGCCCATCAGGCGCGGATCGATGTCGCCGCCGCGGCATACGACGAAAACGGGTTGGCCCTGGCGCCCGTCGATACCACCTTCGCCTTGCAGTTGAACTCCCAGAGATATGACGAGGCCCTGCAAAAAGGGATGGTATACGGCATACGCATTCCCGTCGAGAGGCCCGGACCCTACCAGGTGCGCGCGGCGGTGCGTGACGCCGCCACGGAGGGTAGCGGCTCGGCCCAGCAGTACGTCGAGGTCCCGGACGTCGCGAGCGGACGCCTCGCGCTGTCGGGAATCGCGCTTCGGGAAGGCGCGGCCGCGGCGCCTCCGGAGAACGCCGATCTTCCCCAGGGTCCGGCGCCCGGCGAGGACGTCACGGGCGGTGCGGCCCGGCGGAGCTTCCGGCGCGGCGCGGATCTCGTCTACGCCTACCAAATCATCAACGCCCGGACCGGCGCCGGCCAGCATCCCGATTTGGAAACCCAAACCAGGCTGTTCCACGATGGAGAGCAGGTGCTGGCCGGCAAGGCGACGCTGGCCGCCGCCGCGGGCGCGTCCGATCCACGGCGCCTGACGGCGGGAGGCCGCATTCCGCTGGGCCGCGACATGGCGCCCGGCGAATACGTGCTGCAAGTGATCGTGACCGACAAACTTCTCAAGAGCAAACTCAATACCGCCACCCAATCCATGGATTTCGAAATCGAGCCGTAGCAAGCGCGGAAGCGTTCCGTTGGTGTGGGGTCGAGCCTTCGGGCTTGCCGCCGGCCTTTTGGCCGGCGTCTCGCATCGATATCCACTCTCGCGCACCCTCCACTTGCGTTGGTCCAAATGGCGATAACATAAGCGGTGCCGGCCAAGTCGGCAAAATGGAGATTCTGGCGAATGAGCAGGCCGATGAGTTCTCTGAAATCGCTGGCGAAGTTGCTGGCGGCAACGTCATTGACCCTGGGCGCCTCGTTGCCCGCCGCCGACAAGACCCTGATTGATTATTTTCTGCCGACGCCGATTCATGGCCGCCTGACCACGGAAGCGTGGGGCGCTCCCAATGTTCTCCCGCGCGATCCGCAGAACGGCCTCGAAGACACCACGATCAAGCAGTGGTGTTATTGGGATGGGCAGATTATCAAAGGGCCGGAGGGCAAGTACCATTTGTTTGCCAGTCGCTGGGATCAAAGCAAGGGCCATGGCGGATGGGGCAACTCGGGCGCCGTGCACGCGGTCAGCGACAGCCCCACCGGGCCTTACCTGGACAAGGGCCTGGCTTGGCCCGATAACCAAGGCGGCCGAGGGCACAACGTGACGGCCCTGGTTCTTCCGGACGGGCGTTACGCGGTGGTGGTCAGCGAGACCAGGCCAGGCGATGTTTTTGTTTCCAAGTCGCTCGATGGGCCCTGGACGCCGCTTGGCTCGATCCAGGTTGACGCCAACGGTTTCGAGCCCCGGGACGGCAGAATGTCCAACGTGAGCGTGATGCTTCGCCCGGACGGCGATTTCGAGATCGTGGCGCGGTCCGGCGCGATCTGGATCAGCACGAACGGCATCCTGGGGCCTTACAAGCTCCAGGGGCACAGCATTTATCCGGGTCTGCCCGGCCTCCCCACGCGCAATCTGGAAGATCCGGTGATCTGGTATAGCGGGGGCTTGTATCACATCGTGGTCAATTGCTTCAGCGATCGCAAGGCCTACGATTTGACATCGCCCAATGGCATCACCGACTGGACCAACCGGGGGCTGGCCTTCGATCCGACCACGGACATGATTCGCTACACGGACGGAACCGTGAACCATTGGAATAACATGGAGCGTCCCGGCGTGTTCCTGCAAAATGGCCATGTCGCGTACTTTACATTCGCGGTCATCGATGTGCCCAAATCGCAGGAACTGCCGAACGACAATCATGGCAGCAAGGTCATCGTGGTTCCATTCGACGGGGTAGCTTTCGATCGCGACATGGAAAAGCTCTCCAAGGCGGCGCCGAAAGCCGGCAATTGAGGACCGCGCGCGCGACCCAACCAGGAGAACTGAGCCGGGGCGACCGGTTTTCTCGGTGGGGCATGCTTTAGCTTGCCCGGCGCAACATCATTCTGCGCGACGCCTACGCCAGTCTTCGATCACGTGAACATGTTCCCGTCGTGTGGGGCAGGATGTAATCCTGCGGCGGGTTGACAACCCCGCCTGAAGCGCCGGTTTCCAACCGGCGCGCAGCTTGACAAGCTGCCCCACAACCGAACGGAGATGGGCGTTCCCGTGAGCTTACTCTTTGGACCCTTCTTCGGCTTCGTCGCGGCCTTCGCGCTGCGCCTTCAGACGCTCTTCCTTGCGCTTGGCGCGCTCGGCGGCGCGCTTCACCAGCTCGGAGCCCACCAGCTCGAGAATGGCCTGCTCGGCGCCGTCGCCCTCGCGGGGGGCCAGGCGGGTGATGCGGGTGTAGCCGCCGTTGCGCTGCCCGAAGCGCGTGCCCAGCTTGTCGAACAGCTTCTGCACGGCGGCGGGCGTGCGCAGCTCCATCGCCGCCTGGCGGCGCGCGTGCAGCGTGTCCTTCTTGGCCAGCGTGATCAACCGGTCCACCAGCGGGCGCACGGCCTTGGCCTTGGGAACCGTGGTCACGATGCGCTCATGCTCGATCACGCTCGTCATCAGATTGCGCAGCAGCGCGTTGCGGCTGGCCGTGGGCCGTTTGAGTTTGAATCCGGCTACCTTATGTCTCATCAGCTATTCCCCGACCTGATCCTGGCCCTCTTCTTCGGGGCCGAAATCCGGCCCCATGCCGCCCACTTGCGGCGGCGGAGCCACCAGCCGGCCGTGCGCGTCGATGCGCATTCCCAGCGCCAGCCCCATGTTCGCCAGAATCTCCTTGATCTCATTGAGCGACTTGCGGCCGAAATTCTTGGTGCGCAGCATCTCGGCTTCGGTCTTCTGCACCAGCTCGCCGATGGTCTGAATATTGGCGTTCTTGAGGCAGTTGTAGGAGCGGACGCTCAGTTCCAGTTCTTCCACCGAGCGGTTCAGCACCTCGCTCATCTTGTCGAGGCCGCGCTCGGAAATCTCTTCGGCCTGCTCGGGCACTTCCTCGAAGTTGATGAAGATGGCCATGTGGTCTTTGAGCAGCTTGGCTGCGTAGCCGATGGCGTCTTGCGGCGAAACGGCGCCGTTGGTCCACACTTCGAGCGTCAGCTTGTCGTAGTCGGTCATCTGGCCGAGCCGCGCCGCCTCCACCTGAAAGTTGACCTTGCGGACGGGCGAGTGCACCGAATCGATGGGGATGTAGCCCAGCGCCAGGTCCTCGTCGAAGTTCTTGTCGGCGCTGACATAGCCGCGGCCGGTCTTCATGCGCATCTCGACCATCAGCTTTCCGCCCTCGCTGACGGTGGCGATGTGAACGTCGCGGTCCAGCACCTCCACGTCGGCGTCGGTTTCAATCTGCCCGCTGCGCACCTCGCCGGGATGTTCGGCGTTGATGCGGACCGTCTTCACGCCTTCGCTCGAGATCTTGAACGGAATCTGCTTGAGGTTGAGAATGATGTCGGTGGCGTCTTCCACCACGCCCGGAATGGGGCTGAACTCGTGCTCGACGCCCTCGATGCGGACCGCCGTTATGGCCGCGCCTTCGATGGAGCTCGAGCAACACGCGCCGCAGGCTGTTGCCGATGGTCGTGCCGAAACCGCGTTGGAACGGCTGCGCCGTGAACATGCCATACCGCTCGGTGAGAGTCTCGGTATTGGCGACCAATCGTTTGGGTTTTTGGAAGCCCTTGAACATATGAACCTCTCGCGAAACCTTACTTCGAATACAACTCCACAATGAGCTGCTCGTTCAACTGGATCTGCACCAAATCTTCCCGCTTGGGCAGGCTCTGGATGCGGCCCGTCAAACCCTCGCGGTCGACGTCGATCCAATTCGGCGCCGGGGCGTGGGCCGTCGCGTCGCGCGCGGCCAGGATGGTCGGGTGTTTCTTACTGGCATCCCGGACGGCCACCACATCGCCCAGTTTCACCAGGAACGACGGGATATCCACCTTTCGGCCGTTGACCTCGATGTGGCCGTGGCGCACAATCTGCCGGGACTGCGCCCGGCTGACGCCGAACCCCATGCGGTAAATCACGCTGTCCAGGCGGCGCTCCATGGCGCTCATCAGGTTCTCGCCGGTGATGCCCTTGGCCTTGGCGGCCTTCTCGTAGGCGTTGCGGAACTGGGTCTCCAGCACGCCGTAAATCCGGCGCACCTTCTGCTTCTCGCGAAGCTGGAGGCCGTAACCGACGATCTTCGCCTTGCGGTCCTTGCCGTGCTGCCCGGGAACGAAATTGCGCTTTTCGATGGCGCACTTCTCGCTGTGGCAGCGCTCTCCCTTGAGATAGAGTTTCATGCCCTCGCGCCGGCATTGCCGGCAAACCGGGCCGATGTATCGTGCCAATTCGCTCTCCTTAACCTTTCCTTCAGGTGCGGTTTACAACCATGGCAACTAGCTCTCAGCTTTCAGCAATCAGCTTTCAGCCAAAAACGAAGGCCTTCTTCCCGCTTAACCAGCTATCAGCTTTCAGCGATCAGCTATCAGCCAAAAGCAAGAACCTCTTGGCTGATAGCTGATCGCTGACTGCTGACAGCTTCTTCTCACACTCTGCGCTTCTTGGGCGGCCGGCATCCGTTGTGCGGAATGGGGGTGACGTCCCTGATGGAGCGCACTTCGATGCCCGCCGTCGAGAGCGCGCGCACCGCCGATTCGCGCCCCGAACCCGGGCCGCTGACGCGCACCTCCACCGTGCGCAATCCGCTCTCGTTGGCCTTGTTGGCCGCCGTCATCGCCGCCTGCTGCGCGGCGTACGGAGTGCCCTTGCGGGAGCCGCGGAATCCGAGCGAGCCGGCGCTCGACCAGGACACCGTGTTCCCTTCCTGGTCCGCTATGGTCACGATGGTGTTGTTGAACGTGGCCTGGATATGCACAATGCCCGAGTGGACGATGCGCTTCTCCTTCTTCTTGAAGCTCTTCTTCTTGGTGCTCTTTACCGGCGC
Organism: Terriglobia bacterium; assembly: GCA_963767595.1. Lineage (GTDB taxonomy): Bacteria > Acidobacteriota > Terriglobia > Bryobacterales > Bryobacteraceae > BOG-224. Next base: position 108,156 of record CAVYEK010000013.1, read on the forward strand.
CTTCGCCATAGCTCTCCTCTAAGTCTTCGACGCGGACTTCTTCTTGTTGGCCACCGTCCCGCGGCGCGGCCCTTTGCGCGTCCGCGCGTTGGTGTGGGTACGCTGGCCCCGCACCGGAAGCCCGCGGCGGTGCCGCAGCCCACGGTAGGAACCCATCTCGATGTGGCGCTTGATGTTCATCGAGATTTCCTTGCGCAGATCGCCTTCCACCGCGCCTTCCTCTTCCAGAATCTGGCGGACGCGGTTGACCTCGTCTTCGCTCAGGTCGCGGACCTTCTTGTCGAAATCGATGCCCGCGCGGTACAGCAGCGAGCGCGAACGGGTCCGGCCGACGCCGTAGATATAGGTGAGCCCGATTTCGGCCCTCTTGGCCGGCGGCAGATCTACGCCTGCGATACGTGCCATGATTTCCTCTCGTTACCCTTGTCTCTGTTTATGCTTGGGGTTGACGCAGATGACCCGCACCACGCCTTCGCGCCGGATCACCTTGCATTTGTCGCAAATCTTCTTGACGGACGCTCGTACCTTCATGCTCTTCGTTTCTCCGCGGCGGCCGGGGCCTCGAAAGGGGGCGAGCCTACAACTTCCGGATAATCCTGCCCCGCGTCGGATCGTGCGGACTCAATTCCACCTCGACCCGGTCGCCCGGAACCAGCCTGACAAAATTCCGTTTCACTACGCCCACCAGGTGGGCCAAAACCTTCTGCCGCGTGGGCAGCACAACCTCAAAAATCGACCGCGGGCGCTCTTCCACCACGGTGGCGGTCACTACCCCGCGGGCGCCCCGCGCTACGGTCTCGTCAGCACCCAAGGCCCGTTCTCCGTCACCGCCACGCAGTGCTCGAAGTGCGCCGAGCAGGAGCCATCCTTGGTCACCGCCGTCCAGCGGTCCTTGCGAACCACCGCTTCCGGCCGCCCCGCGTTGACCATCGGCTCCACTGCCAGCACCATGCCTTCCTTCAAGCGGGGATTGTCGTTCCGCTTGTCCACGTAATTGGGAACCTGCGGCTCCTCATGGAGCTGCGTCCCGATCCCATGGCCCACGTACTCCCGCACCACCGAAAACCCGTTCTCCAAGACGTGCCGTTCCACCGTGCCGCACACATCGAACAACCGGTTGCCCACGCGCACGCGATCGATAGCCAGCTCCAGGGCCTCGCGCGTCACGTCCATCAGCTTCCGCGTCCGCGCGCTCACTTCTCCGATGGCCAGCGTGACGGCCGAATCGCCGTAGTACCCGTCCAGCTTGACCCCGGTATCGATGGAAACGATGTCGCCCTTTCTCAGGATGCGTTTCGCATTCGGCATTCCGTGGACGATCTCATCGTTGACCGAGGTGCACAAAACAAACTTGTAATGTTCCCCGGCGGCGGGCACGTAGTAGCCCTTGAATGCGGGCCGCGCCCCGGCGTCGGCGATCATCTTCTCGGCGGCCACTTCGAGGTCCATGGTGCTGACCCCTTCCGCCGCCATCTCCTTCATCTTCTGCAGAATTTGCCAGACCAGGAGACCGCTGCGCCGCATCTTTTCCAGCTCAGCGGCCGTCTTGCGAACGATCATCGTCTTCTATAGCCTGGCAAATCCGTCGAAAACCGTCTCGGGCGGGCCCGCGGCCGCGTCCAGCGGCCGATAATTCCATTGTAATCAATCACGTCGGCAGGCGAAAGCGCCTGCCCCACAAGCCTGCCCCACAAAGCTGCCCACAAGCCTTTAAATCCCTACCCTCCAAAAGTGCTCCGCCTCCCGCGAATCCGGCCGGAGCGGGGCGTAAACCCGTCATAGTGCCGCATGATGAGCTGGGCTTCGATCTGGTTGACCGTATCCATGGCCACGCCCACCACGATCAGCAGCGATGTGCCGCCGAAGTAAAAGTGCACGTTCAAGCCCTCCAGCAGGAAGCGCAGGTGGGTCGAGGTGAACGCGGTATCCACCCAGTTGCCGAGGAACGGCAGGTGTTGCAGGTGGATGCCCGAGATCATCAGGCTGGGGATCAGGCACAGAATCGAAAGATAGATGCCGCCCACCACCGTGATCTTGGTCAATATCTCGTTCATGTAGTCGGCCGTGTTGCGCCCCGGCCGGATGCCCGGAATGAAGCCGCCGTACTTGCGCATGTTGTCGGCCGCCTCATTGGGGTTGAAAATAATCGAAACGTAAAAGAAGCAGAAGAAAATGATGCCCGCCACGAAGAGCACGTAGTACAGCGGCTCGCCGGGCGCGATCGATTCGAGCGAAGCCCTGAGCCAGGGCGTTGTCTTGACCCACTCCATTTGCAGCAGCGTCAGCGGAAACGCCAGGATCGAGGAGGCGAAGATCACCGGGATCACGCCGCCGGCGTTCACCTTCAGCGGCATGTGTGTGGACTGCCCGCCCATCACCTTACGCCCCACCACGCGCTTGGCGTATTGCACCGGGATGCGCCGCTCGCCGCGCTCCACCAGGACGATGAAGCCCACCACCACGATCATGGCCGCCAGCAGGACCAGCAGCGTAATGGCGTTCCACTCCTTGGTGACGAACACGTTCTCATAGATACTGCCGATGGCGTTCGGCAGCCCCACTACGATTCCGGTGAAGATGATGAGGGACATGCCGTTGCCGATGCCCCGTTCGCTGATTTGCTCGCCCAGCCACATGATGAAGGCCGTGCCGGTGGTGAGCGAGATCACCGTCAGGAGGGTGAACCCGATCCCGGGATCGATCACGATGCCGCCCTTCATGGACATCAGGCCGCGCGCGATGCCGAGGGACTGGAGGAAGGAAAGGATGATGGTCAGGTAGCGGGTCCACTGGGTGATCTTGCGGCGCCCCAGCTCGCCTTCCTTGGAGAGCTTTTCCAGGGTGGGAACCACCACCGTCAGCAACTGGAGAATGATGGACGCCGTGATGTACGGCATGATGCCCAGGGCGAAGACGGTAAAACGGCGGATGTTGCCGCCCGCGAACATGTCGAAGAATCCGAAGATGGACCCCGACGCGGAATCCATGTACGCTTTCCACGCCACGATGTTGACGCCCGGCGCCGGGATGTGCCCGCCCAGGCGGTACACCGCCAGCATCGCCAGCGTGAACAACACACGCTTGCGAAGATCCGGCACCCGGAAGATGTTCGCAAATGCTTCAAGAAACTTGTTCATCGCGCCCTTCGATTCCCGAGGCTACTCCGCGGCCGCGCCCACTACCTGCGCGGCGCCTCCGGCCTTCTGGATCTTCTCCAGAGCCGATTTCGAAAACCAGTGAGCCTCCACCGTGATCTTGCGCGTCAGCTCGCCGGCCCCCAGGATCTTGAGACCCTCGCCCGGTTTCTTGACCACGCCCAGCTCCACCAGACGGTCCAGATTGAAGACGTCCCCTTCCAGCTTCTCCAGCCGGCCCAGGTTGACGATGGCGTACTGCTTCTTGAAAATGTTGGTGAAACCGTGCTTGGGGAGGCGGCGGTGCAGCGGCATTTGGCCGCCTTCAAATCCGCGCTTCTGCCCGAACCCGGTTCCGGCGCGCTGCCCCTTGGACCCGCGCGTGGACGTCTTGCCGCGCCCGGAGCCCATACCGCGTCCAATGCGCTTGCGGATCTTCGTCTGCCCGGCCGGGGGCTTCAATTCGCTGAGGTTCATTGTTCCAGAACTCCTTGACGCCAAATCCTCATCCCACAATTGCCAGCAAATGGGGGACCTTTTTCACCATCCCCCGAAAGCCCGGCGTGTCGGGCCGCTCCACCACCTGGTTGAGCTTGCGCAGTCCCAACCCGCGCACCACCCGCCTCTGCTTCTCGGGAGTGCAGATCGGGCTGCGCACCAACTTGATTTTGATCATGCCATCCATCGCGCTTGACCTCTCTCAGAGCTTATCCACGGCCAGGCCGCGCATTTCGGCGACCTCGTTCCTGTCGCGCAGCGATTCCAGGGCCACGATGGTGGCCTTCACCACGTTGTGCGGGTTGCGGCGGCCAATCGACTTGGTCAGCACGTTTGAAACGCCGCAGGCCGTCAGCACCGCGCGCACGGCCCCGCCGGCGATCACGCCCGTCCCGGCGGGGGCCGGCTTCAACAGCACCCGCGAGGCGGCGTACACGCCCTGCACCTGGTGCGGGATGGTGGTCTCCAGAATATGCACCCGGCGCAGGCTCTTCTTGGCGGCCTCGATTCCCTTGCGAATCGCGGAGGGCACTTCCTTGGCCTTGCCCACCCCGTAGCCCACCACCTTGGCCGCCGGGTCGCCGATCACCACCAGCGCCGAAAAGCTCAGGTTCTTGCCGCCCTTGACCACCTTCGTGACCCGGTTGATGGAAACCACCTGCTCCTTGAGATTGAGCGCCGCCGGATCGATGCGTTTCACCACTGACATAGCCATGCGTTAGAACTCCAGTCCCGCTGCCCGGGCCGCGTCGGCCAGGGCTTTCACACGCCCGTGATACAGGTAGCCGCCGCGGTCGAAGACCACCGCCTTGATGCCTTTTGCCTTGGCGCGCTCGGCCACCAGCGCGCCGATCGTCTTGGCCGCCGCCAGGTTGCCGCCCTTGATCCTGGCCCCCTTGTCCACCGAGGAGGCCGACGCCAGCGTCTTGCCTTCGGCGTCGTCGATAACCTGGGCGTAGATGTGCGCCACGCTCCGGAACACCGCCAGCCGCGGACGCTCGGCCGTGCCGCGCAGCTTGCGCCGGATACGCCGGTGGATGCGGTTGCGGATTTCCTTCTTCTCTGGTCTTCGAATCATTTTGCGCTCGCCCCGGTCTTTCCGACCTTCTTGCGCAGGACTTCGCCGGTATACCGCACGCCCTTGTTCTTATAGGGGTCCGGCTTGCGCAGTGCCCGCATGTTGGCCGCCACCTGCCCCAGCATTTGACGGTCGTACCCGGTTAGCACCAGGTGGGTCTGTTTGTCGATCTTCAGATCCACGCCATCGGGCAGCAGAAACTCGATGGGGTGCGAGTACCCCAGCGTGAAGGTGGCCACCTTGCCCTTGATGTCGGCGCGGTAGCCGATGCCGACGATGTCCAGCTCGCGCGTGAACCCGCCCGAGACGCCCTGCACGGCGTTGGCGGCCAGCGCGCGGGTGAGCCCGTGCAGCGCGGCCTGCTCATCGGATGCGCGCCTGATTTCGAGCTTCCCACCGGCCTCCACCGCGCTGATGCCCGGCGGAATCGGCACGTTCAGCTTGCCCTTGGGACCGGTCACTTCCAGTTGTTCGCCAATCCGTACCTTCACGCCGCTCGGCAGCGGGATCGGCTTTTTGCCAATTCTCGACATAGTCTCAAACCTCGCTTACCAGACCCGGCACAGGATCTCGCCGCCGAGGCGCTCTTTGTGAGCGTCGCGGCCCGTCATGACCCCGCGCGGCGTGGTCAGGATGTTGATCCCCAGCCCTCCCAGCACGCGCGGAATGTCCGTCTGGCCTACGTAGACGCGACACCCCGGACGGGACACCCGCTCGATGGCGGAGATCACCGGCGAGTTGTTCGCCCCGTACTTGAGGTAGATCTTGATGGTCTTCTTCGCGCCTTCCTCCGCCACCTTGAAGTTGACGATAAAGCCTTCTTCCTTCAGGATGCGCGCGATTTCCGTTTTCAGCTTGGAGGCCGGCACGTCCACCTTCGGGTGGCGGGCCTGTATCGCGTTGCGCACGCGAGTCAGCATGTCGGCAATGGGGTCGCTGGTCATAAATCTCCTACCGGAGCCGCGCGGCGGACGGGCGGGCGCGGAAGAAAGAAACGCGGTTCCTTTCCCCGGCCCCCGAATCCTGGCGTCTGGCTCCCATATCTCTCTACCAACTGGCCTTGGTCACACCCGGAATCTCGCCATTCAGGGCGAGTTGCCGGAAGCACAGGCGGCATACGCCGAACTTGCGGAGGAATCCGCGCGGCCGCCCGCAACGCCAGCAGCGGTTCCGATGCCGGCCCCGCAGCATGGGCGTCTTGGCTTTCCGGGCGATATCCAGTTTCAGGTCTTTCGCTTTTTTGGCGGTAGTGGCCATGTTCTCTCTCTTGCTCTTTTCCTACTGCCGGAACGGCATCCCCATTTGTTTCAGCAGCGCCACGCCTTCGGCGTCGGTGCGCGCGGTGGTGGTAATGGAAACGTTCATTCCCTTGGTCTTGTCCACCTTGGAGTAGTCGATCTCCGGAAAAATCAACTGGTCTTTGACCCCCAGCGTGTAGTTGCCGCGGCCGTCGAACGACTTGGTGGAAATGCCCCGGAAGTCGCGCACGCGCGGCAGGGCCACGTTCACCAGGCGGTCGAAAAACTCGTACATGCGATCGCCGCGCAGGGTGACCATGCAGCCGATGGACTGTCCTTCGCGCAGCTTGAACTGCGAAATGGACTTGGTGGCCTTGGTGATCACCGGCTTCTGGCCGGCAATTTGAGCCAGTTCGTTCACCGCGGCGTCCATCAGCTTGGCGTTCTGGGTGGCCTCGCCCAACCCGATGTTGATCGAGATCTTGTCGATCTTCGGCACGGCCATGTGGTTCTTGTAGCCGAATTCCTTGGTCAGGGCCGGGACGACCTTCTCGTGATAGTGTGCTCTCAAACGTGCTGCCATGGAATCCTCACTTCCTGTCGAGCGGCTGGCCGCACTTGCGGCAGACCCTCGTGCGGCGCACCCGGCCTCCCGGGACCGCGTCGTGGTGATGCGCGATCCGCGTAGCCTTGCCGCAACTGGGGCAGACCACCATCACGTTCGAAGCCGTGATGGGCGCCTCCCGCTCGGCGATGCCGCCCTTGATCTGCTTTCCGGGGTTGGGACGCGTGTGGCGTTTCACCATCATCACGTGCTCCACCAGAAGCTTGCCCGTTTCGCGGTCCACCCGCAGAACCCGGCCGGTCTTCCCTTTGTCGCGGCCCGAGATGACCTTGACCGTGTCTTCCTTCTTGATTTCCACGCGCACCCGCGCGGCCGGCTTGTTGCGCACGCCAGGCATCAGATTACCTCCGGGGCCAGCGAAACGATTTTCATGAATTTCTTATCGCGCAATTCCCGGGCCACAGGGCCGAATACGCGCGTTCCCACGGGCTCGCCCGTTTCGCTGATCAGCACCGCGGCGTTGGAATCGAAGCGGATGTAGGTGCCGTCCCTGCGCCGGGTCTCCTTGCGCATGCGGACGATCACGCAACGCACCACTTTGCCTTTCTTGATGGCCGAATCGGGGGCCGCTTCCTTCACCGCGGCCGTGACCACGTCGCCCAGGCCGGCGCGCAGGCCGAGATCCCCCCCGCGCGGCAGAATGCAGGAGAGCCTGCGCGCGCCGGAGTTGTCGGCCACCTCGAGAATCGTTCGCATTCCAATCATAAGAGCTCCGAGCTTTCAGCTTTCAGCCATCGGCTTTCAGCTCCGTCAAAAGCCGATCGCTGAAAGCTGACGGCTATTTAAACTTTCACGTCCAGATCCGCCGGCTGCACGCCCACTTGCGGGGCTTGGCGGACAACCTCGGCTAGGCGCCACCGCTTCAGCTTGCTCAGCGGCCGGCACTCCACGATGCGCACCACGTCGCCCAGCTTGGCCAAGCCCTCTTCGTCGTGCGCGTAGAACTTCTTCCGTTTGCCGATGATGCGCTTGTAGAGCGGGTGCGGCACGCGCCGGCTCACCTCCACCACGATGGTCTTGGCCATCTTGGTCGACACCACCTGGCCGATCTTCTCGTTCTTCAATCCCTGCTTGGCTTCCGGTTCGGCCATATCACTTCTTCTCTCCGGGGCCCCCTGCGGCCCCCTGCCTCTCGCGCAGGATGGTGTGGACGCGCGCGCGGTCTTTGCGCATGGCGCGCGCCTTCTTCAGGCCTTCCATCTGCCCCATGTTCATCTGAAACTGGAGACGGAAAAGCTGCTCGTCCATTTCATGCAACTGCCGCGTTAATTCGTTATCGTCGAGATCGCGAACTTTCTGCGCATTCATATCGTCTCCGCGTCCTCCCGGCTGATGAATTTGGTCAGGATGGGCAGCTTGTGCGCGGCCAGGCGCATGGCGGCGCGCGCCGTTGCCACGTCCACGCCCTCCATTTCGAACAGCACCTTGCCGGGGCGGACCACTGCCACCCACTGTTCCGGCGCGCCCTTGCCCTTTCCCATGCGGGTTTCCGCCGGCTTCTTGGTAATCGGCTTGTCCGGGAACAGCCGGATCCAGACTTTGCCGCCGCGCTTGATGGAGCGGGTCATGGCCACCCGGGCCGCCTCGATCTGGCGGTCCGTGATCCACGCGCATTCGAGCGCCTTGAGGCCGAAATCGCCGAAGGAAATCTTGCACCCGCGCCACGCCTTCCCGGCCCTGCGGCCGCGCTGCTGCTTCCTGAATTTGACCTTCTTGGGCATCATCATGGCGGTATCCCTCGATTACTGTTTCTCGCCTTCCGGCGGTTTCTCCACGGACGGCTGGGGCTCCTGCCGAACCTCCTGCTTCCAGGAGAGCTGCTGGGGCGACATGAGCGGCGGCAGAATGGGCGTCGCCGGACGGACGGCCGGGCGCGGCAGGTCGGGCGGCGGAGTCTGAATGGCCGGGCCGCCTGCCTCGGGCGGCGCCGCGGACGGCGCCACGGGAGCATGCTCGCCGGCGCGGTCGCGATCCCGGCCCCGTCCTCCGCGGTCGCCACGGTCGCGGTCGCCACGCTCGCGGCGGTCGCGCAGGTCGCGGCGCGGCTCGGGATCGTTGGCCAGGCCCCGGCGCTTGGTCAGATCCAGTATCTCGCCCTTATACAGCCAGGTCTTGACGCCGATCACGCCGTAGGTGGTGTGCGCTTCCGAGAAGCCGTAGTCGATATCCGCCCGCAGCGTGTGCAGTGGGAGCTGGCCTTGCAGGTACCACTCGCTGCGCGCGATTTCAGCCCCGTTCAAACGGCCGGACACGCGCACCTTGATGCCCTTGCAGCCGAAGCGCAGGGCCGAATCCACGGCCTTGCGCATGGCCCGCCGGAACGCCACCCGCTTCTCGAGCTGCAAGCCGATGGATTCGGAGACCAGTTGCGCGTCGAGCTCCGGTTTGTGCACTTCCTGGATGTCGATAAAGACCTCGCGCTTGGTCTTCTTGGCCATGTCCTGCTTGAGTTTTTCGATTTCCGCGCCCTTGCGGCCGATGATGATGCCCGGACGCGAAGTGCGGATGGTGACTCGCAGCTTGTTCCCGGGCCGGTCCACCTCGATGGCGCTCACGCCCGCCGATTTCAGCCGCTCCCGCAACGCGGTCTTCAGTTCCAGGTCCTCCTGCAGCAGTTTGGCGTAACCCTGCTTGGCGAACCAGCGCGAACGCCACGGCTTGTTGAAGCCCAGCCGGAATCCGTAAGGATGAACCTTCTGTCCCATCTATGCTTCTTCCTTCTCCGTCACTTTGACGACGATATGCGCCAGGCGGCGCTGGTACCGGAAGGCGCGCCCCATCGGCGCCGGGCGCACCCGCTTCATGCGCGGGCCCTCGTTGACGTACGCCTCCGAGACGAACAGCCGGTCCACGTCCAGGTCCTCGAACCGGTTCTGGGCGTTGGCGATGGCCGACTCGAGCGCTTTGAGCACCGTGGGCGCGATCCGTTTGTTGGTCGAGCGCAGCGTGTTCCGCGCCGCGTCCGCCCGCAGCCCGCGGATCAGGTCCACTACCAGACGCGCTTTTTGCGGCGATACCCGAATATATCTCGCTTCCGCTTTGACTTGGGTGTTGGCTTCCATGGCTCCCTCGCTATGCCGGCTTGGCCGTCTTCTCCGTGGCCGCCTTCACCGAGTGCCCCCGGAACGTCCGGGTCGGCGAAAACTCGCCCAGCTTGTGGCCCACCATATTCTCGGTGATGTACACCGGAATGAATTTCTTGCCGTTGTGAACCGCGATGGTATGACCCACGAACTCGGGAAGGATGGTGGAGCGCCGCGACCATGTGCGGACCACCTTTTTCTCGTTGGCGGCGGTGAGCGCCGCCATCTTGACTTCCAGGTGCGTATCGGTAAACGGCCCTTTGCTGACTGATCGACCCATGTTCGCTTACCTCTTCTTGCTTTTCCGCGTCACGATCCACTTGTCCGTACGCTTGTTGTTGCGCGTCTTGAATCCGCGCGTGGGCTGGCCCCAAGGCGTCACCGGATGACGCCCGCCGGAGCTTCGGCCCTCGCCGCCGCCGTGCGGATGGTCCACCGGGTTCATCGAAACTCCGCGGTTGTGGGGGGTCTTGCCCAGCCAGCGCGTGCGTCCGGCCTTGCCCAGCGACACGTTTTCGTGGTCCACATTGCCCACCTGCCCTATGGTGGCCATGCATTCGAGCGGCGTCCGCCGCACTTCCCCCGAGGGCAGCTTGAGCAGCGCCATGCCACCTTCCTTCGAAATCAACTGCGCCTGGGAGCCCGCCGAACGCGCCATCTGCGCGCCCTTGCCCGGCCGCAGCTCGATGTTGTGCACAATCGTGCCGGCCGGCATGTTCCCCAGCGGCAGGGCGTTCCCCACCAGGATGTCGGCGTCTTTTCCCGACATCACCTTCTGCCCCACCTTCAATCCGTCGGGCTGGATGATGTAGCGCTTTTCGCCGTCGGCGTAGTTCAGCAGGGCGATCCGCGCCGAGCGGTTGGGGTCGTATTCGATGGACGCCACCACCGCCGGAATGCCGGTCTTGTCGCGCTTGAAATCGATCACCCGATAGGCCTTCTTCGCGCCGCCGCCGATGAAACGGGAAGTCACGCGGCCCGTGCTGTTGCGGCCGCCGGTGCGCTTGATCGGCTCGACCAGCGATTTCTCCGGCCGCTCCCTGGTGATGTCCCCGCGCGACGTCACGGTCTGGAATCGCCGCGTCGGCGTGGTCGGTCTGTATGTCTTGATTGGCATCTTATTAGCTCTCAGCCATCAGCTATCAGCCATCAGCTCTCGACAATCGGCTCCCAACCGGGGTTAGCTGACGGCTGAAAGCTGATAGCTGAAAGCTTCTTCCTCAAATCTCCGCGAACTCGGGGACCTTCTGCCCCGCCTTGAGCCTTACGTACGCCTTCTTCCAGTCCGAGCGATATCCCGAGAACCGCCCCCGGCGCCGCAATTTGCCGTCGACATTGGCGGTGCGGACCTCTTCCACCTTGACTTTGAAGAGTTTCTCCACCGCGGATTTCACTTGCGTCTTGTTGGCCTCGCGCGCCACTTCAAAACAGAGCGTGCGCTCGGTATCCTTTTTCTCCACGCCCTTCTCGGTAACGAGCGGGCGGCGAATCACTTCGTAGACGTTCATTTGGCCAGCGCCTCCGAGAATTTCCGCGCCGCGGCTTCGCTCAGCAGCACGCTCTTGTGCCCCAGCAGATGATAGGGGTTCACGTCCCGCGTGGGCAATAGCGTCACGCCCTTGAGGTTGCGCACGCCCAGCGCCAGGTTGCGGTCGCCGCTATTATCCACCACCAGCACCGTGCGCCCCGCTTCCAGGGTGGCCAGCGCGTTCATGGCCCGCTTGGTCTTGTGGTCGGCGAATTGGAACGCCTGCACCACCTTAAGCTCGCCGTCCCGCACCTTGGCGGAAAGCGCCGAGCGCAGCGCGCCCAGCAGCATCTTGCGCGGCATCCGGTAACTGTAATCGCGCGGCTGCGGGCCGTGCGAAACCCCGCCGTGCCGCCAGATCGGGGAGCGGACGGAGCCCACGCGCGCCCGCCCCGTGCCCTTCTGCTTCCAGAGCTTCTTGCCGGAGCCCGCCACTTCGCTGCGGACCTTGGTGGCGTGCGTCCCGGCCCGCGTTCCCGCCTGGTACTGCCGTACGGCTTCGTAGAGAAGGTCTTCGTTCACTTCGGCCCCGAACACCTCTTCGGAAAGCTCGATTTCACCGACCTTCTGGTTGTTCAAATCCACGATATCGAGTGTGGGCATGGCAGCTACCTCTTGGACCTCCGCACAACCACGTATCCGCCGTTCGGTCCGGGCACCGCGCCCTTCACCACCAGCACGTTGTCCTGGGCGTCCACCTCGATCACTTCCAGGTTCCGTACGGTCACCCGCTCGTGCCCCATATGCCCCGCCATGCGCATACCCGGAAACACCCGCGAGGGGTAGCTGGAGGCCCCGATGGAACCCGCCGCGCGGTGGAACATGGAGCCGTGGCTGGCCCCGCCGCCGCGGAAATGGTGGCGCTTGACCAGCCCCGCGAAACCGCGGCCCTTGCTGATCCCGATCACGTCCACCTTGTCGTTGGGCTTGAACTGATCCACCAGCACTTTGTCGCCGGCCTTCAGATCGCCGTCCCCAGCCTCGAGATGGAACTCGCGCATGAACTTCGCGCCGTCCGCGCCCGCCTTCTTGAGGCGCCCGGCCGTCGGTTTGTTGATGCGCTGCGGCTTGATGAACTCCACCAGCCCGAGTTGCGCCGCGTCGTAGCCGTCCACGGTGGGCGTCTTGCGCTGCACCACCATGCACGGTCCGGCCTTCAGCAGCGTGACCGGCACGGCCCGTCCATCCGGCCGGAACACCTGCGACATTCCGATTTTCTTGCCAAGGATTCCTGGGCTCATATTTCAGCTCTCAGCTTTCAGCTTTCAGCCAGCAGCCAGCAGCCTTCAGCTTTCGTTCTAGCTGAGCGCTGATAGCCGACGGCTGACAGCTATTTCCCGAACGCCTTTATCTCCACATCCACGCCGGCCGGCAGATCGAGCTTCATCAGCGCGTCCACCGTCTGTTGGGTCGGCTCCAGGATGTCCAATAACCGTTTGTGCGTCCGGATTTCAAACTGCTCCCGCGACTTCTTGTCCACGTGCGGCGAGCGCAGAACCGTGGTGATGCTGCGCGAGGTGGGCAGCGGGATGGGACCGGCCACCTGCGCGCCGGTCCTCTTGGCGGTGTCCACAATCTCCGTGGTCGATTGGTCGAGCACGCGGTGGTCGTATGCCTTCAGACGAATGCGAATCCGTTCTCTCAGCGCCATCTCTTACCTCGGGCGGGCGGCTCCCGGCCCCTACTTTATGATCTCGGTCACCGTGCCGGCGCCCACCGTGCGGCCGCCCTCGCGTATCGCGAAGCGCAACCCCTTGTCCATGGCCACCGGCGTTATCAGCTCCACCTTCAGGTCCACGTTGTCGCCCGGCATCACCATCTCCGTGCCCTCCGGCAACTCCGCCACCCCCGTCACGTCCGTCGTCCGGAAGTAAAACTGCGGCCGGTATCCCTTGAAGAACGGCGTGTGCCGCCCTCCCTCTTCCTTGCTCAGCACGTATACCTGTCCCTGGAACGTCGTGTGCGGCGTGATCGATCCCGGCTTGGCGATTACCTGCCCGCGCTCCACTTCCGTCTTCTCCACCCCGCGCAGCAGCAGCCCCACGTTGTCCCCGGCGCGCCCTTCGTCCAACAGCTTCTTGAACATCTCCACGCCCGTCACCACCGTCTTGCGCGTCGGCCGGAATCCCACGATCTCCATTTCCTCGCCCACCTTCACGATCCCCCGCTCGATGCGCCCCGTGACCACCGTCCCTCGGCCCTGGATCGAGAAAATGTCTTCAATCGGCATGATGAACGGCTTGTCGATCGCCCGCGGCGGCATCGGCACGTAGCTGTCCACCGCGTCCATCAGCTCGATCACGCCCTTTTCCCACTGCTCTTCCCCGTTCAACGCCCCCAACGCCGACACCCGCACCACCGGCAGATCGTCCCCCGGAAACTGGTACTTCGTCAGCAGGTCCCGTACTTCCAGCTCCACCAGGTCGAGCAGCTCCGGATCGTCCACCATGTCCACTTTGTTCATGCACACCACGATGCACGGCACCCCTACCTGCCGCGCCAGCAGCACGTGCTCCCGCGTCTGCGGCATGGGCCCGTCGGTGGCCGCCACCACCAGGATCGCCCCATCCATCTGCGCCGCCCCGGTGATCATGTTCTTGATGTAGTCGGCGTGCCCCGGGCAGTCCACGTGCGCGTAGTGCCGGTTCTTGGTCTCGTATTCGATGTGCGCCACCGCAATCGTGATCCCGCGCGCCTTCTCTTCCGGCGCGTTGTCGATGGAATCGAAGCTCCGGAATTTAACCTTTGGGTTGTTCTTCCCCAGCACCTTCGTGATGGCCGCCGTCAGGGTGGTCTTGCCGTGATCGATGTGTCCGATCGTCCCGATGTTTACGTGCGGCTTGCTGCGGTCGAATTTTTCCTTTGCCATACGAAAACTCCAATCTCCTTATCTCGAAATCCTGCCTTGGACCTTGCTCACAATCTCTTCGGCGAGAGCGGCCGGAACCTCTTCGTACTTCCCGAAATGCATGGTGAAACTGCCGCGGCCCTGGGTGCGGGAGCGCAACTCGGTGGCGTAACCGAACATCTCCGACAGGGGGGCCTTGGACTTGATGATCTGGGTGGTCCCGCGCAGCTCCATTCCTTCGATGCGACCGCGCCGGGAATTCAGGTCCCCGATGACGTCGCCCATGTACTCTTCCGGCACCACCACCTCTACCGCCATGATCGGCTCGAGCAGCACCGGACCGGCCTTCCGCGCGGCTTCCTTGAGCGCTATCGAGCCCGCGATCTTAAAGGCCATCTCCGAAGAGTCCACCTCGTGGTAGCTGCCGTCGTACAGGCTCACTTTGACGTCCGACATGGGGTAGCCCGCCAGCACCCCGCCTTCGAGCGCCTCCCGCATGCCCGCCTCGGCCGGCCCGATGTACTCCTTGGGAATCGAGCCGCCGAAGATCTCGTTCTCGAACTCGAAGCCCGTGCCCGAGGGCAGCGGCTCGATACGGATCTTGACGTGGCCGTATTGGCCGTGGCCGCCGGTCTGGCGCACGAACCGCCCTTCCGCCTGGGCGTTCTTGCGGATGGTCTCGCGGTACGCCACCTGCGGCTTGCCCACGTTGGCCGCCACGCCGAACTCGCGCAGCATGCGGTCCACGATGATTTCCAGATGCAGCTCGCCCATTCCCGAGAGAATCGTCTGCCCGGTTTCGGGGTCCGTGTTCACCCGGAAGGTGGGATCTTCCTGCGCCAGCTTCTGGATGGCCATCCCCAGCTTTTCCTGGTCGGCCTTGGTTTTGGGCTCCACCGCGAGCTGGATCACCGGCGTGGGGAAGGTGATCGATTCGAGCACGATCGGCTGATCGTCGTCGCAGATGGTGTCGCCCGTCGAAACCGTGCGCAGCCCCACCGCCGCGCAGATATCCCCGGCCCGAATCTCCTGAATATCCTCGCGCTTGTTGGCGTGCATGCGCAGCAGGCGCCCGATGCGTTCCTTGCGGCCCTTGGCCACGTTATACACCGACTCGCCCGATTTCAGCGTCCCGGAGTACGCCCGGAAAAACGCCAACTGCCCCACGTAGGGGTCGGTCATGATCTTGAACACCAGGGCCGAAAACGGCGCGTCGTCGGACGCTTCGCGGTACAGGACCTTGGTGGGATCGTCGATATCCACCCCTTCCACCGGGGGAACGTCGAGCGGAGAAGGCAGGTAGTCCACCACCGCGTTCAGCATCGTCTGGACGCCCTTGTTCTTGAACGCCGAGCCGCAGATCACCGGAAAAACCTTGAGCGCGATGGTGGCCTTGCGAATGCCCGCGCGGATCTCGTCGTTGGTGACCGCCTGGCCCTCCACGAACTTGTGGAACAGGGTGTCGTCGTACTCGGAGACGGCTTCGATCATCTTCTCGCGGTATTCCCGCGCCATGGCCGCCAGATCCTCCGGGATTTCCACTACGTCGAATTCGGCGCCCAGGGTCTCGTCCCGCCACAGCACCGCCTTCATCTCCACCAGGTCGATAACGCCTTTGAACTGGTCCGCCACCCCTACCGGGATCTCGATCGCCACCGGCTTGCACTTCAGACGCGTGACGATGGTCTCGATGGAATGAAAGAAATCCGCCCCCACGCGGTCCATCTTGTTGATGAAGCAGATGCGCGGCACGCTGTATTTGTCCGCCTGCCGCCACACCGTCTCGGATTGCGGCTGCACCCCGGCCACCGCGTCGAACACCGCCACCGCGCCGTCCAGCACGCGCAGGCTGCGCTCCACCTCGGCCGTGAAATCCACGTGGCCCGGCGTATCGATGATGTTGATCTGGATGTCCCGCCATTCGCAGGTGGTGGCCGCCGAGGTGATGGTGATGCCGCGCTCCTGCTCCTGCTCCATCCAGTCCATGGTGGCCGTGCCTTCATGGACTTCGCCCAGCTTGTGCGTACGCCCCGTGTAATAAAGGATCCGCTCGGTGGTAGTGGTCTTACCGGCATCGATATGGGCGGCGATGCCGATATTCCTCATCCTTTCGAGCGGTATGGCGCGTGGCATAAGAAGCTTTCAGCTATCGGCGATCAGCCTTCAGCTCTTCCTTTTCTCTTCTTTCGTCTCTTCCATCGTCACTGCCCAACCACCGTTTCAACCCTCAGCTTGGTTTAGCTGAAAGCCGATAGCTGACAGCTTCTTCACCACCGGTAATGCGCAAAAGCCTTGTTGGCTTCCGCCATGCGGTGGACGTCGTCCTTCTTCTTGATGGCCCCGCCCCTGGAATTGGCGGCGTCGTTCAACTCGTTGGCCAGCTTCTCCGGCATGCCCTTCTCCGGGCGCGACCGCGAATTGGTGATGATCCATCGAATGGCCAGCGAGGTGCGCCGGTTCTGCGGCACCTCGATGGGCACCTGATAGTTGGCCCCGCCCACCCGCCGCGTCTTCACTTCCAGCAGCGGCTTGGCGTTTTCCACGGCCTTCTTGAAGGCCTTCAGCGGATCGTCGCTGGTGCGCTCCCGAAGCTTGTCCATCGCTTCGTAGAAGATCCCCTGGGCGACGGTCTTCTTGCCCTGCCACATCATGGAATTCACAAATTTCTCCACGAGTGTGGAGTTGTAGACCGGATCCGGCGCTACTTCACGAATAACGGCTCGTCTTCTGCGTGGCATACGTTCCTACGATTCGGATCTCTTGGCTCCGTGCTTCGATCCGCCTGGCGGACAAAGCCGGCCGGACCTCGGCACGAATCTACCTCTTCGCGATCTAATTGAATACGTGGCGCGACCCCATACGACCGTAGGACTCCACGGGAGCCCTCAAAAACCACTTCTGGCCGCAACAGCGAGGATCACTTGCTTCGGACAGGCCCATGTTCCATTCGGAGAAAACCGGTGGAACCTCGGGGCCTCACCCCCGGCCGGACCCGCAACACACGGGTGGTAGCACGGGAGCAGAAAGCCGTACTCGCGAAACTTTTTAATCATAACCGAACTCGGAAGGCAAGCGCAACTGCCGTTTCCCGAGCGATCAGGCGCTTCTCTTGATGCCCTCCAGCATCGCTTCGCGTCAGGGCGCGTTGGCTGGCGGATTGTCCGGAAGCCGGAAATTGACCTGGATTTGCGCGCCGACGGTGATCGGCTTCCCGTCTTTCTCGCCGGGCCGGAACGTCCAATGGCTGACGGCCTCGATGGCCTTCTGATCGAGATCGGGGCTGAGCGATTTCACGATCTTCGTGTCCTGCAAATGGCCATCGGCGCCGATTATCACGGAGAGGACGACTGTTCCCTCGACTCGGGATTGGCGCGCTTCCTCGGTATATTGCGGCTCGTTCCTGAGAATCGCCACCGGCGGTTTGAAGCCCGGAGGCAATTGCCCCGTGGATGTGGCCGGTCTGCATTCCTTTCAAGCGCTTCAATCGCGCCGCGCATTTCCTCCCCGGCGCCCGCGGCAAAAAGGTTATCCAGCGTCGAAGCCGGCTGCGCCAAACCGTGGCCGCGCGCCAACCAACCGGCCCACTCTTTGAGCAGCGGGAGGCGTGTCATCTCTTCCTCCAGCGGACGCCAGAACCTCGTCTCGATCCGCATCGCCACTAGGTCTCCCATCCCCAGGGCAGCCGGCAGGCTGTAATCGATCTTGACGGCAGTCTGCTCGGCCCGAATGCCATCGATGCTGGCCAAAAGGAAGTTGTCTCTGCTCACTGCGTGGGGCTGGGCCTTGCGCAGCGCCGCGGCGAGTTGCGCCGGCATCGGCCTAGCTGCGGGGCGCAGCGTGGCGAGATACTCGTCGATAGGCGCGGTGGCGAAGCGCTGCCCCTTGGAATCCAATAGCGTGAACTGCTGCCGGCCGTAATCGATCAGTGTGACTCGCCCGTTAGCTTCCCAGCGCGCCATATCCCCGTGGAATCGCGTGACCAGTTCGGTTGGGGCGGTCTTCTGCGCCTCTTCCAATTTCTTGGCGGTTTCGGGCCTCATTAAGGAGCCGGATTTGAACGCCACTTTGTACCGAACAGTCAGGTCCGCCCACGCGGCATGGCTGGATAGGATCGCGACGAGAATCGCCGCCAACAAAATGCGGAGCTTCATCGTGTAAATAGTGTAGCCGATCATAGTGCGAAGCGCCCAAGGAATTCCGAGTTCGGGGACACGGAATTCGGGAATGGCTGGACTGGGCGGGGCACTCGGAGGCGCTGTCGCTGCTGTTGGAGACTGGGCAGGTAGCGCCCGGTAAACAGCGATGCCGGACAGAACCGGTCCACCAACCGATCATCTGTCCCGCATCCCGGGTGGGACGGGCCATCGCCTTTCGTGGCCTGGCAGCTCCTGCCTCGCTGACAGGGTCGAAGAAGGCAGGCGGTTCCGCCTGCCAACGCGGGTTCTTTGCGGGATTCCACGGGCCGAAGGCCCTCCCTAACAGACGACAAAGCCTGATCGTCTGTCCCACCGCGCGATAATGGAAGCGATGGCAACGGCAATCGAGTGCCCGAAGTGCGGCGGAACGGGCTGGATCATCGTGGAGCATGGCAGCATTTCGGGCGCGGAGCCTTGCGGTTGCCGCATGCAGGGGCGCGCCGAACGCATGGAGGAGCGCGCCCAGATCCCGCCGCTCTACCGCAAGGCTTCGTTTGAGAATTTCAAGGTGCCGGGTCCGGAGAATCCCATCGAACGCCGGGATATCACCACCGTTCTGCTGGCGGCGAAGAGGTTCGCGCAGGATTTCCCGAACGAAACGCGGCCGGGCCTGCTGCTGATCGGCGATCCGGGGACCGGCAAAACGCACCTGGCGGTGGCGGCGCTGCGCGGAATCATCCTCGAGAAAGGTTATGAAGGGCTGTTCTGCAACTACCAGAACCTGCTCGACCGGATCCGCGCGGGGTACGACTCAAATTCCAATTCCTCGGACCGGGAGGCCTACCGCGTGGCGCTGGACGCCGACGTGCTGCTGCTCGACGACGTGGGCGCGCACCGCGTGACAAGCTGGGTGGAAGACACCATCAATTCCATCGTGACCTACCGCTGCGATAACCGGAAGCCGCTCATCGCCACCACCAACCTGCCGGACCCGGATGCGGGCAGCGTGGTGACGCAGAAATCGGCGCTGGGCCAGCCCGAATACCGCGAAACCCTGGCCGAGCGGATTGGCGCGCGCGCGCGTTCCCGTCTGTTCGAAATGTGCACCGTGGTCCGCATGCCGATGGGGGCCGACTACCGCCTGCGCAAGGCGCGAACCTTCTGATGCGTCCATTCCTCGCGCTGCTGTTCCTGGGGGCCTTGACGGCGGGACCGGCTCCCGCCCCGGCCAGCGCGGAATACGTGCTGGCGGTGGAGTTCCCTTACTACCTTTTTCCGCGCACGTTGTGGGAACGCGAGTTGGTGTGGCTCAAAAACACCGGCGTGCGGACGGTGGAGTTCTCCATTCCGTGGAACTGGCACCAGACGGCGGCGGGGGAATACGACCTGACCGGGCGGACCAGCCCGCGGCGCGACCTGCTGGGGTTCCTCCGGCTGCTGCGGCGGCTCAAACTGCAAGCCTGGGTGCGGCCGTTGCCGCCCGTGCCGGGGCTGGTCAACGAAGGCTGGCCCACTGGCGCGCCGCCGGGCGGGACGGCGCAGCGCGCCTGGTTGAAGGAGCTGGACCGGGCGCTGGGAACCCAGACCGCCAGCCACGGAGGCCCGGTAGCCTACGTGGAAGGGCGGGCGCTGACCATAGACGCGGGGCCGCCTCCCACGCCGGTCACGGCCATTTCCGCCGCCGATGCCACGGCGTTGGAACGCAGCCGCGAAGCGCTTTCCCTCCGCCGCGGCGCCATGTTGTGGACCGGCGTGGAGGATGCGCTCTACCCGGCCGGGTGGGCGGCGGACTCCACCGCGTTGTTGCGCGAGGGCGCGGTGGACCTGGCGGGGGACGAACGGACTTCCTTGGAGGCGCTGCGGCGGGCGACGGCGCTGCTGCGGAATTGGGCGCCCCTGTTGGGCGCGCTGCGGCCCGTCGCCATGCCCAAACCGGCGGCCGGCAAGCTGCCAGAAGGCGTACGCGCGGTGGAGTTCGTCTCACCCATTGCCTCGGCCGTGTGCCTCACCAACCGGAGCCGCCGGCCATTCCACGACGAGTTGCGGATTGTGGAGCCGGGAAGCCGGCGGACGGTGACGATTCCCTCGGTGGCCGTTCCGGCGGGCGAATCGCTGTGGCTGCCGCTCGACGTATCCCTGGGACCTAACGCGCTGTGCCGTGAATGCACCAATTTTTCCGGCGACGAGCACATCATCTACGCCACCGCGGAGCTGATTTCCATCGAATTCGAGAACGGGATTCTGGCCCTGGAGTTCGCCGCGCCGGAGGCCGGCGAAGCCGTTCTGCAACTCGCGCGTGAGCCGGTGGGACCCTTCCTGGCGGCGGGGCGGCTGGCCGCCTTCGATTGGGACGAGAAGAGCCTGCGGGCGCGCCTGCCCATTCCGGCCGGCGCGGGGGCCGGCCACCGCGTGCGCATAGGGATCGCCATGGAAGAGCCGGAGACCTCGGGCTTCTTCAACGAGGCGCGCCGTCTGCTGGCGGGACGCGCGAACGCCATATCGACCACCTACTCTTCCGCGGACGTGGCGGCGCGCTCGCGCCTTCGGCTGCCGGAGGGGTATACCGCCAAAAGCGAGACGATCTCACCCAACCAGATCGACTACGCGGTGAGCGTGCCGGCGGACGCCATTCACGGCGACTGGGCGAGCCTGGCGCTGGAGGCCGATGGCGTGCCGCTGGGCCGGGCGCAGTTGCAGTTGTTCCGTCCGGTGACCATCCGGATGTCGCAGTCGATCCACCTGCATTTCGGGCGGCGGACGGAGTTGACGCCGGAGCCGCCGCTGGCGCCGGTTGAACCCAAGGGCGGCAGTAACCTCGACATCCTGCTGCGCAATAACTCGCTCGAGATTGAGACCTACCATTTGGAAGCCTCGGGCGAGGGGTTGGAGTTCCTGCCTCCCGGCGCCGACATCAGCGTGGGACCGACGGACGAGCGCTCCTTTTCGCTGAGAGTCTTCACCAAGGAGGGCGGGGCGGGGCTGCTGGACTGGCGGTTGCGCGTTACGGGGGGCGCGCAGGCGGATGCGCCCATGCGCGCGCTGGTGGCGCCGCGCAACGGCGTGGTGGCATGGAGCGCGGACCTGGACGGCGACGGCTCTCCGGAATGGGTACTCGAATCGCGCAAAGCGAGGGCCGTGTTTTCCACCCAGGACGGGGGCCGGTGGATGGAGTTCACCTGGAAAGACTCGGACACCAATTTTCTGCCCGAGCCAGGCGTGTTCGCGGGGCCCGGGGCGGTGCAGGTTCGCGCGGCCGGCGATGCGCTGGAATTCGAGGGCAAAGGGTGGAAGCGGACGGTGCGGTTGGTGGATTCGGCCCTTGCGGTGGAGCAAACTACGGCCTTGCCGCCCGACCGCCTGACGCCGGACAAAGTGGGGAATACCAGCTTGTCGATTGAGCGGGTGTCGCCTACGCGGGTGGTTTACACCCTGAAGTGAGCGGCAGGCGGGGATGGTGGGATGCCGCCTGGTGCCGGGCCAGTTGCGTGCGCAGTTGGCGCATGGCGTGGGAAGCTGCCTGGGACCGCCCGATGGCCGCCTTTTCAACGCTGGTTTCCAGGTCGCGCCGTGCGGCGGCGTGCTCACGCCGGGCTTCGAGGTAGGCGTCCCAAAGACGGGCGCATTCGGGGCAATTCGTCGACAATCCTCAGGGCTCCGAGACTGGTCATTCTAATGGGGATTCACGGCGGACGGCAACCGGAGGCGTGAAGCCGTCAGGCTATCAGGCTCTTGGCCAAAAACGCGCCCACCCAGGCCAGGGCGCCCATGTAGGCGAACTGGAAAGCGGGCCACTTCCAGCCGCCGGTTTCGCGGCGGACCACCGCAATGGTGGAAATGCACTGCATGGCGAAGGCGAAGAACACCAGCAGGGCGAGCGCTCCGCCCGGCGTCAGGTCGTGCTGGATGGCCTTCTGCAAAGCCACGCCGTGGGATGCCGGGTCCATGCCGTAGATGGCGCCGAGCGTGCCGATGATGGTTTCGCGCGCGGCCAGCGAAGTGATCAGGCCGATTCCGATCTTCCAGTTGAATCCCAGCGGTTTGATGAGCGGCTCGATGAGGCGCCCGCCCCTGCCCGCCAAGCTGTCCGCGATGGCCGGCGCGTGACCGCCCTGCAAGGGGAGGTGGGCCAGTATCCAGAGAACCACCGTAACCAGCAGAATCACGGTGCCGGCGCGCCACAGGAAGATCTTCGCGCGGTCCAGCAGGCGCAGGCCGAGCGATTGCCAGGTGGGCCAGCGGTAGGAAGGCATCTCCAGCAGGAACTGGGTGCGCCCGCTCTTCAGGACGGAGGATTTCAGCGCCTTGGCGGTTGCCACCGCGGCCACGAACCCCAAGGCGTACAGCCCCAGCAGCGCCGCCGCCCGCGTGCTCAGCACGCCGAGCATCTGGCGTTCGGGAATGAACGCCGCAATCACCAGGGTGTAGACCGGCAGGCGCGCGGAGCAGGTCATGAACGGGGCGATGAGGATGGTGGCGAAGCGGTCGCGCTTGTTTTCGATGGTGCGCGTGGCCAGAATGGCGGGCACCGCGCAGGCGTAAGCCGAAAGCAGCGGGATGAACGATTTCCCCTGCAGCCCGGCCTTGGCCATGGTGCGGTCGGCAATCAGCGCCGCGCGCGCCAGGTAGCCGGAATCCTCGAGTATGCCGATGAACAGGAACAGCAGCAGCACCTGCGGCAGGAATACCACCACCGAGCCCACGCCGGTCCACACCCCGTCCACCAGCAGGGAACGGAAGAGGGAATCCGGCAGCGCGGCGGTCAGCCAATGGCCGGTGATTTCGAAAAGCCGGCGGACGCCATCCATGAGCGGAACCGCGGCCGTGAAAATGGTTTGAAACACGGCCACCACCACGGCCAGGAACACCAGCGGGCCAATCACCGGATGCAGAAAGACGCGGTCCAGGCGGTGCGTCCATTTAGGCGGCGCGGGCGCGCGGTAGCGCGCGTGGCTGCCCACCCGGCCGGCCCACTCACGGCACTTGGGAACGTCCTGAAGCACGGGCAGTTCCCGGGCGAATGGCTTGGGCATGGCGCCGGCCAGGAAATCGAACACCTGGTCGATGCCTTCGCCGTTGCGCGCGCTCACCAGGGCCACGGGCGCGCCGAGTTTCTCGGCCAGCGCGTCCACGTCCACGCGTCCGCCGCGATTGCGCAGGTCGTCCGCCATGTTTAGAATGATGAGGGTCGGTACGCCCAGCGCCAGTATGGGGGCGGCCAGCATCAGGTGGCGGCTGAGATTGGTGGAATCGAGCACCAGCAGGATGGCTTCGGGCTTGGGGGTATCCGGCCGCAGCCCTTTGAGCACGTCGTGCGCCACCTGCTCGTCTTCCGAGCGTGGGGAGAGGCTGTAGAGGCCGGGCAGGTCGATGATGGGGATGGCGCGTCCGTCGGCCAGCTCGGCAATCCCGGTGTGCTGCTCCACCGTCACGCCCGGGAAATTCGCCACCTTCTGGCGCATGCCGGTGAGGCGGTTGAACAGGGTGGTCTTGCCGGAGTTCGGCGGGCCCACCAGCGCCACCGGGCGGGTGGAGGCGGCGTCCGAAGACGGAATTTCCAGAACGGGGGTAGCGCCGCAATCGTGGCAGGAAGCGCAATCGCTCACCGGGTTCTCGGGGGTCCTTTCCAGCTTGATTTTCAGCCGCCGCGCGGTGTCGCGGCGCAGGGCGATCTCCGAGCCATCCACCCGGAACACGCGCGGGTCGCCGCCCGGGGCCGATAGCCCCGCGGTGATGCGCGCGCCAGGCAGAAACCCGAGTTCCATCAGACGCCGGGCCTCGTCGTTGGGCAGGTCGATGCCCTGCAGAACGGCTGCGTCCCCCCGCCTGAGGTCCATCAACGTGGCGTCTCCGATCAAATCGCTGTTGCCACTCATTTGCAACATAGTTTCAGTATGGCTAAGTCCGAAATATTTGTCAAGCGGCCGGGACGCGTTCTTGCGCCGCGGCCATGTCGCCGGGAAATATCGCTTCGAAACCTATACGAATAAAGGATAACAGATGCCAGGACGATTCGCCGTCCGCCGGCTGAGGCGGATGGATCTGGACCGGATCATGGAAATCGAACGCGCCAGTTTCGGCGCGGACGCATATGATCGCAACCTATTTGCAGAATTCCTCGACACTTGCGGGGATCTCTTCCTGGCCGTGGAACGCTCCGGGGAAATCCTGGGGTATCTGATTGCCTGCCGGCGCGGACGCCGGGCCGAAGTGGTGTCGGTGGCGGTGGACCCGGCCTGCCGCGGCCAGGGCGCGGCCTCGGCCCTGATGGAAAGCGCCCTGCGGCGTCTGCGCCTGCGCCGGGTGGCGCGCCTGGTTCTGATGGTCAAAGTGGCGAACCATGAGGCGCGGGCGTTCTACGAGAAGTACGCCTTCCAAAAGGTGCGCCGCGTCCGGCGCTACTACGAAGACGGCTCGGATGGGTGGCTGATGGCGAGAGACGTCTGAAGATGGGGCAGGCCTCAGCCTGGCGCCGGCTTTCTGGCCGGCGTTCTTCCCCTGCCGCCCTCTCACTTCACCGTGATCGGGACCGAGGCGATGTACTTATCCCATTCCAATTGCAGCTTGCCTTTGCCGCCGCCCGTGTCCGAGAGGGTGATCTTGTAGGTCTCGATAGGGGCCGAAGGCTTGCTCATGTTCATCGGCACGCGGCCGAGGTCCTGCGCCTGGTCGTAGGTGAGCCCCGATTGGCGGGTCTGCTTGTTGACGATGAGTTGCCATTTTTCGGGGTCCTTCACGTTGACGTACAGCGAGTAGTCGCCCTTTGGTACGAGAAGGCCGGCGATGTCCAGATCGGCGTCCGTGTGGAGAGCGGTAGCGGTGTTGGCGCCGGCGCGCCACACAGGGTAGGTGGGGTCCTTCGAGAGTTGCCCGCCCTCGCCGAAAATCTGGCGGCCGCGAACCGAGGGCGCGCTGTACCTGATCGAAATGGCCTTGCCATTAATAGCGACGGACGCGGTGGCCGCCGGACTGGGGGCCTGCGCGAACGCCGCCGTGACGGCGGCAATCAAGAGAACAGGCAAGAGCGTGGGTTTCATGTCGGCGCGTCTCCTATCCCCTGGAGTATAGCGCCGCGGCAGGCGAAAGCGCCTGCCCCACAACTCACCCCGGTTGCATTGTCGCCGCGGCTGCGGCATGTTTAGACTAATGCCCGTATCCATGGAGTTTCTGCGCGGCGTGCTGGGCCTGATCGGCGTCGGCTGCGCCTATATGGCGGGGCGCTCGGCGGCGGCCCTGCGCAAGGGCTGGCAGAAGAAGTCGCGCCTGTACGGCTGGATTGCGCGCACCGCGGCCTGCCTCATCGCCATGGCGGTCCGGCATCCCGTGGATATCGCCGAAATCACGGTCTGTGCGCTGGCGGCGGCGGCCTGCGCCCTGGCCTTCCGGAGCACCATGCGCGAGCGCCCGCCGGAAGATCTCACCCGTGTCATCTTCCCGGACGAGCCATAGGGTCTGGCGGGAAGTATCCGGTTTCGTGATCGGCGACCGCTCCCTTACGGTCGCGGCTCCGATAGCACGGCTCCGATAGCACGGTCGCGGCTCGGAACGGGTTGCTACAATCTTCTCTTACATGGCTCTTGTGGTTGTTGGTTCAGTCGCTTATGACGGCGTGGAGACGCCTCACGGGAAGGTGGACCGCATGTTGGGCGGCGCCGCCACCTACATAGCTCTGGCCGCGAGCTACTTTACGCCCGTCCGAATCGTGGCCGTGGTGGGCGACGATTTCGCGCCGGAGGATGAAGCCCTGCTGGCCTCTCGCCACATCGACCTCTCCGGCATGGAGCGCGTCGCCGGCGGCAGAACATTCTTCTGGTCGGGGGTCTACTCGGCCGACATGAACGACCGCACCACCACGCGGACGGATCTCAACGTCTTCGCCGATTTCAATCCGCGCCTTCCCGAATCGTACCGCTCCGAACCGTACCTGCTGCTGGGAAACATCCAGCCGTCGCTGCAACGGAGCGTGCGGGCGCAAATGCCGGGCGCCAAACTGGCGGGCGGCGACACCATGAACCTGTGGATCGCCAATACGCGGGACGAGCTTCTGGAGACCATACGCGAATGGGATTTCCTGCTGATCAACGACGGCGAGGCGGCCCAGCTCTCAGGCCAGCGCAACCTGCGGCGCGCGGCGGCCAAGATCCTGGGCATGGGACCGCGCATGTTGGTGATCAAACGCGGCGAGTACGGGGCCGTACTTTTTGAGGGCGATAACCACTTCATGGCGCCGGGATACCTGCTCGAAAACGTGTTCGATCCCACCGGCGCGGGCGATTGTTTCGCGGGCGGCTTCATCGGCTATCTGGCCGGCCGCGGCGTGGAAGCCAGCGCCGGCCAGGTGGATTTCGCCGAATTGCGCCGCGCGGTGATCTACGGCTCGGTGATGGGAAGTTTTTGCTGCGAGCGGTTCGGCGTGGATCGCTTCCGGACGCTGACGCGCGAAGAGATCGAGGCGCGCTATCGGGAGTTCCAAAGCTCGACGGCGTTTTGAGTCGGCATTCGCGAAGAATGTCGGCAGGATGCCGACATGGCAGCGTGGAACGCCGCTCCACGGCCGCGCGCCACTCCCGTGGAGCGGGCTTCCAGCCTGCCATGCCGGCATTCTTCGTTCAACCTCAGTGGGCCGCCACGGTGCGGCGCTTCAATCTGTAGCGAGAGACATAGGCGGCGCCGGCGGGAGCGGGCTCGGCGGCGGGCCCGCCTTGAATTTCTTCGAGCATGCCGGTGATATGCATGCTGGCGGGGTCGAATCCATGGGCCGCCAGGGCGGCGCGCAGGCCGTCGATCCGCGCGGCGTAGGCCGGAAATTCCACCAGCGTGGTGTCCTGGGCCTCCTCGTGTCCATCGGCGTAGCAATAGACCATCGCCGCGTCGTGGTAAATCTGCGGGTTCACCGGGAAAGGGGCTTGGGCCAGCGCTTCGAGCAGCGCTTCCAGAAAACGGGGATCCACATGAATGGAAACGGAAACCAGCTCTCCCTCGCTGCCACTGAGCCAAGGACCAGCCGGCGCCGTCACGGGCCAGACGCTCATCGATTCCTCCAGCATCCGGCGGGGGGCCCGTCGAGAACGAAAAAACCCTGGAACCAAAAGGCGCCAGGGTCGAAATCCTCGAACAGACCGACTCGCCTTTAGCACTTTTTTTCGTGGTTGCAATTAGCTGGGCCAGAGGCCCTAAATCATTCCACGTCACTTACAACATACCACCGCCCGGAGACGCTGGCAAATACCGGATGGAATATCCAGCACGATTCCGATGGCGTCCTACGTCCGGTAACTGGCGTTGATATGAATGTAGCCCTCGGTCAGGTCGCAGGTCCAGAAGCGGGCGGAGCCTTTGCCTTTTCCCCGCAGGGTCAGGCGGATGTGGCATTCGGGCGCGTCCAGTTTGGCCTTCAGCTCGGGCTCGGAAAACGGGGCGGCCAGGCCGGAGCGGCAAACCAGCGTGCCTTGCATGTGGATGCTGGCCTTGGCGGGGTCGAAGACCACCCCGGCGTTGCCGGCGGCGGAGAGGATGCGGCCCCAGTTGGGGTCGGAGCCCGCGATGGCGGTCTTAACCAGGGGCGAATTGGCGATGGCGCGGGCCAGGCGGGCAGCGGCATCGTCGCTGGGCGCGCCGGCGATCTCTATGGCCACGAATTTGCGCGCGCCCTCGCCGTCTCTGGCGATGGCCTGAGCCAGCCGCTCCATGACGCCGGTCACCGCTTCCTCGATGGCCGCCATTTCCCCGGCGGCGGGACGGACGCCGGAGGCGCCGTTGGCCAGCAGCGCCAGCGTGTCGTTGGTCGAGGTGTCGCCATCCACCGACAAGCGGTGGTAGCTGCGCTCCGCGCCGCGCTTCAGCATGGCGCGCAGCCGCGGAACGGGAACCACGGCGTCGGTGAGTACGAAGCCCAGGGTGGTGGCCATACGCGGGTGGATCATGCCGGAGCCCTTGGTCATGCCGGCGATGCGCACCACGCCGCGGCGCAGCTTGACTTCGGCGAAGGCCGTTTTGGGGACCAGATCGGTGGTCATGATGGCGCGGGCCGCGTCCTCGAAGCGATCGGGCGCCAGGCCGGCGGCCAGCCGCGGCAGCGCGTTGGGGATGGCCGCGGCGTCCATCTCCACGCCGATCACTCCGGTGGATGCGGGCAGCACCTGCGACACCGGCAGACGCAGCAGCCTGGCGGCGGCTTTGCAGGCGGCCAGCGCGACCCGGTCGCCCGTGCGCGTGGCGCAGTTGGCGTTGCCGGCGTTCGCCAGAATGGCGCCGGCCAGGCCCCGCGACGCGCTCAGGTGACGGCGGCACAGCCTGACCGGGGCGGCCTGCACGCGGTTCTGCGTGAACACCGCGGCGGCGTTGGCCGGAAGGCCGCTGACGATCAGCGCCAGGTCGTCTTTTTCCGCCTGCCGGATGCCGGCGTAGGTGGAGGAATAAAGATATCCGAGGGGCAGGGTCAAGTGAGTGGTTCTCCTAGAAAGTCGTTATCGGTCAATCGATGCCCATTGGCGAAATCCGCGGCGGACATTCGCCGGCGGCCCTCCAACTGCACCTCTATCAGCTCCAGGGCGCCCGAGCCGCAACTCACCATTAGTGGGCTGAGCGATGCAAGCTGCCCCGCGGCCAAACCAGCCAGGCACGAAGCCGCGGCCGGCCGCGATTTCCATATGCGCAGCGTGCCGCCGCGGAACGCGGTGTACGCTCCGGGCCAGGGTTGGAAGCCGCGCACGCGGTTGTGAATGAATTCGGCCGGGAAGGCCCAGTCTATCCGCCCATCTTCCTTCTTCAACAGGGGTGCGTACGTGGCCTCGGCCGGGTCCTGTTTCCGGGCGATGAGGGAACCGGCTTCCAGACCTTCGAGCGTGCGGATCAGAAGGTCGGCGCCCATTGCCGCCAGCCTGGCGCCCAGATCGACGGCCGTCTCGGCGGGCCCGATTTCGGTTTCGGCGGTGAGAAGCAGGTCCCCGGTGTCGAGGCCCGCATCGATGCGCATGGTGGTGACGCCGGTGCGCGTTTCGCCGTTTGCGATGGCCCACTGCACCGGCGCCGCGCCGCGGTATTTCGGCAGCAGCGAGGCATGCACGTTGAGAATGCCGAAGCTCGGGATATTGATGATTGCTTGCGGGATGAGCTGGCCGTAGCCCACCACCACCATGGCGTCGGGCTCGAGCGTTCGCAGCCGGTCGACAGCCTCGGGTCGCCGCACGCGCTCGGGCTGATAGACGGGAAGGCCCAGGCGAAGAGCCGCTTCCTTGACGGGAGGCGCCGCCGCCTGCTGCCCGCGGCCGCGCGGCCGGTCCGGCTGCGTCACCACTTCGAGCACCCGCGCCCCGAATTCGACGAGCCGCTCCAGCGTGGGAACCGCGAACGCCGGAGAGCCGAGAAAAACCAGGCGCATGAGGCGGCTCAGCTCCAGTCGCCGGCGCGCTGGAGCTTCTTGATCTTGCGCTTGATCAGGTCGCGTTTGAGGGCGCTGAGGTGAGTGATGTAGAGGCGGCCCATCAGGTGGTCGGTCTCATGCAGGAAGGCGCGGGCCAGCAGATCCTCGCCGGTTTTTTCCCAGAACTCTCCCTGGGCGTTCTGCGCCCGCACGGTGACGCGCTTGGCGCGCCGCACGGTTTCCTTGAAACCCGGAATGCTGAGGCAGCCCTCTTCGCCCTGCTGTTTGCCTTCGATCCGGAGGATCACCGGGTTGATGAGCACCAGCTTATCCTCCGGATTTTCCCCGTTCGAGACGTCGATAACCGAGATCTTCCTGGCAAACCCGATCTGCGGCGCGGCCAGGCCCACGCCCTTGGCCGCGTACATGGATTCGAACATGTCCTCGATGAACTTGTCGAGCTCCGGCACGCCGAACTCGGTTATGTTCTGGGCTTCGTGCTCCAGGACGGGGTTGCCGAACTTTACAATCGGATACACCATAGCGTCAGAAACTCTCTATCTGTTCCATATACCCCTGGAAATTGCGGCGCGTCTCATCGAGCGAGTCGCCGCCGAACTTTTCGAGGAAAGCCTGCGCCAGAATCAGCGCGGTCATGGCTTCGCCCACCACCCCGGCCGCCGGGACCGCGCAGACATCGGAGCGCTCATAGGCCGCGAGCGCGGGCTCGCGGGTGGCCAGATCCACCGATTCGAGCGGGCGGCGGAGGGTGGAAATGGGCTTGAGAAAACCCCGCAGCACGACGTCCTGGCCGTTGGTGATGCCACCCTCCAACCCCCCGGCGCGGTTGGCGCCGCGGGTGAAACGCCGCTCCTCGCGCTGGTAGTGGATGGTGTCCTGCACCTTCGAGCCAAAGCTGGCCGCGCCTTCGGCGGCGAAACCGATCTCGACCCCCTTCACCGCCTGTATGGAAACGATGGCCTGCGCCAGGCGGCCGTCCAGGCGGCCATCCCAGGTGGCGTGGGACCCCAGGCCCGGAGGCACGCCGTGAGCCACCACCTCAAACACGCCGCCGGCCGTATCGCCGGTGCGATAGGCCTCGTCCACCACCTCTTTCATGCGCGCTTCGGCGGGGGCGTCGACGCAGCCGAGCAGGATCTCCTCTTTCCGGCTGAGAGCGGCGATTTCGTCCCATCCGGCCGGCCTTTCGAGACGCGCCGAACCCACCGCTACCACGTGGCTCAGGACCGCGATTCCGAACTCGCCCAGGAAGGCCTTGGCGAGGGCCCCGGCGGCCACGCGCGCGGCCGTCTCGCGGGCGCTGGCGCGCTCCAGAATGTAGCGTGCGTCGTGGAAATTGTACTTGATGGCCCCCGCCAGATCGGCGTGGCCCGGGCGGGGACGGGTCAACGGCTTGCGCTTGTCCTGGGTCCCGCCGGCGTCTTCCACGGCCAGCGCTTCACTCCAGTTCTTCCAGTCGCGATTGCGGATCAGGATGCCGATGGGAGCGCCGATGGTGCGCGAATGGCGGACTCCGGCCACGATCTCGGCGTGGTCGGTTTCGATCTTCATGCGCCCGCCGCGCCCATAGCCCTGCTGGCGGCGCCACAATTCACGATCCACCGCCCCCACCGAGACGGGTACTCCGGCGGGAAGGCCCGTGAGCGTGGCTATCAGGCACTCGCCGTGAGATTCTCCAGCGGTCTCAAATCGCAGCATCGGCGGAAGAAATCTTATCGTAACAAACTAGAACAACCCGCCGCCGCCTTGCGTACTAACGGTTTGGAGAGAAACGGGCCATGAAGTTCTTACTCTGGTGCATTTTGCTGGTGTTGTGCTGGCCGCTGGCGCTGGCCGCCCTGGTGCTGTACCCCATTGTGTGGCTGCTGCTGCTGCCGTTCCGCATTGTGGGGATCGCGGTGGGCGGCGCGCTAGAGCTGGTATGGGCCATCGTGACGCTTCCCGCGCGCCTGATTCGTGCGCTGTGACGGCTTTGCGCCGCCCGGCTGCGGGTCTGTGGAGGAAGAAGGAAGGGCCGAACCTCGGGGTTGTTCGGAGGCGCGATAGAGGACCAAAAGGCGGGCTCAGCCGGGCAGGCGCATTTCCGCGGGCATGGTCATGATGGGCTGCTGGAAGGCGCGCGATCCCTGGGTGCGAAACTCGTAACGCTCAATGGCGACCGCCGCGCCGCGCTCGTTGCTGCGCACAACGCAACCGTAAATCATCAGCTTCATGGGGCAGGTATCGTTGAGCAGCACCGGCCAGTTCATGGAGAGCTCGACGGGCATTCCGGTGGTGAGCATGCTCTCGGTGGTCATCCAAAGGCCGCCGCTGCTGATGTTCGCCGTCTTCCCCGCGCCGGTCTCCGCGATGCGCTGGCCATAGAGCATCTTGTACCGGATGTCCTGTTCCAGCGGGAAGCGCTGCTTCTGCCGCCGCTCGCGCTCGCCGTTGTGGAAGCCTCTCTCGTTGTAGTTGTCGCTCACGCCACACCGCCTTCTTGTCGCTAACGTTATCGTTTCGGGGCTGGGTGGCTCAATATGTCTTTGGTTATTCAGACCCCATTAACCCGATGTGAGTATGTGGGGTAATGGCGGTACGATAAGTCGCTATTCTGCAATCATTTAGCGATGCAAGGGGCGGCTACGGTCCGGGTCGGATTGACTTGCCGGGCGGCGCCGGCGGTTCTCTCTATTTCCGACTTTTCTGGGCCCGTTTCCATTAATACCAGTACTTCGTTTTCTGGGCCCAGTCGCTCTTGGGATATTGCGTGTGCAATAACTGGAAGGCGCGCTTGGACCATGCGCTGGTTCCGGGCCCGGTCATGCCTAGGTGCGTGGCTCGTACGCAAAGGTGCAGCGCTTCGGGAATGCGGGGGTCGTCGCGATGCGTGCTCGCCCAGGAGAGCGTCTGCGCGCAGAGGGTATCGGGTGCAACGGGGGCGTTGGTCTGTAGGTCCTTTGATTCGTTCTCGCCTTGGGCGCGCTCGGCGGCGGAGAGGAATTCCAGGGCCGGAGCGTCGCGGCGTTGCGCATCGACGACGTTGCTCGTCTCGACGTGAAGGAGCCACCAGTTATCGCGAAAGTTGTCTATCTGGTTCAACTTCGTGAGGCGGCCGAAGCCGGTGCGCACCGTGGGCGCGAGGCCCGGGTTCCGCAGCATGGCGTACGCCGCGTCGAACCGGGCCGCATCCGGCGGCTGTTCCGCTGTATAGCGGCGCATGCTCTCCGCCAGTTCCGGGCGCATTTCGGCCGCGCGGGCGGCGAATTGCCGGGCCTGTTCCGGCCGGTCGAGAAGTACCGCGCGGACCCATCCGGCCTGGGCGATCTCGCCTCGCAAGCGGAGCGGGAGCGCTTGTGAACTGGCAGCTTCAATCCAGTAGCGAAGCGGAAGCTTCAAGTTGAACGCGGCCGCGGAATCCCAGTCAAACGTGGGTCCCTGGTCCACCTTGCGCCACTGGTCCTCCATTTCCTCGTCGGCCATGTCACCGGTCGCCGCCACCGGCTGCCGGGGAGCGAAGCGCAGAAACTCCGTGAAATCGCGCGCCAGGGCCAAACGCTCCAACAGGAATGCGTTGTGGGCGGGAACCCCGAGATTCGCCGGCAAAGCCTGGTCCGCCCACTTGCGGGCTTCGTCCCGTTGGTTGCGGGCGGTCAGGATGCGGATACCGTGGTACGCGGCGGTGGCGTAGGCCGGCGAGGCGACGCCGATCTTGCGCGCCGCGGCCACCAGTTCCGGGGCTGCCGGATCGGCCGGATTCACGTTCACAAGAGCGACCGCCAGCCAGGCGGCATTGTCTCCAGCGCGCCAGCGCTCGATGGCGTGGGGCGCGTTGCCGGCCTGGAACGCAGTGATCCAGTCGGCCAGCTCGCTGCGCGCGGCCGGCGCTTTGTTTTTCCGCTCCCACAGGGTGGTGTAGTCGGTGAGAGCCTGGCGGAAAGCGGGGCCGGGCTGCGGTTTGACAAGCGCGTTTCCCAACTCGACCAAGCGGTCTTCGGGACGGAGATGTCCGCGCACATAATCCAGCAACCCTCGGGCCGATGCCTGCCAGCGCTTCTCGGCGGGGTCCGCAAGGATTTCCAGCAGGGCTTTTTCCGCCGCCGCCAGCGCGTCCTTTTCACCATCCACCGTGCCCTCGCGAATGAGCGCGCGCGCGGCCAGATACCGCCCCGACCCGCGCCAGGGCGAGCTTGCGTTCCGCGCCACGGTCCGAAATGCCTCGGCCGCCTCCTGGTACTTGCCGCCATAGAACAATGCCGCCGCGGTTTGGTATTGGCGATCTGCGGCGAGCAGCGGGTCGCCGCCCGGCGGCAGCGGCGCGGGAGCATGGAACTCGGCGCGCACCACGCGGTCCGGCGGCGGATTCCACTCCATATCGTCCCCGCCGCAGTTGGCGAACACCTGGTCCTGGCCGCGAAGCCATTCGGCTGTCTGCGAGCTGCCGGCCCCCCAACTCTTGATGCGCGCCACGAGCGTTTCCGTGGCGGCATCGAAGGCGTCATCCAGGCAGTTGCGGTATGCGCTATAGATGCCGTTGGCGATCACGTTCCGCTCAGTATCGATGTTCTTAAGCTCCGGGGCGCCGGGCACGGCGGTGCGCTTCTCCAGCCAGGCCGCCACCCGGGAATCGCCGGCGTCTTCGAGGTCCTGTGAATCCTCCACCGGGCGCGACGGATCCGGCGAGAATGCGTCGATCTCCGCGGCCGTCAGCGGCGCCCCGGAAAGGTAACGATAGGCCACCACCAGGTTGCGGCGATAGTATGTCCCGGACAAGACTCCCAGCTTGCCTTTCACGAATTCGGGTCCGGGGTCGTTGACATAGCCGAACTGCGCGGTCGGCAGCCAAGGTCCGCAGCTTTCGCTCTCCGGAGGGTTCGCCAGCCATGCGCCGCACATCAGAATCAGAATCAATCGCAGGTATCGCATCACCATTTCCTCGTCCAACGGACCGCGCCGCGGTAGGCTTCTTCCGTCCACGGCCGGGGATGAAACACAAACAGCCTGCGCCCGCGCGGGATGGTGCGGGGCAGTTCATCGGTGGAGACGCCCACGCTCCACCGGCACATCCGGTTGCGGAAATCGCCGCCGGCGTAGCCTTCCCCAGGCCCCATGCGGAAGAGCATGGGGACGGCGTCGGCCACCGGCAGCCCGGCAGTCCAGCGATCCCCCTGGCACCACGAGGTGAGCGCCGTAATTTCGAGGGGCAGATCGGCCGGCAGACCGGCGCGCAGCCGCTCCAGGAACTCGCGGTACCAGGCCCGTTCGGAGCGCCGCGCGTCGAAGTCGATCTGCAGAGCGCGGACGTCCAGCGCGGTCCTGGCGGCTTCCCGGGCTATCGCCGCCGGGTCCGGCGGCGGCCCGCCTTGCGATTCCAGACGCACTACAGCCATGAGGGCCGTCCGGGGCGGGACGCGAAGCGGCTGCAAGCGGGGCCGCGAATCCACCATGCCGTTGCGCCAGGAAATCGTGCGCGCCAGAAAGGCCACTCCAGCCGCGTCCGGATTCAAGAAGGGCATGCTCTCGGGCCGCTCCCAGGCCCAAAGCACCAGCTTGGGGAAGCCGGGCAGCGGGTCGCGACGGGTTCCACATCCTGTGCACGCGAGCAGCACCGCCAGGAGGAGGTTAGCGCATTGGAACGCCGATGATCTCAACCCTCCAGTGTGGCCCCGTTGAGACGCCGGAGTCGAGCGCCGTATCCGGCCGGACACGCTTGCGCGGGAAGGGGCGTGAATCTGCATGGCTGGCATGCTCGTAGGGCACGCCGAATGCCGTGGCGATGCGACTGCGGAAGAGACGCTGTCTGTCGCCAAGGGCCGTCACGGGATGGCCAGTTCGATCGTTTGCGGCCGCTCCCTCACGGTCGCGGCTCTGAAAAGTCGCGGCTCTGAAGGCTCGGTCATTTGCCGGCCTCTTCGAACGCCTCCGCGGCGTTGCCGGAAAACCGCCGGACCTCCGCCAGCCGCTCGTGGTATTGCTTCTGTAGGAGTCGCCGGAAGGCGCTCGGCGCGCGTCCGGACCGTGCGGCGCCGGCTTGCAGGCTATCTTCCGCCAGTTCGACCCCGGCGTACAACCGGGAGCCCGCCCAATGCAGAAAGGAGGGATCGTATTCGAATCCGAACGCCGCCAGGGACGGGAGCGGCCGGACATAGTTATCCGGCAAACCCAGCCGCTCGAAGGGGAAGCTGGATGCCCAATCGGTGTGATAGCCGATCCGCATGTTCGCGGGGTTGACCGACACCTGCGCGTGGGTGACGCAATTGGCGGCCGGGATCCGGTACCGGCCGCGGAGCATTTCCGTTAGCATGGCGGCGGCGCGCTCCTGGCCCGGGGTGATGGCCGAATCGAGTTGTCCCGGAGATGTCTGGGTTTCGAACGACACTCCCAGGAAGCTCTCGTTCAGGTTCACATAAGACCACTTTTCGTCGGCCCAGACCGAGTACCCGGCGTGGTTGGCGGCGTCGCTCTCGGCCACTACGCGATAGACCCGGCCGAAGCGGTCGATCAGGAAGTGATAGGCCCGCTTCCGCCGAACGTATTCGAGCAGCGATTCGCCGATCCGCTTGAGCGGGCCATTCTGCGCCGCCTCGAAGGGCGCCTGGCGGCTTTCGGTGGTATGAAAGACGATGCCGGCCGGTTCGGTCCGCCCGACGCCGCCGATCCTCGATGCCGGACCCGCCGGAAACGCCAGATAGGAGCGGGGATGGTTGCGCGTTGAGAACCGGTTGTCGATGCGTAGCCCGTTGCTGTAGGTCTCCGACTCGCCGGCCGACTCCACCAACCAGATCTCCGGCGATACCCGCTCCAGGATCACCCGCGGCAGGGCTGGCGGGACATGGGGGCGAGCAGGCTCGATGCGCCCCAGTGCGCCAGCCAGGAACAGCGAGCCCAGCAAGACCGGCAGAACCAGCGGGGAGAGCCGGAGCAGGAGCCGGCGCCGGGCGGAGCCGGCGGCAACGGCCGGCGGGGCCACCGTCTTTAGGAACCTCAACCGCACGACGGGGTCGTCGATATGACCCGCCACCCACTCCACGCACGTCCGGGAGGCGGTTGGTTGCTGCTTTTCCATGTCTAATCGAGTAGATCGGCGGTTCCAGAAAAATAATTAGGGTCTAATTCTAATCGCCGCCGCCGCCGATAGAACTCTCGGAGCGCAGGTGAGGCGGAATGGAACTCTCTTGAGAGAAATCTCCCCACCGGCCTACTACTTTGGTGCTACCTCCAGTCGACAGCAGGTCTAGCTCGGATTGGGACGCCGATCAGGGCCAACCTGGGGCCGGCGGCGGAGGTGCGCAGCGAGGAGCGACGCATGTTCAAGGACCTGTTCCGGTTCTCATTTGAAGCGAACACCGATACGCGGGAAGCGCCCGGTTCCACGGCCGATGCCGGCTGCGGCAGGGCTGTGGTAGACCTGGCGGAAGCCTTGGAACGGTCTTCAGCCGAGGAAAACGGCGGTTCCGTCAAAGCCGCCTTATTCGAGCAGCTTTATCAGAGCGCCGCGGCCAAGCCGCCACGTATCGAATATGGAATTCTCAAGGTCGCCGAGATGTTGGACAACCGCCATCTCGCGGGGCTCTCTTCCGAGGTCAAACGTTCGGCTGTGCTGATGGCGCTCGATGCGGCCGGGGCCCAGATCGACGACCTTCTCCAGGACGCCGTGGTGCGCCAGCGCGCATTGAACGACTACGAGGAGGCGCAGCAACGGCATCTCAAGGAATTCGAAACGTCCAAGGCGGCTGAAAACGTCGCCATCCAGGCGGATCTGGACCGGCTGACGCGGGAGCACATGTCCCGCATCCAGTCCAATCTCGACGGCGTGGCGCGGGAGCAGGACAAACTGCGCAATTGGCAGCGGATGAAACAACAGGAATCCCAGCGCATCGCCGACGCCGCGGCGTTCTGCGTTCCGCCCAGCGGACCGAGCGGCAGTGGCTTGACCCAGGTCTTGGAGCGGGCCACGGCGGTTCGGCGGTAGGCGGCGGGCAATGCTGGTTGCGGCCACGGTCTGCGCGCTCCTGCTGGTGGCCGCCAGTTTGCGGAGCGGGCACGAGCGCCGGCCGCTGGACCGCCAGGAGATGCGGTTGGTGAGACGCTTCGCCGAGCGTTTGCACAAGGAGTCCACGTACCCGTTCGACTAAATTATCGAGGAGAAAATCGATGCACGACGCGGAACAGAAGTACACGCAGCCGATCGGTCTGGACGTCGGTACCAGCCGGATTGTGGTGGCGCGAGTGACCGACAAGAGATACTACTACGAAGCCCAGCTCAACGCATTTCTGACCCTGCCCTATTCCAGGCTGGCCGAGAACCTGTTGCAGAAAGAGAACGTCTTTCACGAGGTGCAGGATTCGGACATCATCGTGGCGGGCGACGATGCGCAGAAATTCGCCGAGGTCTTCCATGTGGAGACGCGGCGGCCCATGCGGAACGGGGTGCTCAATCCGAAAGAGCCGCATAGCCTGGCGGTGGTTCGGAAGATCATTCACAAACTGGCGGGGAGGGCCTCTTTCGACGGGCAGAAGGCGTTCTTCAGCGTGCCCTCTCCCACCCCCGAGGGCGACGGCGGCATCGCCTATCACGAAGCCTCGATCCGTGCGATGTTGATGGATCTGGGCTATGACGCCAAGCCCATACAGGAGGGCCTCGCGGTGGTGTTTGGCGAACTGGGCGAATCCAACTACACGGGCATCGGGGTGTCCTGCGGCAGCGGGCTGTGCAATGTGTGTCTGGCCGTGCTCTCGGTGCCGGTGATCAGTTTTTCGGTGCCCAAAGCCGGCGATTTCATCGATAACCACGCCGCCCTGGTCACCGGGGAACTGGCCACGCGGCTGCGGGTGCAGAAGGAGAAGTCCTTCCGCCTGAACGGTCTTTCCGGAGACCGGATACAGAACGCGTTGACCGTGTATTACATGGACATGATCACCACCCTGGCGGATGCGCTGCGGGACCAGATCGCCTCCTCGCAGCGCCTCCCTAAGCTGGAACACTCCGTGCCGCTGGTGCTCAGCGGGGGTACCGCGATTCCCGGCGGCTTCGTCGAGAAGTTCACCGCGGCGCTAAGGGCCAGCGAGTTTCCGGTGGGTCTCTCGGAGGTGCGCGTGTCACCCGATCCGCTGAATGCCACCGCGCGCGGCGCACTGATGGCGGCGCTGTGCTGATGACGGCCGAGCAGATCCTCCGGGAAGAGCACCGGCGGGTCTGCTTCATCGATAGCTCGTAGCGACGGGTCTAGCTTGGCGCCCGTTCCGCATGCTCCCGCACGCGTACTTGGCGTGTGCCCCACGATACACGGTAACCCAGGAGTTTCAATCCCCCTCCCCTCGGGGCGATCGCGCCGATTCCGGTGTGTTGGACTGCCCATTCGATCAAGCCGTGAAAGCTGCCCACTTGATGTTGAACCCGCTCCTCCGGCGCCAGTTTCCGAACGCGTTGCCGCTGCCGTGCCGGACCGCATGGTAGGCTATCGTTTTCATGCCCGACACTGGATTTGACCTCTTTGCCGCCGCCCGTCAGGAGATGATCGACGAGGGCTTCGATCCCGATTTCCCCCCGGGGACCGACCGGCAACTGGCGGCGCTCAAGGCCCGGCCGGCGCCTGCCCCAGATGGCGATGTGCGCGATCTGCGCACCCTGCTGTGGTCCTCCATCGATAACGACAGCTCGCGCGACCTGGACCAGATCGAAGTCGCGGAGCGCGTGAACGGCGGGATTCGCGTTCGGATCGGCATCGCGGATGTCGATTCCGACGTCGCCATTGGCGACCCCATCGACCAGCACGCGGCCTCGCAAACCACAACCGTCTACACCGGCATACGGACTTTCTCGATGCTGCCGGAGCAACTGTCGACGGATCTGACTTCCCTGAACGAGGCCGCCGACAGGCTGGCGATGGTAGTCGATATGGTCGTCGCCGGCGATGGCTCGGTTTCCTCCACCGGCATTTATCGGGCCCTGGTGCGAAACCAGGCGCAGTTGACGTACAACGGCGTCGGCGGGTGGCTCGAAGCGACGGCCGGCGCGCCTCCCAAGGTCGGCGCTTCCGCCGATCTGGCGGCGCAGTTGAAACTCCAGGACGAGGCGGCGCAGATCCTCCTCGGCGAGCAACACCGGTTGGGCGCCTTGGACATCGACCGCGTCGAGGCCGAGGCGGTCATTCTCGACGGCCGCGTGCAGGGCATCGATGCCCGCCGGAAGAATCGCGCGACCGAGTTGATTGAGAACTTCATGATCGCCGCCAACGCCGTCATGGAGCGCACCCTCCTGAGCGCCGGCGCGCCTTCCATCCGGCGCGTGGTGCGGACCCCCGAGCGCTGGCCGCGCATCGTGGAACTCGCGGCGCGCTATGGCGAAACCCTGCCGAAAGACGCCGATTCGGGGGCGCTCAACACCTTCCTTCAGAAGAGAAAAGCCGCCGATCAAGCGCATTATGCGGACCTCTCGCTGGCGGTGATCAAGCTGATGGGGCCGGGCGAGTACGTCTTCGCACGGGCGGGCGACGCGAATCTGGGGCACTTCGCCCTGGCGGCCCACGATTACACGCATTCCACCGCGCCCAACCGGCGCTTTGCCGATTTGGTGACGCAGAGGCTCATCAAGTCGGTTCTCGCCAAGCAGCTGCCGCCTTACTCGGACGGCCAACTGGACTCGATAGCGCGGACATGCACCCTGCGGGAGGATGCGGCGCGCAAGGTGGAACGGGTCATGAACAAGCGCATCGCGGCGGTGGCGCTCCAGCATCGCATTGGGGAGACGTTCGCCGCCGTGGTGACGGGCGTGACGCCGAAAGGCGTTTTTGTGCGCGTGCTGGGCCCTCCCGTGGAGGGGCTTCTCATTCGCGGCCAGCAGGGCGTCGATGTGGGCGATCAGCTCAAGGTGAAACTGGTGAGCACGGACCCACGGCGCGGGTATATCGATTTCGCCGCCTAGCCAGGGCTTGCTATGATGCAACCGCTCCCACCGCTCCGCGACGGCGCGCCAGCCTGTCAGGGGGCCGCGCCGCGGCTGTTCTACCTGTTTCTCCAAGCCGCGGGCCGGGCTTGCCCGGCTCCTATGCCGCGCCCATGACCGCTCCGCCAAAAGTCGCCGCGCCCAGGACCCCGATCCTCCGGCTCCTTCTGCTTACGGCGCTGGCCGTACTTGTCCACGGCTATCACCTCGGCGCGGACGATGCCGCCATTTACGTGCCGGCCATCAAGAAAGTGGCCGACCCGGGCCTGTATCCTTTCGGCTCCGAGTTCTTCGTGTTATATTCCCGCCTTTCGTTCTTTGCCGGCCTGGTGGGCGATTCCGCGCGGCTGACGCGCCTGCCGATTGATTTCGCCATCTTCGCGTGGCACGCGGCCGGCATCTTCCTGCTGCTTCTGGCGGCGTGGCGCCTCGCCGGCGCGTGCTTCCGGGACGAGGCTGCGCGATGGGGCGGAGTCGCGCTGCTGGCGGCGCTGCTCAGCGTTCCGGTGGCCGGTACGGCGCTGGTGATCATGGATCCGTATTTCACGGCGCGTTCGCTTTCCACCCCGGCCACCCTGTTCGCCATCGCCTGCTGTGTCTCGAACCGGTGGAAGGAGGCGCTGGCATGGCTGCTCTTCACGGCGTTGATGCACCCCCTGATGAGCGTCTACCCCGCGGTGTTTCTTGGCTGCTTCGCGCTGGCGCGCCGCCTGGCCGGCCGCACGGATAAGGCCCTCGCATCCAGCCTGGCTGGCATTCCCTTCCTGGTCCCATTCGAGCCCGCGCACGGGCCGGCCCGCGAGGCCTTGTTCTCGCGATCCTATCTGTTCGTATTTCGTTGGCATTGGTATGAGTGGGTTGGAGTCTTCGCCCCCCTCGGCTTGCTGTGGTGGTTCTCCTCAACGACGGGCAGGGGCGCGAAGCCCGCTCTCCGGAGGGTGGCCCGCGCGCTGGTCCCCTTCGGCCTGTTGTTCACCTTAGCCGGCGTGGTGGTGGGAATCCCCGCATGGTTGGAGAACTACACCCGCCTGCAACCGATGCGATCGTTCCTTCTGGTGTACATCGTCTTCTTTGTACTCATGGGCGGCCTCATACAGCAGTACGCGTTGCGCAGGAGCGTCTGGCGCTGGCTCGGCCTTTTCCTCCCGCTGGCGGTTGGCATGTGGTTCCTTCAGCGGAGCGCGTTTCCGGCCAGCCCGCACGTGGAATGGCCGGGCGTCCGTTCCGACAACTCCTGGATTTCCGCCTTTCTGTGGATCCGCGACCACACCCCGAAGGACGCCGTTTTTGCGCTCGACCCGGACTACCTGCTGCGTCCCGGCGAGGATATGCATGGTTTCCGCGCGGTCGCGGAACGCAGCCAGCTCGCCGACCGCGTAAAAGACAGTGGGGCGGCTTTGCTCTTTCCGCGGGTGGCGGAGGATTGGAAAAGCCAGACGCAGGCGGCGAGCGGCTGGGAGAAATTCCAACTCTCGGATTTTCAGAAGCTGGCGGCGGAGTACCCCGTCACGTGGATTGTCACTGAGGGTCCCGGCTCGAGCGGAGTCATCTGTCCGTATCGGAACCGGGATCTGGCGGTTTGCCGCATCGAGGTTCGCTGACTCGGCGCCTGGGGAATGCGTCCCCTTTTTGGCCCCTTCTGGCCCGGACGGAAGTGTTCCCTGTTCGGCGGGTCGGCCTCCGCAAGGCTGCGCCGCGAATCTTTTCCTTTGACGGGGTTATCAGAAC
This sequence comes from Terriglobia bacterium, assembly GCA_963767595.1. Classification (GTDB taxonomy): domain Bacteria; phylum Acidobacteriota; class Terriglobia; order Bryobacterales; family Bryobacteraceae; genus BOG-224. The sequence continues at coordinate 150,356 of CAVYEK010000013.1, forward strand.
TGATTACTATAGGAACATGACGGCGAGCGAGTTGAGGCGGAAGCTGGCGAAGCTCGGATGTAGGTTTGAACAGGGAACGCGTCACTTGATCGCCATCCACAACGGGAAGGCGTCGCCGATTCCCCGCCACCCATCGCAAGACGTCAAGACGGGGACGTACCACAAGATTCTCTCGGATTGAAAGAGGACTAGCCAGCATGAAATATCCCGCACGGTTTGAGCCCGCGCCGGAAGGCGGGTTTGTCATCACCTTCCCGGACTGGGACTGGGGAGTCACCCAAGGAGAGCATGAGGCGGACGCCCGGGAGATGGCCCAGGACGCGCTGGTAACGATGATCGCGCACTGTATCCGCCACGGAAAGCCCGTCCCCCGCCCTGGCCATTCCAGGGGAAAGAACTGCCGCATGATCGCGCTGCCTGCGTTAGTCGCGCTGAAAACGGAACTCTACATCGCCTTCAAAGCTTCCGGAATTCACAAGACGGAGCTGGCGCGCCGCCTGGCCATTCCCAAGACCAACGTAGACCGCCTGTTCGACCTCCGGCACCACTCCCGCCTGGACCAGCTCGAAGCGGCCGTGCGCGCGCTGGGCAAAGAGCTGCTGGTGGATATCCGGGACGCCGCGTAAATGGCGCAGCAGCGCATTTTCGAAATGCGCCAGGGAAATCCGTCTCCTTTTGGCTCGTGAACGTATCCGGCATGCCCACTTACCAAGGCGGATCCCTGTTGATCCGGGCCTCCGAGCCACAGTCCAATTTCCAGTCCGGTGTCTGGGTACATCTGCAGCCCGCTTCCCGCATCCAGTTCCCGGCGGTCATACGCTCCGTATCGGGAGCCGCTCGATCCTGAGCGTACGTCCAGAGAACAAGGCAAGCGGCGGTCCTAACGCCTGAAGTCTCCGTCACAGCGAGGCGCCCGAGTCTATCAATCAAGTAATCGAATGGCGCCGGAGCTTCCCACTCAATTGCGCCGGCGAACTTGCTTTCGCGAATCCTGCCCTCTCCCCTCGTCAACAGGATATCGGCGATCGCGTAGCCCACGGGCCTCCCCGGATCGGGCCTGTAAGCCGGATGAGCGCCGCTATAAACTCCCCAGGTGCAGTTGTCGGCCCCGTCGCAAGCCGTTCGCAGAACACCCGAATCCCTCCGAAGCAGGAATATCCGGCGGTCTCCAATTCTCCAAAATCCCAGTGGCTGGTTCCCATCGAAGCCGCCAGCCCAGGTAAAGTAGAAGACCTCGATTTTGCCCGCGGCCACGCTGCCCCGAAGAACGTTCTCGATGCGGATGCCAAGCCTGCGGAGTTGCAGCGGGCAGGTTGCGTCTGAATGCATGGGAACAGGCCGAAGAACGAGGCTGTCGGAGGCGATGACGCCGACCACGGCGATCCCAGCGGAATCAATCGGACGGCCTCGGTCTCCACACCGGTCTGCAAGACGGGGCGGCAAGGAACGGGTCGCCAGCCACATAACCCAGGTAGCCACGGCAGACACCAGGAACAGGGCCGCAACCGATCTTACCTGCTTCGGCATCACGGAATTAGACACCGCAATAGTCGCTTACGTTCCGGCGTGGGCGCTTGAAGCCCCCGCGGATAGCAGCCGGAAACGCCGCTCGGCGGCTTCCAGATCGGCTTCCGCCTTCTCGATCCACTCGCGCAACAGGGACGCGAGACCCGGATCAAGCGGCTTCATAAATGATGCGCCCATACTTGTTAGCCGGGTATGCGATACCACCGATCCAGCGCTTCGTTTCTTCGAAGCGCGCCGTTCGCATCACGATGACATCCACCGGGTATCCGATGTCTCCCACTGCGTCGCGAATCTCCACTCGCCTCTCGTGAGTGTTCGCCGGCGAAGGCTCGACGATCAGCAGGTCGATGTCGCTGTCCTTGGTCATTTGCCGGGTGGCGGCGGAGCCAAACAGAATGATCCTGTCGGGACGCGCCACCGTGAGGACGCGTCGAACCACCTCATTCAGCAGCGTTTCATCGACGCCCATTCAGTTCCATGATACGCAAAGCCGTCCTTGGTTGCATTGAGGGTTTTCCGCATGGGGGTTTTCCGCGCGCGACCACGCCGATGAGTTGGCGGGTCCGGTCAGGCCACTCGATAAATGTAGGCGTCTTCACCTGAAACATTCCGAGCCGGACCGCCGGTGACGGCCAACCCCGCTCCCGCGCCTAGCGACGCCAGGCGCATCTCCCGGTACCGAATATCATGCGGACTGAGAAGAAAAATTCTTTCCAGCGGAATTGCAATCGGCGCGCCCGAAGGGTTCACCGACATGACGCCAATCAAGGCATAAAGTTGCCGCGGTCCGAGCGTTTCGACCGACGGAGAGACGATCACGAGCCGCCATTCTGCGGCGTCGTCGGCATATAGCCAAAACGCAGCTGTCACCGGGATTCTGGCGAGGTCCAGTTGCTCCAGAAGGCGCTCGCCGGACCGAATTTCAGTTTCTACCAAAATTTTCCGATACATTTGAGGACTCCATGATTCGTGTCGGCGACGGCTGAATAATAGTCTTGAGCCTCTTGTGCGCTGCGGGTCAACTGGTAGCGGCTCTCGGGCGTCCAGTTCTTAGCGATATTCCAGTTTTCCTTCAGAACAGCGTCCGCATCCAGTTCATCGGCCCAGTCCAGCGAGAGCCCGCCAACCTTAACGAGGAACGGCAGGTCATGACTGTAGAGATCGAGTCCTCCTTTACCTGCTCCCCGCCTTTCTGGCCCCGGAAATTCAAAATCCGCCGTGTAGCGAAACAACTTGGCTACCGCGGCCTTCAATTCGCACACCTCAACAGCATAACCCGAAATGTAGTATGCTCCAGCGAACAGTTGAGCGCTAAGCAGCGCCTCCCCATGTCTCAAATGCAGAGTCGCCAATGCCTGGAAATCAGCGCGATTCATGAAAATAACCGATTAGAGTGACTATGCTCCCATTATGCGACAAAGCGGCCAATCGTGGCGCCGCATCGGGCATGTCGGTCTTCCCAATCCCCGGATGTATCCCCGCCTCCGCCCCGTCCGTGTTCTACAATACCGGCTGAGGTCCTCGCGGCGGATTGGTTCCGCAAGCACGCGGGGCTGCGCCGATGTCCAATACGCGAAGAGGTTTTCTGCAATCCGCCGCGGCGCTGGCCGCCGGCGCGAACGCCGCGGCTCAGACGCCGGGAGGGCGCGGCGCGCGAACCGCCGCCGCTTCATTGCAGCCGGTCTCGGAAATCCAGGTCCCCAAGATGAAATTCGGGGGCGTGGAGATTAGCCGGCTGGTGCTGGGCTGCAATCCGTTTCTGGGGGAAGGCCACTTCAACCCCACCCTCGCGGCGCTCATGCGGGAGTACTTCACCCCGGACCGGGTGTGCTCCATCATGCACCAATGCAACCGGTTCGGCATCAATGCGTACCAGTTGGCGGGCGGCCCGGGCACGCTGCAGCGCTTCGAATCGGAAGGCGGCAAGATGCACTTGATCGTGCAGGGCGGCCAGGCCCCCCTGGAGGATCAGATGAGGAGCCTGCAAGCATTCCATCCCCTGGCCATATACAACATGGGCGAGACGGTGGACCGGGCGTTTCAGACCGACTCCATGGACACCATCAAGGAGTGGTGCAAGAAGGCTCGGGACAAGGGCGTGATGGTGGGAGTGGGAACCCACAAGCCGGAAGTGATCGCTCTGGTGGAAGAACAGAACTGGGACGTGGATTTCTACGCCGGCTGCGTCTACAACCGCACGCGAACCGACGGCGAATGGCGCGAGCTGCTCCACGGCGAGCTGATGGAGATGTCCCGCGAGATGTACCTGCAAAGCGACCCCGCGCGCATGTACAAGGTCATGCGGCAAACCAGGAAGCCCTGCTTTGCGTTCAAGATCCTGGCGGCGGGGCGAATCCCCGATGGCGGCATTGAGCGGGCCTTCCGGACGGCCTTCGAGAGCATCAAGCCCATCGATGGCGTTTTCGTCGGCATGTTCCCGCGAGTGCGGGACCAGGTCAGGGAAGACGCGGGGATCGTGCACAGGATTCTGGCCCAGTCGTGAGGCGCGCGGCGGCTGGGAGAAGTTCCAACTTCCGGATTCTCAGAAGCTGGCGCCGGAGACTCCATCCCTATGAGCCAGCGCGCCATCCGGCGCGAGCGATGCGCCCTCCGCGGTCACTTCTTCGCGGCGGCGGGGGCGTTGCGGACCCACTTCTGCACGCGCAGGTTCTTGATCTCGGCTACGTAGATGCTGCCTTCCGAATCGACCGCGATTTCATGCGCGAAATCGAGTTTGCCCGGGGCCTTGCCAAAGGAGCCCATCACCCCCAGCACCTTGCCCTGCAAGCTCAGCTTCGAAATGCGGTTGTACAAACCGTCGCACATATAGATCGCGTTTTCCTTGGCGACGTAGTAAAGCCCCCAGGGCTGGCCGACGTCGGTCCACTTGGTGATGAACTTGCCTTCGGCATCGAAGACCTGCACGCGCGAGTTGGCGCGGTCCGCGATGTACACGATCCCTTTGTTGTCGATCGTTACGGAGTGCTGTTGAACCCGCGCGTCAGGCCATGCCGGCCAAGGACCCGCGCCTGAGGCGAGGACAAGGTCTGAACGGCTCCGCCCCCACCGTTCCGGAGCTTCAGTGCCCCTACACAAACGCCGGCGTTTGATACCCGAAATTGTGCAGGTTCGGGAAGACGTAGTCCAAATCCGCTGGCGCGGAGAGGCCGAACCATTTCGCCAGGGTGGCGTCATACTGGTCCTCGGAAGTACTGGCGACCCACGTGCCGCGGGTCCCGGAATCGTCGGGGCCGGCTAGCGCGAGGGTGGGGAACGCGCCGTAGAGGGCCCCGCCATTGACGGCGCCGCCCATGATCAGGGCGTGGCTGCCCCATCCGTGGTCGGTTCCGGCGTTGCCGTTGGGCTGGAAGGTGCGGCCGAAGTCGGACTCGGTGAACGTGGTCACGTCGTTCTGCACGGTGAGATGGCCCATGGCCGTGTCGAAGGCCGCCAGCGCGGCGGCGAGGTTGGTGTAGAGCGTCACCTGCTGCGGCAGTTGGTTGGAATGCGTGTCGTAGCCGCCCTGGCTGCAGAAGAAGATCTGGCGGGTGGCGCCGAGCGCGGAGCGCACCTGGATGAGCTTGGCCACCTGGGCCAATTGCGAGCCAATATCGGAGGTCGGAAACGTGACGCCCAGGCTGGCGCTGCTGGCCACCGCGGCATTCACGGCCTGAGCCACGGCGATGGCGTCCTTCAGCGAATTCTGGGCCGCCTGAATGAGGGTCACGCCGCTCGAAAGGCTGAGCATGTTCTGCAAGGCGGCGGACCCGGGATCGGTGGCGGGCGCCACCAGTCCGAAATTGGTGGTGTTCACGGTGGAGGCCTGGGTGGTCTCACCGATCAATTGCAGCGCGTTGCCGCTAATGCTGATGCAGGGCGGCACGGTGGCGCCGGAGACGCCGGCCAGCTTGTCGGCCAGCCGCCCGGACCAGCCGGTGTTGGCGCCGCCCTGGGGAACCGCGTTCTGCCACTCGTTCTGCTGGTCGGAATGCGAATAGAGGTTCACCGGCAGGGGCACGGAGGCGAGCTCGGGCAGGCCGTTCGAGCCTCGCGGCACCGATTGCACCAGGGTGCCCACGTTGGCCAGCAGCGCCAGGCGCTTGGAGGAGTTGTACAGCCCGGCGATGGGCGCGAAGCTGGGGTGCAAACCATAGTTGGCGTTGGTGGCCGGGTCGTGAATGGCCAGCAGCGAACTCTGCGGGAGGGCCAGGTTCTGGCGGATCTTCTGGTAGTTGGCGTAAGTGCGCGGCGTCGTTGGGGACCAGCATATTGTTGGCATCGTTGCCGCCGAACAGGAAGATGCACACCAGGGCCTTGTAATCGCCGGAGGATTGCGCCCGCGCGGTCATCAGGCCGGCCCGTCCGAAGGCCGCCGCCGCGCCGATGGTGGAAAGGGTGCGGCCGCCGAGGCGAAGAAAGTCGCGACGCGATCGAAGTTGTTGGAATGTCATGGCCGTTGTCTCTCCCCTACCGTTCGATTTCGTATTGCGGCGCGGCGGCCGCGGCATAGAGCGCGCTGCGCACGCGCGACGCCAGGCTGGTGGAGGCGCTGGCGGCGGTGGTCAGAAGGCTGCGCACGCCGGTATCCATTTCGCCCCTGTAGAGCGCCTGGTTGAGCGCCTCCACCAGGTCGGGCGGATTGTTGGCGAGATCGAGAAAATTGGTCAGGTCCACCTTGATGCCGCTGGAAATGCCGTTGGTGGCAACCAGGTAGGCGAAGTTGGCGCGCGCCAGGGCGGTGGCGGCGTTCATGGCCTGGAATTCGGGCGCTACCGGCGGCGGGGTCATACCGGAAACGCGATAGAAGGGCGAGAAGTAGCTGAACACGCTGCTGGGCGTGAGCGCCGTCTGGCCCATCAGGGTGGCTTGGTTGGTGAGGGCATCGGCGGCGGTGACCGTGGCATCGAGCGCGCGCAGCAGGCCGGTGGCGTAGAGGATCGGTTCCGCCAGCTTGCCCGTGCCTTCGCTCTGCGCTTCGGTATCGGTCAGCAGGGCGGTAATCACGGTCCGCAGGTTGCCCTGCGAAGATTGGAACACGCTGGCCACCCGGCCCACATAAGCCGGCGAAGGGTTGCTCATCACGAACCGCTGAATCAGCCGGTAGGAGAGGAACGGCGCCACGTTGGACTGCTGGCAGATGCAATCGATGCGCCGCGCTCAGGTCGCTCTCCGCCGTTCCGCCGGCGGGGATGACGCAAGGTATCGGCAGGTTGATGTTCTTCTGGGTCGTGTCGTGGTAATTCTGGAACGGCGCCATGGGCCCGAAATAGTATGGCATGTTGGTCCACAGCGAGCCGAAACCGGGCGTCTCGCCGTAGGTCCAGCCGGTCATCACCTTGGCCATCGCCGAGACGTCGGACTGGCCGTATTCGGGAACCGTCGCGCCTAAGACCGTTATGGGATCGCCCTGGGAATCCAACTGCACCAGGCCCAACGAGAAGAGCTGCATCGCCTCGCGAGCGTAATTCTCGTTAGCCGCCGTGCCCGTAGTGGGGTTGGCCTTGGCGTTGTTCACCATGTCGAGGAAGTAGCCCATGGAAGGATCCAGCGTGATGGCGGCCAGCAGGTCGTGGTACGTGCCGAAGGCGTAGTCGCCCAGCAACCGCTGATACCCCACCATCTGCTCGAACAGCGTGTTCTTGACGGCGGACGCCACCAGAATCTGGGCCAGGGCGAACGACGCACGCTGGCGAAGTTGATCGCTGCCATTTATGGCGGTGTTGAAGAAGGCCGTCTGCAGGCGGGCCACGCCTTCGGTGGCGTTGTTGGGATCGGGCCACGCGCTGGCGGGCGTGGCAAACTGCGCGGCGAGCCAGGCGTTCATCCCCATGGTCTGAAGGTCCACCACGCTTTGCGGCGTGGGTCCCCAAGTGGTCATTTCGAGGAAGCGGACCGCGTTACTGTACGGCATTTGCTCGTTGGCCACGCGGACGGGCGTCGCGAGAGGCGTCGAGGTAGCCGTGCCGGGGTTCGGGTTGGTGACCTTGACCGCGGCCAAACGTCCGACCGGCATGGCGACCGTGCCGGTGGCGGTGAGCTGTGTGTCGGATACGAAAGTAGTGGCGAGGGCGGCCCCGGCAAAATAGACCGTGGCTCCTTTCGCAAACCCGGTTCCGTTAACCGTGAGGGTCGCATTGCCGGGATTCACCGGGTTGGGAGTGACCGACGTCACCACCGGCAGAGGGTTCTGGAGATTCACGGTCACGCTGGCCTTGGCCGTGGGGTCGGCCAGGCTGACGGCGGTTACGGTAACCGCCGCGGGGCTTGGCAGATCGGCAGGCGCGGTGTACACGCCGGCGGCCGAGACCGTCCCGACGGCGGAGTTGCCTCCCGCCACTCCGTTGACCTGCCAGGTCACCGTTAAGTCGTTGGTGTTGGCCACCTTGGCCGTGAGAGCCAGGGTGGCGCCGCAACGGATGGCGCTGCCGTTGGGGGTAAGCGTCACAGTCACGGCCGGGCCGGCCGAGCTCAAGACCGGAATGGAGATCCCGGTCTGGGAACTCGCGCCGCCAATGGTTGCCAGAATCGGTTGATCGCCGGTCGCCAGTTGCGGGACGTACACGTTGATCTGGTACAGCCCGGCGGCCACGATGCCGGCGAACTGCACGGTGGCAGCCAGGCCGCCGATGGTCACGTGCAGTTGGGTGGGGTCCGCCAGCGGCGCGCGGGCGCTCACCAGTTGGCCGGCCGGAACGGCGGGCGTGGTGGGGCCCAAGCCGGTAGCATAGATCTGCAGTATTTCCCCGGGTTGGGCCGGCCGGGAGGTGGTCGCGCTGCCGAGATATCCGGCGGGCGCGACGTCGACGCCATCGGCATTATGCACGGCAGCGGCGTATCTGCCCTGAAAAGCGAAGAACGCCGGCGAGTAAGTTTCGAGAATCGCCGTGCCGGTGGCTGTGCCGGCGGAGTTGGTGACCTGCACCTGCACCGTTCCGGTCGCCGTGTCCGCGGGTGCCTGGACGTTCAGTTGTCCGGAGCTCACGTAGTAGATCGCGGCCGGCTTGCCGTCGATCTGGACGCTCACGTTATCGAGCGTGGTAGGGAGGTTGTTTCCGTTGAACTCGGACGTCTGCCAGGAGTCCGTGACGGCAGACAGGCCAGAGCCGTAGATCGAGACCCATGAGCCGCTTTCGATGGCCGCCGCTCCGCTGGCGTTGTTCGAGACGCCGGTGATCACCGGTCCCGCGCCGGCGGCCAGGGCGGGCGCGCCGGCGATCACCAAGCCAGCCGTGGAAGCCAGGCAGGCGCCGAGCAAGATTTTTTGGATACGCATTCCCGTTTGGCCCTCCAAACTCTGAGAACTTCTGGGCGGATTATAACCCTCTATTTGCGATCTGTCGGTATCCGATTATCCGGTTATCCGGTGAAGGCAGGAATCGAAGGGCCGTTGGAGGAAGGATGCGTCAACCGGCAAGAGGGCCGGACGCTTCCGCCGGCCAACCGGCCTTCCGGCGGTTTCCGAGACCGCGGGAGGCCTTTACGCGCTCAACTCCGCCCGGATCTCCGCCGCCACCCGCCGCGCCTGCTCCAGGTCTCCCGGCGGCAGGCTGATGGCGCCCACGCGGGCGTGTCCGCCGCCTCCGTAGCGCTCGCAGATGGTGGCCAGGTTGTGGCGCAGGGTTTCCTCGGTCCAGGGATTGGAGCCCACCGAGATCTTCGTCCGGAAGCTCGAAACGCTCACCGAAACGGTGTACACGGACTGCGGGAAAAGATAGTAGGGGATGAACTTGTTGTAGCCCTCTACGTCCTCGCCGGCGAGGTCGAAGAACACCACCGGGCCATCCTCCCGCGAGAGGCGGCGGATGATCTCGATGGACTGCATGTGGCGCTCGTAGAGCGGGCCGTAGAGGGCCTGGATTTCGGGCTCCTCGACAATTTCCGCCAGGCTGCGGCGCTGCATGGAGCGGATGGCCCGTTGCACCACCTCCGACCCTTTGGCGGCCTCGATCACCAGGGTCAGCTTCATGGCCGGGGCGCCCAGTTCCACCGCCGTCCGGGCGTCCGGATACTGCGCGCCATCGATAATCACGGACCAGTGCACCAGATCGTCCAGGTCCGGCGCGCGAAACCCAAAGCGGTCGCGGGCCACCTGGCGAATGAACGAGGTACAGGACTTGTAGCTGGGGTCGTAGAGCTTGCGGCCGCTGGTGTCCCGGCGGAACTGTTCGGCGTCCTCGGGGGTCAGAAAGGCGCTCTGGTGGTGATCGAACCACCAGGTCAGCCGGGGGTCGCTCGAGTACTTGAAATCGACGATCGCGTTTTCATCGCCATCGAACAGCGAGGGGTCGAACAACTGGGAGGCCTTGTGAGCCATCCCGGTGTAGGCGAACTCCGCTCCGGGGTGAATCGCTCCGGCGATGAAGCGGCTGAAGAAGGCCGCCGACGCAGCCCCATCGAAGCAATGGTCGTGATACAGCACGCGTTCCAGCATGGGTGAAGGAAAACCTTTCAGATTGCCTGAAATAGACAGGAAATGCAACTGTGCGGGCGGAAAAACCCAAAATAAAGATCAAAACCGGTCTTCGCGGGGCCGGGTCTGCTACATTTGTTGGAAACGTATGCGAGAGATACCAGGCTGGGACAAGTACTACCTCGACATCTGCAAGGCCGTCGCCTGCCGGAGCAAAGACCCCCACACGCAGCTCGGGTGCGTGATCGTGGGGCCTAACCACGAGATCCGCTCGACGGGCTACAATTCGTTTCCGCGCGGCATCCGCGACGACGTTCCGGAACGCCTGGCGCGGCCCGCCAAGTACCTGTGGATCGAGCACGCCGAGCGGAACGCCATCTGCAACGCGGCGCGAGCCGGAACAGCCACTCAATCGTGCACCGTCTTCGTGGAAATCATGCCGTGCATGGATTGCGCCCGGGCCATCGTTCAAGCGGGGATCGTGGAGGTGGTTATCTCGGCCGAACGCATGGCGGAATACTCCAGCGACTATTACAACGAGCACTTCGGGATGGTGGAGACGCTGTTTGGCGAGGCGGGAGTGCGCGTGCGCCGGGTGTAGGGGCCGGGCATGCCCGGCCCCTGCCCGGAAGCGTCGCCAACCGGATCAAACGGTAGCGGCCCTAGCCGGCCTTGCGGTTTTCGACGGCCGGGCCGTGCTCCTCATCCTCTCGTTTGGGGATCTCTCGCCGGTAGAACCGGCTGCCGCAGCCGCGGCAGCGAAAGGGCGCCAACCGCAGAAGAGCCATGATGTTATCCCGGATGCCGCGCGGAGACGAGGAGCGGACGTCCCTGCTTCCACACCAACGGCATCGGACCACCAGATCTGATTCCGCGCTCACCGGTAGACCAGAGTAGCAGACTTTTTCGGGAAGCGCGCCCCTGGAAATGGGCTGGCGCAAGGCGCCCGTGTTGGGCTGCCACCCCCGTCCGGCGCAGATACGCTTAGGGTTGCAGGCTGGCCATATCGGCGGGTTCGCCGAATTTCAGTCCGGCCATGCCTGGCGCGATGGTGCGCAGCAGGCCGGTGAGCACGCCGCCGGCGCCGGTTTCCACGGCTCGGGCGACGCCCAGTTGCGCCAGGAGGCGGACGGATTCCACCCAACGCACCGGGTTCGGAACCTGCTGGTAGAGGCCTTCGCGCGCTTCCGCGCCGGTGCGGATCTCGCGGGCCTGCCAGTTGTTCACCAGCGGGCAGTCGAGGTCCCGGAATTCGACCGCGTCGAGGTCCGCGCGCAGCCGCTGCTGGGCGGGCTGCATGAGCGCGCAGTGGAAGGGCGCGCTGACCGGCAAAGGCACGGCGCGGCGGGCCCCGGCGGCCTTGGCCAGCTCCATGGCGCGGCTCACCGCGCCGGCGTGACCCGCTATCACCACCTGGTCGGGCGAATTGAAATTGGCGGCGCTCACCACCTCGCCCTGGGCCGCCTGCCGGAGGACGCCATCGAGCGCGCCTTCGGGCAGCCTCAAAATAGCCGCCATGGCGCCCACGCCCTGGGGCACGGCCTCCTGCATGTAACGCCCGCGCTGGCGCACCAGCCTCACGGCGTCGCGGAAACGCAGGCTTCCGGCGGCCACCAGCGCGGAGTATTCGCCCAGGCTGTGGCCCGCCACATAGTCCGGCGCCCACCCGTTCTCGCGCAATACGGCGCAGGCCGCCGCGGAAACGGTCAACAGCGCGGGCTGGGTGTTCTCGGTCAGCTTGAGCTGGTCGTCGGGCCCTTCAAAGCACAGCCGCGAGAGGGTGAAGCCGAGAGCGTCGTCGGCCTCCTCGAATACGCGCCGCGCGACGGGGTGGGAATCGGCCAGCCCTTTGCCCATCCCAGCGTACTGCGAGCCCTGGCCGGGGAAAAGAAACGCGGTTTTGGGTGTCAAACCGGATTATAACCGGCAGCGCCGCCACCTTGACGAGAAGAGAAGACCTTGACGCGGAGACGCGGAGACGCGGAGGATTTGAGAGAGAAGACCTTGACGCGGAGACGCGGAGACGCGGAGGATTTAAGATAGAAACAACCCAGGGAACGGGGTTATCTTCTATCGTCGAAGTTCTCCGCGTCTCCGCGTCTCCGCGTCAAGATCTTCTCTCTTGAATCCTCGGCGTCTCAGCGGATCGCAGCCCACTTGAAGACGATTTCGATGTTCACGCGTCCGATTCGATACAATGACCAGTGTGGAGACAAAGCAGATAGAGCAGAACGCCGGGACGAGCCGGTGGCGGCGTTTTCGCGCCATGACGCGGGATGTGCACCGGGGGTTCGTCGCCGAGTGGACCGTAACCATCATCCTGCTGCTATTCGCCACCACCACGCTGGTCCAGGCATTCGTTATTCCCAGCGCTTCCATGGAGAGCACGCTCCTGATTGGCGACCACGTTCTGGTGGATAAGCTGGTCTACGCTCCCCAGGACGGCCTGGGCTCCCATGCGCTGCCCAACCGCGAGGTGCGCCGCGGGGACGTCATCGTGTTCCGCTATCCGCTCGACATCAGGGAAGATTATGTGAAGCGCGCCATCGGGATTCCGGGCGACCACGTTCGGCTCGTGGACAAGCAGTTGATCCTGAACGGCCGGCCGGTGAATGAACCCTACGCGCAGCACAACGCCTCGAGCGACCAGTATCGCGATAACTTCCCATCGCTGCCGCCGACCGAACCGTTGAGTCCCAGGGCCATGGAAATGCTCCGCAGCAACGTGGCGAACGGGGAACTGGTAGTGCCCGATAAGTACGTCTTCGCCATGGGAGACAATCGCGACAATTCCCTCGACAGCCGCTACTGGGGCCTGGTGCCGCGCGAGAACATTGTGGGGACGCCGGTCGTCATCTACTGGTCGTACGACGCCTCGACGATGGATTTGACCAACGGGAACATCGGCTTGGACCACATCGTGGATGTGGTGACGCACTTCTTCACCAAGACCCGCTGGAAGCGGACCTTCAACCTCACCCGGGGGTACCCGTTACAGTAGTGGGACAGGCGAACGGGTTTCGTCGTCTGTCAGCTCCGGGGGCCTGGCAGACCACAAGAACCGATGGTCCGCCCCACCTACTGGGTCCTGAATTCGAACGTGTCGGTGTTGGTCCTGACCACGATGTGGCCCAGGCCCAGCGGCTTGCCATCGGTGTCGAAGAACACGGCCCCATCGGTGGATTCGCCGGGTTTGAGGCGGGTTTGCACGAAAGCCACGGCGCTGGCCGCGGCGGCGGCCCGCAACCTGGTGGGACCGGCCATCAGCGCGGCCTGTCGGCGCTGCTCGTAGCCGTTGGTGGAGCGAACTCTATCGGATCCATAGAGCGTGGCCTCGTACTCGGAGATCAGCTTGAGAACGTCCGAGCGGCCGCCTTTCTCGGTGAGCAACAAGACCACGGACTCGGCCGTGGAAGCTCGCAGGACGGCGCCATCGGCGCGGACGAAAGAAAAATCCTGCGGGCGCACGACGTAGGAGCCCGGCGATCCGTTGGCCACGCTGGCCTGAATGATGGCGTAGGTATTCACGTGGGAGGGCAAATGGGCGAACATTACGGTCACCCCAGACTTGGTAAGTGTCTGAAACTTCAGTCCGTTAGATTCGAATTCGATAACCTGAGTCCGGGCCGGCGCCACTCCCAGAAGCAACGCCAGGCCGCACGCCCAGGCAAGGGGGCTCATGAATCTATATTACGATAGGGTACTTACGGGAGACTGACGGAAGATGCCGACAGACCAAAAGAAGAGCGGTGGCGCCCCCGAGACCGGCGCCGGGGGCCTGGAACAGCACGGGCTGCGGAACCTGAAAGCGGCCCACTGGAACCTGGGCGTGCCGCAGTTGCTGGAGCACGCCGTGCAGCGTGGGGAAGGCGAGTTCGCCGCCAACGGCGCCTTCATGGTGCGCACGGGCCAGTTCACCGGCCGCTCGCCTAAAGACAAGTTTGTGGTTCGCGACGAGGAGACCGAGACCAACGTGGAGTGGGGCTCCGTGAACCAGCCCCTCTCGGAAGCCCATTTCGATAGCATTCACTCCCGGGTGCTGGAGTCTTGGCAAGGGCGCGAGGTGTACGTACAGGATTGCCTTTCGGGCGCGAACACCAACTACGCCATGCGCTTCCGTGTCATCACGCGGTTCGCGTGGCACTCCCTGTTCGCCCATCAGCTCTTCCTGCGGCAGGACGAAGCGGAGCCCGGGGGGCCGGATTTCACCATCCTCTTCGCCCCCGAATTTCAAGTGAACCCCGCCGCCGACGGAACCAATTCGGAAACCTGCATCGCCATCAGCTTCAAGCAGCGCGTGGTATTGATTTGCGGGACCAGCTACGCGGGCGAGATGAAGAAATCGGCGTTCAGCGTCATGAACTACGTGCTGCCCGCGCGCGGCGTGCTGCCCATGCATTGTTCGGCCAATATTGGGGCGCATGAAGACACGGCGCTGTTTTTCGGGCTTTCGGGGACCGGCAAAACCACCCTTTCGGCGGACCCCGGGCGGCGCCTCATCGGCGACGACGAGCACGGCTGGAGCGATCGCGGGATCTTCAATTTCGAGGGCGGCTGCTATGCCAAGTGCATCCGCCTCTCGAGCGAGCAGGAGCCCCAGATCTGGAACGCGATCCGCTTCGGCACGGTGCTCGAAAATGTGGCGATGGATCCCCGGACCCGGCTGCTCGATCTCGACTCCGAGGAGATCACCGAGAACACCCGCGCCGCCTATCCGCTGAACTTCATAGACAACGCGCTGATTCCGAGCGTGGGCGGGCACCCGCGCAACGTCGTGCTGCTGACGGCGGACGCGTTCGGGGTTCTTCCGCCCATCGCGCACCTCACCCCGGAGCAGGCCATGTACCATTTCCTGAGCGGGTATACGGCCCGCCTCGCGGGCACCGAGCGCGGTCTGGGGAAGGACCCGCAGGCCACCTTCAGCGCCTGCTTCGGCGCGCCGTTCCTCCCGCGTCCGGCTTCCGTTTATGCGTCCTTGCTGGGGGAGAAGCTGCGCCGCCACGGCTCGTCCTGCTGGCTGGTGAACACCGGCTGGGTGGGCGGCCCGGCGGGAGTGGGCGAGCGCATGAAGATTCGCTACACGCGCGCCATGTTGAACGCCGCCCTCCATGGCGACCTGCGCGACATACCCACGTCGCCCGATCCGGTCTTCCGGGTGGCGGTTCCCCAGGAGTGTCCCGGCGTGCCGGCGCAATTCCTGGACGCCCGCGGCATGTGGCCGGACAAGGACGCCTATGATCGCGCCGCCCGCGACCTGGCCGCGCGCTTCAACAAGAACTTCGCCAAGTTCGCGGGCGTGGACCCGGAAATCGCCAAAGCCGGCCCGGCGGCGTAGGGCGGCAAAGCGGGGGCTGATTGGAGTTTCGCTGCCTTCGCGGAGGAAGAGCACGTCACAATGTAAGCCCAAGTCGAAACGAGTCAATGGGTTGCAAGCCGAGTACCGTCTTGACTACACGAAGGCCAAGCCGAACCGATTCGCTCAGCGGACGCAACCGGGATCGGTTGCGATACTGCTGGAGCCGGACGTGGCGCGAGTGTTCCAGAACGCGGAATCTGTTAACGCGGCTCTGCGTGCGCTAATGGCGACACTGCCAGGCCGCCCCGCGCCGACAAACGGATAGCCCGCCAGAAGGGCCGCTCCATGGCGGAGGGCTTCCGAGGCTATCCTGAACGGCGAATAAAAGACGAAAATAGGAAGACCGTCGAGAAGTTCGCGCCACCAAAAGCCGCTTCCGGAGCCGCATAACTAAATTCTTGTTACAATAGAACTTAACCCCAAAACGAGGAAGCGCTTTGGCCGATCAGCAGCAACCACCGCAAGGCCCGCCCGCGCCGCCCCCCAGCGGCCAGCTCCCATTGCCCGGATCGGGCGGCGGAGACGGCGGCTCCAAGAACCAGCTACCCATCAACATCGAAGACGAAATGCGCCGCTCGTACCTCGATTACGCCATGAGCGTGATTGTGGGACGCGCGCTGCCGGATGTGCGCGACGGTCTCAAGCCGGTGCACCGGCGCATCCTTCACGGGATGAACGAGATGGGCCTCGCGCCCAACCGGCCGACGCGCAAATGCGCCAAGATCACCGGCGAAGTGATGGGCAAGTACCATCCCCACGGCGATAGTCCGATCTACGATGCCTTGGTGCGCATGGCGCAGCCTTTCAGCATGCGCTATCCGCTGGTGGAAGGGCAGGGCAATTTCGGGTCGGTGGATGGCGATCCGCCGGCGGCCATGCGGTATACCGAAGCGCGGCTCTCGCGCATCGCTACCCGGCTGCTCGAGGACATCGACAAAGAGACGGTGGACTTCCGGCCCAACTACGACGACAGCGAATCGGAGCCCGAAGTTTTGCCCACCCGCGTCCCCAACCTGCTGGTGAACGGCTCTTCGGGCATCGCGGTGGGCATGGCCACCAACATTCCCCCGCACAACCTCACCGAGATTATCGACGCCGCCGTTTACCTCATCCAGCATCCCGGCGCGCCGCTGGTGAAGATTCTGGAAATGGTTCCGGGGCCGGACTTCCCTACTGGCGGCTTCATACTGGGGCGGCAGGGGATCATCGACGCCTACAGCCGGGGCCGCGGGCAGCTCAAGCTGCGGGCGCGCGCGGCCATCGAGAAGCTGGGCAAGGAAAGGGAACAGATCGTCGTCACCGAAATCCCCTACCAGGTGAACAAGTCCAAGCTCATCGAGCAGGCTTCGGCGGCGGTCAACGAGAAACGCATCGAAGGCATCGGCGACATCCGCGACGAGAGCGACCGCGACGGGATGCGCATTGTCTTCGAGCTGAAGCGCGGCGAGCAGGCCGAGGTGGTGCTCAACAACCTCTACAAGCACACCCAGCTCCAGACCGGCTTCGGCGTGATCATGCTTTCGATCGTCAACGGACAGCCGCGCGAGCTCGGCCTGATCGAGACCCTCAAGCACTTCATCGATCATCGCCAGGATGTGGTCAGGCGGCGGACCGATTTCGAGCTGCGCAAAGCCCGCGAGCGCGAGCACCTCCTGCTCGGCTTCCAGATAGCGCTCGAAGAATCTCGACGAGCTGATCCGCCTCATCCGCGACGCCAAGACGCCGCGCGACGCCCGCGATTCCCTGATCGCCCGTTTCGCGTTCAGCGAGAAGCAGGCGCAGGCCATCATCGAGCTGCAACTGCAACGGCTCACCGGGATGGAGCAGCAGAAGATTCTAGACGAGCTGGCCGAGATCCAGCGGCGCATCGCCCAATACCTCGAGATTCTGGGGTCTGACGAGGTTCTGCGCGACGTGGTGGTGAAGGAGCTGAAGGAAGTTCAGAAGGAGTTCGGCGACAAACGGCGGACCGAGATCATCGAGGACACCGGCGAGATCCTCCTCGAAGACCTGGTGGCGGTGGAGGATGTGGCCATCACCGTGACGCGCGGCGGATACCTGAAACGCACGGCCGTGGACACCTACCGCCGCCAGACGCGCGGCGGTAAGGGCCGCATCGGCATGGGCACCCGCGCCGAGGACGTGGTGGAGCACCTGATTGTGGCTTCCACCCACAGCTACCTGCTGATCTTCACCAGCCGCGGCCGGGTGTACTGGCTCAAAGCCTATGAAATTCCCGATGCGCTGACGGTAGGCAAAGGCAAACACATCTCCAACCTCATCAGCCTGCAGCCCGACGAGACGGTCAAAGCGTTTCTGCCGGTGAAGGATTTCGTAGCCGACCAGTTCATCGTCATGGTCACCGCGCACGGGGTGATCAAGAAATCGGAGCTGACGGAGTTCGACAACCCCATGTCGCGCGGCATCATCGCGGTGACCCTCGACGATGGCGACGAGCTGATTGCGGCGCGCATCACCAACGGCAAGAACTTCATTTTCCTGGGCTCGCACAGGGGCCAGGCCATCCGCTTCGCGGAAAGCCAGGTGCGCGCCATGGGACGCCAGGCGCGGGGAGTGCGCGGCATGGACCTGCCGGCGGACGACTACCTGGTGGGCATGGAAGTAGTGGAAGAGGACGGGCTGATTCTTTCGATTTCGGAGAACGGCTTCGGCAAGCGAACCCCCTTGAAGGATTACCGCCTGACCTCGCGCGGCGTGAAAGGGGTGATCAACATGCGGACCACCCACAAGACCGGCCGCGTGGTGGCGGTGCTCTCCGTAAGGGAGGACACCGACCTGGCGATTGTCAGCCAGAACGGCAAGATCATCCGCATAGAATCCAACACCATCCGCCAGGCGGGGCGCTCCACCCAGGGCGTAAAGCTGGTGTCGCTCGAGGAGGGCGACCGGGTGGCGGCCGCTTCGGTGATTCCGGACACCGAGACCGACAACGGGCAGGAGCTGCTGCCGGTGCAGTAGTGGGGTCAAGCCTTTTGGCTTGCCGCCGGCTTTTTTTAGCCGGCGTCTCGCGATGCCCGGAAGAACGCCGGCTCAAAGCCGGCGGCAGGCCAAAAGGCCTGGCCCCACAATGATACAATCCTGTTTACGCCCCCGGGAGAGACGCCGTGGCTTCTTTCATCCAAAACCAGTTCGAACGCAACGTGGTCACCACATCGGTGGATTACGTTTTCAACTGGGCGCGCAAGTCCTCCATCTGGCCGCTGACTTTCGGGCTGGCGTGCTGCGCCATCGAGATGATCGCCTCCAGCGTCTCGCGTTTCGATATCGCGCGCTTTGGCGCGGAAGTTTTCCGTCCCAGCCCCCGCCAGTCGGACCTGATGATCGTGGCCGGTACCGTAACGCTCAAGATGGCCCCCGTGCTGAAGCGCATCTGGGACCAGATGCCGGACCCCAAGTGGTGCATGTCCATGGGGGCCTGTTCCAGCGTGGGCGGTCCGTTCAATACCTACGCGGTGCTGCAAGGGGTGGATAAGATCGTCCCCGTGGACGTCTACGTTACGGGCTGCCCGCCGCGCCCGGAGAACCTCTTCTACGGCCTTCTCAAGCTGCAGGACAAGATCGATCAAATGACCACTCTGGTGAAGCGGCCCACCGAGGTGCGCCTGGACGAATCGATGCTCGAGGATTTCAGGCGGCAGGTGCGCATCTCGCAGGTGCAGAACCCGGTTTAGCCGTGTTTTACCTGGATTCGCGCCAAGTCTACCGGGTCGCCGAACTCGATTCCATGGAATGGCTGGAGCACGGCTTCGGAACGCGTCTCTCCGACATCCCGGCGCGCTTTCCCAACCTGGCGACCTTGCAGCAGGCGCACTCCGCGGAGTGCGTGGCGGCGGAGGGCCGCACGGGCCTGCTGGGGAGCGGCGACGCGCTGCTCGAAAACACGCCCGGCGCGGTGGTGGCCGTGAAGACCGCCGATTGCATTCCGCTTCTCCTGGTGGACCAGCGGAACCGCGCCGTGGCGGCGGTGCACGCCGGATGGCGCGGGACGGTGGCGCGCATCGCGGTCTCCGCCGTGGCCGCCATGCGGAACCGCTTCGGCAGCGATCCCGCGGATATCCACGCGGCCATCGGCCCCGGCATCGGCAAATGCTGTTACGAGGTGGGACCGGAGGTGGCCGCGCGGTTCGGGGAGCGGGGGAGGGCGCACATCGACCTGGCGGAGGCCAACCGCCGCCAGCTCATCGAGGCGGGCGTAACGGGGCGACGGATCCACGCGTCGAATTTATGCACCATGTGCCGTCCCGAACAGTTTCATTCGTTTCGCCGGGACAAGCAAGCGGCGGGGCGTCTTTACTCCTTCGCCGGCATCCGGTAGCGCTACAGTAAAGTTGAGGCAAGCGAATGTTCACGTGGATTTGCCCGCAATGCGGGCGCGAAGTTCCTCCGGCCTATAACGAGTGTCCCGATTGCGCCCCGAAAACGGCCCCGGCGGCGCCGTCACAGGGGGCTGCGCCGCCAGCCGCCGCGCCACCGGCCTACCGACCCGCGCCGCCACCGCCCGTTCCGGCTTACAAGCCTGCGCCTCCGCCTCCGCCGCCGGCCTACCAACCGCCGCCGCCCGCTCCCGCTTACCAACCTGCGCCGCCGGCCTATACGCCGCCAGCGCCACCGCCCGCTCCGGCCTTCGCGCCGCCAGAGGCTCCGGCGTACGCCGCGCCGGGGAGCCCGCGTTCCTCCGGCGTGCCCACGTGGCTGTTGGCGGTGCTCTTCGCCTTCGCTTTCCTGGGGATTATCGCCGGCATCCACTGGCTGGTGGAGGGCCACGGCCAAAGCTCTCCCGCCGCCGACGTGGACAATCCGCCGCCCAAGGCGGGAGCCGACGCCAATCCTTTCCAGAAGTTCATCGAAGTCGCGGGCGTGCGCTTCGGGGAGGACCCCAAGAACAAGGATGCGATTATCGTGAAGTTCGTGCTAATCAATCACTCCGAGACTGAGGTCTCCGGACTTGCCGGCAACGTCACGCTCTGGGCCCGGCCGCGGAAGGCGGGAGATGAAGCGCAGGGGCGGTTTGGTTTCACCACCAGCATCGGATCTTACGAGACCAAGGAAGTGGCCGCGCCTTTGGTCACCAAGCTCAAGATCTACGAGTTGCCGGATTGGCAGAACCTGAGCGCCGACGTGCAGATCACGGCGCCGGGGGGGGCAGCCTCCGGAGGTTCTCCCGGGCCTCGGTAAAATCGGGATCGATCTCGATGGCGCGCAGGAAATCGGCGCGCGCCGCCTCGGGCAGTCCGAGGTATCCGAACGCCACCCCGCGGTTGTTGAAGTTCTGGGCGTTTTTTGGATCGAGCGCCACCGCGCGGCTAAACTCGTCGAGGGCGGCGTCCACCTGGTGCTCCTGAAGCAGCACTTTGCCCATCTCGGCGGGAATCGCGGGATCGTAGGGCGCGTCCACGCGCGCCTTGGTCAGCAACTCCAGGGCCTCGCCGGCGCGGACCACGCGCGAAAGCTGTATTTTGGGCCGCGCCTTGTGGGGCGCGCGCCGCACCGCCTCCCTCCACAGGGATGCGTCGTTCATCCAGACCAGGGTGCGGGTGAAGCCCACGATGGCCAGCGCGGCGACTACCGTGGCGGCCAGCGCGGGGGTTCTCACCCGCGTGAGCAGCAGGCCGGCGGCGGCGGCGAAGCCGATTAGAGGGAGGTACATGCGCCGGTCCGCCGCCAGGTCCGCGGCCGGGAATACCGAAGAGCTCGGGGCCAGGAGCAGGAGGCCGGCCAAAAGCCACAACGGCCATCCCCGTTCCCGCTCGCGCCACGCCCAGACCGCCAGCGCGGCCACCGCCGCCCAGGCCAACAGGCCGGCCCACACAGCCGGAATGGGGATATCGGGATCTACCGTGAAACCATAGGGAATCACGGCCATTCGGAGGTACCGCAAGATCACCGGGCCTTGCGCCAGAAAGTACTTCCAGGCCGAGATGCCGGCCCCAGAGCCCGCCCACGCCCCGGGCGTCAAGCCGGCCGCCCAGACCACGCGCGCCCCCGCCGCCAGCGCCAGCAGAATCATGGCCATCTGGGGCCAGGCCTTCCGGCTGCCGGGGCGCCCCCTGGGCCCGCTTTTGCCCGGCGTCTTTGGCGGCGTCTCGGCACTGGGAAGCAACAGCAACACCAGCGGAAACGCCGCGCATTCTCCGGTGGCCAGCAGGGCGGCCGCGAACCACGCCACCGCCAGCCAGCCTTTGCCATCGAGCCACGCCATCAGGGACGCCAGACACAGCAGCGCCGCCAGCACGATGGCCCGGCCCCAGATAGAATCCACCGCCTCGGCCTGCAAGGGATGAACCGCGAAGATGGCCGCGGCCGCCAGCGCCGCGCGCTCGCCCAGCAGCCGCCGGAAGCACTCATACGCCAGCAGAACCGCGCCCAGATGCAGGGCCAGATTGAGCATATGGTAGCCCAGCGGGTCCTGTCCGCCGGCCATCCAGTTCAACCACAACGTCAGGAAGGTGAGCGGCCGGGTCTGCCGCAGGTTCCAGACAGCCACCCATCCCGACGAGGATGTCAGGACGCGGTCCGAAAAAATGGCATAATCGTCGAAATGAAAGCCAGACAGCTCGGAAGCCCCGAAAGCGGCCAGCGCCGCGCCAAGGAGAAGAAGCCGGTTTCGCATCGCCTCTTACGAGCTTACGTGAAACCGCCCAAGACCGCAGCCGAAAGGCGGGCGCGGGTTGCCGAAATTCTCGGCCGCCTGGAGGGCATGTATCCCGGCGCCACCTGCGCGCTGCGCCACCAGAGCCCCTGGCAACTGTTGGTCGCCACCATCCTCTCCGCGCAATGCACCGATAAGCGGGTCAACGAAGTGACCCCCGGACTATTCGAGAAGTACCCCACGCCGCGGGATTTCGCCGCCGTCCGTCCGGAAACGCTGGCCAACGACATCCGCAGCACGGGCTTTTTCAACAACAAGGCGAAGTCCCTGGTGGGCGCCGCCAAGAAGGTGGTCTCGGAGTTCGGAGGCGAGGTCCCGCGCAGCATGGAGGAAATGCTCACCATACCCGGCGTGGCCCGCAAGACGGCCAATGTGGTGCTGGGCACGGCCTACGGAATCCCCTCCGGAATCGTGGTCGATACCCATGTGCAGCGCATCGCCGGGCGACTGGACCTGACCGGGAACACGGACCCGGTGAAGATCGAGCAGGATCTCATGAAGATCGTTCCGAAAGAGAAGTGGATTCTGTTTTCCCACGAGGTGATCCTGCACGGGCGCGCCCTCTGCCAAGCGCGCACCCCGAAATGCGCCGAATGCGCGTTGAACGACGTCTGTTACGCCAAGGACAAGACGGCGTAGCGCCCCCTGGCGGTCCGCGGCGGGAATTGCCGGGCAAGCTGAAGCATGCCCCACCGGGGCTGCCGGCCGCGCTGTCATGTCTCAAACAGTACCTGTTCGTACGCCGTGCGCGCCTTCTCCATGCTTTTCTTGCACCGATTGCTCCTGGCGCGAGTCTGATCCAAGCCGAGGGGAGAATTACAAAACGATGACGAAGCTCAGACTGACTTTTGTCGCCGCGGCGATTGGGGCCCTTGGCGCACTGCCGGCGATGGCCGGCGAAATGACAAAATCGCACGACTCGGAATCCATCCTGGTGACGGTCGAGGCGCTCCATCCTTTCACCCATGTCGCCGATATTCCGGAAGCGTCCGACATCTCGTCCATCCGATTTGAAGCCGTCAAAAAGGTCAGCGTTGCCACCGAAAGCAAATCGACCACCGACTTGAGCGCCTGTGAGGAAGCCGCCAATATAGAACCCGGCGGCTCGTTGTACTGCCCGTACACCGAACTCCAGTCGCCTGAGCCCGCGTATCAAGTGACGTATTCGTATCGTGGACAACCGATGGGTTCGGACGAGTACGGAAACGGCTATTTCACCTTCAGCGTGTATTTTCGCCCGGATGAACTCAGCCCCACCGCATGGAAGAAGCTGTCCGAACGCACCATGGCCAAGGCCGACGCGGCGGGTTTCTTCGAGTTGACCACCTTCCGGGCCCCCGTGCGGGAAGCTGTCATCGACGAGGCGGCCTCGACGTTCTGCGATGGCAATTTCGTCGATGGATTGTGGACGCACGCGGATTCCCAGTGCGAAGACAAGATCCATGACAAGACGATCACGGCGCTCTCCAGTTACGTCACCGTGAAGGTCGATCCGGCCGCGCCGGCTTCGCCCGCGGAGTCGGCGGAGTAGCCGCGCAATTATCGCCGCGGAGCCTCCGGAGGAGGAATGGGGTCGGGAGGCCGCGATACCACCCCTTTGAAGGCTTCGTCGAGCGATATGCCGTTGTCGTTGAGGATCTGGCCGGTGGCCCGGTCCAACTCCACCCGCGCCTTGACATAGGCCGCCTCCGCCGTCACCTGGCTCGATTGCGCGGTCACCAGGTCCCGCTGCATGAGAATTACGTTGTACGTGGTGGAGGCGCCGAGCGCCAGCTTCTTCTGCTCGGCATCGAGCGATTCCTGCTGCAGACGCACTCCTTTGACGGCTGCCTGGTACTGCGCGCGGGCCTGGGTAAGACCGATCAGCGCGTTCTGCACGTCCACCCGCACCTGGTTCTCGAGGCGCTGCAGGCCGAGTTGCTGCTGGCGATAGGTCAGCTCGTCGTTGATCGCCTGGGCCTGCGCCACGCGGTTGCGGAGGGGCACGCTCAGGTTGAAGCCGGCCGAGTAGTTGGGGAAGTTTCGCGCAAAGAGCTGGGTGAGAACGGTACTGTAGCCGCCGATGAAAAACGGCGTGTTGCTGTGGACCGATCCCGCCGGCGCGGGTATGGGGTTGACCTGGCCCGCCAGGGCGTTGTTGGCCAGGCCGGCCACCACGTCGAGCGTGGGCAGCAATCCGTTCTTCGACCCTTTCATGATGAGCTCCTGGTTGCGGAGCTGGATGCGGGTCTGAGCCAGCTCGGGGCGCGAGGCCAGCGCCAGCGCGTTCAAATCTTGAATCGGCGCCACCGGCTCCACGCCCGGCGTGCGGATCGGGTCGGTGGGAATGATGTGCGCCTCGGCCACCATGGGGCTTGCCACGCCGGTGCGGCTGAGCGCGGTCTTGATAATGGTTTCCTGTTGCAGAACCTGGGTTTGGGCCACCAGGAGGTTCTGCTCGCCGGTGGCAATCTGGGCTTCGGCGCGAATGACTTCGATCGGAGCGAGAGTTCCTACCTCCACCTGCCTCTTGTTGTCATCGAGCAGCTTCTGGGACGCGCTCAGCGCATCCTCGGCCACTCGGACGGATTCGTGGAACGCCACCAGGTCCCAATAGATCTCCATGACCGCGGTCACGGTGGTGATCACCTGGAGCTTGAAGGTGAGGTCGGAAACCTCGCGGTTGTTGCGCGCAATCCGAATCTGGCGCGAGTTCAAACCCCACCCAAAACCCTGCAACAGGTGCTGGGTGAAGTTGAGGCTGAGGGTGGCGGAGGTGGCGGGGTTGAAGTCGGCGTTCATGTTGTTGCTGTGGATAGTGCTGTTGTTCAGGCCCAGGCTCACAATCGTACCGGTGAGGAACCCCTTCTGAACTCCCATGTTGGTGTTGTCCTGGCGGGTGATCAGGGAGTTGGTTCCGGTGAGGAACGCGCTGCTCTGCGGAGCGGTGGCGTGCGCCCAACTGGCGCCGCCCAGCAGCGCCGGATCCAGGCTGGGAATCGCAGGGCCGGAGACCGCGACGTTGGCGGTGGCCGCGGGGATGGCGCTCAGACTGGTCGCGGAGATGACGCCCGCCGCGGCGCTCGTTGGTCCGGCGGTAACGCTGGTGGAGACGGCTCGCGCCTGGCCGCCCGCCAAAGCCTGCAGCAGACCCGCATCGGCCACGGGAGGGCCATAGCGCTGGATTTCGATATCGAGGTTGTTCTCCAGCGCCAGGGCGATGCAGTCCTGCAAGGAGAGATAAATGTTGCCGGCCCGCATCAGCGACTCCAGACGGCCGGAATTGGAAAGGTCGGGGAGCGGCGCCTGTTTCGGGCGGTAGGGACCGGTCGCCTTTCCCAGCCATCCGCCGGCGTTCAAGAAGGGAGAATGGCGATCCACGGGGTTCCGCCCCACCGTCGGCGGCGGATCGGCCGGCGGATCCGCCGCGAAGGTCGCCGGCGCGACCAGCACAGCGACACAGATCGAAACGAGATAGGGTCTCACTGCAAGCATGAATGATTCCTTGCGAAGTACCGTCTAGTTTTAAATTCGATGGTATAGTAGGCGTTTGTGACACCGCAAGCCGATCCCATTCTGGAGTTGTTCCGTTCCAACGGCGCGTATTTGCAAGGTCATTTCCGTCTTACCAGCGGGCTGCACAGCGCCGAGTACCTGCAATGCGCCCTGGTGCTGCAACACCCCGCGGCGGCCGAAAAGCTGGGGCGGTTACTGGCCGAACGGCTGCGCACGCTGGCCGGCGAACGCATCGAACTGGTGGCGTCGCCCGCGCTGGGCGGGGTGATTGTCGGCCATGAAGCGGCGCGCGCGCTGGGCGCGCGCTTTCTCTTCGCGGAACGCGACGCCGCCACCGGAAAGATGATATTCCGTCGCGGATTCCAGGTGACGCCAGGGGAAATCGCGGTGGTGGTGGAGGACGTAATCACTACCGGAGGCAGTACCCAAGACGTAATCCAGGCGTTGAACGCCGCGGGGGCCAAGGTGGCCGCCGCCGGCTCGATCATCGATCGCAGCGGGGGTCACGCGGCTGTCGGCGTTCCGCGAGCGGCCCTGGCCACGCTTCGGGTATCGGCCCATCGTCCCGAGGAATGCCCCCTGTGCGCCCAGGGGCTGCCCGTGGTGAAGCCCGGCTCGCGCCCCACCTGATGCGCCGCATCAAGATCAAACTCGCTTATGACGGGGGCGGGTTCCACGGCTGGCAGGTGCAGCCGGGCTTGCCCACTGTGCAGGGCGCGCTGGAGCGGATCGTATCGGATATGGAGGGCGCGCCGGTGCACGTGGCGGGGTCGGGCCGCACCGACGCCGGCGTGCATGCCCTGGAACAGGTGGCTGCGTTCACCATCTCCAACCCCATCCCGCTGGACAACCTGCGCCTGGCGGTCAACCGGCTTCTCCCGCCGGCCATTCGGGTGCTCTCGGCGGAAGAGGTTCATCCCGATTTCCATCCGCGTTTCGACGCCCAAGCCAAGACCTACGAATATCGCATAGTGCGCGAGCCGGTCTGCAGCCCTTTTGAGTGGCCCTACGCGCATCATTACCCGTATCGGCTGGATGAGCAGCGCATGATACGGCTGGCGCGGGCGTTCGAAGGCGAGCACGATTTTACGGCCTACGCCGCCTCCGACGACCGCGACGCGGAAGGCAAATCCAAAGTGCGCCGGGTGTATGCGTCCACCCTCGAGAGCGGCGCGGGCCGGATGCGCTACCGTATCCGGGGCAGCGGTTTTCTGAAGCACATGGTGCGCAACATCGTGGGAACGCTGATCGAGGCGGGTAAGGGAAATATAGAAGATCTGACTGCCGTGCCGGCGAAGTGCGGCCCCACCGCGCCGGCCAAGGGGCTGTTTCTGGTCGACGTGGAGTACTGAATGGGCAAGGGGACATCCCGGCTCCGTGGAGCAGGCCTCCAGCCTGCCATGCCGGCGCCCTTGCCGGCATTCTTCCCGCCCGGCGCCGGCTCGCGGCGAAGGGTGTTCAATGCCCATCTCGAGGTGGCGAACCATGAAGAAGAATCCCATTAATCCCGCCGTCCACGCGTTGCTCGCACACCTTCAAGCCCACGCCAACCCGGCCAACGTGGCGGGCATGGCGCGTTTCGGCATCAATTCCGAGAACACCCTCGGCGTCTCCGTGACTGAGCTTCGGCGCGTCGCCCGGGAGACCGGCCGCAGCCACCCCGTGGCGCGCGCTCTTTGGGCATCGGGCATTCACGAGGCCCGCATCCTGGCCACCATGGTGGAGGAACCGGAACGCGTCACGCCGCGGCAGATGGACGCCTGGGCGCGGCAGTTCGATTCCTGGGACGTGTGCGACCAGGCCTGCATGAACCTCTTCCGCTACACCCCGTTCGCCTTCGAGAAGGCCGCCGAATGGGCGCGCGCGAAGCCGGAGTTCGTGCGCCGCGCCGGCTTCGCCCTGATGGCCGCGCTGGCCGGCAAGGCCAAGGGCGCGCCGGATGCGCAATTCGAGGCGTTTTTCCCGCTCATTGCGGAGGCCGCCGGCGACGAGCGCAACTTCGTCAAGAAGGCCGTGAACTGGGCGCTGCGGGGGATCGGCAAGCGCAACCCCGCGCTACGCGAAAAGGCCATAGCGGTGGCCGAGCGGATCCGCCGGCAGGACTCGCGCGCGGCGAAGTGGGTGGCCGGCGATGCGCTGCGTGAGTTGCGGCTGGAGACCCGCAGGGTGGTGGAAAGGGCCAAGGGAATCCTCCAGCTCAAACACGGGATCTCCGAGGAAGAGTCCTACCTGCGGCTGCGCAACCAAAGCCGGCGGCTGCGGCGGCTCATGAAAGAGCTGGCGGAAGCCATCATTCTGGTGGAAGATGTGAGCCGGCCGGCTGGGGCCGCGGGGTAGCGCCGGTGGCGCACGCTTCAGCGTGCAGCGGCGAACTTCAGTTCGCCGTGCTGGCCCTCCGGAGGCTTTCCGCAGGCTGAAGCCCGCGGCAGCACGCTGAAGCGTGCGCCACGGTCGCTGAATGTCCGGTCATCTGCACGCCGGAAGAACTCATGGGAGAATAGCTCATGGCGAGGGATCCCATCGTCGATGAAGTCCGGCGCATTCGCGAGATTGAAGCCGCCAAGCACGGCTTCGATGTCAGGGCAATCATCGCGGCCGCGAAGAGGCGGCAACGCCGCTCGGGGCGCAAGGTGGTATCGCTTGTGTCCAAGAAGAAGCTGAGCGGCTGATCTGGCCATCCGCCAACGGAGAGCATAGAACAACGCCGTCCCCGGGTCAGAACCTTATGCCGAATTCATAATCCGGTGGAAGCCCGGCTGGAACGGTGGAGGCTCGGATCTTACACACGGTAGCAAGCGCTCTAGCTAGTCCATCCAGGCCCGGTTGGAGTGTCGCGTAGTTGATGTTCATCCTGTGCAGTTCCCGTAACACGTTTGGATGCGCGCCTGGGGGATGGAGATCTTGTACAGAACGTCCTCTGGGCTCGCAGGGGTCTCGTTCGCGTGCCGGACGACATCCGTGAGCGCGCGCTCAAAGGGAATTACCAGCGTGACCGGACAGAGAAAGACGCCTTGCTGCAAAAAAGCCCGGTCGTTGGTACGGAATGGCTCAATCGGAAGGACGACCCGTGCCGGTACGGCACATCTGGATCCCAACGTGCCGTCTTCAAACACCTCTCTGAAGACCTTTGGGTTGCTGAAAGAGTAGCCCGGGTCTTTGAGACATTTCTCCCCATGCTGCTTTACAACGCCCGACATGCTCTGCTCGGCCAACAACGCCCCAGCGTGGTGTCTGATCGTGACGCCGTCAATAGCCCATATTGCAGCGGTTTCGCGGGGCTTCGCATCGGCTGTTGCGAAGAAAGCGGCGACATACGGTGATTTGCTGAAGTCCAGAAACCGCGTAGGCGCGCCATGATGGCGCGCCAGGGCCAGCCAACCCAAGGTGTCATCATTTGCCGGGGGATCAGAAATATAGTGGTGCGCATTCCTGCGGAATTCGGCATCGATATACTGCTCAACGGCAGACGGCCGTTCGCGCAGCTCGTCCGCAAACCGCTCCAATAAAGGCTGCAGTGGCCAAGTCGCGTTGGACTGCCCGCGAAAGATCCACCGCCCGCGGCGGAACTGATCGCCTCCCAAGAAAGCCATAAGTTTGGAGGCATCGTCGAATGGCAAATCCTTGGCGTAGGTGGAGAGAGGAAGTGGGTCAGGGTCCTTTTCGTGCGTGCCGCTAACAGTCGAAGGGATCACAGAATTGACTATACTCCGATACGCGCTCCTTCAGTGGCAACGAGGCGCCAACGAGCGCTCTGCAATCTGTCCGCGCGCCGGAGATGCACTTCAGCGCATGAGGCCGGACCTGATAAGTGGCGTTGAGCGAACTCCCGCCGCTACTTCTCCCCCACGCTCAAGAGCGTTTCGAAGTGCGGCGCTTCGGTTTCGCGGTGCACCACCGCCGTTTCCACGTTGCGAAACCCGGCGGCTTGCAAATAACCCTCGATTTCCATCTCGCTGAAGCCCAGCCAAAGGTCGGCGTACATTTCGCGGGCTTCCTCGAATTGGTGGCGGCTCAAATCGAGGATGGCGATGCGGCCGCCGGGCTTGAGGATGCGCCAGGCCTCGGCGATGGCCCGCTCGGGGTGGCTGGCGTGGTGCAGGGCCTGGCTCAGGATGGCCAGATCCACCGTGCGCGCGCGGATGGGAACGTCTTCGATGTCGCCCAGGCGGTATTCCAGGTTGGCGATATTGTGTTTGCGCGCCAGCTCCGCGCCGAATTCCACCATCTTTTCGGAATTGTCGATGGCGATCACTTTCTTGGCGCGCTGCGCCAGCAGTTGCGATAGCGTCCCCTCGCCGGCGCCGAGGTCGGCGATCACCATGGGCGGCATGAGCTTGAGCAGCGCTTCGGCAATGCCTTTCCAGGACCGCCCGGGGACGTACTGGCGGCCGAATTTACCGGCCAGATCGTCGAAGTAGCGGCGCATGCGGTCCTGGCGCTTGCGCAACGCCAGGCGCAACGCCTGGCGGTCCCGCTCGGCCTCGGGGATCTCGCGGGCGGCTTCGCCCAGCAGGTTCATCAGGCCCGCCGGGGCGGTCAAACGGTAGAAGGCGTTCTTGCCGGTGCGCCGGTCCTCCACCAACCCGGCGTTCTTGAGCAGCGCCAGGCTGGTGGAAACCTGGCTCTGGCCCTTGCCTACAATCTCCTGCAGCTCGGCGACCGATAGTTCCTCCTGGCCCAGCAGCAGGAGCAGGCGCAGGCGGTTGGGATCGGCCGCCAGGCGCAGCGATTTTAGTATTGACGCCATCTCGAAAACCGTCTAACATCAATATATCAATATTTCTTGATGTGAGGTAAGGAAAACATGGGTGTTGCGACGCTGAACCGGAACGAATTCAAGGTGGCGGATCTGGCGCTGGCCGATTGGGGCCGCAAGGAGATCGCGATCGCGGAGCACGAAATGCCGGGCCTGATGGCCATTCGGCGCAAATACGCGGCCGGGAAGCCGCTGGCGGGAGTGCGGGTCACGGGCTCCTTGCACATGACCATTCAGACCGCGGTGCTGATTGAGACGCTGGCGGAGTTGGGCGCTTCGGTGCGATGGGCGAGCTGCAACATATTCTCGACTCAGGATCACGCGGCGGCGGCCATCGCGGCCACCGGCGTCCCGGTATTCGCCTGGAAGGGCGAATCGCTCGAGGATTATTGGTGGTGCACCTACCAGGCCCTCAGTCACCCGGGCGGGAAGGGCCCGCAACTGGTGGTGGACGATGGCGGCGACGCCACGCTGCTCATCCACAAAGGCTACGAGCTGGAGAACGGGTCGGACTGGGTGCGCGAGCCCTCTGCCAGCCACGAAGAGGAAGTCATCAGGAACCTTCTGAAAAGCGTCCACGCCGAGAGCCCCAATCGCTGGCATGAGATCGCTACGGAATGGCGCGGGGTTTCGGAAGAGACCACCACCGGCGTGCACCGGCTCTATAAGATGCAGGAGGCGGGAACGCTGCTGGTTCCGGCCGTCAACGTCAACGATTCGGTGACCAAGTCCAAGTTCGACAACCTGTACGGCTGCCGCGAATCGCTGGCCGACGGCATCAAGCGCGCCACCGATGTGATGGTGGCGGGCAAGGTGGCGGTGGTGTGCGGATACGGCGATGTGGGGAAGGGATGCGCGCACTCGCTGCGCGGCATGGGAGCGCGCGTGGTGGTCACCGAGATCGACCCCATCAACGCGCTGCAGGCGGCCATGGAAGGCTTCGAAGTCACCACCGTGGAAGACACGCTGGGGCGCGGCGATATTTACGTCACGGCTACCGGGAACTGCGAAATCATCACCCTGGAACACATGCGGAAGATGAAGGACCAGGCCATCGTGTGCAACATCGGGCACTTCGACAACGAGATTCAGATCGACCGCCTGAACGCCTCCGGCGCGGTGAAGACCAACATCAAGCCGCAGGTGGATACCTACACGTTCCCGGGCGGCAATACGATCTTCGTGCTGGCGGAGGGCCGCCTGGTCAATCTGGGCTGCGCCACGGGCCATCCCAGCTTCGTGATGAGCAACAGCTTCTCCAACCAGACTCTGGCGCAGCTCGATCTGTGGGCCAACCGCGACTCCTACAAGCCCGGCGTCTACACGCTGCCCAAGAGACTGGACGAAGAAGTGGCGCGGCTGCACCTGGAGAAGATCGGCGTCAAGCTGACCAGGCTAAACGAGCGCCAGGCGGCGTATCTGGGCGTGCCGGTGGACGGGCCTTATAAGCCGGACCATTACCGGTATTAGGGTTTTGGGGGACGGCTTGGCAGGCGAAAGCGCCTGCCCCACAAGCCGGACCATTATCGGTATCAGGATGGCGTTTCCGACGGCTCGGAGCGCCTTGGCTGGAAGAACGCCTGCGAGGACGCAGGCGCGGCAGGCCGGAGGCCCGCTCTGCGGGCGGGATCGTCGCGGCCCACAATGCCGCGTGTTAGATTGAATAAATTAGACCCTTTGGGGAGGATAACCTTGGCAGATTCTCGACGATTTCTTTTCACTTCCGAGTCGGTTACGGAAGGCCATCCGGATAAGATTGCGGATCAGATTTCGGACGCCGTATTGGATGCGGTACTGGCGGAAGATCCCACCGGGCGGGTGGCGTGCGAAGTGCTGGTGACCACCGGAACCTGCATCGTGGCCGGAGAGATCACCACCAATACGTACGTGGACGTACAGCGCATCGCGCGCGGGACCATCGAGTACGTGGGCTATAACGACGCCACCTACGGATTCGATTCGAACACCTGCGGAGTCCACAACCTGATCCAATCGCAGTCGCCCGATATCTCGATGGGAGTGGACACCGGCGGCGCGGGCGACCAGGGTCTCATGTTCGGGTTCGCCTGCGACGAGACGCCGGAGCTGATGCCCCTGCCGATCATGCTGGCGCACAAACTGGTGCGGCAGCTCTCCACGGTGCGGCGCGAGGGCGGCCTGAATTTCCTGCGCCCCGACGGCAAGAGCCAGGTGAGCGTGGAATACGCGGGCAACGTTCCCAAGCGCATCGAGGCGGTTGTGATCTCCACCCAGCACAGCCCCGAGATCTCCACCGAAGAACTGCGGCGGGAAGTCAAGAAGCACATCATCGACCCCATCGTTCCCTCGAACATGGTGGATTCCCAGACCAAGTACCACATCAACCCGACCGGCCGTTTCGTGGTGGGCGGGCCGCACGGCGATACGGGAGTCACGGGCCGCAAGATCATCGTCGACACCTACGGCGGCATGGGCCGGCACGGCGGCGGGGCGTTTTCCGGCAAGGACCCCACCAAGGTGGATCGCTCGGCCTGCTACATGGCCCGCTACATCGCTAAGAACATCGTGGCCTCGAAGCTGGCCAGCCGTTGCGAAGTGCAGCTCGCCTACGCCATCGGCGTGGCCGACCCGGTGTCGGTTTCGGTGGACACTTTCGGCACGGGCGTCATCCCCGACGAGCGCTTCACCGAGCTGGTGCGCGAGAACTTCCTGCTCACTCCGCGCGGGATCATCGATCACCTGAAATTGCGGAGGCCGATCTACCGCCAGACGGCGGCGTTCGGGCACTTCGGCCGGAGCGAGCCGGCGTTCACGTGGGAGGCCACGGACAAGGCCGGGGCGCTGAAGGAACGGGCGGGCGTGAAGGAAGCGGTGGCGGCGAAATAATTGTGGGGCAGGTCGCGTCCGCTCCCTAACGGTCGCGGCTCTGTAGCTCTGCCGCGGCGGCGCGGTCCAGGAACCAATGGGCTTGGTCTCTGGCGATCTGGGACGGCCACTTTTTCGGGTCGTAGCCGTCTTGAAGCGCCGCGCGCACGGCTTCAGCCTTATCGCCACCCGCCGCCAGCACTACGGTGTTTCGCGCGGCCTTCAGCACCCCTGGCAGCAGCGTGATGCGCCACTGGTTGAATTGCGGGGCGAACACCGGGGCGGCGATATCGTCGTGGTTGTCCAGCAGCTCACTGCCTGGAAACAGGCTGGCGGTGTGGCCGTCGGGGCCCACGCCGCGGTGCACCACATCGAAGCGCGGCAGCTCCGTACTTCCCAGCTCGAAGTGGCAGCGAATCTCGGCGATGTAGAGGGCGGCGGCTTTTCGCGGCTCGAGCTCGCCGTGGATGCGGTGCACATTTCGCTCGGGGATACGCGCCGGCGCAATCAAGTGGTCGTAGGCGAGCTTGTAATTGCTGGCTTCCGCGGTGGGAGCCACCGCGCGTTCGTCCACCCAGAACAGGTGGGTACGGTTCCACCGGCATTTGGCGCGGGCCAGTTCGTCGAACAACAACGCCGGGGTGGACCCGCCCGATAGCGCGAAGGTGGCGTATTCGTCGCGGGCAATCGCCTTCTCGATCAAAGCCAGGACATGCTGCGCACAGGCCGCGGCAGCCGCGCGCGCATCGGCGGAGACGGTGCGGTTGGCGCTCATGTGGAAAAGGATGCCGCCAGCCTGGCGGCGGAGGCCAGGGTCCGCTCGTAAACCGGATCGTTGCGCACAATTCCGAGTTCCTCGCGCATGACCATGTAGTCGGTGGGGCGCGGCAGGCTGACGCATTGGGAGGTGTCGCCGACGCGGGTGATCAGGCGGTCCTCCTGCCGTTCCAACGCCATGCGGAAGTCCTTGCCCGCCAACTCGACGCGCAGCGCCCGGCCGGTGAGCGCCGCATCGGGCTCCAGGCTCAGGCGCGCGTGGACGCCGGCGCCGGCCAGCGCGTCCACGGACCAGGCCCCCATATACCAGGCGTGAACCGGCGGCTGCGCGCCGGCGAAGGCTACGCGAACCGTATCCACTTCCGGCAGGCGGGCCAGGTATTCGCGGTTTTCGAAAATGCGCGACTGGATCTCGCGCCAGCGCGTGAGCTGGGTCCAGGAAAGGTCGGCCAGCAGGGCTTTGCCGCCGGCCACGGCCACCAGGCGCGCCAGGGCGGCCCGCGCATCCGGCAGGATGGCGCTGTCCACGATTACTTTCTGGGCGATGGAGGCCAGGCCGCCGGCATCCGGCGCGTCGAAAAGGCGGGCGCTGCGGAGCCACAAAATCACCGGCAGATCGGGCGCGGCCAAGGGCGGCAGCAGCGAACCGAGATCGGGCAGGGAAGCGTCGGAGACGGCGATTTCGATGTGTTCGCAACAGATCTGGCGGCGCTGTCCGAAGGGCATCCAGCACTGCGCGTAGACGCGCTCGGAGAGGTCCGGTTCTCCGGGGCCGGTGAGGCGCACCAGGATGGTGCGGGCGGGGTGCTCGGGCATCAGCGCGGCCAGGGTTTCGCCCAGTCCGGAGGCGTCTTCGGCGGCTTCGGCCACCGCAATTAGAGTCATCGAGCAGGCCTTCAGAACGCCGGCGCCGGCATCGGTGGGGCCGTCCTTTCCGGTGGCCACCCAGAGATCGGCCAGTTCGCGGAGCACGGTTTCAGGCGAGACGATAGATTGGGTCATAAGTGGGGCGGGCCTCCTGGCCTGCCTGGTTTCGCGCTGGGCGGGTTTCAGAGGCAGGCCAGGAGGCCCGCCCCACACATGTCATGGCGTCCTCCACGCGTGGCCGCGCTGCGCCAGCATCTCATCGGCGGCGGCTGGCCCCCATGTGCCCGCCGGGTAATTGGGGAAATCGAAATGCGTTTCGCGCCACAGGTTCTGGATCGGCTCGACCACCGCCCAGCTCGCTTCCACCATGTCCTGCCGGGTGTACAGCGTCGCGTCGCCCACCAGCGCGTCGACGAGCAGGGTTTCGTAGGCGGAAGGGGAGCGTTCTCCGAAACTCGAGCCGTAATTGAAGTCCATGGAAACCGGCCGAAGCTGCATGCCCGCGCCGGGGCGCTTGGAAAGGAATTTGACCGAGATCCCTTCTTCGGGCTGGATGCGCAGGATCAGCAGATTGGGCGGGAGACCGTCGCCATCGCTATCGAATATGGCGAGCGGCGCCGGGTTGAACCGGATGGCGATTTCGGTGACGCGCTTGGGCAGGCGCTTGCCCGTGCGCAAGTAGAACGGTATCCCGGCCCAGCGCCAGTTCTCGACGAAGAAGGTGGCCGCGGCGTAGGTGTTGGTTTGGGATTGCGGATCCACCCCCGGCTCCTGCCGGAAGCCTGGCGCGTCCAGGCCGCCGATGCGCGCCGGTCCATATTGGCCAGGCACGGCGTTGCGCCGCAGCTCGTCGGGCGTCATGGGGCGGATGGAGCGCAGCAACTTCGAGCGCTCGTCCCGCACCGAGGGCGCCTTGAAAGTCGCCGTCGGCTCCATGGCGATGGTGGCCATCACCTGAAGCAGATGGTTCTGGATCATATCGTCCAGGGCGCCGGCTTCCTGGTAGTAGGCGCCGCGGCCCTCCACGCCGATCGATTCCGCCCCCGTGATTTGCACGTGGTTGACGTAGCGCCGGTTCCACAGCGGCTCGAAGATGCCGTTGCCGAAGCGAAAAGCCAGGATGTTCTGCACCGTCTCCTTACCCAGGTAATGATCGATGCGGTAGACGTCCGGTTCGTCGAACACCTGGTGGATGCGGCCGCTCAGCTCGCGCGCGCTGGCGAGCGAGTGCCCGAAGGGTTTTTCCACGATCAGCCGCCGCCAGCCGGGCCCCTTCTGCAACCCCGCCGCGCCAATTCCCAGCGCCGCCGGCGCGTACTGGCTGGGCTGCGTGGAGAGGTAAAAGAGCACGTTGCCGCCGGTGTGGCGGGCGTGCTCGACCTCCGCCAGCTTCGCGCCCAGCCGGCGGTAGAGGTCCGCGTCCGCGATGTCCCCGGCCACGTAATAGAGGCCTTGCGCGAAGGCGGCCCACACTTCGTCGTCCACCTTGGTATTCTCTGAGAATTCCCGGACCGCCTTCAGCATCGTCTCGCGAAACTGGTCGTCGCTCAGCGGCGTGCGGGATACGCCGATCACCGCGAAGCCGGCTGCCAGGCGCCGATCATAGGCCAGGCGGTACAGCGCCGGGAGGAGCTTGCGCCGGGCCAGATCGCCGTTAGCCCCAAAAATGACGATCGCGCATTCCGGAGTGCGCCGCTCAAATCGCAACGGATCCTGAAAGGGATTCTCCAACATCGGTAACAACATATCACAGCCGCCCTCAGCCATCGGTTTAGCGGCGTACCGCCTGTCACAACCGCGCGCAACGAAGAAATCGCGCCTTGGAGGATCAAGAGCCGGCGGCGGGGCGTGTCATGATCGCCAATTGGGACTAAAATGTCCGTGATCCAGGCGTAGTCGAGAAAGGAAAACGTCTTCATGAATTCGAACGAATCGACCCAGAGCGCGATATCCCGGCGCGCCGCTGTTGCCGCCGGCGTGGCGCCTCTGGTGGTTGCGCGTCATGTGCTGGGAGGCGTTGGCTACCAGGCGCCCAGCGACAAACTCCGGATCGCCGCGGTGGGCCTCGGCGGCATGGGCCCGAACTATGTGGACGGCTGCAAGGACGAAGAGATCGTGGCGCTCTGCGACCTCGATCACGAGTACGCCGCGCCGGCGTTCAAGCTCTATCCGAAAGCCAGGCTCTACAAGGACTTCCGGCGGATGTTCGACCAGGAGCGGAAGAACTTCGACGCTCTGATCGTGGCCACGCCGGACCATTGGCACTCGCACCTGGTGCTGGCCGGCCTGGCGATGAACAAACACATTTACTGCGCCAAGCCGGTCACGCACTCGATCGCCGAGGCGAGACAGGTCAAGGCGGCGGTTCTGGCCTCCAAAGTCACCACCAAGGCGAGCATTCAGGATTCCCGCACCGCCTATGCCCGGGCCACCACGGAGTTGCTGTTGACCGGAGCTATCGGCCCGGTGCGGGAAGTGCATCTCTGGATGGCCACCAACAGCGCCAGCGGCCTGGCGAGGCCCGCGGCGCAGACGCCGCCCGCGGGGATGGACTGGGACCAGTGGTGCGGCCCCTCTCCGTTTCGGCCATACCATAAGACTTACCATTACGGCCATTGGCGCTCCTGGTGGGACTTCGGCACCAGCACCGTGGGCGACTTCGGTTGCCACACCCTGCAAATGTTCCATGACGAACTCGAGATGGGGACGCCGGACTGGGTGGCCGCGGTCGCCTGTCAAGCGTTCTCGCTCGAAGGCGCCATCGCCAACCCCGAGTGCATGAGCATCGCCAACACCATTCAGTGGCACATTCCCGCCCGCGGCAAGCATCCCGAACTGACGGTGTTTTTCTATGATGGCGGTCTGACGCCGCCGCGGCCCCCAAGCATGCCCGTGGACGTGACGATGCCCGATAGGGGCATCATGTTCGTGGGCGAAAAGGGCGTTCAGTTGTCGGCGTTCTATGGCGGCAATCCGTGGGCCCCGTTTGGGCGCGAACCCGAGCCGGGCGTCAAGGTGCACGGACTCCCCGGCGGCTGGCTCCTGCCGGAGAGCCGCTTCAAGGGATTCCAGCAGCCCAAGCCCTACTTGCCGCGCTGCGAGAGGCCGGACCATTACACCGAGTGGGTGCGCATGTGCAAGGCCGGCAAGAAATCGATTACGCCCCTCGATTTCGCCTGCCGCCTCACGGAGTTCGCCCTGATCGGAGCCGCCGCGCAGCGCCGGTACAACACGCCCGTGGCCCCGCCCGCCGGCGCGGCCCGCGGCCGGCGGGAGCCCAAGGTCCTCTTGTGGGACTCGAAGGCCATGAAATTCACCAACGACGAGACCGTCAACAACTTCGTCGACACGCCGTACCGCAAGGAGTGGGACTACAAAGCGTAGGGGCCGGGCATGCCCGGCCCGCCCAGCCGGGGAACAAACGATCCCGAGAGGGCCGATCCGCACTAAAATGGATCGATGGCGGAAAACGAACCCGAGCCCGAGCCCTTCGAAGCTTGTCTGGATGAGCTGGAAAAAGTCGTCAAGGAGCTCGAAGCCGGCGACCTGACGCTCGAGCGGTCGCTCGCTCTGTTCGAGCGCGGCACGGCCTTGAGCGAGACCTGCCGCAAGCAACTGGAGCAGGCGGAAACACGGGTGGAAGCGCTCATCCGCAAGGAGGGCCGGATGGTGGCCGAACCGTTCCGGCCGGACAAGACCGAGAAATGAACCTGCGCGATTACCTGGCCCAGCAACAGCGCCTGGTGGATGCGGAGCTCGACCGCCTGGCGCCGCCGGAGACCACGCCGCCGGAGACCATCCACCGCGCCATGCGCTACAGCCTGTTCGCCGGCGGCAAGCGCATACGGCCCCTCCTGTGTATGGAAGCGGCGCGCGCGGTTACCGATTCGCCGGACGGCGTGGTTTCCGCCGCCTGCGCCCTGGAGTTGATCCACACCTACTCGCTGATCCACGACGACCTGCCGGCTCTCGATAACGACGACTATCGCCGGGGGAAGCTCACCAGTCATAAAGTGTTCGGCGAAGCCATGGCGATTCTGGCCGGCGACGGGCTGCTCACGCTGGCCTTCCAGGTGCTCGCCGAGCTCGATATTCCGGCCGCCCGCAAGACGCGCCTGGTGGCCGAGCTGGCCACCGCCTCGGGCACCGTGGGCGGCATGATCGGCGGGCAGGTGGCCGATCTCGAAGGCGAAGGGCGGCCGCCCAACGCGCAGCTCCTCGAGACCATTCACCGCGCCAAGACCGGCGCTCTTCTGCGCGCCAGCCTGCGTATGGGCGCCATCCACGCGGGGGCCTCCGACGAGCAATACGAGGCGCTTTCCCGCTATGGTGAACACATCGGGCTGGCGTTCCAGATTGTGGACGATATTCTGGATGTGGAGGAATCCTCCGAAGCGCTCGGCAAGACCGCCGGAAAGGACGCCGCGCAGCACAAGATCACGTTTCCGGCGGTGTACGGCCTGGAGGTTTCGCGGCGTATGGCCGAGGAGGAATGCGCCCGCGCGCACGAGACGCTGGCGCCGTTCGGCGGCCGCGCCGGCCGCCTGGCCGAGTTGGCCGACCTCATTGTTCGCCGCAAGTCATGAAAACTGGAACAGGCGGCGCGAAGAACGCCGGCCAAAAGGCCGGCGGCAAGCCCGAAGGCTTGACCCCACATGGGCATGAAGACGCGGCTTGACCGGCTGCTGGTGGAGCGCGGGTTGGCGGAATCCCGCGAGAAGGCCCAGGCGCTGATCCTGGCCGGCGAAGTCTATTGCCACGGGCAGAAGGCCGCCAAGGCCGGCCAGCCGGTGGCCGCCGATATCGAGGTGGAAGTGCGCGCCCGCCCGCCCTACGTGGGCCGCGGCGGATTCAAGCTGGCGGCCGCTCTGCGCCATTTCGACATTCCCGTAGCCGGCGCCGTGTGCCTGGATATCGGCTCCTCCACCGGCGGCTTCACGGATGCGCTGCTCCAGGCCGGGGCCGCGCGTGTACACGCCGTGGACGTCGGCGCGGGGCAGCTCGACTGGAAGCTGCGCACCGACCCGCGCGTGACCTTGCACGAAGGCATCAACGCGCGCCACCTTCGCTTCGAAGACATCGGCGAGCGTATCGGCCTTGTGGTGTGCGACGTCA
Organism: Terriglobia bacterium; assembly: GCA_963767595.1. GTDB lineage: Bacteria > Acidobacteriota > Terriglobia > Bryobacterales > Bryobacteraceae > BOG-224. The sequence continues at coordinate 190,173 of CAVYEK010000013.1, forward strand.
GCTTCATTTCCGTGACCCTGATCCTGCCCGCCGCCGTGCCCCTCCTGCAACCGGACGGGCGACTGGTTATACTGGTCAAACCGCAGTTTGAGGCCGGCCGCGGGCACGTGGGCAAGGGCGGCATCGTGCGCGATCCGGAAATCCACCGCGCGGCCTGCGAGCGCGTCGAGCGCGCCGTGCGGGAGTGCGGGTTTCAAACGGCCCTGCTCGATAGTCCGATTCTGGGGGCCGAAGGTAACAAGGAGTTTCTCCTGTATGCCCATCATTAAGACCGTCGGGATCGTCTCGAAGCCCGCGGTGGAAGCGGCCGGCGTCGTCATTCCCAAGCTCATCGAGTGGCTGCACGGGCGCGGGATCGCCGTCAAGCTGGACGAGCAGACGGCTTTCTATTGCGGCGTGGCGGGGCTCCCGCGCGACCAGGTGACCGAAGGCTGCGACCTGGTGGTGGTGCTGGGCGGCGATGGCACGCTGCTTTCCGCCGCGCGGGCCATCGGACATCGCGAGATCCCCCTGTTCCCGGTGAACCTGGGCGGTCTCGGCTTCCTCACGGCGATCACCGTGGAGGACCTGTTTCCCGAGTTGGAGCGCGCTTTTCGTGGCGAGCACCGCATCGCCAATCGCAAGCTGCTGACCACCGAATTGGTGCGCGGCGGGGAAGTGGTGGCCCGCTACGAAGCGCTCAACGACGCGGTGGTGGCCAAGACCTCCATCGCCCGCATGATCGATCTCGACGCTCACGTGGACAACCAGTTCGTGTGCGCGTACAAGGCCGACGGGCTGATTATCTCGACGCCCACCGGCTCCACGGCGTACTCGCTTTCGGCCGGCGGCCCCATCATTTTTCCGGCCGTCCCGGCCATCTGCCTCACGCCGATCTGCCCCCATATGCTCACCAACCGGCCGGTGATCGTTCCCGAAACCAGCATCATCCGGGTCACCGCGCGAACCCCGGACGATGGCGCGTTCCTGACCATCGACGGGCAGGTGGGCGCGCCCATCCGGGGAGGCGACACGCTGGTTTGCCGCAGCTCGAACTACACGCTCCGGCTGATCCGCCCGCCGCAAATGATGTTCTTCGATGTGCTGCGGCAGAAGCTCAAGTGGGGGGAACGGTGAAGTGGGGCGGGCCGGGTGGCCTGCTGGTGGCCAAAAGGGTAGGCCGCGAGGCGCCGGCCGCGGAACTGGAGGTCGGGCAATGAGGCAGAGGTTCGCGGTGATTTTCGAACGGGCGCAGAGCAATTGGGCAGCGTACGTTCCGGATCTTCCCGGCTGCGTCACGGCTGCCGACACCCTGGAGCAGGCGGAAAGGAATATCCGGGAAGCGATGGAAGGGCATCTCCGAACCTCGATGGAGTTTGGGGAGCCGATCCCTCGGCCGACCAGTCTGGCGAGAGAAATCGAAATTACGCCTGCTGCGTGAGGTAACTGACCCCGGAACGAGGCGATAACGCGTCAAGGGAATGGAGCGCCGTTTTGCGGCCACAACCCCGATTTCGGACCTTGTGGAATACCCCCCGCAGGTCCCGTTTTCAGAACCACAGACGAATTGTTCCCGCCCCCGCTCTACACAAAGGGCGGGTCGCATTTCTTATGAGCTGGCGGTCTGTCCAGCCGCGCTTCGTACGTCGCGTCGCGTCTCGCATTGCTGTGGGCTATCATGTGCACGTAGTCTGGAGAATCGAGTGCTCCCACTCATCGCCCTGCTGTTCTTCACCGGCAAAACACCCGATCCGAGCTTCATGAAGGAAACGGCCGCCAAGTTGCGGGAGATGACGGCCGCCGAAGTTGAGCATTACGAAACGGCAAGCAGCGCGCACCTCGTTCTCGTGAACCGGTTCCGACTCAGTTTGCGCACTTGGATCGAGCCGCAGTTGCCCCCGCCGTCTGCAACCAATGAGGACTGCGCACGCAGTAGCGCCGATCTTATGGGCCGCTTGCGCTACGCCGGGGTATTCGGGCCCGATCCGGAATCGGAGGATCTCTCGATCAATCTGTCGCGGCCGCGAGAATACCCCGAGACGCTCCTGCTTCGGATCGACATCGACCTGCCTTTCGGAGTGGATGGAGCAGCGTATCTTTACTCCTCGCGACACGGACGCTGGGAAAGGGTCCTGGCCTCCGAGCGAAAGCAGAACAGGATCGGCAACGATTTGAACGAAGTCGCCTTTTCGCCCGCCGCGCCGGACGGCAGTCATCTGCTACTCACCTTGGTAACGCCAGCAGTCAACGTTGGTTGCGTGCATGGCTTCGGCTACAGCCTTCACCGAGTGGGCCCCCGTCGGACGTCTGCTACGGGGCCGGTGACGTCACCATGGAACCGGACGGCTTCCGCATCGATTTCACCGCCATAACTCAGGATGCGGAGCGCCGGGGTGGCGTCGTGCACTATAGGGTTCTTGGCAACAAGGCGCGCCGAGTTGCCCCAGTTGCGCTCCGGCCGCAGGATTTCGCGGATGAATGGGCAGAACGGGATTGGCGCGACGCGCAGGAGTGGTCAGTGCGAGAGAATCAGAAGAACCTCCGCACCTCGCATGAAATACTGCACAGAATGTTCACGGAATACCCTTCCGTCGGCCGTTGCGGTGAGACGGACCACTGGCAGGTCACTGTGAATCTCTTCAGCAAAGACGTCAATGAGAATTGGTACCTCCTTATCCGAGAATCCGTGGGGCAGCGTTACGAGATGCTGGCGGTTGGCGGGACTCCCATACCCGGCTGCATGTAAGCGTTATAGTGGACCGGACCCCTGTCCCTCGTTGAATCAGCGACGCTGCGCTCGATAGTGGGCTTGCCGGAATATGCCCCAAACTGCAATCCCGGACCTGCCGGGGCGCCAGTCTCTCAAGGAACCGTATCGGCGAAGCGCCTATTTCGCCTGTGGCTGTTTGCCCAGCGCCGCCTGCACCCGGCTGCGGCGCCGGCCGTACGCCGCCCGACTCTAACCGCGAGCCGCGCGCGGCTTGCCCGGCGCCCTCCGGACTCCTCGAACGCTTCCCGTTCCCTGGACTCCTTTTTTCGGCGGCCGCACGGCGGTGGTCAGGTCCAGTACGGCGCGCAACGCCTGGTTGACGGCGTGGTCCGTCGGGAAAGCCCGGGCCAATTCAGGATCGAGAAGAGCCAGGTTCGTACCAGCGCGGTAGCGCGAGGCGTACTTGCCTCGAACCCCGCCCTTCATCGCCGCAAAATCGTATTCAGCGCGCATGTCATTGTCCTTCTTCATAAAACTCCCTCTCACCACGGGTCGCCCGTCTGGCGCTGATAATGCGCGGATACCCGTCTTGCTCCGCGTGCACGACTACCAGCACCCGGCCGCGCCCGGACCTCCCAACGGTCACGAAGCGCAACTCATGGCTCGAATGGACGTCGTCGGGAAAAGTCGTTGAAAGAGAATCCCCAAGCACAGTCGCCGCCTCGTGGAAATCGATCCCGTGTTTCCGAATATTCGCGGCCGCCTTCTTGGGATCCCATTTGAAGACCACAACGCCAGTATACGCCGCGCCAAGGCGACAGAAATCCGGCGGTCATGGGAACCTGAGCACTATTTCGCCGACGGCTTCCTGCCCAGCGCCGCCTGCACCCGGCTGTGATGGCGGCTGTACGTGAAGTGCACCACCAACCCTATGACCAGCCATCCGAACAGCCGCGCCCAATTGATCCAGCCCTGAAGATCACCCCTGGCGCTGGCGCTAGCGGACCAATGGCGTGCGGAAAGGCTGCTTCTGGGAGAATCCGTGCGGCGCGAAGGCCTGCCTCCCCTCAAAACCGGATCTTTGCGGCCGACTCAAAATCCCGCGGATTCCCCGCGCTGGTGATGGTTCCGAAGGCGGCGCTGCCAAACGAGCCGTTGGGATCGTTCAGCGGCGGGGTGTTGCTGACGTTGAAGACCTCCGCCCGAAATTCCAGATCGACCCGCTCCGAGATCCGAAACGTCTTGCCGATCATCAGGTCGGCGTCCTGCAGTCCGGGCCCGCGCACCGGGTTCCGCGAGCTGTTTCCGATGCCGTACTGTCTGGCGGCGGCGAAGGCTGACGTGTCAAACCAGCGGGAAGCGCTGCGATTGACGAAGTCGTTCGGGTTCGCAGTGCGACTCGGCCGCTCGACGGCGTAGCCGAATGCGGAGAGCGTATTCGTCGCCTGCGTGACCGGAACCGCGTCTCCCGCCTGAATGCGCACCATGCCGCCGATTTCCCAGCCGGAAATTTTCCACCATCGCGGAATCCGGTATACCCAGCCGGCCGAAAAAACGTGCGGGATGTCGCCGCTCGAAACATCTCTTTCGAGCTTCCGATTCGAAGCGTCCGCGGCCCCGATGGTGGTGAGCGTGGGCCCGGTGAAGATGGTCTGGGAAAAGTATGTCGAAGCATCGTCGATGAGCTTGGAGAAGGTGTACGCGAAGGTGAACGTCAAGCCGTGCGAAAAGCGCTTTTCGAGCTTTGTCTGCAGCGCTTCGTATTCGGAATCGGCCACGTTGTCGCGGAAAAGGGCCACGTTCGTGAATCGCGGAAAGGCGCGCAGCAACTGCTGCTGTGCGATGGTTGCCTGTCCGAGAGACGACGAAGCCGGAATCTGCCCGTAATACGGATTGGGGACCTTCACCGTCAGAGCGGACCCCATGGCCAGGTCCGCGGCCGGCAACTGGTTGAGGTTCGATTCCGGCAAGCCCAGGTGCGTGTTTTTCGATCCGAGATAGCCGATCTCGAAGTTCAAATCGCGCCCCAAGGTCTTCTGCGCGGTGAAATTCCACTGCTGGGAATAGCCCGACCCCACCTTCCGGTCCACGCCGAAGACCCCCTGTCCCAGGCCCGAATTCGGATTCGGGGCCGTGACCTGCACCGTGGGGCCGTTCGAGAGCGCAAAAGCCGCATTGATGTTATCCTGCGACTGCTGGCCCACCGTCTGCACGAAGGGGAACTGCGGCAGCGTGAACGGCGTGGTGATGCCGGTCTGTTCGAACCACACCATTCCGTAACCGGAGCGAATCACCCAGGAATCCCCGAGCCTGTACGCCAGCCCCACGCGCGGACCGAAATCGCAGCACTCCAGTTCGCGGGCGGTGCGCGGGAAATCGAGAACCTGCGTGTTCAAGTTGAAAACGGCGTCGCGGTTATGGACCTCGGTCGAGGGGAAATTCAGCGTGTAGCGCGTGCCGAGATTCAGCGTGAGGCGGTCGGACGCCTTCCATTCGTCGCCCGCGAAAAACTCCGCGATGTGGGCGCGCTCCTGAAGCGCCTGATTCTGAATGTCGATACTGAAAGCGTTCACTTGGCCCAGTAAGAGCGAGGCGAGCGCATTCCCGCCAGTCCCGGCGGAAGAATTCGAGCCGGTAGTGGTAAAGGCGTAGGAGCCGGTGGGATTCGCCGGATTGAGGATGTCGAGAGCCTCGCGCCGGAGATCGGTTCCGAACTTGAACGTGTGCCGCCCGCGAACCGTCGAGAAAGTATCCAGAATCTCCGTGACCGAAGTGGTGAAGTTGGTGTTGGCCGCGGTGGTAGGCCCGATCTGCTGATAACCCGTGACGGTAAAGATGGGGAGCGTGGAGGGGAAAGCGCTCTCTGGCGCGCCGGGGATGGTGATACCGCCATTCTGGAGCGACGTTTGGATCACGTCTCTTCGCGTGTACCCGAAACGCGCCTGGTTCAGCGTGGCCGGCGAAATGGCCCAGTCGTATTCCGACGCCAGGCCGTCGCCGCGCGTGATGGCGTGTCCGGTGACGCCGGAGGTGAGATTGCCGCTGCCATCGGGAAGGAACGGCACGGGGGTATCGTCGTCGCGGAGATAGGAGTAGCGCGCAAACGCGCGGCGTTCATCGTTGAAGACGTGGTCGATGCGGCCATCGAACTGGTCCTGCTTGTCCGGCTCGACTCCGGTGAGTATGGAATTGTTCGCCGCCGCCGCATTGGGCCACGGATAATGCTGCAACACCTGCAGCGCCATCGGATCGAACCGGTTGGACGGGACGGTGTTGTTGGGGAAAAGCGTGCGCGGCGAGCCTGCCGGATCGTAAACGGCGGCGGCGAACACGCCATTGCGCTGGGTCGACGTGGGCACTACGCTCTGCCGGGTGATTCCGGTGCGCAGCCGCGTGCCTTGCCAGTCGGCGAAAAAGAACGTCTTGTTCTTGCGCAGCGGGCCGCCTAAGGTGAAACCGTACTGGTTCCTGCGGAACTCCGGCCTCCTGCCTGGCTGCGCAAAGTAGTTCCTGGCGTTCAGATCCTCGTTGCGGAAAAACTCGAAAAGCCCGCCGTGAAATTCGTTGCCGCCGGATTTCCCGATCACCATCACCGTTCCGCCATTGGATCTGCCGTATTCGGGCGAATAGGCATTGAGGTTCAGCTTGAATTCTTCCATCGCATCGATGATCGGATAGAAAGCTACCTGACCGGGCTCGGGTTGCAGCACGCTGATTCCGTCGTAGAGGTATTCATTGGTACGCGGCCGGCTTCCGTCGATCCGTGGCAGCAGCGACCCTCCACCCGGCAACGCGACGCCCGGGGATAGTGCGACAAGGGGAATGAAATTGCGTCCATCGAGGGGCAGCGCTTCAAGCTGCGGCTGGCCGACGTGATAGCTCACCGAACCGCTGGCGGTTTCGAGCAACGTGGCTTCGGCGGTCACCTCCACCGACTGCGAAGTGGGCCCCAATTCCAGCTTCACATTTAGCCGGATCTGGTCGCCGATGCGCAGCGTGATGCCCTCCTGCCGGTACGGCCGGAACCCGGGCTTCTCCACCCTCAGCGCGTATCGTCCCGCCGCCAGCCCCAGCAGGTGATACTCTCCGCGGTCGTCCGTGGCGGCGTCGAACCGCGCCCCGGTGGCCTGTTCTTCACTGGTCACTTTGGCTTGGGTGACCGCGAGACCCTGCGGATCCTGAATCGCGCCGAACAGCTCGGCTTTCCCCGCCTGCCCGAACGAGCACGCGGAGAGGGCCGCCAGCGCGGCGACGGCGGAAAGGACTGGATGGGAGCGCATGTCTTGTAAGAATATCAATGTAACTCATGAAAGACAAGGCTGAAAAAATCAGCCGGGCTATCCGCATTTTGGCTAGAATGACCTCGTGGAAATGCCCGAAATCGAAACCAGCCTGGGGACCCTTCGCCGGAAGCGCGGTCTATCGGCCATCCATCTGGCGGCGACAGTGGGCGTGAGCAGGCAGACCATCTATGCCATGGAAGCCGGCGCGTACGTCCCGAACACGGCTGTCGCGCTGCGCCTGGCGCGGGCGCTCGAAACAACCGTTGAAGAGTTGTTTAGTCTTCCCGGCAGTGCTCCCGCCGCGAATCTGCGGTCGGAGCAAGCCGCCCTTTTGCCCGGATCCGCCACCGTGCAGGAGGGCCAGGGTGTTCAGTTGTGCCGGGTGGAAAAACGGCTGATGGCTTCCGCTCCTTCCGCGGTTCCGTGGTATTTTCCCGCCACGGATGCGGTAGTCGCCGACAAACCGGGGCGCAAAGGGACAACCCGAGTCCAGATCTTTCAAGAGGAAGACGATTTCACGGACCGGATACTGGTGGCGGGATGCGATCCGGGCATTTCCGTGCTCTCCCGCCACGTCCAGGCCGCCGGCATCGAATTGGTTCTGGCGCACAGGAATAGTTCGCAGGCGCTATCCCTCTTAAAAGAAGGCTGCGTTCACGTGGCCGGTACGCACCTGCGGGATGAGGCCAGCGGCGAATCCAATCTGCCGCAGATCGGCCGTCTATTCCCGGAGAACTCGGTCGCCGTAGTCGCTTTTGCGGTTTGGGAAGAGGGCATCGTGACCGCCAAAGGCAACCCCAAGAACATCCTCGGAATTGAGGATTTTTCCCGCAAGAATGTCGTCATCGTCAACAGAGAAAAGGGGTCGGGGAGCCGGGCTCTGCTGGATACGCGACTGCGGAGGGCGCGAATGGAATCAAGCAGTGTCCGGGGTTACGACCAACTGGCGCCGGGGCATCTTCCGGCGGCCTGGCAGGTGCAGTCGACCGCGGTGGATTGTTGCCTGGCAACGCGGGCTGTAGCGCGCGTGTTTGGGCTCCACTTCATTCCGCTGGTGAGCGAGCGTTACGATCTGGTGATCCGCAAGCGGCATTTGGAGTTACCGCGCATTCAGAATCTGCTCGATACCCTCAGCCGGTCGAGTTTTCGCCGCGAGCTGGAAGGTCTCGGCGGGTACGATACGCGGGTTGCGGGTCAACGCCTGCTATAAGCCGCATCCTCCTGACGACGAAAACCGATCGTCTGTCCCACAAGGCCGCTACGCTTTATCCCGCGCCACCGCCTGCACCCGGCTGTGATGACGGCTGTAAGTGAAGTACACCACCAGGCCTATGGCCAGCCACCCGAACAGCCGCGCCCAGTTGACCCAGCCTAGCTTGTACATCATGTAGCCGTTGAAGATCACTCCCAGCGCGGGCACCAGCGGGACCCAGGGCGTGCGGAAGGGCCGCCTCTGGGCCGGATTTGTATACCGAAGTACGACCACCGCCACGCACACGATGACGAACGCCAGCAGAGTGCCGATGTTCACCATCTTCCCGATATCGTCGATGGGCGTCAGGCTTCCCACCACGGCGGCTACCGTGCCCACCAGAATGGTGTTCTTCCAGGGCGTCCGGAAGCGCGGATGGATGGCGGCGAAGAACTTTCTGGGCAGCAGTCCGTCGTTGGCCATGGCGTAGAGCACGCGCGTCTGCCCCAGGAGCATCACCAGCATCACGCTGGTCAGCCCCGCCAGGGCCCCCAAGGTAATCACATTGGAGGCGGTGGACAAGCCCCGGTCCAGGAAGGCCCGCGCGATGGGCGCCTCGATGTTGACCTCGCGCCACGGGACCATCCCCGTCAGCACCGCCGCCACCGAGATATACAGCACCGTGCAGATTATCAGCGAGGCGATGATTCCGATGGGCAGATCCCGCTGCGGGTTCTTGGCTTCCTGGGCGGTGGTGGATACCGCGTCGAATCCGATGTAGGCGAAGAAAATGTATGCGGCTCCGGCGCCGATTCCCGAGAACCCGTAGGGCGCGAACGAAGACCAGGAATGTCCCCAGTTGGCGGCGTTCACATACTTGAATCCCAGGCCGATGACGAACACCACCACGGTAACCTTTACGGCCACGATGGTGGCGTTGAATCGGGCGCTCTCTTTGATGCCCAGGGTCAGGACGGCGGTAATCACCAGGGCGATCGCGAAGGCCGGAAGATTGAACCCGATCTCCACGCCGAACAGGCGGGGCGCGGCCAGCAGGTCATGGGCACGGCGCACCATCTCCGGCGATTGCGCCGCCACGATGTCGGCTACGCGGGCCAAAAAGGCCTGGGTTCCGGGCACGAGCGACGAATCGGCCTGCGCGATCTGCCGCGCAATGGTTCTCTCCGCCATGCTCAGCGCCGTCCAATGGTCGTACGCCAGCCACAGCGGCATCCGGATGTGCAGAATGTCCAGCAGCTCGATGAAGTGGTTCGACCACCCCGAAGACACGGTGCTGGCGCCCATGGCGTATTCCAGGGTCAGGTCCCAGCCGATGATCCAGGCGAGGAGTTCGCCCAGGGTGGCGTAGGCGTAGGTGTAGGCGCTGCCGGCCAGCGGGATCATAGCCGCGAACTCCGCATAGCACAGGCCCGCGAAGGCGCAGCCCAACCCCGACAGCACGAACGAAAGCATCAGGCCCGGTCCGGCGTAGTGCGCCCCCAGCCCCGCCATCACGAAGATGCCCGCGCCGATGATGGCGCCCACTCCCAAGGCCGTTAGTTGAAACACCCCGAGGGTTCGCTTGAGGCTATGCGCGCCGGTCTCCCCGGCCTCCGCCGTAAGCATGCTCAGTGGCTTGCGAATGAATAGGCTGGGCATAAGAGAAGGTTTGATGGTTAGGATAACATCTCGGTGGGGCGGGGCTGCGACCCAAGACAGGGCGCCGATGTGGGGCCAAGCCTTCGGGCTTGCCGCCGGCCTTTTGGCCGGCGTTTTTCGCGCCGGCGCCAGACGCCGGGCGGATGCGGGCCCAGAGGGCGCCCCGGCAAGCCAGAAGGCTTGACCCCACTCAAGTCGCGCAACCCAGCGTCGAACAAAGGCCTGCCCCACTCAGAAGCTGTATCGGAATGCCAGCAACCCGTGCGAGTTGCGGTGGAATTGGCCGAGGAAATCGGACGCCTCGCCGCGAATCAGGCCGAAGCCGGCCGTGGCGCGCCAATGCTGGCCGAACGCCTGGCTGTATTCCGCCTTCAGCCACAGGCCGCGCCCGTTCTGGCGCGCCACCGCTTCCAACGCCACGCTGCGATTGACGTCGATGGTATACCCGGCGCGAGCCACGAACGCGCGCGTGAAACCGCGGGTCGGAGAAAAGCCCGCCGCATCGCCGTGTTGCGTGATTACCTCGCCGGCATAGCCGCCCACGAAGGACCACTCGCCCGCCTGCCGTTCCAGTTGCAGCACGTACAGCGCGTATTGGTCGGCCTGCGACGTGGACGAAGTGAAATACGCGGCCTCGCCCTTCAGGGTGACTCCCGGCAGCGGGGCTGCGGCGTCCGCGCCGTACATCCGCATTTGCGGATAGAAGGGCTGGATCTCCAGGCCCGCCCGCGCGGGCTGGGCCTGGAACAGGGGCAGGTTGTCGTGCCCGTCGTAGAAGGAGAGCGAATACTCCACCGCGCGGCCCACGTGATTCCACCGCGCGCCGAGTTGCGGGCCGCCCGGGAACCGCGCCGGCAGTTCCAGCATGGGGATCCCCGGCGGTAGCGGCGACCAACGCTGGTCCAGCAGCGGCATGCGGCTGGGCGTCAGCCACGGCGCATACACCAGCTCCACCGAGTTGGTCTGCCCGCCATAGGTCAAGCGGGCCGCCGTAACCCCCAGAAAGTCGTTCTCCACCACGTTCAGGTAATCGCGCGGGGCGAAGCGGTCGGTGGGGTTGAGGACGTCGGCCTTGCCCCAGCGGATGAACTGCTTGCCCATTTCGAGCGACAACTTGCCGCGCGTGTAAGTGGCGCTCAGGCGGCGCACTGCGAGCGCCGGGCGCTGCCGTTCCCGGTCCAACCAGGAGAGCCCGGCGTCCCGCTCGGTCTCTTCGTGGGTATCCGCGCGCGCGTCCAGGCCTCCCACGATCTGGAGGCCGGGCAGCGGCTTGTAAAAAGCTTCGTATCGGAACAGGGCCGCGCCGTTGGCCAGGCTGCTATCGTTCGGCGCCGTCTGGGGGAAGAGCAGGGCGCTGGTTTCGAAAAAACCGCGCTGGGTGAAAGTCTGGGCCGCGGCGAGCGAGGCCACCGCCAGCAGCAGGGTTGGCGCACGCCTCAGCGGCCGGCGCAACAGCCTCCGTAGAGCGGGCTTCCAGCCTGCCATGCCGGCATCCTTGCCGGCATTCTTCCCGGCGAACCCCGGCCCGAGTGGCGGGCCGCTGAGGCGAGTCGCAAGCATTCCCCTCACTGCTCCCTGCGCAATGCCAGCACCGTGAAATCGTCGTCTTTCACGGGTGCGTTGTACTCCAGCTTCTCTATGCGCAGGATGGTGCGGCTGTTGCGGCGCAGGTCCGTCATTTCGAGCAGCCGCGCGGTCCATATGCCCTGTACGTTCTCGATCTGCGATTGGTGCAGCCGTCGCGCCACCTGGTCTTTCACGAAATTGTCGTACTCCGCCGGCACGTAGTTATCCTTGCGAATCCACACCTTCGAGAACGTGTACTGGGAGACCTTGCCCTGGCGCGGGCGCGATTCGATCCGCCAGCACGGCGCGCCGTCGATACTCTCTTCGCCCTCCAGCTTGTAGTCGTACTGGTCTACGTCGCGCTCCTCCAGGTCTTCGAAGCTGAAATCGGTTCCGAAGAACCGCGTGGACCGGTCTTGCAGCGCGATGCGCCGGTCGCGCCCGATGGCGGGCGTCCACATCCACTGGTCCGACGAGCGGTCGGGATGGTTCACCACCAGCAGCGCGACGCCTTTCACTTCGGCCGGCGCGGTGAAGCGGATGACGGCCTTGCTGGCGCCGTAGGAGCCGATGCGCACGGACTGCCAGGATTTCTTGGCGACCTTGTTGTTGGCCGAGATCACTTCGAGCACGCCCTCATAGCGCTGTGAGTTGGCCCGCCCCCGGCGCTGGGATTCTTCGACGATCTGGCGTGCGTCCTGGGCCGGCGCGGGGGCGGCCAGCGCCAGTAGCACGGCCAACATCGGAACCCAAGCAGCTTGTGCGGCAGGCGGGCCCAGAGGGCGCCCCGCCTGCCAACCTCGTTCGCCGCGCTGACCGGGGGATGATCGGTGGCCCGCCGACGGCAAGACCGTCGGCGCTACCGGGGTGTCATTCATATTCGAGAGCCTCCACCAGGGAGCCGCGGACCGCCCTTTCCGCGGGGAGAATGGCCGCGCCCAGAGCCGCCGCCAGAATCACCGGGACGAGGATGGCCACAATGCCCCACGGAAACACGTAATCGAGCGCCATGCCGTTGAAATCGCGCCGGATGGCCTGCAGCTCGTAATACAGCACGATGGCCCCGATGCCGATTCCCAGGGTCAGGCCGATCACGCCGATGGCCGCCGCTTCCAGCCATACCGCGCCCCGTATCTGCGCCCGCAACCCGCCCACCGCGCGCAGCACGCCCAGCTCGCGCCGCCGGTCGGCTATGGAGACGGTCAGCGTGTTTACAATGCCCAGCACCGCCACCACCACCGCCACCATCACCTGCAGATACGTCATCCCCAGCCATTGATTGGTCAGATTCAGCACGTAATCGCGCACCTCGCGATTGAGCAGCACGAACAGCCGGCGCTGGTTCCCGAGCCGGTCGACAATGGCCGCGCGCACACCCGTCGCGGAAACCCCGCGCTTCAGGTACACGCGGTAAATATCCACCGTATCGTCCTCAAAATACCGCACGTATGTTTTGCGTTCCAGGAAAATGCTGCCGAGCTGGTTGGAATAGTCGCGCACCACTCCCACCACCGGCAGGCGCAGTGGCTTGGTGGGCGTGGGAATCTCCAGCACGTCTCCCAGCCGCAGGTGGTCCATGTTGGCCAGGGTTTCGGCCACCAGTACGCCTTTTTCTTGCGCGGCCAGGAGGTTCATCCGGTCCGGGTCGCCGGCCACCACGATGCGATGCACGCGCCGCGCCATCTGCTGCAGCTCGATGGCAATGATCATCACCGGCTTCCCTCGGAACCGTACCCGCGCCGTGCGCACGGGCTGCACTTCATCCACCCCGGGCAGCGCTTCGAGCTCGGCGCGCATGCTGGCGGGAAAATGAAAATCGCGCGCCGCGATGGTCTCCGAGGCGGTGACGAAAAGGTCCGGGTTGAGGTTGGCGGTAAGCCATTGCTCGATGGATGCGTAACTGGCGCGCGCCATGCCGCCCTGCGCAATCACCAAGGCCAGCGACAGCATCAGCGCGGCCACCGTGGCCGAAGTGCGGCGCGGCGCCTGTATCAGGCTGTCCACGGCCAGCGACCCCTCCACCGGACGCAGCCACTTCATGGGTCTCCGCAGCAGCCTGGCCAGCTCCAGCGCCAGAAACGGCGTAAGCAGCAGGAACGCCACCACGGTGAGCAGGAATCCCGTGTAGAACACGCTCTTGTTTGCGGACCCGGCGAGGCAGCCCACCGCCGCCATGGCGGCCACCGCCGCCACCCAGCGCCGCGCGCGGTTTTCGCCCGCGCCCAGCACCTGGTACTTGCCCTTCTGCAACGCCTGCACTGGTTCGAGGCGCGCCGCATTGCGCGCCGGGATGAACGCCGCCGCCATGCTCACCGCCACGCCCAGCGCCACGGCCGTGGCCAGCCACCAGGGGTCCAGGGTTACCGCCTGGGCGTTCTGCGGCACCCCCAGCACGGATTCCATGAGCTGGCCGGTCACCCCCGTCAGGCTGCGCGCGAACGCCAGTCCCATGCCCATGCCCGCCAGCGATCCAATCAGCCCCGCAATCGCGCTTTCCGCCAGGAACAGCCCGCGTATCTGCCCTCGCGTGGCCCCCAGCGCGCGCAATATCCCGATCTCCCCGCGCCGCTCGGTCACCGCGATGGCGAACGAGTTGTAGATGATGAACATGCCGATGAACAGCGCGAACACGCTCGATATGCTCATGGCCATGGTGTAAATGCCCACCAGCGATTCGAACTGCCGGCCTCTGCCCGAAGGCGGCTCGACGCGGAAACCAGGGCCCAGCGCGCGCTCGAGCGCCGCTTCGCCCTTTTCGAGTGGCACGCCCTCGGCCAGGCCCACATCGATGCGGTCGAACCGCTGCCCGCGCCCGAATACCTTCTGCGCGGCGTAGATGTCCATGATTCCGAGGTTGCCGCCGAAGGCCTCCGCCATGCCGCCGGCTTTGAGAATCCCGCGCACCGTGAACCGCTTGGGGCCTTCCATGGTGGCGAAAGCCAGCTTGGCGCCGGTGCGCAAGCCGTTGCGGTCGGCGAACTCGCGCGTCACGATCAGGGAATCGGGCTGGGCGAGGAATACCAGCGGGTCGTCGATCACCTCGTCGTCGCCGCTGTCGAAATCGTAATCGCGCAGGCTGCGGTCGCCGGTCATGTCCACCGCCAGAATCAGCAGCTTGCCCTGGCCCGGCAGGCCGGTATCCACGGAGGCCTCGATCACCGGCGCGGCGGCGCGCACCTCGGCCACCGCCTCCACGCGGTCGAGAACGTCCTCGCCGAAGCCCGAGTCGCCCGCGCTCACCTGCAACTGGGTCTTCCCGGCGATGCGGTCCACGGTCTGGTTGAAGGCGCGCAGCACGGATTGATCGGCCGTGCGCATGCCTACCAGCAGCGCCACCCCCAGCACGATCCCGGCGGTGGTGAGAATGGAACGCAGCAGGTGCTTGCGGGCGTAGGGCAACCCGATGAGCCGTAGCAGCCTCATCGCCGCACATCTCCGGCAATGCGGGCGTCGCGCAGGGTCACCGTGCGCTGGCAGCTTTGGGCCACGTTCTGATCGTGCGTAACCACGAGTATGGTGGCGTGCAGCCGCTGGTGCAGGTCGCGGATCAGGTCGAGGATCTCGGCCCCCGTGTGGGTATCCAGGTTGCCGGTGGGCTCGTCGGCCAGCAAGACCGGCGGCTGAAACGCCAGCGCCCGCGCAATGGCCACCCTCTGGCGCTCGCCGCCCGAGAGCTCGTCCGGCAGGTGGTCGAACCGCTGCCCGAGCTGCACCAGTTCCAGCAGATCGCGCGCCCGCGCATCGATCTCCTTGCGCGGCAGCCCCTTGAGGTGCAGCGGCAGGGCCACGTTCTCCACGCAGGTGAGGCTCGGCAGCAGATTGAAGAACTGGAAGATGAAGCCGATTTTGTCGCGCCGCAGCCGCGTCAGGCCGTCGTCGGAAAGCTCCGCCATCGGTTGGCCGTCGATGGCGATCTCGCCGGCGGTCGGCCGGTCCAAGCCGCCAATCAGATTGAGCAGCGTGGATTTCCCGGACCCCGACGGTCCCACAATCGAAACCATCTCTCCCCGCCCGATGCGCAGGTCGATGGAATCGAGCGCCACCACTTTCCTCTTACCGATGTAGTGCTTGGAGACGCCAGTAAGCGAGATCATGAAGCCCAGAATTCGATGATACAGGGTGAGGGGCACTGTTACCGGCGCTGGCTGGCCATGAATTGCAGCTTAAGTTGCCGCTCCGCCCAAGGACCGCCCGGCCAGCCCAAGCCGATGTATACCGTTGACGGCATAATGCTGTCTATGACATAATGGAGCGTGGATTGGGAAGTCGAATTCTCCGACGAATTCGGCGAGTGGTGGGATAGCCTGACCGCGGCCGAACAGAAGAGCGTCGATTTCACGGTTGGGCTTTTGCAGGCGGTTGGTCCGACGCTGAAAATGCCCCATTCTTCCGGGGTTGAGGCGTCGCGCCACGCGCACATGCGTGAGCTGCGCATTCAGCATGAAGGACGGCCCTATCGCGTCCTCTATGCGTTCGACCCGCGCCGGGCCGCGATGCTGCTGATTGGCGGGGACAAAACGGGCGCCAGCCGCTGGTATGAGGCGTATGTGCCCCTCGCGGATGCCATATACGACCGGCATTTGCGAGAGCTGGAAAGCGAATCTGAAGAACGCCGGCCCTGAATACCGGCGCTGGCAAGCGAGGAGAGCGACGGCATGGCGCGAAACTACAAAGAACTTCAGGCCAAGATGGACCCCGCGAGCCTTGCGGACAACAAACGGCGGGTGCGGGAGGAACTACAGCGGATGGCTCTGGAGGAACTCCGCGGCGCCAGGCGACTCACGCAAACCGACATGGCCGAGATGCTCGACGTGCCGCAGAGTTCCATCTCCCGTATTGAGCGGCGCGCGGACATGTATCTCAGCACCCTGCGAGATTATGTCCACGCGGTAGGGGGCGAGCTCCGGATACAGGCCGTATTCCCTGACGGAGGAACGGTCGTAATAGATCGCTTCGGAGAATACGAGGAACGGCCCTATGTGGTTCAAGCGCTGGCGGAGGGAGGCGGCGCATTCCGGCTGCGCGCATACCCACTGCATCACGACGGAGTTACGTTTTCGACAACACGCCTCAAGGTCTCCGGACTTACAAAGACCATGAGAGCCTTGCATCTCCCCGAGATCCAAATCGCTAGCGCCAGGGAGAGCCTGGAAAGTACCGCCGGCAGGATCGAGATCGGCGGCGCCGGCGGGTCGATAAAGCGAGTTTTCAGCATTCCGGATCTGGTAGCGGCAGGCTTTGAGGAAACCACAACGGAATAGTGTCCGATGACTTGCAGGGTGGCCCGTCACTCGGCCCGATCCGAGCGCCGCACCCTGCCGAATATCTCGAGCAGCCCTTCGAGCGAAATCCGCTCGGCCCTTAGCCCGGCCTCCGGCCAGGCATCCACAACCGCCTTGCCGTAGATTTCCGCCAGGTTGTTGCGCAGGGTTTTCCGCTTGTAGCGGAAGCATTGCGCGGCGAATCGCAGAAACTCCTCGGCCTCGCCCGCCGGCAAAGGCAGCGTCCGAGGCTCCAGCAGCACCGCCGCGGAATCCACTTTGGGCGGCGGATGGAAGGCCGCCGGCTTCACTTCGAACAGCAGCCTGGTGGCGGCGAAGAGTGCCGTGCGCACGGTCAGAAACCCGTAGTCCGGCGCGCCCGGGCCCGCGGTGAGGCGCTCGGCCACTTCCTTCTGGATGAGAAAAACCGCGCGCGGAGGGGCCGCGCGCACGGTCTTGTCCAGAATCGGCGAGGTGATGTAGTACGGCAGGTTGCCGGCGATGGGGGCCGGTCCCCAGGCCGTCAGATCGGTTTCGAGAACGTCCGCCTCGACCACTTCCAGCCGCGGCTCGCCGGCGAACTTGTCGCGCAGATGCCGGGCCAGGTAAGGGTCCACTTCCACGGCCACCACCCGCGCCGCTCGCTTCAAGAGCCGCTCGGTGAGCGCGCCCCGGCCGGGGCCGATCTCAATCACCAGGTTTTGGGGCGTGGGACACGCCGCCGCCGCGATGCGTTCGAGGAGGGAACCCCGGATCAGGAAGTGCTGTCCCAGTTTCTGACGAGCCACGCCGGCTGCCGCTCAACTTCGGGCGGCGCCCTTACGTGGGAACAGGACCACCGTATACCCCCACGTGGGCTGGCCAAAGGAAGAAGTCGCCGGCGTGAACCGCGACAACAGGAAGAAGTCCTTCATTTCCCGGGTGGCTTCGCCCTGCGCCACCATGTAGTCCGCCACACGGCCTTCGGGATCGATCCGCAACAACACCACGATTGCGTTGCTCGACACGTCCCTCGACACGACCTCGGTAACCGGCAGAATTCGGGCGCCTGCCCGGCCCAGTACAGCTCTTCGCCATCCGGATCCGTCGGCGATAAGGGAGTGGGCACATCGCTGCGTCCATTATTGGGGAAAGCCTGGGTTTGCATGATGCAGGCGAATATCACCACAGTCGAGAGAGCCGAGAGCAATCCGCCGGCGAAGGGCAGCGCCAGGGGCCGCATCATGTTATCGAAGCAAAGCTGCAGCCGCTCCGCCCAGTGGCGCAAGCGGGCGGCCAGGTTGACGCTCAGGAGCAGCCGTTGGCGCTCGTGGGAGGCGAGCACGCGCAACCGCTCCGCCAGGCCGTCCGGCATGGCCGGGGCGTTCAAGGCCCGGAGGGCTTTGCGGAGGCTCAACAGAGACCGGTATTGGGCATTGCAGGTCCCGCACTTCTCCACATGGCCCGCAGCGCCCCCTTCCCCGTCGAATTCCTCTCTCCCATCGAGGAGTGAGGCGATTACCCTTTGCTCATTTTCGCAGCTCATAACTTCATTCGGCCGTTCCCGGCGCCAATCGCAGCGAATGCCTGGCTTCCAGGCTTCCCGCGAGCTCCTGCCGCAGGGCATCCCGGCCCCGCAGTATACGGGACTTGACAGTCCCTAGCGATACACCGAGGATTTCCGCAATGTCCTCGTAGCTGAGATCGGTGATGTCCCTTAGCACCACCACCTCGCGGAAGACCGGATTGATCCTCTCCAAAGCCGCCTCGATCATGACGTGTTGTTCGCCGTCGAACGCCACGTCAAACGGAGAACGGCCGCCGTCTGGTATTACCTCCTTCAGATTCCGCGCCTCTTCCGGCTGGCTATCCAATTCCACCTCGCGCCGGCGGTGGCGGAAGAACCAGCGCCGCGCGTTATGCGCCTCGTTTACGGTGATCCGGTAGATCCACGTCTTGAGGCTGCTCTGACCCCGAAAGCTCCCGATGTTCCGGAAGACCTTGAGGAAAACCTCCTGCACCACGTCGCCGGCATCCGCCTGGTCGTCCAGCAGGCGGAAGGCCAGCGCAAAGACGGGCTGTTGAAATCGGGTGAGCAGTTGTTCGTAGGCCTGGTCGGACCCAGCCCGCAAACAGTCCACCAGCCGGGCATCGGCGGCCTCGCCGTCGTCCGCCGCTCGTTCCGGGCTCAGGTCCAGGATTGAAGTGGGCATGGGGGCCTCACTCGGCCTGATTTCAAGCTACCAAAAAGCGCCGCCCTCCGTAAGTAATAGACACCCGTTGGCCGGGAAAAGTTCCCCGTCCCCGGGTATACGCTTTTCGGACCAATGTGGGGGGAAGTTCCCCATCTCGGAAGATCCCGGGGTGGGAAACCGCGAGAAACCGGTTGGCAGGCGAAAACGCCTGCTCAAGCTTGTGCCGAAGTCCGGCCTACCCTTCGGTTAACCCGCCGCCAGCGCCGCCGTGGCGGCGGAGTGGTGAACCGAGACGCCCTGCTGGTGAAGGGATTCGGCCAGGGCTTGGGCGTAGACCTCGATGGACCGGCGGGAATAGCGCAGCATGCCCAGGCGGCGGAGCCGGTTCATCTGGAAGGTGACGATCTCGCGCGAGGTTCCCACATATTCGGCGATGGCGTAGTGCGTGAGGGCGGAGACCCGCACCGAGCCGTCCGGCATCGGCGTCCCCAGCGTCTCGGCCAATTGGATCAGCGCCAGCATGACCCGTTCGGGGGTCTTGTGGATCGCCATGCTTTCGATGCGGTCCTGAAGCACTAGGCATTGGCGCACCATGTACTGCGTCAGGGCCAGCCCGAGGCTCGGCTCGCGCTCGATGTGCTGTTCGATTTCGTTGCGGCTCCAGGACATCAGGCTTACGGCGTCCAGAGCGGTGGCGGTTTCCGCGGAGGACCGTGGAGCGATCAGCGACGACTCACCGAACAGACCTTCGGTGCACACGATCCGCGCGATAGTCTGGCAACCGTCTTCAGCGGCGGTGGCCAGCTTGACACGGCCGAGGATCACCACATAGAGGTGGTCGGAGGGCTGCAAGGGGCTGTAAATCACACGATTCTTGGCGAATTCCCGCACCTGCCTGCGGGGCAGATAAGACAGCGGATCGTCGGAATAAAGGGGTTCGGCGTAATCGTTCATGAGGTGCCTCGCTAGTGTTCTGGCCGCCTGGTCTGGTTGGCATCGCTACACGTATTCAGATGCATTATCGCCAACGCCAAAGCACGCCACGTTCCCAAATGGCGCACGATACGTAATGTTCAGCACGGTTCGGCGGGGCCATCCGTATGGTATCGCCCCATTCGCTCCGGTTGGGTGATGGCGTGGCTTACATGATAAACTACGTTTTCGGAACACGCAAAGACATTAAGAATGCTGCTCGCCAGAGAATTCGTCGCCTACCTTTCCCGGCAACTCGTAAGGAGACTCACCCCCGGCGTGATCGAAACCACCGCGCCCGACGCGGTGGCCGAGAAGATGGCCGAGGCCATCAACGCGGAGCTGGCGGTGGAGGACCGCCTGAACGACGAGGTGCGGGAGCTGCTCAGCCAATATAGCGACTACATGCGGCGCGAGGGCGTGAGTTACCAGGAAATGTTCCGGCGTATCAAGAACACCCTCATCATGCAGCGCAAGGTGGTGCGCGCTTCCGGCCGCGACACGGGCGACAATATGAAGCTGTCGCGCGACAAAGTCACCCAGATCTCGCACAAGCTGGTGGAGACGTTGCGCAAGAGCCACGATCTGCGGCTGCGGGATAAGGACGTCAACAACGTCCGGCTGGAGATCATGCGCGTGATGCTGGAGCTGCTGGTGGCCGAGGAGAAGGTGGACCGCGCGGTGCGCCAGAAGATCCGCGGCCAGAAGCGCGAGATCCCCGAAGGAAGCGAGGAGTGGGACCTGCTGCACCGGCGGTATTACTCCGAGGAGCTGAAGAAGCTCGGCATCGACCTGGGGAGATGAGACCCGCGCTGGTGGTGGTGGGAAGCCTCAACATGGACTTCGTGGTGTCCGTGGACAGGCTGCCGGCCCCGGGCGAAACGGCGCTGGGTCGCGATTTCCGCACGATTCCCGGCGGCAAAGGGGCCAATCAGGCCTGCGCGGCGGCCAAGCTGGGCGCCACCAGGGTGGATGTGCGGATGATCGGCCGGGTGGGCTACGACGTTTTCGCGGACCACTTGAAGGCCAGCCTTTCCGCCGCCGGCGTGGACGCGTCGGCGGTGTATGCCACGCGCGCCGAGGCCACCGGAGTGGCGCTGATCTGGGTGGATCGCGCGGGGCAGAACTCCATCGTGGTAGCCTCCGGAGCGAACCACGCGCTGGCGGCCGCGGACGTGGAGGCGATGCGCCGCGTATTCCGCGGCGCGAGCCATGCCTTATTCCAACTCGAGACCCCGCTCGACACGGTGGCGGCGGCGCTCGCTCTGGCGCGCGAAGAGGGGCTCGCGACGGTTCTCGATCCCGCTCCCGCGCGGCGGCTCGACCCGGCGTTGCTCGAGCGCGTGGACATTCTCACGCCCAATGAAAGCGAGGCCCTGCTGCTGCTGGGCCGCCCCGCCGCCCGAGTGACATTGGCCGAAGCGCCGGGACTGGCGCACGACCTGCTCGGCATGGGTCCGCGCGCGGTGGTCCTCAAGCTGGGCGATCGGGGCTGCTTCTACTCGGATGGCCGCCAGCGGGTCCGCATGCCCGCGTTCGCCGTCGAGGCTCGCGACGCCACCGCCGCGGGCGACACCTTCAACGGAGCATTGGCGGTGGCGCTGGCCGAAGGGCGGGGCATGGAAGCCGCCCTGCGGTTCGCCTGCGCGGCGGCGGCCCTCTCGGTGGCGCGGCCCGGCGCGCAATCCTCCATTCCCACGCGGGCCGAGACGGAGTCTTTCCTGGAGGAACGGCCGCCCGCTCCGGGCGTTTGAACCGGCGCGGGGCGCACCCCTCAGTTGGTCACCGCGATGGTCACCCCGGCGGGCGTCGTGGCGGTTCCCACCTGCACCGTGACGGGCACGGCATTGCCGGGCGTGATTCCAGCCGGAATCTGAAGGTTGACCTGCATCGCGCCGGCCACCAGCCCCAGAGCGCCCCCGGCGTATTGCACGTAGGCCGGCTGCCCGCCGATGGTCGCCGTCACCTGTTGCGTGGGCTGGGGGAATGGAACCGCGCCTGGGAGGCCGTCCACGCCGGGCGGGTTGGTCTGGCCGGCGCCGGTGATATAGAGCGCGATGTAGTTTCCGATCTTGATGGGGTGAGCCGCGCCGTTGATGGTGTTGGTATTATCCTGATTCACCGCGGCGGCCTGCCCCTGGCCGGACGTATCCAGGGTGAAGATCGCGGGGGCCGCGGCGGCGAGCTGGAGCGGCGCGGCGGTGGAGAGTTGCCCCTGGTAGAGAGCCACCACTTCCACGCTGGCGCCATGGGTGGCGAAAGGAACTATGGCGGCCACCTGGTTGGCCGATGAGTAGATCACGGGAGCGGCGGCGCCGTTGAAGAATACGGTTGTGCCCGCCAGACTCGTGGGGACCATGCCTTCGGCGTTGAGCTGGAATTGGGCCAGTGCGGCGGGGCCCAATCCGGAGCCGTAGAGCACCACCAGCTCGCCCGGCGCGACCGCGCCCAACAGGTTGCTGGCGGCGTTGACCACGGCCGCGACGTTGATGCCGGAAGGGCTGGGCTGCAACATGCGGACGGCGTTGTTGTGGGTATCCGCGAAGTAGATGTCGCCCGTAGAATCCACGGCCAGCCCTCCGGGAGTATCGATCCGGGCGTTGACGGCGGCCCCGCCGTCTCCCCCATAGCCGGCGACGCCGTTGCCGGCGATGGTTTGGATGATGCCGTTGGGGTAGACCTTGCGGATGTGGCTGGCGCCGTCGGAAATGTAGAGGCTGCCCACGGAATCCACCGCGACGCCGGTTGCGCTGGCGATTTGCGCCGCGGTGGCTTGTCCCAGGTCGCCGGAATATCCGGCTGTGCCGTTGCCGGCGACGGTTTCGATCAGGCCCCCGGCGGTAACCATGCGCACGCGGAAGTTGAGCGTGTCGGCGATGTAGATATTGCCGGCCGAGTCCACCGCCACGCTCTGCGGAGAGTTGAGCTGGGCATTGACGGCCGGGCCTCCGTCGCCGGCAAAGGCCGAGGTCCCGTTGCCGGCCACGGTGGTTATCGTGCCGGAGGCGGACACCTTGCGCACGCGGTGGTTGCCCAACTCGGCGATGTAGAGGTTCCCGGAGGCGTCCACGGCCAGGCCGAAGGGAACGTACAGTTGGGCGCTCGAGGCCGCGCCGCCATCGCCCGCGAACCCGGCCGCGCCGGTTCCGGCGTAGGTGGAAATGGAGCCGGACGGAGCGATTCTGCGTATGCGATTATTGCCGCTATCGGCGATGTAGATAGTACCGGACTTGTCCACGGCCACGCCCGTGGGAGTGTTCAGTTGGGCGCTGACGGCGCTGCCGCCATCGCCGCCAAAGCCCGCCGTTCCGTTGCCCGCGATGGTGGTGATGACGCCATTCGCGGCCACCTTGCGCACCACATGGTTGCCGGAATCGGCGATATAGCGATTCCCGGAGGCATCCACCGCCACCGCCTGGGGAAGGCGCGCCTCGGCCTTGGACGCCGGGCCGCCGTCGCCCGAGTAGCTGTATACGCCGTTGCCGGCCACCGTGGAGATAGTGGCGGTTTGGGGAATCTTGCGGACCCGTCCGTTCAGCGAATCGGCCACGTACAGGTTCCCCGCCGAATCCACAGCGACGCCGGTGGGCGTGTTCAGTTGCGAGGCGCCGGAGGGACCGTTATCGCCCCCGTATCCGGGAGAACCGTTGCCCGCGATGGTATTGATGTCGAGCTTGGTATTGATCATGCGCACGCGGTTGTCGGCCGTGTCGGCGATGTATACGTCGCCGGCGGCGTCCACCACAATGGCGGTCGGCTGAAACAGGCCCGCTCCGGTGGCCAGCCCGCCATCGCCGGAATAGCCGATGCTGCCGTCGCCGGCGATGGAATTGAGCATGCCATCGGTGGTGATCTTGCGGATGTAGGCGTTGCCGGTGTCGGCGATGTAGATATTCCCCTGGGAATCGAGGGCCACATCCTCCGGACCGCTGAATTCGCTGTTGTTGAGGGCTAAGAGGCCGTCTCCCATGTAGCCGGCGTAGGTGTTTCCGGCGATGGTTCGGATGAGGCCGGCGTTGGGCCCGCTGGCATCCACCTTGCGGATGGAATGATTGCGGGTGTCCGCGATATATACGTTGCCCGATGGATCCACCGCCACGCCCGAAGGCAGGTGCAGGTTGCCCTGCGGGGCGGGGCTCCAGTCGCCCACCGCCGCGTAGGCCCCCGGCAGGCCATTGCCGGCGAAAGTGGAGATGATGCCGGAGGCGTTGACCAGGCGCACACGGTTGTTCCCACTGTCGGCAATGTAGATATTGCCGGAGGAATCCACGGCCAAGCCCTGCGGCCCGTTCAACTGGGCGTTGACGGCCGGGCCGCCATCGCCCGAGAACCCGGCGCGGGAGTTGCCCGCAATCAGCGCCAGAGAACCGTTCGTACCCAGCTTGAAGACGCAGTTCAGGCTGCTGAAATACACATTGCCCGAACTGTCCGCCGTCACCCGGTTCGGCTGCCCGATGGAGATGCCGGCGGCGGACGCGACGTTAGCGGGGGGCGCGCCGCCCGCCAGCGTCGAAATGACATACTGCTGGGCCGGCGCCGCCGATGCCGCCAGCAGGAGCAGAGCGCTCCGATACCGCCTTACTGCCGCTTTGACCATGTAAAATACCAGTCCTGAACAAAATGATCTCCGTGGAACAGAGACCGAGGGACGCGCGGGGCCCCCGGGCGGTTCCTTAATTCCACGAAAATGCAGGGCTTAAGGGCTATGATACCACCGCTTCCGCGAGCGCTTCCAGGGCTTCGACGCAGGCCTCGCGATCCACGTCGTAGTGCGTCACGGCGCGCATCCGGCGCGGGTCGATGCCGTTGAGAAGCACGCCGCGGCGCTTCAGGCGCGCGGAGATTTCGGCGCTCCAGAGGCCCGTGCCGCTGGCATCGAAAATCACGATGTTGGTGGCCACCTTCCGGGGGTCCACCTGGATGCCGGGAATGTGGGCCAAACCCTCCGCCAGGAAACGTGCATTGGCGTGATCTTCCGGCAGGCGCCGGGGTGTTTCCTCCAGGGCCACCAGCCCGGCGGCGGCCAGCACGCCTGCCTGGCGCATACCGCCGCCCAGGCGCTTGCGGTGGAGGCGGCCCCTGGCAACCAGATCGGCGGGACCCGCCAGCATGGAGCCCACCGGGGCTCCCAGCGCCTTGGAGAGGCAGAACATCACCGTGTCGACGGGCTCCACGATCTCGCTCACCGGCACGCCCAGCGCGGCGGCGGCGTTGAAGACGCGGGCGCCATCCATGTGGACCGGGAGGCCGCGCGCATGGGCCCCCTCGGCGATCTGGCGAATGGCGGCCAGCGGGTAAATGGTTCCGCCGGCCATGTTGTGGGTGTTTTCGATCTCGATGAGGCCGGTGGGGGCCCAGTTCGGGGCCGGCGGACGGATGCGCCGCTCGATTTCCTCCCAGGATAGAATGCCATCCTCGGTGGGAATCGCGCGCACCACGCATGCGGAGAACCAGCCCACCATGGCCAGCTCGTAGTCGAGCACGTGCGCGCGTGAATCGCAGATCACCTCCTGGCCGGGCTCGGTGTGCAGTTTCACGGCGATGGTGTTCCCCATCGAGCCGGAGGGGACGAACAGGGCGGCCTCCTTGCCGGTGATTTCGGCCGCGCGCCCCTCCAGGCGGTTTACCGTTGGGTCTTCGCCGTAAACGTCGTCGCCGACTTCGGCTTCCATCATGGCGCGCCGCATGGCGGGGGTGGGCTTGGTTACGGTGTCGCTGCGCAGATCGATCATAGGCCGATGAATTCCTGAAACACTTCGTTGGAAAAGAGCACGCCGCGGTTGGTGAGGCGGATCGCGCCGCCTTCGGTTTCGAGGAGGCCGGCATCGAGAAAGCGGCGGATGGGCGGGCCGAAGCGCAGCCACTCGCCGGGAGTGGGGCGGATGCCGGCGGCCAGGCGCAGTCCCAGGAAGAAGCGCTCTTCGGAGGCTTCCCGAGCCGGGCCCAGAGGGCGCCCCGTCAGGGAGCGGTTCTGCGACGCGCCCGCCCCACAAGTGGGACAGACGAGTCTGTCGGGCGCGGCTTCGACAGACCACAAAAAGCGATGGTCTGTCCCACAGGAGAAAGAGCCGCTTCCAGCCCGCTCGACGTACTCCGCGGCCGTTTCGGGATTCTGGCGGCGCACCCGCCCGTCGAAGGAGTGGGCGTCGGCCCCGAAACCGGCGTAGGGCTCCATTTTCCAGTACTTCAGGTTGTGGCGCGATTCCCAGCCCGGGCGGGCGAAGTTGGAGATTTCATAGCGCGGAATTCCCAGGGCGGCCAGGCGCTCGACGGCCATTTCATAGAACTCCACCACCTGCTCTTCGGCGGGGGTTTCGGCCGCGCCGTAGCGCGCGCCGCCGCGCAGCATTTCCTTCCCCAGGCGGCTGTCTTCATCAACCTCCAGCATGTAAACGGAAACGTGCGGCGGGGCCAGGCGCTCGATCCAATCGAGCGATTCGCGCCAGCTCCCTTCGGTCTGGCCGGCGAGGCCCGCGATGAGGTCGATGTTGCAGTTGCGGATGCCGGCCGATTCGAGAAGCCGCAACTCGTCCGCCACGGTCTGGGCGGTGTGTTTGCGGCCGGCGCGCCGGATCTCTTTTTCCACGAACGACTGCACGCCCAGGCTCACGCGATTGATGCCGCACTCGGCCCACGCATGGGCCCTTGGGGCGGTGAGCCCGCCGGGGGTGGCTTCGATGGTAGCTTCGAGCCAGGGGCGGCCGGGGATGAGATCGAGGACTTCCCGCAAGTCGCGGGGTTCGAGATTGCCGGGCGTGCCGCCGCCCCAGTAAACGGTTTCGGGCCGCCACTGCCACACGTGCCCCCGGATCTCCGCTTGCAGCGCGCCCATATAGCGCGCTTCCAGCTCGCGCGGAAACACCCCGGACGCGAAATTGCAAAACGTGCACTTCTGCGCGCAGAAGGGGTAGGCAAGATAAACGCCCGGCACAGTTCCGATTGTAGCCGGTGACGCCGGGCGGAAACTCCACCGCGGAGCCTGCGGGCGCGTCGCGCTTCCCAGCCGCGGCCGTTTTGGAAACCGGTCATGCGCTAAGCTGAAAGCAAATGAGAATCCTGGTGGTGGAGGACGAGAAGAGAATCGCCGACTTCCTGTGCCGCGGGCTTCAAGGCGCTGGCTACGCCGTGGATGCCGCCCTTACCGGCGGGGAGGCCCTGGACCATCTCCAGTCCGCGGATTACGACATCGTAGTCCTCGATCTCGGGCTTCCCGACATGGACGGCCTCAAAGTGCTCGAAAAGATCCGCGACCGCACCCCCGGCCCGCCGGTTCTCATCCTCAGCGCGCGCAGCGGCCTTGAAGATCGCGTCAAGGGCCTGGAACAGGGGGCCGACGATTACCTGGTGAAGCCCTTCGCCTTCGTCGAGCTTCTGGCCCGCGTGCGCGCCCTGCTCCGCCGCGGCCAACCCACTCCCGAGAAGCTGCAGGTGGCCGACCTCTCGCTCGACTGCATCCGCCGCAAAGTGGCCCGCTCCGGCGAAACCATCGATCTGGCGCCCAAGGAATTCGGCATCCTCGAATACATGATGCGCAACAAGGGCCGCCCCTTGAGCCGCACCATGATCGTGGAGCACGTCTGGGACATGGATTACGACGGCCTTACCAACATCGTGGACGTTTACATCCGGCACCTCCGCGGCAAGATCGACGACCGCTATCCGATGAAGCTGATCCAGACCGTGCGCGGCATCGGTTACATGATCGAAGGGGCCGAAAAGCCCGCCGGGCAGGGCGTCGAACGGCAGGCGTAGCGTGATTCGAACACGCGATCTCCGGCGCCTGGCTCGCGGTTTACGGTTCCGCCTCACCGCCACCTACGCGATCTTCTTCATCGTGCCCATGATCGGCGTTACGGGCTTGCTGCGCCACGGCATCGCCACGGGGCTCGACGACCAGGCCCACGCCGTTCTCGATCAGGAATGGGCGGCGATGAAGGGCTACCTGCGCATCGAGCCGCCCGACAAGGGCATGCCGAACGAGGCCGTCTGGTATTACGATCCACTGGATAGCGAGGAAAGCCGCATCGTCCTCAATATCAAGCGCATCTACCTCGTCACGGACCGCGAAGGCCAAGCGATCCCCGCATTCGACACGCAAGCTCCCGCCATATCGCCGTCCTTCAGGGAAATTGGTCTGGAGCCGGCGGCCGAGATCCGGGAAAAGGTGAGCCGAGCCGCCGCCGTCTTACGCGCCAACACCGAGCCCATGCCGTTCTGGACGGTGCGTCGCAACGCTCAAGGGGACCAGTTTCTGGTTCGGTCCGGCATCGTCTTCGACGAGGAGCACCTGTTGGGGCCGGGCCACGGGCAGCCCTACTATGTGGCTATCGGGCTGCCGCTTCGTCCGTACAACAACACCCTGCGGCAGTTCACCTGGCTTTGCGTGGGAGTCGTCCCCGCGGCCTTGATCCTGGGGTCCTTCCTCGGCTGGATCGCGGCCGGGCGCGCGCTTGCCCCGGTGCGCTCCGTGGCTGTGGCCGCCCAGCGCATCTCCGGCTCCAACCTCAGTTTGCGCATTCCCGTTCGCGACGCCGGCGACGAGCTCGACTACCTCATTCGCACCTTCAATCGCATGATCGAGCGGCTGGAATCCTCCTTCGGGCAAATGAAACAGTTCTCCACCGACGTTTCCCACGAATTGCGCACGCCCATCACCGCCATTCGCGGGCAGCTCGAAGTGGCGCTCTTCACCGCCCAGACCACCGAGCAATACCGCGAGGCCATGTTCAACGCCTTGCAGGATATCGACCGGCTGTCGCAGATCGTGCGCGCCCTGCTGCTGCTCTCGCAGGCCGAATCGGGCCAACTGACGCTCCAGAAATCGCACCTCGACCTGTGCGAAGTCTCGCGGGACATGGTGGAGCAGTATCAGATCCCCGCCGAAGCGGCCGGCGTGCGCCTCACCGCCGACTTGCCCGCGGACTGCTTCCTGGAGGCTGATCGCGTCCAGGTGGAGCGTCTCATAACCAACCTGCTCTCGAACGCTATCAAATTCACTCCCGAGGGCGGCGAGGTCGCCTTGTCCGTGCGCGCGCCCGGTTCGCCGGACGATGCCATCGAACTGGCGGTCCGAGACACCGGACGGGGCATCGCCGCCGAGCACTTGAAGCACATTTTCGACCGCTTCTACCGCGTGCCGGGTTCCTCCGGCGGGTCGCCGGAGCAGGGTCTGGGGTTGGGCCTCAGCTTCGTGGCGTGGATCGTCAAAGCCCACGGCGGCAAGATCCAGGTGGAGAGTTCCGTGGGCCACGGCACGTGCTTCACCATCCGGCTTCCCGCGCCCGGCGTGGGCCCCGGCACGGTCGACCTCGTCGGCCAGCCGGCGGCCTCTTAATGAAGGAACTTTAATGGCCCCTTTACCTTCGCTTCATGCCTTTGGAATACCCTGATATCGTGCGGTTTATCTTGTACGCCCTCTTCGTCGTGGCCCTCGTCTCGGCGGCGGCGCTCCAACCGAGCGTCGCGCAGCAGCCTGCTCCAGCAGCCGCGCCGATGTTCTCGGGCATCATCACAGCCGTTGACGCCACCAGCCTCACGGTTGTTCGCGCGGAGCCCAAGGACACCAAGACCTTTGTCATCACGCCTCAAACCAAGTTCGAGGGTCCCAAGCCTCAGGTGAACGCCCGCGTCACCGTCCGCTACATCGCCGCCGACGAAGGCGACCGCGCGGTTCGCATCATCGTGCGCGCTCCCGCCAAGCCCACAAACACAAAGAAATAGCGCCGCTCCATTCTCCAGGGAGTGGGACAGACGATCGGTTTCCGTCGTCTGTCAGGTGGGGCGGACGACAGACGACGGAAACCGATCGTCTGTCCCACCTCATTCCTGCGTCTGCTGGGCGCCCAGATAGTAACCCAGGCGCGTGATTACCTTTTCCACGTCGGGATGGTCGGCAATCTCCACCCGAATCGCGTGGTAGCCGCTCTTGACGGTGTTGTTCGGCGTGTAGGACACGGTGTACTCGGCGTGCAGCCGCTCCCCGATCAAGGTCAGCGCTTCTTCCAGCGAGCGCTGGCTGTGAAAACCGAATTCCGAGCCGCCCGTCGCCCTGGTGAACAACTCCACCGGGTTCACCTTGAAGATGGCCTTGGCATCCAGGAAAATCTCCTGCATCAGCGGAAGAAACTCGGCCCGGCTGTTGATCCCGTACATTTGCTGCACCGCAGTGGGCGTGGCCGCCACGCCGGGCGGCAGCGGATACGCCGCCGGTGGCAGCGGATCCGGCCGGCCCGGCTTGGCCTGGGCCATCACAGTGGTGATGAAGCGCGACATATCCACCGAATACAGGGTTATGTTGTTCAACTGGAGGTTGATCATCACCTCGCGGGCGCGGATCTCGCTTCCCATATCGCGCGTCTCGCCAATCAACAGGATCACTCTGCGGCGGCCGAAAGGACGGGCTTTCAACAGGCGCATGCCCTCCCACACCGCGTCTACCATGCGATTGCTCTCGCTCCCCGCCTGAATCTTCTTGACCGCCTGGGTAATCTTGTTGCGGTCCGTGGTGAAATCCTGGAGCACCCGGATGCGCGAATCGTAGGCGATCAGGGCCGTCTCGCCGTCATCGCCGATCACTTGCGGGCCAATCAGGTTGCCAATCTTGTTCACCTGCGGCAGGATCGGGTCGGCGTGGGCGTTCGCCTGGATCAGCAGCACCAGCGATATGGGCGCGAAGGAGGTGTAGACGTTGATGTTCTGCTCTACGTCGTCGTCGAACAGGTGAAACTCGAAGGGCTTGATGTTGTTTACATAATCGCCGTGCCGGCCCAGAACAATCACCGGCGCCACTACCTCGTGGACCGAAACGACAAAAGGCGTGTCGCCCGGCTCCCGAGCGGGTGACGAGGGGGGAAGCGGGGTGGCCTGGGGTGCGGGCGTCGGCTTGGGCGGCTCGTTGGGATCCAAAGGACGAATGGTGGACTGCGCGGCCAGCAGGCCGCAAAGCGCCGTTAGTAGTAAAATTCGCATACTATTCCCCCCTTGCCCCCGGGTGCCCAGTCTGCCCCCGCAGCAGCTCTAGCACGTGGGGGGCCAATTCCAGGATAGCATCGAGCGATTCCACCGCGCCCTTGGGCGAACCCGGCAGATTCACGATCAGCACCATTCCGCGCGTGCCCGCCACGGCGCGCGAGAGCGCCGCCAAAGGCGTGAATTTCCGGCCCTGCGCCCGCATCAGTTCGCTCATTCCGGGGATTTCCCGATGCAACACCACGCGTGTGGCTTCCGGGGTCACGTCGCGAGCCGCTACGCCGGTACCGCCGGTGGTGAAAATGGCCGAAACCTGCCCGCCATCCGCCAGAGTAGCCAGGCGCGCCGAAATCGCCGGCGCCTCGTCCGGAATCACCTCCATCACCGAGACTCTCCAGCCCAGTTGTTCCAATCGTTCACGCACGGCCGGCCCCGAAAGATCGGCGCGCGTTCCGGCGTCCACGGAATCGCTAATCGTCAGAACCGCGGCGTTTATCATCGACCCCTCCCCGGAAGCCCCCGCGGCGAAAATCGCCGCTTTTTCCTCCGGTCTTTTCGAGCAAATACAAATCCTGGATTTCGATTCCCTTGTCGAGCGCCTTGGTCATATCGTAGATCGTCAGGGCCGCCACCGCGGCGGCGGCCAGCGCCTCCATCTCGACTCCCGTCTGCCCGGTGGTGGCGGCGCTCGAAACGATCCGCACCCCGTCCCTCTCCACTTCCACCTCCACTTCCACGTGCGTGAGCATCAACGGGTGGCACAGGGGAATCAGCTCGGAGGCGCGTTTGGCGGCCTGGATTCCCGCGATGCGGGCGATCTCGAGCGGGTTCCCCTTGGGATTCTTCGGCAACTTCTGCACCACCGCCGGCGAAATGCGCACGAAGGCGTGCGCGCGCGCCCGGCGGGCGGTGGCTGGTTTCCTGGAAACGTCGACCATGCGCGGGGCGCCGGCCGAATCGTAGTGCGAGAGCTTCTTCATTTGAGCAGCATCCGGATAAGGTCGTTGCGGGCGTACTCCGCGCGATCGGCGTCGGCCACCAGAAAGGCGTTGGCGCGCGCCATGGCGGGTATATCGCCGGAGCCGCTCCAGCCGAGCGGTGTAATCTCGGATCCGTCCGCGCCAACCAGCGCCGGCAGAAAGCGCGTCACGCCGGGGCGGTGCCGGAACTCGCGCGTCAGCCGCGCCCACGGCATCTTCAGGGCGATTTCCCGCTGCCCGCCGAGCAACTCCAGCGCGGCCCGCGCGAAGAGTTCGAAGGTCACCATGGTGGATGCCGGGTTGCCCGGCAGACCGAAGAAGAACTTGCCGCGGGCGCGCCCGAACACCAGCGGCTGTCCCGGCTGGATCAGCACGCGGTCGAAGAAGAACTCGGCCCCCAGGTCCGCCAGTACGCTTTCCACCACGTCGTACTTGCCCGCCGAGACGCCCCCCGAAATCAGCAGCAGGTCGGCCTCCATCCCGCGTTCGATCAGCTCGCGGGTGTGCGCCCGGTTGTCCCGCGCGATGGGCAACATGCGCGGATCTCCGCCGGCGCGCGCCACCTGCGCCGCCAGCGCCCAGGCGTTCGAATTGCGAATCTGGAACGCTTGCGGCGTCTCGCCTACCTCGACGATTTCGTCCCCGGTGGCCAGAATGGCCGCTACGGGTTTGGCGAAAACGGCCACCCGCTCGCAGCCGAACGCCGCCAGGGCCGCCACGCCGCCATAGTCCAGGCGCATCCCCGCGGGGAGCGCCACCGCCCCGGCGAGGGCCTCGCACCCGCGCTCGTTGATGAACTGCCGCGGCGCGGCCTCGCTGTCGATGCGCACTCGCCCGTCCTGGCGCGTGGCGTACTCCACCATCACCACCGCATCCGCGCCGGCGGGCACCGGCGCGCCGGTCATGATCTCCACCGCCTGGCCCGGCCCCACTTCACCGGCGAACCGCTCGCCCGCCCGCACTTCGCCGATCACGCTCAACTCGCCCGGCACATCCGCCGCGCGTACCGCGAACCCGTCGCGCACCGAGCGCGCCAGCGCCGGCGCATCGCGGTCCGCCGTGACATCGAGCGCCAGCACGCGCCCGGCGGCGTCTTCCAACCGCACTTCTTCCACGGCCGGCCCCGGACGCGTGTCGCGCACACGGGCAACCATGGCTTCGCGCGCCTGCTGAAACGTCAAAGGAGCCACGAATTCTATTCTAGAGGAGAAGGTTTTGACGCAGAGACGCCGCGACGCAGAGAATTTGAGAGGAAGAGGACAAGAGAGGATTTCGGAGGGAGAACAGAGAGGATCTTCGCTTGACTTCCGCCCTCGAATCCTGGCGTCTCGGCGTCAGAAAGGAGAAGGGTTTGACGCAGAGACGCCGCGACGCAGAGAATTTGAGATTAGGACAACGAGAGGAGCTGGCCACCTCTCCTACCCTCTCCGATCCTCTCTCTTCCATCTTCGAATCTCTCGGCGTCTCGGCGTCTCTGCGTCAAAAGGAACCCTCCGGCCACCTCTCTTCCTCTCTCTTGTCCTCGAATTTCTGAGCCACAATAGGTGTGTGATGGACTTCCGATTGCTCTTGTTCGCCCTGGGATTTTGCGCCGCGGGCTTGGCCGCGCAACCCTCCGTGCAGAAGATTTTCCCGTATCCGTTCGTGCAGGACGATCTGCCCAACGGCTTGCGGCTGATTACCGTCCCCACGGACTACCCCAACATCGCGGCCACCTTCATCGTGGTCCAGACCGGCTCCCGCAATGAGGTGGAGCCCGGGCACACCGGCTTCGCCCACCTTTTCGAACACCTGATGTTCAAGGGAACCGCGCAGTTTCCTCCCGCCAGGTACGACGAGACCATTCGCCGTATCGGAGCATCCTCCAACGCCTTCACCACCGACGACTTCACCTGCTACCACACCACGTTTTCAAAAGAAGACCTGGAAACCGTGCTGGCCATGGAAGCCGACCGCTTCCGGAACCTCAAGTACACCGAGGCCGATTTCAAGACCGAGACCCTGGCCGTGCTGGGCGAGTACAACAAGAACAGCTCCGACCCCGCCAACAAGCTGGAGGAAGCGCTCCACGACGCGGCCTTCGACAGCCACACTTACAAACACACCACCATGGGCTTCCTCAAGGACATCGAGGACATGCCCAACCAGTTCGACTACAGCCTGAAGTTCTTCGAGCGCTATTACCGGCCCGAATACGTCACCATCGTCGTGACCGGCGACGTGCGCCCCAAGGCTGTCCGCGCGCTGGCGGACAAGTACTGGGGCGGGTGGAAGCGCGGCGGATACAAGCCCGCCATTCCCATCGAGCCGCCGCAGACCGCCCCGCGTTCGGCGCACGTCGATTGGCCGTCGCCCACCTTGCCGCTGCTGACCATCGCCTTCAAGGCCCCCGCCTACAGCGACAGCTCCAAGGACACCGCCGCCCTGGACGCCCTCGCCTTCCTGGCGTTTTCGCCCACCTCGGATCTGTATCAGAAGTTGGTGATCGAAGAACAGAAGGTGGATTTCCTCGATGGCTCCGCGCCCTCCAATGTGGATCCTTCGCTTTTCACCATTGAGGCGCGCGTGAAAACGGCGGCCGGCGTGGACCAGGTTCGCGACCGCATTCTCGAAACCGTGAAGAGCTTTCGCGACCAGCCCGTGGACGCCGCCCGCCTCGAGGTGGTGAAGAAACACCTGCGTTACGCCCTGGCGCTGCGTATGGACAACAGTGAAAGCGTGGCGCAGATCGCCGCCTCGATGGTGGCCCTGCGGCGGACGCCCGAGACGCTCAACCGGCTTTACGACCTGTACGCCCAGCTCACGCCCCAGGACGTGCAAAAGGCCGCCGCGCGCTATCTCGTCGATAGCGGCCGCACCATCGCCACCCTGACCGGGCCGGCTTCCGGAGGCGTCCAATGAAAGGTCCGAGGAAGAATGCCCGTGAGAATGCGGGCGGGGAGCCCTCTGGGCCGGGCTGGAAGCCCGTTCCACGGGCGTGTATCACTCTCTTGATGGCGGCTTGCGCCGCAATGGCCCAAATGCGAATCACTCAACTGCCCGGAAAATCGCCCCTGATCACCCTCCGCATCGTTTTCACCACGGGTTCGGCCGACGATCCCGTGGATAAGCCCGGCCTGGCGTACCTCACCGCCCACATGCTCGCCGAGGGCGGCACGAGAAACCTGACCTACCGCCAGATAGTGGATGCCATGTTTCCCATGGCGGCCTCCATCGGCGCCCAAGTCGATAAGGAGATGTCCACCTTCCACGGCGCCACCCATGCCGACAACCTGGATGCCTATTACAAGCTGGTGCGCGCCATGCTCCTCGAACCCGGCTGGCGCGAGGACGATCTCCGGCGCGTCAAGGACGATGCGATTAACTACCTGCGCGTGGGCCTGCGCGGCAACAACGACGAAGAGCTTGGCAAGGAAGTCTTGTACCAGAACATCTATGCCGGCACGCCCTACGGCCCCTACTCGGTGGGCACGATAAGCGCGATCGAGAAGATCACGCTCGACGACATAAAGAGCTTCTACCGCGCCCGGTACACCCAGTCCAACCTGATTCTGGGAATCGCGGGAGGGTTCAGCGCCGCGTTTCTCGAAGGCATGAAGAAAGACTTCCGCGGGCTGCCCGAGGGCCAGGCGCCCCGCCGGCGCGAGATCCCGGCTTCCGCTATCGCCGCCAATCGCGCCGTGGTCGTGGATAAAGACACGCGCTCGGTGGCGTTTTCGATCGGCTTTCCTATCCCCATCACCCGCGCCAGCCCCGATTACGCGGCGCTCCTGGTGGCCGCTTCGTATCTCGGCCAGCACCGCATGAGCGGCGGCGTTCTTTATGACCGGATTCGCGAACAGCGCGGATTGAATTACGGAGACTACGCCTATATCGAGTACTTTCCCCGCGGCATGTTTCAGTTCGAGCCCAGCCCGAACCTGGCGCGCCGCTCGCAGATTTTCCAGATCTGGATCCGCCCCGTGGAGCCGCCCAACGCCAAATTCGCCTTGCGCCTGGCGCTCTACGAACTGGACAAGCTGGTCAAAGAGGGCATCCCGGCCGGCGACTTCGAGCGCACACGCGGGTTCCTGGTCAAATACGCCAACCTGCTTACGCGGACCAAGAGCGCCGAGCTGGGCTATGCCGTCGACAGCCTGTTTTACGGCATCCCCAACTACAACCAGTACCTGAAAACGGGCCTCGCAAGGCTCACGCGGGACGACGTGAACCGCGCCATCCAGCGCTATCTCGACCGTCCCAACGGCCGGGCGATCGTGGCCGTCTCCAGCGACGCAGAGGGCCTGAAGCGGCAGCTTTCGAGCGGCGACCCATCGCCCATGAAGTACAATTCGCCCAAGCCCGCCGCCATCATGGAAGAAGACAAGACCGTGGAAAAATGGACCCTGGGTCTGCGCGGCGAAAACATCAGGGTGGTCCCGCTCGACCAGGTGTTTCAGTAGCCAGAAAAAAACAAACTCTCAGGGCCGCGGACTCTCAACGGCGGGGGAGTTTATACTCCGATTATGGACTGGCATAATGCAATCCGATTTGGAATCGCGCCGCTTGAAATCCCCGAGGGCGGCAACGTCATTCTTGGGCAGACGCACTTCATCAAGTCCGTCGAAGACATTTACGAGGCCATCGTCAATACCGTCCCGCAGATGAAATTTGGCATCGCGTTCAACGAAGCCTCCGGCCCGTGCCTCACGCGGGTGGACGGCAACGATGAAGACTTGAAGGCCATGGCCGCCCGCAACGCCTCAACCGTGGGCGCCGGGCACATCTTCGTGGTGACCCTGCGTGACGGCTATCCGATCAACGTGCTGGGGCGCATCAAGGACGTGCCCGAGGTGTGCGGCATCTACTGCGCCAGCGCCAACCCCGTGCAGGTAGTGACCGCGGAAACCAGCCAGGGCCGTGGAGTAGTGGGGGTGATCGACGGCTTCCCGCCGAAAGGCGTGGAAACGCCCGCCGACGCCGATGCCCGGCGAGGTTTCCTGCGCAAGATCGGTTACAAACGATAGGTCTTCGGCCGCCTGAACATGTTCCTTCATGTGGGGCAGGATGACATCCTGCGGCGAGTTGAAAACCCGCCCGGAGCGCCGGTTTCCAACCGGCGCGCAGCTTGACAAGCTGCCCCACAGGAGGCCGGGCAGGCCCGGCCCGATTCGGCGAGGCACAGCCGAAGAATGAGCAGCCGGGCAAATCGAATCCCACTGGTTGGCGCCAGGATCGGCCTTCATCCGCGCTGTTGTGCGAACGGTAACAATTCTGAGAGGTATTGGTCCGCGGCGGCACATCAGTGGTAGCCGCCGATGGATTACCGGTGAACGCGTTTTCCCGAGCGGTTTTAGGCGCCTGAGTGACCAGCGCAAGGCTGGCCGGGAGCGCTTTGCAGTATTTTTGCAGGCATTGATGGCGACGGCGTTGTGAATTCGGCGGGCAAGGCGATGGCGCGCCATCGCATGGGGCCTCCCCGCGGCGGGGCTCGGAACAAGGGAATGTCGGGAGTCACTTATGAAGCCACTTAGTAACCCGGCGAACGGATGTATGCGGATAGGGCTGGTCATGACGGCTTTTTTCCTGGCCTCTCAGCCGGCGAGGGCAAGCGCCTTCCTCTTCGCCATGCCGCCGCAAATCGGCTTCGCGGACCCAGGCGCCTCGGAGACCCCCGAGGTCCGCCTGCCGAACGCAGGACCCGATCCGGCCATGACAATCGCGGAGTTCCCATTCGATTTCACGATCTTCGATGACGCGCCGGCCTCGACGCCGGAGACGTATGGGCTCAGCGGGAGCTTGAGATTCCAGCGGGACATCGCAACCGGTTTCACCCCGAATGTGGCGGGGGGCTTCGCCGGGCCAGCCAGGCGGGCCGCCGGCGCCACCATGGCATCGGGGTGCGCAGTCTACTCCATCTCTCCCGAGGCGACCTTGGGCGGCATCCTCCGTATCGGCGTCGGATCGCCGGGCGCCGGGACTTCGCTGTGGGATGCCGGCGACAATATTTCGAGCAGCGCGGAGGAAATGCGGAACGGAGCGGTCACGCAGGTCTCCGGGCCCAAGACTCTCCTACCTACCGGCCTCATTCTGCTCGGCATGGGGCTCTTCCGCCGGCGTCAAAGCCGGACTGCAAGGAGGCGGCGCAGGGTACCGGGAATGCGGAAGTCGGCGCTGCCCTCGGCGCGCACGTCAGGCCAAACCAATGCCGGCGAGCACTATTATGCGGTGTAAAGCGGCCGGATGGGATTGTGGGACGGACGCTTTCGTCTGTCAACCCCGCATGTGATACCGCAGAAAGCTCCCGCAGTATCATCCGGATCTCAGCCAGGCGCCTGTCCTGCTTGGGCGCGCGGTTCCCGCGATAGAATCGAGGTAGACGGGAGCCGCTCATGGCAAGCCTTTTCAATCCGGGGGTGTGCGCCTGGTCCGAGAGCCCCGTCGGAATCCCAATCGCCGGAATCTGGCCCTGTTGATGTTTCGTCTCCCGGTAGCCTTGGTCCTTCTAGCCGCTTGCGCGGGCGCTCAGCCGTCCGGCGACGAGCTGGATCGCCAGATGCGCAGCGTGCTCGGCGCCTACGCCATCGCCGAGCGGAACGCCGCCGACCCCGTTACCGCCGCCCAGGCGTTCTATCAGGGCGCCATCCCCGGGCTGTTGCGCACGCTGGACCCGCATTCGGTCTTCTTCGATCCCGACCAGTTCGATCAGCTCCGCAAAATGGAGAGTTCCACCCAGAAGGGCTTCGGAACCGTGGTTTCGCTCCTGCCTGGGCGGGTGATCGTTCTGCAAACGCTGCCTGGAACGCCTTCCGCCAAGGCCGGCCTGGCCCCCGGCGACGAGATCCTGGCCATCAACGGATACATCGTCGCCCGTCTCGATCTGAACCAGCTCACGGAACTGCTGGGCGTGGCCCGCCAGCGCGAAGCCCGCCTCAACGTCCGGCGCCCGGGCGAGGCGCGCATCATGGAATTGACCCTGACGCCCGAGGAAATGCAGACCGACAGCGTGGACCGCGCGTTCTTCGTGGGTCCGGGCATCGGTTATATCCGCGTTTCCAGCTTCGATGAGAACACGCCGCAGCACCTCAAGGCCGCCATCGAGAAGCTCGGGGGAACGGGCCTCAAGGGCCTGGTCCTCGATCTGCGCAACAACCCCGGCGGGCTGCTCACGGCCGCCGTGCAGACGGCGTCGCTGTTCCTCCGCCCCGGCGTGGCGATCGTCACCGTGCGTGGCCGCAACGTGCCGGAGAAAACCGAGTCGGTTCCTTCCATTGCCACGCCGTACAAGTGCAAGCTGGCCATCCTGATCGACGGCAAGTCGGCCAGCGCCACGGAGATCGTCTCGGGGGCCATGCAGGACCACGACCGCGCCACCATCGTCGGCGAAACCAGTTTTGGCAAGGGTCTGGTGCAGAGCGTGTTTCCTTTGAGCGAAGGAACCGGCCTGGCGCTCACCACCGCGCTCTATTACACCCCCAGCGGCCGTTCCATTCAGAAGCCGCTCGATGCGTCCCGGTTTGAGCTGGGCGGCGCCACGGCCCATCCCAACGTGGTCGCCGAATTCCGCACGGACGGCGGGCGCAAGGTCACCGGCGGCGGCGGCATCCAGCCGGATGCGGTGGTCCATCCCCTGCCCATGAACCGCCTGCGCACGGTGCTCGACGCCAGCGGCTCGTTCCCCGATTTCGCAGCTCAGTATCTGCGCACCAACAAGGTCACGCTCGATTTTGAAGTCCCGCCCGAGCTCATGGATCAATTCCGCGTGTTTCTGGGCGAGCGCCAGATCAGTCCCAGCATCGCCGAATGGTCCCTGGAGCGGGATTTTATTGCGAGCCGTTTGCAGCAGGAGATCTTCGACCTGGCCTTCGGCGTCGAAAAAGGCGACGAGGTCCAGGCCAAACGCGATCCGGTGATCCTCAAGGCCGTGGAGGAACTGGGATCGTAGCGGCGCCTCGCGGCCGTCATCTAAG
The DNA here is from genome assembly GCA_963767595.1 of Terriglobia bacterium. Classification (GTDB taxonomy): domain Bacteria; phylum Acidobacteriota; class Terriglobia; order Bryobacterales; family Bryobacteraceae; genus BOG-224. The sequence goes on from CAVYEK010000013.1 coordinate 229,866, forward strand.
GGACAATGAGACCATGAGCGGAATCCAGTTCGTCACCGATGAGAAGGGCCGCAAGGTGGGCGTTCTGATCGACCTGAAGAAGCACGGAGCCATCTGGGAGGACTTCTGGGACGGTCTGGTGTCCGAATCCCGCCGGAAGGAAAAGGGCATTCCATATGAGCAGTACCGCGCGACCCGCCTGAAACGGACCCGCCCGCGTGGTTAAGTACTCTCTCGAAATCAAGCAGTCGGCGCAGAGAGAATTGGATGCGCTCGACGATGCCCTGTTCACCCGTATAGACCGGAAGATTCTGGCGCTGGCCGACAATCCCCGGCCCTCGGGATGTAAAAAGCTGAAAGGGTACCGGGACCAATGGCGCGTCCGCGCCGGTGACTGGCGCGTGCTGTACATCATCGACGACGCGGCGAAGCTCGTCACCGTCACGCGGGTCGCGCACCGCCGCGAGGTCTACGAGTGACCGATAGTAATTGAATGGAAACGTTTCGTCCGTCCCCGGCCGGCCCCCCGGCCGGCCCCCTCACTGTGTACATTAGTTGACCGGGGGGAAGCGCGCCCTGCCAAGGCTCTTGTGCAAAAGGTGAAACACCATAGAGCAAGCGCAGCCGCACGCGATGGGGACGAGCGGTACATCACGAGTATCCTCTCGCACCCATTATGCGCCCAAGAGCAGGGGTAGGACAGCGTAGGCGGGAGGCGTAGGCGGGACGGCGTAGGCGGAGCAGGCGGGACGGACGGCGGGACGGACGCGACGTTTCCGTGTTCTGTGAAGGACGACGAGTCCTTCCGCTGCCGCATCCCCCCTGACGCCGACGTCTCACTTGGGCAAATGGGCTGCCCGGCGGAATCCGCGCGGCGAAACTTGCCGGAATCACGCGCTTCTTCGGCGTTGCTCGGCTTCCATGGTATGGCGCAGAATGCTGTTGACCCGGCTGAGGTGCCCCTCACCCTTCGATTTAAGCCAGGCGAGAACATCATTATCGATTCGGAAGGAAATCTGGGTCTTGATCGGGCGATAGAACTTGCCGATGATGGCGCCCTCCCACATCTCGGGCGGCAGCACCGGCTCATCCGGATCGGCGTTGTCCAGGCTCTTGTCGCGCCCTTCGTAAAGCGCCCGGGTAACGTCGCTGATTTTCAGCCGCCTACCGGCGGAATTGGTCTTCGTACGCGCCCTTTTCATAAGCATTTGCCTTTCGCGCCGAGATGACATGGATGGTCTCTTCGTCTTCCCCGGAGCGATCCACAAACACCACCAGGAGCAGGGCCAAATTCTCCGCCGCGCCAATGACCTGGTATCGCTGCTCGCCCTCGCCTTTGGAAAAAGTAGTTCTCCGTGACGATGTGATTCGGGTCGTCGAATACCCCGATAGCCATCTCGAACGAGATGCCGTGGATCCGGGAGTTGCGTTGCGCTTTCTCCGGGTTCCAAGTGTACCTGGCCGGCATCTATTCAATAGTGTATATACAACAACGAATCCCGTCAAACCTGAAACCGTACGTCGGACTCGGGCAAACGGGCTGCCCATCGGAATCCGCGCGGCGTCTTTTTGAACTATGACCAGGAGGTTTCAGGAGTCCCGTAGAATATAGGTGATTGACATACTATCCCCTATTTAATACGATTAAGGTTACATGGAACACATAACCTGTAAAGTCGACACCCAGGGCAGAATCACCCTTCCCCTGGACTGGCGCAGGGAGCAGAAGGTGGCCAGTGGAAGCCAAGTCGTTCTGACCCGAGAGGATGGAGCGCTACGGATCGAAACCGTCGAGCGGAGCCTCTCCGAGGCTCAGGCGCTGGTGGCGAAGTATGTTCGCCCAGGCTCGTCGGCCTTGGATGACCTGCGTCAGGAACGCCGCCGCCAGTTCGCCAGCGAAGACGAGGAGTTCGCGCGCCATGCGGAAAGTCTTTGATTCTTCGGCCGTGCTGGCGTTTCTGCTGGCCGAGCCGGGCGCCGAGAGACTCCGGTCGGAGATTCCGGACGGAGCGATCAGCGCGGTGAACGCAGCCGAGGTTCTGGCCGTGCTGGCCAGGAAGGGCATGCCGGTTGCGGACGCCCACTTGGCCCTGGTAAAGACCGGCTTGACTGTGGTGGGCTTCGGCATGGGCGAGGCGCTTAAGACCGCGCAGATGCTCACGCCGGCGTTCCGCGAGAAAGGAATTTCGCTCGGCGACCGGGCTTGTATGGCCTTGGCGCTCGTCGAAGGCTTGCCAGCGGTCACCGCTGAGCGCTGTTGGGCGGCGCTCGGAGTCCCGGAACTCGATATCGAGCTGATTCGGGACTGAGGATAGGAGACGCCCGCCCTACCGGATCAAGCAGACCCTGACGTTCCAGTCCGGCCTTTCCGCTGCCAGCGTGGCCCACATCCGATCGGCGGAGACGATCGTTATCCCCAGCGAGTTCGCCACGGAGAGACAAATCCGGTCCCCGAGCGACACCCCTTTCGCGCAATAGACCCGGGTGTTGTAGGCCTGCGCGGAAGAGAACTCTTCGATCACCGGCAGGGCCAGGCGTTGTACCGCTTCCTCGCAGAACCCCGGGTCGATTCCAGGACGATTCAACTTCTTGACCACCTCGGCCAACTGAACGGCATGAATGGAAGCGTGGTCAAGGACCGCCACCACCCGGTCCGCGCCGGACTCGTTCTGCAACAAGGCCAGGAGCGCCGAGGCGTCCAGAAGATACTCTGCCGCCATGAATCAGACCTCCTCGGCCGAAGCTTCCGCGCGGCGCTCCGCGATCAATTCTTCCGCCAACGAGCAGTCCAGCTTGAAAGAGCGCATCCGTTCCTGAAGATCCCGGACCGCAGCCGCACGGTTCCCCACCACCGTGACTCCCCGCTCGTCGGCGCCGATCAACACGTCCTGACCGGGCTCGAGCCCAAATCGACGCCGTATCTCGGCAGGGATCAATACTCTGCCGGACCTTTCCATTTTTACGGCATATATTTCCATATGCCCATATTAACACAGTCTGCCGTAAACCCAATCCATGCCCAACCTCTTACTCTTCCTGCAGTCCAGACGAGACGTTTCTCAAGCCCCTCGAGGCGCTGGGATCCTAGCGCCGCCCAACTGGCATAATGAACTCGGGAGGCTTGAGCCGTGGCTACCACCGCGTCCCCTGTATCCATTTCGCACGATAACGAGACCAATCCGTGGCTCGCCGCGGCCGCGCGGTTCGATGAGGCCGCCATGCGGCTGGGCCTGGACGACGGCATGCAGAAGGTGCTGCGCGCGCCCGCCCGGGAGATCACCGTCAACATCCCGGTGCAGCTCGACGACGGGCGTCTGGAAGTCTTCACCGGCTACCGCGTGCAGCATTCCCTCGCCCGCGGTCCGGCCAAGGGCGGCATCCGCTTCGCCCCCGACGTGACTCTCGACGAGGTGCGCGCCCTGGCTTCCTGGATGACGTGGAAGTGCGCGGTGGTGAACATCCCCTTCGGCGGCGGAAAGGGCGGCGTCATCTGCGACCCCCATGTCCTCTCGGAAGCCGAGCTGGAGAAGCTGACCCGCCGCTACACCTACGAGATCATCGATTTCATCGGACCCGAGCGCGACGTGCCGGCGCCCGATGTGAACACCAATGAGAAGGTGATGGCGTGGATCATGGACACCTATTCCATGCACGCGCGCCACCTGGTGACCGCCGTGGTCACCGGCAAACCGATGGCCCTGGGCGGTTCGCGCGGCCGCCCGGAAGCCACCGGCCGCGGTTGCATGATGGTGACGCTTCAGGCGCTGGCGCGGCTGGGGCTGAAACCGGCGGACTCGCGGGTGGTCATCCAGGGCTTCGGCAACGTGGGCGGCATGGCGGCCCGCCTCATGACCGCCATGGGTTTCCCGATCATTGCGATTGTCGAGTGGGACGGCGCCGTGTACAATCCCCGCGGGCTCGACATCGCGGCGCTCCAGAAACACCGCACGGAGACCGGCTCGGTCACGGGCTTTGCCGGCGGAGAAGACATGAGCCGCGATGACGCCTTGTTCCTGGAGTGCGAGGTCCTGTTGCCCGCCGCCACCGAGAACGTGATCACTTCGCACAACGCCGCCAAGCTCCGCTGCAAGATCCTGTGCGAGGGCGCCAACGGGCCCACCACGCCGCTGGCCGACGCCATTTTGGAAGAGAACCGCGTGTTCGTCATTCCGGACATTCTGGCCAACGCCGGCGGCGTGACCGTCTCCTATTTCGAATGGGTGCAGGATCGCCAGGGGTTCTTCTGGAACGAGCAGTTGGTGAACCAGCGCCTGGAAGAGATCATGGTGGAGAGTTTCGCCGCGGTGGTGGAATACGCGGAAAAGCACGGGGTCCACAACCGCACCGCCGCCTACATGCTGGCGCTCGACCGCGTGGCGGACGCCATCAAGCTGAGAGGCATTTACGCATGACCGCGCGGCGCGTACCCCGTGTAAAAATGTAGGGGCCGGGCATGCCCGGCCCGCGGGATGCCGACCCGTTTAACCCCATGTCCACAGACCCCTCCACGCCGCTGATGCGGCAGTACAACAGCATCAAACAACAGGCCCCCAACGCGCTGCTGATGTTCCGTCTGGGCGATTTCTACGAGCTGTTCTACGAGGACGCGGTGACGGCCGCGCGCGAGCTCGAAATCACGCTCACCTCGCGCAATAAAGAGAAGGGCGCCGCCATTCCCATGTGCGGCGTCCCCTATCACGCGGCCGAGGGCTACATCGCGCGCCTGGTGCAGAAGGGCTACCGCGTGGCGGTCTGCGACCAGATGGAAGATCCGCGCCTGGCCAAGAAGCTGGTGAAGCGCGAGCTTTCGCGGATCGTCACCCCCGGAACCGCCATGAACGCCAACGCGGCATCGCGCGAGAACCTCTACCTGGCCGCCGTGGCCCGCGCCGGCGACCGTTCCGCGGTGGCGCACGCGGACCTTTCCACCGGCGAATTCCGGGTCACCGAAATGGAGCCCGGCGAAGTGGCCGGCGCGCTCGAACAACTCAACGCGCGGGAAGTGCTGTTTCCCGGAGACCTGCCCCTCGCGCCGGCCGCCGAGACCGGCCGCGGCGGTACGCCCCGGTTCGTGCGGACCGAGGTGGAAGACTGGGTCTTCAGCCCCGATTACGCCGGCCGCGCGCTGCGCGACCACTTCAAGCTGCTTTCGCTCGATGGCTGCGGGCTGGCCAACCGCCCCGCGGCGGTGGGCGCGGCCGGGGCCCTTTTGCATTACCTGCGGGAGACGCAGCGCGCCGCGCTCGACCACCTGGAACGGCCGGCGTTTTACGATCGCGCCGCCTACATGGGCTTGGACGCGGTAACCGTGCGCAACCTGGAGCTGGTGGAACCGATCTTCGCCGCCGACGCGCCGTCCGCCGGGCAGGCGCCGGCCACCCTCATCGGCGTTCTGGACCGCAGCCTCACCGGCATGGGCGGGCGTCTTTTGCGCCAGCGTCTTCTGCGCCCGTCGATGGACCGCGCCGAGATCGAGCGTCGCCTGGATGCCGTAGGCGAGCTGATCGAGCGCACCATCCTGCGCGCCGAGCTGCGCAAGCAGCTCGCCGGCGTGCTCGATATCGAGCGCCTGCTTTCCAAGGTCACGCTGGGCTCCGCCGGTCCGCGCGACATGCTGGCGCTGGGCCGGTCGATCGAAAAGATCCCCGGCCTCAAACGCCTGCTGGAGCAGGCGGCGGACGCGCCCAGCCTCGCTGAAATCGATGGCCGCCTGGACGAGCTGGCGGATGTCGCCGGCCTGATCCTCGACGCCATCGCCGACGAGCCGCCGCTCAATTTCGCGGACGGCGGGACGATCCGCGCTGGCTACCGCGCCGAGCTCGACGAGCTTCGCGACCTCAGCGGCAACGGCAAACGCTACATCGCGCGCATCGAAGAGCGGGAGCGCCAGCGCACCGGCATCGCCTCGCTCAAAGTGCGCTTCAACAACGTCTTCGGCTATTACATCGAAATCACGCGCGCCAACCAGCACCTGGCCCCGGCCGACTACGAGCGCAAGCAGACGCTGGCCAACGCCGAGCGCTTCACCACGCCCGAGCTGAAGGACTACGAGCGCAAGGTGCTGGACGCCGAGGAGAAGATCCTCACCCTCGAAAAAGAACTGTTCGCCGAGTTGCGCGTGGGCGTGGCCGGGCACGCCCAGCGCGTCAAGGCCGCCGCCGGGGCGGTGGCGGAGCTGGACGCGGCCGCCTCGCTGGCGCAGGTGGCGGCCGAGAACCGGTACACCCGCCCGTCGTTTTCCGAGAACGGCGAGATGCGCATCCTGGCCGGCCGCCATCCAGTGATCGAGCGGCTTGCGGCCGAGGACACGGGGCGCTTCATCCCCAACGATCTGTACCTCAACGACTCCACCGACCTCATCGCCATCATCACCGGCCCCAACATGGGCGGCAAGTCCACCTACTTGCGGCAGGCGGCGCTGATTTCGATTCTGGCGCAGATGGGATCTTTCACGCCAGCCGATTCGGCCAGCCTCCCCATCGTCGACCGCATCTTCACGCGCATCGGCGCATCCGATAACCTGGCGCGCGGCCGTTCCACCTTCATGGTGGAGATGACCGAGACCGCCGTGATCCTCAATACCGCCACCCACCGCAGCCTGATCGTGCTTGATGAAATCGGCCGCGGCACGGCCACTTTCGATGGCCTGGCGCTGGCCTGGGCGGTGGTGGAACACATCCAGGCGCGCACCCAGGCCAAGACCTTGTTCGCCACGCATTACCACGAGCTGACCGAGCTGGCCGACTTACTCGCCGGCGTGCGCAACTTGCGGGTTTCCGTGAAGGAAGCCGGCGACCACATCATCTTCCTCCGTAAAGTGGAGCCGGGAAAGGCCGACCGCAGCTACGGCATCGAAGTGGCGCGCCTGGCGGGGCTGCCGCCCGGCGTCATCGAGCGCGCGCGCGAGGTGCTGAAGCGGCATGAGCGGAGCGAGCACGTGGTGACCGAAGAGCTGGCCCATTCCGAAGACCACGCGCCCGTCCAGATCCAGATGTTCGAGCCCGTGGGCTATGGCATCGCCGAGCGCATACGCGGCCTCAATCTCGATGAGCTGCGGCCCATCGAGGCGTTGCAGTTGCTGGCCGATTTGCAGAAGGAGCTGAAGCGTTGAGAGTGGCGGGAGTGATGAGCGGCACCTCGCTCGACGGCATCGACGTGGCGATTGTGGATGTGACAGGCGCCCTAGCCCGGGCATCTCACGCTCCACCAACCGACGTGGCGCGGGCACTCGTGCCGGGGCGCCCTCTGGGCCCGTCGAGACTCCGGACTCCCGATGCCGTGGCATCGGAGTTGAGCCCCGGTGCAGACGGGCAAGCTGAAGCATGCCCCACCGGCAGGGCCGATGTCGGCCGTTGTGGGGCATGCTTTTGCTTGCCCGTCTCGACACGTGTTCGCGTCATCGGTTTCCTATCCACGCCGTACCCCGCCTCCACGCGCGACGCCATCCTGGCCGTTTCCGGCGCCTCCGGCGGATCCACGCGGGAAATCTCCCGGCTCAACTTCCACCTCGCGGAGCTTTACGCCAGGGCCATCCTGCGCGCCGTGCGCCGCTTCGGCCCGGTGGAGCTCGTCGGATGCCATGGCCAGACCATTTATCACGAAGGCGGCAAGCACACCCTGCAAATCGGCGCGGGCGCGGTGATCGCGGAGCGCGTTGGCGTCCCCGTGGTTTCCAATTTCCGCGCGCGCGATATCGCCGCCGGCGGCCAGGGCGCGCCGCTCGTGCCCTACGTCGACACCTTGCTGTTCCGCCATCCGCGCCGGACACGCGTGGCCCTCAATATCGGCGGCATCGCCAATATCACCGTGATCCCGGCGGGCGCGGCGCCGGAAGACGTGACGGCGTTCGATACGGGCCCCGGCAATATGGTGATCGACGCGCTGGCGCGCGAGTACTCCAAGGGCAAGCTGCAGTACGACCGCGGCGGGAAAATCGCGGCATCCGGGCGAGTGGATAAAGCGTTGCTCGATGGGCTGCTGGCCGATCCGTACTATCGCCGCCGGCCGCCCAAGAGCGCGGGCCGCGAGCAGTACGGCGCCGAGTTCGTGGCGCGGATCGGGAAATCCGGGTTGCCTCCGCGCGATCGGATCGCCACGGCGACTGCGTTAACCGCGGCCACCATTGCCTTCGGCGTGCGGCGCGCGCTGCCCCACGGGCCTTTCGACCTTATTGTGTCCGGCGGCGGATCGCACAACCCGGCAATCATGCGGATGCTGGCCGGTTTCCTGCCCGGCGCGGCGCTTTCGATATCCACGGATCATGGCATCGATGCCGACGGCAAAGAGGCCATCGCATTCGCCATTCTCGCGCACGCGACCTGGTTCCGCGAACCGGCTAACCTACCCCTGGCGACCGGCGCCGTTCGAGCGGTGATTTTGGGAGATATCACGCTTTAAGAGACAGGCGAGACGGCTTCAGTACGCCATTTCGCAATGACGATAGCGTTTCATCAAAAAGACAAATCGCTCAGTTCTGAACTGCGCGATTTTCTGGTGGGAAGAACCGACCTTTGCGGCAGCAGGTCCCTTCCACCGCGCGCGGGTTCCGGCGCGCGATTTCACTGAAACGTTCGCACGGGAAGCCTGCCTTGCCATATCCGCCGGCATACTCGACGTCCCCGACGAACAGTCTCACACCCTTAATATCCTGGGATGTTCTCCTTTCGCCAGCCGGCAACGGCCTGGCGAGGAATGCCGCGACGGCTTCAGCGTCCATCGACTGCATAACCACCTGCCCCACGACGCAGCATAGCCGCACCCAAATCCGAGTTTGCGCATGCCGACATTCAAGAAACGCCGGCGAGGACGCCGGCGTGGCAGGCCGGAGGCCCGCTCTACGGATTGACGCCGTTATCAAAACTGATTACGATGGAAGCATGACGGCGAGCGAGCTGAAACGCAAGCCGGCGAAGTTGGGATGCAGGTTTCGCCAGGGCGCAAAGCACCTCGTTGTGATGTACCACGGCCGAGAGACGGAAATGCCGCGCCACCCGGCGAAGGAAATCAAGACCGGCGCATACCAGGGGTTCTGAACAAGCTCGGAATCAGGGAGAGATAGGCGATGAAATACCCCGCAATATTCGATCCCGCCGAAGAGGGCGGCTTCGTGATCACCTTCCCCGACGTCTACGAGGCCATTACCCAAGGGGACGATGAAGCGGAAGGGTACGAGATGGCCCAAGATGCGCTCATCACGATGTTCGCTCACTTCATCCGGGAGGGCAAACCGATCCACCCTCCGAGCAATCCGAAAGGCCGGAAGATTCGCATGATCGAACTTCCCGCGCTGGTAGCGATAAAGACGGAACTGTACATCGCCTTTCAGTCTTCCGGCCTTCGTAAGGTCGAGCTGGCGCGGCGGCTCGGCATCCCCAGAACCAACGTGGACCGCCTCTTCGACCTCCGCCACCACACACGCCTGGACCAACTCGAGGCAGCGTTCCAGGCGCTGGGCAAACATATGTCGGTGGAGGTCCGGGAGGCGGCCTAGGGGCCAGGGCCACGACTGCGTGGACATGTTCCTTTGGTGTGGGGCCGGATGAAATCCTGCGGGCCGATTGACCATCGGCCCGCGCGCCGGTTGCCAACCGGCGCGCAGCTTGACAAGCTGCCCCACAATCGGGCCCCTCTGGCGCGCGCTTCAGGGCCTGAAAGGGTGTCTTATCGGAAGCTCGGCTGAACTTCCGCGGACGGAACGCGCGGGGTGACCGGCGCCCCGATGCGCATCTCCTGCCAGTTGTAAGCGAACTCCTTGCCGCAATCCAGGCAAACCACATAGGTTCGCGCGGCCGCGGAAGCCGGGAACGCGATGCTCTTCCTTGCAGGAGTCAGCGGAAAAGTCGTGTGCTGGTGCGAACAACCCAAAAAAGCATTCAAAAAGGATTGGAACATTAGCGGCCCCCTCATCGAATTAGATACGGGGAACAGGGGGGGAGTTTCAGTTCTTCCGCGTACAAACCTTTCGGTCTCTGTGCGAATCACAACAAGTTCTTCGCTGTTTGTCGCGGAGCAATCGCGCAAATCTCAACCGGCCAATAGCTTGGAAGCGATCGACTGGGCGATGAGACGGCCGTGAAAACGCCCGTTCTCAATGAAAATCTCATTGGTATGCATTCCCGCCACGATGACCCCGGCCAGATAGATTCCCGGCCGCTCGCTTTCCAGCGTCTCCGGATCTGTGCGCGGCCTGAGCGTATCGGGTTCCAGAGAAATCCCTGCGGAATTCAGGAAATCCAGGTCCGGCCGGTATCCGATCATGGCGAAGACGAAGTCGTTTCGCAGGGAAATCTCGCCTTCGGGCGTCGCAATACGGAGGTATTCCTTCCCGATTTCCACGACGCGGGAATGGAAGTACGCGCGTATCTCGCCGCTTCTGATGCGGTTCTCCAGGTTGGGCTTGATCCAGTACTTTACCCCATCCGAGACGCCCGCCTCGCGGTGTATCAGGGTCACGCGCGCGCCGTTCCAATAGAGTTCCAGGGCGGCTATGGCCGCCGAGTTCTTACCGCCGACCACCGCCACGTCATGGTTGTAGTAGGGGTGCGCTTCCTTATAATAATGGTCGACTTTGTCCAATTCCTCGCCCGGCACGCCCAGCATATTCGGAATGTCATAGTAACCGGTGGAAAGCACCATCTTCCGCGCCCGGTAGACGTGGCGGCGTTCCAATCGGTCGGTGGTGAAGACCTGGAACGCGTTATCCTCGCCGGCGATGCTGTCCACCCGTTCGTACTGCCGGATATCCAAATGGTAGTGATCGGCCGCGCGCCGGTAATACTTGAGCGCTTCCGTCCGGTTCGGTTTTTCATTGAGGCTCGTCATGGGGAGGTCGCCGATTTCGAGCAGCTCCGGGGTGGTAAAGAAGGTCATGTGGGTTGGGTAGTGATAGATGGAATTCACCACGCAACCCTTCTCCAGCAGGACAGCGCGCACGCCGCGCCGTTGCAGCTCGATGCCGCACGCCAATCCGGTGGGGCCGGCGCCCACGACCACGGTGTCAAAGGATTCAGTCACGTATTCAAGTTATGTGGGACAGGCGCGCTTCCGCCTGCCAACGCAGCCTCACTCCGAGCTTCGCTCGGATTGAGCGAAGACGCGGAAGCGCGCCTGTCCCAGCCTACAGCTTGCCTTCCAGATCCCGATAGACGTTCTCGAGCGCGGCATCGAGAGCGGCGGCGTCATTGCCTCCGCCTTCGGCCATGTCCGGACGGCCTCCGCCCTTGCCGCCCACCGCCTGCGCCACCGCGCCCGCCAGTTTGCCGGCATGCACTTTGGCCGTCAGATCCTTGGTGACGGCGGAAATTATGGCCACGTTGCCGTCTTCGACGGCGGCCAGCACCACCACGGCGGTCTTCAGCTTGTTGCGCAGGGAATCGGCCAGGCCGCGCATCTGCTGGCGGTCCATCCCGTCCACGCGCGCCGCCAGCGCCTTGACCCCGTTGAAGGTACGCGCTTGCGCCTCGAGCGCGCCGGCGGCGGCCTGCGCCAGCCTGGTTTTGAGGTGTTCCACCTGCCGGGCGAGAGCGCGCTCCGCGGCCAGCAGCTTCTCCACGTGCTCGACGATTTCCGCTTCCGGAGCCCTTACCAGATCGCCCAGGCGGCGCAGCGCGCCGGCGGATTCCTGGTACTGCCGCAGCGCCCCTTCCCCGGTGATGGCTTCGATGCGCCGCACTCCGGCGGAAATACTCCCCTCATACACGATCTTGCAGACGCCGATATCGCCGGTGCGGGCGACATGCGTGCCGCCGCACAGCTCGCGGCTGAAGCCGGGGACGGAAACCACGCGCACCTCGTCGCCGTATTTCTCACCGAACAGGGCCATGGCGCCGGTGGCGATGGCCTGTTCCAGGGGCAGGACATCGGTTGCCACGGCGCTATTGCGCAGAATCTGCTCGTTCATGAGCCGCTCGACTTCGTCGATTTCCGGCTGGTCCATGGCCGCGTAGTGGGTAAAGTCGAAGCGCAGGCGCGCGGGCTCCACTATGCTGCCGGCCTGCTTGACGTGCGGACCCAGCGCCTGGCGGAGCGAGGCGTGCAGCAGGTGGGTGGCGGTGTGGTTACGGCGCGTCGAGTCGCGCAGCGGAACGGCCACCTGGGCGCGCAGCACATCGCCTTGGCGCAACGCAGCGTGCGCCACAATGCGGTGCACCGTCAGCCCGGGCACGCCGGGAAATGCGCCCTCGACATCGGCCACCTTGTCGCCATCCGCGGAATAGAGTGCGCCGCGGTCGCCCACCTGGCCGCCGGATTCGGCATAGAAGGGGGTCTGGTCGAGCACCAGCTCCGCCTTTGCTCCAACCGGGACCTCATCCACCAGCTCGCGGCCGATCAGAAGTCCCACCACCCGCCCGGTGGCCTCCGTGCCGGCGTATCCCAGGAACTTCGTGCGCCCATGCTCCAGCAGCGCCTGATAGGCGGGGACCACGGCCCCTTTGCCGGCGCCTTTCCAACTGGCCCGCGCGCGCTCGCGCTGGCGCTCCATTTCAATTTCGAACCCCTCGCGATCCACCGCCAGCCCGTGCTCGCGAGCCATCTCCTCCTGCTCGTCGAGCGCCAGCCCATAGGTATCGTAAAGCTTGAACGACACCGCGCCGGGAATCCCCGCGCCCGCGAGCGAGCGGATTTCGTCGTTGAACACCTTCTCCGCCACCAGGTACGTGGTAGCGTAGCGATGCTCCTCCTCCTTCACCACGCGCGCCACGCGCGGCACGCTTTCGATCATCTCCGGGTAGGCCGGCTGCATCAGCTCCGCCACGAAGCCCGTGAGCTTATACAGGAAAGGCTCCTCCACCCCGATCAGCCGCGCGTGGCGCATGGCCCGCCGCATGATCTTGCGCAGCACGTAGCCGCGGCCGTCGTTGGCCGGCAGCACTCCGTCGTGAATCAGGAAGGCGGCCGCGCGCGAGTGATCGGCGGCGATGCGCAGAGCCGTGTCCACGCGCGGGTCGGCCCCGTGCGCCACGCCGCACAGCTCGGCCGCCCGCTCCACGATGGGAAAGATCAGGTCGGTATCGTAGTTCGAGAGCTTGCCCTGCATCACCGCGGCGATCCGTTCCAGGCCCATGCCGGTATCGATGGAGGGACGCGGAAGCGGCGTGAGGACGCCGGCGGCGTCGCGACTGAATTGCATGAAGACCAGGTTCCAGATCTCGACGAAGCGGCCGCCGGCGTCGCTGGGGAACGCTTCGTTCTGGCAGCCCGGCGCGGCGGCTTCGACGCCCAGGTCGTAGTGGATCTCCGAGCACGGCCCGCAGGGGCCGGTTTCGCCCATCTGCCAGAAATTGTCCTTCTCGTCGAGCCGGTAAATACGGCTCTTGCTCACTCCCGCCAGCTTCTGCCAGAGATCCTCGGCCTCGTCGTCCTCGCGGAAAACGGTCACATACAGCTTGTCCGCCGGCAGGCCGTAATCCTTGGTGATGAGGTCCCAGGCGAACTCGATGGCGTCGGCTTTGAAGTAGTCGCCGAAGGAGAAATTGCCCAGCATCTCGAAGAAGGTATGATGGCGCCGGGTGAAGCCCACATTCTCCAGGTCGTTATGCTTGCCGCCCGCGCGCACGCACTTCTGCGAGCTGGCGGCGCGCGTGTAGGCGCGTTTTTCCAGTCCCAGAAACACGTCTTTGAACTGGTTCATGCCCGCGTTGGCGAACAGGAGAGTGGGATCGTTGGCTGGAACCAGCGAAGAACTGGGCACTACGCGGTGGCCGCGTTGGGCGAAGAAGTCGAGAAAGCGCTGTCTGGTTTCGTGACCTGTCACGGGAATTCCTTGTGGAAGTGGGCTAAACCCAATTGTAGCGGACGCGCGCGGGGAGCTCCGTTATCTGAAGACCTTGACAAGATGTGCCATTTTTGACACAATGAACTGTGATCGACCGTTCCAAAAAGCTGCCGGCATTCTTCTACGAATCGCCGGGTGGCAACCAGCCCGTGAGGGCCTGGATCAAAGGACTCTCGTCGGAAGATCGCCAGGCTGTCGGTCGAGACGTGCAGAAGGTCGAGTTTGGATGGCCTATCGGGATGCCGTACTGCCGCAGCCTTGGAAGCGGGCTGTGGGAAGTGCGCAGCGACCTGGCAGATGGGAAGACAGGCCGGATTATTTTTTGCGTTGTCCTCGGGCACATGGTGCTGCTTCACGGCTTCGTCAAGAAGACCCAAAAGACGCCGGCCAAGGACATCGAACTGGCTCGCAAACGCATGAAGGAAGTGGAGTAGAAACATGCCGAAGAAGAAGGGGAAAATAGGCGCTTCTTTCGATGGCTTCCTGGCCGAGGAAGGCATTCTGGAGACGTGCGAGGAACAAGCGCTGAAACAGATTCTGGCGGACCAGATCAAGGCCGCCATGGAGAAGGACAGGCTCACCAAGTCGGCCATGGCGGAGCGGATGCGGACCAGCAGGCGCGCGCTCGAGCGCCTGCTTGACCCCAAGAACACGGGCGTGACTCTGCATACCATGCAACGCGCCGCCGCCGCTGTGGGAAAACAACTCCGTTTGGAACTGGTATGAACCGAGGTCGCTGAGTTTCGGAATTCTTCGCGTTGTCATCGCGGCTCCGCGCTTCCGCGTCGAATGGATGCCGGGCCGCGCGGCCATGCAACGCCCCTCCCCGGCTGGTATGGGGGATAATAGGTTTTAACTATGCCTGCTTATCGCTCTCGCACTACCACCCACGGCCGCAATATGGCCGGGGCCCGCGCGCTGTGGCGCGCCACTGGAATGAAGGACGGCGATTTCGACAAGCCCATCATCGCTGTCGCCAACTCGTTTACGCAGTTCGTTCCCGGCCACGTCCATCTGAAGGACCTGGGGCAACTGGTGGCGCGCGAGATCGAGAAGGCCGGCGGCGTGGCCAAGGAGTTCGACACCATCGCCATCGACGACGGCATCGCCATGGGCCACGACGGCATGCTTTACAGCCTGCCCTCGCGCGAGGTGATCGCCGACAGCGTGGAATACATGGTGAACGCGCACTGCGCCGACGCGCTGGTGTGCATCTCCAACTGCGACAAAATCACGCCGGGCATGTTGATGGCCGCTCTGCGCGTGAACATCCCCGCGATCTTCGTTTCCGGCGGCCCCATGGAGGCCGGCAAAGCGCGGGTGGGCGGCGCCGAAAGGGCGGTGGACCTGATCGACGCCATGGTGTACGCGGCCGACGCCCACGTGACGGACGCGGAGATGGAAGATATGGAGCGCTCCGCCTGCCCCACCTGCGGATCCTGCTCCGGCATGTTCACGGCCAATTCCATGAACTGCCTGATGGAGGCGCTGGGCATGGCTCTGCCGGGCAACGGCACGGTGATTGCCACCCATGCCGACCGCAAGAACCTATTCCTGGAAGCCGGCCGCCGGATCGTGGATATGGCGAAACGCTATTACGAACACGGGGATGAGAGCGTGCTGCCGCGCGGCGTCGCCACCTTCGCCGCCTTCGAAAACGCCATGACGCTCGATATCGCCATGGGCGGATCCACCAACACCGTGCTGCACCTTCTGGCGGCCGCTTACGAAGCCGGCGTGCCCTTCACCATGCAGGATATCGACCGGTTGTCGCGGCGGGTTCCGAACCTGTGCAAGGTGGCGCCCTCGGTGGCCACCGTGCACCTGGAAGACGTGCACCGCGCGGGCGGCATCTATGCGATTCTGGGCGAGCTGGAACGGGGCGGGTTGCTCAACGCCGGCGTCTCCACGGTGCACTCGGCCAGCCTGCGCGAGGCCATCGACCGGTGGGACGTGCGGCGCGCCACGGATCCCGCGGTGCGGCGCTTTTACTCGGCCGCGCCCGCCGGCATCCGCACCACCGAGGCGTTCAGCCAGAGCGAGCGCTACCCGAATGTGGACCTGGATCGCGAACGCGGCGCCATCCGCGACATCGAGCACTCCTTCAGCCGCGATGGCGGCCTGGCGGCGCTCTACGGCAACCTGGCCGAAGACGGCGGGATCGTGAAGACCGCCGGAGTGGATCCGGCCAGCCTGGTATTCGCCGGCCCGGCGCGCATCTGCGAGAGCCAGGACGCCGCGGTCGAGGCTATTCTCGGCGACCGGATCAAGCCCGGAGACGTGGTGGTGATCCGCTACGAAGGCCCCAAGGGCGGGCCGGGCATGCAGGAGATGCTCTACCCCACCAGTTACCTGAAATCCAAGGGACTCGGCAAGGTCTGCGCGCTCATCACCGACGGGCGCTTCTCCGGCGGAACGGCGGGCCTTTCCATCTGCCACGTCTCGCCCGAAGCGGCCCAAGGCGGCGTCATCGCGCTGGTGGAGGAAGGCGACCGCATCGAGATCGACATTCCCAAACGCGTGCTGCGCCTGGCGGTGACGGACGAGGAGTTGGCGCGGCGCCGCGCGGCCATGAACGCCAAGGGCGCCGGCGCCTGGAAGCCGCCAACCCGCCAGCGCAAGGTCTCGACAGCCTTGCGGGTGTACGCCGCGTTCACCACCAGCGCGGCGCGGGGAGCGGTGCGGGAGATTCCGGCTCCGTAGCGCGGGCGCTTACAGATCATCGTTGCATGGCGCGAGCCATTCGGAGGAGACCGTACAGAGTAAGACGAAGCTGGGCTTGGCTAAGGTGCGATTCGCGAGCACAGTTCCATGCATCGCAGTATCTCTTCATTGTGTCCGTGGCGCGGAGAACTGGGTAAATTGGACGTGTGGCCGACATGATGGGGGGGGGGCGGCTCGAGGACGCTTGGAACTTCCCGTGGTTCGATCGCCAGGCTGATCCGGCAGCGCGGACGAATCTGCCGAGGCAAACCTGAATTCGTCTACGGGCGCCGCTCGGGGCGAGGTAGTCGCGTCCCCAACCAGACCCGCAAAGGCGACAGCAACACGGCAACAACGAACACCGCTAGCGTAGTAGTCGTCTGTTCTGGAAAGACGCTCCGGGTCGGCAGCGCCGCTTGAGCCGAGTAAAGAGCAAGAAAGACAACCAGGTCAACTTCCACGGCAATTTTCACCCGCGGATACGCCTTCGGCCAGGCTTGGCGCGTATAGTATTCGGTGGTATAGGGGGGGAGTTGGAACCACGGGGCCGCCTCATTCTTGTCGAAAGGCTGGGAAAGTGGATTTCGACGGTAGGCGTCCCTGCCTACGAGAGCTATCGTCACATAGGCCGCCGCGGCCGCCGATTTCGTGAAGCTGATCGGAATCTGCCCCCAGGTGTAATGCGGCCCCAAGCAACGCAGATCCAGCCAAAGCCATGTGTTCGCCCAAACCCCAGCCAGCAGTATGGAGGCGTAGATCAGGAGGAATTCGAGCGGCACGAACGCCAAAGGCATTGACCTCCGGATGCTGCCCAGAACCGCCGCGGGTACGGCGCTCGCCGCATCCGCGAGATAGCTCAAAGGCGACACATACCGCTCGTGCAAGTCGCCGAGCACGTGCTCCCGCGAAGTGCTCGGAACGGCCAAGCCCACCAGGCGTTCCAGAATCTTCGGCGGCATCGGATGGTTCAACTCGTCTGTTTGCCCCATGCCCGTCTCCAATCGCTGACCCAGCCCTTGCCCCTGCTAGCGGCAATGCTCTCCCACATGCGTTGAGCTATACAGGCGGATTCGTGCAGAGCGCGCTCGCCCGATGCCTGCAGTCGATAGCAACGCTTGGCCCGCCCGCCTCGCTCGCCTGTCGGAGCAGACAAGAGGGACGAGACCAGCCCCTTATCCTCCAATCGGTCCAGGGTGACGTATATCGCTCCCAGCGATATCGTCCTCGGCCGGGTCAGCCGCTCTATCTTTGCGTGGATGGTGACGCCGTACGCATTATCATCCAGGGACAGAATTGCCCCGAGCACCAACTGCTCAAACGGTCCGACGTACTCGTTGCGCCCCATTTGTACAACAGTGTAACAGAAATGTTCAAACCAGCTTGGCGCTACTCCCCCGCGAAGCTCGCCGCGCACAATCAGGCTCTGAAACAGGGTTCAACGCGGAAGTGCCCTTAACTATACTATGGCTCCTGGTGCTATAGAATGAAAGGAGCGCCGTGCGGATCTACAAATCCAGATGGTTCCAACGCTTTGCCAGGGAGGAAGGGATTGCGGATGGGGTCTTGCGTGAGGCCATTGTTCGGGCCGAAAAGGGCCAGATCGACGCCGGCCTTGGTGGTGAGGTCATCAAACAGCGAATCTCCAGACCAGGGCAGGGAAAATCCAAAGGCTACCGGACCATCATTTTCTTCCGGCGCGGAGCCAAGGCATTCTCTGTGTACGGGTTCGCCAAAAACCGGCGGGCAAACATCGACGACCATGAGAAGGCGCAGTTCAAGGAAGCCGCGAAGCACGTCCTGGCGCTGACGGAGAGGCAACTCGCGGCGCTGTTGAAGAACGGCGATTTTGCGGAGGTGAAAGGCGAATGAGCAAAAGGTATCGAAGCGATGCAATGGCGGCCATTCATGAAACCATGGAGGCATTGCACGATGTGGGGGCCATCGACAAACAGACGATGCGGCGTTTCGACGATGCCTGCCTTACGCCGATCCGGCCTTTGAAGCCTGCGGAGATCAAGGCGATCCGGGAGAGAGAACACGTCAGCCAGACCGTTTTCGCCAACTACCTGAACGTTACCAGCGGCCTTGTCAGCAAGTGGGAGCGCGGCGAAAAGCGGCCTTCCGGGGCCTCGCTCAAGCTGCTATCGCTGGTCGAGAAGAATGGGCTTGCGACCGTTGCATAGTTGCATCAGGCCAGACGGCGATGGTCATCGCCAGTTCGCCAGGATTCCCTGGGTTCGAGCCAACAGACCGACGGCTTCCCGCTCTCTCATGGATCCCTTCAGGGCGAGAGCGCTCTCAATTGCATTCGCCCTGCCACTTTGAGCTTCGAGGTAGACTTCCAGCGCTTCGCCCACCACGATTGAAAACCCCTTTTCGCCTCTGCTGGCGGCCAATTCGAGGATGCGCGCGCGATGTTCAGGCTTCATTTCAATGGTAGTGCGCATGCTTCTATTATTCACATGTATGCACGTGCACATGATGGGATGGCGTCCGGCCGGGGCCGCGCGAGCCAGGCCCGCTTCTTAAGCCGCCTTGGTCTTGACCGTCAGGCCGGGTTTGCTCGATGGTTTCATTCGGATTTCGACATCGATTCCCGCTCGCCGGGCGAACTGCAGCAGCTTCTCCAGCGAGAAGTTGCCCCGGCGGCCGCGAGCCAGATCGGACACGCGCGGTTGCGCGATTTTCAGAAGATCCCCGGCTTGCGCCTGAGTGAGTCCGCGCTCCGTGAGAATTCGGTTCACCTGAAAAGCGATTTCCGCCTTGGCTAACGCTTCCTCCGGATTTGGAAGGCCGATATCGGCGAACACGTTGCCGCTTCCCTCCTCAACCTGTATCCTTCTGGGCATGTTCGTTTACTCCTCCCTCTCGATCATGGCTCTCAAGTGCAATTCGGCTTCGGCGAGCCGCCTGCGAATCAGCTCCAAGTCGCGCTTTGGCGTCTTGATTCCAACTTTGGATTTCTTCTCATGGAGAGAAACTCTCGTAGCACGCCCGGAGGCCTGCCCCACTCGGCGGCCGCTTCGGCTTATCCCACCCCCGTGCTCAGGGTGCGATAGGGGCGGCCGACTTCCTGGGCGTCCACCACGGCTATGGCGGCGACGTACACGATCTCATTCACTTCGCTGCCGCGCTGGAGCACGTGGACGGGCTTGCTGAGTCCGGTGAGGAGCGGCCCGATCAACTCGCAATTGCCGATGCGGTGGAGCAGTTTGTAGGCGATATTACCGGCCTCGAGATTGGGGAAAATGAGCACGTTGGCGCCGCCCTTCAGCGCGCTGAAGGGATAGGTTTCGTCGACGATCTGGGGCGCCACAGCCGTATCGGCCTGCATTTCGCCATCGATCATGAGGCCGGGGGCGCGCTTGCGCGCCAGCTCCACCGCGCGGCGGACCTTATCCGCCAGCGGGTGGCGGGTGCTGCCGAAATTGGAGAACGAGAGCATCGCCACGCGCGGCTCCTGATTGAAGCGGCGCGCCTTTTCGGCGGCCATGATGGCGATTTCGGCCAGCTCCTCGGGGGTGGGTTCGATGTTGACGGTGGCGTCGGCCAGGAAGTAGAGGCCGCCCTTGGGGGTGATGAGCACGTAGACGCCGGCCACGATCTTCAACTCGGGCCGGACGTCGATCACCTGCAGGGCGGGGCGGATGGTATCGGGGTAGTGCGTGATCAGCCCGCCGATGAGCGCGTCGGCGTCGCCCAGGCGCACCATCATGCTGCCGAAGGTGGTGTGGTGGAGAATCAGCTCGGCGGCTTCGGTGCGGGTGACCCCCTTGCGCTGGCGGAACGAGTAGAACTCTTCGGTGTATTCGGCCAGGCGGGGGAATTTCACGGGATCGACGATCTGTACGTCCTCCAGGTGAAGGCGCAGATCGGCGGCTTTGGCGAGGATCTTCTCCTCATTGCCGAGCAGGATGGGAAGGGCGATTTTCTCATCGACCAGGATCTGGCAGGCGCGCAGGATTTTGCTTTCCTCGCCTTCGGTGAAAACGATGCGCTTGGGAGCGCGCTGCGCCTTGTTGATCATCCCGCGCATGATCTCGTGGGCTTTGCCGAGGCGCTTCTCCAACTCTTCGCGATAGTGCGCGATATCCACCGGCTGTTGGGCCACGCCGCTATCCATGGCGGCCTGAGCCACGGCGGCCGCCTCCCAGATGAGCACGCGCGGATCGAAGGGCTTGGGAATGATGTACTCGGGGCCGAACTCCAGGCGTTCGACGCCATAAGCGCGGAGCACGGAATCGGGCACGTCTTCCTTGGCGAGGCCGGCCAGGGCGCGCGTGGCGGCCAGCTTCATTTCGTCGTTGATGGTGGTGGCGCGCACGTCGAGGGCCCCGCGGAAAATGAACGGGAACCCCAGGACGTTGTTCACCTGGTTGGGATAATCCGAGCGTCCGGTGGCCACGATGGCGTCGGGCCGCGCGGACTTGGCGGCGTCGTAGGAGATTTCGGGATCGGGATTGGCCAGCGCGAAAACGATGGGGCTGGGCGCCATGGCTTTGACCATCTCGGGGGTGACGCAATTGGCGCTGGAAAGGCCGAAGAACACATCCGCGCCGGCCAGCGCTTCGGCCAGCGTGCGGGCTTCGGTGCGGGCGGCATAGCGGGCCTTATAGGGGTTCATGTGCTCCGTGCGCCCCTCGTAAATGACGCCCTTGGTGTCGCACATGAGAATGTTCTCCCGGCGCACGCCCAGCTTGACGTAGTGCGCCGCGCAGGAGATGGCGGCCGCGCCGGCGCCGTTGAAAACCACGCGGATTTCCTCGATCTTCTTGCCGGCGATTTCGAGCGCATTGAGCAGGCCGGCGCCGGAGATGATGGCGGTGCCGTGCTGATCGTCATGGAAGACCGGGATCTTCATGGTCTTGCGCAGCTCTTCCTCGATGTAGAAGCACTCCGGCGCCTTGATGTCTTCGAGGTTGATGCCGCCAAAGGTGGGCTCCAGAATCTGGCAGACGCGAATGATCTCATCGGGCTTTTCGGTGTCCAATTCGATATCGAACACGTCGATATCGGCGAAGCGTTTGAAGAGGACGCCCTTGCCTTCCATGACGGGCTTGCCCGCCAGGGCGCCGATGTTGCCGAGTCCCAGGACGGCGGTGCCGTTGCTGACCACTCCGACCAGGTTGCCCTTGGCGGTGTACCGGTAGGCCAGGCTCGGGTCGCGCTCGATTTCCAAACAGGGGACGGCGACGCCCGGCGTGTAGGCGAGACTCAGATCACGCTGCGTGCGGCAGGGCTTGGTGGGGACCACCGACACTTTCCCCGCCGGGGCCATGGAATGGTACTCGAGAGCGTCTTCGGGACGAATCTTCATGGATGGCGCCTTTCGGGACGATTATAACGCCCATGCCTTTCCGCCGAGTTTTGGCGGACAACCGAGGGGTTTTGACATACACACCCGATGTGTATAAAATGTGTTTGAGGCGCTTTGAGCCTCTAGGAACCCATGGCGACGCGAATCAACGTCATCCTGCCGGAAAACACCGTCCGCGCCATTGACAGCGTTACGCGGCCTGGGCAGCGGAGCCGGTTCATTGAGCGCGCCGTGCAGCACTACTTCGCGACGGCGAGTCCACAGGCTCTGCGGGAGCGAATCAAACAGGCCGCTATTCGCGACCGCGATTTCGATCTGGGGATTGCCCAGGACTGGTTTGCGGTGGATCAAGAACAATGGCAACAACTCGACGCCCACGAGAAGCGGGCCATGCCAGCTTCCCGAAGAGAGGCGAAATCTATCTCGCGGCGCTCGACCCGGCGGTAGGGCGCGAAATCAAGAAGACCCGGCCGGCGCTGATCGTCCAAAATGACACTTCAAACGAATACAGCGCCATCACCATGGTGGCGCCGATCACCTCGACCGTAAGGCTGCCGCTTTCGCCGCTCCACGTGCTGCTACCCTCCGATTCTTCCACCGGTCTAAGTGTCCCCTCGGTGGCCGTCTTCAACCAGATCCGCGCCATTGACCGCACCCGGCTGAGGAAAAGGCTGGGTGGGGCCGGCGCCGCGGTCATGCTGCAGGCCGATCAGGCAATCAAGGTCGCTTTCGGGGTGACCTGACCAATCCGGCTCGGCGGGCGCGCAACTCTGGTAATCTGAGAACCGGGAATCAGCCATGGAACCTTTCCGTTTTCACGTGTTTGTGTGCGACCAGCAGAAGCCGGAGGGCGTGCCGGGGTGCTGCGCCAGGGGCTCGTCCCAATTGATTGAGACGCTGCGGCGCGAGATCAACGCGCGCGGCCTGGAAGACGACGTCCAGGTGACCACGTGCGGGTCGCTCGGCCTGTGCGAGTGGGGTCCCAACATGATCGTCTATCCGGAGGGGGTGTGGTACGCGGGGGTGACGCCGGCGGACGTACCGGAGATTGTCCGCTCGCATTTCGAAGAGAGCACGCCGGTAGAGCGCCTGGCGCGAACGGACGGGGCGGACGTGCGCGCCGAGATTCTGGCCAACCGCGCCAAGCGCCTGGCCGCCATGAGCGCGCGGGACGCCGCCGGGGCGCTGCCGGAGGAACTGCAGGAGCGCATCCGTGGGTTCCAGGAGAGCCGCGCGATTCTCACCGCGCTGGAACTCGACGTGTTCACCGCGCTGGGCGACGGAGCGACCGCCACGGAAGTGGCGGCGCGGACCGGCACGGACGCACGGGCCATGGAAATGCTGCTCCACGCGCTGGCGGCCATGGGCCTGGCTTGCAAGCGGGAGGGCGTGTTCCATAATACGCCCGTAACAAAACGCCACTTCACGGCCGGCTCGCCCGACAACGCGCAGCCGGCGCTGATGCACACGGCGAACCTGTGGGGGCGGTGGTCCACGCTTACCGACTGCGTGCGCGCCGGGACTTCGGTGGCGACGAAC
The DNA here is from genome assembly GCA_963767595.1 of Terriglobia bacterium. Taxonomy (GTDB): domain Bacteria; phylum Acidobacteriota; class Terriglobia; order Bryobacterales; family Bryobacteraceae; genus BOG-224. The sequence goes on from CAVYEK010000013.1 coordinate 253,178, forward strand.
CGCGAGGGCTCCTGGACGCTCTCCTTCATTGCCGCCATGCACCGCAACGCCTCGGAGCGGGCGGGCGCGGTGGTGCGGGCGGTGGGCGCGGCCGAGGTCCGCCGCATGCTCGACGTGGGCGGAGGTTCGGGCGCCTATTCCATTGCTTTCGCCAAGGCCAACCCGGGGTTGGTGGCCGATATCATGGATCTGGCCGAAGTTGCGCCCATCGCGCGGGGCCATATCGAGCGGGCGGGAGTGGGGGACCGCGTGCGCGTCCGCACCGGCGACCTGCGGGTGGACAAACTGGGCGAAGGCTACGACTTGGTCTTCGTCTCGGCCATCTGCCACATGCTCGACGAGGACGAAAACCGCGATCTGCTGGGCCGCTGCCGCGACGCGCTGCGGCCGGGCGGCCGCATGGTGGTGCAGGATTTCATTCTGGAGCCGGACAAGACGGCCCCGAAATCGGCCGCCCTGTTCGCGCTCAATATGCTGGTGGGCACGCGGGCCGGCAGCTCGTACAGCGAGCCGGAGTACGCCCGGTGGCTGGGAGAAGCCGGCTTCCGGGATGTCCGGCGCGTGCGGCTGCCGGGGCCGGCGGGTCTGATGATCGCGACTCGCTGACGAACGTTTGACAGGCGGAAGCGCCTGCCCCACAAGGACGGCGCCGGGCGGTCACATATGACCGTCGAAATCGACTTCGTTGTCCCACTGCGTGGTGGGCTCGAAGAATCCGCCTTCTACAACACTCGCGCGGAGCACATCCATTTGGATGTCGCAGCCCAGGCCCGGAGCGTCGGGTACCACCATGTATCCCCTGTCGAAGATCGGATCGTTCGGCTTACCCGTCCGCTTGACCCGGTCGAGGAAGTTGGGAACGTCGGCCTGATGGTACTCGCAGGCCAGGAACTCTTCGCCGGCGGCGGCGGCATGCGCGCAGGCAAACAGGGTTATGGGGCCGTTGTTGTTATGGATGCAGGACGCCACTCCGTACTGGGTGGCCAGGTCGATGGCCTTCTTGGTCTCGAGAATGCCGCCCATGTTGGCCAGATCCGGGTGGATCACGGAGATGGCCTGCTTCTCCAGCAGATCCTTGAAGCCCTCGGCCATGTACACGTCTTCGCCGGTGCAGATGGGCGTGGTGCAGGCATCCTTGAGTCTGCGGAGTTGGTCGGGGTAGAACCACGGCACCACATCTTCGTACCAGGCCAGGTTGTACTTATCCAATCTGCGCGCGAACTTGATAAAGGTCTCGATGGGCATGTGGCCGTAGTGGTCCGTGGCGATTGGAATTTCATAGCCGACGATGCTGCGAACGGTTTCACAGTAGTCCGCCAGCCAATCCAGTCCTTTGTCGGTGAAGAACGTCGAGGTGAACAGGTGCTCGCCGTAGGGGCTATCGGCGCCCATGGGGATCATCTGGGTATTGGGGCCAGGCGCCGGTCCGGCCATGGCTCGCCTGGTGGGGTGGCTGGCGGTCGGGTCGGGGGCCGGGCGGGTATACATTCCCGCGGTGCTTCCCTGCCTGCCGGTGAGTTCGTCCGATCCGCCGGCCCGCAAGTCCATCTTGAGGAAGGTCCAACCGGCCGCCATCCGTTCCTTCAGATGTTGCCCCATGGTTTCGCCGGTCGGCCTGCTGGTGGTGTCGCAGTAGAGGCGCACGCGGTCGCGGAACTTGCCGCCGAGCATCTGCCAGACGGGCACGCCCCAGGCCTTGCCCGCCAAGTCCCAGCAAGCCACCTCGACCGCCGAAACGCCGCCGCCGGCGCAGCCAAACCCTCCCTGCTTCTTGATCTTCCGGAAAATCTCCGCAACATTGCAGGGGTTCATGCCGATGATGCGGCTCTTTAGCATCAGCCCGCGCGTCTTGCTGGCGTCATAGCGGATTTCGCCATACCCGGAAATGCCCTGATTGGTATCCAGGCGCATGAGCATGGACCGCGGCGTGTGCGCAATGCGCATGTCGGTGATCCGCAAAGCCGAGGGACCCGAATTGGTGTTCACGTCGGCGGCGATGTTTTCCAAATCGGCGTTGGTGACCAGGCTGCCCGCGGCCACCGCCGCCGTGGCGGATGTCGACCCGGTGATGAATTTTCGACGAGATACGTTTGGTTCTGGTTGAAGCACTGCAATTCTCCTTTACAGGGGCGTTCCGCCCTCCCACAAGTTCTTACTTTTCGGCGCACTCCTCTGCAACGATGAGGGACTGCCACGCGCGACCCTCGCTCGCGGCATGGCAGGTCTTATAGCGCCGTTACCGCCGCGCTGGCGTTTGCGCGGGCCCTTGCGCGGGCTGATTCTTCATGTACTCTTCGTACGCTGGGCCGAGCTTCTGCCTCAAATAGTCGTCATATTCCTTGAGCAGCGCCGGATCCCTCGGCCGGCTGTAAATTTCGGTGGACTTGTACTTGCCCTCGTCGAATTTCATCTTGGTCCAATCGTCGTGAAGGTGGGTGACTTGGGCCGCATCGACGATCCCCTGCACCAGGTGCGGGGGGATGAAAGAAATGCCCTCTTTGTCGCCGAAGACCACGTCGCCCGGCATCACCGTAACACCGCCGATGCGTACCGGGATGTTGATCCCCGTCACCATCACATTGTGGATGGCGGGCGGCGTGGCGCCGCGGTAGTATCCGGGCAGATTGGCGAGGGGCGAGATGCCGTCCAGGTCGCGGATGGCCCCGTCGATCACAAAGCCGGCGGCGTTCTTGAGGATGTAATAGGCCAGATTGTCGCCGATCACGCCGCCGGAGGCCACGCTTCCGCCCACATCCACCACAAAAACGTCGCCTTTCTGGAGCAGGTCGATGGCATTCTGGTGGTCGCGCGGCCGCTGGTTCCCCGCCGCTCTCCACTCGGCGGCGTCCACGTCCGAAATATCGGATCGCACGGGCATCAGTTGCAGGGTAAGCGCCCGGCCTATCAGTTTCTTATCCGGATGCAGAACCTGAAGGCCATCCACGAACTGGTTGGGGAACCCGCTGCGCGATACGCCGATTTCCTCGGAGGACATGTCCTGGAACTTCTCCAGGAGCGCATCGGGAACCTTCGGCCGGCCATCCGGGAAGCGCTCGTAAGGGCTCTTGGCCGTGTACTTGATCAACTGTTCGCGGCTCATAACGAAGACCTGTCCCCAAGCCGCCGAGACCATCAAACCCGCCAGCGCCACAACGCCCAGCCGCCGGAACCATCCGGCGGGCGAATGGAAGCTGGAACTGCAAAGCGATGTATTCGCCAAAACCGTATTCCTCGATTCCGGAGAGTCCACGCACTCCCCATGCTCGAGCCGGATGCAGGCTAGCCCACGCGACCGGCACCATTCGAGTGTAATACCGGACAAGAATATCCTCAAGGGGCGGGCCTGCATGTGGGCTACACTGTGGAGGACGGTCCACCATGGAGACCATGACTTCCCGACGGCGGCCGATCCCGCGGCCAGCGCGGGCGGTTCGAACAAGGGGATTGAGTCTATGAATATCAGCAGGCGAAATGCAATTACGGTCATAGCCGGAGCGCCGGCGCTGCTTCTCCCGCGCAAGTCGCTGGCTCAGGACGTTGTTCCTGAAATCGAGAAGGGCCCCTTCAACGGAACACGCGATGCGCTGAAGGAGTACCAGGTTCCCCTGTGGTTTCGCGACGCCAAGTTTGGCATCTGGGCCCATTGGGGACCCCAGTCGGCCGCGGAGGATGGCGACTGGTACGCGCGCAACATCTATATCCAGGGCAGCCCGCAGAATAAGGACCACGTCGAGCGATTCGGCCATCCCTCGAAGTTCGGCCACAAAGACATCTGCAAGATGTGGACGGCCGACAAGTTCGATCCGGATCATTTGATGCAGCTCTACAAAAAGGCGGGCGCGAAATACTTCATGAGTATGGGCGTCCACCACGACAACTTCGACCTTTGGAATTCGAAACACCAGCCGAAGTGGAACTCGGTGGCCATGGGACCGAAGAAGGACATCGTCGGTCTGTGGGAAAAGGCCGCGCGGAAGCAAGGCTTGCGGTTCGCCGTGAGTGAGCACCTGGCATACAGCTACCTCTGGTGGGCCGTGTCGCACGGCAGCGACCAGACCGGCCCCATGGCCGGCGTCCCCTACGACGGGGCGGACCCGCAGTATGCCGATCTGTATCACGAGTACGCGAAGGAGTTCCTAGTCCCGGCGCCGGGCAATCAGGTCCCCGGCGGACGCGCCGTCCCACTCGCGTGGAAGCAACACTACTTCGCCCGCATTAAGGACTTGATCGACAAGCACCAACCCGACCTGCTGTACAACGACGGTTCGATCGTCTACCCGGAGGTTGGCTACCATCTGGTGTCCCATCTCTACAACGTGAGCGCCAAGCTCCACGGCGGAAAGGTGGAGGCTGTCTACACGAGCAAGGGACGGACCGACTGCGACACCGGGACGTGCGTCTTCGACATTGAGCGCGGGGTAGCCGACCAGATCATGCCCAACCCGTGGCAAACCGACACCTGCATTGGCGCCTGGCACTACAAACGGGGAATCGAATATAAGTCGCCGAAACAGGTCATCGACATGCTCTGCGACATAGTCAGCCGCAACGGCAACCTGATGTTGAACTTCCCCCTGCCTAATAGTGGAGAGCTGGATCCCAAGGAACTCAAGGTCCTGGATGAGATCACGCGATGGATGGCGGTCAACAGCGAAGGCATTTATAGCACCCGTCCATGGAAAATCTCCGGCGACGGCCCTGGCTCCAAGCCCGCCGCTACGCCAAACGAGCGGTTCAATGAGAACACCCGCAAGAATCTGACTGCCGAAGACACTCGCTTCACCACCAAGGCCGGCGCGCTGTATGCCTTCCTCATGGGCTGGCCGGGCAAAGAGGCTTCCATCCCGGCGCTCGCCCTGGGCGGCAAGAACTCCGTACCCAGGATTCGCAATATCGAGTTACTGGGCCACAAAGGAAAGCTCAAGTGGACTCAGGATGCGGCGACTCTCAAGGTGGAACTGCCGGAAGAGAAACCTTCCGATTACGCCGTTACGTTCAAGATCGCGCTGGCGTGAGGATCATCCATCGGTGCGGCAAAGCGGGACGCGCCGGCGGAGTGCAGCGGGCTGGGGGCCGGGTGGGTTCCAGCAACCTGACTGATGGGGCATGGGCATGTGCGAAAAGGGTGGCCGGAGGCGCGGCCTCGGGATCCTACGGCTGCGGGGGTCCATGCTCGCCGAAGTTCCACGACCTCCGCCGGCGCCACATCTTTTCGCCCGGATGCGCCTTAGAAGGCCGGGCCGGAAATCGCCTGGAACAACGTTGCGAAAGCGGCGTCGGGATTGCTAGACTGGGATTTCCCCGGCCAGGTAGCTCAGTCGGTAGAGCGCAGCCCTGAAAAGGCTGGCGTCGGCGGTTCGATTCCGTCCCTGGCCACCACCTGCATTACACTCGGACCAGCCACGTCAATTCCGCCCGAGACCTTGAAAACTCTCCCGGGCGGTTTGTCCTCGGGCGTCAGCACCAACTGCTTGATGTGCGGCATCCGCGGTGGGCGGCGAGGATGGAATCGGGGGTTTGATCGCGAGGGTCCGATGTGCCCGGCCCCTCCGGCGCGGCGCGCCTTTGAGGCCGGGCATGGCCCCTCGATTCGGCTTACTTCTGGGGCGTGGTGGCCGCGGTCTTGGCCTTGGTGCTCTTCTTCCCCTTCTTGGTGGCCTTGGCCTTTTTCGTTTTGGCGTTGCTGGTTGCGGCCGGCGTCCCGGCGGCGCCGGTGGTCTGCGCGGCGAAAACAAACGGCGTCATGACGGCGGCCAGCGCGATTGCGAGTACAGTCTTTTTCATCTTTTCTATTCTCCCGGCGGGGCCTCTCTGCTGCCTTCCGCCTTACAGTTCCATGATGCGGCCAACGCGCCCGAAACACGATAGCCCGCGCAGGCTACCGGGTGGCCCCAATTGGGAGCGGAAGCGGTTAAGATTTCTTAAAGACGAGAGAGAAATGGTTGGCAGGCGAAAGCGCCTGCCCCACAATGATGGATGTTTCTCGACCGCGAGGTGGGACGCTTTCGTCTGTCAATTCGATAGTTCGCCGATTATCTATCTCACTGATAGCGGTACAGCTTGACGCGCAGGATGCCGTGCTCGCTGTGTGCGTCCACGCGATGGAAGGCGGCGGGCAACAGCAAGGGGGCGTCGCTGAAACTGGTTTTGTGATCCACGAAACTCCGCCCTCGAACCCACTGCCCGTTAACAAAACTGCCCTCCTCGACCATGGCGACTCCCACCAGCGGGGGCCCCGGCGTGGTGGGGGTGAACCGGACGGCCACCTCGACCGCATTGCTCGAGACGACGTACATCTCGTCGGGCGCGGTCATGATGAAGAGCGCGCCCGCGCTCCGCGCGGACGGCGGCGGCGCGGGCGTGGCCCCGCCCGGCCGGCGGTCGTTGCCGAACCCCACGCTCATGGCGTAATCGCCCAACTGGACTTTCTCGACCTGCGCGGCGTCCGTCAGCAGCACGCTGGTCATCGTGCCTTTGCCCTGGTGTTCCACGATCATGGTCATGATTTGCGAAAGGGTCCCGGCGATCCTGTCGAACTCACGCGCCGGATCCTGCCGCATGGGTGTGAACTCCACCCCATATATCGACAAGCCGACGGCGTTCTGTCCCAGGGCATACAGCAGCCTGGTGGCGCCCGCCCCTCCACCGCTCGATTCGGCTATGAACAGCGGGTTTCCGGAGCGGCTGTACTTTCCGCACCAGGACGCGAAGTCCTTGGCGCCGTAAGCGTCGGGCGAGAGCATATCGATGGCCGGGGCGCCGGCTCTCCACACGTCCAGCACATCGGCCATGGGGCCGCCGAAGGCGAACCCTCCGCCGGTGGCGGGCTTGGCCGCCACTTCCGCGAGGGTGGCCGAGCGGTGCAGCGCCGCGTTGACGTATAGGGGCAGCGGATATTCGGCCTTGCCCGCGGCGGCCACCCGGCCGACGTAGCGCGCGTACTGCCAGGCCTCGAAGATCTCATCCGTCGCGGCGTTCTTACCGAACACCTCTTCCCATGTGCCGGACGTTTTGGAGCCGGCCGCCTCCCAGACCTGGCGAAACTCCGGAATCAAGGCGTCTTTGTGCTTCTGAAGGTAGTCCATCAGATCCTTGGGAACCGGTCCGGCGAAGGTTTTGTCCGCCGCCGGCGAGCGGTCGCGCGAGTCCCCCGAGATGCCCACTTCGTTCTCCACCTGGAGCAGGATTACGGTGTGCTGCCGGCCGTCCACCTCCTTGACGTGGCGCAGCAGGGCGGCGAAGGCGCGCGCATCGGCGTCCCGCGTGGCATCGCCGTAGCCCTCGATGGAGGAGAAGATCTCGGTACTCACGCCGCTCCTGGTCTGCACGCGCGGGAAGCGCTTGTAGTCCTTCTGCACCCACTCGGGAGCGTAGAGCGACAAACCGTTCTTCCAGCTTGCGAACCACACCAAACCGGCGTGCAGATTGTGGCTCCGGCATTCCTGAATCAGGGCATCCACCAGGGTGAAATCGTACTTGCCCTCCTGGGGCTCGAACAGGCCCCAGTAGACCACCGGCAGCACGGTGTTGAGATTCATCTGATTGAAGATGGACCATAACGGCCGCATATTGTCGAAACTGGTGGAAGTTTCCTCCTCGGTTTCTCCCGTCACGACCACGAACGGCTTGCCGTCGACGATCAACTGGGTGGCGGATCCCTGTTTCGCGAAATGCGGGATGCCCGGATCCGGCTGAGCTTGGGAAGGAACCGCAAGCAGGCCGAGCGAGCAGACAAGAATAGAGCATGAGGCATTCGGTATCTTCATAATTCTCCTAAGAGACCATCTTCGCGCAAACCGGCCCCGCGGCCGGGCGTAGTTCGGGCATTGTGGGACCGGCGCTTCCGCCGGTCAATCCAAGCGAGGTCCGGGCGGTTGCGGCTCAAAGTGGTCGGCAGGCGGAAGCGCCTGCCCCACAATGCCAGGCAGGCGGAAGCGGAAGCGCCGGCCCCACAAAAATGCGCGTACCCGCAGTCTTGCCTCTAAAATAGCCGATTGCGGGGATGGATGCGCCGGGCCGGCGGCGCGATACTGGTAGGGCCATGCCGCCACAGCGCATCACGCGCCAGAAAGTGCTCCGGGTTTTGATCGCCGGCTTTGGGCTGGTGATCCTCCTGCTCCTGGCCGCCGCGCTGGTGGGGGTCCGCGGTATCCGGTCCGTGCAGCGGAATGCGGCCAGCCTCATTCGCGAACAATCCCTCACCAACCGCCTCATCGGCGATTTACGGAAACAGCAAACCAGCCTGAGCGAGGTTTTCTCCATTCTGGCGCGCGACCCGGACTCCCTGGACGACGAAGGCATGTTGAGCCAGCTCGCGGAGGCCGATCGCGATATCGACCGCATCTCGGCCGAAGGCGCGCAAACCCCCGAGCGCCCCCTGTGGGAGCTTCTCCAGCAGTCTTCCCGCGCATTTTCCCAGGAAGCGCGCCGCCTGCTGAGCGTGGAGGAACCCGAGACCTTCGCCTCGATGGACCTGTTCCGCTACCACGAGGAGTTCACCGCCGTGGTGGCGCGCCTGATCGAACGCGGTTACGGGAAGGGGAGCGCGGCCCAAGCCGAGATCGAGGAGCGATCTTCCGCCTTGCTCAAGGAATCGGCCTGGTTCGCGGGCGGCAGCGTGCTGCTGGCCCTGCTCTTTTCGGTTTTCACCATCGGCGTGGTCAGTCACCTGGCGGGATTCATCGAGATGCAAAGCGCGGAGTTGAGCCGCGTGTCGTGGCGAATGCTGGCGGATCAGGAGGCCACCGCGCGCCGGTTCTCGCACGAGCTGCACGATGAGCTGGGGCAATCGCTCACCGCGGTCAAGACCAACCTGACCGCGCTCGATTCCAGCGACCGGGACCGAGCGCGCCTGGAGGATTGCCTGAAGCTGGTGGACGAAGCCATCGACAACGTACGTCAACTGTCGCACCTGCTGCACCCGACGATACTCGACGACTTCGGACTGGAGGCCGCCCTGCGCTGGCTGGCGGAGGGATTCTCGGCGCGAACCGGCATCGATGCGCGCCTGGAATCGAGCTTTTCCGGACGGCTGGAAGAGCAGACCGAAACGCACCTGTTCCGGATTGCCCAGGAGGCGCTCACCAACGTCGCCCGCCACTCGGGCGCCGCCCACGTGGAAATGAAGCTCGCCTCCGAGGCCGGGGGAATCGTCCTGTCAATCCACGACGATGGCCACGGTCTGGCCAACCCCCGAACGGCCCTCGACGCGCCGTTTTCCGGCGGCCTCGGCCTGACCGGCATGCGCGCCCGCGCCGGCGCGATGGGCGGCGAGGTGGTGGCGCGCTCGCGCCCTGGCGAGGGTGTTTTAATTGAGGTGCGGGTCCCGCTGCGCGATGAAACGCATTCGCATTCTGCTGGCTGACGACCACGGCGTGGTGCGCCAGGGCTTCAAAATGATTCTCGGCGCGCAGGCCGATATGGAAGTTGTGGGCGAAGCGGCCAACGGCCGGGAAGCCGTGGAACTGGCCGGGCGCCTCAAGCCCGATATCGTGGTCATGGATGTGGCCATGCCGGAGCTGAACGGCATCGAAGCCACGCGCCGCCTGGCTGAGACGGCGCCGCACGTCCGCGTGCTGGCGCTGAGCATGCACAAGGATTCGGTTTACGTGCGGGAAACCCTGCGCGCCGGCGCGCGCGGCTACCTGCTCAAGGATTCCGGGGCCAACGACCTGGTGGCCGCCGTGCGCGCGGTGGCCTCCGGCGAAGGCTATCTCAGCCCGGCGGTTTCGAACGCCGTCCTCGACGACTATCGCCGCCACGTCACCAACGCCATAGACCTGCTCAGCAGCCGCGAGCGCGAAGTCCTCCAACTGCTGGCCGAAGGCAAGACCAACAAGGAAATCGCCGCCGCCCTGAACCTGAGCGTGTACACCGTGGACGCGCACCGCGGCCACATCATGGAAAAACTGAACCTCCACAGCATCAACGAGCTGGTGCGCTTCGCGGTGCGCAACGGGATGATCGATTAGCTAGCCCGTCAGGGCGAAAGAAAGTAGCCCACGGCGCAAGCCGTCGGGTTGGTGAGCAACCGTGGCAGCCCCCGGAGGGGGCGGAAGAGGTTCTATCGCCCCTGCCGGGGCTTGGTCGATGTCGATGTCTTCCCTTTCTTTCGCTCCTTCGGAGCTTCACGCGAGGGCATCGCTCTTGTGTCCCACTCTTCAGAAGTCGCCCAGCGGCAAAAGCAGTTGTTCGTCGTACTCCATGGCGCGCCGGTACTCCAGGCGGCGCGCATCATCGAGGCGGCCCCAGCTTTCGAGGATCCACACAATTTCCCTGATGGCCTCGTCCTGAGCGTTGCGGTCTCCTCGCCGCTCGGCCTCGGCCCTCCATTGCTCCATCAGCTCATGGAGTTCGGCGATGCGGCCCTGCTCGCGCGCCACGCGCCGGCCCACTCGCGCAAGGCGGCAAAGTTCGGCCCACTCGGCGTTGTTGGCGGCCCAGGCGGCCTGCGCCGCGGGCAGCGAATCCGGCTCGATGACCTCGGGCGGCCCCGCTTCCAGGCAGTACAATGTCGAGCAACGCCCCGCAATGGCAAGCTCGCGGGCGGCCGGCGTGCGCGCGTCATCGAGCAGCAGCAGGAAGCGCCGCCCGGCGCAGAACGCGCGCAGGCGCTCCAGCACGCTCTCCCCGTCGCCTTCCAGGCGAAGGCCCAGCCGGGCGGCCAGCTCACCCGCTAGCGCGGCCCGCGTCCGCTCGCCGCATTCCAGGCGCAAGACCTCGTCGAAGTCGTCGCGGAAGGCGCTGGCGAAATCGAACGCCAGGCTCGCTTCGACAACCGTCTCCGCGCCCGGACGGTCCGCCAGCGCGATCCCCAGGATTCCCAGATCCGCGCCTTGTTCGACGGCCGCCCGCGGAACGTACTCGCGGTTCCGGATCCAGCGTTTCAACTCCCGCCGGCCCTCGATCGTCCGCCCATCGAAGCGGGGCGCCAGCACGCGCGGCGCGGCGCAGTCGTCGCAGGTCACGAAGCCGATGCGGACGCCTTCGGCGGCGGGTTCCTTCACCAGGGCGTCTTCCCATTGCGCCCGCCCCCAGCGCGGCGGCAGCGAAGCGCGCGAGAACAGCGCCAGCGCGACGTCGGCCATGCGCGCCTCGCGCGCCTTGCCCGCCAGGTCCTCGCCGGGACGCAGCTCGCCTTCGTCCAGGAACACCCGCGCGTCGCCCACGCCTTCCACCAGCGCGGCGATGGCGGCGGCCGTCTCGCGGTCCGCCGGCGCGTAACACGGAAAAACGGTGGGGCTCAGAGCTTGCATGCCAGCATCAAGCCGTCGCCCATGGTAGCCATGCTGATGGCCACGCGCGGATCCCCGAACAGCTTGCGGTTGAACGCGCGGATGATCTCGGTATCCGCATCGCGCGGGGCGGGGCGGGCCACCTCGCCGCGCCACAACACGTTATCCACGGCCACCAAGCCGCCGCGGCGCAACAGCGCCAGCGTACGCTCGTAGTAATTCTCGTAGTTCCCTTTGTCGGCGTCGATGAAGGCGAAATCGTATTTCCCGGCCTGCCCCTCGGCCAGCAGCGCGTCCAGCGTCTCGAGAGCCGGTCCGAGCCGCAGTTCGACCTTATCCTCGACGCCCGCTTCGCGCCAGGTGCGCCGCGCCCGGGCGGTGTATTCCTCGCTGCAGTCGCAGGCCACCAGGCGGCCGCCTTCCGGCAGCGCCAGGGCGACCCACGTGGAGCTGTAGCCCATGAAGACGCCCACCTCCAGCGCCCGTCGCGCGCCCGTCGCCAGGGCCAGCAGGTGCAGAAACTGCCCCTGCTCCGGCGCGATCTGGCAGGAGGCTTGCGGGTGGTCCTCCGTTTCGAGGCGCAGCCGGCGTAGCGCCTCCGGCTCGTGCAGCGTGGTTTGGCGGACATAGTCCGCCAGTTCCGGGGTGATGGGAGTGTGGATTCGTGACATACCAAAGAATCTATTCTATCCGCCCCGGAGTTGACAGACGACGGAAAGTGATCGTCTGTGCCACAAGGCCCGGAGTTGACAGACGACGGAAAGCGATCGTCTGTGCCATAAGGCCCGGAGTTGACAGACGACGGAAACCGATCGTCTGTCCCACAATCCCAACGGCTAGGAACGCAGCCAATTCCTGGAGCGTGGCTTTCCGCCGGCTTCGTTCTCGCTGGCCAGGAATGCCAGCATGTGCTGTTCCGTCACCGAGTAAGGACTTTGCGGTCCGGCCTGCTCCGGGCCCGACGCATGCGCCAGCAGGTGGAGACACAAGGCGGGGCCTTCCTGGAGTTTGACATTATGCCGGCCAAGCAGCACTACATCGGTAACCACCAGAAAGTGCTCCGTCAATTCGCCCGGGGCGAACCTCTCGAAGCGGTAGGTTCGGAGGTTCTTCTGCTGGTCAAACCCGAGGTATCTGAGCCGCCGCATCTCCTTGTACCGGTCATCGGAGTAGTGGATGGACGCCGGTGGCAGGACGGACACGTTGATCGCCTTGGGAGGCGAACCGCCATCCGGTTCGAAGCTGACCACCTGGCCGACGCCGAGCCCGGCGACATCGTACGCCAGCACCGCGGCGACATCGAAATAGAAACGCCCTCCCTCGTCGGACTGGATTGCGCCCGACGAGCCCTTGCGACTGAATACCGTGATCTTGCCATTCACAATATGCTCCTTTGGCTCATTCGCCCGCTCCCGGCATTGCGTCCGAACGCCGGTTGCGGACGGGATCGAGTTCCAGCGCCAACCGGTTCCGGCGCGCGACCCGATCGACGGAACGGCTGAGTTCGTAAGTGAAGCCGGTTGGCGTCCCAGCCAGCGCCGGATCGGCGCCCCGCAGGTGCGCCAGTAAGCAGCTCTGGAGATTGGCGCTCTCTCCCACATAGATCCACTCCCGCGCGTTCGAGAGACCGTAAACGCCGGAAGCCGGGGGCGCGTTCTTGAGGACGGAAGTGACCGTAAAGGCGCGGCTGCCGTGATGTTCAAACGGCATAGGCGGTTTCCCCCCGAGGCGGGGAACTCGACCCTGCCGCACCGGCCGCGAGTTCCGCGGCGGGATCCGCGCGCGCGCCATCCGAGTCGCATTTCCAGCCGCGATGAGGATGGAACCACGAGAGCATGCGGCTGCCCGACGAATGCCCGTGGCGCAAGACGACGCTATCCGACTCCCGCGACATATTCGGCCTTCCGTAACCAGCAGGCTAAGAAATGGGTCCAGATAACCTGACTTAGCTCAGGCGACCCGAAGAGGGAGTAAGAGGCTCGGCTCAGTTCCAAGGATAGCCCTTTTGGGGCCTGGTGTCAAAGAGGCGATGTAGCCGCCCGGCGCCCCGGATCGGCCGAAGAGCGGCCGCAAGGAACCTCTGGGACGCCCACGGCATGGCCGCGTGAGACTTCGTTCCTAGGGAAGCTTCGGGGGCCCCAAAGCCGGCCGGCGCCGTCCACCTGGCTCTAAGCAGTGGTCTTGGCGTTAAGCCCTTTGGCCGCCTCCAGGGCGTCTTGCAGCGCCTGAAGCGCAGCCTTGGAAGCGTCCAGTTTTCCCTGATTGCTGACGTAGCCGGGCATTTTTGGATCGATGTATTTCACGCGAAACATCTGATCCGAGGCCAAAGTCACAGCGGCCTGCAATTCCTCGAAGGTGAACTGAACCGAAATCTTCTTCATCTACACTCAGGTTACCACATGAGCCGGCCGCTCTTGAGCCCGCCCCCGCCGAGCGGGAAAACTCGCAACCATGCTATACTATAGAAGATTTGATGCTCCCGCAATTCTGCCGACCTTCTTAGCCTAACCGCTATCTTCGTCCACCTCCCAGACTGGCCGCCTTCAAATCGGAAAAGGAAAATTGGACCATGAAGAACATTTACGTCGGGAACCTCAGCTTTGGAACCACCGAAGATGGCGTGCGATCCCTGTTTGCGGGTTATGGCGCGGTCGATCGCGTGAATATCTGCACGGATCGCGAAACGGGACAACCCAGGGGCTTCGGATTTGTCGAGATGGGCGACGACAGCGAAGGCGAGAAAGCCATCGCGGCCCTGAACGGCACAGACCATGACGGCCGAACTCTCAACATCAGTGAAGCCAAGCCGAAGACGGAGCGCTCGGGCGGCGGCGGGTTTGGACGGAAACGCTGGTAGCGCGGCGCCCCCCGGCGGCTCCATCCGTCGTCCGGGAAGCGCGAGAGGAGAGTATCAAATGCACAACATTCGCATCGGGAACTTCAGTCCCGGCGTCACCGAAGACGAGATTCGATCCATATTCGTCAGTCATGGAACGGTGGCGCGTTTCAAAATGATGACTGACCGGTGGACGGGGCTGCGCAGAGGGATCGCGTTCGTCGAAATGGCCGACGACGCCGAAGCCGAAAAGGCGATCGTCGCCCTGGACGGCAGCGAGTTCAAGGGCAAAGTACTCCAGGTGAGCCCGGCTCGTCCGCAGGTGCATCGCGGCGCGCACCCCAAAAGGGATCACGACAACCACGCTTCGGTGTGAGATAACGCCGCCGGGCGGGTGGCCGCCCGCCCGATGCGGCGCCTCGCCCTTCGCCAGCCCGCCGCAGGGTTGCCCGAGGGTTGTACCTCCTGCACGGACGGTTGGTCCGGCGGGCGTGCGACATGAAAGCCCAGGCCCGGCGGCCGCCGGGTCCATTGAGCCAGAAACTCTGGGAGGGTGACGCGGTGGTGGGACACTGGAGTGAGTTTCTGGAGAGTGGCGGATTCCCGGATTCCGAAGCGAATCGCGGGAATTCAGGCGTAGCCAATACTCGGGGCGCTTCTCTAGCCCGGCAGGGCGAAAGAAAGTAGCCCACGGCGCAAGCCGTGGGACTGGTCAGCAGCCGTGGCAGCCCCCGGAGGGGGCGGAAGAGGTTCTTTCGCCCCTGCCGGGGCTTGGCCGATTTCGCTGTTCTCCCACGGCTCGCGCCGCGGCTCGCGCCGTGGGCTACTTTCTTTCGCTCCTCCGGAGCTTCACCCGAGGACATCACTCTGTGTCGCGCACCCTGGTCCGCCCCGTCCCCTTGACCTGTCGCACGGAATACGAGACAGTCGATAGAGGCGTCCCCCCAATTTCCAGGCTAGGGCTTTTGTGTCGGAGCTATACGATGCAATTCTGAACGGCAGCGCGCCACAGGCGGCGGAAGCCACGCGCAGAGCCCTGGCGGACGGCGCCGACGCGCTGGACCTGGTGCAGCGGGAGATGGTTCCGGCCATGGACGAAGTGGGGCGGCGCTTCGAGTGCGAGGAGTACTTCGTGCCGGAGTTGTTGCTGGCGGCCCGCGCCATGAAGGCCTCTCTGGCGCTGCTGCGGCCGCTGCTGGCGTCGAGCGGCGCGCAACCGGCCGGCCGCGTGGTGATCGGCGCCGTGAAAGGCGACCTCCACGACATTGGCAAGAACATCGTGGCCGCGATGCTGGAGGGCGGCGGTTTTGAGGTGACCGACCTGGGCGTCGACGTCGCGCCCGAGAAGTTCGTGGAAGCCGTTCGGGCCAGCCACGCGGACCTGGTTTGTCTCTCGGCGCTGCTCACCGTGACCATGCCCGCCATGCGGACCACCTTGGAGGCTCTAGCGGCCGCCGGGCTTCGCGGGCAGGTCAAAGTGCTGGTGGGCGGCGCGCCGGTGACGCAACGGTACGCCGATGAGATCGGGGCCGACGGCTACGCCGAAAACGCGGTGGCGGCGGTGAGCCTGGCCCGAAAACTGGTGGCCGGGTGAGTCTCTCCGGCCTCTTCGCCGCCGGCCCGGCGCTGGCCGATGGCGCCTGGGGAACCGAACTGCAGAAACGCGGCCTGGCGCCCGGCGAGTGTCCCGACCATTGGAACCTGCTTCATCCGGAGCGGGTGGCCGATGTGGCCCGCTGTTACCTGGAGGCCGGCAGCCAGGTCATTCTCACGAATACCTTCCGCGCCAACCGCGTGGCGCTGGCGGAATACGGTCTGGCCGAGAGCGCCGCCGCGATTTGCCGCGCCGGGGCCCGGCTCTCGCGCCACGCGGCGGGAGGGCGCGTGCTGGTGTTCGCCTCCATGGGCCCCACCGGCAAGATATTGGCCGCGGAAGAGATTTCCCCCGAGCAAGCGACGGCCGCCTTCCGCGAACAGGCCCTGGCGCTGGCCGAAGGCGGCGCCGACGCGCTGCTGATCGAGACCATGAGCGACCTGGCGGAGGCCTCCCTGGCGCTCCGGGCGGCCCGCCAGACCAACCTGCCCGTATGGGTCTCCTTCGCCTACGATTCCGGCCGGAACAGGGACCGGACGATGATGGGAGTCACACCGGAACAGGCGGCCCGGCGCATGACCGAGGATGGCGCCGCCGGCGTGGGCGCCAATTGCGGGGCGGGCATTGCGGAGTACGTTTCCATCTGCCGCCGGCTGCGCGCCGCCACCCCTCTGCCGCTGTGGATCAAGCCCAACGCGGGGATGCCGGAACTGGTGGACGGACAACCGGTATACCGCTTGAGCGCCGGGCAGTTCGGCGCGCTGGTTCCCTCGCTGGTGGAAGCCGGCGCGAACATAGTGGGAGGCTGTTGCGGCGCCGGGCCGGAGTACATCCGGGCCGCGGCGCGCGCCCTGGCAGGACCGTGTGTCTGAAGCTGACAGCTTGCGAAGCGCTGTATCGCGAGGCGTGCGGCGACGACATGGAACAAACCACCGAGCGGGAAGTGCTGGACAAAGCCGGTCCGGGTTGCACTCCGGAAAGGCTGATTGCGAAGTCCATGTCCATTACCCACTCCATTGACCTGATCCCGCTGGGCATCCGCCTCCAGGTGGATCATGGCGGCTCGCTCGAAGCCGTGCTGGAGGAGCACGGCGTGGAGTTCCCCTGCGGCAGCGCGGGGACCTGCCGCGGCTGCCGCGTCCGGGTGATTGCGGGCCGTCTGCCGGTCACCCCGGAAATGGAGCGGGTGTTCACGCCCGCGGAACTGGCGGCGGGCTGGCGGCTGGCGTGCCGCGCCTGGGTGGGGGAACCGCTGACGCTCGAAATTGCGCAGTGGGCTGCGCCCGTACTTACCGACGAATCGCGCCTGGTTTTCGAACCGGGCGAAGGTTGCGCCATTGCCATCGACCTGGGCACCACTACCCTGGCCGCGCAAATGATCGACCGTTCCACGGGCGCGGTGGTGGCCGTGGAAACAGCGCTCAATCCGCAAGTCGTTCACGGCGCGGATGTCATGAACCGCATGCAATTCGCGATGTCGGGCGGCGGGGCCCGGCTCGCCGGCCTGATACGGGAGGCGCTCGGCCGCATGATTGCCGCCCTGCCTCGCCGGGAGTCCGTGCGCGCGGTGATGCTGGCCGGGAACACCGTGATGCACCATCTGTTCCGCGGGCTGGAGGTTGCGCCGCTGGCTGCGGCGCCGTTTGAAACACCGCACTCCGGCGAATGCTTCTTCGCTCCGCGGGAGCTCGGCTGGGACCTGCCCGATTCCGCCAGCGTTCGTTTTTTGCCATGCCTGGGGAGCTTCGTGGGCAGCGACATTCTGGCGGGAATCCTGGCCACGGGGATCCACGAGCACGCCGGACTGGCCGCGCTGATAGATTTGGGTACGAACGGGGAAATCGTGGTGGGCGGCCGTGGAAAGCTGCTGTGCGCTTCCACCGCGGCGGGGCCGGCCTTCGAGGCGGGACGCATCCGCATGGGCATGCGCGCGGCTTCCGGCGCCATCGCCCACGTGACCGCGCGGAACGGGTCGCTCGAATGCCTCGTGCTGGGCGGCGCCGCCGCGCGCGGCATCTGCGGCAGCGGGTTGGTGGATGCGGCCGCCGCGGGGCTCGACACGGGCGCGATCCTGGCCAGTGGCCGGCTCGCCGGCGGCGCCGCGGAGCTGCCGCTCGATCCTTCGGTGTCCGTGACTCAGGCCGACGTGCGGGAGTTGCAGCTCGCCAAAGGCGCCGTCGCCGCCGGAGTGCGCATCCTCGCGGCCCGCTGGAACGCGCGCCCCGCGGACCTCGACGCGGTGTGGCTGGCGGGCGCATTCGGAAACTACGTGAATCTGGTGAGCGCCCGCAGGATTGGCCTGCTGGAATCCGATCTCTCCCGCGTCGCGCCGGCCGGAAACGCGGCCCTGCGCGGCGTGAAAATGTTGTTGCTGGCGCCCTCGCGCGCGGAGCAGTGGATCTCCGGCATCCGCTCCCGCGTCGAGCACGCCCCGCTGGCTTCCGACCCGGCGTTCCAGGACATCTTCGTGGACTGTCTGGCGTTCCCCGATAAGATGGAGGCCTGACCTTCCAGCGCGAGCCGCCCTAAAGCGATCCCGTGGACCCGCCGATAAGAATAGTGCGGAAGGTGGTTCTCTCACGCGCCATGAAATCCGGAATCAACAGAGGCATCGACCTCGAGATCCATGCGCTGGCGCAACTCCCCGTGGTCAGCGCCTGCATGGCAAGCTGCGACAAATGCCACTCGCACCGCCTGTACCGCGTGGAGCGCCGGTCCTACGAAAAAGCGCTGCGATTCCTGGGCCTGCACCCATACGTCTGCGACGGTTGCGGGCGCCGGACGCTGATGGCCGGCCGCCGCCATCCCTTCCAGTGGAGAAGGGTGAGGATGCGCATTACCGTGCGCTCGCGCTTGCTGGGAAGGGCTGGGTGAGCGGGCGTTGACTTATTTAAGTCGCGGCGCCATGATGGCAATAGATGAACCTGGATGGCGTCCGCACCAGCATCGACATACCGCGCGACCTTCACCGGCGCCTTCGCGAGGCGGCCGCGCGCAGAGGTTGCTCGGCCCGCCAACTGATTCTGTGCAGCATCGAGCGGGCGGTGCGGGAGACCGAGCCTGCCCGGCCCCAGCGCCGGGTCAGCCTTCACCCGCCCCTGATTTCCCCGGCTGGCCGGCGCATTGACCTCACCAACGAACGGATTCATGACCTCATTGAGCTTCCCTGACATCAATGTGTGGTTGGCGGTAGCCTCGTCCGAACACGCTCACCATGCCGCCGCCCGGCGATGGTGGGAGGAGCAAACCGGCCAGATCGGGTTCTCGCGCCTGACCCAGATGGGCTTTCTGCGGCTGATGACAACAGCCGCGGCCATGGATGGCCAGCCGTTGAGCATGGCCGAGGCGTGGCGGGTCCATGACCGCCTGTTTGAGGACGACCGGGTCACGTTCGTCCCCGAGCCGGCGGCGGTGGAGACGCGCTTCCGGGTACACGCATGTGGCGCCGCCGCCTCGCCCAAGCTCTGGGCCGACGCCTGGCTGCTGGCCTTCGCCGAGACAGCCAACGGTTCGCTGGTAACCTTCGACCGCGCTCTGGCCGTGCGGTCGAGCCGATGCGTGCTGTTAAGCTGAGGGCCCCGATTACCGTCCGCTTTTCAAGCCCATAAGCCCTGACGGATTTTTGTGAAATATAGTACAATTGCCGACATGCGAGCGGTTTGCGCCGTTCTGTTGGTTGTCTTCAGTTGTTCCGCCACGAGCCCTCTGGAATCCCGGCTGGACCGCCAGTTGAAGTTCTGGCAGAAGCGTTTGGGCCTGGAGGAGTGGAATCTCGCCCTGAAGGTGGTGCGCCAGTCGGAAATCGACCGCAACGCGTGGGGCGCCGCGGAGTGGGACCCGGTGGTCAAGATCGGGGATCATCAGCGTCCTGGATCCGCGCGATTATAACCTGAAGGGCGAGGACCTGCGGCTCGACATGGAGTGCACCATCGTCCATGAGCTGGTGCACATCCAGGTGGCTCCCCTGGCCGCGCGCGACGATGGGCAGCGGGAAAAAGTGGTCAACACCATCATGGGGGCGCTGCTCAACCGCCCGTGCCCGAATTGAGCGTCGATTTCGGTCAATGGAATCCCAATATCGGACGGTGCAGGTGGGACAGACCATCGTTCTTTGTGGTCCGTCAGGGCCCGGTTCAGGTGGGACAGACCATCGTTTTATGTGGTCTGAGCAGGGGCCGGAGTTGACAGACGACGCAAATCGATCGTCTGTCCCAGTCTTTGTCGGCTCTGTCAGGCCCCGGTTACAGATGGGACAGATCGATCGTTTTTTGTGGACTGTAGCGCCCCGGAGTTGACAGACGACACAAATCGATCGTCTGTCCCAGCAAGGCTGGCCCGCAAATTGCTCTCGCCTAGGGAATGTCCACCCTCCTGAACGATATCCGCTATTCGCTCCGGATGTCCGCCAAGTACCCGGGGACCACCGCCGTGGCCGTCCTGTCTCTGGCGCTGGCCATCGGGCCCAATACGACCCTTTTCAGCGTGGTGGACAAAATGTTCCTGAGGCCGCCGCCCATCCAGGGCCTTTCGGAGGTCTATCAGCTCTCGGTCGAGACCGCCAAGGAACCGGAATCGCCGTCCTATCCCGATTTCCAGGACTACCAGGCCGGCGTTGGCGATGCCGCGGCGCTCACCGGCTTCCTCAACAAAGTAGTGCAGCTTACCTTCAATGGCCGGACTGAGTTCCTGACTCTCTGCACGGTCAGCGAGAACTTGTTCACCACCTTTGGGGTGCGGCCAGCCGCCGGGCGTGCGCTGGCGGAAAGCGACAAAGTCTATGCCGAAGAGCCGCCTGTAATGATCAGTTACCGGCTATGGCAAAGGACATTCGAGGGCGACCCGGCGCTGCCGGGCAAGAGCATCCTGTTGAATGGCCGCACGTTCCGCGTGGTGGGGGTCGTGCCGCGCGGGTTCCGCCTGCCTGGGTTCGTATCCGCGCCGGCGGATGTGTGGGCGCCCTTCAGCGGGGCCGCGAGGTGGGGCTTCGGCGGCGACGTGGCGCGGCGGGATGTCCATCAGCTCACGGTCTGGGCGCGGCTGCGGAACCGGGCGGACAAACCGCGGGTGGAGGCCGCCCTGTGCGCCGTGGCGGTGCGCCTGGCGCACGACTCCCCGCGCACGAATCATGCGCTCAGGGCGCGGCTGCGCTCGCAAGCCGATGCCCAGCTTGTCGACACGAAGGTGGGCCTCATGGCGCTGTCGCTCGTCGGGCTGGTGCTCTTGATCGCCTGCGCCAACGTAGCCGGCGTCTTGTTGGCGCAGGGCGAGGCGCGGCGGCGCGAATTCGCCGTGCGGCTGGCGATGGGCGCGCGCGCGGGCCGCGTTGTCCGCCAGTTGCTTACCGAGAGCATGCTGTTCGGGATTGCGGCGGCCGCGCTGGGAACGCTGATGGCCGCCTGGCTGGTGGATGCCCTGCCCTCGCTGCTGCCGCCCCTGCCCATGACCGTGGATTTCGATTTCCAGATCGACGGGCGCGTGCTGGCCTACACGCTGGCGGTCTCCTTCGCCGCAGCCATAGCCTGCGGGCTCTTCCCGGCACTGCGCGTGGCGCGCCGCGACCTGGTAGAGGCCTTGAAGGGAGATGCGCCCCACGGCCGTTTCCACTGGTGGTTCCGCGGAGGCTTGCTAGTGGGACAGATTGCGGTGGCCCAGTTTCTGCTTGTCGGCGCGGCGCTCTTGACGCGAAGCTATGTGGAACAGCAGCAGGTTTACCCGGGATTCGACGCCGGCCGGAAGCTGGTGGCGGCCGACGTAGCGCGCTTTGACGGCAGCGCGGTGGATTTCCGCGCGCTGAGGGACAAGCTGCTCTCCGTCCCGGGCGTGCGCCAGGCCACCTTCGCCATGCGTCTTCCGCTGAGCGACGTCGGAGGCGGCGCCGCGCGCTCGGTTTTCGTTCCCGGCGTCACCCCTGAGCCGGTGTCCGTAGGCTATTGCGACGTGGGCGCGGGCTATTTCAGCGTCATGGGAACGCGCATGTTGCGCGGCCGCGAGTTCCTGGACCATGAGCCGGGGCGGCCCGCCATAATCAACGATTTCATGGCCCGCCGCTTCTGGGGCGGCGCGGACGCCGCCATGGGGCGTTTCCTGCGCGTCGAAGATAAGGACTATCAGGTGACCGGGGTGGCCGAAGACGGCAAGTACAGCAGACATCCTGGAGGGGCAGCGGCCTTACCTGTTCCTGCCCGCCAGCCCGAAGAGGGGCGAGGGCGTGCTGGCGGTGGAGACGGCGGGCGACCCGGAAGAAGCCATCCCCTCCATACGGCAGGCGCTGTTGAAAGCCGCTCCGGATATCGGCATTCTCTCGATTATCACCCTGCGGCAACACCTGCGGATCGCCTTTTTCCTGCCTCAAATGAGCGTAGTCCTGATGGGCTCCATCGCTCTGATCGGCGTATTCCTGGCGGGTGTGGGACTCTATGGCGTAATCTCCTACAGCGTGAACCGGCGGGCCCACGAGATCGGCCTGCGCATGTCGCTGGGGGCGCGGCCGCGCGACGTGTTGACCCTCGTGCTGAAGGAGGCCGCCTGGCTGGTGGCGGCTGGTTCCACCATCGGACTGGTGATGGCCTTCCTGGGGGCCAAGGTAGCGTCGCGGATGCTCTACCAGGTGAGCCCGGCCGACCCTGCGGCCATCCTGGCAAGCCTCTTGACTATAGCGGCCCTAACCTTCGCCGCCGCGCATTTCCCGGCGCGGCGGGCGGTGCGCCTGGACCCCATGACGGTGCTGCGAAGAGAATAGCGGGCCGAGGCTGTGCGCCACATCATCCCGGCCCGCCCCTTGTGCAGTGCGGCGTAAGAACTGCCCATTATCTCGCGCTCGATCCGTAGAGCGGGCTTCCAGCCTGCCATGCCGGCGTCCCCGCCGGCATTCTTCGAGGAATGCCACGGATACCGGCATAGCAGGCGAGACGCCCGCTCTACGGCGCGCAGACCCCTACGTGGCCGGCTCGACCACCGCCGACATCGAGCCCTTGGACCGCTGCAGGCGCCAATCGGGCCCGTAGGCCAGTATCTGGTCGCGCGCGTACTCGGCCTGGGGCAACTCGCAGGTGATCAGCACGGTGCGGCCCTGGCGGTCCACTTCCTCGGCGTGGCGATAGGCCTGCTCCAGGGTGAAGATGAAAATCTTCTGCAGCATTTCGATGACGTAGTCGTAGGTGTGATCGTTGTCGTCGAGGAGCACCACGCGGTACAGGGGAACGAGTTCCTCGTGTTCCACGGTTTCGGTTTCGGGAGATGCCGAAGGCTTCGCCATCGAGGCCGGCTTAACCGGCATTGACCAGTATCCGCCATTCGGCGCCGTGCGACAACCGCGTGGGAAAATGAAACCGCACACCATGCAAAAGCCGATCTACCTGGACCACCACGCCACCACCCCGGTGGACCCGCGGGTGCTCGAAGCCATGCTGCCGTTCCTGGGGGCCAAGTTCGGCAACGCCGCCAGCCGCTCTCACCGCTTCGGATGGGAGGCCGAGAAGGCGGTGGAACTGGCGCGCAAACGGGTGGCCGGACTGGCCGGCGCGGCCCCGCGCGAGGTGGTCTTCACCAGCGGGGCCACGGAATCGAACAACCTGGCCATCAAAGGCGCCATGGAGGCCTACCGCTCGCACGGCGCGTACATCGTCACCATGGCCACCGAGCACCCGGCCGTGCTCGACCCCATCCGCCACCTGGAGAAAACAGGCTTCGTGGCGTCCATACTGGCGCCCGGCGGCGATGGCCTGCTCGATCTCGACCGCTTGCGCGCGGCCATTCGCCCCGACACCGTGCTGGTGAGCGTGATGGTCGCCAACAATGAAATCGGCGTGCTTCAGCCGATTCGCGAAATCGGCGCCATCTGCCGCCAACGGGGCGCGCTGTTCCACTGCGACGCCGCGCAGGCCTTCGGCAAGATCCCCATCGACGTCGACCAGGACCATATCGACCTGATGTCCATCAGCGCCCACAAGATGTACGGCCCCAAGGGCGTGGGCGCTCTGTACGTGCGGCGCCGGGACCCGCGGGTGGATTTGCGGCCGCAAATGGATGGCGGCGGCCACGAGTTCGGCCTGCGCTCGGGCACCCTCAACGTGCCCGGCATCGTGGGTTTGGGAGAGGCCTGCGTCATCGCCCAGAGTGAAATGGCCGAGGAGGCCGCCCGCCTGGGGGCGTTGCGCGACCTTCTGAAGCTGCGCCTGGAATCCGCTTTGGAAGGGACCCGGATCAACGGCTCCCTGGAACGCCGCCTCGCCGGCAATCTGAACATGAGCTTTGCCGGGGTGGACGCCGAAGCGCTGCTGATGAGCCTTTGGGATGTAGCTGTTTCCACGGGCTCGGCGTGCTCTTCCGCCACCGCGGAACCGAGCCACGTCCTGCGCGCGCTGGGGGTGGGAGAGGAAGGCGCGCGTTCCGCGGTGCGCTTCGGCCTGGGCCGCTTCACCACCGAAGAAGAGGTGGAATACGCCGCCGGGCGGGTGATTGAGGCGGTGCGCGGGCTGCGGGCGCTGGCGCCGGCTGGTTGAAACCATGAGAAATGCCGGCAGGAATGCTGGCATGGCAGCCCGGAGGGCCGCTCTACCGGGACATGCTATAATCGAAACGTCTTTCCCGTAAAGATCCAGGGAATATCTATGCCGAAGTTGAAGACACATAAAGGTGCGTCTAAGCGGTTCCGGAAGACGGGCACGGGCAAAGTGGTTCGCAATCACGCTTTTGCGCGGCACATCATGACTTCCAAACCGCACAAGCGCAAGAAGAAGCTGCATGAGAGCGTGGTGGCCGACCAGGCCGATCAGGCCGTTCTGCGGCGGATGATCCCCTACAAGTAGAAGGGGAATTTGAGCGGACGGTGCGCGTGGCACGTGCCCGATCCGCCAACTGAAAAGGAGAAACAAACGTGCCCCGAGTCAAACGAGGAACCCACCGCCGGGCGTCCCGCAAGAAGGTTCTGCACCGGGCATCCGGGTACTTTCTCACCAAGAGCAAACTATACCGAGCCGCGCAGGAGGCCGTGGACCGTGGGCTGAAGTTCGCCTACATCGGCCGCAAGCAGAAGAAGCGCGATTTCCGCTCCTTGTGGATCACGCGCATTAATGCGGCCTGCCGCGCAGCCGATATTTCCTACAGCAAATTCGTACATGGCCTGAAGGTCGCGGGCCTGGATTTGAACCGCAACGCGCTGGCGGATGTGGCGGTGCACGACGAGGCCGCGTTCCGGCAGTTGGTGGACGCCGCCAAGGCGGCTCTGGAGAAGGCATGAGCCCGGTGGAGCAGGATGTGGATGCCCTAGGCAGCCTGGAGGAGCGCATCCAGCAGGCGGTGCAGCTTGTGGCCCGCCTGCGGCAGGAGCGCGACGCGGCGCTGGAGCAGGCGGCGCAGGCCCGGGCGGAGGCCGCCCGTGTGGCCGGCGAAGCCAGGACCCTGCAAGCGGAGCGGAAGCAGGTCCGCCTGCGCATCGAAAAGTTGTTGGGGCAGATCGATCAGTTGAGCGGCAGTTGAACGGAATGGGCTATCCGCTTGGAGCAGGTGGCGGCCTTGTGGGACAGACGATCGGTTTTCGTCGTCTGTCAACTCCGGCGTGCGCCGCGCGCCTGACAGACCACAAGAAACGATGGTCTGTCCCACCTGTTGGGGCAAGTGGATCGCCACGTGAACTGGTATGGAAAACGGGGCCCCCGAGAAACAGCCTGTTCGAGTGACCATTCTGAGCCGGCCGTACACGTTGCTGGCGTCTGGCGACCCTCGCGAAGTCGAGGAGGTGGCGGCTGGGGTGAACGACCTCATGCTTTCTATTGCCGCCAAGGCGCCCAACGCCGATTCCACCCGCATAGCCGTGCTCGCCTGCCTGCACCTGGCGGACCGGCTGCGCGCCATGGAGCGCGACCTGGGGCGTTTGAAAGAACGCGTGGACCGCAAGAGCGTGGAATTCGCCGGCATGCTGGACCAGTTGATCGCCGCGGAGGAAGAAGCCGGCGAAAGGAAGTACGGGCGGTAAGGCCGGCGCCTCTGTCACTCTTCCCGCAGCGCTGGAGACGAAGCTATGGAACAAGTGCGCGTTCCCGCCGGCGAACAACCATTGATTCAGGAGATCGTCAAACGGCTGGCCAACCTGTATCACCCGGAGCGCATCTACCTGTTCGGGTCGGCGGCAAGGGGCGACGCCGGGCCGGACAGCGATTACGATTTCATGGTGGTAGTGCCCGACGACACCCCACCGGAAATTCGCGACACCAAGGCGGTTTTCAAAGTGCTTTTCGACATTCATGCCCCCATCGACGTCCTGGTCTGGACGCGGCGGGAGTTTGACAAGCGGCTGCATCTACGGGTGTCGTTTCCGTCCACGATTGTGGCGGAAGGCAAACTGCTTTATGCCGCTTGATCCCGTTCTCGCCGCCGATACCCGAGCATGGCTTCGGAAAGCCGCAATTGACCTTCGCGTCGCCGAGGCCGACCTCGCGGCGGCTCCCCCGATCCGGGAAGACGTCGTCTTCCACTGCCAACAGGCCGCGGACGAAAAGGAACTCGGGGTCTGATCCCGAGCAGTGCCGGGTCGTCGGGCGCAGCCGGAACAGGTGTACGCTAAGGGCATGGAGATCACCGTCACCGTCCCCGACGATCTGTCGGCTCCGCTCCTGCCTCCCGGTGAAGAGCCTGCCCGCGCCGCCTTGGAAGCCATTGGCCTCGAAGCGTATCGCCGGCGGCGCATCACCGGCTACCAACTCCGCACGCTCCTGGGCATCCCCACGCGCTACGAACTCGACGGTTTTCTGAAGCAGCACGAAATCTACGACTACACAGTCGAGGATTTCGATCGCGATCTCACCGCCATTCGGGCCCGCGACGGGAATCGCAAGCCTGAGCGGCTCGCATGATTGTCGTAGCGGATACGGGGCCTCAGCAGATGCAACCCTGGTGTCGCCGCGCTGCCTACCTGCTATCATGAACCTACATGCCGGATACCCCCACAGTCGTCATTGTGGGCAGGCCTAACGTCGGTAAATCCACTCTTTTCAATCGGATCACCGGACAGCGGCGCGCCATTGTCGGCGACCAGCCGGGAATTACGCGCGACCGCATTCACGGGCTTGCCGAGCACCACGGCCGCCATTTCGAGGTCATCGATACGGGCGGCATCGTAGTGGACGACCAGGAGTACATACCGAGCCAGATCCTGCATCAGGCCGAGATGGTGCTGGCGCACGCGGCCCACGTCATCTTCCTGGTGGATGGCAGGGCTGAGATCACCGGCTCGGATCGCGATTTGGCCCGGATGCTCCTGCGGCTGGGCAAGCCGGTGTCCCTGGCGGTCAACAAGGCCGATACGGCCGCGCACGAGGACCTCGCGCACCAGTTCCACGAGTTGGGCATCGCCGACGTGTTTCCCATTTCCGCGGAGCACGGTATCGGCGTGGACAGGTTGCTCGACCGGGTCACGGCGGACCTTCCGGAGGTAGCCGAACCCGCTGACGCGCCGCCAGAAACCGCCATCAAGGTGGCCATCATCGGGCGCCCCAACGTGGGCAAGTCCACCCTGCTGAATGCCCTGACGGGCCAGGACCGCGCCATCGTCTCGCCGGTGGCCGGAACCACCCGCGACGCCGTGGACGAGAGGCTGACGCACAACGGGGTGGAGTATATCTTCGTCGACACGGCCGGCATCCGCCGCAAGGGCAAAACCAAGCTGATGGCGGAAAAGCTGAGCGTGGTGATGGCCCGCCGGAATATCCGCATGGCGCACGTGGTCCTGCTGGTGCTGGACGCCACCGAAGGAGTGGTGGGTCTCGATGCCACCATAGCCGGCTACGCCCATGAAGGCGGCCGCGCGCTGATCCTGTGCGTCAACAAGTGGGACGAAATAAAAGACCGGCGCAAGGAGGAGTTCGAGCGCCATGTGCGCGAGCAGTTCCGGTTTCTGGACTACGCGCCGGTGGTCTTCCTGTCGGCCAAGACGGGGGCCGGCGTGGGGCGATTGTTCAGGCTGATTCGCGATGTTTACGATTCGGCGTCGCGCCGCATCACCACCGGCGAGCTGAACCGTTTTGTGGAGCAACTGCGTTTCGAGGAGCGCAGGATTTTCTACATCACCCAGCATTCCGTGCGCCCGCCGGCCTTCGCCGTATTTACCGACCGCGGCGGCCCGCTGCACTTTTCCCACGAGCGCTACCTGATCAACCAGATTCGCCGCCGGTTCGGCTTCCCGGGAACGCCCATTCTGCTCCAGACCAAATCCAAAAAGGCGCCGCGGAAGCCGTAAGCCGTTCCAGCCGGAATGCGGATTTTCGTCCCGCGCGGCTTTCCGCCCCGTCCGCGCTCAACCCTGTTAGACTGGAAGGGCAGTACCGAGCACGTGATTCTATTTAAACCAGGAGGGCGTACACATGTGGAATAAACGCAGGGATGAGGAACCGCCGAGACCTTTTAATCCCCCGCCGCCGCCCCCCGTAGCGACCAGTCCGGTAGAAGTCAGGAAGGAGCCTGCGCCCGTGTCCAACGCACCTGTCGGAAGATTTGAGCCGGAGAGCCGAGGCGGCTCAGCCAGCATCGGAAAAGCGGTCAAGATTGTGGGGCAGATCTTCAGCAAGGAAGATCTCTACGTGGATGGAGAGCTCGAAGGAACGGTGGAAGCGCTGGAGCACAAGCTGACGATCGGTCCCAACGGAACGCTCAAGGCCGGCGTCAAGGCGCGCGAGGTTGTGGCCCTTGGCTCCATAACGGGCAATGTGGAAGCCGCGGACAAGATCGAGATCCGGAAGGATGCGAGGCTGGTCGGCGACATACGCACCGCGCGCATCATCATCGAAGACGGCGCGTACTTCAAAGGCAGCATCGACATCGTAAAGCCCGAGCCGCCCAAGGCGCTGCCAAAGCCGCAGCACGTCGCGCCGCCGCCGGCGCCGGCGCCCGTGGTTGTCGGGGCTCCGGAGAAACGCTAGGCATCGGCGGAGTAGTCCGATGTTGCTCCCGGGACCGCTGAGAGATATGTTGCGCGGCAAGGGGTCTCCTCCCGGCGACGGCGGGGCGCCCCAGGCCGGGCGCACTCCTATTCCGGCCCGCAAGCCGGGCGGCGCGGATGCCATTGTCACCCGTCCCAGCCGCGGCCTCGAGGAGTTCTTTTCCTACATCCGGGACCAGTCGGGACTCACCATCCTCGACCTGGGCGGCGCCACCCAGCAAAATGTCAACTTCATCACCAGCCTGGGACACCGGCTCTATTCGGAGAACTTCCTCCAGATTCTGGAGGAGACTTTCGGGGTGGACGACACCGTGGATCAGTCCAACCCCGGCCGCATCGATTACTTTCTTCGCCAGACTCTGGATTACCCGGAGGACCAATTCGACGGCGTGCTGATCTGGGACGTGCTGGAGTACCTGGCGCCCGCATTGCTCGCCGCGGTGGTGGACCGGCTGCACAAGGTGGTGCGCCCCAAGAGCTACATGCTGGCGTTCTTCCACTCCGACGACAAGCTCCAAATCGTCCCCACATACACCTTCCGGATCGAGAATAAGAACGCGCTGCAGGTGGTCCAGCACGGCGAACGGCGGCCCGCGCAGTTATTCAACAATCGAAGGCTGGAGGGGTTATTCGGCGGCTTCGAGTCGGTGAAGTTCTTTCTCACGCGGGAACGGCTGCGGGAACTGATCGTCAAAGTATAGAGTGATGTCTTGACGCGGAGGCACGGCGGTATTCGCGAGCTGCCAACCGATTTCCCCGCGGCCGCTCCGTCCCGTTCTCACAGCAGCGGCTTCTCACGGTGGAGCAGGTGCAGGATGTTGCCATCGCAGTCGGTGAAGAAGGCGGTGGCGTTTCCGCCGGAGACCGCTTTTTCGGTCAGGAACGAAACGCCCGCCTGCTTCAGGCTGGCATAGGCCGCGTCGAAATCGGCCACCGTCAGCGCCATGTGCCTCAGGCCGGGGTTCTTCATGTCCAGCGGAGGCCGCGGCGCCTGGTTGGATTCTATGATCTCGATCATCGATCCGTCAGGGGCCTTCACGAACACGGTTTTGCCACTCGATGACGTGTAGTTGACGACGAAACCGAGGCGCTCCACGTACCACTGGGCCAGCTTTTGGGGATCGGACGAAGCGATGGCGGTGTGTTCAATACCCTGAATCATACCGGGATTGTAGCAGGCCGGCCGGCGTCCGTTGCGGGAGGTCTGTCCGGTTTCCTCCGGCCGAGGCATTTGCAGAGATTCGGAGCTAAAATTCAGATAGCCAGTTTCGCCCGGCAGGAAAGGATCTGAATGCAGCGGACGATTTCATTTACGCTCAACGGAAAGCCCGCACGCGTGACGGTGGACGACGAACGCATGCTGCTGTGGGTCTTGCGCGGCGATCTCGGCCTCACCGGCGCCAAGTTCGGTTGCGGCACGGCCGACTGCGGGGCCTGTACGGTCATCGTAAATAACGAAGCCGTGCGGTCCTGTTCCATCCCGGTGGGGGACATCGCCGGCAAGCGGGTGCTGACCATCGAGGGGCTGGGCCAGGATGGCAAGCTCCACCCGATTCAGGAGGCCTTCGTAAAGCACCATGCGTTTCAGTGCGGGTTCTGCACGCCGGGGATGATCCTCAACGCTTATGCGCTGCTGCTGAAGAATCCGCGGCCGGGGCCGGAGGCGATCGTCCGAAGCATGGACGGCAACCTGTGCCGCTGCGGGTCGCATAATCGCATCGTGGCGGCCATCGAGGAAGCCTCGGCCGGGATGAAGGGAGGCACGCGATGAAGCCGACTCGCCGCGATTTCCTGGCCACCGGAACGGGGCTGTTGGTGTTCTGCCAGGCCGGTCCGCTGGAGGGCCAGCAGCCGGCGCCGGGGGCCCGGCGGCCTTCGTACCCCACCGATTTCAACGCCTACCTGCACATCGGCGCCGACGGGCGCGTAGCGTGCTTCGCCGGGAAGATCGATATGGGGCAAGGCGAGACGACCGCGCTGGCGCAATGCCTGGCCGACGAGCTCGACGTGGCCTACGATGCGGTGGACATGCTGTTGGGCGACACCGAGCTGTGCCCGTGGGATGGGGGGACGGGGAGTTCGAACTGCATACAGGTGTTCAGTCTCATATTGCGGCGGGCGGCGGCGGAAGCGCGGGCCGTTTTGCTGCAGATGGCGGCCGAACAACTCCAGGCGCCGGTGGAACGGCTCAAAGTGGACGCCGGGGTGGTCACCGACCCGGCGCAGAACAAGCGAATCGCCTACGCGGAGATGGTCCAAGGAAAGCGGATCGAGCGCCACCTGGGAAACGTACCGGTGAAATCCGCGGCGGATTTCCGCCTGATTGGCCGGGCGCAGCCGTGGAAGGGCGCGGCCGACGTGGTCACCGGCAAGACCAAGTACACGGGTGACATTTCGGTTCCGGGAATGCTCTGCGCGCGGATTCTGAGGCCGCCGGCGCACGGCGCGACGTTGAAGAGCGTGGATACCAGCGCCGCCGAGAAAGCGGGCGCGCGGGTGGTGCGGGCGGACGGCCTGATCGCGGCGCTGCATGAACGGCGCGACGTGGCGGACGCCGCGCTGCGGCTGGTGAAGGCGGAGTACGACCCGCCGCCCGAGGGCCCCGACGATCGAACCATATACGACCATTTGATCAAGACGGCGCCGCCGGCCACGTTGGTGGGGCAGAAGGGCGATCCGGCGGAAGGCGAGAAGCTGGCCGCCCAGATAGTCGAGGAGACCTATCTCAACGCCTACGTGGCGCACGCGCCCATCGAGACGCATTCCGCGGTGGCCGCGTTCGAAGACGGCAAATGCACCATATGGGCGAGCTCGCAGTCGCCGTTCCAGGTGAGGCAACTGGTGGCGGAAGGGCTGGGCGTCCCGCAAGAGAGCGTGCGCGTCATTACGCCGCTGGTGGGCGGCGGATTCGGCGGGAAGAGCCTCACCATTCGCTCGAGCGCCTGGCAGGCGCATGAAGCCGCGCAGTTGGCGCGAGCCGCGGGCCAGCCGGTGCAAGTGGTGTGGGACCGCGCGGAAGAGTTTTTTTACACCAACTTCCGGCCGGCTGCCGTGGTGAAGATCCGTTCGGGCCTCAGCGGCGAGGGCAAGATCGTCTCCTGGTTGTACCAGGTATGGGGCGCGGGCAACCGCGACGCCATCTCGGTTTACGACATTCCCAATCAGCGCACCACCTCGGCCGGAGGCTGGACGGAAGGGGCGAATCCCGCTGGCATGCACCCGTTTGGCGTGGGGCCCTGGCGGGGTCCATCGGCCAATACCAACACCTTCGCCCGCGAATCGCACCTCGATGTACTGGCGGCCAAGGCGGGTGTGGACCCGGTGGAGTTCCGGCTGAATCATCTGACCGACCCGCGTCTGCGGCGCGTGCTGGAGACCGCCGCCGCCAAGTTTGGTTGGAAGCCGGCCAAGGCGCCCAGCGGGCGCGGCGCAGGCATGGCCTGTGGAACTTACAAGAATGAAAGCCGCATGGCGACCATGGCCGAGGTAGTGGTGGACAAACGAACAGGTCACGTGCAGGTGCAACGCGTGGTTTGCGTGATGGACCTGGGCCTGGCGGCCAACCCGGAAGGCTGCCAACGGCAACTGGAGGGCGGCATCATCATGGGGCTGGGGTACACGTTATCGGAGGAGATCCACTTCAACGGCGGAGCGATCCGGGAGCGCGACTTCAGCGGCTACCCCATTCCGCGGTTCTCGTGGGCCCCCAAGATCGAAGCGATCGTGCTGGACAACCCAACCGCGCCGCCGCTCGGATGCGGCGAGCCGCCGGTGATCACCGTGGGCGCGCTGATCGCCAACGCCATATTCGATGCCATAGGCGTCCGGCTGCGCCAGTTGCCGATGACGCCGGAGCGGGTGCGCGCGGCGATACAAGGGGCGTAAGCGGCAAGCGCAAACCCAGAGTTTATTCGGGAGGTTTTGGGCATTTTGCCCAAAACTCGTCAGCCCCAAAAAGCAACTCCTTGTATTTCAAGTACTTGCGTCGCCATTTTGGGCAATCTGCCCAAAAGATGGCTAGCAGAGGTATGAACGCCGTGTGGGAGCGCGATTGCAAAGACCGCTCCTCCGACCCGTGGCGCACAGCATCGACGAACCAGGCAAGAATGCCCGCAAGGGTGCGGACATGGCGGGCCGGAAGCCCGCTCCACGATGTTACGATTGCGTTCGATCACTTAAAGGAGCATCCGCATGGCCGGTTACATCGGCGCCATCGATCAGGGCACTACCAGCACGCGATTCATGGTCTTCGACCGCGCCGGCGCGATTGTGGCTTGCGCGCAAAAGGAGCACCAGCAGATTTATCCGCGGGCCGGCTGGGTGGAGCACGATCCGGAGGAGATCTGGTTCCGGACCGGGCAGGTGGTGGACGAGGCCATGCGGTCGAGTGGCCTCGCTCCGGGCGACCTGGCGGCCATCGGGATCACCAACCAGCGCGAGACCACCGTGGTGTGGGATCGCGAGACCGGCCGGCCGGTGACCAACGCTCTGGTGTGGCAGGATACGCGAGTGGCGGAGGCAGTCTCGGAGTTTGCGCGGGTGGGCGGGCCGGATCGCTTCCGCGCCAAGACCGGCCTTCCCCTGGCCACGTACTTCAGCGCCCTAAAGATCCGCTGGATACTGGATAACATCCCCGGCGTCCGCGAACGCGCCGAAGCGGGCGGCGCGCTGTTCGGCAACATCGACACGTACCTGGTGTGGCATCTCACCGGCGGCGCGCTCCACATCACTGATTGCACCAACGCCAGCCGCACGCAGTTGATGGACTTGGCCACCCTGGATTGGGATTCGGAGCTGCTGAGCGCCTTCGGGATACCGCGCGCGCTGCTGCCCGAGATCCGCTCCAGCAGCGAAGTATACGGTGCGGCCACGCTGGAGGCGATCAAGGGCGTGCCCATCGCGGGCATTCTGGGCGATCAGCAGGCCGCGCTGGTGGGACAGGCTTGTTTCCGCCCCGGCGAAGCCAAGAACACGTATGGCACCGGCTGTTTCCTGCTCATGAACACGGGAGGCAAAGCGGTGCAGTCGAAGTGCGGCCTGCTCACCACGGTGGCGTTCCGGATGGGAGGCCAGGCGCCGACGTACGCGCTGGAGGGCAGCGTGGCCATCACCGGCGCGCTGGTGCAGTGGCTGCGCGACAATTTCGGGCTCATCCGCACCAGCCCCGAGGTGGAAGCGCTGGCCTGCACGGTGGAAGACAACGGCGGCGTCTATTTCGTGCCGGCGTTCTCCGGGCTGTACGCTCCCTACTGGAAACACAATGCGCGCGGGGTGATCGCGGGTCTGTCCCGCTACACCAACAAGGGGCACCTGGCGCGCGCGGCGCTGGAGGCGGCGGCCTTCCAGACGCGCGACGCGCTGGAGGCCATGGAGCGGGATTCGGGAGTCCCGCTGACCGTGCTTCGGGTGGACGGCGGCATGGTGGAAAACAATCTGCTCATGCAGTTTCAGGCCGATATTCTGGACCGCGAGGTGGTGCGCCCGCGGGTGAAGGAAACCACGGCCTTGGGGGCGGCCTACGCCGCCGGCCTGGCGGTGGGGTTTTACCAGGGGCTTGACGATCTGCGCTCGCGCTGGTCGGTGGACCGCACCTGGAAACCGTCCATGGATCCGGCGCTGAGGGAACGGATGTACGGCTTCTGGAAGAAGGCCGTGACGCGGTCGTTCGACTGGCTGGAATCGGAGTAGAAGAAGTTGGCCTGAATTCCGAAGTTTGAGGCCTCGTATCAGGGCACGGCCTAGCACGCCGCGAGCAGCTTCTCCTCCAGCCGCGTCTGGAAATCGGCGGTCAGCTTGCGGCCGTCGCGGGACACATAGAAGACGTCGATGGCCCGGTTGGCCTGGGTGTCGATCAGCACCACGTCGATGTTGCAGCCGGCCGCCGAAAAGGCCGTGGCCAGGCTGAAGAGCAGCCCGATGCGGTCGTCGGTTTCGATTTCAACGAGGGTAGCGGTCTCGCACGCCTCGGAGTCGAACCGTACGCGCGAGTGCGGCGGTCGCTTTCGCCCGGCGCGCTCCGGCTCCCGTAACAGCCGCCGGGTCTCGGTCTTGCCCAGAGCCACGCGGCGAATCAAATCCTGGAGCCGTTCGGCTTCCTGCGGGTTGCTTTCCAGGGCTCGTTTGGTGTCGGCGAAAACGAACGTGTCGAGCACCACGTTCCTGGCGTTGGAGAAAGCCTCGGCCTTGAGGATGTTCAGACCGAAGCTGGAAATGGCTCCGGCCAGCGAGGCGAACAGGTACGGCCTGTCGCGCGCGATCACGGTGAGGCGGTGGGCGCCCTCGCTGCGCTCCAGGCGCACGGCCACGCCGGTGGGCCGGCTTTCGGCGTAGAGACGGACATGCGTTTCCACCTCTCCGGAACGCGCGCGCAGGTAGCGCGTGGGGAAGCCCTCGACGAACTCCGCGTGGAGCGGCGCTTGCGCGGGCGCCTGGCGAATGCGATCCGTCTCCAGTTCCCGGGTAAGCTCCCGCCGGGCATTGGAATAGGCGTTCCAGAGCTGGTCGAGCCGCCAGGGAGCGGAGGTTTCGGAATCGGTCGCCATATCCGCCCAGGTGAGCGCCGTCAGCAGCTTCAGCCGCTCCGTGGTGCCCGCCAGCTCCGCCAGCCGCCTGGCGGTGGCGGGGTTATCCACGTCGCGGCCGGCGAAGATGGCCGGGAGCTCGGGCTGGCGCTCGATGAGAAACCCCAGGTCGGCGGCTCGCTCCTTGGGCATTTGCAGGTGGGCGGCAGCCTCGCCCGCGGCTTTCACGGGGCCCTGCGCGCCATCGCCCCGTTCGCCGGCTCCGCGCAGCAGCAGCGCCAGAATCGGAACCGCCGGCTCGTCGATTTCGAGCGCCATCTCCCGGAACACGCGGTTCGCCAGGCCCATCGATGAGCGCAGGGCTTGCAGCCGCTCGATAGCCTGGAGCGCGCGCTCGCCGGCGGTGAAGCCCGGCTCGGAACCGGCCACTCGATTCACCGCCCGCTCCCACTCGGGCAGCAGCGCGGCCAGAAGCCCGGCGGCGTCCAGGGCGCGCAGCGCCGCCGCCGGATAGGGGCTCGAGAGGATGCTCCTCAGGGCCGGCCAGCGCGGCGGCTCCCGCAGCCACTGCGCGGTCACGGCGCCCGCGGCCGCCTCCAGGCGGCGCTCGGTTTCTCCCGCCGGCGCGATGCCGTGGCGCGCCACAAATTCGGCCAACTGAAGCGCCACCCCGGAATCGCTCGCCAGTCGCGCGGGGTTGCGCAGAAACACGCGGCCGCGGGAGACGGTGAACTCCGCGTTGCTCAGGTGCGAGCGGCGGTCGCGAAACCGGTCGAGAAGCGAATCGCCGCGCTTCACGGATTCGTCGAGAGCCCGCCGCGTCTCGTTGAAGACAGTTCGCGCGTGCCCGAAGTACTCGGGCAGCCAGGCTCCCGGCGCGGGCCAAGCTCCCGCCACCGCCGTGTTGCAGTCCCGGCCGGATTGGTAATGCAAAGCGAATCGCGCCGAGGCCAGGAATGCGGCCGCCTCTTGCAGCCGCTCGCGGGGGGGCTGGTAATCCGAGCGCAGCTTCCCCAGCAGGCCGATGGCTTCCAGGTCGCGCAATCCGCCGGGGCCCTCCCGCACGTCCGGTTCGGTGTGGCGGACGGTGTTGCGGTATCGGGAATGGCGCTCATGGGTGGTCTCCATGAGGCGCTGCAACAGCGCGTCGCGCCGCTTGTCCACCAGCACGCGAAGCCGTGAGGCGAGCCGCTCGTACACCGCCCGGTCCCCCGCCAGATAACGCGAGTCGAGCAGGCCGATGGTGAAATCGCCGGTGGCGTCCGCATACGCCAGACACTCGGCCACGCTGCGCACCGCGCAGTTCACCCGCAGGCCCGAATCCCACATCAGGCGGACGAACTCCGCCACGGCGGCGGTAAAGGCGGGCGAGGAAGCCTCGCTGCCGGTTATGATCGCGACCTCCACCGCGGAGAAGGGAAACGCCTCTCCTCGGCCGAGATCTCCAAGCGCTATCATGGCTCCGGCATGTGGCAGCGCGGGCTCCACCAACTGGCTGTAGGCGCCGTCGAGCAACTCCTCGATCGCCGCCGCCAAGCGGCTCTGGGCGCCGGCGGCCTGGCCCGCCGCGCGGAACTCGTGTTCGATGGCGCCCCACGCTTCACCGGTCCTGAACCGGCTCAGGTCTCCGGCGGGGCCTTCCTCTCTATCGCTCATCTCTATCATGCTCAGTCCCAGTATCCCGCCGGCCACGCCGCGCGGGAAGTCCAATTCTCTTATGCGGTACATCCAAATTATCTATTTCCAAAACAATCGCGCGCTCCCTACAATGAAATCAGTTCGCGATTCGATTCTCAAGGTCGCACTCTAACTATTAAAAAGCCGGGAGGCTAAAAGTGAGAAAAATGCATACCCTCGAAGTGTGTCTGTTCGCCCTAAGCTGTACGGCGTGGGCCCAGAACGCCGCGCCGGATGCACAGACCGCACAAACGCCCGCACCCGCCCAGGCCGCGGCCACGACGCCCGCGACCACCGCCCCGCCCGAGAAATATCCTTTGACCCTCGGGCCGGTGACCTTCTCCGGGCAGGTGGATGGTTATTTCGGGTTGAACTTCAACCATCCCTCGTCGGATATGAACGATCTATATAACTTCGACACGCGCTGGGACCGCCCCGACCTCAACCTGGCCAAAATCACGGCGCAGCACGATCCCGACCCCCTCGGGTTCCGCTTCGATCTGGGCTTCGGCAAGGCGATGCAAATCGCGCACTCCACCGAGACCGCGCCCAAGTTCTTCGATCACGTGGAACAGATGTTTGTGAGCTACAAGCCCAAGAGCGCCGGTGGTTTCGAAGCCGATTTCGGACAGTTTGTCACCAGCGCGGGCGCCGAGGTGATCGAATCCAAGGACAACTGGAATTACTCGCGCTCGCTGCTGTTCGCATGGGCCATTCCGTACTATCATTTCGGACTGCGGACCACCATGCCCATAGGGAGCCACTTCACCGCGGGCTTTCAGTTAGTCAATGGGTGGAACGACCTTTCCGATAACAACTCGGGCAAAACGCTGGGCTTCACCGGCAACGTGACCGAAAAGAAGTTCACCTGGTCAAACACCTTCTACTCCGGGCCGGAGAACGCCAACACCACCAAGGGATGGAGGGAGATGTACGACACGGTGCTGCTGCTCACGCCCAGCGACAAGGCTAACTACTACATCAACTACGATTACGGCCACAACGCCTTTCCCACCGGCAGCGCCGCCGTCTGGCAGGGCATCGCGGGGGCCGCTCACTTCCAACTGAACAGTTGGTTCGCCCTGTCGCCCCGGGCCGAGTGGTTCAGCGACACCGACGGGTTCTCCACCGGCACGGCGCAGCATCTGAAGGAGGTCACCTTGACGGCCGAGGGCAAAGTGGCGCGCGGTCTGCTGACCCGCCTGGAATACCGCGAAGACTGGTCGGACCAGAAGTTCTTCGAGCGCGGATCCACGCCGGGACTGGTCAAGAACCAGGGTACGGTGATGCTCGGAGTGGTGGCCTTCATGGAGCCCAAACACTAAAGCTGCCGGTATCCGGCGAGAATCGGGAGAAAAACAATGGCAGAAGATAGCGCACCCAAAATGCAAACCACGTTGGGCCTGACGGGCCTGACGATGAACGCCATGGCGCTCATCGCGCCCGGAGCGTTTCTGTGGCTGACTTTCTATATTCAGGCGACCACCGGAGTTACCGCGCCTTCCATGTGGGCGGGCATCGTGCTGGCCCTGCTCCTGTGCCTGGCTACCGCCGTGTCTTACGCGGAAATGGCCAAGCTTTACCCTGGGACCGGCAGCTCGTATTATTTCGCCGAACAGGCGTTTCTGAATCACGACCGGGCCTGGCGCTATGCGCGCCTTTCCAAGTTCATTGTGGGCTGGGGCTCGCACCTGTACTACTGGATCTATCCGGGCGTGATGGTGGGAGTGATGGGCATCCTGTGCGGGTATCTGGTGGGCACGCTGTGGCCTAACGTCATGAGCGCCTCCAATCCCGGGATCGTCTTCATGATGCTGGTGGCCGTGGCGTTCTCCTTCGTGGTGGCCTATATCGCCAGCCGCGGCGTGAACGGATCCACGGCGGTCAACGTGGCCATCAACGTAATCCAGATCAGCGCGCTGGTGGTCTTCGCGGTAGTGGCATTGGGCTACCGGGCGAACCATCCGCCGGGAAGCATCGCTTATCAGTTCGACTCGACTTCGAGCGATGCCTACACCTACGAGTTTCTGACGCAACCGGTTACGGCCGGCGGTCAAACCACGGATACCATCGTGCGCGACGCCAACGGCGTTCCCAAGCCCAAGCTGGACGCGGCCGGAAAGCCGGTTCCCTTCCGCATTTCTTACCCCGAGAAGGACGACAAGGGCAATTTCCTGTCGCACGGCAGCGCCGCCTCGGTGGTGGGGACGCATAACTTCGGATGGGTCTTCGTGCAGGCCACGGTAGCCATCCTGATCCTGGTGGGTTTCGAATCGGTCACGGCCATGGGCGGGGAAGCCAAGAACGCGCGGCGCGACGTGCCCATCGCGGTGATTGTCTCGCTGCTGGTGCAGGGGATGTTCTGCTATCTGTTCGAGTATTTCGCCGCGAACTACTTTTTGAACAGCGGCTATACCATGCAGAGCGCCTCGGGCTCGGCCGCGCCCATCGGCGATATGATGATCGTGGTTGGCAACGCGCTGTTCGGTCCCGGCAACGGCCGCACCTTCATGCTGGTGGAGGCGTTCACGGTGTTTCTGGCGCTGATCGGCACCACGCTCTCGTGCATGAACACGGGCGCGCGAGTGACTTACGCCATGGGCCGCGATTCGGAGGTCCCCGAGCATTTCGGCCTGTTGCATTCCAAGAGCCTGACGCCGCACCGCGCCATCTGGACGCTGGCGACCATCTCCGCGGTGGTGGGCTGCATCTCGGTCTGGCTGGCCTTCGGCGACGCCGGAGCTCCCACGGACGCCGTCATTAAGGCGCTGCCGCAGGGCTTCTGGTCCAGCCTCGGCTATGCCGCGCACGACAAAATGGCGGCGCTTCCGAATACGCTGCTCACCATGACCCTGGCTTCCAACTTCGGCACGTTCGTACTCTACGCGCTGAGCTGCATCATCTGCATGGTGGCGTATCACCATCACCCGAACTTCAAAATGCTTCGCCACTTCGCCATTCCGCTGTTCGGCCTGGTGGCTAACCTGGGCTGCATGGTGTTCTACCTGGTGGGTCCGTTCATGGGCTTCGGCACCAAGATGGAGCCGCTGCTGGCTTTGGGCATCGCGCTGGTCTGGGGGGTCTATGGCGGCATCTACTTCGTCCGCTCCAACAAGACGACGGGCCGCACGACAATCGTCGCCGACCGCGCCGTCGGAGCGCAGCGGGTCTAGCGAATCATGTATCCGGCCATGAGCAGGGCGGCCGTACCCGCGGGGGAGACCTTGGCGCTCGAGTTCGCCGAGGTCTCCGAACCGGGGCGGGCACGCAACCACAACGAAGACTACCTGGGGCACGCGCGGCCGGAGACGGCCGCGCGCGCCCGTTCGCATGGATGGCTGTTCGCGCTGGCGGACGGAGTGGGCGGCCACGAGCTGGGCGAGGTGGCTTCACGCGCGGCCGTGGAGCATCTGCTGGCCGGGTTTCGCGAAGCTCCCGCCGGAGAGCCCCTGCGCACCCTTTTGCCGCGCCTGGTGCAAAGCGCCAACCTCCAGGTATACGAAACCGGCAAACAGGCCGGGCCGGGAGGCTTGGCCATGGCCACCACCATCGTGGCCTGCGCCCTGCGCCACGACCGCGCCGTGGTGGCTCACGTGGGCGATTCCCGGTGCTATCTGGTTCGCGGGGGGAAGGCTCGAATTCTCACGCGCGATCACACCGTGGCGGGCGAGCACGTGCGCCTCGGAATCATATCCGCCGGCGAGGCGGCGGGGGCGTCCACCAGCAACGTGCTGAGCCGCTCCCTGGGAAACGACCTCTTCGTCAACGTCGATATCGACGAGCATGCCCTGCTTCCCGGCGATGTGCTGGCGCTGTGCTGCGACGGCGTACATCATTCCGTCGAGCCGGGCGATATCGCCGCCGCCGCGGCATCCA
The DNA here is from genome assembly GCA_963767595.1 of Terriglobia bacterium. Classification (GTDB taxonomy): domain Bacteria; phylum Acidobacteriota; class Terriglobia; order Bryobacterales; family Bryobacteraceae; genus BOG-224. The sequence continues at coordinate 293,847 of CAVYEK010000013.1, forward strand.
CGGACATCGAGGCCGCCGCCCGCGAGATTGCCGCGCTTGCGAACCAAAGGGACGGCAGCGATAATATAAGCGTTCAGCTCATCCGCATTCGGAGCATCGAACGTGTCGGAATGTACCGCGGAAGGCCCTACACGCTGCGATAGCCGGGTTCCGCCGTCCCGGCCTTCGCCGTCGCGCTCATGACCCCACTCCATACCGGCGATCAGCTCGATCAATACCGCATTGAAGGCGTGGTGGCGCGGAGCGGCATGGCTTCCATTTTCCGCGCCACGGATTTGCGGACCGGCGGCCAGGTGGCCATCAAGATTCCTCATCCCGAGATGGAAGCCGACCCGGCCCTGTTCGACCGCTTCCGCCGCGAGGGCGAGATCGGCGAGAAAATGGATCACCCCGGCGTGATGCGGGTGTTCGCCGACTCCGGGCGCAGCCGGATCTACATGGTGATGGAGTGGGTGGAGGGCCGGCTGCTCCGCCAGGCGCTGTCCGAGCAGGGCAAATTCCCGCCGGAGCGCGCCATTCACATCGCCATCGCCATCTGCGACGCCCTCGATTACATCCATCGCAACGGCGTGGTTCATCGCGACCTCAAGCCCGAGAACATCATGGTGGACGCCGAAGACCATATCAAGCTCATCGATTTCGGCATCGCCGGAAAAGAAGGCGCGCGGCGCCTGACGTTCGCCAAACTGTCGCAGGTCATGGGCACGCCGGACTACATTTCGCCCGAACAGGTCCAAGGCAAGCGCGGCGACGGACGCAGCGACATCTACGCACTCGGCGTGATGCTCTACGAGATGCTCACGGGCAAGACTCCGTTCTCCGGGCCCAATCCGTTCGCCGTCATGAACGACCGGCTTTTGAACCATCCCGTCCCGCCGCGCGAGGTAAACCCCGACATCGCGCCGGAGTTGCAGGAGGTCATTTACCGCGCCCTGGAGCGCGATCCGCGGAACCGCTACTCCACCGCCAACGAGTTCGCCTGGGACCTGGAGCATCTGGACCAGGTGGGCGTGGCCGACCGGGTCGAATTGACCGATTGGAAGCGGCGGCGCAAGGAGCCCTGGTTCAGGAAGGCGCTCTTCTACGTGGCCATGGCGCTGATCCCAGTGGTCATCTTTGGCCTCCTGTTGCTGGTAGCCCGCCGGTAACGCTGGACAAACGCCCAACGCCGGCGCCGCGGGTTAGCAGTATACTGGATGCGAATCTGGCGATTCTTTATGGAGGTTATATGTCCTTAAGAACAGGCATTCGCATCTCGACCTTTTTCCTGGTGGCGGTTCTGCCGCTGACGCCGGCATTTTCCCAGAACCGCAGCGGGCCGACCACCATCAACGGCATCGGCAGCGTCACCAGCCCGGCGGGAATGACTCGCCCCGCCGCTATGAACTGGCAGTTGTCGGGCCACGTGACTTTTGAAGATGGCACGACGCCGACGCAGCCCGTGTACGTGGAGAGCGTATGCGCCGGCAGCCCCCGCAGGGAGGCTAAAATCGACCCCAAAGGCGGCTTCAGTTTCCGCCTGGGCTTGGGCAGCGGCGATAACGTGATGAACGCCGATAACACCGCGGCGCATGCCGCAACCGGCGCGTTTCTGAGCCCGCAAGAGTGCGTCATTCGAGCTTCGCTGCCGGGATTTACCTCGGACGTCGTCAACCTGGTGAACCACGAGGAGCATCACCCCGACTTGGGGACCATCATTCTTCACAAGAACGGGGAGGGGAACAACGAAAGCGCCACCACCAAGGCAGCTCCCAAGGATGCCCGCAAGGCATACGACAAGGCCGCTCAGGCGGTTAATGCCAAGAAGTACGAAGAAGCCGTCAAGAACTGCCAGACAGCCGTGTCGCTGTACCCCAACTACGCCGAAGCCTGGTTCGAGTTGGGCCTGGCGCAGACGGAACTCAAGCAGAACGACGAGGCGCGCAAGTCCTTGAATGCGTCCATACAGGCCGACGAGAAGTACATCTCACCCTACCTCCTGTTGGCCAAACTGGAGAGTGACGGGCAGAACTGGAAGGCCGCGGTGGACGTCACCGACCGGCTGTTGAAGCTGACGCCCAGTGGCTACCCGAAGATGTATTTGATCAACGCGGCGGCGAACTACCAGTTAAAGGACGCGGAGGCGACCGAGAAGAGCGCGCGCGCCGGAATCCAGATCGACAAGCAGAACCAGGCGCCCAAACTCTACGAAGTGCTGGCATCGGTCTACCTGGTCCGCGGCGATTACGCCGGCGCGGCCAGCCAGCTCAAGACGTACCTCGGGGTTTGGCCGGCGGCCGACGACGCCGCCATGGTCCGCTCGCAGATCGCCCAGTTGGAAGCCCGGGCCGGCACGGCGCCGGCCAAGCAATAGGAAAAGGGGACGGACGGATTTTCCTGATAGGCGATACCAGCCGAACGCGTGTCCGGGGGCGATGTCGCCGGCTGAAGCCGTGGCCGACATCCGCGAGTTGCGCAAAGGCGTCACCCTCGGCGGTCTCCGCATCAGGGATCTCATTAACGAGGGCCGCAACGCGCGGGGCTTGATTCGTTGTAGCCGTTAGGCTACAATCAAGAATTGGATGCCCGGGAGACGAGTACTCGCTACGGCACTACGTCGCGGCAAATGGGAAACGTCCATTTGCGGACTGGCTGTGCTCCTTGTCGGATAAGAACACCGCGGCGCGAGTACAGATCCGCCTGGACCGGTTGCGCCTGGGCAATTTCGGAGACGCTCGATCCTTGGGAAAGGGACTATCTGAACGATGTCGGTCCGGGATACCGGGTCTACTTCATGGTGGAAGGCGAATCGGCGGTGATACTGTTTTGCGGTGGGGATAAGGCCACTCAACAAAAGGACATTCGCCGCGCCAGAGAGTATCTCACGGATTATCGGAGGAGGCCAGATGCCTAGAAGCGCATCCTATGACGATCTCTTGATCGCCATGCTAAGCGACAAGGAACGCGCGCTCGCCTATCTCAATGCGGCGCTTGAGGAGCGGGACCCGAGAGTCTTCCTGATCGCGTTGCGTAACGTCACGCACGCGCAGGGAGGCATTGCCGAGGTCGCTGCGCGTTCCGGCCTGAATCGCGAGAGCCTGTACCGGGCGCTCTCCGAAAAGGGCAACCCGAGCGTGCAGACACTGGCTGCGGTTTTAGGGGCGCTCGGAGCCCGGTTGGGGGTTGCGGGAATCAAACGGCCCGGCGTACATGCGCCGGTCTGCTCATTCACGGCGATGAGCAAAGAGGTCCACGGGGTCCGGCGGAAGAAGCTCCGCGAAACGGGGTGATTGGTTACTCCGCGCCGTTTTCCGCGTTTCCCGTTTTCCCCCGGAAAATGCGTTTGTCTTCTTTTCTCTTAATTCGGACTGGGGCGTTCGATGTGGTCGACGACCACGACGTCGAGGGGTTCTTTTGCGCTCCGCAGTTCAAGTCCGAGCTGCTCCCGCAAGGCTGTAGTCACATCAGATCCCTCCCCGGAGTCGTCGCCCCTTATGCGAAATCTCAAGTCGATCCTGTAGATCCCCTCCAGCCCGGTGCGATCGAAGACCTTGCGGCCCAACTGCGCAACGGCGAGCATATAGGCAAGCTGCTCCATGGTCCAGCCCTTGGCCTTCGGATCGAGCATTTGCATAGGCTCGCCTCCCATGGTGAAGCCGGGCCCATTGACCGGGGCGTCGGGATCGGTGACCCTCTTGATCTTCGGTCCACCCTTGGCAATAACCAGATCGAAGGCGTCGATCATGCGCTTCTCTTCGTGTGTGCGGAGGTGGAACCGGTCGGCGAGAAGCGCTTTGACCATGAGCCGGCACTGGTCCTCGCCGACGGGAGCCGCCGCTTTCGCTTCGACGACGTAGTAGGCGCCGCCGGCGCCGGCCCAGTCCGGCGATCCAACCAGGCGGTCATTATCCGCGACGATGTTCCACGCCCATTTGATCAGGTACCATACCGTGGCGTTGCGCGACACAAACCGGCCATTAGAGCAGCTCATCTGCAGAACCCGCCCGTGACCGGGACCGGGAACGAAGGTGTCCGGTTTGATCGAAGCAACCTCAAATGCCGGCAAACCCGGCGACTGATCCTGCGCCCGCACCGCTGGCGCGACGACAAATGTCGCTACAAGCCAAGCCGGACCGGCCCAAGTAAGCGCAGCGGTTCGCATGATTCTCACGAATCCGAAGGTATCACAGTGACTCTTGTTTGTTAAGCGAAGTGGTTGCAGGTGACAGGCGATTCGGTCGCTCGAGTTGACTAGCCTGCCGTGGCACGCCGGCGGCAAGACCGCCGGCGTGCTACCGCTGCCACGTATCGTCGCTATGAGTCATGAAGTCGGGATAGGCGCCGGCGCCCAGCTCGTATAGGTCGAGCCCCTGGCGCTCGCCTTCGGGGGCCACACGCTGCCGGTAGAAGCGGTCCAGCAGGCGGTTCAGCCCGTATGCCACCGGCAACACGAAGCCCAGCAGGGTGGCCACGCCGATCAATTGGGCCAGCCATTGCCCGGTGCTTCCGGCCGGCGCGAACAGGCCCACGGCCATCAAACCCCACAGGCCGCCGAGGGCGTGCACGGAGATGGCGCCGCCGGGGTCGTCCACCGTCAGCCGCAGTTCCAGCCACTCGACGGAAAACACCGCCAGCGCGCCCGCCACCAGCCCCACCATCACGGCTTCGGCGGGGTTGAACAGCGCGCAGCCCGCGCTCGATGCCACCAGGCCGGCCACCCAGGCGTTGGCGCACAGAGATGCGTCCGTGCGGGTGAAGCGGGCGCGCGTGATGCCGGCCGCCGCCAGGCCCGCCGCGGCCGCGCCCAAGGTGGCGTTCACCGCGATGAGCGCCACCCGGCTGGGATCCGCTCCGCTGTAGAGGAGGGCGCCGGCGCAGTCCAGCCCCATCCATCCGAACCACGCCAGGAAGCAGCCGAACAGCACGAATACGGCGTTATGGCCGGGAATCGCGGCCGGCATGCCTTCCATGGAATACTTCCCGCGGCGGGGGCCAAGCACCCACGCAATGGCCAGAGCGCCGAGGCCGCCCACTACCTGAATGGCGCCGGCGCCTCCGGCATCGATGAAGCCCGCGCCCAGGCCGGCGTTGGCGCCCAGTTGCACCAGCCAGCCGCCGGCCCAGCTCCAGTGCGCGAACAGAGGAAAAATCAGCGCGGCCAGAATGGCGGTGGAAACGCAACTGGCGCCCAGGCGCCAGCGGTCCGCCCCGGCGCCCAGCGGAATCATGGCCGCCAGGGCGGCGCTGAACATGCCGAGAAGCGCGGCCAGGGATGCGGGCGCGCCATCGAACCGCAAGCCGCCGAAAAAGGGCTGGCCGGCGCCGGCCCAGCTCCAAAGCTTGCCGCCGGCCGCCAGCTCGTGCGCCGGGAGGCCCACATAACCCTGTATGGCGAACCCCGTCGCGAAGTACGCCAGCGCGGCCACCGCCGCCACGCACAACGCGCCCACCAGCGAATGCGCCGCGCTGCGCGCGCGGCCCAACCCGGCGTTGATCAGGGCCAGCCCCGCGATGGCGCATGGAACCATCAAGGCGCACAGGAAACACAGAATGCGCGCCGGGTCGGAGAACGCCGCCAGAGGCTCGCTCATGGTTTCTCCTCGCGCCAGATCATGTGCGAACGAAATGCCAGCGCCAGCCCGAGCGCCTCCACCGCGACGCCGGCCAGCGCAAAAGCCGCCATGGAGGCGAGCGTGCGCAGCATCAACACCGCCGCCAGCACGATCGACCAGCCTGCCCCAAGCAATAGGAAACCCGCGAGTTTCATGGGAGTTTTTCGATTATAGCCGATAAGGAAGAATGCCGGCGAGGACGCCGGCATGGCAGGCCGGAGGCCCGCTCTACGGCGATTTCTTCGCCTGCCCCTCGCGCTCCTCGGCCGCGCTGTCGAGCTTCATCTTCACCGGCAGGAGCACACGCAGGGCGAACAGATTCACCAGCGAAAGCACGATCGCCAGCACCCACCGGTCGGTAGCCACCGCCGCTCCCAGCGCGCCGGTATTCCAGATGCTGGCCGCGGTGGAAGTGCCGTGCACGCTGCCCTCCGGCGAGCGGAAAATCGCCGCGCCGCCGATGAAACCCATGCCCGCCACCAGGCCCTGAATGATGCGCGACTGGGCTTCCAGGCTGTGCGCGAACGCCGGCGTTCCCAGCAGCACGTAGCCGCAGCTCGCCAGCGCCACCAGCGGGAACGTGCGCAGGCCGATGCTGTGGATTTCCTTCTCTTTGAACCAGCCCACCGGCAGCCCCAGGGCATATGCCGCGGCCAGCTTGCCGGCATCCACGAGATGCGCTTGCCAATCGAGAGGTATGGCCATATGTGCGTTATACCACCTGCGGGGCGAAGGCATACCGGAAACCGTTGCGCGCCACCTCCCGCAGCTCGGCCTGGCTGAACCCGAAGCGGTCCGCGGCAAGCTGGTACTCGCCCGCCAGCGTGCATCCGAACATGGACGGGTCGTCCGTGTTCAGCGTGATCGGTACGCCGGCGTCGTAAAGGCGCCGGATGGGGTGGTCTTCCAAGCGTTGCACCACCCCGGTCGCCAGGTTGCTCGTTATGCAGATCTCGAGAGGAATGTCCCGCTCGCGCAGATGGCGCATCAGCTCCGGGTCGCGCGCTGCGGCGATGCCGTGGCCGATGCGTTCCGCGCCCAGGCGCAAAGCGGCCCACACGGATTCCGGGCCGCCGGTCTCGCCCGCGTGCGCCGTCAACCGCAGGCCCGCGCTTCTGGCGAAGGCGAAGACCTCGGTGAACCACGACGCCGGACCGCGCTCCTCGCTGCCGCCTATGCCGAAGGCTGCCACGCCGCGGTCCATGCGCCCGGCCGCCAGTTCGGCCACTTCCCGCGCGCGCTCCGGTCCGAACTGCCGCACGGCGTCGAAAACCCAGCGCACCCGCACCGGCGAACCAGCCGCGGCGTCGCTCACGGCATCGAAAATCGGCCCGACTTCCTGCCCCTTCCACAGCACTACCCCGGCCGCCAGAATGATTTCCGCGTAGCGCACGTTCTGCGCCTCCAGGCGCGCGAGCAGGCGGCGCGTGGCCAGCCCGTAGTCCTCGGGCGTGCGGAGCCGCTTGCCCACCTCGGCGAAGGCCTTCAGAAAACCGTTGAAATCGGCATACTTGTAGATCGCGCGCAGCTCTTCGAGCGGCGTGCCCGGGTCCAGCTCGTGGAGCGTTTCGGGCTCTACCGCGCCTTCCAGGTGCAAATGCAGCTCGGCTTTAGGCATTTCCAGGAGGAAATCGGCCATACTGCTATTAAGACATGACTGCTGAAGAGATCGAAGCTATAGTTGGCGGCTATCACGGCGACGCGTTCGGCATCCTCGGGCCGCACAGCGTCAGAAAGAGCAAAAGCGGCCAGACCCGCTGGGAGGTTCGCGCGTTCCTTCCCCAGGCGGAATCGGCCAAGGTGGTGGTGGTGGGGCAACCGCCGTGCGCCATGGAGAAGCAGCATCCGCAGGGCTTTTTCAACGTCCTGATGAACGGCCTCCCGCGGCGCTACCTTTTGCGCGCGCGCCTGTGGGACGGCCGGCAAGTGGAAATCGAAGACCCCTACCGGTTCGGCCCGCAGCTCTCCGACACCGACCTCTACCTCCACACCGAGGGCACGCTCCACGAAGCCTACCGCACCCTGGGAGCTCACGTTGTCGAGGTGAACGGCGTCTCCGGCGTCCGCTTCGCCGTCTGGGCCCCCAACGCCATCTGTGTGACCGTGGCCGGCGAGTTCAACGAGTGGGACATCCGCCGCCACCCCATGCGCCGGCGGAATGGGGGCGTCTGGGAAATCTTCATTCCCGGCCTGGGCCAGGGCGCGGCCTATAAGTACAACGTCCGCTCGCGTTTCGCCGGCTACCAGCAGCTCAAAGCGGACCCCTACGCCTTCCGCTGCGAGACGCCCCCCAAGTCGGCTTCGGTGGTGTGCGACATCTCCGGGTACGAGTGGGGCGATTCCGCCTGGATGAAGGCCCGCGCCACCACCGATTGGCTCAAATCGCCGGTCTCGGTATACGAAGTCCACCTGGAATCCTGGCTCCGCGGACCCCACGGAGGACTGCTCACTTATCGCGAATTGGCGGTCAAGCTGGTGGACTACGTCAAACAGATGGGCTACACCCACATCGAGCTGCTGCCCATCATGGAGTACCCTTTCTCGGGGTCGTGGGGCTACCAGGTGATCGGTTACTTCGCCCCCACTTCGCGCTTCGGCGCGCCCGCCGATTTCCAATATTTCGTGGACCGCTGCCATCAGGCGGGCATCGGCCTGATTGTGGATTGGGTGCCGGCCCACTTCCCCAAGGACGCCCACGGCCTGGTATTCTTCGACGGCTCGGCGCTATACGAGCATGCCGACCCGCGCAAGGGAGAGCAGCGCGAATGGGGCACTCTGGTCTTCAACTACGGCCGCAACGAGGTGCGCGCTTTCCTCATCTCCAACGCCCTATTCTGGCTCAAGGAGTACCATATCGACGCGCTGCGCGTGGACGCCGTGGCCTCCATGCTCTACCTGGACTATTCCCGCAAGGCCGGCGAGTGGATACCCAATCAGTACGGCGGCAACGAGAATCTGGAAGCCATCGATTTCCTGCGCCAGTTCAACACCCTGGCCCACACTGTCCCGGGCGCGTTCACCGTGGCCGAAGAGTCCACCGCGTTCCCGGGAGTCTCCAAGCCCGTGTACCTGAATGGGCTGGGGTTCACCATGAAGTGGAACATGGGCTGGATGCACGACATGCTGGACTACTTCGCATGCGACCCGGTGTACCGCAAGTTCCACCACAACAACATCACCTTCAGTCTGCTTTACGCCTTCACCGAGAACTTTCTGCTGCCGGTTTCGCATGACGAGGTGGTGCACGGCAAACGCTCGCTGCTCAACAGAATGCCGGGCAACCAGGACCAGCAGTTCGCCAACGTGCGCGCCTTCCTGGCCTACATGTGGGGCCACCCGGGCAAGAAGCTGCTGTTCATGGGCCAGGAGATCGGGCAGCGCGAGGAGTGGGACCACAATTCCGGGATCCGCTGGGAGCTGCTGGAATTCGACTGCCACCGCAAGCTGCAGACGCTGGCGCGCGAATTGAACCGCATCTACCGCGAGTATCCCGCCCTTTACCAGGTGGATTTCCACTACTCGGGCTTCGAGTGGGTGGATTTCCACGATTGGGAAGGCTCCATCATCGCCTTCATCCGCCGCGCGGCCGATCCCAAGGATTTCCTGCTCTATTGCTGCAACTTCACCCCGGTGGAGCGCCAGGGCTACGAGTTCGGCGTACCGGAGGAAGGTTTCTACGAAGAAATCCTGAACACCGATTCGGAGTTGTTCGGCGGCTCGAACATGGGCAACGGCGGCTCGGTATCCTCACGCCCGATACCCAAACACAACCGCCGGCACAGCATTGCCATCACGCTGCCGCCCCTGGCGGTGGTGGTGTTCCGGAAGAAATAGTGGGACAAGCCTCCCGGCCTGTCAATCCGAGCGAAGCTCGGACAGGCAGGCTGGGAGGCCTGCCCCACCGAGCTTACTCGATCCAGCCGCCGCCGAGAACCACGTCTCCGTCGTAGAATACGGCTCCCTGGCCGGGGGTGACGGCGCGCTGCGGAACGTCGAACCGCACCTCGACGCGGGCGGGGTCGTCCGTGGCATGGAGCGCGGCGGGGGCGGCGGCGTGCTTGTTGCGGATCTTGACCTGGGCGCGCGCGGAGCCCGCCACCCCGGCGATGGAAATCCAGTTCACGTCCCTGGCCGTGAAGGCGGCGCGCAGCAGCTCGTCGTTGCCGCCCACGGTGACGCGCTGCGTCCGTGGGTCCGTGGCGATTACATAAAGGGGCTCGCCGGTGGCCACCCCCAGGCCGCGCCGCTGGCCGACGGTGAAGTGGTGTACGCCTTCGTGCTCGCCCAGCTTGCGGCCGCCGGAGGTCACGATCTCGCCGCGCGCCGGTTCCACGGGCACGCCGCTCTCTTCCAGGTAGGCCGCCATGAATGCGGCGTAATCCCCGTTGGGCACGAAGCAAATCTCCTGGCTATCGCCCTTGTCGGCCACCGCCAAGCCCATCTCCCGCGCCAGCTCGCGCACTTCGGGCTTGGTAAGCCCGCCCAGCGGGAACAGCGTGCGCGCCAATTGCTGCTGGGTCAGGCCAAACAGGAAGTATGTCTGGTCTTTGGCCTGGTCCGTCGCACGCAGCAGTTGCCATCGGGCGGAGGCCTGGTGGTGGCGGATGCGCGCATAGTGGCCGGTGGCGATTTCATGCGCCCCCACCGAATCGGCCATGTCGAGAAAGCGATCGAACTTGATGAAGTTGTTGCACAGCGTGCAGGGGATGGGCGTACGCCCGGCCAGGTAGTCCTCGACGAACGGTTTCACCACGCTCTCTTCGAACTGCCGTTCGAAGTTGACCACGTAATAAGGAATGCCGATCTGCTCGGCCACGCGCCGCGCGTCGTAAACATCGTCGAGCGAGCAGCAGCGCCCGGTGGCGCCCTCGCTCGATAGCCCGGGCAGCCGGCGCTGGTTCCAAAGCTGCATGGTGAGGCCGATCACGGCGCGGCCCTGGCGGGCCAGCATGGCGGCCACGGTGGAACTATCCACCCCGCCGCTCATGGCTACCGCGATGGGAGGCTGCTCAGGCATGCGCGGAAATTCTGCGCAGGTGCCCCACCGCGCCTTCAAGCGCGTCTACCAGCGCGTCCACCTGTTCGGCGGTGGTCCCACGGCCGAGGGAAAAACGCATGCTGGCGCGCGCCCGGTCGGGGGAAAGGCCGATGGCGGTGAGCACGTGAGATGGCGCCAGCGCGCCGCTCGAGCAGGCGGCCCCGGTGGACACCGCGAACCCGCGCAGATCGAGGGCGATCACCAGCGCTTCGCCATCGATGGCATCGAAGCAGACGTTGCTGGTGTTGGGCGTTCGGTTGGCGCGCGACCCGTTGACGGCGGCCCCGGAAATGCGCCGCGGAATGGCTTCCTCGAGGCGGTCGCGCAGAGCGCCCACCCGCGCGGATTCGGCGGCCAGCGTCCGCCCCGCCAGCTCGGCCGCGGCGCCGAAGGCCGCAATTCCGGGCACGTTTTCCGTGCCGGGACGCCGGTCGCGCTCGTGATGCCCGCCGAAGCCGATGGGCTCGAGCGCGGTTCCCTTGCGCACGTAGAGCGCGCCGACGCCCTTGGGCGCATAGAGCTTGTGGCCGCTCACGCTGTACAGGTCCACCCCCAGCGCCGTCACATCCACGGGGATCCGGCCCAGCGCCTGCACTCCGTCCACGTGCAGCGCCACGCCGGCCGCGCGCGCGATGGCGGCGATCTCCGCGATGGGCTGCACCGTTCCGAGCTCGTTGTTGGCGTGCATGATGGAGACCAGGGCGGTATCCGGGCGCAGGGCGCGGCGCACGTCCGCGGGGTCCACTACGCCGCTCGGACCCACCCGCAGGCGGGTCACCCGTACGCCCTCGCGCTCCAATTGCTGGCAGGGCGACAGCACGGCGGGGTGCTCGATGGCGCTGGTGACCACGTGCCGCGCCCCCGCGCGCGCCCGCACCGCGCCGAGCACCGCCATGTTGTCGGATTCGGTGCCGCCGCCGGTGAATACGATATCCGCCGGCGGGCAGCCCATCAGCGCGGCAAGCTGGCGCCGGGCGGCCTCTATACGCTCCTTGGCCGCCTGCCCGAAATGGTGGATGCTGGAAGCGTTACCATACACTTGACCGAGACACGCGGTCATCGCCTCCAGAACCTCGGGAGCGACGGGGGTGGTGGCGTTATGGTCGAAATAGAAACGCTGCACTGCAATCTATTCTAACAATGGCTCAACCTCTGCTTACCCTGACCACCGATTTCGGCCTTTCCGACCACTACGTGGGCGTCATGAAGGGCGTCATTCTGGGCATCTGCCCGCGCGCGCAAATCGTGGACATCAGCCACCAGGTGAAGCCCTTCGAGATCGCCGAGGCCGCCTATCTCATCGCCCAGGCCTACCGCCAGTTCCCCAGGAAGACCGTGCACATTGTGGTGGTGGACCCCGGCGTGGGCACCGCGCGCCGGCCCATCCTGATGGAAGCCGCGGGACAATACTTCGTGGCCCCGGATAACGGCGCGCTGGCCATGGCGTATGCGCGCGAGAAGTGCAAGATCCGGCTGATCTCGAACGATAAGTACTTCCGCCAGCCGGTCAGCGCGACTTTCCACGGGCGGGACATCTTCGCGCCGGTGGCGGCGCACGTAGCCGCCGGTGTGCCACCCTCGCGCATGGGCCGGATAATCCAGGACTACCTGCGCCCCGGTTTCGAAAAGCCGCAGCGCACGGGCAAGCGGACCTGGTCCGGCCGCATCCTCAACATCGACCGCTTCGGCAACGTGGTCACCAATTTCCACGCGAGCGATTTTCCGAACCTCGAAAGGCAGGACTTCTCTCTGATATTCGGCCCGCACCATGTGAGCGTACTGGCGCGCAACTACGCCCAGTGCGGCGCGGGCGAGCTGTTCGCCATCGTGGGCAGCTCGGGTTACCTGGAGGTATCGGTAAACCAGGGCTCGGCGGCCAAACAGATCGGCTGCGAGAGCGGCGCGGTGGTGGAGATGACGGTGGGGTAGGGCGGCTGGCTGTACGATGAGCGGCAGACACGATGCAAGAACGGAATCCCGCCGAATCCTGAATGCCGGCATGGCGATCCAAACCAAGCAAGGAGTTGCCGATGCTACGATACGCGAAACTGTGCGGGTGCGCGGGACTGATGGCTCTCGCCGTAGGCTGCTCGAGCGCGCCTTCGGTCCCGCCGGCCGATGGGACTTACAAAGCCATCGAGGATATCAATAACTCCGATCTTCCCATGCCGGCTGCCAAGTAGCGGTCGCTTGTCCGGACGCTTGGGCGAAACGCGGTAGGGCAGAGATCTATTCGCACAGCAATTGCGGAACGCGCTGAAAATGGCGGTCGCGCGTGATGAGCGTGAGGTCGTGCTCCAAGGCCAGCGCGGCGATCCACAGGACGTTGTCGGGAACCGGGGATCCGGCGCGCTTGAGTTGCACGAACAGTCTGGCGTACTGCTCGGCCGTTTCATGGCCGGGAAGCAAGACGCCGACGGTGGGCTTGGCCAGGAATTTGCGCAGGAGAATTTCGTTGCGGTGTTGCTGGCTGCCCCCGTAAAACCCGGCCTTGATCTCCGCCAGAACCACCAGCGGAATCCAAACCTCGTCGCAATTCCCGAGCCGGTCCGCCAGCGCGGCATCGCCCTGAAAAAGATCTGTGAGGCGGTTGGTATCGAGCGCGACCCTCACTTCCACTTCTCCCAATCGATCTGGCGCTGGGCGGCCATAATCTCATCGAAAGCCGGGTCTGGCGTCCACTTGCCGGCGATGTCGGAGAAATCCGCCTTGCGCCGCTGGCCGATGCTCGCGGCGATCAGCTCGTCCAGAATCACGCGGTTGAGGCTCAGCTTCCGCCGCGCCGCTTTCTGGCGGAGAACGCGGTCCACCTCCGGTGGAACGCCGCGAATGGTGTATTGGGCCGGAGCTGCCTGCTGTTTCATGCCTACATGATAGCAACGATGCAGGCATAAACACCGTCTGGAATCGATGGACTGGAGGGCAGCAGTTGGCAGGCAGGCCTGCCCCACCTTCGGTTACACTGGAGGGCGCCTGGTTATGAGAGTCACTCCCGCGCTTTTGTCCTGCTTGATGCTGGCGACGGCGGCGTTTGCCGCCGGCCCGGTTCGGCTGGTCTATGACACCGACATAGGCAACGATGTGGACGACGCCATCGGTTTGGCTATGCTCCACGCCTTGGAAACGCGGGGCGAATCGCATCTCCTGGCGGTCACCATCAGCAAGGACAACCGCTTCGCCGCGCCGTTCGTCTCGCTGTTCAATGCCTACTACGGACGGCCCGATATTCCCATCGGCGTGGTTCGCAACGGCAAGACCCCAGAGGACGGCGCCTTCCTCCGCCAGGTCGGTTCGATGAACAAGCCGGACGGCTCCCCGCTCTACCCGCGCCGCGTGCAAGACCCCGCCACCCTCCCCGAGGCCGTCACGCTGCTTCGCCGAACACTGGCCCAGGAGGAGGACGGGGCTGTGACCATCGTCCAGGTGGGCTTCAGCACCAACCTGGCGCGCCTGCTGGAATCGGCCCCCGACGCCGCCAGCCGGCTTCCCGGCCGCGAACTGGTGGCGCGAAAGGTAGGGAAACTGGTGCTCATGGCCGGCCACTTTCCCTCCAGCCCGAATCCTGAGTACAACGTACAACAAGACGTTCCCTCCGCCCAGAAGATCTTCAACGATTGGCCGGGCGAGATCGTCACCAGCGGCTACGAAATCGGGGCTTCCATCCAGTACAACCCGGACCGGCTCACCGCGGACTTCCAATACGCCGAGCACCACCCGCTGACCGACGCTTATCGGGCCTACAAGCCGATGCCTTATGGCGAGCAGTTGTGGGACCCGTCGGCGGTGCTCTACGCCGTGCGCCCCTATCCGGCGTATTTCAGCCTCTCGGCTCCCGGAACCATCCAAACCGACCCCAAGGGCGCTACTTCATTCGTGGAATCGCCGGGCGGAAAGCACCGCTACCTGGTGGTGAACGATGCGCAGCGAGCCGCGGTGCGCGAAACCATCTCGGTACTGATGAGCGAGCCGCCGGGGGCGCGGCCGTAACGTGGCGCAGGCTCTCAGCCTGCCGGCTCGACACTCGTGTCGAGCCTTGCGCCGGTCCGCCGGGGGTCGAGACGAGTGGACATGCGCCGCCGCGCGCTACGGAGGATGAAAACACCAAGCGTCCCGAAGAGTCGGGACGCGGCAGACACGAGTGTCTGCGCCACGGGTCGAACACGAACGCTACTTGGTTATCACCCCGCAGGCGATGCGGTCGCCGGCGTTGCCGGACGGGTCCGATTTCATGTCGTCCGCTTTGGCATGAATCATGAGCGCGGTTCCGCCGTTGGCGAATACCGAATTGTTGCCCGCGCCGAGGGTCACGCGCGGGTCTTCCACGGTGACCTTGGCCGTCCCGTTCGGTTTGACCGTGAAATTGGGCATATCGCCGGCATGAGGGCCTTCGGGGTTCTCGAGACCGTGATGCTTCTGGTCGGGGTTAAAATGCCCGCCCGCCGTGGTAAAGGCCGGGGCCTCGCACTTGGCGGTCGCATGGATGTGCACGGCATGCTCTCCGGGCGGCAGGTTCTTGAGATCCAGCTTGATCGTGACGCCGGAACCGCCTTTTCCGTCCGCCAGCGTGGCCACGCCGACGCTCTCGCCCTTGGCGTTCTTCAAATCCACTTTCACTGGCTTGTTGGCGGCAACCAGTGCGGCGGCTAACAAACCGGCAGCGAGTACCATCGCAAAATACTTCATTCGCTCCTCCAGGGAAATTCGTCGCTCCTCTCGTGAGGCCAACCAGGATGGCCTTGAGACTCGCACGTCTTCCATTGGAGCATTAACGGGATGCCCTTGGTTGCGAAAACGGCGTTTATCGTACGCGTTACCACAAATTCGGCGCGGTTTGGGCAGGCCGCGACGCCGCCCGGGCTTAACACGGTTTAACAGTACTTTACAGTCTGGAGGGCAACCACATCCTCTCGATGGGCGTTAATGGAAGTGGAGGCTTCGATTCGATGCTCAGAAAGTTCACCATGCTGTGCGCCGCGGCCGCGCTTGTGGGGATGCTCGCCCTGGCCCAGTCCACGACCACGGGAACGGCGCCCGCTCCGCCCGACCCGACCACCATCGCTACCTTACGCGTTAACCAGCTAGCCGCGCAGCTCAACCTGACCGATACCCAGAAGGCGTCGGCCATCACCATCTTCGCGAACGCATACACGTCCGGCCAGACGGTCCAGACCAGCTTGCAGACCGAGCAGCAGACTCTGGCGGCGGCGGTGAAGGCGAACAACATCCCGTCGATCAATATGGTGTCCGCTTCCATCGGGACCCTGCAGGGCCAGCTCACCGCGATTAACGCCACCGCCCAGGCGGCCTTCTATGCCCTTCTGACCACGGCTCAGCAGACGCTATACAATGCCATGCCCCAGGGCGGACCCGGTGGGCGAGGCGGACGAGGCGGACCCGGTGGGCCTGGAGGACCTGGAGGTCCCGGCGGGCCCGGCGGCATGACGGGCAACGGCAGACGGGGTGGGCCGCCGCCACAGTAGGCCGGTGAAGGTCCCGGCCCGGCGTTGGTCCGGGCCGACAGACGGCAACCGCCGAGTCGCCGCCATTCGCAAGGAAGCGTCTCATACCCCCGAGCGCTTCACCCCCAGCCGGATCGGCCCCCGAACGGGCTTCCACCGGTCCGGCTCCAGGACGGCAGTTACTCCGACTGCCGTCCTTTTTTGTTTCCGAAGCGTTCTTGAAATCGGCGTATCATGGACGGTACGGACGGCGCAGCCCCGCAAGTACCGCGCGTGAAACCAGCTAACCCAGAACCGGCCCCCGCGCAGTCCGCCAGGCTGCTGGGGCTGAACCTGAATCTGCTGCTGGCACTTACCCTGACCCTGTGCGTCATGCGGCTCTGGCTGATGCCCTTGCCTTCCAGTTTCTGGGTGGACGAAATGGGTACCGCGTTCGTGGTGCGGCACGGAGCGGACCACCCTTCGCTCAGGGTGGCCCCCCAGGTTCCGGCTTCCATCTACTATGTGTTGCCGCGCCTGGCGGACCGCTACTTCGGCCTTTCCGAGATCGCCTACCGGGTTCCCTCGGCGGTGGCCCTGGCCATCGCCCTTTTTTTCATCGCCAGAATAGCCGCGCGGCTGATTCACCCGGCCGCCGGTTGGTTCGTAGCCTTCACCTGTCTGGCGTTGCGCGAGTTCGACTACCAGGCGGCGGACGCGCGCCCCTATGCCTTGGGAACGTGCGCCAGCGCCGCCGGGGTATGGTTCCTGATCCGCTGGCTCGATGACGGGCGCTGGCGCGACGCGCTGTGGTTCGCCCTCTTCGCTTCGCTGGTGTGGCGGATACATCTCATCTTCTGGCCGTTTTATGCGGTGTTCGCCGGCTATGCGCTGGTGCGCCTGGTCCGCGCGGATACCAAAGTGGGTTGGCTCCGGGCCGGAGCGGTGTTCGCCATCCTGGGGTTATCGCTGGCGCCCGTGCTTGTGGAAGCCCTGGCGATCTATCGCCACGCCGGCGCCCACGTAGTAGTCAAGGCGCCCACCGGCGCGGACCTGACCAACGGATTGAAACTGAGTTTTCTGGTTGCCTTCTGCGCGGCGGCGGCGGCGCTGGCCCGATGGCGGCGATGGCCGCGCGTGGAAGGCGTCGCTTCGCGGACATCGCTCAGCCTGATCCTGGGCTGGTGGGCGCTTCACCCGCTTCTGTTGTTCGCCTTTTCGCGGCTCACCGGCAACAGCGTCTTCGTTCCCCGGTATCTCTACATCGCGCTGCCGGGGGTGGCGATGACGGCCGCGGCGGTGGCGGCCTTGTTTGTCCCTCCTGCGCGCTGGAAGACGCTCGCCGCTGCGCTGGGCATGGGCATTCTCCTTTTCATGGGGCGCTGGAATCAGGCCTGGCCGCTGCACCACGACTCGGACTGGCGCACCGCGGCGTACCGGCTGAATGCGCAGCGCCCGGAACCCGACATGCCCGTGATTTGCCCCAGCCCGTTCATCGAAGCCCGGCCCCCGGTGTGGACGCCGGACTATCCGCTGGCCAGTTTTCTGTACGCGCACCTGGCGGTCTATCCCATCCAGGGCAAGGTGTACCCATTTCCGTTCGAAAACGACGACGCTTCGGAACGCTTCGCCAGGGCGCTGACCAGAGAGACGCTCTCCAAAGGGAAGCGGTTCGCCATCTACGGGGGCGATCACGCGGCGCTGGTCTGGCGCGATTGGTTTCAGGTCCGGCCGGAGCTCGATGGGTGGCGCAACCGGCGGCTGGGCCCGTTTGGCGACGTGGACGTGATTGTGTTTGAGAAGACGGAGTAGGAAGAGGGGACAGACGCATTTTCCACAAGTCGGATTCTCCCGCCTGCCACGTCCTTACGCCGCTACGCCTTCTGGAAAATGCGTCTGTCCTCTTGATCGAGAAGGGAGAGTAGGGCCGGGCAGGCGCCTTCGCCTGCCACCCGCGCAATTCGAGACCGGAGGCTTAGTTGGTGATGTTCAACGTGGCCGCCGCGCTGGGTACTCCTCCCACGCTTACTACTACCGGCTGCGGGCCTGATGCGACGCCGCTCGGAACCTGATAGTTGACCTGGACCACTCCCACCAATCCCCACGGAATGCCCGCCCACACGTACGGCGCCGCCAAGCCTCCCACCGTCACCGTGGCGCTCTGCACCGGCGCCGGCAGGTTCGCCAACGGGGTGGAAGCGGCGGGCGCCGCTCCGGTTGCCAGCGGCGGAGTCACCGCGCCCGCGCCGGTGATGTAGAGCGTGATGATGTTCCCGGGCGCGGCGCTCCCGAAGGGAACCACCACGCCGTTCGGATCGGTGAAGATTCCAGGCGCCAGGGCAACGACGGAGAACGACTGCGACGCCTTTTGTCCATTGTTATTCACGATCAGCGTAGCCGGCCCGACGCCCGCTTCGTAAGGGATTTGCAGGTTCAACTGGCCGGGCGACACATAGTAGAACGGCGCGGGGACGTTGTTTACGGTGGCGGAGACGCCGGCCATGCTCGTGGGAAGCGGCACGCTGCTGGCCGGTTGGAATGAGGGCGCAAGCCCGGTCCCGAATACCGAGACGATCATTCCCGCGGCGTAGGTCTGCTGGTACGAAGCGGAGTTGGTGATCCCTCCGATGACGGGCGGCGCGGTCGAGCGTGGTCCGGTGATCGAAGTCGCGCCGTTCCACTCCGCCACCAGCTTGTACGCGTCCACCGAGCCCCATCCGGTGGTCACATCGTAACCGGGGCCGGCGCTGTAGCCGACCGGGCTCGAGGTGCAACTGCGGGAGCGCCCGGGGCACGGGACGGTGACGATGTTGTTGCCGGCGACGATATCGTGAAACACGCCCGAGGTGGTTTGCGCCAGCGCATAGAGCTTGGGGTTGATGTTGCCCAGCCCGGGGCTTGCCTGTGCTCCGCTGTAAACCATGTACTGATTGATAAGCGCGGCCATGCCCGCAAACGAGGGACCGCCAAACGAGGTGCCGCCGTAGATCTGCAGGCTGCCCCCGGTGTAGACAAAGTAACCGTCGTGATCGGCGGAGGCCGTCACGGCCACGTCCGGAACATGCCGGAAGCTGTCATTCGGCACTCCCGGGCCCGTCTGCCAGGTGGGCTTCGCCCAGAGCAAGCTCGCTCCGCCGCCGCTGGCGGCGGGCTGCCCGTCGGTGGCGCTGTCGTTCCACACCACCTCCGGAATGTAGGACAACGCCGACGCTCCGGTAGCGCTGTTGGTGGCGCTCCAGTACGTCCCGCTGCCTTCGCTGAATTCCGTGCCGCCCACGCCGGTCACCTCGGGGATGCTGGCCGGCACGTCCACCGCCAGGCCGGTGTTGCTCGAGGTGTCGCAGTCCGCCCCGCCGGCGTCGCCGGAGGCGGCCAGCCAGGTCATGCCCTGCGAATTCGCCTGCTGGGCCCACAAACGATACGTGGAAGCCTCGGATAAGCCCGTTTGCTGTTCGCAAAGCCCGTAGCTGGTACTGATCACCGGCGCCAGGTTTTGGTCGATGGCGTACTGCACGGCGTCCATCACGTTGTACGAATACACGAAGACGATGCTGGCGTTGCGGGCCACCGCCCCGGTCCACTCCAGATCGAGGTCGGCTTCCGCCAGATTGCCCGAGCTGATTCCGGGGTCGCGCGTGTTCGGGACCAGGAGGGTCTGCGGATCGTTGGCGGCCAGGCCGTAACTGGCGCGGAACTGCTCGATGTCGGAGAGATTGACACGGGTCTGGCCGGCGACGACGATTTTTTGGCCGGTTCCATCGATGCCCGCGGCGTACACCGGCTTGATGTCGTAGATGGTGGCAAGATCGTCGGGCGCGATGTAGTGACCCCCGCTATAGCCGCTGCAGGGCTGGATTACCGGAGCGGCGCCCGTGCAGGTGTACCGCGGGTCCACCGGCTGGTTCAGCATGGGCCGGGCGGCCGGCTTGAGACGGAAATCGTGGAGACCTTGAATGCTCCCGACTACCCCCGCGAACGCCGCCGGCACGGATGGCTCGGAGGCGTTGGCGAAGTGCGTTTCCCCATCCATCAGGTACTGATGCAGCTCGATCTGAAATGCACTCTCGATCTGGGCGGCGGTTCCGCTCACGGCGACCAGGTTGCGCGCGCGGGCGGTGGAAACCACCGTCAGCCCCTGGGCCTGCAGCCAGCCGGCGATCTGGCTCAGGTCCGGCTCGCTCACGCCGAAACGGTCGGCGTATTGCTCCGGCGTCAGCCACCGGTGATAATCGGGCGAACCGGGAGTCTGTTGGTCGGCGAGCAATTGCTCCAGTTCGGCGGCCTGGGCATCGGACGGGGCCAGGGTCAGAGTCACGTAGGGGAGCGAAAGCGAGGGTGACACCCGGCCCTGGTCGTTCTCGGGCCGCGCCTGCGGGCGGATGTGGCCGGTCAGGACCGTACGGCGGGCGTTATCGACGCGCTGCGAGATGCGGCTGGGCTGCGCATTGGCGGCCACCGCCCCCAGCGCCAGCCAGAGCGCCAGATGGCGCGCCGCGAGTCTGCCCCCGGACGAATGCATTATGCCCTTTCCTCTCCTTCCGCCGACATTGCCACAGGCTCTCTTGGACCATCAGACGGCGCCGGAACCTCCGGGGTTGCATCCCAGCCGTCCGCGGGGACGAAAGCTTAACTTTCTTAACCATCTTATTATCTCCTTCCCGCTGGCAAGTCAAGTCGCGCGAGGTTAATGTGGAGATGGCCATGAAAAGACTGGGACGGCAGGCGCTTCTATCCTGGGGTTTCGTGAGCGCTCTCTTCCTTCTTTGCGGAATTCTGGGCTTCCTGCAATACCGTTGGATCGGCGAGGTGAGCCTGGCGGAGCGGGACCGTTTGGGCCAGAGCCTGCACGCGACGCTCGATGCAATGGGCCGGGATTTCGACGCCGAGATAGCCGCTGCCTACCGCGCCCTCGCCGCGCCCGGGTTCGAGAACGAAACGGATTCCATCGAGGCCGGCCTCGGGGCGCGCTACAAACAGTGGGCCCAAACCGCCCGGCACGCCGGGATGATCCGCCGGGTCGCGGTGGCCCGCTGGCGGGCGGGCTCGATGGCGCTGAGGATGTTGGACCCGCGAAAGGGCGTCTTCGCGGCGGCCGGCTGGCCCCAGGGCTGGAGCGGCCTCAAGACCAGCATGGAATCCTACCGGCCGGAAGGCCCGCCGGGCGCCCCTCCTCCACCGCCGAATGAGGAAGCGTTCGCCACCGGAGACGCCGCCGTTTCGGTGGCGCCGTTGCCCGTTTTCGGGCCGCCGGAGGATGGCCCGTTCGGGCCAAGAGAAATGGCCTGGCTCATCGTGGAGCTGGACACGCGCTACATCGGCGAGGTGATGCTCCCGGAGGTCGTGCGCGGTCATCTGGGGACGGCGGGAAGCCTGGAGTACCAGGTGGCGGTCCTCACGCGAACCAATCCCCCGGCGGTGGTCTATCAATCCGATCCGGGTCAGGGGCTGCGGATCGCGGCCAACGCGGATGCCAGGGCCAGCCTGCTGGAGCCGCAATTGGAAGGCGCGATTCGTGGCCTGGATCGTGGCCGCGGGCCGGGACGCGGGCCGGGCCGCGGGATGGGTCGCGGACCCGAGCCGCCGAGTGAAGCCGAACCCGGCCGCGGCATGGGTCGCGGACCCGGGCCGCCGCGCGACGCCCAACCGGGCCGCGGGCTCCGCGTCGCGCCGGTCATGTGGGACGTATTCGCGCGGCATCGGGCCGGGTCGCTCGAAGCGGTGGTTTCCCGAACCCGCCGGCGCAACCTGGCCGTGACCGCCGGCGTGCTTCTGCTGTTGGCGGCCACCCTGGCCGCCCTATTGCGCTATACGCGAAGGGCGCAGCGGCTGGCCGAGCTGCAGATGGAATTCGTGGCCGGAGTCTCGCACGAGCTGCGCACGCCGCTGACCGTGATCCACACGGCGGCTTACAACCTGCAAGGCAAACTGGCGGCCAACCCCGCCCAGGTCGAAAAGTATGGCGCGCTGATCCAGCGCGAGAGCGGCCGGTTGAAGGAGCTCGTGGAGCAGGCGCTCCAGTTCGCGGGCGCGCAAGCGGGCCGCGTGGTTCAGCAGCTCGATCCGCTATCCGTCGAGGCCGCCATCGACGAGGCGGTGGAAGCCAGCCGCGCCGCCATCGAGGCGTCCGGCTGCGTCTTCGAGAAAGAAATCCAGGGCGGTCTCCCAGCCGTTCTGGGCGACCCCGTGGCCCTGCCGCGCGCCCTCCATAACGTGCTCGCCAACGCCGCCAAGTACGGCGCGGAAGGCAAATGGATCGGCCTGTTCGCATCCGTGGTCGGAGAGGGCCGCGATGCCATGGTGGAAATTCGCGTGGCGGACCGCGGATCCGGCATTCCGAAGGAGGAGCAGAAACGCGTGTTCGACCCGTTCTTTCGCGGGCGGCGCGCCGTCAAGGACCAGGTGCACGGGGCCGGCCTGGGCCTCAACCTGGCCCGCAAAATCGTGGAGGCGCACGGGGGCGGCATCACGGTGAAGAGCCAACCCATGAAAGGAACCGAGTTCACCATCCGGCTTCCCTTGGCGCCTGGAGGAACCGAAACATGAGCGCGCGCATTCTGCTGGTGGAGGATGAGCCGGGGTTGGTCGTCACCCTTACCGATCTTCTGACGGCCGAGGGCTACGCCGTGGAAAGCGCCTCGGACGGAATCACCGGCCTGGCGCGGGCCGGCGCGGAGCCGTTCGACTTGATGGTCCTCGACGTGATGCTGCCCGGCAAGAACGGGTTGGACGTGTGCCGCGAGCTGCGGCGGGAGGGCAAGGATCTGGCCATCCTCATGCTGACGGCCAAGACCCAGCTCGCCGACCGCGTAGTGGGACTGAAGCTCGGCGCCGACGACTACCTGACCAAGCCCTTCGAGCCGCCCGAGCTGCTGGCCCGGATAGAAGCCCTGCTGCGGCGCGTGAAGAAAGAGAAGCTCACTCCCGTGGCGCGTTTCGAGTTCGGGAATGTGGTGGCGGATTTCGAGAAGGCCGAAGTCCGCAAGAACGGTGTGGTGGCGCCCCTGGCGGGGAAGGAGCTCGAGCTGCTGCGTTACCTGATCGATCGGCGGGGCCGGCCGGTTTCGCGCGATGAACTGCTGGAGGCGGTGTGGGAATACCAGCCCGGCGTCTCTTCGCGAACGGTCGACGTGCACGTAGCCTGGCTCAGACAAAAGCTGGAAGACATGCCGCAGAACCCCCGCCACATACAGACGGTTCGCGGCGTGGGCTATCGTTTCGCACCGTAGAGCGGGCTTCCAGCCCGGCATCCTTCTCTAACAAATGCGCGCGCCGCCCGCCCGAATCGCCGATCACCAACGTTTCGACTTTTCTAAGGCATTTATAATCAATCATTTTCATGTGCCAGCCGTCTCGCCGCGCCACCTGGCCCGCTATTCTCCAAGCGTGGAACGTCTTACCAAAGCAGATCAGGCCTGCGCGGTGGCTGCGGCCGCCCTGGCGCACGATTTCAACAACGAGCTGACCGTTATCCTCAGCAGCGTCTCCAGCGCCATTGCGACCCTCGATCCAAGCCACCCGGCCCGCCCGGCCCTGCTCGACCTCGAGGGCGCGGCCCGGCGCTGCGCTTATAAATGCGGCCATACGCTCGCCTTCAGCCTGCGCCACGGCATCCGCCCCGCCCGCGCCTCCCTGGCGGCGGTGCTGGAGTTGTAGGATTGGATCCAACGGCGAAGACCGCTCCCTTACGGTCGCGGCTCATCATAGACAAGCCGGGAGGCTTATCCCACAATTAAGGTAGTGCGCATCCTGGGCATTGAATCTTCCTGCGATGAAACCGCCGCCGCGGTTGTGGAAAACGGCGAAACCGTGCTTTCCTCCGTGGTGGCCTCGCAGATGAGCACCCACGGCAAGTATGGCGGCGTGGTGCCCGAGCTGGCCTCCCGTGAGCACCTGCGCGCCATCGTCCCGGTGGTGCGCGAGGCGCTGGAGCGCTCCGCCACCCGCCTGGAAGATCTCGCCGCGGTGGCGGCCACCGTGGGCCCCGGCTTGGTTGGGTCGCTGCTGGTGGGCCTCACCTACGCCAAAGCCTTGTGCTTCGCGCGCGGCTTGCCGCTCATCGCCGTCAACCACGTGGAAGGGCACATCCACGCCGTGATCCTGGAAGCCAGGCGCGCCGGCGCGCCGGTCGAGTTCCCCGCGGTCGCGCTGGTGGCGAGCGGCGGCCACACCCACCTCTTCGAGGTCCTCCCGGAGTTCCGCTACCGCTTGCTCGGCAAGACCCGCGACGATGCCGCCGGGGAAGCCTTCGACAAAGTCGCCAAGCTGCTGGGCTTCGGCTACCCCGGCGGTCCCATAATCGATCGCCTGGCCCCCCGCGGCAACCCCCACGCCGTGCGCTTCACCTTCGCCAAAATGAAAGGCAACCCGCTCGATTTCAGCTTCAGCGGTCTGAAAACGGCCGTGCTCCGCTGGGTGGAAGCCCGCGACATGCAGGCGGAAATCGATGCCCGCCGCGCCGTGCTGCGCGAGCGCCCGCAACCCGCCGTCGAGGAATGGCTGACCGTAACGCCGCCACGCACCCTGGATTTATTGGCTTCGTTCCAGCACGCCGTAATCGCCGAGCTGCTGACGCGCGCCGCCGCCGCGGCCGAGCGGATCGACGCCCGCGCCATGATCGTATCCGGCGGCGTAGCCTGCAACGCGGGGCTGCGGGCCGCCGCCCGCTCGGCGCGGCTGCCCTATCCGGTCCACTTTCCCAGCGTGGGCCTCTCCACCGACAACGCCGTCATGATCGCCGCCGCCGCTTTCCCCAAACTGGAAAGAGGCCGCTTCGCCGGCCTCGATGCCGCCGCCGAAGCCAGCCTGGCGCTGGCCTGACGCCAACCCATCCTGGTGCGGCAGGCAGCCTCCGGCGACGAGATCAAATGCGACCGCAAGGTGGGCGAATTCGCCAGCGAGGATTTCGTGGCCAAGCGATCGAAGCAGCCCTTACCGCGCGGGCTTCAAGGTATCCACAATCTTGCGCGCCGTCTCCTCGTCGGCGCGGCGGATCTCGCGCTACCGCAGGCCGGCGGCGAGGTATACCTGCGAGAGCACGTTCAAGGGGGAATACGTGTAGGATTGGCAGTCCGGGCTCACCCGGATCGGCGTGATGTCGAGCAAGCCCACGGGGTTTGGCGGATGCAGTTTCTTCCAGGGCGTCGGATTGCCGGTCCTGGGGTCCGCCAGCCAGAGTTGCGGGGCCGGCTCGTCGTACCGGTGCAGCGCCAGACGGCCATCCTGGCACCATTGCAGCGGCGTGAAGCCCGGTTCCAGGTTGGGCACATGGCCGGGCGCGATGTCGGGCTGTCCGGCCGCTGTCGAATAGATGGCCACGTGTTTCCCGGCGTCCACCGCCGCCACGAACCGGCCGTCCCGCGATACCACTATGGGACTTCGGCGCTCGTAAAGTACATCCGCGCCGGTGATGGGCCGCGGCGTCCCGCCCTGAAGCGATTGCACGTAGTAACGCAGATTCTCCCCCGCGCGGATGCCGGCGAAAACGAAGCCCTTTCCATCCGGGAGCCACGCCGCGCCGACATGGTGAATGCCATCCGCGGCCAGCGTCCTTGGCTCTCCCGGGACGGTCGGCAGGAGGGTGAGCGGCGCGGGAGATCCGGCCGGATTGGCGATCACCCACTGGCCGTCCGCCGAGAGCGACAGGGGCAGGCCGACTCCCAAATGGACCGCCGGCGAGCTGGCGTCCGCCTTCCGCAGGCAAGCGTCGTAGTCCTGCCGGGTGGCCCCGCCACTCTCGGAAAACAGGATCCACGCGCCGTCTCGCGAGACGTCCTGCACCTGCGATTGATCCTGCCAGGACAGGTCCGTCGAGCCTCCCTCCGCGCCGACGTGGACCATCGATTCCAAGAGGTGGTGGAACGAGAGCAGCACCCGGCGGTCCCGCGAAATGTCTTCCACGCTGACGTAGTCCGGATAACTTTGGACGTTCCGCTCCCGGCCCCACCGGCTCACGGCCCACACCGCCATGTTGGTTCCCTGTCGCGCGGCCGCGAACCACGCTTCGCCGCCATCGGGCGACCAGGCCAGGCCGCGCATGGAATTGAAGCGTTTCGAGACGGCCCGATAGTTCTTGCCATCCCGGTCGATCATCGCTACCCAGCCGGCCGAGTCGTCCGTAAGCGGGTGCTCCAGAAATGCGATGGCATCGCCGCCCGGCGATACCCTGAGAGATTCTATGTAACCGGCGGATGGCGACCGGTAGAGCACGCGCCCGATAGGATATTCGATCTGCGAACGCTCATTTTCCACCCGCACCACGGCCAATTCGGAGCCGTCCGGCGACCAATCGGCGGCCGAAACGCCCTCGGCCCGCACTGGCAGTCCGCCCCCGGAGAGCGTCGCCAGGGCCAGTTTCCCGATCACTCGATGCTGGGTCTGGCTGGCTGGGATGCAGAGCGCCAGGTCGTCCCGGGAGGAAACCGCCAGAAGCATCGCATTCTGGAGCGCCAGCGGGATCTCGGGGCCATCGGGGCGAGTAGAATACAGCCGGAAACTCTCGCGGTCCCAAGCCGCGGAGTACACCACGGTGCGGCCGTCGGCGGTGAACCGCGCGGCCGAGACTATGCCGTGGCGAAAGGTCAGCGCCTGCGGAGCGGCCGGGGAAGCGGTGCGTAACCTGGAGATGGCGAAGAACGCGACTATGGCCAGAATCGCCGCCACCGCCGTTCCAAGAAGCGCGCGACGCAGGCGGTTCCGCGCCGGTTGCGGGCGGGCGCCCTCCAGGATCGAATCGAGCGCGAAGGCCAGGTCGCGCGCCGATTCGAAACGGTCCTCGGCCCGTTTCGCCAGACACCGCCGGAGAATGCGGCTCAAGGCCGCCGGGTCCGGGATGCCGGCCAGGTCGCGCGGCAGGTCCGGCGCTTCCTTCCGCAGGATGGCATTGGTCTCATCCACCCACGTAGCCCCCGCGAACGGCCGCGTTCCGGCCAGCATCTCGTACAGCGCTACGCCCAGGCTGAAGATGTCCGAACGGGGGCCGGCGGGTTCGCCCCGCACCTGTTCCGGCGACATATAGCCGACCGTTCCCAGAATCATACCCGGCTCGGTGGCGCCTTCGGGCGCCGCGTCGCGCGCCGTCCCCGGCAAGTCCGGCATTCTGGCCACGCCGAAATCCAGGATCTTGATCAGGCCGCCTTGCGCCAGGAAAACGTTCTCGGGTTTCACGTCCCGGTGCACGATTCCGAGAGCGTGCGCCGCGTCCAGACCGCGCGCGATCTGCGCCGCGTACGCCACCGCCATGGCCGGCGCTATGGCGGATTTCTTCAGGCGCTCGCGCAGCGTTTCTCCGCGGAGCAGCTCCGACACCAGGTACGGCGTTCCCTCCTCGCGTCCGAAATCGTGGACCGTGAGGACGTTCGGATGATTGAGCGAACCGGCGGCCCGGGCCTCGCGCTCGAATCGCGCCAGACGCCCTTCGTCGCTGGCGAAAGCGGCGGGAAGAAGTTTGATGGCCACGTCGCGGCCGAAGCGTGGATCGTGCGCCCGGTACACCTCGCCCATGGCCCCGGCGCCGATCGGCTCCACGATTTCGTATGGTCCCAGCCGGCTTCCAGGTTTCAGGCGAAAAGCCGCCTCCGTGGTTTCGACCGCGGGCTTTTCCAGGAATCCCTCCGATTCCCGGTCGTGGTCCAGCAGGGACCGCACTTCCGCCTTCAACTCCGCATCGTCGCCACAGGCTTGCTCCAGGAATGCCGCTTGCCCGGCCGGTTCGAGCTCCAGCGCGGCCTGAAGAACCGACTTGATCTGGCGATAGCGCTCGGGACTAACCGGCGGCATGGGAACTCAACTCGCGGTGCAGCCAGGCCCGGGCCATTCGCCAGTCGCGCTTCACCGTGGCCGCTGAGACCCGCAGAACCTGGGCCGTTTCCTCTATGTTCAGTCCGCCGAAATAGCGCAGCTCGACGATCTGCCGCTGCTGGGCGTCGACGCGCTCCAGCGCCTCGAGCGCTTCATCGAGAGCCATCAGGTCCACCTCGGGCGCGGCGGCCAGTTCACCGGCGTCTTCGATGCAGATCGGCGCCAGTCCGCCGCCGCGCTTGGCCCGGTTGCGCGTGCGCGCGTAGTCCACCAGGATCTCGCGCATCAGGTGGGAGGCCACGCCCAGAAACTGCGCCCGGCCCTCCCAGGCGGGCTGGCTCTGGGCGGCCAGCCGGAGATAAGCCTCGTTGACCAGCGCCGTCGGTTGAAGAGTGTGGTTGGGCCGCTCGCGGCGCAGACAGCCGGCGGCGAGCCTGCGGAGTTCCTGGTAGAGTTGCGTGACCAGGAGGTCGGGCGCGTCTCCGTGCCCGGAGAGCCCGCGGTCCGGTGGCGGCATATTCACGATAACAGGCCCTTATCTACCGATATCGTCGCAGTCAGAATACCACAGTCCCGTGCGCCAGCCCAGCCGCGGTCTTTTTTCCCGTTTGTGAGCCGCTTCGGCGCGGATTGTCGCAATTCTATTCGGGAGGCTCCGAATGAGAAAGCGGAGTTCGGGAGCCGGGGTTGTGAAGTTTATCCCCGCGCTCCTGCTGCTGGTTTGCGCGGCTCGGGCCGGGCAGCCGGCCGATCCGCCATGGAGCGTCAAGGCCAAGCTGCGGTTTCATGCCGAACAGACGGCGAGCCCGGCCTTTGTGGTTGAAATGGCGGCCTACGCCGGAGTCCTCCAGTGGATGGACGCGCCGCGGGAATGGGGCCAGGGCGGCTCGGCCTATGGCCAACGGGTGGCTTCGGCCGCCGGGGCCACCGCCATTCGCAACGCGTTCGCTTTCGCTTTGGACGCCGCTTTGCGGGAAGATCCGAGATACCGGCGCTCCGGCCACGGCCCTTTTTTCGTGCGGATGGGGCACGCGGCGCGCGAGACCTTCGTCACGCGCACCGACGGCGGCCGCACGCGCTTCGCGACGTGGCGATTCGGCAGCGCGCTGGGAGCGGCCTATCTTTCCAACGTCTGGTACCCGGATCGTCTCAACACCGTCCCATCGGGGATGGAGCAAGGGGCGGCCACCATCGGCCTGGACCTGCTGGGCAATGTCGCCTCCGAGTTCTGGCCGGACGTGAAACACATAGTTTTCCACCGTCACTGACGGAATCGACGAAAGGAGCATCAAGATGCGGAACGTAACAGACTCAATTCGGCGCATGCGGACGTTTGCCGTTGGCGCGGCCATTCTGACCATCTCTCCATGGCTGGCGCAAGGGGCCGGGATAGTGCATGCCGCATGGGGGAACCTGTCGATGGTGACCGGCCAGACTGTGAGGATCGCTCTCCCGGGGGGCGCGGTGATCACGGGGAAGGCGGCCAGTGTGGAGTCCGATGCGCTGGTAATCGACGTCAAGAAAACCAGCGATAGGAACGCCTACCCCAAAGGTACGCTACGAGTGCCTCGCGAGAATGTGCACTGGCTCGAAATGCGGAGCAAAGGCGCGGTGGGCCGGATAACCCTGACCTCGCTCGGATCGATTGTGGGGTTGGGGGGAGGAGCCGCCGCCTATGTTCGCGCCTTCGGGGGTTTATGCTGGTTCAGTTGTAACAACCTCCACCCAGGCGAAGCCGCCGCTGCGTTTGTCGGGATCGCGGCCGCGGGAGCCGCTGGCGGATATTTCGCGGGCAATGCGCTGGACAAGCGCTGGACCGAAATCGAAATCCAACCTTAGATGGAAACAAAAAAAGGAGGAATATCATGCGTGACTTCATTCGCTCGATCAACGGCGCTCTGCTTCGCCGGAGCCCTTCGTTGGCAACTGCCGCGGTGGTTCTGTTGACCGTTCCACTCCTGGCGCAAGGGGCTGAGTTGATGCATGTCACCTGGGAGGGCCTGTCGATGGTGACTGGCCGGACCGTGAGGATTGCTCTCCCCGGGGGCGCGGTGATCACGGGGAAGGCGGCCAGTGTGGAGTCCGATGCGCTGGCAATCGACGTCAAGAAAACCAGCGATAGGAACGCCTACCCCAAAGGCACGCTGCGAGTTCCGCGCGAGAAGGTGCACCGCCTCGAAATGCGGACCAAGGGCAATGTGGGCCGGGTGGTCATGACTTCTCTTGGCGCCATTGCGGGGGTCGGAGGAGGCGCCGCCGCCTATGTTCGCATCGCGGGAGGGAATGGGATGTGCTGGTGGGGTTGCAGCATCCATAGCAATCATGGCGCCGCCGCCGCTGCGTTTGTCGGGGTCGCGGCCGCAGCAATCACCGGCGGATACTTCGCGGGCAATGCGCTGGACAAGCGCTGGACGGTAATCGAGATCCTGCCCTAGCAGCCCGTTGGCGCAAGCCGGATTTGGGCAATTTGCCCAAAAAATCGCCTCTTTCTGCCAAGAACAAAGGACTTAGCCGCTGATTTTGGGCATCTTGCCCAAGGCGCCGGCGCGTCGCCGAGTCTGCGTGAGACCACCAGGAGCACAAAAATGCGCAAGAAAATCTGTTTCATCCAGCCGACCTATCGCGACCAGAGCGGCGCACTCTTCAAGGGAGACAGTATCTTCATTCACTCGCTCGCCCTCCCCATCCTGAGCGCCACCGTCCCGCCGGACTGGGAGAAGGAATTCCGCTTCGAGTACTTCGACGACATCGACTATCGTACCGACGCCTCCGTGATCGGCGTCACTTCCATGGGATACGACATCATCCACGGCCAGGAAATCGCGGAGGAGTTCAAACGGCGCGGCAAGACCGTGATCTTCGGGGGCTACCAGGCGCATTTCAGCGCGCCGCGCCTTAGAGGCTTCTGCGATTCCATCGTCTTCGGCAATCCCGGCCCGCGCCAGATGGCCGGTATCCTGCGCGACATCGTGACCGGCAACCTCGCGCCCACCTATGACGCCGGCGTCCACATGAACTTCCCGTTCGATTACTCGGTGTTGGATGGGAAGAATATCCGGTGCATATCCGTGCTCAGCAGCATCGGGTGCGGCAACGATTGCGAATTCTGCTGTACCGCCGCTGTGTACCACGGCCGCTATTATCTGCGCCGGCTCGAACACGTAATCGCCGACCTGCGCGCCGCCCGCGCCCGCGGCCGCTGGATGGGCTTCGTCGACTCCAACATTTACGCCAACCGCGAGTATCTCCGCCGCCTGTGCGCCGCCATGATAGCCGCGAAGCTGGATATCAAGTGGGGCGCCGAGGGAACCATCGATCTGGGGCGCGACCCCGAAACCCTCCGCGCCATGAAACGGGCCGGATGCGAGTTGCTGTTCGTCGGAATTGAAACCCCCAACCAGGCCAGTCTCGATTCGGTTTCGAAACCCTATTCCGCCGAAGGCCAGCTCGACGCCGTGCGGCGGATCCACGAAGCGGGCATCGCCGTCGCCGGCTACTTCCTCATGGGCCTCGATGGCGACACCGCCGAGACTTTCGACCAGATCTACCGGTTCATCCGGCGAGCGCGGGTCAATTTGCCGGTCCTCAATCTACTGCTTCCCGCGCCCGGAACCAGGACTTTCGACCGGCTGGATCGCGAAGGAAGGCTGCTGGTCCGCACCGAGGACGAGTTCCTTCGCAACAACCTCTCTTACAACATCTCCTGCAACCGGTGCTTCTACGTTCCCAAGCTGATGTCCGCCGAAGACACCGCGCGTAAGTTCGCGGAGTTACATGGCCGGCTCGGCTCCCCCTGGCAGGTGCTGCGGCGCTCCGTCACCGGAAATCTCCTCACCTTCCCCATCCTGCTCGCCAAGAACCTGGAATTGAGGAAAGACGCTAGAAAAATGCTAGCCGCGGTGGAAGGTCCGCCTGGCCGTGGCCGAGGCTGACGAAATCGCCGTACGCCAGTGCGCGGCCTACCGGAAGCGCGGGCGAGCGTCTGTCCTCCGTAACAAAGACGCCACGGGCCGCGCCAAGGACCGCATCGACGCCGAGGAACTCCGGAAGCAGAAACCATCGAGCTAGCTTTCATCTGGACGAGTTCACGTTCCGGTTCAATCGGCGGCGATCAAAGAGCCGAGGAAAGCTCTTCCATCGCCTCGCGCAACAAGCTGTGGCCGCTGCTTCCGTCCTTATGACCAGATCGTCCACCCGGCCGCGGGGAAGGCCAAAGTTTAACCACAACCTATTGGGGCCGCCGGAGTCAAGCGGATACCCACCTCCCCCCATTTCCACCACCAGGAAAATCGCACAGGCTGACCCATTTCCCCCCCGCCGGGAACCCCGTTTTGTAGGAATGGTAGAATTGAAGCGGATTTTCTAGAAGGGGAGAACGGCCGTGAGTCTCAACGTCAAAGATCCGGAAGCCCATCGTTTGGCCCAAGCGATTGCCCGGGAAACCGGGCAGAGCCTCACGAAGGTAGTCGTCGAATCGCTCAGGGAGCGGCGCGCGAAGATCGAGAAACGCAACGGCAGGGCAAGTTTGGCGGAACTGATGGCCATCGCGAAACGGGCGTCGCGGGCCGTGAAGCGTCCATACGTCGAGCATGGCCAACTGCTCTATGACGAGCGCGGGTTGCCGAAGTGATCCTCGATACTTCCGCGTTGGTCGCAATACTGTTTCAGGAGCCGGAGGCCGAGAACTTTGCACGATTGATCCTGGCGGCGGACGTCTGCCGCCTCAGCGTCGTGAGCCATCTGGAACTCGCCATTGTCCTCGAACGGCAAGCCAGGCAGGATGCCGCCCGGCAGGCAGAGGCGTTTTTGCGAGCCGCTGCCATTGTCGTTGAGCCCGTGACCCTGCAACAAGGCGCTTTGGCGCGCCAGGCCTACTACGACTTCGGGCGGGGCAGGCATCGGGCCCGGCTGAATTTCGGCGACTGTTTCGCTTACGCACTGGCGAAAGCGATGGACGAACCGCTGCTGTTTAAGGGTGAGGACTTCGTCCAAACCGATGTACGCGTGGCGCGTGCCGGTCGCCTTTCCTGAGCAAGTTGCGGGATACGTCTCGTCTGTCCCCGCCCCCTCAGGAAAACCACACAGTTCAGGCCGGTCCGCTTTCCCGGTCCAAACCACAACCTATTGGGGCTACCTGAATCAAGCGGATACCCACCTCCCCCAATTTCCACCACCAGGAAAATCGCACAGTTCAGGCTGACCCAGTTTCCTCCAGTTTCCTCAGTTTCCTACTGTGTTTGCAATGTGAGGCGGCTATAATCCACTCGGCTGTTGACCGAAGGCTTGTAGGTCCAAGCTCCCGCGGTGACCACGCAATCCCCAATAGCCTCGCCCATGGACTGCAAAGTCCTCCCGCAGCGCCGCCATTCCGGAATGGCGTAGCCACAGTAACAGGGCGCGCCCGGCCCGAAGCGTCGACGAACAATTCGAGCGCTCGAAGACCTCAGAAGTCAGTCCCCGCCACGCGGCGTCCAAGGCGTATTGCTTTTCGAGCAGCAGCCTGCCGGCCATTCCTTTGGGAATGGGACAAGCAAGTGATTGAAAAGGCTGGGTAGATATTGTGCGGCCAATGAGAAGCGGCGCAAGGAAGCGGGACGCCGGCGCGAAGCCGCGTTGACTTCACCAGCCGTGGCGGTCAAGTGGTAGCACTGTGGCGGAATCGGAGGGGGCGCGGT
This sequence comes from Terriglobia bacterium, assembly GCA_963767595.1. Taxonomy (GTDB): domain Bacteria; phylum Acidobacteriota; class Terriglobia; order Bryobacterales; family Bryobacteraceae; genus BOG-224. The sequence goes on from CAVYEK010000013.1 coordinate 327,385, forward strand.
CCGGCCCGCACGAGCCAAGGAATAGCGCCCCTCCGTTTTTGCCGATCCAAACAACCGGATCGGGGGCTAGTACCAAGTTGACAGCTCTCTTTTCCGCCGGGATCAGGCAAGGTCGAAGCGATCGAGGTTCATCACCTTGTTCCAGGACGCCACAAAGTCACGCACGAACGCCTGCTGCGAGTCGCTGCACGCATAGACTTCCGCGAGAGCTCGGAGCTGGGAGTTGGAGCCGAAGACGAGATCGACGGTCGTGCCCGTCCACTTGAGTTCGCCCGTCGCCCGGTCGCGCCCCTCAAACACGCCCTCCGTTGTGGCGGACTTCCGCCACTTCGTGTTCATGTCGAGCAGGTTGACGAAGAAATCGTTCGTCAACGTCTCGGGCCGATTGGTGAAGACGCCGTGTTTGGACTGCCCGAAGTTCGCATTCAGGGCGCGCATGCCGCCAATCAGAACCGTCATCTCGGGAGCGGTCAGGGTCAGCAGGTTCGCCCGATCCAGTAGCAGCTCGGCCGCCGATCCTTCGAGTCCCTTCCGGAGGTAGTTGCGGAACCCGTCCGCGGTTGGCTCCAGTACGGCGAACGAATGTACATCGGTCTGCTTCTGCGAAGCATCGGTGCGCCCCGGCGAGAAGGGAATCTTCACCTTGTGACCGGCCCTTTTCGCAGCCTGCTCGACGGCTGCGCAGCCGCCCAGAACGATCAGGTCGGCAAGCGAGACCTTCTTCCCCCCGGACTGCGAGCGGTTGAAGTCCTTTTGAATCGCCGCCAGTTTCCTCAGAACCTTTGCCAGTAAGGCCGGCTGGTTCACTTCCCAATCCTTTTGCGGGGCGAGGCGGATGCGCGCCCCGTTCGCCCCGCCGCGCTTGTCGGAGCCGCGGAAGGTCGCCGCCGACGCCCAGGCCGTCGTGACCAGTTGGGAGATGGAAAGTCCGGATTCGAGGATCTTGGCCTTCAGAGCGGCAATGTCCCGCTCCCCGATTAACTTGTGATCCACCGCGGGAACGGGATCCTGCCACAGCAACGGCTCCGCCGGAACCAGCGGGCCAAGGCACCGCGTAACAGGTCCCATGTCGCGGTGCGTCAGCTTGTACCAGGCCTTGGCGAACGCGTCCGCGAACGCTCGCGGCTTCTCGTGGAAGCGCTTCGAAATCTTCGCGTAGATCGGGTCCACTTTCAATGCGAGGTCCGTCGTGAACATCATCGGGGCGTGTTTCTTGGACGGATCTTGGGCATCCGGCACAGTGTCCGCCGCCGATGGGTCCTTGGGCGTCCATTGGTGAGCGCCGGCAGGGCTCTTGGTGAGTTCCCATTCATAGCCGAACAGGTTTTCGAAGTAGTTGTTGTCCCACTTCACCGGGTTGGTGGTCCATGCGCCCTCCAACCCGCTGGTGATCGCGTCGGCGCCTTTTCCGCTGCCAAAGGCATTCTTCCACCCAAAGCCTTGCTCTTCGACGCCGGCGGCCTCGGGTTCCGGCCCGACATACTTGGCCGGATCGGCCGCGCCGTGGGCTTTGCCGAAGGTGTGTCCGCCGGCGATGAGGGCAACCGTCTCCTCGTCATTCATCGCCATCCGGGCGAAGGTTTCCCGGATATCCGTGGCCGCCGCGAGCGGATCCGGCTTTTGATTCGGCCCTTCCGGATTCACGTAGATCAGGCCCATTTGAACGGCGCCGAGAGGATTTTCGAGCTGGCGGTCGCCGCTGTAGCGCTGGTCTCCCAGCCACTTGCCCTCAGGTCCCCAGTAAATGTTATCTTCCGGCTCCCAGATGTCCTCGCGCCCGCCGGCGAAACCGAAGGTCTTGAGTCCCATCGACTCCAGAGCGACGTTACCGGCGAGAATCATCAGATCGGCCCAGGAGATCTTCCGGCCGTACTTTTGCTTGATCGGCCAGAGCAGCCTGCGCGCTTTGTCGAGGCTCACATTATCCGGCCAGCTATTGAGGGGCGCAAATCGCTGCGCTCCGGCGCCCGCGCCGCCTCGGCCATCGGCGATGCGGTACGTGCCTGCGCCATGCCACGCCATGCGGATGAACAACGGCCCATAGTGGCCGTAGTCCGCGGGCCACCACTCCTGCGATGCCGTCATCAAGGCATGGAGGTCCTTGATCACGGCATCCAGGTCCAGGCTCTTGAACTCCTCGGCGTAGTTAAACGTCTCGCCCATTGGGTTGGACAGCGGGGAGTGCTGGTGCAGGATTTTCAGGTTCAGTTGATTGGGCCACCAGTCCGCGTTTGATCTGGTCCCAGCCATTGTGTGCTTGCCAGCGCCGCCCGAGAACGGGCACTTGGCTTCGGTTGATTTATCCATATGTTTCCTCTTCCTTGGAATTAGTCGAAAAACCGTGGACGAACCACTAACCCACCCTGATTCTCCCATTCGCGCAATCGCACGCCTACGATACTCTAACGGAAAGCGCGCCGCGGCCCTCGACGGCCGCTTCACGCGCCAAAACCCCCTGCGCCAAGTCCCGCGGATTGTTATAAGTCGTGTCCCCTGAAGAGCGCGGCTATTCGCCGGGAACGGGCGCACTCTCAGGAGCCCCGCCGCTGAACGACTGCAGGGCCAAATAGCTCAACCCGAACCGCTTGATGTTGTCATGCTGCTTCTCGAACTGGTCGAAGTGGCCTTCCTCATCGTTGACCAGCCGCTCGAAAACCTGTTTGGAAGCGGCGTCGGCATTAGCTGCGCATTCGAGTGCTGCTTGGTTGTAGGTCCGGACGCCGTCTTCCTCCATAGCCATCGCCTTGACCAGGATGGCTTCCGGAGCGGTGATGGTTTCAACCGGACCGGCCGCAACCATCTCGACTTCGCCTTTCAAAAACAGAATGCGCTCGGCCAGCAGTTCCAGGTGGCCCATCTCCTGAATCGCGACCAGCTTGAACAGCTTCGACAGCGGCTTGAAGCCCTGGTCATCAAGATGGAAGTGGAAATACATGTATTGGTGCACGGCTTGCAACTCGTCAGCGACCGCTTTGTTCAAGAGATGGATGCTCTTCGTCTTTTCCATATTCTGGCCTCTAACTCATTATCCATCGATTGCCGGGCGCTTCCAACAAGCGGAGCGATGGAAGTTGAGACCCGGTTCGATGGCTCCAGTCCACTTGCGCGGCGCCGCCATTGTGGATTGCGGCGCCACATTTACACGGCGCGCCCGGCCCGAAGCGTCGACGAACAACTCAAGCGGTCGGGGGCCTACAAATCGATCCCCCGCCACGCGGCGTCCCAGGTGTATTCCTTTTCGAGCAACGCCCGGCCGGCCATTCCCAGGCGTTGCCTGTCTTGGGGGTTTGCCAGCAGGTGGGAAACCGCCTCCGCGAAGGCGGGGGCGGAATCCGCCAGCAGGAGGTGCTCGCCGTCGCGTGCGTCCAGTCCTTCCGCGCCGAGGGTGGTGGAGACCACTGCGGTCGCGGCCGCCCATGCCTCCAGGATCTTGAACCGGACGCCGCTGCCGGCCAGCAGGGGGACCACCGCGAGCTTGGCGCGGGCCAGCTCGCGAACGGCGTCGTCCACCGGTCCCAGCGTCTCGATCCGCGAATCGCCCGCCGTGTACCTGGCCACCGCCGCGGGGTTCTTTCCCACCAGACGCCAGACCAACTCCGGCCATCGCTCGCGCAGCAGCGGCCAGATTTCGCGCCGGAAGAAACGCACCGCGCCAACGTTGGGATGGTACTCCATGTTGCCGGTGAAGACCATGACGTCTTCCTCCGCCCTGGGCGGTTGCGGAGCGGCAGGAATGGCGTTGGGATAGACCAGCACGCGCGCCGAGGGGGCTGTAGCGCGCACCGCGCCGGCGTCGGCCTCCGAAACCGCCAGCACCCAGGTATAGCGCGGCAGCCACCGGCGTTCGAGAGCCAGCGACATCTTGCCGAAAGCGCGATGGGCCAAGGCGTCCACGCCGCTCCCGGCATCCGCGCAGCGCGCGTGCAAAGTGGATTCGATGTTGTGCAGGTCTAGCGCCGTGCGCTCGCAGACCTTCGAGACGCTCTCCCAGTAGGGCGCGCACCAGGAGTGCTCGACCACGCCGATTCCGTAGCGGCGGCCGGCGGTGGCCGCCTCGATCTGGCGGCCGAACCCGGCGAACCGGTCTACCAGGGGCGGGATGCGGCGGGCCAGCCGTGAGGCCGTGCGCCAGGCGCGCGCGGAGGGGCGGCGGCTGTGGCGCGGCAACTCGATCACGGTCACGCGGCGCGCCAGATCGGCCAGACGCACGGGCGGCAGAATCGACGGCCCCACTCCAGGCAATTGCGCGGCGGGGTCCGGATCGCCGGGTTGGTGGAAGACGATGACGTCCACTGCGCGGGTCCGGGCCAGGTAGTGCAGCAGCGAGGCGCTGCGCAGGGCCCCGCCCCCGGCGAGGGGGTAGGGCGCCTCCGCGCTCAGAAACAAGGCCGGCGATGCGGGCTCAATCCGCAAAACGTCTTCGCGCCTCCTCGTACACCTGGCGGGTCAGGCGGGCGGTCCGCTCCCAGGAAAACTCCCGCGCGCGAGCCAGGGAGCGGGCGCGGTGGGCGGCCTGCCAGCCGGGCTCTTCGATGGCGTGCAGCATGGCCCGCGCCATCTCCCCGGGCGTATCGGCGTACTCCGCCGCGCCGCCCGCGGTTTCCTCGACCGCGTGCGACGCGATAACGCCGGCGCCGCACTGCATGGCTTCGAGGACCGGCAGCCCGAAACCCTCGTAATGCGACGGGTAGACCAGCGCCAGCGCGCCGGAGTAGAGCGCGGGCAATTCCTGGTCGGCAACCTCGCCGAGGTAGCGCAGGCCGGGCTCTTCGGGCACGGGGTTCCAATCCGTGCGGCGGCGTCCGGCCAGCAGCAAATCGACGGCGTGACGGCGGCGCGTTTCGCGCCACGCCTCCACCAGCGCAGGCAGGTTCTTGCGTGGCTCGAGCGTGCCCACGAAAAGGAAATAGGGAGCGGCCGGCGCGGCCTCCACCGGACGAAACCAGGGGGCGGCCGCTTCCGGGACCGCGACCACCCGCTCCGGCCGCAAATGGAAGCGCTCGATGGCCTGCGCGCGCACGCGCTCGGAGGGGGTCACGATCATGGTGGCGATCCCCAATTCGAGCAGCACCGGCGTGCGGCGCGCCACCCTTCCGGCCGAGGAATGCCAGCCGGCGTCCATCCACGGCGAGAGGTCGTGGAGGGTCAGGACGCTGGGACGGCTGGGAAGGTACGGAACCGCGAAATCGGGGCCGTGAATGATGTCCGCGCCAAGCCGGTCCATCTCTCGCGCGATGCCCCACAGCCACCAGCGGCGGTCCACGGCGTTGCGCGGGCCGGCGCCGCGCTTGAGATTGGGGGGCGCCGCGGGCGGCATTCGAAAGGGCTGGTCGGAGATGAGGAAAAACTCGTCGTCGGGGAAAGTACGTGCCAGGGCCAGGCTGAGTTCGGCGGTGTAGCGCGCCAAACCGCCGCTAGAGAGCGCCAAAGCCGCGGCTTCAATGGCGACGCGCATGGCTACGTGGAGCGGGCTTCCAGCCTGCCATGCCGGCATCCATGCCGGCATTCTTCCGCGCCGGCCGTAATAGGAGGCGCGGCGGGTCCCTGGAAAGAGGATGCTGAAAAGTCGGGCAAAACCATCTCTAGCCTTGCTTTGGTCTTGTTCCGATCGCGGTTCGCGTGGAAGAATGCCGGCAACATGCCGGCATGGCAGGCTGGAAGCCTGCTCCACGGAGGCCGCGCCACTTTGACAGCGGGACTTCGGGCCGGGTTCGCGCTCCATGGGGCACGCCGCCCCTCGTCATCGCACGCTGCGCTGCCCATAATTCCGCTCGTAGTATTCGCGGTAGGCGCCGCTACGGACGCGCGCCACCCAGGCGGCGTTGGCGCGGTACCACTCGATGGTGCGGGCCAGGCCCGTTTCGAAATCCATGAGCGGGCGCCAGCCGGCGTCGCGCATCAGCTTCTCGCTCGATAGCGCATAGCGGCGGTCGTGGCCCAGGCGGTCGGTGACGAATTGAATCAACGATTCGGGCTTGCCGGTGGCCGCCAGGATCCGCCGCACAACTTCCATATTGGGGAGCGAGCGGTTTCCGCCGATGTTGTAGATCTCCCCGTCGCGGCCCTTTTCGAGCGCCGCCAGAATGCCCCGGCAGTGATCCTCCACGTACAGCCAGTCACGCACCTGCATTCCGTCGCCATACACCGGCAGGGGGCGGTCCTCGAAAGCGTTGGCGATCATGAGCGGGATGAGTTTCTCGGGGAACTGATACGGGCCGTAGTTGTTCGAGGCGCGCGTAATCACCACGGGCAGGCCGTAAGTAGTGAAATAGGAGCGCGCCAGCAGGTCCGACGCGGCCTTGGACGCCGAGTAAGGGCTGCTGGCGTTGAGCGGGAATTCCTCGGTGGCTTCGAGCGGGGCCGCCAGGCTGCCGTACACCTCGTCGGTGGAAACGTGCAGGAAGCGCCCGATTCCTCGCCGGCGCGCGGCCTCCAGCAGGGTGAACGAGCCGCGGAAGTTGGTGTGAATCACGGGCTCCGGCGAGAGGATGCTGCGGTCCACGTGCGATTCGGCGGCGAAGTGCACAATGGCGTCGGGCCGCTCCTCGGCCAGGGCGGCCTCCACCGCGCCCTCGTCGCAGATATCGGCGTGCAGGAAGCGGTAGCGGTCGCTGTCTTCCACTTCGAGGAGGTTCTCGAGATTGCCCGCGTAGGTCAGCTTATCGAAGTTGACCACCCGCCAATCGGTTTCCAGAATCGCCATGCGGACAAATGCGGAACCGATGAACCCCGCGCCGCCGGTGACAAGAAGTTTCATGAGTCTCTTGATGGGACGGGCCGCTGGGCCTGCCTCACTTCACTTATGCTGCATTTCCCAGTCGTAGTTGACGGATCCATCGTTGTAGGCGATGCGCCCTTCGTCGCGCGGATCGTAGAAGCGGTCGGTGAGGTACACCAGCAGCGCCTCCTGGCCGCCGATTATCTTGTACCCGTGGGCCACCCCCGGCGGAATCAGAATCCGCCACGGCCGCAGGCGCCCCACGTAGAGCGTGTTGCGCCACCCGAATGTGCGCGAGCCCGCTCGCAGGTCCGCCAGCGCCACTTGAAACATCCCGCTGGCGGGGACCCAGCAGTCCGTCTGGCGCAGGTGGAAGTGGAACGCCTTGATGGTGTCCGGATAGCTCACGGCGGCGGAAATCTGGGTGCTTTCGGGCGAAAAGACTTCCGTCAGGCCGCGGCCCAGCCGCTGGACTTCGAGAAAGTACCCGCGGTCGTCCGGGTAGATCGGAAACGGTTCCACGCGAACGCCTTCGATCAGGTCCGGCGATTGGGGATTGAGGATCACGCTTCCAAGGCCCCTGGCGCACTCGGGCAGAGTGAGGTCGAGGCCTTCGAAAGAGGCCAGCGGCCGGCCGGGGGGAACCGCGTCTTCCGCCATCAGACCGCGGCCTCCTTGGCGGCTTTTCGCGCCACGGATTGGGCCACCAGGTTGGTGGCCCGCAGCAGCGAATCGAACGTGCCGGCGTCCGTCCACCAGCCTTCCAGGTGGGAAAAGGTCATCGAGCCTTCCCGGATGTAGGCGTTGTTCACGTCGGTGATTTCCAACTCGCCGCGATGGGATGGGACCAGCGTCTTGATCTTGTCGAACACCGTGGCATCGTACATATAGATACCCGTGACGGCGTAGTTGGTCTTGGGATGGGCCGGCTTTTCCTCAATGCCGACAATCTTCCCGCCGGCTATTTCCGCCACCCCGAACCGCTCCGCGTCGGTCACCCGCTTGAGCAGGATGTGGGCCCCGGAGGGCTGCGCGCGGAACCTGTCGGCCGCCTCGCGGATGCTGCCCTCGATGATGTTGTCGCCCAGAATCACGCAGATCTTGTGGCCGTCGGCGAAGTGCTCGGCGAGGTCCAGCGCATCGGCGATTCCGCCTTCGCCCTCCTGGTAGGTGTAGTTGATGTGCTTCAGGCCGAACTCCTTCCCGTTGGCCAGCAGCCTCAGGAAATCGCCCGAGTTACGGCCCCCGGTGACCACCAGGATGTCCCGTATTCCCGCATCCACGAGCGCCTGGATGGGGAAGTAGATCATGGGGCGGTCGTAGATCGGCAGCAGGTGTTTGTTGGTGATCTTGGTGAGAGGAAACAGCCTGCTCCCGGAACCCCCCGCCAGCACGACGCCTTTCATAAATCACCAGTATAGCGGAGACGCCGGATGTGAAGGCAGGCGGCCTGATCGGCTGGCCGCGCGGGGCCGTGGTTGTCCCGGCAGTTTCAGAGAAGTTCGCGGAACCGCCGCGGCGTGAGGCCGGCATCCTGCACAATGCCGCCCATGGTGAGCGCGTCCACGGGGTCGTGTCGTGGGATTGTCAGGATCCGCCTGCCGTCGGTCATGACGATGTGCTTGCCCTGCCTGGCGACCTGGAACCCGGCCTTTTCCCGCAGGTGAGGGATCCCGGGTATTCTCGGCATGCCCTACGCCGGGACTTCCACTTCCCTCAGATTCCGGGGACCGGCCAGTTGTTTGGCCACTTCCAGGTATTCGGCGATCGCATCCTGAATGTTCGCCAGGGCTTCCTCTTCCGTGGCGCCTTGCGACCAGCACCCGGGAAGACCGGGGCAAGAGGCGCTATACCCCTCCTCGGTTGGAACCAAAGCGACTGGGTACTTCATGCTTCCGACTTTAGCATGACCGCGCAGAGGCATCGGCCGCCAGGATTCGCACCCAGGCAATCGCCATTCTCACCGGCATAGGCGTGAGCCACGGCGCTGCCGTACTCGTCCCCATGTTATCGAGCGACTCCGATTGCCAGGTAAAGAGGCAGTTGCTGGAGTTGTTCCGGGCGCATCCGGCGCCTGAAGCTCTGCCCGCCATCGACCAATTGCTCGGCGACCAGACAGGACCATGCGCGCGGTGGCCGGTAGACTTTCTCGACAGGGCGCGGGAAGCACGGGCTGCAATCACGGCGGCGAATCCCGCCCGCTGAGTTAGGAGGCTTTGGCGGTTTTTTGGCGATTGCGCCCTTTGAGAGAATCGATCATCTCGTCAACGGTGTCGAAAGGGCCGCGCAGCCGCCCTTTCCGCACGTCCTCCAACCCTTTGGCGGTCGCGCGATCAACCACCGGCTTCGACGTGAGCGTGACCTTTCGCCGCTCCACCTTCGCCTCTCTTCTTGCGCCAGACCGGCGCGGCGCCGCTACCCGATCCGGTCCAGCTCCACTCCCAGCGGGTCCCGCAGTATGACTTGCATGGCCAGCGTCCCGTCCGCGTGCGTCGAGCAGCTCAGGCACGGATCGTAGGCCCGCACCAGCGCGGACACCCGGTTCAACATGCCTTCCTTGAGCTTGCCGCCATCCACGAAGTGTTGCGCCACCTGCTTGACGCCGCGGTTGATGGCCAGGTTGTTGTGGCCGGTGGCCACGATCAGGTTCGCCCAAACGATGGCGCCTTTCTCATCCACTTTGTAATGGTGGATCAGGACGCCGCGCGGGGCTTCGATCATGCCCACGCCTTCCATCGAGTTGACCGCCGCGCGGGAGCGCACGTGGGTATCGAGAATGCCCGGGTCGGCCAGCAGGCGCTCGATCTTCTCCAGGCCGTGCAACAGCTCGATCAGGCGCGCGTAGTGGTAGTGGAAGGCGCTGTGGGCGATGCGGCCGCAGCGCTGGCGGAACTCGGCCAGTTCGGCGTCGGCGGCGGGCGTGCCGCAGCGGTCGGCCACGTTCAGGCGCGCTCCCGGTCCCACGCGGTAGACCCCGGCGGGGTATCCCAGCGGCTTGTAGTAGGGAGCTTTCAGGTAGGAATCGCGCAGCGACGCTTCCCCGATGTAGGTGGGGTAGTCGTGCGCGTGCATGGCCTCCGTCACGGTGGCCCCCTCGGCGTCCTTGAACTTCAGGTTGCCGTCGTACCATTGCAGGCCGCCGTCCTGGTCCACCAAACCCGCGTACATCGAGGGCGCCGTGCCGAAGTTGTCGATCTCTTCCTTGAACTGGTCGAGCACGGTCTTGAAGAAAGCGATGGTCTTATCGGCCAGGGCGCGCGCGGCGGGCAATCCGGCCAGGGTTCTCTCCCGCACCTCGGGCGACATCGGAGCGTTCACTCCTCCGGGAACGATCCAGGAAGGATGCACGCGCTCCTTGGCCAGTCCCTCGATGAGCTGCTGGCCGAACTTGCGCAGCGCCACGCCGGCCTTGGCCATCTCGGGGTGGTCTTCGATGAGGCCGAACACGTTGCGCCGGGCGGGATCGGAATCGAAGCCCAGGAGCATGTCGGGCGCGGAGAGGTGGAAGAAGCTGAGGGCATGCGACTGCACGTACTGCGCGCAGTGGACCAGCTCGCGCAGCTTGACGCCCGTCTCCGGGGGACGTCACGGCCATGATGGCGTCGCAAGCCTTGGAAGACGCCAGCAGGTGGCTCACCGGGCAGATGCCGCAGATGCGCGCGGTGATGGACGGCATCTCATAGAACGGCCGGCCTTCGGTGAATTTCTCGAAGCCGCGCACCTGCGTGACGTGGAAATGCGTATCCGCCACGTGGCCGGAGTCGTCCAGCCAGATATCGATCTTGGCGTGGCCTTCGATGCGCGTTACGGGATCGATCGTGATCTTCTTCATGGCTTTGTCACCTGTGGCGGGGCGGACCGCCAACTCCGCAACCGGCTCCCTGGCCGGCTTCTTCCCGACCTCTTCCCTCTTCTTGCGGCTGGGCCGGCGAGGGCGCCGGCCGCGGACTTGGGGGTCCGCCACACTGTTATCCAAATTTCACCTTCTGCGCCAGATTGGGCACGCGCCCTTCCAACAACTCGCCCAGCACATAGGCGATGGCCGCCGCCGGCGGAGGGCAGCCGGGGACGTACAGATCCACCTTCACCACCTGGTGCACCGGAACGGCCTGGCGCAGCAGCGGCGGCACGCCTTCGGTGGGGATTCCCTTGTTGGCCTGCGCGCCCTCGATGTAGATGCGCTCCAGCAGCTTGCGCGGCGCAATCGAGTTGCGCATGGCGGGCACGTTCCCGGTGATCGCGCAATCCCCCAGCGCCACCAACAGCTTGCTGCGCTTGCGGATGAGGTTGACCTTCTCCAGGTCCTCCTGGGAACTGATGGCGCCCTCGATGAGGGTCACGTCCACGGCCTTGGGGAACTCCTGGGCGTCCACCAGCGGGCCGTAGACCACCTCCGCCCGCTTAGCCACGTTGATGATGGCTTCGTCGATATCCAGAATGGACATGTGGCAGCCCGCGCAGCCGTCCAGCCACACCGTCGCCAGCCTCGCTTTTTTCATTGATGATGGCCTCCGCGCCGGGCCGCCAGGCGCGTCACCTTGCCATCGCGCTTGACCATTTCCTCCACGGCGAATCCCTTCTCCGCCAGCGCCCCGGTGGGACACACCTGGACGCACTTGCCGCAACTGGTACAGTTCTTCGACTCGCCCCACGGCTTGTTCATGTCGCAGATCACCATGGAGCGGATGCCGCGCGAGCTGACGTTCCACACGTGCGCGCCTTCCACCTCGGCGCACACCCGCACGCAGCGGGTGCACAGGATGCAGCGGTTATGGTCCAGCACGTAGCGCTCGTGGGAAACGTCCACCGGCAGCTTCGGATAGGCATACGCGTAACGCACGCTGTTCACGCCCAGCCGCTGCGCCAGAGCCTGCAACTCGCAGTGATTGTTCGAAACGCAGACCGCGCACTGGTGGTTCCTCTCGCTGAAGAGGAATTCGATGGCGATGCGGCGGTAGGCTTGCAGCTTCTCGGAGTTGGTGGTGACGCTCATGCCGTCCTGCACCGGAGTGGTGCAGGCGGGCAGGAGGCGGTTGACCCCCGAGACCTCGACGATGCACAGCCGGCAGGCGCCCACCGGGCTGACGCTCTCCAGGCAGCACAGGGTGGGAATGTACTTGCCGTTGGCTCGCGCCACTTCCAGAATCGTCTGGCCCGCGTGCGCGGCGACGTACTCGCCGTCTATTCTTACGGAAATTTTCTCAGCCATGAGATTCTCCTTAGTGGTGTTCCTTGATGTCGCAGCGCAGGCAGCGGCGGGCTTCGTCCACCGCTTCGTCGGCCCCCAGGCCCACCACGGCCTCTTCGAAGCTCTCCACGCGCTCGAGCGGCGGCAGCTCTTCCACCGTGTGCCGCCCGCTCTCGTGGGGCTGCTCGGGCGGGCTCATATCGTATTCGAACGGGGGCGCGATCTGGTCCCAGCGATACGCGCCCATGAGCCGCTGGTCGATGTTGCGCGCGGCCTTCTTGCCGTAACCCATGGCGTTCGAGACATTGGAGGCGCCGCTGATGAGGTCCCCTCCGGCATAGAACTTGCTGCGGCTGGTCTCGAGGGTGTAGCGGTCCACTTCCAACGTGCCGTTTTCCTTGATGCGCAGCCCCGAGGCGCGCACGAAATCCATGTCCACCGCTTCGCCCACCGCCAGGATCACGGTGTCGCACTCGAAACGCTGGATCTCGCTGGTGGGTATGGGGCGGCGGCGTCCGGTGGCGTCGAACTCGCCCAGGCGCGTCTTCACCACCTCGATAGCCTTGACGTTGCCGTCTTCGTCGCCCACGATGCGATGGGGAGTGGCCAGGAATGCGAACCTCGCGCCCTCGGCCTCGGCGGCGTCGGTTTCCTCGCGGATGGCCGGCATGTCCTTGCGCTCGCGGCGGTAGATCACGGTGACATCCGAACCCATGCGCAGCGACGTGCGGGCCGAATCGATGGCCGCGTTGCCGCCTCCGATCACCACCACCCGCTTGCCCGGCCGCACCGGCTCTTCCTTGGACACCGATTCCAGGAACAGCAGCGCCGGCTGCACCCCCTTCAGCTCGGTTCCCGGCAGGTACACCCAGGATTCCTTCCACGTGCCGATGGCCATGAACACGGCGTTGTACTGGGTGTCCAGATCGTTCAACGGGAGGTCCGACCCCACCTCCGTGTTGCACACGAACTGCACGCCCATGCGGCGGATCATCTCGACTTCCCGCCGCACCACCTCGCGCGGCAGGCGGTATTCCGGCAGGGCGTAACGCAACATGCCGCCCGGCTCGGGATTGGATTCGTAGACCGTGACCTCATGGCCCAGCAGCGCCAGGTAGAACGCCGCCGCCAGACCGGTGGGGCCGGCGCCCACCACCGCCACTTTGCGGTCGGTGGGCGGCAGCTTGCGCGCCGCGATACGCTCCACCAGAGCGTCGAAACGGTCGGAGTTGAAAATCGCATCGGCGATGAAGCGGTGCACTTCCCGCATGTTCACCGGCTCGTCCACGCTGCGCCGGCGGCAGCGGTCCTCGCAGGGATGCTGGCACACGCGCCCCGTGGAGCCGGGCAGGGGATTGTCCAGCACCACCGACTCGAAAGCCTCCTCCAGCCGTCCTTCTTTATAAAGCTGGAGGAAGCGCGGAATATTCATGTGCAGCGGGCAACTGTTCTCGCAGGGAGAAAGCGCCAGGTCTTCGCACACGCCCGCGCGGCAGCGATGCGCGCGGATATGGTCCTCGAACTCGTGGCGGAAATGGCGCATGGTGGTGAGCAGCGGGTTGGGCGCGCTCTGGCCCAGGCCGCACAGGGAGGTGTCGCGAATCATGCGCCCCATTTCGTCCAGGCGGTCCAGGTCGGTTTCCTTGGCCCGGCCGCGGGTGAACCCATTGAGGATGCGCAGAGACTTGTCCAGCCCCACGCGGCAGGGAATACACTGCCCGCAGGATTCCGAGTGGGTGAACTCGATGAAGTAGCGGGCCACGTCCACCATGCAGTTGTCTTCGTCCATGATGACGATGCCGCCGGAGCCCATGATGGAGCCGATCTGCGCCAGGGTCTCATAGTCCACCGGCGTATCGAACATCTCCCGCGGGATGCAGCCGCCGGAAGGACCGCCGGTCTGCACGGCCTTGATGTGCTTGCCGTTGGACCCGCCCTCGCCCACGTCGTAAATGAAGGTCTTGAGCGGCGTGCCGAGCGGCATTTCCACCAATCCGGTGTTGGCGATTTTGCCCACCAGCGAGAACACCTTGGTGCCGGCGCTCTTGGTGCTGCCCGTTTCGCTGAACCACGCCGGCCCCTTGGCCACGATGGGCGCGATGTTGTACCAGGTCTCGACGTTGTTGATGTTGGTGGGCTTGTCGTACAGGCCCTTCTGCGCCGGGAAAGGCGGCCGCGGCCGCGGACGGCCGGAGTAGCCCTCGAGCGAGGCGATCAGCGCGGTTTCCTCCCCGCACACGAACGCTCCCGCGCCTTCCACCATGCGGATATCGAAGTTGAAGCCGCGCCCCAGGATGTTCTCTCCCAGGATGCCCGACTGCCGCGCCTGTTCGATGGCCCGCGTCAGGCGGTGCACCGCCAGCGGGTATTCCGCGCGCACGTAGATGATGCCTTCGGAGGCCCCCATCACGTAAGCCCCGATGATCATGCCTTCGATGAGCGAGTGCGGATCGCTTTCGATCTCGTTGCGGTTCATGTAGGCGCCGGGGTCGCCTTCGTCGGCGTTGCAGATGATGTACTTCTTGTCGCCCGCCGCCTTGCGCAGGAACTCCCATTTGAGGCCCGTCAGGAACCCCGCGCCGCCGCGCCCGCGCAGCTTGGAAGCCTTGATCTGCTCGATCACCAGCTCCGGATTGGCGTCGATCAGAACCTTATATAAAGCCGAGTACCCGCCGATGGCGATGTATTCTTCGATATCGTCGGGGCTGATCAACCCGCAGTTGCGCAGCACCAGCTTCTTCTGCGGCTTGAAGAACGGAATTTCGTTCCAGTTCGGAATCTTGGGAAAGCCTTCGCCGTACATCACGTGCGCCGTGAGGTGGTCCCACTGCTCCACCTTGCACATGGCGAGGTCTTGCGTCACTTCGCCCACGGCCATGTCGTCGAGGATGCGCTGTACGTCGCCCGCCTCCACGCGCTGCAGGATCACCAGGGGCTTGCCGGGCAGGCGCACGTTGACCAGGGGTTCCTGGGCGCAGAAGCCGAAGCAGCCCACCGAGGCGAGCTTGATATCGCGGCCCTGGCGGTTGATGGCCTCCGCGAAGCCATGGAATACGCCTTCAGCCCCGTTGCCCGCCCCGCAGGTGCCCATGCCCACGCCCACTCTCGGCTTGGATGGAACCAGCTTCGCCAGGCCCGCCTCGCGGACCGCGTTGAACATGCTGAAGTCCTGTATGCGGGTCACGCCTTTTTCCTCCCGTTCTTGTCCAGGTGCTCCAGCTCGCGATGCAGCGCCCGCTCATTCATGTGGCCGAAGATGGCGTGATCCACCTCCACCACCGGCGCCAGCGCGCACTGCCCGAAACAGGCCACCGTGCGCAGCGAGTAGCGGCGGTCGGGCGTGGTGATGCACACCTTATCGGCGCCTTCCTCGCCCTCCTCGGGCAGCCCGAGCTCGAGGCGCAGCCTTTGCAACAGGTTGCGCGAACCGCGCGTGTGGCACGCCGTGCCGCGGCAGATGCAAATGGTGTGGTCGCCCTGCGGCTCCAGGTTGAACAGCGCGTAAAACGTCACCACGCTGTAGATCTGCGCCAGTGGAATGTCGGTCTTGTCGGCCACGTATTCCAGGATCTCGGGAGCGAGGTATTTGTGCGGATTGTGTTCCTGAAGGCTCTCCAGGATGCCGAGCAAAGCTCCGGGTTGTCCGGCGTGCTCGGCGATGCTGCGGTCCGCGTAGCTCTGCTCTTCCAGTGAGAGCGCGGATTGGGCCGCAATGGTAGCCATGATGCCTCCAAAGTCTTGAAGATCTTCGAACCTCTGTTTATTGAAGACTTTCAGACAGCGATATCTTAATCATACCAATAACTGTTTTGCGCGTCATCTGTCAAGGGGTCAAAACCCTAATTGGCACAATGTTAATGCGTAGTTAATGCGCGGGCATGGCAACCGTCGGCGCGAGAGACGGAAAATCCCCCAGGCCGAGGAGTTTTCCTACGCCGGCGAGAGGCCGCGGCGTTCGCTGTAGCGCGGTATCATAGAAGTCGAGCCACCGCGAAATGAACCGAATGACCAAAACCAGCGGGCGCCACTGGCTGAAACCCGCCGCCGAGGCGGACCATCGCAATCCGGCGACAGCCGTGGAATCGGTACGCCGGCGCACGAGCAAACCGGCCGGGGAAGACGATGACGCCCTCGACCTCGCGGCGATTGAACTCCACCGGCACGAAGAGATGGTTCCCTTGGAGAAACTCGTCAAGAAGTACCGGCGTTGAAGTGGACCGTTTACACATCTGCCTCGGTGGATCGCTTCCTGAGAAAGCTGGACGCGCAACTGGCTGACCGCATCGTCGCGAAAATGGAAACTCTCTACGATGGGCCGTTTCCGTTCGGCTATAAGAAGCTTGCCGGAGGTTCCAATGCGTATCGGATCCGGGTGGGAGACCACCGGATTCTGTACGAAGTGGATCAGCATTCCGAACTCGCTGTGAGGCGTCTGGCTGGCTGAAGGATGCCCGCCCATGGCGCCAGTTGACGAGGTTCGTGCGTTTCAATCCGGTTAATCCGGCGAAGCCGATTCGACGAACCCGCCCGGGCTAAGCTGTTATACTCGTTGCGGAAGGACTCTCATGCGACAATTCTGCTTGGCGTTTACACTGGCGATCGCTACGTTCGCGTCCATCGGGTCGGCTCAACAAGGCGGCCCGTACAAGGTGCTCAAGACGGCCAGGGTCGGGGGAGAAGGCGGCTGGGACTACATCTATGCCGACGCCGCGGGACGACGGCTCTACATCCCACGCCGCGGACAGGGCGCGGGGGTCCAGACGCGGTTGACGATCTTCAATCTCGACACGCTTGAGCCGGCCGGCGAGATTGCCGGCGTGGGAGGCAACGGCACGGCGGTCGACCCGAAGTCGGGTCACGGCTTCACCAGCAGCAAACCGGTCTCGATGTTCGACATCAAGACCATGACGCTCATCAAGACTATCGATCCGGGGGCGGCGCAGCCGGACGGGATCTACTTCGATCCCTTCAACCAAAGGGTATACGTTTTCAGTCACCCGACCAGGGATGCGACGGTGATCGACGCCAAGGACGGCAGCGTGCTCGGCGACGATCGATCTGGGCGGCGTGCCAGAACAGGGTGTGGGCGACGGCAAGGGCATGCTCTACGTCGTCATGCAGGACGCGCAGGGGAGCGTTACGGCCGTCGACGTCAAGACCATGAAGGCGGTGGCGCACTATCCCTTCGGGGACAAGGGCAGGTGCAACGGGCTGGCGTTGGACGCCAAGAACGATGTGCTGTTCGCGGCGTGCGCGAGCTCGGGAAATCCGCCCGCCCAACCGGCGCAGCCCATGATGGTGATACTGAGCGCCAAGGACGGCAAGATCCTGGCGAATCTGCCGCTTGCCGGCGGGTCCGACGGCGCCATCTTCAATCCCTCGACGATGGAAGCCTTCAGCACGCAGGGCAACGGCACGCTGACCGTGGTCAAGGAGAACAGCCCGACGAGTTTCGAGGTGGAGCAGAATCTCCAGACGATGAATGGGGCCCGAACGATCGCCTTCGACAGCCAGACGAACCACATCTTCACGATGAGCCAGGAGCGTGGGCCGGCGGGGGCGGCGCCGCCGCCGGGCGGCGGCCGCGGCGGCGGGGGCGCGGCGGTCCCAGGTTCGTTCACCATTCTGATGATCGGCAAGTAGGAACGAGCCATTCCCGTGCGACCACGGGCGGCCCTCTACGCCCCCATCTCGCGGCGAATGGTCTCGGCGATGCTCTGGCTGAAGCTGTCCACGCGTTCCATGTCGGGCCCTTCCACCATCACGCGGGCCAGCGGCTCGGTTCCACTGAAGCGCACCAGCACGCGGCCGGCGCCGGCGAAGGCTTCCTCGACCCGGCGGATCTCCGCGGCGATGGCCGGCGCCTCGTGCAGCCCCTTCTTCTCGCGCACGCGCACGTTGATCAGCCGCTGCGGGAAGACTTCCAGGTCCGCCGTGAGCTCTTCCAATCCCACGCCGGCCAGGCGGGCGATCTCGAGCAGGCGCAGCGCGGTGAGGATGCCGTCGCCGGTGGTCGAGTATTCGCGGAAGATGATGTGGCCGGACTGTTCGCCGCCCAAAGGGGCGCCCAGCCGCTCCATCGCCTCGAGCACGTACTTATCCCCCACCGGAGTTCGCAGCATGCGGATGCCGGCGCGCTCCAAAGCCTTCTCCAGACCGAGGTTGGCCATGACGGTGGAGACCACCAGGTTGCCGGGCAGTTTGCCGGCGGCCTGGAGCGCCCGCGCGCACGCCAGCAAAACGGCGTCGCCGTCCACGATCTTGCCGCTGGCGGCGACGAAGATGGCGCGGTCGGCGTCCCCGTCGAAGGCCACTCCGAAATCCGAGCCGGTGGCGAGCACCGCGCGGCGCAAGGTCTCCAAATGGAGAGCCCCGCAATTCAGATTGATGTTGCGGCCGTTGGGCTCGGCGCACACCACCGAAACTTCCGCGCCCAGCCGCCGGAACAGGGCCGGCCCCAGGGCATAGGCGGCTCCGTTGCCGCAATCGAGGGCCAGCTTCACGCCATCGAAACGCACCGCGGCGGTGGAGGCCAGGTAGTCGAGATAGAGCTGGTCCATGCCCCCGTCGACGGTGAGCCGGCCCGGCCGCGGCGCGGCGCCGGCCTCCCGCAGACGCAGAATCTCCCACTCGATGGCGCGCTCGGCTTCGTCCGGCAGCTTGAATCCGTTATGGCCGAAGACCTTGATACCGTTGTCCTGGTATGGGTTGTGCGAGGCCGAGATCATCACCCCGGCCACGAACGGGCCGACGCGCGTGAGATAGGCCAAGCCTGGAGTGGTGATGACCCCGGTATAACGCACCCGCGCGCCGCGGCCGGCCAATCCTCCGGCCATCAGCTCGGCGATCCACTGACTCGATTCGCGCGTATCGGCGCCGATGAGGAACTCGGGGCTGGCTGCGTCGGCGGCCCGCTCCGCGAGCGCCTCGCCAACGGCATAGATGGTCGCCGGATCGAGCGGATATTCTCCCGCCGCGCCGCGAATCCCGTCCGTCCCGAAAAGCTGTTTGGCCACTACGATTTCTCCCAAATCCGATTTGACCGCTTCCTCACGGTCGCGGCTCGGATTATAACCGCTCCCTGACGGTCGCGGCTCGGATGCGCTCAGGGTTTCCTCTTCATTGTCACAGTTACGGTTATCAGCGGCGAATCGAGGAAGCGCACGTACGAATCCGCGACGTAGGCGTTGACTCGAAACTGCGAGGGGCCCACTACGCTCGACAGATCCACCGGATCGGTGCTGGCGGCGGTGACGCGCCGCACATGGCCAGCCGGTCCCACGATGCTTAAACTCGCCGGTGAAACTTCCACGTGCGCCCGCTCATAGCCGTTCTGGCCCTCACCCTCGAAGCGCACGGTGACGGGAACGCTGCCGGTGGCGCGGCGGTCGAACTGCAAACGCACCTGGGAAGGGATGGCGCGCACCAGGCGGATGCCGCGCGCCACCTTGACGTTGTCCAGGCTGATGGCGAAAGTGCGCTCCCCCGGCCGCGCATGGGACATATCCAGCACCACGGCGGGCCGTGCGCCGCGGTTCTCCCCCAGGTCGCTCAGCTCGCCCGACGGCCCCTGCAACTCCAGGCGGATGGTTTCCGGCAGGTCCGAGCTGATCTCCATATCTTCGGGCAGGTTGGCGTACTCCAGGCGCGCCGAGGCGATGGTGGACATCTCGGGCTCGCTGGCCACCATGGCCCAGATCAGGGCGGCCACGGCCAGGGCTAGGACCTTCCACCCGAGGTTCAGGACAAACGGGCCCAGGATCCGCTTCAAGGCGCGCGTCACGGCCGGCTCCCCTTTTCGGCCGGCTGGCCCTCGGGCGGGGCCGCGTCCAGCGGCAAGGGGACCTCGGCCGTGTACTCGTCGATGTGCGCGGGGGCGGTCCGCTGCACTTCGAAGTGCCGGTTGATCCGCTCCAGGACATCGGGCGTGGAAAGCCCTTGCACCAACTCGCCGAACGCCGCCACCGAAATCCGGCCGGTTTCCTCGGAAACCACCACCGAGAGGCAGTCGGTCTCCTCGGTGATGCCGATCGCCGCGCGGTGGCGGGTCCCCAGGGTGGAGGCCAGGGCCGGGTTGGTGGTGAGAGGCAGAAAGCAGGCGGCCGCGGCGATGTGCTCCTTCTGTACGATCACCGCTCCATCGTGCAGCGGCAGGCCGGGCTGGAAGATGGAAAGCAGGAGGTCCCGCGAGATGCGGGCGTCCAGGCGCACGCCGCTCTCGATGAAGGTGCGCAGGCCGATATCGCGCTCCAGGACAATCAGCGCGCCGGTCTTGTGCGCCGAAAGATGCTCCACCGCCAGCAGGAGTTCATTCACCGATTCGAGACCCCGATAGCCTCCGCCGAGCCCGAACCAGCGCTTGCGCCCGAGGCGCGCCAGGGTGCGCCGGATCTCGGACTGGAACAGCACGATGATGGCAATGCCGAGGTAGGGGACGATGAAGGAAAGAACCGACCGCAGCGCCTCCAGGCCCAATCCCCAAGCCGCCAGGTAGAGCGAAACCATGATCAGAATTCCCACCAGGATGTGGCCGGCCCGCGTGCCACGGACCACCATCAGGGCCTGGTAGACCAGGAACGCGACCACCAGAATATCGATGACCGCGGTCGGGGTGAGGGCCGGCAGCGAAGACAGGAATGGGCCAAAGCGCGACATCGTCCAGAAAGACCATCTTAGCGTAGGGACGCCCCATCCCGAGGGCGGTCTTTCAGAGTTGCCCTTGTGGACCGCGCGGCGCAGTGTCGAGATTGATCGACTTTCTTACGCTTCTTACCGAGCCGCGACCGTAAGCGAGCGGCCGTCCCTTAGGCCCAGACTTCCTTGACGCCTTTCACTGCCTTGGTGAAGCTGGCCAGCGGGTCCGCCAGTGGATGGTACTCCATGCCGATGTAACCGGCGTATCCGGTCTTGCGGATGGCCTGGTACACGTTGGGATAGTAAACCTCGCCCGAGCCGGGGTCGTTGCGTCCCGGGTTGTCGGCCACGTGGAACACCGCAACGTAGGGCTGGGCCTCGGTCAGGGTGCGGATCAGGTTGCCTCTCATGATCTGCTCGTGATAGAGATCGAACAGCAGCCGGAAGTGCGGCAGGTTGATCTCCTTCACCAGTTTCAACCCCTCCACGGCGCTGGTCAGGTAGCAGCCGGCGTGATCGACCAGCGAGTTGAGGGGCTCTATCAGCAGGGTGAGCTTGGCCGCGGCTATCAGGTCGGCCGCGCGCTTGACGCCCTCGGTCATGCTGGCCCACTGTTGTTCCTGCGTCAGCCCCGCCGCCGAGAGGCCGCTGGTCAGGCTGATCTGCGGGATGTCGAGTTTCTTGGCGTAGACGATCGCGTTCCGCACATCCCCCAGGAACGTTTCCCGGTGCGCGGGATCGACGATGGATACGGGCCGCTTCTTCCAGTCCTGCTGGGCCAGCACCGTGTCCACGGTCAGGCGGTTGGCCCGGCAGACCTTCTTGACCCGCTCGATGTCGGCGTCCGACCAGGCGGCCCACTGGGTCAGCGACTCCACCGACTGGAATCCGGCTTTGGCCGCGAGTTCGAACTCCTCCTCGATGGATCCCTTGAGCATCTCGAGCATCAAGGTCGTCTTGATTCCAGTCCCCGCGCGCGCGACGGGCTGGCTTTGGGCCGCCAGACTGGTGGCCAGGAGCCCGGTGGATTGCATGAAAGTTCGTCGGTTCATAAGGATTCGCCCCTAGTTTGACTCTTCAGATTACCACTCCGGATTCCCTGGTTGCTATGATGAGGGGCTAATCCAAGGAAGAAGGAGTATCGAAATGCGCAGAACGTTCGCGTTCCTGCTGACCCTCGCCCTGGCCGCGGCGGTGGGAAGCGCACAGAGCAAGTCCAAGACTCTGGACATCTATTTTCTCGACATGGAGGGGGGGCACTCCACCCTGTATGTCGCCCCCACCGGCGAATCGCTTCTCATGGATACCGGCAGCCCCGGGGGCCGCGATGCCGACCGCATCATGGCCGCCATTCAAGCGGCCGGAGTGAAGCAGATCGACCACATGATCCTGACGCATTACCACGGCGACCATGTGGGCGGCGTGCAGGAGTTGGCAACGCGGATTCCGATCGCGCATTACATCGATCATGGCCCCAGCTCGGAGCCCAGAGAGCAGGTGCCGGGGTTCCAGAAATGGTACGAGGGGGCGCTCGCCAAGGCCAAACACACGGTGGTCAAGCCCGGCGACAAGATTCCATTCGACGGCATCACGGTGACGGTGGTCACCTCCAACGGCGAGGTGCTCAAGACGCCGCTGCCCGGGGGCGGCAAACCCAATCCGGCTTGCGCCGACTTTAAGCCGCGGGATGAATCGCGCAACGACCCCGACAACGCGATGTCGGTGGGCGTGGTGTTCACCTACGGCAAGTTCCGGACCGTCAACCTGGGCGACTTCACCTGGAACGCGGAACAGAAGTTGATGTGCCCCAATAACCCGATTGGGACGGTGGATCTGTACCTCACCTCGCACCACGGAATCGACCAATCCGGCTCGCCCACGCTGGTGCACGCCCTGGCCCCGCGGGTAGCGGTGATGCACAATAGCGCGTTCAAGGGCGGCGCCATCCAAACCATGCAGACCCTGCACACCTCGCCCGGGCTAGAAGACATCTGGCAGCTCCACTGGGCCAACGCGGCCGGCCTGGAGCAGAATTCGCCGTCGCTGTTCATCGCCAACGTGGAAGATAACGAGACCATGGCGAACACTCTGCTGAGACCTCCGGCTACCTTCGGACAGGGCGGTCGCGGGCCTGGCGGCCCAGGCGCGGGAGGACCGCCTCCGGCCGCTGGCGGCGCGCCGAACAGGCCGCCGGCGGGCGCTGCGCCGGGCGCTCCTGCACAAGGCGGCCGGCCCGGCGGCGGCGCGCCGGGGGGCGGCCGCGGAGCGGGTCACACGGGCCCCGCGTTTTGGATCAAGGTGTCGGCGGCGGCGGACGGTTCGTTCACCGTGACGAATACCCGCAACAACTTCACCAAGACCTACGCGGC
Organism: Terriglobia bacterium; assembly: GCA_963767595.1. GTDB lineage: Bacteria > Acidobacteriota > Terriglobia > Bryobacterales > Bryobacteraceae > BOG-224. The sequence continues at coordinate 350,294 of CAVYEK010000013.1, forward strand.
GCGGAAATAGCCGGATACGCGCCAGGGGTGGGACAGACGATCGGTTTTCGTCGTCTGTCGTCTTGAGTTCTACTCGAGGCCCGACGGACCACAAAAGGCGATGGTCTGTCCCACTGCTCTTACTCCGCCTTCGACACTTTCCCGGCGAGGGTCTTGCTGAGGGCCACGGGGTCCATGCCGGCCTGAGTGATGGCATACCCGCCGATGTACTCGCCCTTACGGAACACGCACAGGCGCCCGAGGTACTGATCGGTCACCTGGAAGGCCTCGTCGGCCACTTCCGCGGGCGTTACAGTGCCGGTGGCGCCGAACCGCGTGCGCAGGCGGGTCATCACGGCGCCGGCCGATTGCGGCGTGGCTTCCAGCACCACGAAAGCCTTGCCGTAGTCGTATTGCGCGGCATACCCGCGCTTCAACGCGCTGATGCCAAACACGCTCTTCGGAACCAGGCGGAGGCTCTGCCGCTGCTCGGTGGGGAACCAGGCCAGTGCGGGAGGCAGAGTCGTGCTTCCGGGAATGAGCTTGTCGAACGCCGCCATCCATTCCTTCAACGCGGGCGTGTGATCCCCTTCGGGGTTGGCGGCGATTTCCAGAAAATACTGGCCCTTGGCGAAGAAGGCGCGCCGCGGAACAATCTGGCCTTGCATGCCGATCTTCTGGGTGGGTTGACGCCCGTCCACGTTGGAAGTGAACATGCCATACGCCGAATCGGCGTCTCCGAAATCGGAGAGATCGACGACGAAGGTGACTTCCCCCTTCTTGCACGTGACGCCCTGCATCTTCACAAAACCGTAGGTCACGTAGCCTTCCGCGTTCCCGTCCATGTACTCGAACAGGTTATCGGCCTCATAGGCGCGATTGGGGCCGGTCTGCGACCAGCCCGGCACAACGTTGCAGGCCGCAACGGGCGCCTGGTCGGCCGCGGCCAGCAAGCCGGCGGCGGCCAACACCAATATCAAGCTGTAGATTAGTTTCATCATGCGAATAACTCCTGGGCGCGGGCTGCGCGCTCCGCGACTCCGATCGATTGGCCATCCGCGTCGGTGAAAGGCGCGGAGACCCCGGCCACGTTCTCGGTGAGCTGGTCCGGAGTAGTGACGCCGGCCACGGCGGAATCCACAAACTTGTTCCGGAGGGCCCATTTCAAGGCGGAAACCATGGCCCCTGGCCGCTTCAGCAGCGTGGTCAGGGCCTCGGGGTTGCCGGGGTAGGGCCCATCGCCGCTTCGGGTTCCGGAAAACCCTCCCGCCATGGTCCTCATGGCGACGATGCCGATTCCCGCGGCGCGCGCCGCCGCCAGCGTCTTTTCCATCTCCATTTCCGGCGGCATGTTGAAGTTGTACGCGGTGAGGATGACGTCGGTCCGCCGGATCTTCATCAGGTGGCGGATCATCTCCTTCATGGTGAAGTGCATGCTGACGCCGGAGAAGCGGATCTTGCCCTGCTGTTTGGCCAGGCGTTGGGCTTCGAACAGGCCATCGGGGATGTCGGCCGGGACGTTGCGCCCGTGCAGGTGCCAGATGTCGATGTAATCGGAACCCAGCTCTCGCAGGCTGGTTTCCAGGTCCCGCAGGGCCTGGTCTTTCGTCCTGGCCGTGGTCTTGGTCGCGATCACCACGCTCTTGCGCTTGTCTTTGAACGCCGCGCCGAGCATCCGCTCGGAGTTGCCGGTGGCATACGTCCGGGCGGTGTCGAAGAAATTGACGCCCATGTCGTAAGCCAGGTCGAGGACGGACGGGTCGGATGGGGCGCTGCCGCCCATTCCCAGGCGGGAGACCTTCAGCCCGGTCTTCCCCAGATCGCTGTAAACCATTTGCCCGGAGGGCGGAGGAGGCGGCGCCGGAACCGGGCGGCCGCCGGTGGGCAGCGTCTGGTTCGCGGAAGCAGCCGCCGGGAGCGCCAACCCGGACGCCAGAAAAGCGCGGCGTGAAGGGCGACTGGCCATGGCTCGATCTGTTGGTCCGGATGGGATGTGGCCAGTGTATCGGAATATCACGTGGAAAGACAAGCCGGCTGCGAACGTCGTAATCCGTCGAAAGCTCCATTCACCGCGGAGGCGCGGAGGTATCGCGGAGAAATTCAAGATCTTCTTCTCTCGCGCTTTCTCCGCGTCTCCGCGGCTCCGCGGTGAAGGCCCATTTCTTCCCCCGCCAGACTGGTCTCCCAAAACGGATTGGCGCCTCGTCCGGGGCGCGCACGGGGGTAAGCTGGTAACGTGTGGACGGGAAAGGAAGACACTCCGCGATGATGAAGAGATATCGACCAGTTTCCTTGCTGGCGGCCACCGCTTGCGTGGCCCTGGCAATCCTGCCGGCGGCCGCCAAGGACCTCACGGTTTTTTTCGGCGCCCACACGGCGGGGCCGGGCAAGGGCTTTTCGGTTTCTCACTTCGACACGTTAACGGGCGAGCTGAGCAAACCTGAGTTTGCGTTGGAAACCCCCGCGCCGGCGTATTTCGTGATCGCGCCGGGCGGCCACCGCCTGTACTCCTGCAACTCGACGGGATTCGTCAGCGCGTATTCGATCAGCCCCTACAGCGCGCGATTGAAACTGATCAACCAGAAGCCCAGCGGCGGCGGCGACCCCAGTTACATCAGCTTGGACCGGACCGGCCGCTATGTCCTGGTGGCCAACTATGACGGCGGCAACATCGCGGTATGGGCGCTGGCGAAAGACGGAAGCCTGGGAGAGCGCACCGCCTTTGTGCAGCACACCGGCAGCGGGGTGAACCCGCAGCGGCAGTCGCACGCTTTCGCGCACTCCATTGTGGTGGATCCCACCAACCGCTTTGCGCTGGTGGCGGACCTGGGGCTGGACAGGCTATTCGTCTATAAATTCAACGTGAAGGACGGATCGCTCACGCCCAACGACCCGCCCTTCGCGAGATCGGCCCCGGGCTCGGGCGCGCGCCACGTGGTATTCCACCCCAACGGCCGCTGGGTGTACCTGATCACGGAGATGGGCAGCACCATCATGCTGTTCGATTGGGATAGTAAGACCGGCGCCCTCACGGAAATGCAGACCATCTCGACCTTGCCCAAGGATTTCCACGGGGTGAACATGTGCGCCGAAGTGCGGGTGCATCCGAACGGCCGGTTCGTATACGCGTCGAACCGCGGGCGCGACAGCATCGCGGTCTTCTCGGTGGACCCCCGCTCCGGGCGGCTGACATGGGTCGAGGACGTTCCTTCCGGCGGCAAAACGCCGCGCAACTTCGACATGGATCCCTCGGCGCACTGGTTGCTGGTGACGAATCACGATAGCGACACGGCGATGGTGTTCCGCATCGACCAACAGACCGGGAAACTGACCCCGTCGGGCGACCCGGTGGAGGCGCCGTCGCCGTATTGCCCGCGGTTCCTGATGAAGTGAGCGGCGGGATGTGGCGCACGCACTCATGCGCAATGCCACTTAGTTTTCATAATTGGCCTGTAAGCTATTGATTTTACGTGGCGCACGCTTCAGCGTGCCGTCGTGGGCTTCAGCCCACGATCAGCGCTGACGGCGAGCTGAAGCTCGCCGCTGCACGCTGAAGCGTGCGCCACGAAAACATAAGCCTCGTGTTTTGTTCTTGTTATGAAAACTATGCGGCATTACGCACTCATGCGTGCCGCATCGACACTCGTGTCGATGCCTGGCGGGGAACATCGGGAGCCGCTGACGTGCGCCGGACGTCCCCATGAGTGGGGACGCGGCACGCTAAAGCGTGCGCCACGAAGGCGCCACGAGGATCTACCGCCCGATGATCACGGTTGCGCCGCGGGTTTGCACGTCCAGTTTTTCGATCCGATGGCCCAATTCGAACGGCTGGCCCACCACCGCGTTGGGATACAGCGGCAGCAGAATGTTGTGAATCAGAAAGTCGAGGGTGGCGCCTTCGATTTCAAGCCCCGAAATGCCGACCCGTTGCACGTCCACCGTCGCCTGTCCGCGCGAGGAACGGATGCTCACGGTGACGGTCACGGGCCGTTCGCCATTGAGCAGCATCGACATGAGCCAGCCGGGCTGGCTGCCCCGCGCGCGCTGTAGTTTCCCGAAATCCACCAGCGCGGAGCCGGTGGCGATTCCAGGAGCGGGGATTGACAGCTTGGGGTTGCGCACGCCGGCGGGCAATTCGTACGCCGCGTAGGCGTTCAACTCCACCACCGACATTTCGACGCGCGAGCCGGCCTTCAGTTTGTCGCTTTCGACCAGGTCGAGCTTCTTCTGGATCGAGGAATAGTCGTCCGCGGCGGTCGAGAGAACCACCATGGCCAGGAGCGGGATGATCCTCACGGGGCGGGCTCTCACCTGGAGAAGGACGTCCCGCCGCGCCCGAAAGTTGCCCCTACCTCGGGCCAAGGCACCCATGTGCGGAATTCCGCCCATTTCACGGAGGCGCCCCACCACTGCAATCCTGTTCTACGACTTCCATAGAATCTAGCACTTAGCTGAGCCGGGTGGTTCCCGGAAGAATTGGCCAGCGCGTTGCTTTTGGGATCTACGGAGCTTTTTATGTCTGTCCAAGCGGCGCTGGTGGTGGCGGTCGCGGCGGTGTTCCTGGCTATAGTTCTGGCGCGCCTGGCGCTGGCGTGGCGCAGGTATCGCGGCCAGAGGGTAATCGCCTGTCCCGAAACCCGGCAGCCGGCCGGCGTTGTGGTGGATGCGGGCCATGCCGCCGTAACCGCGCTGGGGGGCGCGCCGGAGTTGCGCTTGTCCTCCTGTTCGCGCTGGCCGGAGCGCGCCGGCTGCGGCCAGGCATGCCTCAGCCAGATTGCGGCCGCTCCCGAAGACTGCCTGGTTCGCCACATCCTGGTGAAGTGGTATGAAGGCAAGACCTGCGCCTCCTGTGGACGGGCGGTGGGCGAGGGTGAATGGCTGACGGCCCCGCCGGCGCTGATGGGGACCGATGGAGCTTCGTTTGAGTGGAGCCGGATTCCCGCCGAAAAGCTGCAAGAGACGCTGGCGGCGGCCAGGCCGGTGTGCTTCGCCTGTCACACAGCCGGCACGCTGGTGCGGGAACATCCCGAGCTGATATCGGACCGGTCCTGCCGAAGCACGTGAGTAGATTGGCGTAGTCGAGGCGCCAAAATGAGAATGCTCCTGCTTGGCCTGGCGCTGGCGGCCCTGCCTGCCCCAGGAGAATCCCCGGCGCAAAGCGGCGCATCGATTACCCTCTATAGCGACTTTCAACAGCCCCCGCCAGCCTCGGTGATGGGCGCCCTCCAGGACGAAGTACACGCGATTATGGCTCCCATCGGCTTGCGCTTCCAATGGCGGTCGCTCCATGCGCCACGGGAAAACGAGTTTATCGTGGAGTTGGCCGTGATCACCTTCAGGGGCCGCTGCGACGTTGCGGACCTCGCCTCCGTCTCACGGCGTCCCGGCGCGCTGGGCTGGACGCATGTGAGCGACGGCGTCATCCTGCCCTTCGCCGAGGTCGACTGCGATGGCATCCGCGGCTTCCTGCGGACGGAATTGATTCACATGAAGGCGGAGGAGCGCGATGCGGCCTATGGCCGCGCCATCGGCCGCGTGCTGGCCCACGAGCTGTACCATATTTTCGCCAACACCCAGCGGCACGGGACGTCAGGGCTCGCCAAACCGGCCTACAGCGTCCGCGAACTGCTCTCGCCCATCTTCACTTTCGAGGGCCCGGCATCGAGCGCCATGCGTTCCGGCAAAGGGATGGCGGTATTGCAGGCCGCCGCGGTGGGGGCGGGCGGGAAATAACCAGTCGGTGACCGCTCGCTTGGAAGCCGTGAATAATTGGTTGGCAGGCGGAAGCGCCTTGCCCCACAAGGATGGAAGTCCTTCGATAGCATTGTGGGACAGACGCTTTCGTCTGTCAATCCGGAGGCCCACCCGATTATTTCACACCTTCTTACGGTCCCGGTTCTGAAGAAGCTTCGCGCGCGGCGGTGCGGCGCGCCCTGGCCGCGCAAATCAGCTTTCCCGCAATCACCACCCCCACCGCGAGCGCCGCTTCCACGCCCCATCGGGCTGCGTTGGAAGGGTGCAGCATGCGGACGGCGAACGGGTCCGTCAGGATCAAATCCCCGCCCACCTGGCCCAAAATGGCCGCCCCCAGGTAGATCAGGGCCGGGTAGCGGTCCATCAACGCGGCCAGCAGGTTGGCCGCGAAGACCACGAAGGGGATGCTCAACCCCAGCCCGAACAGAATCAGGCGCCAATCCCCCTTGGAAGCCCCCGCAACGGAAAAAACGTTGTCCGTGGACATGGTCAGGTCGGCCACCACGATGTACCAGACCGCCTGCGCCAGTTTCCGCGGGGCCGGGGCCGCGTCGGGCGGGTCGCTGGCGTCCACCATCACTTTGACCGCGATCCAGAGAATTAAGAGGCCGCCGGCGATCTGTACGTAGGGGACCTTCAGCAGCCACGCCGCCAGCGCAGTGAGGACCACCCGCAGCGCCACTGCGACGCCCGCGCCGCATGCGGTGGCGAGACGCCGTTGCGCCTTGGCCAGCGAGCGCACCGCCATGGCGATCACCAGCGCGTTGTCCCCGGCCAGCAGCAGGTCGATCAGAACGATCTTGAAACCGTTGAGTAAGAACTGCCCTATGCCCATGTGATATCTATGTCCGTGCGAGCGGTTGGCCGACCCAGGCCTTGACCCGGCGCGCGTAGCGGCGGGCCGCGCCGGCGTCTTTCAGGATCTGCGCCTTGAGCGCCTCGGGGCTCTCGAACCGGCGCTCGTCGCGAACCCGCCCGAGGAATTCGACGCGGATGCGGCGCGGCGCCGGCGGCTCCAGCGGATCGAGCAGAAAAGTCTCGATGGAAAGCTGGCCGCTGGGGCCAAACGTCGGCCGGTGTCCGATGTTGGTGATCGAATCCCAAACGCGGCCCGAGTCGAGGTCGCGCGTGCGCGTAATGTAAACCCCCGATCGCGGGATCACCTCGGCGGCGGTGGACAGGTTCAAGGTGGGAACGGTCTGCTCCGCGCCCACTCCGCGCCCGCTCACCACGTCGCCATCGAGCGCGTAGGGGCCCTCCAGGAACCGCGCGGCCAGCGAAACGCGTCCGCTTCGAATCAGCCCGCGAATCACGCTGCTGCTAACGATGCGTCCCCGGCAGGGGGCCGCCGGGACGATCTCGGTTTGGAAGCCCAGCTCCCGCCCCAGATTCTCGAGCGTCCGCACGTCCCCGGCCTGGCGGTGGCCGAAGCGGAAGTTGGCTCCCACCAGCACGCAGCGCGCGCCCAACCGCCCGGCCACAATTCGCCGCGCGAACTCCTCCGGCGACAGTTGCGCGATCTCCGGCGTGAACGGGAGAATCAGAATCTGCTCGATCCCCGCCTCCCCCAACAACTCGACGCGCCTGGCGGGGGATGTCATCAGGGGCGGCCGGCGCTCGGGAGCCACCACGCTCGTGGGATGCGGATCGAAGGTGAGGACCGATGCCTTCCAGCCGCGCTCCCTGGCCAGCGCCGCCAAGCGTTCGAGGATCCGGCGGTGGCCGGCGTGCACGCCGTCGAAATTGCCGATGGTCAGGGCGCTGGGACCGAAATCGGCGGGCGTCTCATCGAGGCTGCGGTAGACCCTCATGGGATTCCTAAAGCGCCTTCCACCAGAATCTCCAGCCCATCGTATGCCAGGCGAATGTTGGGCGGGAGCAGGCTTTCCGCGCGCCGGTGCCCCAGGTCGTGGCAGATATGGGTGAAGAACGCGCGCCGTGGCGCCAGGGCTTCGACCGTCTTTATGGAGCGGTCCACCGTGGAATGGGTGGGGTGCGGCTTGTACCGCAGGGCGTCCAGGAACAGCACATCGAGATCGCGCAACTGCTCCATGGAGGCTTCGGGGATGCCGCTGTGATCGGTGAGATACGCCGCCCGGCCGAATCGGAAGCCGTGGATCGTCTGGCTGCCGTGCAGGATGGGTATCGGCAGGAAGGCGACGCCGAACAGGTCCACAGCCGCGGCGGCGATGGGCCGCGGATCGAGCTTCGGTATGTTGGATTCCTTTCTGGACCGGTCGAAGATGTACTCGAACACGCGCTGGATGCTGGCCAGGGTCTCCGCCGACCCATAGATGGGAATGGGGCCGTTCTGCCGGAAATTGAAGGGCCGCACGTCGTCCAGGCCCATGATGTGATCGGCGTGGGCGTGGGTGAACACGATGGCGTCCAGGTGGTCGATGCGGGCGCGCAACGCCTGCGCGCGGAAATCCGGGGTGGTATCGATCAGGACGTTGCGGCCCTCATAGCTCACCAGGATGGAGGGGCGCAGGCGGTTATCGCGCGGGTCCGTGGATGCGCATACGTCGCAATGGCAGCCGATTGTGGGTACCCCGACGCTGGTTCCCGAACCAAGGACGGTGATGCGAATGCCCGGCGCCGCCATTCAGGCTTTCTGGGCCGCCGCCTTGGCCTGTTCGTCCGACGCCTGGACGAAACGGAAGCGCAATTCGGTGACGGAGTTCTCCAGCAGACGCTGCTCGTCGATCTCCAAATTGCCCTTGGTCTTTGCGAGCAGGATGGCCAGCAGGTCGATGGCGTGGCGGGCCAGGTCGAGATCCGGTTCGGGCTTCTCCTCCTCGTCGAACCGCATCAGTCCGAGATGCATTTCCGCCTGGGTGCGCAGCGAAAGCACCAGGAAACCGAAGGAGGCGGGCGGCAGCGGCATGCGGCGCTCCTGCCCGGTGGAGTCGTTGGCGTCTACGTCGCTCATCAACCGCTATTTTACAACGAGGGGCATAAGTGCGCCCAACCCCTTTGACGCGGAGACGCGGAGACGCGGAGAAGAGAGTCTTACACCGGGAGGTGCGGAGAACGGTTTTTGACGCTTCTTGACGCAGAGACGCTGAGACGCGGAGAAGAGAACAAAGAACCGGAAAAGACCTCTTTTTTCTCTTCCTTTGAATTCCTCCGCGTCTCCGCGTCTCAGCGTCAAAGACTTTCGCGGGCGGGCTCCGGTCATCGGTTTCTATCCGGACACATAGGAATCTATGCGCTAGAATATGTATTGAGGTATCCATCATGGCGCATTTGGAAAGACGCAGTCGAGAACGCCGTCCCGCCGCGCCCGGCTCCGCGGCAAAGAGGATCATTGTGGAGTTCCCGCCGGCCCTGTACCGGACCACCGAGGAAGCCGTGCGGGAGTGGGGCATGACCCGAAGCGCATTGGTGCGCTCCGCGGTGGAGCGCTACGTGAAGGAACTCAAGCGCCAGCGGCTGGAGCGGGAGCTCGCGGAAGGATACGCCGCGAACGCGGCGCTGGACCGCCAGATCTGCGGTGATTTCTCCCACGTGGACGCCGAGAACATCTGATGCCTGGAAAGTGCGTCCGCGGGACCGTCATCGATATCAACCTCGATCCCGCGCTGGGCCACGAACAGGCCAAGACGCGGCCGTGCGTGGTGGTCCAGAACGACATAGGGAACCGCTACTCGCCGGTCACTATCGTGGCCGTCATCACCGGCGCCGAGAACGTCTCGAAGCTGTATCTCACCAATGTTCCCGTGAGAAAGGGCGAAGGCGGGCTGGCCAAGGAGAGCGTGGTGTTGTGCAATCAGATTCGGACCGTCGATGAGGTCCGTTTCGGCAAGGTCCATGGCCAGTTCGGTCCCGAGACCATGGAGCGTATCGACAACGCGCTGAAGACCAGTCTCGGCTTGGCGTAGTTTTCCGGGACCGGGCGCGGCCCCTCTACAATGAAGTCAGTCATGCCTTTCCCGGTCGCCCTGCGGGCGCTGCGGTATCGCAATTTCCGGCTGTTCTTCGGCGGGCAGCTCATTTCGCTCATTGGAACGTGGATGCAGAACGTGGCCCAGGCCTGGCTGGTATACCGGCTGACGGGGTCCGCCGTGCTGCTTGGCGCCATCGGGTTCGCGGGACAGATTCCGGTGTTCATTCTCTCGCCCGCGGTAGGAGGACTGGCCGCGGATCGCTTCAGCCGCCGCCGCATCGTGATCGGCACGCAAACCTCGGCCATGCTGCTGGCGTTCGCGCTGGCGGCCCTCACGCTTTCGGGCGTGGTGCGCATCTGGCACGTCTTCGTTCTCTCATCCCTGCTGGGGGTGGTGAACTCCTTCGATATCCCCGCGCGGCAGTCTTTCATCGTCGAAATGGTGGGCAAGCCGGACCTGATGAACGCCATCGCCCTGAATTCCTCCATGTTCAACGCTTCGCGCGTGGTGGGGCCGGCGATTGCGGGCATCCTGGTGGCAAGCATCGGGGAAGGCTGGTGCTTCTTCGCCAACGGCGTCAGCTACATCGCGGTGATAGCCGGCCTCGCGGCCATGCGCATGGCCGCGCGTGAGCCCGTCGAGCATCGGGGCTCGCCCCTGGCGCACGTGGTGGAGGGATTCCGCTTCGTCATCGGCAACCCGCCCATACACGCGCTGCTGATCCTGCTGGGCGTGGTGAGCCTGACCGGCATGCCGTACGTGGTGCTGATGCCGATATTCGCGGATCGCATTCTGCACGGCGGCGCGCAGGCGCTGGGCTGGCTGATGGGGTTCACGGGCGTGGGCGCGCTTGGCGCCGCCCTGCTGCTGGCCACCCGCCAGAGTCTCAAGGGGCTGGGAACCTGGGTGGCCATGGCCGCGCTTTCCTTCGGCGCCTGCCTGACGGCCTTCGCGGTTTCGAGGAACCTGGAGTTGTCGGCCGCCATCCTGATTCCCGCCGGCTTTTCCATGATGATTCAAATGGGGTCTTCGAACACCCTCATCCAGAGCATGGTTCCGGACCGCCTGCGCGGCCGCGTGATGTCGGTCTACTCGATGATGTTCATGGGGATGGCGCCGATAGGCTCGCTGCTGGCCGGGGCCGTGGCCAGCCGTTTCGGCGCGCCGGCTACCGTCATGGCCGGCGGCATCGTCTGCATGACCGCCGCCGGAGTTTTCCGGCTGCGCTGGCCGGGGATTCGGGTCCACGCCCGCAGGCTGATCGCCGAGCAACAGAGCGGCGGATAGGCGCGATTAAACCGCCCGCGACCAACAGACAAAGGCGCTTCGGTACTTAACGTCCCTCATTCAGGCTTCGCAGCAACCTGTCCGGCTTGCCGGCCCCGACCAGCTCGCCCCGCCGCGCGGCCCTCATTGCCGCAACGGTCGCCTTATTCGGCTGAAGCGGCTCGAACGGCAGCGTCTTCTCAGCCGCTACTCGCACGAGTAGCAAGCGGAAAGCGTCCGATACCGTCAGCCCGGCCCTCTTCAGGGCCGCCGCGGCTTGCCTCTTCGTGCGCTCATCGATGCGGGCGCGAACAACCGAACCTTGAGCCATGGTTCCATCTTCCTCTGAGCTACCTTGTAGCCCGGATTCGAAGCGCACGCGAAATAGCGCGCAAAGTCCCGAACGCGCTTATAGCTGCTTGGCCGCACGGGCGCGCGCGGCCGGCCTGGGCCTGGCCAATTGTTCGAACTGGTCCGCCGGCAGGCTGAGGCCGATGTTCACGTTGACGCCCTGCGCGGTCACTGTCAGGGACCTCAGGAGCGCCCCCGCTTGCGGATTCTGGGCGGCCTGCATCTGCGCCAGGTTGGCCAGGAATTGCAGCGCGCCGGCCATGCTGGCGGCGTTGTCAGCCGTATCGGTCTGCGCCTGTGCGGAGAGGGCGACGGTGGCGCCGAACTTGACGCCTCCGGCGACCTGCTGGATCGACGCAAAGGCGCCTTGTCCGCTCAATCCGGGGACCTGCGGGGCTCCGGGAGCGAGCTTCAGCAAGGAGGGCGGCACGGTGGTGACCACCCAGGCGTCCTCCGTCTGGCTCCACTGGCTGACCTGTGAAAACAAGGCAGCCGGCAGAACCGCGGGCGTGGTCAGCCGATCCATGGCGGCTTTCACGTTCGCCAGATCGCCCACAATCACCAGCGTCGAATCCGGGAAAGCCACCCCGTTGGCCTGCTTGGGATCCTCTAAGATATTGATCCCGTTGTAGATCTCCGACTTTGCCCCGGCGAGCTGTGCGGCTGCCGCGATCTTCGCCGGGTCGAAAACGCCGCGCGCCACCGCCAGCCCGGCGTGTCCGGCCGCGGCGGTGGAAGCCACCAATAGCTCGCTCACGTCGCGGCGCGGATCGAAGTTGAGCAGCGTGGCCAGTTGCTGCAGGGCCGCGTCCTGCGGCGCGATTTGCCCCAGTACATAGATGCCGAAGGGCGTGGCCTTGGCCTGATTCACGTTGATGCCCGCGATCACCTTGGCGTCGGGCATCACGAGTCCCAGCAATTGCGGATCGGCGGCCTTGGCGGGCAGCACCCAGCAGGAAGTGGCGGACAGCGTCGCCACGAGGAGGATTCGTGCGTTCATAACACTCAGGACGTTGCGCATGCACCAGTATTAACGCATGGTCGCGACCAAAGTTCCGGAGAGCCCGGCGGCGATGCCGGAACGTGAGGCAAACTCACGGCTTACGCGATCCGTACCAAGTGGCCCGAGAATGTCCAGATGGTGGAATGGCGCCCGATGTTCGGGTTATACTGTTTAGACAGAGGGATGGCATGAAGAAATACGGCACATTCGCCGCTTTGATCGTGGTAGTTGTCGGCACTCTGACCTATCTGGCAGTCTCGGGGGGGGCTTCCAACGCGACGTATTACAAGACCATCGCCGAGCTTGGCCAGATGGGGGACCACGCTGTCGGGAAGCGGCTCCGCGTGGGCGGGGACGTGGAAAGCGGCTCCATCCAGCGCGTGGGCGGCAAGGTGCAGTTCGTGCTGGTGCAGGACAAGACCAGATTGACGGTCGCTTACACCGGAACCGACCCCCTGCCCGACACCTTCCGCGACGGCGCTCAGGCCCTGGCCGACGGCCGGCTGGACCCGGACGGCGTTTTTCGCGCCGCGCGCATCCAGGCCAAATGCGCCTCCAAGTACGAAGCCAAGCCAGGGCAGATGCCCGGGCAGGCGCCCTCCAATATCAATCGCGGCAAGAGCATCTAGACGAAGAGGGTATATGGAGAACCTGGGTTCGCTGGCCCTTCTGTTGGCCTTCTCGGTGGCGATCTATGCCGCCCTCGCCTCCCTCGTGGGACGGCTCAAGCAGAAGCCTTTCCTGGTTGTGAGCGGAGCGCGCGCGGTCTACTCGGTCTGGGTACTGATTACGGTGGCGGCGGCGGTGCTGGTACACGGTCTGTTGGCCGGCGATTTCCGTCTCGCTTACGTGGCCGAGCACAGCAACCGCGCCATGCCGGCGGTCTACAAGTTTGCGGCGTGGTGGGGCGGGCAGGAAGGCTCGCTGCTGCTTTGGAGCTGGCTGCTGGCGACGTACTCCTCGGTGGTGGCCTTCACCAACCGGCGCAAGCACCGCGATTTCATGCCGTACACCATCGCCGTGCTGATGACCGTGCAGACCTTCTTCCTGGTGTTGAACAACTTCGTGGCCACCCCCTTCAAGGTGCTGTCGATGGATGGCCGTATCACGGCGCTGCCGGATGGCAACGGCCTCAGCCCGCTGCTGCAGTACCCCGCCATGGCCATCCATCCGCCCATGCTCTACCTGGGGTACGTGGGATTCGCGGTGCCTTTCGCGTTCGCCATCGGCTCGCTCATCACCCGGCAGGCGGGCGACGGCTGGATCTTCACCACGCGGCGCTGGACGCTGGTCACATGGCTGTTTCAGAGCACCGGCGTTATGCTCGGCATGGCTTGGGCCTACCACGTTCTGGGATGGGGCGGCTACTGGGGATGGGACCCGGTGGAGAACGCTTCCCTGCTGCCGTGGCTGAGCGGGACGGCGTTCCTGCACTCGGTGATGATGCAGGAAAAGAAGGGCATGATGAAGGTCTGGAACATCGTGCTCATCTCGACCACCTTTTTCCTGTGCATCCTGGGCACCTTCCTGACGCGCTCGGGGGTGGTGCAGTCGGTGCATGCCTTCGCCCGCTCGGAGATCGGCAAGTACTTCGTCTCCTTCATGGCGATCGGCATTGCCGCCACTGTCTACCTGATTCTGGAGCGCCTCGATTACCTCAAGAGCGAGTCGCAACTGGAGAGCGTGGTCTCGCGCGAATCGAGCTTCCTGTTCAACAACCTGATCCTGCTGGCAAGCTGCTTCGCGGTGTTGTGGGGCACGCTGTTCCCGGTGATATCCGCGCTGACATCGGGAAACCAGATCTCGCTCGATGCCGACTGGTACAACCGGTTGATGGTTCCCATCGGCCTGTTTCTGCTGTTCCTCACCGGCGTGGGGCCGCTGTTTTCCTGGCGCCGAACCTCCCTCGAGAGCCTGCGCCGCAATTTCCAGTGGCCCGGCGCCGCCGCCGTGGTTCTGGTGGGCGCGTTGATCGCGGCCGGCGTGCGCAGTTATTACGCGCTCATCTCCTTCGGCTTTTGCCTGTTCGTGGCGCTCACCGTCTTCATGGAGTTCTATAAGGGCTCGAGGTCCATCGCCGCCAGGACCGGCATGAATCCGGTTCGCGCGGCCGTGGAGCTGACCCACCGCAATACGAGGCGCTATGGCGGGTACGTGGTGCACATGGGGATTGTGCTGATGTTCATCGGCTTCACGGGGCAGGCCTTCAAGCTGTACGAGCTCAAGGAACTGAACATCGGCGACTCGATGCAGATCGGCCACTACGACCTGAAAATGGTCAACCTGGAGCAGGGCGAAAACGCAAACTACCAGTGGCATCGCGCCACCGTGGATGTGTTCAAGGACGGCCGGGAGCTCGGGCTGTTGCGGCCGGAGAAGCGGTTCTATCAGGCCAGCCGCCAGAGCACCTCCGAGGTCGGCATCCGCGTGCGGCCCAACGAGGACGTCTACCTGAACTTCGCCGCCATGTCGGACGACAACCAGCGCGCGGTCATCCAGGCCTATATCAACCCGCTGGTGAGCTGGGTCTGGGTAGGCGGCCTGGTGCTGATCGGCGGCACGCTGATCTGCCTGGTTCCGGCTAAAATCAAAATGCAGTATGCCCGCACGCAGGTGGTGGGGGTCACGAGCAAGCATGCGACTGTTCCGAAGTAGTCTGTGGGTGGCCCTGGTGGCCGCGGCGATTGCGCTGGCGCAAACCGCGGCCGAGAAGCCCAGCGCCGATGCGCGGCGGGTGGGCGCCCGCTTGGCCTGCCAGTGCGGCTGCAAGGATTCGGTGGCCACGTGCAGCATGTTGGAGTGCAGCTTTTCCAAGCCCGCCAAGGAGCGCATCGCGCGCATGCAGGCGGTGGGGATGAGCGACGACCAGATCATCGCGGCGTTCGTGCGCGACTACGGCCCGGGCATCTACCTGGCGCCGCCGAACGCGTTCGGATGGATTGTGCCCTACGCCGGCGTGGGACTGGGGCTGGTGGCCATCTGGCTATTCATCCGCAAATATCGCAAACCGGCGCCGGCGCCCGAAATCGGGACCATGGAAATCGACGACCCCGAGCTGGAGAAGTACAAGGACCAAATCGAGAAGGATCTCGCTAATTTGGAATGAGTGTGGGGCAGCAGTTCGAGGCCGCGGGGCCGGCCCCATGGGTTTGGTGGATTTCATTTGATCATTGCCATTGCATGCATTCTCGCGATCGCCGTAATCGCGTTCGTCCTCGGCGTGAGGGCCAAGGACCTGCCCGAGCCGGAACCGGCGTCGCCCTTCGAACATCTCGACGAGCGGAAGGCCGCGATTTATGAGAACCTCCGCGACCTCCAGTTCGAGTATCGGCTGGGCAAACTCTCCGACCAGGACTACCGGAGCACGAAGCAGGACTTGCAGAAGGACCTGGCCCACGTGCTGGCCGAGGTGGACAAGATCAAGGCCCAACTCGGCGTGAACGGAACGACGCCCGCGCCCAAACCGGCGCCATCCGGCTTGGTGTGCCCTTCCTGCGGGGCCAGTTTCGAAAAGAGCCTCAAGTTTTGCGGCGAATGCGGTAAGCCAATGAAGGTGAAAGCATGAACAATCGTGGAGCGGGCCTCCGGCCTGCCATGCCTGCATTCCCGCAGGCATTCTTCATCTGCCTCGCCCTCTGCGCTTCACCAGCCATCGCCGCCGTCAGCGGCACGGTGGTCGACCGGACCGCCGATAGGCCGCTGGCGGGGGCCGTGGTAGGCTTCTACAAGCTCGGCGAGAGCGGTCCGGAACTGGTGGACCAGGCCACCTCCGATGCGCGGGGCGCTTTCACCATCAACCAGAACGTGGAAGGGCCCAGCCTGATCCGTACGGCTCTCGGCGGCATTACGTACACCAAGATGCTCCAGCCGGGGTCTCCCACAACCGGAATCGCCCTCGATGTGTACGAGACGTCCAAGCAGCCGGGCGAAGCGAAGGTTACCAAGCACATGCTTCTGTTCGATCCCTCCGGCGGGCAGATGACGGTGAGCGAGACCTACCTGTTCACCAACAGCGGCCAAACCACCTGGAACGATCCGGCGAACGGCACGCTGCGTTTCTACCTTCCCGCGGAGGCCCATGGCAAGGCGCAGACGACTGCCACGGCGCCGGGCGGCATGTCCCTTGAAGCGCCGCTGGTGAAGACTGCCAGGCCGGACATCTTCGGAGTGGATTTCGCGATCAAGCCGGGCGATACACGGATCGACCTGAATTACTCCGTTCCCTACGCCGAAGGGTCGTCTTACCAGGGTAAGATTGTCACCCGCGACGAGAACACCTACCTGATTGCGCCCAACGGGGTGACGCTGAAGGGCGACCATTTGAACGACCTGGGGATTGAGCCGCAGTCGCAGGCGCATATCTATGGCTTTGAAGGCGCGGCCTACAAGATCGAGCTGAGCGGCGCGGTGGCGCCCGCCGCTGCCGGCGCGGGGGACGCCGCCGCCTCCGACGGAGCGCCGCAAATCGAAGAGGCGCTGCCGCACGCGCTAGGCCGGCAGACGCCGATACTGGGCCTGGCGCTGGGAATTCTGGCGGTGGGCTTCGCCATTCTCTATCGCACGCCGTCGAGCAAGGAGCCGGATGAGCGCGGTCGCCGTTGAGGGCGTCTGGAAGTTCTACGGAGACTATCCCGCCCTGCGGGACGTCAAGCTGGAAGCCGGCGCGGGCGCCTGCCTGGCGCTGATCGGCCGCAACGGGGCGGGAAAAACCACCCTGCTGCGCGCCATGGCGGGGTTCTCGCGGCCGGGGCGCGGGCGCATCCTGATTTTCGGCAAACAGCCGCGGGAGACCGCCGCGCGCCGGACGATCGGGTTCATCGGGCACGGGATCTCGGTCTACGACGAGCTTTCGGCGCTCGAGAACCTGATGCTTTACGCGCGGCTCTACGGCCTGGCCGATCCGCGGGCGCGGGCCCTCGAATGGCTGGCTCGCACGGGCCTCGAAAAGGTGCGGAACGGGCTGGTGCGCGAGTTTTCGAGAGGCATGCGGCAGCGCCTGGCGGTGGCGCGCGCCTTCCTCCACGATCCATCCGTGCTGCTGATGGACGAGCCCTTCACGGCCCTCGACGACCGCGCCATCGCGGTTCTGCAGTCGCTGCTGCGCGATGCGCTGACGCGGGGCAAGACCGTCATCCTGTCGACCCACCAGTTGAGGGAAGCCCTCGAGCTTGCCTCGGATGTCGCGCTGCTGGTCCGCGGCCGGGTGGCGTTTCACGGCCCCTGTACGCCGGAAATGGCGGCCGATCCGGGGCTGGTTTACGCTCGATACGGCGAGGTCTGATGGAGTTTCTGCGGCTGACGCTGGTGGTCCTGTTCAAGGATCTGCGCGCCGAATTGCGCACCAAGGAGGCCATCAACGCATCCTTCGCCTTCGCCCTGGTGATCCTGGTGCTGTTCAGCTTCGCCTTCGATCCGGAGGAAGACACCACCAAGGCCATATCGGGCGGTCTTCTGTGGATTGTGTTCGCCTTCGCCGGCACGCTGGTCTTCAACCGCAGCTTCGCGCGCGAGCTTCCCAACGATTGCCTGGACGCGCTGGTGGCGGCGCCCATTCCGGGGGCCGCGCTGTTCCTCGGCAAGGCCCTGGCCAATTACCTGCTTGTGCTGGCCATCGAGCTGGTCTCTTTGCCGGTTTTCGGCATCTTTTATAATGTCCACTGGACCCGCCAGTTTCCCCAGTTGATGCTGGTTCTGGCGTTGGGAACCTGGGGCCTGACGGTTATCGGGACGGTTTTCAGCGCGCTGACCGTGAACATCCGGCTGCGCGAGGTGATGCTGCCGATGCTGACGTATCCGATTCTGGCGCCGGCGCTGATGGCGGCCATGCAGTTGACCATGCAGTTGATTCAAGGCAATGCCATTGGGCCGGAAACCATGCGCTGGCTGAACCTGCTGATCGCCTTCGACGTGGCATTCACGGCCGTTTCCCTGTACCTGGTGGAAACGGTCCTGGTGGGATGATGATGGGAATACGCGATCGTCTTCAACCCGTGGCGCAGCCTCTCAGGCTGCCGCGTCGAGACTCGTCTCGACGCTTGGCGGTGGGCTTGGCGGCAGGCTTGGCGACGGGCGTAGCGGCGGGCGTGGCGCCAGACTCGACACGAGTGTCGAGTCGGCAGGCTGAGAGCCCGCGCCACGGAGTAGTGCGGGACCGCGGAGTGGGCTGAGGAGCTACGTATGCGTGAGAAGATTCTTTACATTCTTGGGGCGGCGGCCATCGCCATCCTGGTTTGGAACATCAACACCATCGCACGCCTGCCGGAAGAGACGCAACAGGGGGTGACCTTCAAGATCATCTTCTTTCATGTGCCCATGTGGGCTTGCGCCGTAACCGCGGCCTGCGCCGCGTTACTGTCGAGCGTGGGTTTCCTGGCGACGAAGAACTTCAAGTTCGACGCCGCGGCCGTGGCAGTCACAGAGGTGGGGTTGGCGTTCACGACGGTGGGTCTGGTAACCGGCTCCATCTGGGGCCGCGAGATCTGGGGCATCTGGTGGACCTGGGATGCGCGGCTAACCTCGGCGCTGGTTTGCTGGCTGCTTTATTCCGGCTATTTGATGCTGCGGCAAGCCATCGAGGAGCCCACCCAGCGCGCCACCTTCGCCGCCGTGTTTTCCATCTTCGCGTTCATCGACGTCCCCATTGTGGTCTTCTCCATCAAGTGGTGGCGTACGCAGCACCCCTCGCCGGTGTTCTGGGCGGGCGGCAGTTTCCCGCCCGATTGGACGATTCACTTTCTGTGGAACATGGCCGCCATGCTGATGCTCGGCAGTGTCATCACCGCCGTGCGCTACCGCCAGGAAGAGGCGCAGCGCGAGATAGACTCCTTGCGCCGGATGGCGCACGCCATTTGAGAGGTACTTTATGCACTTACTCGCACAAGTTCCGTTTCTGGCGCAGCTCGCCACCGAAGAGGCGCGCCTCCAGCATCAGTATGAATTCCTGAGCTACGGGCTGACGGCCGCGTGGGTGATTTTGGCCGTCTACGTCCTCATGATGGTCGGGCGCGAGCGCAAGCTGAAGCGCGAGATAGCCAGCTTGCGGGCCATGCTCGAGGAGAAACACGGCGAATGATCGGGTTCGAGATTGGCCCGCTGGAGCCGGCCGACTGGGAGGCCGTTCGCGCCATTTACCTGGAAGGCATCTCGACCGGTAACGCCACCTTCGAAAAGACGGCCCCCGATTGGGAAAAATGGGACCGCGAACACCTTCGAGCCTGCCGATTGGTGGCCCGCGCGGCCGATGGGCTGCTGGGATGGGCCGCGCTGATTCCGGTTTCGGGCCGGTGCGTATATGCGGGAGTGGCCGAAGCGAGCCTTTACGTCGCGGAGCGCGCGCGACGCACGGGAGTGGGACGGGCGCTGGCGCATGCGCTGATAGCCGCCTCCGAGCGCGAAGGCATCTGGACATTGCAGGCGGGCGTCTTCAGCGAAAACACCGCCAGCCTGGGGTTGTGCCAGTCGGCCGGTTTCCGGATCGTGGGCACGCGCGAAAAGCTGGGCGCGATGAACGGCCGCTGGCGCGACGTCATACTGCTGGAGCGGCGCAGCGCGGTGGTGGGCGTATAGATATGAGAGCTCTGATTTTCGGCGCTACCGGCATGGTCGGCCAAGGCGTTCTAAGGGAGTGCCTGTTTGACCCCGGTATCGATGCCGTCCTGACGGTCGGGCGGTCGGCTACCCGAGCGACCCACCCGAAGCTGCGCGATCTCCTGCGCCCGGACCTGATGCGCTATGAAGAAATCGAAGCCGATTTGCGTGGTTTCGATGCCTGCTTTTTCTGCCTGGGCGTGTCGTCGTTCGGCCTGTCCGAACCTCAGTACGAACACCTGACTTACGACATCACGATGGCGGCGGCGGAAACTCTGTCCCGGTTGAATCCAGGCATGACGTTCATTTATGTCTCGGGCGCCGGGACCGATAGCTCGGAAAAAGGACGGGTCATGTGGGCGCGGGTGAAAGGCAAAACTGAGAACGCTCTCTTGCGCCTTCCCTTCAAGGCCGCTTACATGTTCCGGCCGGCGGTCATTCAGCCGATGCATGGAGAGCGGTCGAGGACCACCGCGTACCGGATCGGCTACAGTCTCACCAAGCCCTTGCTTCCGCTGCTGCGCCGCCTTTTTCCACGCTATATCCTGACCACGGAGGAGATTGGCCGCGCGATGATCCGCGCGGCCGGAACGGGCGCCCCGAAGAGGATACTGAAGAGTTCGGACATCCGGGACTGCGCACGGCAGTGAGCGCGACTTTGGCGCTATGGCGCATTGTTCGAAATGAATGCAAGACGAAAGCAAAAGTCTCCCGTGGCGCCCGCGGCCGCGTTGGTCAAGACGGTGACGCTTTCGTCCGGCCTCTTCGCGTCGCATGAGAGACGGATGAAATACTGCGTATCCGCCCGCAGCGTCACCTCCGAAACAGGCAACCCCAGCCAGGTATGGTCGGGAAAGTACTCTGACGGGATCGCCTGGATCCAGAGGACCGCGCGCTTCGAATCCAGGACGGAAACGAAAGACGTTCCTCCAACCGTTCGATCGCGGGCCACCAGCAAATCCACTTTGTTCAGTACCGCCGGCCGGTGGAAGCGAATCGATTGCAGCGCCTCGTGCCCGGCATAGATGGGCCCCCATTCGACGCGGTTCTCCGAGAAGGACTCATAGCGCTCCACGTCGGCGAACGAGCGGAGCGGAGAACGGGCATAGCTCCGATCCAGGACCGGGATGATGGACGCGATGTCCCTGACTGTGAGCCATGGCGTCAGGGACTCGCCAAACGAGTGGTTGGGGACCGCCGTCACGCGGTCTTTCAGCCACTGCTTGGTTGCGAAGTACTCTACCCGCGCGGCCCTGCCCCAATTGTCAAAGCGGGGAAGGGGAGATTTGCCCAGGGTCGAAAAGTGCCGAGCCATCAGGAGGGCGGCGCAGAAGGCGATCGCCACCCGGCCAAAGCCCTTGCGGAGGTCCGGCAGCCTGCCGCCTAGCGCGGTGAGGCCCAGGGTTCCAATCGACAGAGCCGGCAGCAGGCCAAATGTATAGTAGCGGTTCGCGAATCCCGCGTACTCCGGCGCGTGGCGAAACGGAGCCACGATGGCAAACAATCCGAGTTGGAGGAGCAGCAGCTTGAGCGCCGGCCTGCGGTACTTCGTTCTCCAACAGAACGCCACGGCGATCGCGAAGAGCAGAGCGCAGCCCAAGGTGGGAATGACCTTCGCGCGGCCCGGCATGCCCGCTCCAAGAACGGAAAACACCGGACCGAAGAACGCCAGACTCACGGTGTACCAGAGCAGCCATGCAATCCGGTGAAGACCCTCGCCGCCTTTGGCGATCAGACCTCCCAGGACACCTCGCGCAAACCAGCCGTAAACCGCGAGGAGGAAGAGACCCAGGGCGGCCGCCAGGGCGGTTTGCCGCCAGAGCCGTTTCCGCCGCTCGGGGTCCGCTCCAGGAGCATCCACGAGACAGAACAGGACCATCGCCGCGGGAAGGGCAAGTCCGGTCCCGAAAGTCCACGCGCCCGCCGCCGCGGCGAGAAGGGCGCCCAGCCATTGCCTGCCGCTTGCCGCCTCGAGCCGGCACGCGAAACGAAGGAACAGAACCAGAAACAGGGTAAAGAGCAGCGCGCCCGATTGCCAGCCCCACATCACGTTTTCGGCGTGAGCGTTAGTTGTGACGTAGACCGCGCCAACCGCGAAAGCGAGGGTTCGATTGACTCCCAGCGAGCGCAGCCAGAAAACCCACAAGGTGGTCAGCAACGCGAGAAGAAGCGCATTTGTGAGGACATAACCCGAGTAGCTCTCGCGAAACACGGTTACTTCGAGAAGGTAGAAGAGCTTGGCCAGCGGGACGAAGTGCTCGTTGTGAGGGGACGTCAGATAACGAAAGAGATTGCCGGATGACGCCATCGAGCCCAGTACGGCGTACTCGTCCGAAAAGAAAAACAGGGCGCTCCGGTAAAAGAAGAAGAGCGTGATGCAGAAATAGCCAAGAAAGGCTGGAAGCGCGCTATAAGAAAGCCGAGTCTTGGAGCCGGTCACTTCCGATCAGTCTAACCCGGCGCGCCGGCGGCTGCTTGGCATGCCCGGCCCGCAGCCAGGGAATAGATCAAACGGTCGAGGTACTAGGTCTTCGACCGCTTGAACATGTTCCTTTCGTGTGGGGCAGGATGACATCCTGCGGCGGGTTGAATACCCGCCCGGAGCGCCGGTTTCCAACCGGCGCGCAGCTTGACAAGCTGCCCCACAATCGCACAGTTCCACACGGTCAGAGTGTTAGCTGCAGCCGCTGGTTCCCCCGCAGTTGCCGCACTTGTAGCAGCTTCCGTTGCGGGTCATGATGGAGCCGCATTCCGCGCACAGGGGCGCATCGGCCACCATTGGCGCGAACGGCAGCTCCTGTTGCGGGCTGGCTTCGGTGGGACGCAACGAGGTGGTCTCGCCGGCTTCGGTGATGGCGTATTCGGGACCCAGGAACTTGGCCCCCAGCCAGCGGAAAATATAATCCATGATGGACTTGGCGTAGGGAATCTGCTGGTTGCCGGTCCACCCGCTGGGCTCGAAACGCACGTGCGCGAACTTGTCCACCAGGAATTTGATGGGCACGCCGTATTGCAGGTTGAAACTCACGGCGGTGGCGAAAGCGTCCATCAAACCGGAGATGGTGGAGCCTTCCTTCGCCATGGTGATGAAGATCTCGCCCGGCGCGCCGTCGTCGTACATGCCCACCGTGATATAACCTTCGTGGCCGCCGATGGAAAACTTGTGGGTGATCGAGCGGCGCTCGTCCGGCAGCTTCCGCCGCACCGGGCGATACACCACTTTCTCCACCGGCGCCGGCGCGGCGGCTTTTTCGGTTTTGCCCGAGGAGGAGCTGAGCGGCTGCACACGCTTGGAGTTATCCCGATAGATGGCCACCGCCTTGAGACCCAGCTTCCAGCTTTCCATGTAGGCGTTCAGGATCTCTTCGGCGGTGGATTCCTCGGGCATGTTGATGGTCTTCGAAATCGCGCCGGAGATGAAGGGCTGCACCGCCGCCATCATGCGCACATGTCCCATGTAGTGGATCGAGCGGGCGCCGTTTTGCGGGCGGAAGCTGCAATCGAAAACCGGCAGGTGCTCGGGCTTCAGCTCGGGCGCGCCCTCGATGGTTCCGGTGGCGTCGATATGGGCCACGATCTTTTCCGCCTGCTCGGGCCTGTAGCCCAGGCGGATGAGGGCCTGCGGCACGGTGTTGTTCACGATCTTGATGACCCCGCCGCCCACCAGTTTCTTGTACTTCACCAGCGCCAGATCGGGCTCGATGCCGGTGGTATCGCAATCCATCATGAAGCCGATGGTTCCGGTGGGAGCGATGACCGTGACCTGCGCGTTGCGGTAGCCGAAGCGCCGTCCGGATTCGTAGGCTTCCTCCCACACGCGCTGGGCGCCCTGGTGGAGGGCCGTGGAGACGTTGCGCCGGTCGATGCGGTTCACCGCGTCGCGGTGCATGCGGATCACTTCCAGGAAGGGCTGCTCGTTGGGCGCATAGGCCGCGAACGTTCCGGTGGATTCGGCGACGCGCGAGCTGGTCAGATAGGCCTGCCCGCACATCACGGCGGTGATGGCGCCGGCGATGTCGCGCCCCTGGTCGCTGTCGTAGGGAACGCCCATGGACATCAACAGGGCGCCGAGATTGGCGAACCCCAAGCCCAGCGGGCGGTAGGCGTGCGAATTCTCGCCGATCTTGCGCGTGGGATAGCTGGCGTTGTCGACGATGATCTCCTGGGCCAGGATCATGGTGTCCACCGCGCGCCGGAACGCTTCCACGTCGAACTGGCCGTCCGGCCCCACGTACTTGACCAGGTTCAACGAAGAGAGATTGCATGCCGAATCGTCCAGGAACATATATTCCGAGCACGGGTTCGAGGCGTTGATGCGCGCCGAATTCTTGCACGGGTTCCAGCGGTTGACGGTGGTATCGAACTGCATGCCGGGGTCGCCGCACTGGTGCGTGGCTTCCGCGATCTGGCGCATCATGTCCCGCGCCTTGCACCGCTTCACGGGCTGGCCGGTCGCGACCGCACGCGTCCACCAGTCTTCGTCCGCCGCCGCGGCCTGCATGAAATCGTCGGTCGCGCGCACGGAGTTGTTGGCGTTCTGGAAGAAGATGGAGCTGTAGGCTTCGCCATCGAGAGATGCGTCATAGCCCGCCTCCACCAGCGTGTGGGCTTTCTTCTCTTCCTTGGCCTTGCACCAGATGAAGCGCTCCACGTCGGGGTGGTCCACGTTGAGGATCACCATCTTGGCGGCGCGGCGCGTCTTCCCGCCGGACTTGATGACCCCCGCGAAGGCATCGAACCCTTTCATGAAGGAAAGCGGACCGGAGGCCCGCCCGCCGCCCGAAAGCAGCGCGTTCTCTTCGCGCAGCGCCGAGAGGTTGGTGCCCGTTCCGGAACCCCACTTGAAAAGCATGCCTTCGGTTTTGGCCAGGTCCAGAATGGATTCGAGCGAATCCTTCACGGAGACGATGAAACAGGCCGAGCATTGCGGGCGCACCACGCCCGATTCGAGCTTGACCACCCGGTCGGCCGCCTGGTCGTAAATCCAGCCGTAGCCGCGCGCCTCCGGCACGCCCACGTTGAACCAGACGGGAGAATTGAAACAGGCCTTCTGGGTGAGCACCAGGTGCGCCAGCTCCATGCGGAAGTTCTCGCCATCCTCGGGCGTCTTGAAGTAGCCATCCTTCAAGCCCCACGCCGCGATGGCGTCCACCACGCGCTGCGCCAGTTGGGCCACGCTGGTCTCGCGTTCCGGAGATCCCATCTTGCCGTGGAAATACTTGCTGGCGACGATGTTGGTGGCGGTCTGGGACCAATCCACCGGCGCCTCCACGTCCCTCTGTTCGAAAATAACCGCGCCTTTGTCGTTGCCGATGGAGGCGGTACGGATCTCCCACTGAATCTCGTCGTAGGGGGTTTTCCCCGGTTCGAGGCGTGCGGTGAAGTGCCGGGGGAACGAAATTCCGGTCCTAGTTCCGCTATCCTTGTTTGTTTTCAACGATTCCATTTTCGCACTTGAATCGAGCGTTAGTTGACCCATCCCATCCTCCTCCGGGGTTCCCGCTTGAAGAAACGCCTTCGGTAATCTTGCCCCAATATATGGTGTCGCGTCAAGAAGTTTATCTATATGAAGTGTGTTACGGTTACAGTTCGACCCCCGGAAACGCCCGCGAATTGCGCCTCGACCCTCCCGGCGCGGCTCCGCCGGACGGCATCGGCCGCCTCATTTGGCGCAACGGAACCCTGAAATTCCTTTGAATTCAATGACGTTCAGGCGACGTTCGCGGCCCGGACCTTGGGGCGGGCCAACTCCGGCTGAAACTTGAAACGGCGGCATGCGGAGGCGATCACGCGCTCCACTTCGTCGCGATCGAACGGCTGCGCCAGGACGTCGTGGGCGCCCAGGTTCAATGCTTCCGACCACAGGGCATCGTCGGCCAGCCGCGAGGTGACGATGAGCAGAGGCGGCCTGGCGAGCCTCCGGAAATCGTTCAAAATCTTCTTCCAGTTCCAGTGCGAGGAATCTCGCTCAGCCACCACTACCTCCACCAGGCTGCTCCCCAGATGGCGCATGCCATCGCGCCGCTTGTGCGCCTCCAATAGACGCCAGCCAAGATTGCGGAAAATGTCGTGCAAGAGCAGGCGGTCGTTGCCGAACTCGCCTACCAGCATGGCGGATACGAACTCCTTGCGCGCGAAACCATTCACAGCTTGTCCCCCCTTTGGTCTGAGCACCGAACAACAGGATAATTGCGTCTTTGTCTCAGATTACTGTGAACCGCCGCGTTTCTCAACTGGAATTCTCTTTTCGGACCCTATGAGCGGTTCGCCGGACCCATACCATTTGTGATAAGGAGCACATGGTATCCGAAGCTCCGTTACAATGAAGGGCGGCTCGCGACGATGACCCTTGTCTCCAGGGAAACCCAAGTCCGCCTCTACGCCGCGGTCCTGCTGGCCGTCAATGTTCTGATCGCCGGTCCCCTGTTCGGGGTGGAATATTCGGCATACAACAATTCCATCGAAGGCGCCTTCATCGCCATTCCGCGCTTCATGGCGCGGCATCCCGGCGAATGGAAGTGGTGGCCCCTGTGGAACTGCGGCACGCCCTTCGAGACTGCCTACCTGCCCTTCACCCACTGGGTGGTGGCCGCCTTCACGCTCTTGACGCGCCTCTCGGCCGCCCGGTCGTTTCACATCGTGACGGCGGCCATCTACGTTTCGAGTGCGCTGGCCGTCTTTTGGATGGCGATCGAGCTCAGCCGCAAGCCGCTGGCGAGCTTCGTGGCGGCGCTGGCCTACTCCTGTGTTTCGGCTTCCGCCCTGCTCGTGCCCGCGATCGGCGCCGATGCCGGAGGGGCGCGGAACCTGCGGCGTCTTCAGACCCTGGTTTTCTACGGCGAGTCTCCGCACACGGCCGCTCTGGCTCTACTGCCCGTGGCTGTGGTCTGCTTTTCCCGCGCCCTCAATACCGATGGCCCCAAATGGAAGATTCTGGCCGGCGTCGCGGCCGCATCGGCGGCCCTCAGCAACGCCTTCGGCATGGTGATGCTGTGCGCGGCGCTGCTGTGCCTGCTGCTGGCCTTTCCCGGGCGTCCATGGTGGAAGGCGCCGGCTACCGTGGCGGCCGTCGGCGCCGCGGTCACCTGCTGGATTTCTCCCTGGCTGAGCCCCGCCATGATTCGAGCCATCCAGGCGAATGCCTCCACCACCGGCGGAGATTTCCGCTACACCACGGCCTCCTGGACCGCGCTCGCCATCCTGACCGGCGGCTACCTGCTCCTCTGGCTGGCGCTGCGCCGCTCCCAAGCGCCCGCCCATCTGCGGTTCTTCGCGCTGTTCGGATACGTGCCCACGGCAATTGCGCTGGCGTGGTACTGGCGCGGGGTGGCGATCATCGCTCAACCTGCCCGCTACCAGATCGACGTGGATCTGGCCCTGCCGCCGGCGCTGGTGTTCGCCGGCGCAGCCCTCCTCGATCGTCTTCCCCGGCGCCCGCGCACACTTGTGTTCGCGGCAGTGGCCGCCGCGCTGGCCCTGCAAACCGTCCACGCCGCGCTCTACGCGCACCGTCTGATTCGTTCCGTCGATCCGGCGCAACTGGGCGAGTACCGGATCGCCAAATGGATGGACGAACACCTGCGCGGGCAAAGGGCGTTCATCTCCGGGTCGGGTTCCTTCTGGTATAACATTTTCACCGAAAACCCCCAGTTCCACGGCGGGCAAGACCAGCACATCGTCAACACCTTCATCCCCATCGCGACCTACGCGATTTACAGCGGCCAGAACGCCGGCGCCCGCGACGCCGAATACTCCATCTTCTGGCTCAAAGCCTTCGGCGTCCGCGCCATCTCGGTCCCCGGACCGGAAAGCACCGATTATTACAAAGCCGGCTTCGTCCATCCCTTCAAGTTCGAAGGCGTGCTGCCGGTGCTTTGGCGCGATCGCGGCGACACAATCTACCAAGTGCCTCTACGTTCGCCATCGCTGGCGCACGTGGTTCCCTTCGCCGCCATCCCCGCCCGGCGGCCGAGCGACGGCCTCGACATCGCGCCGGTCCGGGCCTACGTGGACGCGCTCGACGATCCCCGCTATCCGCCCGCCTCATTCGAATGGCAGGGGATGAGCGAAGCGCGCATCCGGGCCACCGTGGCGCCCGGCCAGGTGGTCTCCGTTCAGGTAACTTACGAGCGAGGATGGGAAGCCTGGGCCAACGGCCGGCGGCAGCCGGTCCGCGGAGACGCCATCGGTCAACTGGTGATTGAGCCCGCCTGCCAGGGCCCTTGCGAAATCTCCCTGCGCTACACCGGCGGCGCCGAGGCCTGGCTCACGCGCTCCTTAAGCATCGGCGCCATGCTTTTGGCCGCGGTTTATGCGTGGCGCGGAAGAAGGCGGGCATGACGTGGCGCACGCACTCGTGCGTGCCGCGTCGGCACTCCTGCCGACGCTTGGTCCCAGGGCCGCAAGGGAGCGTCGAGACGAGTCTCGACGCGGCACGCACGAGCGCGTGCGGCGCGTCATCGGGCTGCGTGCGAGAAATCCGCCGCTACCCCTTTCCCTGCCGCTTAGCCTTTACGAAATCCATTTCGATCTGCTTGGGAATGCCGGGCTCGAAACAGCGGCGGCAGCGGGCTTCGTACATGTCGGCCGCGCCCACCACGATCAGGTCGTCGGAGCCGCGCAGGCGTTGCGTGTGCTTGGCGGGGTTGCCGCAGCGCACGCAGATGGCCAGGGTCTTGGTGATGGATTCGGCGTGCGCCAGCAGGTCCGGAATGGGAGCGAACGGGCGCCCCATGTAGTCGGTGTCCAGGCCGCCGATGATGACTTGCTTGCCGCTGTCGGCCAGGCGCTGCGCCACCTCCACCAGCGCCGGTCCCATGAAATTGGCTTCGTCGATGCCCACCACCTCCGAGCGCCAGTCGAGGAGATCGACGATCTCTTCGGCTTTAGCCACCACCTGCGAATGCATGCGCAGATCGCCGTGGGAGACGATTTCATCGCTGGAGTAGCGGTCGTCGATGGACGGTTTGAAGACCTCCACGCGTTTGCGGGCGATCATGGCCCTGCGCAGGCGCCGGATCAGTTCCTCGCTCTTGCCCGAGAACATGGGCCCGCAGATTACTTCAATCCATCCGATGTTGCCGGTAATGATATCCATCTGAACCGTTCAGGATGGCACACTAGCGGGGCGGGAATCCAGTGTTGTGGGGTCAAGCCTCTGGGCTTGCCGCCGGGTTTTTACCCGGCGTTCTTCTTTCCTTGGCGGGACGCCGGCCAAAAGGCCGGCGGCAAGCCCAGAGGCTTGGCCCCACAAAAGCGGCAGACTGAAAGTCCGCCCCACATGGCGCTAAAATCGGCCTTCGATGCCACCACCCCGGCCTGCCGCCCCCCAAGGTCCGGAGCAGATCCGCGCCACCATCGAAGAATTCCTGAAAGACGCCCGGCAGCCCGCGCTGTTCGAACCCGGCGAGGAGCTGCTGGCGCTGGCGGAAGAGAACTTTTCCCTCGAAATGCGCGGATCGCGGCTCACTTTCCAAGCCTGGGATCGGGAGCGCAACATCACGCGGCGCGTGGTGGCCGTGCAAAAGGCCGGCGGCGGGCGCGTGGAGCTTCTCGTCGAGCGGTTCGGCCGCCGCGAGGGGCAGCTTGTGCTGGTGGACCTGGCCCGGCGCGCCGGCGCCGACGCCGGCCGGCGCAGCGCGCGCCTGGTGTTTCGCGAACGCTTCCGGCTCTTTCTCCGCCGGCAGTTCCCGGAGTGGACGCTGGCGGAACTGAGCACCGAAGCCAACCTGGAATACAGCCTTTCGCCGGCCTTCCCGCGCGCGTTTCTTCGTCATGGGCAGCACGGCTGGGCGGCTATCGCCTGCCCGCCCGGCGGCGACGCGGCGGCGGCGCTTTCCTTCGGCCTGATCTGGCTCTCGCACCTAAGAGCGCGCGAACGGCGGATCGCCGTGGAGGGCCTGGCGGTGTACGCGCCGGCGGGCCGCGAGCGCGCCGTGGCGCTGCGCGTGCTGTGCCTGGATGCCGGCGCGGCGCGCTTCGAGATCTTCACCTATACCGAGCAGGACTTCGTGGAACGCGCCGACCCGCGCGATTACGGCAACCTGGATACGCGCCTGGAGCCATCGAAGACGCACGGCGACTTCGGAAAGCCGGCGGGTCTCGCGCGCATTCTCTCGCTGCGGGGAGTGGAGTGCATTCCCAAGCACGACGGCCGCGCCAGCCTGCGCGTGCGGGGCGTCGAGTTCGCCGAGGTCCACGGGAACGAACTGCGCTTCGGACTGCGCGAACGGCGGACCGCCCAGGAACACCACGCCGCCGAGATCGAACGGTTGGTGGAGGAGTTGGACCGCGCGCGAACGCCCGAAGCCGCCGACCGCGAGCACCCGCTCTACCGCCAGGCGCCCGAGGCGTGGCTGGAATCCCAGGCGCGCCGCGAAATCGAGACCCTCGACGCCTCGCTGTTGCGCCAACCCGTCTACGGCCAAACGCCCGTGCTGGCGGGTGGCGAGCGCGGCATCATCGACCTGCTGGCGGTGGACCGCGCCGGGCGCCTGGCGGTCATCGAGCTCAAGGCTTCCGCGGACCTGCACCTGCCGCTACAGGCGCTCGATTACTGGATTCACGTGAAGTGGCACCTGGACCGGGGCGAGTTCTCCCCCGCGGGATATTTCCCGGGGATCGAGCTGCGGACGGAGCCGCCGCGCCTGCTGCTGGTTTCGCCTTCGCTCGAATTCCACCCCGCCACCGAGATCCTACTGAGTTATTTCGCGCCGGCCGTGGAGGTGGAGCGCATCGGGCTGGCGGTAGAATGGCGGAAGGGGTTGCGCGTCATGTTCCGTCTGCGGGGCGCCGAGCGGCCCGAGTGATCTTATGCTGAAAGCCATCAAACAGGCTCGCACCGCTTTTTCGCTTCTGAATCCCGACGAGGTCCGCCGGCTGGCGGGCCAGTCCATCAGCTTCGGCCTGGTGGCCATGGGCGGCCGGTACTACGCCGATATGGAGGATTTCCTCATTCCGGCGGGCGTTGGGCGGGAGACGCGCATGAAGTTGATTCAGCACGTACACCGCGCGGGAGACGCGCAAGCTCCCGACCATGTCGATCTGGTGCTGTACCAGGACGGGATCGAGGGGCCCAAGGGAACCTACACGTTTTGCGCGGTCGATCCCGCGCGCACGGTACGGGAAATCATCGAAGGCAACGACGATATCGCTGTTGCGCTGGCGCGGCAGTACCCGGCATTCCGCAAGCCGGTGGTGGAGCGCCTGATTCACTCGGTGGCGCGCGAGAACGCGTTCTTCGCCCTGGCCACGGCGCTGCCCGATGTGATTCCCAGCCTGATGGAGCTGCCCTGGGCCTTCGGCGAGTTCGCCTCGGACACCACCTTCATGACCGCCAACCAGGTGCGCATGGCGTTTCTGATAGCCGCGGCCTGCGGCAAAGAGGCCGGGTTCGGCAAGCAGAAGGCGGAGATTCTGGCGATTGCGGCGGGGGCCTTCGGGTGGCGCGCCATTGCGCGCGAACTGGCCGGCAAGATCCCCTTCGGCGGGGGTCTCATCCCCAAAGGGGCCATCGCCTACGCCGCCACATACGCCATAGGGAAGGGCCTGGAGCGCCTGTATCACGCGGGCGCGCCGTACACCCGCAAGGAGCGCGAGGAAGCTTATCAGCTCGCCTATGAGAGGGGCAAGTCCGTGGTCCAGGAGATTACCGCAGGCACGCGGGTGGCGGGCGGGGTGTAGCGGCCTGAAAGGTCCGTTTTTGGGCAAAATGCCCAAAGATGCTCCACGCTTGGCGGTTAAGTCATTTGTTTTCAGTCAAGATTTTGGGCAACTTGCCCAAAATCGCAGGTTACTCCACGGGCTGTCAGCTTCCGGCCAGCCGGAGGCGGGAGTTTGTTGGGATGGGCCTTCGGCCCGCGGAGTTTTATGAGAATCCGAGCAGTGGGCAGTTGGAACCGTCTGCCCTGCAAACCCGCCGTAAACGAACCCCCGCCCGCACGCGTCGTACAATCTAGAAAGAAAAGCCCGGAGGAGGATCGATGCGAGTGCTGCGTCTTGCTATCGTGCTGGCCGTGGTCACGACCGGTTTCGCGGACACCATCACGCTCAGAAGCGGCCGTGTGATCACAGGGACGTACCTGGGCGGGAACGCGCGGGAGGTGAAGGTAGACACTGGAGACCGGGTTCAAACGCTGAACGTCTCCGATATCACCCGCATCGAATTCAGCGGCGATGGCGCGGCGCCGGCTTCGCGGCCGACTGACGACGGCCGGCCGACATTGCGCCGGAGCGACACCACGATCCTGAGGCCCGATCCCTCCGACGACGGCCGGCCGACGCTGCGGCGGAGCGATTCCACCACCCTGACGCCCGATCCGAGTCAGGACTCGGGCGACGGCCGGCCAACGCTGCGTAGTTCGAGTTCGGCCGCGTCATCCGACGACGACCGGCCGACCCTGCGGCGTAGCGACGGGAGCAGTTCGAGTCCGGTAGCCACGACATCCGACAACGACCGGCCCACGCTGCGGCGGAGCGACGCCACGACTTCGAGTCCGGTCGCCAGCACATCCGACGACGACCGGCCCGTACTGCGGCGGCGCGACGGCAGCGTGGTGACGCCCGATTCGCCGGCTGCCACGCCGGCGCCCGCTCCGGCCGCCGCTCCGGCCGCGTCGATCGAGTTGCCGGCCGGAACCAACTTCGTGGTGCGCATGATCGACGGCGTCGATTCGTCGGTGAACCACGTGGACCAGACATTCGCGGCCAGCCTGGACGAGCCGGTGACGGTTAATGGCTCGCAGGCCATTCCGCGCGGCGCCGACGTGGTGGTGAAGCTGGTGAATGCTCAGCAGTCCGGCACGTTCACCGGCCGCAGCGAGCTGACCCTGAGCCTGGCCTCGGTGAAGGTGAACGGCCGCGCGATAGACATCAACACGCAGACCGTTTCGCGGGAGAGCGAGGCGCGCGGAAAAGACACCGCCACGCGGGCGGCCGGCGTGGGGGTGGCGGGGGCGGTCATCGGGGCCATCGCGGGGGGCGGCAAGGGCGCGGCCGCCGGAGCGGCGGCGGGCGGAGCGGCCGGGGCCGGGTCGGAAGCGGTTACCAAGGGGCCGCAGGTGAAAATCCCCTCCGAGACCCGATTGACCTTCGTTCTCGATAGTCCGGTCAAAATATGACGGCTCGCATGGCGGCGGCCTTGCTCTTTTCGAGCGCCGGGCTCTTCGCGCAGGGCCTGGTGGAAGGCCGCGCCGGCAGCCCGGTTCGGGTGAATATCTACGAGGACCTGGCATGCCCGGACTGCGCCGACTTCCGGGTCATGATGGACAAACTCATCCTGCCCCAGTACGGCGGGCGCGTGGAATTCGTGCATCGGGATTTCCCGTTGGAGAAGCACCCGTGGTCGCGGCGCGCCGCCATCGCCGCGCGGTTCTTCGGCGAGAAAGACCCCAGCCTCGGCCTGGCATACAGGCGCTACAGCCTGGAGAACATCAGCGTGACGAGAGTGGAGAACTTCAACGACCGTCTGGCGGAGTTCGCGCGCACGCATGGAGCCAAGCCCGAAGAGGCCGTGGCGGCGCTCGACGACGCGCGCCTGGCCGCCCTGGTGGAGAGGGATTTCCAGGACGGCGTGGCTCGCGGAGTGGTCAAGACGCCCACCGTGTTCGTGAACGGAACGCCTTTCATCGAGACGTTCACCTTCGAGGAGATCTCCAAGGCGATCGAAGAGGCGCTGGCTCGGTAACGCCGGCGGTCTTGCCGTCGGCGTGACACCGGGGCTTGCCCGTGTTGGCGCCCCAAGGCGACCGCATAAGCAAGCGTCAAGGTCGCCCCCTGGGGATTCGTGCTAGAGTTCTGAATAAGCCTATGCCGTTGCAGCTCAAGATTGTCGTCGAAAAGCATCCGGATGGCTACGTCGCTTACCCGCTTGGCCTGAAGGGCGTCGTGGTAGGTGATGGCAACACCTACGACGAAGCCCTGGCCGATGTCAAGTCGGCGATCCAGTTTCACATCGAGACTTTCGGCCCCGAGGCGCTGCCGGGAGATTCGCCCGTTCTGGAAGTTTTCATCGCGGAAGCAACCATCGCGGCTTGATGCCTATGGCGTCCTGCGAGCAATCCCGACAGAGTGCTTGCTTACCTTACGACGTACGGACCCAGGCCCGTCGGTAAAGCCGGCCCTTCCTCGACGCGATCGGTTTCCGTCGTCTGTCAACTCCCGGGCGCTCCTCGCGCCTGACAGACCACAAAAAGCGATGGTCTGTCCCACCTCGACCGCACCCCGTTGACTCGGCCTCTTCCGGGCAATACATTGGATTTGTTGACGCCCACTCTCACACTCTTATTCTTCATGGCTCTGGGCAGCGCAATTCTGCTGGCCCTTCCGAGCCTCTCGCCATCGCGCTACTTCTTCGGCGTTGCCATTCCGCCCAGCTTCCGCGAGCGCGAGGAGGCGCGCGCGGCGCTGCACCAGTACTACGCGTACGTGCTTTCCGGAATGGGCGCTGCGGTAGGGCTGACTCTGGCTTTGGCGGGCCTGGGAGCGGCCGCGCGGGCCGCGCCTGTGGCGTTATTGCCCCTGGCGGCCGCCGCCGGCTACTATCGCGCCCGCCGACGGGTGCTCCCCTACAAGACGGCGCAAGAGGCGCCGGACCGCTTCCCGCTGTTGGGTTGGTTCGCCATTCCTTCGGCGTTGATTCCGGCCGCGGCCATGGTCTACCTCTACACCCATTGGAGTGCGATCCCACAGAAGTTTCCTACTCATTTTGGTCCTGGCGGCAAGCCTAACGGCTGGGGCACGCGCACGCCGCTGCACGTCTTCGGCGTGCCGATTTTCGCCCAAGGGTTGGTTCTGCTCCTGCTGGCCCTGGGTTTCGCCACCTATTACGGAGCCCGGAAATCCCCTAACCGGGCCGCCGCACTGGGGGTATTGACCATCGTCGCCTATCCGATGGCCCTAATCTTCGGCGCCGTGAGCCTCCTGCCCTTGATGCAGTTTCCGCCTTGGGCGCTGGCCGTGGCGCTGCCGCCGTTCATCCTGGGCTTGATCGTCTGGATCGTGCGGAAGAACGCCGAACCGAAAGCGGAAGGGCAGGCCGATACGCCCGAGGAGTGCTGGCGCGTGGGGGATGTTTACGTCAACCCCGCCGACCCGGCCATTTTCGTCGAGAAGCGCGAGGGATTCGGCTTCACCTTCAATTTTGGGAACCCCTGGGGCGTCAGGATCCTGGTGCTTTTCTTCGGTGGGATCGGCGCGCTTACCGCTTTCCTGATCTGGTCTCAGAGGTGATAGAGCATCTCGTACACCACCACCCCGGTGACGCTCACGTATAGCCAGATAGGCAGCGTCCAGCGCGCCAGGCGGCGGTGTTTGTCGAAACGCGCGGACAGGCCGCGGCGCAGGGTCACGATGGCTAGCGGCGGGACGGCGGCCGCTAGAACGGTGTGGGTTCCAAGAATCCCGAGATAGATCGCGCGGATGGCGCCGGTTCCCCGAAACAACACCGCGCCCACCCGAAAGTGATAGGTGAGGTAGCCCGCCAGGAACAGGCTCGATACCACGAAAGCGCAGAGCATGACCCGGCGGTGGAGAGCGATGCGCTTGCGCCGAATCAGCCAATATCCCCACACCAGCAGCACGGCGGCAGTGGCGTTGAGCGCGGCGTTGATGGAAGGCAGGGCCGCGTTCATGCCGCGCTTCTCACGCTTTTCCGCGCGGCCATCCAACCCGATGCCAGCAACAGCACCAGACCGAATGCGGCGGTCACAATCAGGCTGACCCCCGCGCCGGGAGCGGCATTGGGCAGGCGCAGCGTGTGGTTCAGCAGGGCGATCGAGTAAGTCAGCGGGTTCACCCACATGATGGCCTTCACCCAGCCGTGCGCGGTGGCCATGGGAAACAGCGAGCCCGAGACCATCCACATGGGCACCAGCAGGAGGTTCATTATGGCGTGGAACCCGGAGGTGGATTCCATTCTCCAGGCGATCACGAAGCCCAGCCCGGTCAGGGTAAACGAGATCAGAAGAATGGCCGCCACCACCGGCAGCAGCTCGATCCAGCCGATGCGCACTCCGGCCAGCGGCGCGAAGGCCAGGAAAATCAAGCCTTGAATCCAGGCCAGCGTGGCCGCGCCCAGTATTTTGCCCAGCACCATGCTGGTGCGCGGCGCCGGCGAAACCAGCATGGAGAGCAGAAAGCCCTCGCGGCGGTCTTCGATGATCGAAATGGTAGAGAAGATGGCGGAGAACATCACCGTCAGCACCAGCGCGCCGGAGTAAAAGCGTCCCAGGTCGTTCGAGCCGTAGCCGATCAACAGCCAAAAGACCAGCGGGGACGCCACCACCCCGAGCACACGGCTTTTCTGCCGCCAGAAGCGCACCAACTCGCGCTCCCAGAGGGTGGCTGCGGGGAGCAAGAAGTTACTCAATGCCGGCCCCCGTTTCGCGCACGAATACGTCTTCCAGGGTGGGCTTATGCAGGCCCACGGAATCGATGGAGCCTGGGAACGCCTCCACCACCTCGGTAATGAAGCGGTGCCCGTTTTCGATTTCCACGCGAACCGCGCCGTCCATGATGGAGGGGTGCAGACCGAAGCGCTGTTCGATGGCGGAAGCCAGCGCTTGCGCGTCGGCGGCCTCCAGCACCACCACGTCGCCGCCGATGCGCGCGCGCAGCGCGGCCGGACTGCCTTCGGCTACGATGGCGCCGCGGTGCAACAGCGCCAGCCGGTCGCAGCGGCCGGCCTCTTCCAGGATGTGGGTGGTGAGCAGGATGGTCACGCCTTCTTTTTCGCGCAGGCTCTCGACGTTGCGCGAAAGGTCGCGGCGCGCGGCTGGGTCGAGCCCCGTGGATGCCTCATCCATGAGCAGCACTTGCGGCCCGTGGAGCAGGGCCTTGGCGATTTCCACGCGCCGGCGCAGCCCGCCCGAAAGCGTCTCCACGATGTCCTTGCGGCGGTCGGCCAGGCCCAGGCGCTCGGTGACGCGCTCCATGCGGGCGCGCAGATCGGCGCCCTTCAACCCGTGCAGATGCCCTTGGGCGCGCAGGTTCTCATCCACCGTCAGCGCGCGATCGAGGCTCTGGCTCTGGAACACCACGCCCACGCGGCGGCGAACGCCCGCGGGATCGCGAACCACGTCGCATCCGGCTATCGATGCCCGGCCCTCCGTGGGGACCATCATGGTGGAGAGTATCCGGAACAAGGTGGACTTACCGCCGCCGTTCGGACCCAGCAGGCCGAAGATTTCGCCCTTCTTTACTTCGAAGCCGACGTTCGAAAGAGCCAGGCGGTCACCATAGCGGTGCGTCAGATTTTCGACTTGGATCACAAACCAGGCCTATCCAGGAGCAGGAGCCCGTAAATCAGCGGCAGATACAGAACGGATGTTACCAGGACATTGCGCGCGCGGGATAAAGTGCGCTCCAGCGCCACCCGCACGCCCGAGTATAAGAACCAAATGCCGAGCAGCAATGCTCCCATCGAATAGATGCGACCGGACATCCCCAGGATACCCGGAATCAGGCTCACTGGGATGAGGATCAAACCAAAAAGGAGGATCTGCCGGGCGGTGGAACGGCAATCCGGGTCCACTACCGGCAGCATGCGTATGCCCGCCCGCGCGTAGTCTTCCTTGTACATCCAGGCGATGGAGTAGAAGTGCGGGAATTGCCAGACGAAGAGGATGGCGCCCAGCGCCCATGCCTCGCGAGGAAGCGCGCCGGCGGCGGCCGCAAACCCGATCAGCGGAGGCATGGCGCCGGGGATGGCCCCGACGGTCGTGGACCACCAGGTGCGCTGTTTCAAGGGCGTATACAGGAACAGGTAGCTGATCAGGGTGAACGCGCCGATCAACCCGGTGAGGAGATTCACGCCCAGCCACAGTTCCAGAAAACCGAGAATCGAGAGCGCCGTCCCGAACGCCAGCGCGCCATCCGCCGAAATCCTGCCGGACGGCAGCGGGCGCCCCGAAGTGCGGCGCATCCTGCCATCGGCCACGCGCTCGTACCACTGGTTGAGCGCGGCCGTGCCCGAGGCCATCAGCCCGGTTCCCAGGATGGCGTGGAACAACGAAAGGTAATGGATGCCCCTCAGGAATTCCCACCAGTGGGCGGCGCCGGGCAGGCCGAAGAAATAGCCGATTCCGGTGCTCATGAGGATCAGCCAGGTGATCCGCGGCTTGGTGAGTTCGATGTAATCGCGCATGATCGGCCAGGCCATACTCAATGGATGCAACGGAACTTCCGGAAGCTTCCAGGGAGTGGGGACCTGTCACGCAATCACCACGCCGAATCCTGGCGACCGACGTGGCGCACGCACTCCATCGGCCGATTTCTTATTTTCCCGTCGGCTCCCAATACACCGCGCACTCCGAAACCTCCACCCGCTGGCGGAAGGCCGTTTTCAGCTCCAGGGCGGTGAGGTCCGGGTGGTCGTCGTCGCAGGTTTCGAAAACCGCGTAGGCGCCGGCATGCGCCTGCTTCTTCATTTCGGAATAGGAAACCAGGCGCAGCTCCGCGGCGCGGTCCTTGGACAGGTTCTCCACGGTGTGCGCATAAGCGAACTCCATGCCGGGCAGCGGAGTGCGGCGCATCAGGAAGTAGACTGGCTCGTCGGCCACCAGCGCAACCCCCGGCGGGGCGATCTCTTGCACCTTGCGGGCCAAGCGCGCCATGTCGGCCCATACATAGGTGTCGCGGCCCTCGTACCGCGATTTTCCCACCGCCATCGACAAGAACAACGACAGAATGACGACGCCCCACAGGGGGCGAGCGGCGCCGCCGGCGGCCGAGGCAAGGCCATGGAATCCCACGGCGGCCAGGATCGCCACAAAGGGGATCGCCACCACGAAGTAGCGCGGGAAAGTGGGATGCGCCACGCCCACTTCCGCCCCCAGCGCCAGCGCCAGCCAGGCGCACAGGGCCAGCTCCGCCCGCCACGCGCCGCCCCACTCTTTACGCGAGCGGAAGAACCACAGGCCGGCCGCCGCCAGCGCCAGCATCACCAGCGCCTGCCCGCAATCGATCCAGGAAACAAGAACCTCCAGATCGTGCCGCGTGGTGTCGGGCCAGTTCACCGCGCGATAGCGCATCTGGTACTGGAAGAGGTTGAAGAGTGTCTGCCGGGGCCCGTGCGCGAAGAGCCACAACACCGGGAGAAACGGCGCGGCCGCGCCGGCCAGGTAGGCCGCCGCTTTCGCCCAGCGGGCGCCCGCGCGGCTGCGAAGCGCCAGCCAAACCAGCAACACCGGAGCCGCCGCCGCCGTAAGAAGCGAAGACGCCGCGGCCACCCCGGCCAGCAGGCCCGCCAGGGCCGCCGCCGCGGGACTTCTGCGATTCGCCGCCGCCACCGTCAGGCGAAACGCGGCCACCAGCGCGAACAGGCACAGTCCGTAGGCTTGTCCCACGGAACCGAAATCGACCACCAGCCAGTTTATTCCGGCCAGCGCCGCCGCCGCGCATCCGGCCGCCAGGCGCGATCGCGAAGCCGGTATCCGCGAGAAGACGTACTGCGCGGTCAGCGCCACCGCCGCCGAGGAGAGCAGCGCCGAAATCGCGTGCGCCACCCGCCAGGTTTCTCCGAAAAGGCTCATCCACCCGGCCGTCCAATAGGCGTTGAATGGCGTCTGCGGGAAACAGAAATCGAGGTACGGCCGCTTCCCGGCCCGGATCAACTGCGCCGTGAGCAGATGAAAGCCTTCGTCCCAGGTAAAGGCCACCGTCTGCGAGTAGACCATCAGCCCCGCGGCCAGGAACGCGATCCACGCGCCCAGCCAAAGACGCTCGCGGCGGCTCGCGCCCGCGCTCCGCGCCTGTGTCAGCCCATCAACTCCGCCCACCGTACACACTCTTCAACCATAACAGCTAGACATCGCGGCGTTGTTTCCTCCGCCACATCCGGCCCCTCTTCAGCCGAAGGCATCGGAGCGGCATCTCCAGCCTGAGTCCGACGCCCTCCCTCATTCATCCATTTGTATGGAGCCGTACCGTTCCGTTCCGGCGCGAGCTTGCGCCCGTGCTTATTTGGGAGGTGGATGAGCGTGACCGTTGGAGTGCCAACCGAATCGGCTCCCGGCGAGCGCCGCGTAGCGCTGGTTCCCGGGGCCATGACCGTGCTCGCCAAGACGGGCGCGGAGGTGGTGGTGGAGCAGGGCGCCGGGGACTCGTCCGGGTATCCGGACGCCGAATACATCGCCAAGGGCGCCCGCCTGGCCGCGCGCGAGGAAGTCTTCGCGGCTGAAGTGATTCTGCAGGTCCGCGCGCCGGGCGCCAATCCGGAGGCCGGAGCGGCGGACCTGGCCCGGTTCCACAGCGGGCAGACCGTCATCGGTTTCGGCGAGCCGCTAACGGCCGCGCGATGCGGCCCGCGATTTGGCCGCGCGCGGCGTTTCGTTCCTGGCCATGGAATTGATGCCGCGCATCACCCGCGCGCAGAGCATGGATGCGCTCTCGTCCATGGCCACCGTGGCGGGATATAAGGCCGCGCTGCTGGCGGCCGATGGGTTGCCCCGCATGTTTCCCATGCTCATGACCGCCGCCGGCGCGGTGGCGCCGGCGCACGTGCTGGTGATCGGCGCCGGCGTGGCCGGGTTGCAGGCCATCGCCACCGCCCGCAGGCTGGGCGCGGTGGTCAGCGGCTACGATATTCGCGCGGCGGTGAAGGAACAGGTGGAAAGCCTGGGCGCGCGCTTCGTGGTGCTGGAGATGGAAGGCGCCGGCGCCGAAGACAAGGGCGGCTACGCCAAGGCCATGGGCGAGGAGTTTTATCGCCGCCAGCGCGAGCTGATGGCGGCCGTGCTGGCGGCGCAGAACGTGGTAATTTCGACGGCCGCCGTGCCGGGCAAGAAGGCCCCCATCCTCATCACCCGCGAAATGGTGGAAGCCATGGCGCCGGGATCCATCATCGTGGATATTGCGGCCGAGCGCGGGGGCAATTGCGAGCTCACGCGGCCGGGCGAAACCGTGGAGCATGGCGGGGTGCGCATTCTCGGCCCGCTGAATCTGCCATCCACGATTCCCTACCACGCCAGCCAGATGTACGCGCGCAATATCGCCACGTTTTTGAAATACCTCGTCAAGGATGGAAAGATCGCGCTCGACCGGGAAGACGAAATCGTGCGCGAAACTCTGGTCACGCACCAGGGCGAAGTGGTCCATCCGCGAGTGCGGGAGC
Source organism: Terriglobia bacterium (assembly GCA_963767595.1). Classification (GTDB taxonomy): domain Bacteria; phylum Acidobacteriota; class Terriglobia; order Bryobacterales; family Bryobacteraceae; genus BOG-224. The sequence goes on from CAVYEK010000013.1 coordinate 391,233, forward strand.
TGCTGGGGCTGCCGGCGTTGCAGGCGGTGTAACATGCCAGGTAAGCGCCCACCCTTCCATTTCGACGTGGCGCACGCACTTTTGCGTGGCGGGCAAGCTAAAGCATGCCCCACAACGAAGGAAATCAGCCTGATTTGCGGGGCATGCTTTAGCTTGCCCGCCTCTGCACAAGTCTCTGACGCGGTCCTATCTAAGGAGTAACCATGCCTTCGAATCTGGAATTGGGGCTTTATGTTTTCATGCTGGCGACCTTTCTCGGGCTGGAGGTCATCCGCCGGGTTTCGCCGCTGCTGCACACGCCTCTGATGTCGCTCACCAACGCCATCTCGGCCATTTCGGTGGTGGGCGCCATTCTCATCACCGGCTCCCAGGGCGCCACCACGCTCGCCAAGACGCTGGGCTTCATCGCCATCACCGCCGCGGTGACCAACATCGTGAGCGGATTCCTCATCACCGACCGCATGCTCAAGATGTTCAAGAAGCGCGAGGAGAAAAAGTAAGATGGCGCATGTCGTCAACTACATCTACATCGTCTCGGCGGCGCTGTTTGTTCTCTCGCTGAAGTGGATGAACTCGCCCGTCACGGCGCGGCGCGGCGTATTCGCGGGCGAAACCGGAATGGTATCTGGCCGTCTCGGGGACCCTCCTCGCCCACCAGGTTTTCAACTGGCAGTGGATCTTCGCGGCCTTTCTCATCGGGACCGCCGTGGGCATCCCCATCGCCTACATCATGCCCATGACGGCGGTGCCGCAGCGGACCGCCATGTCCCACGCCTGCGGCGCGCTGGCCGCCGCGCTGGTGGGCACGGCCGAGTTCTACCGCGATCCGCACCAGCCCAAGTACGTGCTGGTGGCGCTGATGATCGAGACCCTGCTCGGCTTTCTCACCTTCACGGGCAGCCTGATGGCCATGGGCAAGTTACAGGAGGTGCTGCCCCAGCGGCCCATCACGTACCGGGGCCAGAACGTTATCAACTTAGTGTTGTTTACGGCCGCGGCGGGGATCGCCGTGCGGCTGGTTGTGGTCCCCTCCGACGCCTGGCTCTTTCCGGTTTTCGTGGCCCTGGCGCTGCTGTTCGGCGTCCTGCTGATCATTCCCATTGGCGGCGCGGATATGCCCACGGTGATCGCGCTCTTGAACTCCTATGCGGGACTCTCGGCCTGCGCCATGGGGTTCGCGCTCGATAACAAGCTGCTGGTGATCGCCGGGGCGCTCGATGGTTCGAGCGGCCTGATCCTCTCCATCATCATGTGCAAGGCCATGAACCGCTCGTTCACCAACGTGCTGTTCGGGGCCTTCGGACAGCTTCAGACCAAAGCCGGCCACGTGGAGCAGCGCCCCGTGCGCAGCGCCAGCCCGGAAGAAGCCGCCGCCATCCTGGAAGCCGCTTCGAGCGTCATCATCGCGCCGGGTTATGGCCTGGCGGTGGCCCAGGCGCAGCACAAGATCCGCGAGTTGTACGATGCCCTGATGCGCCGCGGCATCGACGTGAAATTCGCCATCCATCCGGTGGCCGGACGCATGCCGGGACACATGAACGTGCTGCTGGCGGAGGCCGACATCCCTTACGACAAGCTCTTCGAGATGGACGACATCAACTCCGAATTCGCCCAGGCCGACGTGGCCCTGGTGATCGGGGCCAACGACGTCACCAACCCGGCCGCGCGCCACGACAAATCGAGCCCCATTTACGGCATGCCCATCCTCGACGTGGACAAAGCGCGCACGGTTATGGTGATCAAGCGCTCCATGAACCCGGGCTTCGCGGGCATCGACAACGAGCTGTACTACATGGACAAGACGCTGATGTTGTTCGGCGACGCCAAGGCGTTTGTGACGGAGATCCTGAAGGATTTGCCGGTAAGGGCGGCGGCGTAGGTCTGCGACCGCTTGGCTTGTACCTCAGCGCTGCGGGCCGGACATGTTCGGCCCCTACACCGCGCTGTAGGGGCCGGGCATGCCCGGCCCGCAGCGAGGGAACTAACCAGACGGCCACTGTACCAATCGGTGGCTACGATCCCACCCACTCCAGGCGCAGCCCTTCCGCGGCCAGCAGCTTCATTTCCGGGTCGCCCGTCACCAGAGGGGCGGCGTACCGGATGGCGGTCGCCGCCGCGAAGGCATCCGCGTACGAAACCGGATGGCGCGCCTTGAGGGTGGCGGCATGGAGCACCAGCGGCTTGGGCGCGGGCAGAATCTCGATCGGCCGGTTCTGGAGATTCTTCAACACGGCATGGGCCGCCTCCTCGCCGCGCGCTTTGGCGACGAGATAGAAAACCTCGCCCACGTTGACCACGCTCATCAGCAGTTTCGCCTGGCCGGTTTCGGCCTGGCCCCACAACTGCGCCATTCGATCGGCTCCCGGCTGCTGGTCCTTCAGCCAGGCAAGAACGATCCACGAATCCAAGACCAGAATCACGCGCGGTCTCTGTCGCGCGCGAGCTCGGCGGCCCGTTCCCGTCCGCGCATCTCCATGACGTCGGTGTCTTTCAGGAATCCCCGCAGGTCCGCGGGCTCGCCCACGCCCCTTTCATGCTCGTCGAGCCAACGGTCGATGAGGCTATCGAGGACGCTCTGTATGCTGGCGCCTTCCCTTACGACGTATTGGCGAAAACGCCGGTGCTTCCTGGCATCCAGCCGTATGCCCAGATTCACGACGGTTTGTTGTTGAGCCTGTCCCATGCGTTCAGTATAGCGCATGCATGTCTGCATTGCAATGCGTGCATCAGTGGCCGGCCAGGGGCCTTGGACACCCCTTACTTCGGCAGCGGATCGCCGCGCTTGATGTAATACGGGTCGTCGTAGATCGCCTTGAGAGCGTTGCCGCCCGGCTGAATCCGTTGAATGATCCGCCGGAGCATGTCCGTGCTGGCGCCTTCGGGGATGGGATACGCCGTGGCGCCGCGTCCGCCGCGTCCACCGCCCGCCGCCTGCTGCTGGAGGTCCTGAATGATCTGCCGGAGCTGCTGCGCCGTGGCATTCGGGGGAATATTGACCGGCGTGGGCGTGGGTTGCGCCGCGCCACGTCCACCGCCCCCGCCTTCTCCCGTGTTCCCGCCGCTCGACCAGGTCATGTAGAACGCCCACTTCGGCTGGGTGGCCAGAACTTCCGGCGGCGGCGGCGATCCCACTTCGCCAAACGCAATGGGTTTCCCGTTGGCGATGGTCAGGATCTCGTGGTAGTAGCGGTCGTCGAGCGAGCTGTAATTGTCGTAGCTCACCACGTCGGCATACTTGGCGCCGGGGTAGAAGCCGTAGAACTCAGCGCCGGGGGCCGGTCCATTCTGGTTCCATACCCAGACCAGATTGTTCAGGTGATGGACGTTGACCATGCGGTTGTACACTTCGCGGAAGAGCTGCGCGGTGCCATACTGGCCCGTCCGCCCGCCCCACCAGAAGAAGGTCCCGTTGTTCTCGTGCATGGGCCGCCAGAGCACCGGGATGTGCGCGTCCTGAAGTTGCTTCAGATATCCCGCGGCGGTGTCCATGTACTTTTCCCAGCGCTGGTGCAGAGGCGAGTCGGAGGTAATCAACTCCAGCCACTGATCGTCGGTAAGGCGCGCCTGCACGCTGCCGGGCCAGCTTGCGCTTCCGCCGCCGGCAGGGTCGGCCTTGCCGGGCTCATCCTCGGTGGGCCGCAGCATGTGCCAGCACAAATAGACGATGGAGCCGGCGGCGTACTGTTTCTTGGCCTCCTGGATCATGAGGTCGCGGTGCGTAATGGCGTCTTTGTCCTCGCCGTCCGTGAATCCGAAATCCGAACCCCAGATGGCGGGGTACTTGCCGGTGGTCGCGTGTACCCGTTCCGTGTCCACGGTCCGGTGGTCCGGAAAGTTGTGCTGGCCAGTCAGGATGCCCTTGCCCGAGACGTCGCACAGCTTCTTGAGCAAGTCCCTGGCTTCCTGGGTAGCGTTGGGATTCACCGGCACGCACGGCGGCGGCGCGGGCTCCCGCGCAGGCTGGGCGCCCCGGCCCTGTTGGGCGAGCTGCTGATTCTGCTGCTGAAGGCGTTGAATGACGTCCCTGAGCTGGTCGGGAGTGGCGTTGTCGGGAACGGTGATGGCGCCGCCCCTTCCGCCGCCCCGCCCTCCGCCGAACCCGCCGCCGGGAGCCGCGCCCAGCGCCTGGAGCTGCTGTTGGAGCGGTTCAACCTGCTGTTGAAGCGTTTGGATTCGCTGCTGGATCTGCTCGGCCGAAATATCGCCGGGGTAGCGGGCCTCCAGGCGTTGTTGAAGCGATTGAATCTCCTGCCGGAGCGGCACAATCCGCTGCTGGAGCTGTTGCCGCTGGGCGGCGTTCGGGTCCGCCGCCGGCTGTGCGAACGCCAGCGTGGCTGCGAAAAGGCACAGAACCAGTGCCAGCGGTAAAGTCGTCTTCATGGCGTTAACCCCCCTGTTGAAACACAGACTATAGCACCCCGAAGCAGGGTCGGGCGTTCGATTTCCTTGCCCGTTCCGGACCGTAATCCGTCCGTAAGCTCGGTTCATTGCGGAGTCGCGGAGACGCGGAGAAAACGCGGAGTAGGACGAATTGCCGGACGATTCTCGCCTGCGGCGCGCTCCACCCGCCGGGTGAAAGAGGATTCGGCAACCGAAATCTCAGGAATCCTCTCCGCGTCGTCTCCGCGGCTCCGCGCCTCCGCGGTGAACCGAGCTTACGGAGGGATTACGGCCCGCGCGCGTGCTAGCATGGAGTTTCCAAACACCTTGATCAAAGCCGTCAAAGGAACCAGGGATTTACTACCTCCATCCACGGAAGTGTGGAACCGCGTGGAAGACGCGGCCAGAGCCGTCTTCCGCGCCTACAACTACCACGAAATCCGCACTCCCATTTTGGAGGAAACTCAACTGTTCGCGCGCGGCGTGGGGGCCGAAACCGACATCGTCACCAAGGAGATGTACACCTTCGAGGATCGCGATGGCAGCTCGCTCACGTTGCGCCCGGAGAACACCGCTTCCGTCATCCGCGCCTACATCGAGCATCGCCTGGATCAGCAGCCGGGCGTGAAGAAGCTCTACTACATGGGCCCCATGTTCCGCCGCGAGCGCCCGCAGAAGGGGCGCTACCGGCAGTTCTACCAGATCGGGGCGGAGGCCATCGGCTCGGAATCGCCCCTGGTGGACGCCGAAGTAATCGAGATGGTGGTCGAGTTGCTCGAGCGCGCCGGCCTCCAAGGCTCCCAACTGCTGCTCAACTCGGTGGGCGATCCGAATTGCCGCCCCGCCTACGTGGACCTGCTGCGCCGCGAATTGCAGGCCGTAGCTCCGGGCATGTGCGAGGATTGCCGGCGGCGCGCGGAGACCAATCCGCTGCGCGTGCTCGACTGCAAAGTGGAAGCCGATCAGCCCATCATCGAGAAACTGCCGGCTATTGTGGACCATCTCTGCGAGCCCTGCGCCGCGCATTTCGCCTCCGTCAGGCGCTTTCTGGACCACCGCGGCATCCGCTACGAAGTGCGCCCGCGGCTGGTGCGCGGCCTGGATTACTACATGCGCACCACGTTCGAGGTGGTTCACGGCGCGCTGGGCGCGCAGAACTCGGTGCTGGGCGGCGGCCGTTACGACGGCTTGGCCGAATCGCTGGGCTCGAAGGTGCACTCGCCGGGCATTGGTTTCTCGATTGGCGAAGACCGGCTGGTCATGAGCGTGGAGGGCCACCATCCGCCCGCCGCGCTGGACCTGCTGATCGCGCCGCTGGGCGAGCCGGCCGTGCTGCGGGCCGCCGCGCTGGCGCGCCAGTACCGCCGCGCGGGAGTCTCCGTCGAAGTCTCGGAAGGCAAGCTCAAACGCGTCATGGAGCTGGCCAACAAGCTGGGCGCGCGGTATACGCTGATCGTCGGCGAGGACGAAATGGCCGCCGGCCGATATGCCCTGAAGAACATGTCCACCGGCGAGCAGGAAACCCTGACCGGCGACGAAATCGCCGCGCGGCTCGCCGCATCCTCGAATTGAAGAGAACCGCTATGGAACCTACCACGCCAACCACCGTCGTATTGGACTTTCTGGGCGAGCTCAGACGAACCCATACCTGCGGGGAGCTGCGCACCGCCGACGCCGGCCGGAATGTGCTCCTCATGGGCTGGGTCCACAAGCGCCGCGACCACGGCGGCGTCATTTTCGTCGATCTGCGCGACCGTGAAGGCGTCACCCAGGCGGTGTTCCACGAGGATGTGGATTCCGCCGTGCATCAGCGCGCCGAGGAAGTGCGGCCGGAGTACGTGATCGCGGTGGAAGGGAAAGTGGCGCTACGCGGCGAAGCCTCCGTCAACCCCAACCTGGCCACCGGCGAGATCGAAGTGGTGGCCTCGCGCATCTGGATTCTCAACGAATCGCGCACCCCGCCGTTCCCCATGGAAGACCAGGTGGACGTGGCCGAGGACGTGCGCCTGAAGTACCGCTACGTGGACCTGCGCCGCCCGCGCATGCAGCGCAACATCATGCTGCGCTCGAAAATTTCCTTCGCCGCGCGCGAGTTCCTTCACTCCCTGGGCTTCCTGGAAATCGAGACGCCCTTCATGACCCGCTCCACCCCCGAAGGGGCGCGCGACTACCTGGTGCCCAGCCGCGTGCAGCCCGGCAGTTTCTACGCCCTGCCGCAATCGCCGCAGATCTTCAAGCAATTGCTGATGGTGGCGGGGTACGAGAAGTACTTCCAGATCGTGCGCTGTTTCCGCGACGAAGACCTGCGGGCCGACCGCCAGCCGGAATTCACCCAGATCGATCTGGAAATGTCGTTCCCCCAACAGGAGCGCATTTTCGAAGTGGTCGAGCCGCTGGTGCAACGGATTTGCGAAACCGCCGGCTATGGCGTGGCCGCGCCCTTCGCACGACTCACCTACGCCCAGGCCATGCGCGGCTACGGCAGCGATAAGCCCGATTGCCGCGTCCCGCCCATGCATCCGGTCGAGGACCTGCTGCCGGATCTGGCGGCCGGCAACCTGCCCCTCCAGGCGATCCATATCCCCGGAACCGGCGCGCCCAGCCGCAAGGAGCGCGACGAGCTGAAAGCCTTCGGCGGTGAGCGCGGCTTGAGAGTTTACGACGATACCCGCCGCCTGGAGCGCGATTACCCCGAGCCAATGGCCCTGGTGCGCCGGCGCGCAGGCGCAGGCGCGGAAGACCTTCTCGTCCTGGCCGCCTGGGCCGGCGAGCCCAAGGGTCACCGCCCCGAGGAGACCGTCTACCAGGCCTGCGGCCAACTGCGCCTCCATTGCGCGCAGAAGTTCAACGACCGTCACAAGCTGCTCGACCCCAAGAACCTCCAGTTCCTCTGGGTGGTGGACTTCCCCATGTTCGAATGGGACGAGGAAGAGAACCGCTGGAACGCCGCCCACCACCCCTTCACTTCGGTGCACGACGAAGACTTGGAGAAACTCACCGCTGACCCGGCCCGCTGCCGCGCCAAATCCTACGACCTGGTGTTGAACGGCGTCGAGCTGGGATCGGGGTCCATCCGTATTCATCGGCGCGACGTGCAGTCGAAGGTTTTCGCGGCCCTGGGGATGAGCGCCGAGGAAGCCCACATGCGCTTCGGTTTCCTGCTGGATGCGCTCGAATACGGGGCTCCGCCGCACGGCGGAATGGCCCTGGGGTTGGATCGCCTGGTGATGATTCTGGCCGGCGAGACCTCCATCCGCGACGTGATCCCGTTCCCCAAAACGGCGCGCGGCACGGACCTCATGTGCGAAGCCCCGGCGCGGGTGCCGGACCGGCAGTTGCGTGAGCTGGGCATCGCCCTGCGCAGCCAGAAGCCGGCATAAACGCCGGATCGGCGGTGAGAGACTAAGAGTATGGCAAAGCAAGAGACCGTCTCTCTACGCAAGCACCTGGCCGACCTGCTGGGCATGAAGGGCGCGCACCTGAGTTTCGATGCCGCCCTGGCCGGCTTCCCCGTGGAACTGCGCGGCGCCAAGCCGAATGGCGCGCCGCATTCGCCCTGGCAACTGTTGGAGCACATGCGGATTGCACAGGAGGATATTCTCGACTTCAGCCGCAATCCCCAATACCAGGCCAGGAAGTTTCCCGACGACTACTGGCCGGCCACCGAGGCTCCGCCCAGCGAGGATGCCTGGGATCGGAGCGTGCGGCAGTTTCAAATGGATCTGAAGGCCATGCAGGATCTGGTGGCCGATACCACCCACGACCTGCTGGCGAGAATCCCTCACGGAACCAAGCAAACCCTGCTCCGCGAGGCGCTGGTCCTGGCGGACCACAACTCCTATCACTTGGGACAGTTGGTCTTCCTGCGGAAAACCATGGGCGGGTGAGTCCCTATCAACTCCCAAGGAATGAGGCCGGCCACAGCAGCCAGCATCCGAAAAGCGCCAGCGCCACCGCCGAGAGGCCGATCAACGTCCGCGTCACGCTCGGCCCCAGTTTCCGCGCCTGCCCAAACAGGACGATGGTCCCCGCCAGCCCCAGCACCATCACGCCGTAGAACCCGGCCAGCAGGGCTGCGGCGTGGGACGGCGCCTGGCGCCAGGCTTTCAGCAGGAGGGGTCCCAAGACCAGGCTCCAGCAGAGCCAGGGATTGGGGTTCAACAGGTTCACCAGGGTGGCCCGCATCAAGCTCCCGCCCGCTTGGGGCGCCGGCGGCTTCTGGGGGTCGAAGCGCCGCCACGTCCGGAAGGCGCCGAACGCCAGGTACAGCACGAAGGCGCCGCCCGCCAGCCGCAGCCAGGTGGTGAACCACGCGGGCAGGCGGCTCAACGCCAGCATGGTTAGCAGGATCACCGGGACATCGCTGAGCAGGGGGGAGAAAGCCGCCGGCAGCGTGCGGCGCCAGCCGTGGCTGGCCGTCTGCGCGATCAGCCAGGCCTGCATTGGGCCCGGCTGGGCTACCGCGGCGAAGGCGAAGGTCACGCCCAACAGAAAGTAGCCGAACATGGCGGGATAAGGATGGGGTACGGCCCACGCATGGGAACAGAATAGCGCGAGTCACCTCGCGTTTATGGTGGGGCGGACCCCATGATCCACGGCTTAGCCTCCGATTTTGGGCAGTTTGCCCAAACCGGCCCGCCGCCATGGGCTGTCAGGCTATCTTCCGGGCTGCGGAGCGGGGCTCGGGGCCGCGCCGCCGCGTCCGCCGCCGCCGCCACGGCCACCGCCGCCTGGCGGCGTCCAGCCATCGTTCGAGGGACCGTTCTGGAAGAAATAGCTGGTACTGCTGAGCGGATTTCCCTTCGCAAAATTGAAATTCGCCTCGCCGGAAATCTTGCCCGCCTTTATCGCCGCGTCGTGAACCTTGGTGATCATTTCCTGGTAGTGCGGGTCGGTCGCCGGGTATCCCGAAAACTGGGTCAGATCGTTGTTCCCGATGATGACCACATCCACGCCGGGCGTCGAGGCGATTTCATCGGCATTCGACACGCCGGTGGGCGTCTCGATCATGATGATCAACAGAATGTTGTCGTCGATGGTGTGCCGGTAGTCGCCATTGCCCCAAATGTTGGATGCCTGGCCCTGCCCCGAGCTGCGCCTCGCGATTGGAGGATACCGAATCCACTTGGCGGCTTCCCGCGCCTTGTTGCCATCGTCCACCGTGGGGACGATGATGCCCAGCGCGCCGATGTCCGTGGCATGCTGGATCATCCATTCCTGCGCGTCCGGCACCCGGATCATGGGGATAGCCGGGGCGTGCGGGCAGGCCGCGATCATCTGCTCGATGTCTTTGAACTCCAGCGTGCTGTGCTGCATGTCGAACCAGGTGTAATCGTAATGCTTGGCCTTCTCGCAGTAATCGGCGGGATCGAACTTGAATACCGTGAAGCTGAAGATCTGTTTGTGGTCTAGAAGCTTCTGCTTGGCCGTATTGTACAGCGGGGGTTTCGCGCCGCCCTGCCCCCCGCCCGCCTGTTGCGCCGGCGCCACGACGCTTAGCAGCGCGATGGCCAAAAACGAACCGACTACCCTTATCTGTGATGACGCTCTCATGACTGACGTGCGCTCCTTTCGGGATTTGCTTACCCGGAACCTGCCATTGATGGCCTGAAGAGTATACACTACCACGCTTGCCGTGGCGGAAAAACGGAGGCGGAAAAACGGAGGCTGAAATAACTGCGCCGACCGCTCCCTGACGGTCGCGGCTCGATAACGGCCTGGCGAGCCGCGACCGTCGGGGAGCGGCCGGCGTGGTTATTGCTAGCGTTAAGCCGATCCCGCCGCCATCAGGCGTAGGCCGCGAGTTCCTCGTCGGTGGGGCGCAGGTTGCGGCCCAGGTTGGGCGGCAGGTCCAGCATGGGGCCGCGCCACTCCAGCATGCGGTCCACATCGGCGTGCAGCCGGTACTTCTTCTTCACGTCGGCGATCTTGGCCCCAATCACGTCGATCTTGTTCAGATCGTATTGGCCCACTCCGCCCTGGTAGCAGTAGTTGAGATAGCCGGGGTAACTGGGATCGACCCCCATGCACTCGAGGCCCACGCGATCCACCGCCAGGAAATCCGTCGAGGCCAGGGCGATGCGAGAGGGCACCGGGGTGCCCGAAACGGGACCGTTCCCTTCCATGCCCTCGAACCCGTCCACGATTCCCACTCCCCAGTTGCGAACCATCATCTTGGCGCCAAGATACAGGTTGTAGTTGCCCGCCCGGATGCCCACGTGGAACTTGCGCTTGTCGCTCTCCGCCCAGGGCCGCTTCTCTCCTCCGGGAGGCGGAGTCATGGCCGCCCCCACGACCATGTTTTTGATGGTCATGGTGGCTACCACCATGTTGTGCGTCTTCATCGCCGCCGAAGAAATAACAAAGGCATCGGGGTCCACGATTCGAGACGCCATCCGGATGGGGATCAGGTGCATGTCGTAATCCATCCCGTTCAGAATCTCGTAGGCGTTCTCCTGCTCGTTGGGAACCTCGAAGGTGATCTTCAAGGACTTGTGCTCGGCGAAAATCTTGTCCCAGCCGAACTGGCTGGTAGCCTGCTTGGCCGGAGCGCCGGAGACTTCAGCCACCACCACGGGACCCTTGAAGCGGGGGGCCAGGTAGTCGAGGATGCCGTGCACGGTATCGGCTTGGGTGGAAATCAGTTGCCTGCTCGGGTCGCTGCCGTTGGGTTTGATGAGAACGTATTTCCTGGTCTTAAGACCGGGCTTGATCTGGTCGTCGATCGCGACCAGAGCGTCGAAAATGTTCTTGCGCCGGTTCTCACCCTTGATAATGGAAACTTTCGAGCGGCGATCGTAATACTTGAAGAGCTTGGCGACATCGCCCGCGGCCGCGGCCATGCGGGGATCCTGGGGCGTTGCCCCCGGATCGACGGGCGGCTTCTGCGGCTGCTGCGCCTTCAAGGCCAGGCCCTGGGCGGCGGCAATCGCCCCCGCGCGGGCGAAAAAGGATCTGCGTGTGACTGACATGGACCAATGACCTCCCTTCGGTCCGCAGGGACCGACTTCTGACAGTATATCCCCATTTCGGGTGCGTTTTTCGCAAATCGGATGCAACTCTGTCCGATCCCGTCCTCCGGGGTGGGACAGACGACCGGTTTCCGTCGTCTGTCAACCTCGGTTCTCGCCGCCAGGGCCGGGCGTGCCCGGCCCCTACTTCACCACGCCGGGGGCCGCCTCGCGCAGGCCCGTCACCCATCCCGGATACCACCGGAAGACATTCCCGGTCAGGCTGGCGATGAAGATATCCCCGTTGCGGCCCAGCCCCAGCCAATGCCCGGGACTCTCCATGGAGCCGAGAATCTGGCCCGACGCGATGTCGATGCGCATGATCCGCCCCGCGAGCGTGTCGTAGGAGAGGTTCTCTTCATTGTTCCGGTGGGTAATGATCCACAACTCGTCTTTGGGCGAGATGTCCATCCCCTGGGTGGCCCCCAGATGGGTCCACTGCCGGAGGAACTTTCCGTTGGAATCGAAAATCTGGATGCGGTTGTTCTCGCGGTCGCTGACGTAGACGTTCTGGTGCGAGTCGACCACCGCTACGTGGGGCGTGTCGAACTCGCCCGGACCTTTGCCGCGCTTGCCCCATTCCATCAGGTACTGGCCGTCGCGGGAGAACTTCACCACGCGCGAGTTGCCGTAGCCGTCGGTAACGAAAAAGTCGCCGTTGGGCAGGAACGCAACGTCGGTCGGACGGTTGAATGTATCCCGCGTCGCATCCGGCTTTCCCTTGGTGCCCAGAGTGCGCACGAGCTTGCCGTCGTTGGTGAATTCCATCACCAGGTGATAGCCGGTATCGGTGGTCCACACATGGCCTTGGGCGTCGATCCTCAGCCCGTGGGGGTTGCTGAACAGGCCCTTGCCCCAGGAACGGAGATACTTGCCGGTGGCATCGAAGACCACGATGGGGTCGGCGCGGGGGCCGCGCTGGGAGACGTAGACATTCCCCGCCGAGTCCACGGCCACGGCCGAAACCCGGCCAAACCGCCAGCCGTCGGGCAGCGTGTCGGGCTCCTCGCCGAAGCGGATCATGACCCGGTATTTGAGCAACCCGCCTTCGTGCGAGTTCCAGCCCTGTTGCGCCAGGCACACGGCGGTTACGAGCATCGGGAAAACCAGAAATGCAAGTTTCATACGCATCACCTACACACGGAGTGGGGCAGGATGACATCCTGCGCGCCGGCTGCCAACCGGCGCCACATTGCTGGCGGGTTGCCAACCCGCCGCAGGCTTCCAGCCTGCCCCACAAGAGGGTTAGTATCCCCGCTGTTTGTCCACCACGTTCATCAGCGGCAAGCCGCTGGTGTAGCGCCGCACGTTGTCGGCCAGCAACCCGATCAGCCGGGTCTGGCGTTGTGGCGCGAATCCGGCGCTGTGGCAGGTGATGATCAGGTTCGGGCAATCCCAGAGCGTGCTTGAGGAGGGCAGCGGCTCGACGCGGTTGGGGTCCATCCCGGCGCCGGCGATCCAGCCTTCCTTCAGCGCCTGGGTGAGCGCGTCCTCGTCCACCAGCGCGCCCCGGGACAAGCTGATGAAGTACGCCGTCTTCTTCATCGCCTTGAACACCTTGGCATTGAACAGCTTTTCGGTATCCGGAGTGGAAGGCGCCGCGCTCACCAGGATGTCCACCTGCGGGACCATCTCCATGAACCACGCCGGCTCGCGGAGGGTGTCCACGAAGAGCGGCTTGGCCATGGGTTTCGCATCCGTGGCCAGGACCTTCATGTCGAAGCCATAGTAGGCTTTCTTAGCCACGGCCTGTCCAATGCCGCCCATCCCGACAATGCCCATGGTCATGCCGTTGACTTCCACCAGCGAATTCCGCTCGGCATTCCAGGTGCGCTTCTGGAACTGCGGATAATAGAACTTGTTGAACCCGCGCGTGAGGCTCAACAGCATCGCGATGCACGTCTCGGAGATGGCCGGGGCGAACATGCGCGCCATGTTGGTCACCACGATATCGCTCTTGATGAGCTCCGGAAACAGGATGTGCTCCATGCCCGCTTCGGCGGCCTGCAACCAGCGCAGGTTCTTGGCCTTCGCCAGCCACTCCGCGTTGAGCGAGCCGATAACCACGTCGGCCTCGGGCAGCGTCCTGTTCATTTCGTCGGCGCTGGCCGGCAGGGTCATCTGCACGTCCTTGCCCGCGGAAGTGATCTGCTTGATCTCCGCCGGGGTATACCTGGCGGGGCCCACCACGGATGCGGCGGTGGCAGCCACGATTCGGACCCGGGCGGGCGGCGGATCGAATATCGCAATTCTGTCCGAGGCAATCAGGACCGGCGCCGGCGGAGCCGCTGCCGCCGGAGCAGCCGCCGCCGGAGCCGCTGCCGCCGCGGCGGACAGGAACATTCGGCGCGAAAAAGAATTATCCGTCATTAACTTCTCCTTTATTTGTGTTTCGGTCGCAACTTCGGGCTCCCTGCCACTCGGGTGACCCGAGTTGTCTCAAGCGAAGACCAGATTGGCGCCTGGGCTCCGGCCCGCGTCCGCTGGCACGAACGTATCCAGGAAAACTTTGGGGATCCCCATCGACGATTCTGCACTGTTCCGCGGCTCAATTCAAGTCCCATGGGACGCCCCAACTCCGTCTGTAGAGTGGAATTCCACACTTGGATTCGCCGCGGACCCGCCGGCGCGGCAGGCTACTCCCCCACCGGCTCCTGTCCCACGATCTCGATTCCGAAGCCTTCGAGCGCTACGATCCTGCGCGGATGGTTGGTCGGCAGGCGCACGGTGTGCAGCCCCAGGTCCGAGAGGATCTGCGCCCCGATGCCGTGCTCGTGTTGCAGGCGCCTCAGCCGGGCCGCCCAACGATGGCGTGATGCAAGGCGCTCGTAGTCTTGAGAGAATGGTTTCGAGGTGCACGATGACGATTCAAATTCCAGATGGCCTCGTACGTGGCCTGGAGGAGATCGCCGCCGCGCAGCAGAAGAGCGTGGAGCAGGTGGCCCTGGAGCGTCTGCGCTCTCTCTTCGACCGGATGAGTTCGCCTGAAGTCGTATTGTGGGCCGCTCGGGGACTACCTCATCCAAGCGCCGCGGCTATCGATGATCTTGAGGTCGCGATTGCCGCCGGACGGCTACCGGTGCGCGACCAGGGCGCCTTCGACGGACGGCCACCGCGGTGACGTATCTCCTGGACACAAACGCGATCGGCGATTTGATGAGGGCAGTCCCGCGAATCGAGAACTGGATGGCTGGACTGGACTAAGGCGATCGCGTGGTTACTTGCACGATCGTTCGAGGCGAAATACTCTTCGGGATCGCCAGGCTGCCGCCCGGCAGACGGCGCACGGAGTTAGAGGAGACCGGCCGCCAATTCCTGGCCATCGTGCGCTGCGAACCAGTCCCGGAGCGGGCGGCCGACTTCTATGCATCCGTTAAAGTTCAAGTCCATCCCCTTCGTGAACTCCAGGATGAGGATGGCGTTGTCGAGAATGTCTTCGAACCGCTGGATCGGATCCTTAGAAGGCACGGACCGCCTCGGCGTCGACAGTCCGCCGCACTCGCGGTTTCAGCGTCCCTTCCTCGACCAGTTCGACGGGCCGCCCAAGCACGTCCGAGATTTGCCGCTCGATTCCGACTACGTCGAGAAGCGACAGGCGACGGGAACTGTCGAAGGCAGCCAGCAGGTCAACGTCGGAATCAGGACGCTGTTCGCCACGGGCGGTTGAACCGAACAATGAAATGCGAACCACGCCAGCGGCGCGCAATTCCTTCTCTCGTCCACGCAATGCGGCGATCACCTGCTCGCGATCCATGATCCTATTGTCGCACCGGGCGACGCCGCGGATGCCCGTCTCTCACCGACGTTATGGCGGCGGGCAGGCTGTTCCGAGTGAAGAGTCGTTTCTGGACAAGTGGCCGCAACGGTCCTCCGGGGAGTGGCGGCTGCACTTGGCCGCGGGGCCGGAGGCTACTCCCCCACCGGCTCCTGTCCCACGATCTCGATTCCGAAGCCTTCGAGCGCTACGATCTTGCGCGGATGATTGGTCAGCAGGCGCACGGTGTGCAGCCCCAGGTCCGACAGGATCTGCGCCCCGATGCCGTGCTCGTGTTGCAGGCGCCTCTGGCCCGCTTCGCCCCTGTACTGGGGCAAATCGCGGCTGTGGGTGGCGATGCGAGGCTCGCCGCGGGGTCCCCGCTCCACGCCGAATCCGGGTCCCGTTTCGTGCAAATAGACCAGCACGCCCGCGCCTTCCGCGGCGATGGTGCGCAACGAATTGCGAATCAGGCGCCCGCAGCCGCAGCTCGTCGAGTGGAACACGTCGCCGAACATGCAGCGCGAGTGCATCCGCACCAGCACCCGCTCCCGGCCGGCCACCTCGCCCCGCACCAGCGCCACGTGATACTCGGAATTGAACTCGCTGGCGTAAGCGATGGCGTGAAACTCGCCGAACTCGGTCTCCACCGATCCCTCCGCCACCCGCCGCAGAAACGCCTCGTGCTTCATGCGGTAGCGAATGAGCTCGGCCACGGAGATCATTTTGAGGCCGTGCCGCGCGCAAAACTCCACGAGCTGCGGAACGCGCGCCATGGAGCCGTCGTCGTTCATGATTTCGCAGATAACGCCGGCGGGCGCCAGCCCGGCCATGCGCGCCAGGTCCACCGCGGCCTCCGTCTGCCCGGCGCGCACCAGCACGCCGCCCTCGCGCGCGCGCAGAGGGAGAATGTGTCCGGGCCGCGCCAGGTCGGCCGGCCGGCACTGGGGATCCACGGCCGTCAAAATCGTGCGCGCGCGGTCCGCCGCCGAGATGCCGGTGGTCACGCCCGCCCGCGCGTCTATCGATTCGCAAAACGCGGTGCCGAAACTCGAGGTATTCTGCGCGGTCATAAGCGGCAGCGCCAGGTAGTCGCACCGCTCCGGGGTCAGCGCCAGGCAGATGAGCCCCCGGCCGTAGGTGGCCATGAAGTTGATGGTCTCGGCGGAAACGCGCTCCGCCGCGACCGTCAGGTCGCCTTCGTTCTCCCGGTCTTCGTCGTCAACCACCACCAGAATGCGGCCTGCGCGCATCTCTTCCAAGGCGTCGGGAACGGAGACGAAAGGCATGATTCAATTGTATCCGGCCCCTTGCGCCGCGAGATTCGGGCCGCCGATGAACGCGGACAAGCGCGGATTGAAAACAGAACTCGCATCTGCGTTGGCCGGCGTTCACCCGCGGCCCGAAGCAGTTTTGAAATCGCATCGCTTTTCCGGCGCGCTTGCGGTACCATGGCTGTGGAGCGTGTCTGCGACGCGGTCGCCGGTCCACCTATTTTTGATCCAACACCCAAAAATAGGGAGTCCGACTCGTCTAAAGCGCCGGTGTGCAAGCTCCCGGCGGCTGTCCTTCGGGGCGCGCCGCGAGGGAGAAGCCTGAAGGCGCTCGGAGGACACCCACCCCGTTCACAAGACGCGGGTCAATAACGGGGGTCGGCACGGCCGAGCGATGCGCTCCACCTTCCTCCAATGCCCGCCCGGCCGGAGAATGGAAGAATCCGCGTGTCCACGGGGCGCGCATTCGATATCTTCCGTAATCCCGGTTCCATAACTTCTGTTAGTAACAGTTACGGAGAACGAGTAACTTTGGATAGCAGTTCTCAGGGTCCAATCATAAAACTCTCATACCCCGGATAGTACTTTGGATAACTAATCTTGAAAACTCCCGGGAAATCGGCTTCAATAGGTTCCGGAGACCTGGAATGCAGCGTTTCTACGACTTCTGGCGGGATGAGGAGGGGCAGGACCTGGTGGAGTACTCTCTGCTCATCACATTTATCGCCATGGCCTGTCTGGCGCTGTTGGCGACCCCGCAGCCCGCGATCCAGGGCATCTGGAGCAGGGGCAACAGCACGCTCGCGTCCGCCAATACGAACGGAAGCTAGCTGGACCTTCTCACAGAGACTCGGCCGCGACAAACGTGGCGCACGCACGAGTGCGTGCCGCGTCGGCACTCATGCCGACGCCCCGGCTCGACGGGCTGTCCGCGCCCCCGAACGTGTCGATAAGAGTCTCGACACGGCACGCACGAGTGCGTGCGCCACGTCTTCGGGCCACCTGTGAGGCATGCAGGCTAGCACCAGGCCTCCGAAGGCCGGGCGTGCGCGGCCCCTACCGCTGCGCGCGCAGCCAGGCGAAGTAATGGTCGAAGCTCACCGGTTGGCCGCGGTCGGCGCCGTAACAATCCGAAGTTACGTACACCATTACGCCGGTGGCCTGCATGAAGTGGTAGCTCCAGACGTCGCAACTGAATCGTGCGCTCTCGTCCGCCGTGGCGGCCTTCAGGATCCGCTGCTTCAACTCGCCCACCTCACGCAGCACGGGAATGCCCGGGGCGCCCAACTGGACGAACGGCATGGGCCGGAACGGCGCCGCTTCGTACGGCACGAGCGTTGGAGGGTGGCGGTCCGGCTCCACCAGCCAGACTTTTCGCCCGGCGAAGTAGCGCATCAGTTTGGCGTTGCTCTCGGGATCCAATTCGCGCGCCCAGACCACTGGCGATCCGTCGATATCGGCGCCGTTGTAGACCCACTCTTCGCCCGGGTCGTGGCGGCGGTCGTACCTCACGAACACCAGGTGCCGCCCGGCCGTGTGGCGGAGCTGGTCGAGGACTTGCGGGCGGCGCCAATCGGTCTGCGGCCAACGCCACATCTGCTGCGGCAGGCCATGGCTGAATTGGGGGCCAGCCGCAATTTGCGCCATCAGCATGGCCAGGCAGGCGACCGGGAGAGCGCGGACGAAATACAGCCCCCACCGGCGCCCCCGCCACGAAACGGCGCGCAGGCGCCGCATCCCCATCACCACCAGCAACATGGCGAGGCAGGCGCCGGGAGCGGCATAGTGCGGCAAATGCCACACCTCCGGCAGCAGCGCCAGGACGAGCGCCCCGACCATCGTCAGGGCCATCTTCACCCGCCGGTCTCTCCACAGTAGCAGCGCGGCTGCCAGGGGCAGGCTAAACAGCGGGCCGAAATAGAACCGCCAGAAAGTCGCCAGCTTCAGCGGCAGGTCGGTGCGCAGCGAGTTGCGGGCCAGGTCGTAGGAGTGCATCTCCCAGATGGTGTAAAACCCGCGCATTTCAGCGTTGTTGTAGAGCGGTTCGGGCCGCGGCGATTGCCAGATGAAATGCGGCGCGAGCGTCATCGTCCGGCGGTCCAAGGCATACGGCAGTTCGAGCGGGTTTCCCGTGACGCTGTAGAAATACCAGGCGCTGGCCGCGCCCAGCGCCACCATGAACAGCGCCAGCGGGAGCGCCACCTGGCGCAAAACCATTCCCCGGCCGGGCGCTCCCTTGCCGGTCAGCCGGATCAGCAGCGCGGCCCCGATGGCCAGCCCGAGCACGCCGCCTTCATACGGCCGGCTGTGGAACAGAATGGCGAATCCGGCGGCCATCGCCGCCGTAAGCCGCCAATCCGGTTTGCGCGGGATGCGCGCCATGGCCCCCAGGGCGAGCGCTCCTCCGGCGGCGGCCACCGCCCCGCCCCAGAACCCGTTCATCCAGTAGCTCGGAGACGCCCACCCGCGCAGCCCATAGCAGCGCGCCCAGCAGCGCCCAACGCGGCGCGACGAAGCCTTGCAACATCCAGCACACCGCTCCGCACATGAGCCCGATGCCCAGCATCACCCCGATCCAGGGAGATCCAAACAGGACCATTCCCGCCGCCAGAAAAGCGGCCGGCGCCACCGGGAACGCGCTGGCGTAGGTGGGACGGGCAAGAATGTGGATGCTCTCGAAGTGAACCCAGCACGGGTGCGGCGGATTCGCCAGCCGCCCGTGGGCGAAGGTGTCCGCCGCCAGCAGGAAGCTGAATTCGTCGTGCACCCTGGGCTCCGGCGGTGGAAACCAGGGAAGCAGCGCCGCGCGCACGATCAGCGGCGCCAGCGCCGCCGCCAGGATGGCCGCCTTCTTGCGCCGGGCCAGCCGCGCGAGCGGCCGCTCCCACCACGCTACCCATCGCCAGCGGAACCACGCCGCCATCAGCCCCGCCAGCAGCGCCGCCGCCGCCAGCCAGAGTTCCGGGCTCGGCGGCACGCCGGCGCCTCCTGGTAGTAACGCCTGTCACAATCGTGTTAGTATAGCGTCGATCGAAGGGCTGTATCAAACCGTAACGGGTATGAATATCTTAAGTCTAGGGGCCGGTGGCTTCATCGGCTCTCATCTCACCCACCGCCTGCTGCGGGAAGGATGCGCGGTCACGGCGGTCGATATCGATCTGGATAAGGTCTCCGATGATATCGGGAGTTCGAATCTCAAGGCCGTCCGGCAGGACATCCGCGAGCCGGGCTGGGACCTCGACCGCGCGGTGCGCGACGCGGACCTGGTGATCGATCTCATCGCCTACGCCAACCCCGGCCTGTACCTGCGCATTCCGCTCGAGGTCTTCCGCCTCAACTTCATCGAGAACCTGAAGATCGCGGAGGCCTGCGTTCGCCACAAGAAGCGGCTCATCCAGTTCTCCACCTGCGAGGTTTACGGCAGAACCGCCGCCAGCCTCCCGAACGCCCGCCTGGCCGACCCGGAGGACCCCATCCACGCTACTTTCTCGGAAGACACGAGCGAGTACATCCTCGGCCCCGTTTCGAAGCACCGCTGGATTTATTCCTGCGCCAAGCAGTTGCTCGAGCGCGTGCTGCACGCCTACGGGCTGGAGATGGGCTTCAATTACACCATCATCCGTCCCTTCAACTTCATCGGGCCGAAGATCGATTTCCTCCCCAGCGACGGCGAAGGCATCCCGCGCGTTTTCTCGTTCTTCATGGACGCGCTTCTGAACGGAACGCCCATGCAACTGGTGAACGGCGGGTCGAACCGGCGCTGCTACACCTATATAGACGATGCCGTGGAGTGCTGCTGGCGCATCGTCCAGAACCCCGGCGGCGTCTGCGACCGGCAGATCCTCAACATCGGTTCGCCGCTGAACGAAATCTCGATTCGCCAGATGGCCGAGACCATGCGCGAGATCTACGCCGCGGAGTTCCGCCAAAATGGCGCGCCGCTGTCGGAAATCGTCAGCGTCACCGGCGAAGAGTTCTACGGGGCGGGCTACGACGATTCCGACCGCCGCATCCCCGACATCGCCAAGGCGCGGACGCTGCTGGGCTGGGAGCCGGTTTGGCCGGTGCGGGATATCCTCGAAACCACCATGCGCTACTACGTGGAGGAAACCCGCAAAGCCAAGGCGCAGATCGCCTGATGGTGGAAGACGTTTTCGTTCTCGTGCCCGCCTACAACGCCGGCGCCACCGTGGAGCGCGTCTTCGACCGCATCCCCGAAGAGGCGCGCCGCCGCATCCGGCGTTACGCCGCGGTCAACGACGGCTCGATAGACAATACCGAGGCGGCCCTCCGGCGCCTGGCCGCGCGGTTCTCAAACCTGGCGATTCTCAATCACCCGAGCAACCGCGGCTACGGCGAGGCGGAAAAGACGCTCCTGCGGTATGCCTTGGCCGAGGGCGCGCAGGTGGCCATCCTGCTGCACTCCGATGGGCAGTACTCCCCCGAGAAGATCCCCGAGATCCTGGAGCCGTTCGACCGCGGCGCGGCCGACATGGCGCAAGGCTCCCGCATGTTGGGCGGCGGCGCCATCCGCGGCGGCATGCCGCTCTATAAGTTCGCGGCCAACAAGGTACTCACCGCCATCGAGAACCGCGCCTTCGGCATGTCCATGGCCGAGTATCACAGCGGCTACATGGCTTATTCGCGCAAAGCCATGGAGACCATCCCCTGGGAGAAACTCTCCAACTCGTTCGATTTCGATCTCGAGATGCTGGTGCTGGCCCACGTCAAGGGCCTGCGCATCGTCGAGGTTCCCATTCCGACGATCTACGCCGGCGAAAAATCGCACCTCAACCCCGTAAAGTACGGTCTCGACGTGCTATCGGTGGTGCGCCAATACCGGCGCGGCAAGTACCACGAAATGACGGCGTGAACTGGACATCTCAGATGACCATGCGCTATCCTGTGGTCGATGCAGCAGATCAATGCTTCGAAATTCAAGGAGCAGTGCCTGAGCTTGCTGGACGACCTCGGCGCGGAGGGCATCGTGATCACGAAACGCGGCAAGCCCGTAGCCAAGGTGATTCCGATCTCTTCCGGCTGCGCCGCCCTGATTGGAAGCATGAAGGGGAAGCTCAACATTAAGGGCAATCTGCTGTCCACCGGTATCCCGTGGAATGCGGAATTCTCGCGCCGCAATGCTAAACCTCGACCTTGACGGACGACAAAAGGCGATCGTCTGTCCCACGCGATGCTGAATCTCGACACCCACATTCTGATCCACGCCCTGAGGGGGCAACTCACCGTCAAGGAACGCGAGGCGCTCGCCAACGATCAGTGGGGCATCTCGGCCATCGTGATTTGGGAGCTGGCCAAACTGGCGCAGTTGGGACGGATCGATCTGGACATCGATTCGGCGGATTTCGCGCGGGCGCTTTCCAGCATCCATATCTGGCCGCTGGACCTGGCGGTATGCCGGCGAATCCGCGCTCTGGATTTTCGAGGCGATCCAGCCGACGGGATCATCGCCGCCACCAGTCTGGTTCATGGCGCGCCGCTGATGACGCGCGACCGCCGCATCCGCCGGTCGCGACTGGTTCCACTGGCCTGAGATCCAGCCTCCAGGTGGCACTACCGATCCATCGAAAACGCGCGGCGCAGAACCTCTGCAAGCGCGGTTCGGTCGGCCACAGTGAGTTCACCGAGGCGGCGCGCAATTTCATCCTTCGCCAGCACCGTCAGCTTGTGAACGCGAATTGTCGAGGCTGTGTTCAAGCCGGCCTCACGCCATTGGTGAATCGGGACATCGAATACGGATACTCGCAAGCGGGAAGTAACGGGAGCGGCGACGAAATCGTCGTCTTCCGCGTCCAAAAGGACCGCCGCCGGACGCAATTTGCCGCCAGGCGCCTGATGGAAACCGATCCGGATGAGGACGATTTCACCGGGCCGAAGGGTCATGGATCAGCAGTTCGTAGACCGAGTCATCGGCGGCGTAGGCCGCTTCAAACCGCCGGCGCCCCGCCTCACGCCAGGCGGTGTCGTCGTCGGAGGCGCCCCACTGGAGGACAACCTGAATCGGTTCCCCAGGCGGAACCTGCGATGCGATCGCAGGCGGGACGGCAATCTGACCGTTCGGCGCAAGCTCGCCTGTGAAGTCCACGGTCTTCATATCGGTTTCCTCTCTCTCTATCATCTCACCTCTCCTGGAGAAGGTGACTGGATCGGCCACTCGGAATGGCCCCCAAGCGGCGTTTCGCGGGAAAGCCGGTCGCGGCTTGCCTTACTTCCCCGGCGGGCCGGCAAGTCGCTCCACTACCGGGCAGCCCGGCGTCCGGTGGACAATGGTCCATCCTCAGACTGCCAGCGCGGGCCGAAAAGCCTGTCCAGTACCAGCGGTAACCCTACCCCTCTGGTACCGTCCTGAGCCGGTACTCTCGTTGAGATCCCGATGGGCGGATAGTAAAATTCTGATTGACAGCGGGTTACCGCGCTTGGTGTGGCGCGATGCGGGTTGTGCGGGACTTTTCGGGCTCGCCGGATGCGCCGGAGCCCTCCCAGATTGTGAGTGTGCGGATCGTGCTTGAAGCAGGCATAGGCCGAACGGATTTTCTCAGCCAAGCGGTGGTGGAGGGCGAACTTCTCGCCGAGCGGCTGGCCCGGGGAACGCCGCCCCCGGCGGTGATCTTGCGGTATGCCGTCGAGATCGGGAACATCCTGACTCTGGCGCACAGCCGCGGCCTTGTCCATGGCGCGCTCTCGCCCTATTCCGTGATGCTCACCTCCCTCGGCGCCCGCGTGCTCGAGCCTCCCAAACAGGTTGACCCGCTGGATGCGCCTTACCGCTCGCCGGAACAGGTTCGGGGAGAGCCGGCCGACGCTCGCAGCGACGTGTTCGCTTACGGCGCTCTGCTCTACCTGATGCTCGCCGGAAGGCCCGCTTTCGGAGGCCATGGCCCCGAGCTGGATCGCGCGATTCTGGAAGATAACCCGGCCTCCTTGCTGGCCCATGAGGCCATTCCCGCCGCCATGGAGGGCGTGATCGCGGGCTGCCTCGAGAAGGACCCCGCCAACCGGCGGCAGCGGATTCAAAACGCCGTCACCGAGCTCAAGCTGGCGGCGCGCGCTCTGCCGGCTATTTCGGAGTTCAAAACTCTTCATTTGCGGCGCAACCAGCCGGCGCCGCGGCGTTTCCGCGTCTGGCGGTGGCTCCTTGTCGCGGTTCTGCTCCTGGCGGTGGCGGCCGCCGGAGTTCTCGGGGCCAAGCTGTTCCTGGGCCGCCGGGAGCCCCCATTCGGCGTCAAGTTCACCGTTGCGCCGCCCGCCAACGCCAGCTATCCAAGCGCTCCCTCGGTTTCCCCGGACGGCCGCTATCTGACTTTCTCGGCGGTCGGGCCCAGCGGCGCACGCATGCTTTGGCTCCGCCCCCTCGATTCCGACAACGCCGACCCGGTTGCCGGCACCGAGGGCGGGTCCGAACCATTCTGGTCTCCCGACGGCCTTTGGATCGCCTTTTTCGCCGAGCAATCGCTCAAGAAAATCCGCATTCCCAACGGCGTTCCCCAGACCATTTGCAAGACCGAGGCCACCTCCGCCGGCGGATCGTGGAATCGCGAAGGAACCATCCTATTCGCGCCGGGCATCTCGGGCGGCCTGTTCCAGGTTTCCGCTAACGGCGGAACGCCGCGGATTGTCTCGAAGCCGGACGCCGCCCGCTCCGAGCTGGCCCATCTGTGGCCGCAATTCCTCCCCGACGGCAACCACTTCCTGTTCTTCGTCCTGAGCGAGGTGGAGTCCGCCACCGGGGTGTATGCCGCGGGGCTAGACGGGTCCAAGCCCCGGCGCATCCTGATTTCCGCCACCAACGCGGTCTATGCGCCGGGCGAGGGAAGGGGCCACCTGCTGTTCCTGCGCGAGAACACCCTGGTGGCCCAGCCGTTCGACCCTGCCAAGCCCTCCCTGGAAGGCGAGGTCGCGGAGATTGCGCAACAGGTGAGCGGCGCGCTCAGTCTGTCGCTCGCCCCCATCTCGGTCTCGGATAATGGCGTACTCGCGTATCAGAGCCTGGGCGACGCCACCAGGCAGTTGCTGTGGGTGGACCGGTCCGGCAAGCAGCTCGCCGAAGTGCGCCCGAACGGAGACTGGGGGCCCGTGCGGATCTCTCCCGACGGCAAAAGGGCCGCCGCCGCGTGCAAGGCGCCCGGCCAAACGCACGCCGATCTGTGGATCATCGACAGCGCGGGGAACACCAGCCAGGTAGCCAACACCCTGCTTCACGAAGGTTCGCCGGTGTGGTCGCCGGATGGCTCGCGGCTGGCGTTCTTTGGGGCCCCCGGAAACAACTACGATCTGTTCGTCAAGCCGGCGACCCTGGAGGGAAAGGCGGAGCCGCTTTTCTCCTCTCCGTTTCGGAAATACCCCACCGATTGGACGCGCGACGGCCGCTATATCCTGTTCTGGACCATTGGGAACGGCACGAATTTGGACGTGTGGGCGTACTCGGTGGCGGAGCGGCGCGCCAGGCCCATTTTGGAGACGGTCCACCGGGAAGGCTACGCCGCCGTATCTCCCGACGGGAAATGGCTGGCGTACCAGTCCGATGAGAGCGATACGAACCAGGTCTACGTGCAGCCGTTCGAGCCGGCTTCTTCGGATACCAAGAGGCGATGGCAGGTTTCGAGCGACGGCGGCGCGTTGCCGCGCTGGCGCGGCGACGGCGGCGAGCTCTTCTATATGGCTAAGGATGGCGCATTGATGGCGGTCGCCACGCAGGCGGGCGGCGGCGAATTCCAGGCCGGCCGGCCGCAGGTCCTGTTTCGAACGCGTCCCCTGCCCTCCGCGCCCTACAACCTGTTCGACGCGACCCCGGACGGCCAGCGCTTCCTGGTCAACCTGCCCATGGAGTGGTCCAGCGCCGCTCCCATCAAGGTGGCTATGAACTGGGCGTCCAGGCTCCGCGATTGAGGCATCCGCGTACCAACCGTCCGTAGGGGCCGGGCATGCCCGGCCCGAAATATGCCCGGCCCGAACACCGTGGGATAAGCCTTCAGGTTTGTCGCGGTGGGCTAGCGGGGCGCCAGCATGTCTTCTTTCCGTTTGACCAGCGTGGAGGTGTTGTAGCTGGCTATCTCGAACCCGTGCCCGTGGGTTATCGCATCCGTGGGACACGCTTCCACGCAGTATCCGCAGAAGATGCACCGGTTGTAGTCGATGTTATAGACTTTGGCGTAACGCTCGCCGCCGGAGATCCGGGTCTGGGCGGTATTCTCCGCGGCCTCGATGTAGATGCAGTTGGAAGGACAGGCCGCCGCGCACAGGAAGCACGCCACGCACTTCTCCAGGCCGTTCTCGTCGCGCGCCAGCACGTGCGCGCCGCGATACCGCTCTTCGAACTTGGCCGGCTCGTCGGGGTAGTACTCCGTCACCGTGGGCGAAAGCATTTCCTTGAAGGTAACGCTCAGCCCTTTGGCGACAGATCCCGCCGCGCCTGCAATCTCCCCGAATGGATTGGCCATGGAGTGCCCGCTGTTCTTATTCTATCCTGGCTCCCGGGGGCCTGACAGGGTTGAAAAGGCAGGCGGAACCGCCAGGCGCTTCCGCCCGCCAACCATCCTCCGCCGCTTCTCAGCGCAGCGGCACGGACACAAACACCGTCTGCCCGCCGCGGTTAATCAGCAGCAGCGGCGGCCTGTCGCCGGAGCGCAGCAGCGCGGCGCGCACATCTTCCACCGAGCGCACCGGCTGGCGGTTCACCTCCTGGATTACGTCTCCCGCCTGAATGCCGGCCTGGCCGGCCGGGCCGGCGGGGTCCACCTCCGTCACCACCAGCCCTTGCGTCCCGCGCCGCAGCCCGAGTTGCGCCGCCATGTCGGGGGTAAGCGGCTCCACCGAGACGCCCAGGCGTCCGCCGGCGCCGCCGCCCGGCCCGCCCTGGCTCCCCGGCGCCGCGTTCTGGGCCGTCAGCTCGCCCAGCCGCACGCGCACTTGCTGTTCTCTGCCGTCGCGCCAGATGCTCAGACTCACTTCCGTCCCCGGCCCCATGGCCGCGATCTGGTTGCGAAACTCGTTGGTATCGGCGACATCCTTGCCATTGAGCTGGAGGATCACATCGCCCGTCTTCAGTCCCGCCTTTTCCGCCGGGCCACCCGCGTTCACCGAGTTCACCACGATGCCGCGCGCCGCCGGCATGCCCAGGCTCTGCGCCAAGTCGCTGGTCACCGCCTGAATGCTCACTCCCATCATGCCCCGCTGCACTTTCCCCTTGCCCACCAACTGGTTCAGGACGCTCTTGGCCATGTTGGAGGGAATGGCGAAGCCGATCCCGATGTTGGCGCCGGTGGGCGAGAGAATCTGGGAGTTGATGCCGATGAGCGCGCCGCGCGTATCCACCAGCGCGCCTCCCGAGTTGCCCTGGTTAATAGGCGCGTCGGTTTGCAAAAAGTCCTCGAAGCTGCCGTTGCTAATCCCGGTGGCGCGGCCTTTGGCGCTGACAATTCCGGATGTCACGGTCTGGCCGACGCCCAGTGGATTTCCCACCGCCAGGCACACGTCCCCCACCCGCACCTGGTCGGAATCGCCCAACTCGAGCACCGGCAGATCGCCGGCGCTGATTCTCAGCACGGCCAGGTCGCTGGGCGGGTCGGACCCCACCAGCTTGGCCGAATAGGTCCGCCGCGAGATCAGATCCACCTTGATATCCTCGGCGCCGTCGATCACGTGGTGATTGGTCAGGATGTAGCCGTCGGAGCGCACGATCACGCCCGAGCCGAGCGCCCGCCGCACCTCCGTGCCTTCGTTCCGGGGAATGGCGCCGCCGAAGAACTGGCGGAAAAAGGGATCGTCGGAGAAGGGGAACTGCTGCGGCGCGCGCACCCGCCGCGAAGAGCGTATGGTCACCACCGCGGGCGCCACGCGGTCCACCACGTCGGCGTAAGAGAGCGGCGGCCCGGCCACCGACGCTCTTCCGGAGGGCATGGAGCGCGGCGCCGTGCCGCCGCTGGCCGGACCGGCACTCGGGCGGCAGGATATCAGGGTGAGAAGCGCGGCGCAGGCAAGAATAGTTCGGCCCATATCCTATGCATAGCACGGGCGGCCGGTGCGGTCTATGCCCGCAGATTCAGCACTTCGTTCATCGCGCCCTGGCGGTAGCCCTGCAAATCCAGGGTGACGTACTTGAAACCGAGTCCCTTGAAGATGGCTGTGAAGCGCTGGGCCATCCCCAGGTTCAGCGCCCTTTCCATTTCCTCGGGGGCCACTTCCAGGCGCACCAGCTCGCCGTGGTAGCGCACGCGGAACTGGCGGAATCCCAGCGCTTTCATCTCTTCCTCGCCGGTCTCCACCTTCTTCACCGTTTCGATGGTCACCGGCGTCCCATACGGAATGCGCGAGCTGAGGCAGGCCGAAGCCGGGCGGTCCCAGGTCGGCAAGCCGGCCAGCCGGGAAAGCTCCCGAATCTCGGCTTTCGAGAGGCCGGCATCGGCCAGAGGGGCCGCGACCTCATGCTTCTTGGCCGCCCCCTGGCCGGGACGATAGTCCCCCAGGTCGTCCACATTTACCCCGTAGACCAGGCGCCCGTAACCGCGCTCCCGGCCGATCTTCTCGAGCACGGTGAACAACTCGTCCTTGCAGTGGAAACAGCGGTCGGGGTTGTTGCGCGCATAGTCCGGGTTATCGAACTCGTGCGTCTGCACGTATTCGTGGGCGATGCCGAAGCGGTCGACGAAGGCCTCCAGATCCCGCTTGTGCGACTCCGGAAGCGAAGCCGAATCGGCCGTGATGGCGGCTGCCTGGGGACCCAGCGCCTGGTGCGCCGCCCACGCCAGGTAGGCCGAATCGGTCCCGCCCGAAAAAGCCACGATCACGCGCCCCATCTCGCGCAGCGCCGCCAGCAGACGCTGCTCCTTTTCCCGCAGACGAACAGCATCCGAGATATCTACCAAAACAGCCATAGGTTCAGTTTATCGAATTCGGGCATAGGGTTTGGCGGGGTGGTCGCCCGGCCTCTTTGCACCCCTTGTCGCCAGCGCGACTTCATCCCCCACTTCCGGTTCCGCTATCTTTCTCGCCGCCCCTTCTCGGAGGTGGCAATCAGAGGCGCGGTCAGTCTTTCGTAGAGAGCAAAAAGGTGTTCGACGCGCTGGCGGTCGGTATCGAAGGGCTGCGGACGATAGCAGAGGTCGATGGCGCGGTCGAGGTGGGAGTGGGCCTTGACGAGGGCGGGCGGCATCGCCAGCGGGTCGTAGAGCTCGGCCAGCGTCGCCTCGGGGAATTTCTTGCGCGCGTCCAAGACGGCTTGCGCGGCGGCTTCCACCGCGGAACGCTGCTTGGCGCCCGGGGATTCCGGCCAGGGGTAGTTGTTGTAGACAATCTGGCTCGAATACTGGTAACGGCTCTCCAGACGCCCGCAGGTGTAGCGCATCCACGCCATGTGCATCGCCGACGACAGAACGCCAAAATGGTAGAGCCTCGCGTTTGCCACAACCAGCGCGCTTCCGTTGGCGATGACGTTAGGTCTCACGAATCCTACTGGCAAGTAAGGCCGCGATTCCGAGGAAACCTTCGGAATCAGAAGATACGGAGTACTGGGCTGCCGAATCTCGCCAAACAGCGCGGGCGTCCTAGCGAGTTGTTTTGTTTCGGGCCGGCCGCTTTCTTCCCGCGCTTTGCGGACCGCCTCAATACGCTCCAGTGCGGATGGGCTGGAGCGAATCACGCCCGGCGGCGCGTCCACCAGCCACAGACACCAACGCTGCGTATTGTTTAGGAATTCTTCGCTCCCCATGAACGGGCGAATGAAGGGCTTGAGTTGCTCGCTTTCCTTGAGCATCTTCTTCCGAGCGTCCGCGTCGAGAATGAGGTTGCCGGGACCCTTGTCGGTCTTGCGCCTGTCGTTGGCCATGCTCCCATAGCTGATTTCAGGGCCGCCGGAAACTTGCCGCGTTCGTTTGACCAGAACCACATTTCTCGCATCGGCGAGATAAGGATTGATATTGCCGGCTCGGAAGGCGTGCGGTTCACCCTGGATGTCTTCGTATTCGAAGATGGTCTTTCGCTTGGCTGGAAAAGCCGCGAAGCCGATGATGACAACGTGGACGTGAGCCTTGCCGCGAGCTTCGCTTTGCCACGCGAAGGTACGGTGGGCGAAGTGAATGTCGAGGCGATAGCGAGGGAACAGCTCATTCCAGAAAAGGCCCACCTGTTCGCCTTGCGTAATGGAGTTTGTGGAGACGAACGCCACGCGGATGCGCGTGTCTTGGATGTACTCGGCGGCCTTGCGATACCAGCCGGTGACGTAGTCGAGCACGCCCGCGCCTTTCACGCCTCCGAAGAGCAGATCCATGTCGGCCTTTTGCTCGATGGATTGCTCTTTCTTCCCCACAAACGGCGGATTGCCGAGGACGAAGCTGCATTCCGAGGGCGGAAGGACTTCCTTCCAGTCCAGGCGGAGCGCGTTGCCGCACACTATGGTGGGGGATTTCTCGAGCGGCAGGCGCGCGAAGTATTGGCCGAATGCGTCCGAGAGGAGCATGTTCATCTGGTGATCCATCAGCCACATGGCGACTTCGGCTATGCGCGCCGGCCATTCGCCGATCTCGATGCCATAGAAGGCGTCCACGTCCACCTGGGAGAGGCCGTGGATGTCAAGTTCCTGGCCGGCGCCGTGACGGATCAACTTGAGCGCCTCGATTTCGAGCAAACGCAACTCGCGGTAGGTGATGACGAGGAAGTTGCCGCAGCCACACGCCGGATCGAGAAAGCGCAGCCGCGCGAGTTCCTGGTGGAACCGTTTCAGTTCGGTCTTACCGCTCTTCGCGCGCTCGAAATCCCTGCGCAAATCGTCTAGAAAAAGGGAGCGAATGACCTTTAGGATGTCGCGCTCGCTGGTGTAGTGCCCGCCGATTTGCCGACGTTCCTTCGGCTCCATAACGGCCTGAAAGAGCGAACCGAAAATTGCGGGCGAGATGCGCGACCAGTCGAAGCGCGTGCAGGCGACGAGAGCGTTGCGCATGTCGCGGTTGAAGTCGGCGAAGCCGAGATTCTCGGCAAAAAGTTCGCCGTCGACATAGGCGAACGCGGCAAGGGATTCGTCGAGGTTCTTCTGCCGTCTCTCGGACGGCGTATTCAGCACGTCGAAGAGGCGCGCGAGGTGCAAGCCGAGGTCGGAGCCGTCTTCGGCGGTGCGATTCAGCAGGTAGAGCTTGAACGATTCGCGCTCGAAGATGCCCGTATCTTCGTCCGAAAAGGCAGAAGAGGATGCGGACGAGGAAGCGCTCCAGCCGGTGCCCCGAATAGCCTCCGGCCTCAAGAGCATCGTGGAGGCGGCCCATGATTTCCACCGCCCTAATGTTGATCGGGTCGTGTTCCTCGAACTTATGCTGCTTGTACCCAGGGATAAATGCGAAGGCATGGATGCATCGGTGAAAGTCCGCCAGCGGAAACTCGATGGTAGCTACGCGCCGGCTGTCGAACAGCGGCAAGCCACGCTGGTCTTCTGGCTCAAGATCGTGCAGGGCGACGCGGGCGAAGTCGGAGACGATGACGTAACGTGGAATTTCATCGGTGCGACCTTCGCGTGCGAGGTCCCGGATGTAGCGGAACGCTTGCGACTCAGCCTTGCCGAGGTCTTTGCCGAGACTCTTGTGCTCGACAAGCACGACGCCGGGCCAGAACAGATCGATGTAGCCGTACTCGCCCGAGATCTTCCTTACCGGCTCTTCAAAGCTCGCCACGACACGACGGCGGATGCCGAACACATTGAAGAATTCATTCCAGAAAGTCTGCTTTTCCGCTCGTTCACTCGTGACGCCAGCCCATTCATTTGAAAAGGCGATTGCGCGATGGCGGATCTCGTTCCACGAAAGAGGCATCGGTGTGGATTATAGCAACGCGGCGCCGCCATTGAGCGCTGCCCCTTCGAAATATCCCCTGGGCAGCCGTTCCCACTGAATCTTGGCCATACCCTCAGCGGCCGAGTATCAATGCCCGGAACTCATCAACCATTCGATCCTGCTGGCCGGGGTCGTCGTTAGCAAGATTCTCCTTCAATCTCTTGAAGAACTCGCGCTTGCGCTGCTCCTGGCTTTCGAGGCCAAGGCGGACGAGCGCCGCGATCGCCTTGCTCATGCTCGTGTCGACGGTCTCGGCGTACCGCTGCACTTGGTTGGCGAGACCGGGCGCCAGCCCAACCGTGTGCCGCGATTCCCCTTTGCCCCGACGGCCCCTCGCCAGCTTCCGCCCGCCTGGCCTGCTGCGTCCGATCTTCGTCTCAGAGTGAGGCATGTATCATCAGTATGCCTCAGCGCGATGCATCCTGGCAATTGGGTCGAAGCCCGTCACCGAGCGCCCCGTCCGGAATGTCCAGCCAGGCGGAGGCATTCTCCGCGCGGCCCATCACGCCAGTTCTCCGACTTTTTGCAGCTCGAGCACCAGGTCGCCCTCGCCATCCACGAAAAAGGCCGGGGCGAATCGCCGGCCCCAGGCGATCTCGTCGTGCCGGTAGGAGTAGCGCGCGCGCACCGTCTGGCTGAAGGTGTCGTCGTAGGCCTTGATCAGGATCAGCGCCTCCGCCTGCAAGCGGGCCAGGTCTTCGGCGCTCTTGCCCCATAACGGGCTTTCGGCGTCGATGGGATGCACCACGGTCCAGGTGAGCGGAAAGAAGATGACCTGCTCCCGTTCCAGGCGCAGCAGTTTGTATGTCCGCCGCGGCTGGCCGTCCACCATTTCGACGGTCATCAGCATCACCCGCGCTTCCAGTTCCATGAGCGAATTGGGCCGCAGGTTGACCACCCGGAATTGCAGGCTCGTGCCGCCCTGGTAGGGCGCGACGAGCATCTTCTCGCTGAAGCCGATACGCGCCGACGGCCGCGAGACCCGTCCGAAGAGCAGGCCGGTGGCCACCGCGAAACCGAGCACTCCGGCCAGCGCCTCGAGCGAGGAAACCGCCGACGCGGCCATCCCCTTGGGCGCGATGTTGCCGTACCCCACCGTGCTCAGCGTATGAGAGCTGAAGAAGAAGGTCTCGAGAAACCGGCCCATGTTGGTGGTGGCGTCGATTCCCTGAAGCTGGTCCGGGCCCAGGGAGTAATAAGCGCAGGCGAAGAGCGTGTTGACGGCCACATACCCCAGCAGCAGGACGGCCAGGAATCCCGGCCAGCTCATGTTGATGAGATGCAGATACGGATGCACGTCCCGCCAGGTGGCTCCCCGGCGGCGGACGTTGAAGCTGCCGTCTTTGTTGATGACCCGCCGGAATGGGGCCGTGAATTGCTGAGTCAGACCAGGATCGAAGCCGGGTTTTTCCATATACATTTGATCCGCGGCGGTCCGGGGGGATGCAATCTCACCGAATCCGGCGCTTGGGCCGCCCATCGCCGCCGCCAGCCTCCGCGCGCCGGGTTACGATGGACCCAGATGCCCGTTGACGCACACCGCAGGTTGAACGATTTGCGGGTCGGCCTGCTGCGCCTGCACGCCACCCTGCTGGCTTCCGAACGCGCGTCGTATGAGCGCGATGTCGAACCCATCGCCAGCACCGGACAGTACCTCGGCCTGGCCCTGAACGACCCGTGGTTCGCCTGGCTCCGCGAGCTTTCCCAGTTCATCGTCATGCTCGACGAGCTGCTCGATGAGAAAGAACCCGAGGCCGCGCCGGATGCGGACGAGTTGATTGCGCGGGCGCGCGAGCTGATCTCGCCTTCCGACGCCGGCGGGCCGTTCGCGCGCCGTTACTTCGAGGCGATGCAGCGCGATCCGGGCGTGATTCTGGCGCACCGCGACATGATGAAGGTGTTCGCGGAAGTGGAACGCTAGACGCTCCGTCCCGGCCCCCCGCCGCCGGCGAAGGCCGCGCGCCGCCGTATCAGGAACCAGATGGGAACCGCCGCCAATACCACGCCCGCCACGGCCGATACCCAGACGCCGCGCCACTCCGGCATCTCGATCCGCAGAAAGCCGCGCAATTCGGTCTCCCACGCCCGCAGCCGCTGGTCCTGGCCGGGGCCCAGGAACGATACCAGGTTGTGGGCCGCGCACGCCACGAAGAAGACCAGGCTCCCGATCCGCGCGCTCTCCTCCAGTTGCAGCAGCCCCGAGCCGAGGTACAGCTCGACGACGGCGAAAACGCTGTACACGCCCATGGCGGCCCAGCCCGTAATCATTATGCCGAAGAACATTCCGGGGACTCGTACCACGGCGCTCAAGGCGGCCAGCACTGCCCCGGCCATCAGGCACCACGCAATGAGCGTCACGCTGAGGGGCCTCGCCTCGCGGGGCGCCGCGCCGCCCGCCGCGAAATACAGTTTGGCGGACCGGCGGGTGAATAAAATCAGCCACCAGGCGCCCAGCGCCGCCTGCAAGCCGTAGAGGCCCAGGATGACCCCTCGGACAATCTCGGTGACGTGGGCGTCCACCCGGCCATCCATGGAGAACGGCGCGAGGCACAGAATGAGTACGCCCGCGCAGCCGAAAACCGCGAACGCCGCGGCCGCGACCAGGATGGAGATGCGCGCCCAGGAGCGCCGGCGCAAGATGCCCACCCCGGTGCACACGGCCCACGCGCCGCAAGCGCCCAACAGCAACGCCGCCGCCATCCCGATAGCTCGCAGGGCCGCCGGCGGAATTGCCGAGGCATCCCGCAGGGGGGCCAGCAAAAGGCCCAGAATCATGAGCGCCGCCACAAACAGCGCGGCGGCACCGATCGCCACGGCCATAACGCCGCTGGTCCGAATGGCTATCCAACTGGGCATGAATGCCGATTAGTGTAACGTGTTTTTGCGGCCACGCAATTCTGGGAAATCGGGAAATCCTATCGCGATCGGGATTTCTCGATCGTCGATAGAACGAGTTTTGCGGTGATGCGGCGGCTGGGCATCGAGCGCGCCGCCTCACTGGACGACGATTTTGCGATCTTCCGTTTCGGACCGAACCGACGGCGGGCCTTCACCGTGGTTCGTTGAACGCCCGCCGGAGGGATCCACACGGTCCCCTGAAGCGCGCGGCATTTGCTCCCCTCGCGCCAGTCGCGTCATACTACGGGACGAGATGCGAATCACTCTGCAACAGTTCCTCGTCACTTCCTGTGTGGCCTTGACGGCCGCCATGGCGCCGGCCCAAACGGCGCCCACATTCGAAGTGGCTTCCATTCGGCCGGCGGCCGAGCTCGACATGGCGAAAGTGGCGGCCGGGATTCAGGCCGGGCAGATGCCCAAGATCGGCGCCCGTGTGGATGCCGCCAAAGCGGAGTACACGTATGTGGCGCTCAAGGAGCTGATCGTCCTGGCGTACAAGGTGAAGCCGTATCAGATCACGGGCCCGGATTGGATCGCCAGCCAGCGCTTCGACATAGCGGCCAAGTTGCCCGAGGGGGCTTCCAAGGACGATGTTCCCAAAATGTTGCAGGCGCTGCTGGAAGAACGGTTCAAGCTGACCGTTCATCGCGACAGCAAGGAGCACCCGGTGCTCGCGCTGGTAGTGGGCAAGGGAGGGCCGAAGATGAAGGAATCTCCCGAGGCTGCCGCGGCCATTGACGAGAACGCACCCCTCAAGCCCGGCGAAATGAAAATCGACAGCGCCGAAGGGCCGGTTCGACTGATTGTCGGCAAGGATGGCAGCGCCACCATGAACATGGGACCGAAGGGCGTCATAAGCTACAAGATGGACCCGGCCACCCAGTCCCTGCACCTGGAAGCCAGCCAGGTGACCATGGCGGGCTTCGCCGACATGTTGACGCAGTTCTTCTCGCAGACCTCGGGCGGAGGCGGGCGCCAGGTGGTGGACATGACCGGACTCAAGGGGAACTACCAGGTGGCCCTGGACTTCGCGATGGCGGACCTGATAAGCATGGCGCGGCAAGCGGGAGTGAGCGTGCCGATGCCCGCCGGCGGAGCAGCCTCGGCCGCCTTGCCGGCCGATGCCGCATCCGACCCAAGCGGCGCCTCGTCCCTTCTGGCGGCGGTGCAGTCCCTTGGCCTGAAGCTCGAACAGCGCAAAGCCGTGGTGGAGCAACTCATCATCGATCACGTGGAAAAAACTCCGACCGAGAACTGACATATCCGCCGGTTCGGCGCCCCGCGCTTTACCACGAACGGCGACGCGTTGCAAGGCCCTCGCGGCGCCGCCGGCGGTCCCAGGGCCGCGCGCCAAGTGCTTAAATCGTCTGGAGAGGGGCGAAATGATCATCACCTCCATCGAGGCTCTCATCATCAAGGTACCGGGACGGCGCCACCACTCGCGCCGGTTGACGCCTCATGCCGGCCCGGAGGCCCAGTGCCAGCCTTTTGAAACCGTGCTGGCGCGCGTCACCACCGACGCGGGCATTGCGGGTTGGGGGGAATCGCAGGCCACCTCGGCGCCGGAAGTAGCCGGAGCGATCATCCACTCCATTCTCAAACCGGCGCTCGAAGGGAAGCCGTTCGGCGGCACGGGCCTCGAAATCGAAACGTTGTGGAACGCCATGTACAACCGCACGCGCTCGAGCGGGCAGACGGGCGGCTTCATGCTGGACGCCATGGCGGCGGTGGACATCGCGCTGTGGGACCTGGGGGGCAGGATCCACGGCGCTTCCATCGCATCGCTGATCGCCGGCCGCGGGGCGCGGCGCAAGCTGGAGACCTGGGTGGACCGCCTGGCGGGCGAGACGCTCGAAGAACGCCTCGAAAGCGCCGCCGCCTGCCGCGCCGCGGGCTGCCGCCGGTTTCGGATCGCCTACGATTTCAGCCGGCGCGAGCTGCTTGAGAACTACGACGCGCTGGCGCGGGTTTGCGGCGCGGAAAACGTGGCGGTGGACTGTCTCTGCCGGCTGGAGGCGGGGCGCTCGGCGTCCTTCGCCGCGGAGCTCGACCGGCGCGGCGCGCTGTGGCTCGCGCGTCCTTTCGCGGCCGACGACGTGGCGGCGCACGCGACCCTGGCGGCGCGCACCCGCACTCCCATCGCCATTGGCGAGACCTACCGCACGCACACCGAGCTGGCGCCGTTTTTCCGGGCGCGCGCCATGCGCATTGTGCAGCCCGACCTGGGACGATGCGGCATCACCGAAGGCCTGCGCATCGCCCGCGCCGCGGAACGCGAAGGCGTGGAGATTGCGCCGCGCCTTTCCTCCGCCCTCGGCCCCCTGCTCTTCGCCACCCTGCAATTCGCGGCGGCGGTTCCCAACTGCCGCCTGGCGCCTTATGCGCCGGGCCTGGTGGAAACCGCCAACGGCTTCGCGGCCACGCCGGTGCGCTTCCGCGACGGATGTTACGCCGTACCCGAAGGGCCAGGCCTGGGCGTGGAGCTGATAGAGCCCGAAGTGCGCCTGGTGGCGGTGGCGTAGGGTATTCGCCGTCCGTTCAATTCCTTCCGCTTTGGCGCCATTCGCTTGACCTGTGAAGCCGCGTCGCGGTAGGTTAGGGGCATGCCTTGAGGGGAGCGCCCATGACGATTACCGTTGATATCACACCCGAGGTTCAGGCTGAGATCGCACGCCAGGCAGCCGCCCACGGCCGCGCGATCGAGGCGTATGCCGCGAGCTTGCTCGAAGGGGCTGTCCGGCCTCCCACAGGCGCCGGCAGACTGAGCCAGGATCGGCTCGAAAACACTTTCCGGGAAATGGCGGAGTTCTCGCATAAGCTTCCGGTTCTGCCCGATGAGGCATTCACGCGCGAGAGCCTGTATCGGGATCACGACTGATGACGAATGCCGCTACATGGCTCCTCGATACCAATATCCTGTTGCGGATGAGTAAGAGCGACGATCCGCGCCACGCGATGATTAGGTTGGCGCTTCAGGCGCTGGTGGCACAGGGCGCTCGGCTCTGTTTTACGTCTCAAATTCTCGGCGAGTTCTGGAATGCTTCCACTCGTCCCCGGGACCGAAATGGATTCGGCCTAAGTGCTCCCGAGACGGATCGCATCGCCCGTGTGATCGAACGGGATTTTGAGTTTCTGCCGGACAGCCGCGCCGTGCACGATTGTTGGCGGCGGCTTCTGGTCGCGCACGACGTCAAGGGCGTGCAGGTCCACGATGCCCGCCTGGCGGCGAGCATGTACGTTCACGGCGTTACGCAGTTGCTGACCGTCAATGTCCGGGATTTTCAACGATACGAGGGGCTGCGTGCGATCCATCCCGCCGAAGTGACTCGCCCGGTACAACAGCCATGAGCAAGCCGGTCCGCTTACGAGTCACGGGCATTGCGGACTTCCTGACGAACGGCGGGCGCATTGGCGGCGTTAGCCCCGGCTTATGCAGAGCCCACGCTTAAACGGTGGGGGCTGATTCCCGCCAGTGGGCTGTTCCGCCATTTCAGAGCACGACTATGGGGTGGTAGAGGTTCGGCAGCACGGCTTCGCCGATAGCTACCAGGTCGCCCTGGCGGGCGATGGCCTTCACGAAGCGGGAGGCCGGCTGTGAACGGAATGGCGAGGCGGGGAAGTTGCGGCCGTTGCGGATTTGCGCCACCGTCAGCTCGTCCACGTAGACGCTGGGGAAACCCGGCAGCATGTTGGCGGGGGGCACGAGGGCGTCAAGCAGGCGTTCGCCGGCGGCCAGGGCCTCCAGTTGCGCCAGGGTCCGCGCCTGGTCGATTTCGAACTCGCCCGAGGCCATCCGCCGCAGGTCCTGGATGTGGGCGCCGAAGCCCAGCGCCTGCCCGAGGTCGTGGGCGATGGAGCGCAGGTACGTGCCGCCGGAGCAGTGGGCGCGCAGGCGCACCTCCGCCCCGTCGATCCCCAGAACCACCAACTCGTAAACGTGCACCGGCACGGGCTCGAGTGTAACGGCTTCGGACTTGCGGGCCAGCGCGTAGGCGCGGCGGCCTTCCACTTTCTTGGCCGAAACCGGCGGCGGCGTTTGCGCGAACTCGCCCCGGAACCGGTCGAGCGCGCGTTCGAGTTCCTCGGGATCGAGAACGGCCTCGCGCTTTTCGCTGGTGGGCTCGCCGGCGCGGTCGTAGGTATCGGTGGACCAGCCGAAGCGCACCACGCCTTCGTAGATCTTGTCGCTGCGGGTATAGAACTGGGCCAGGCGGGTGGCCCTCCCGACCACCAGCGGCAGCACTCCCGTGGCGATAGGGTCGAGCGTGCCGAGGTGGCCGATTTTTTTCGTCTGGGCGATGTGCCGGGTCCGGGCGACTACGTCGTGCGAGGTCCAGCCTTCGGGTTTATCGATTACGATTACGCCGTCCAAAAGAATCCTTTCGCGGATCGACTCAAGTAAGCGGCCGAAGCCCAGTTCAGAGCGCCTGAGCCGGAAGAACGCCGGCGAGGACGCCGGCGTGGCAGGCCGGAGGCCCGCTCCACGGACGTTTCCCTCATGCCCGTTTCTTCGCGGTACAAATGTATCCCAGTGTGAAATTGCAGTCCCGGTCGAGCGAATCGAGACACGGCAGAACCAGCGCCGGCGGGACCAGCACGAGCGCCGCCAGAGGGAACAAAAGCCAGCGGGCGCCTCCCGAGAAGAATTGTAGCCCGTTGAGCAGGCGCCGCGCGAGCAGGCGGAAGTAGCCGCCGCAGGGGCGCACGTCCGCATCCTCGAAGCCGGCCATTTCGAGCAAGTAGAGCAGGCCGAAGCGCGTGAAGCGGAAGTAATCGTGGGGCGCCTGGTGGGTTTCCCACTCGTGGGGCGCCGCCAGCAACAGGGGCGCGCCGGGTTTCAGGACGCGGGCGATTTCGGCCAGGGCGCGGCCCGGCTCGGGAAGGTGCTCGATGGTGACGATGTGGAGGGCGGCGTCGAAAGCGGCGGCGCGGAGCGGGAGCGCGGCGAGATCGGCCAGCACGTCCAGGCGCCCGTAGTTCCAGGCGGCGTCGCCGATGGCGAGATCCACGCCGCAGTAGCGCTGGCGGGTGAACCAGCGCGCGTACTGGCCTTCGCCGGCGCCGGCGTCGAGCACACGCGCGCCCTCGGGCAACTCGCGCGCGAAGGCGGCGACGGCGTCCTCGATGTCCGCTTCGAAACGGAGCACGTAACGCCGCAGCGGGCGGGGCAGGCGGCGGGCTAGGGCGGAGCGGGTCATACGCGGCGCGCCTCCATCATGACGGTTGCGCCGGCGCGGCAGGCGGCCTCGGCGGCGGCGAAGGGCAGGGCGGCCACGGCGAGCGCGAAATAGGCCAGGTCCCGGGCCAGGCGGAGAGCAGGCTTTTCGGGGATGCGCCGCACGCGGCGGGCCATGGGGTCGAGACCCGGCGCCAGGCTGCTGGCCAGGCCGGCGGGATTGTCGCGCCAGGAGAAGTACTTCCGCCGCAGCACCTCGAAACCGCAGGAACGGAGCAGCGTTTCGAGGTCCGTGTCGCGGTAATCGAACAGGTGGCGTGGCACGTCCAGGCCGTTCCAGCGGCGGCCCAGCAGGCGGCACTGCCAGGAGGCCGCGTTGGGAACCTGGACGATGAGGCGTCCGTCCGGGGCCAGGAGGTCGCGCGCGGCCATGAGGCAGGCGCGTGGGTCGGGCAGGTGCTCGATCACGTGGAACATGGTGATGGCCGCGAAGGCGCCGGCGCGCAGCGGCGCCTTTTCGAGCAGCGCGCAAATCGAAGGGACGCCTTGCCGGCGCCAGGCCACGGCGGCGGCCCGGGGCGAAAGGTCGAGCCCCACGCCGCGGAACCCGCGCGCTCGCAGAATTCCCAGGAACAGCCCGCCGCCCGAACCCACGTCGAGCAAAGGGCCCCGCGCGGAAGAGCGGCCGAGGGCGTTCCGGACGAATCGCAGGTGGTCTCCCAGCACGGCGCGGCGATAGGTTTCTTCCATGCGTCCGGCCGCGCCGCCGTCGGGCTCGAACCAGTAGCTTTCGGGGTAGTATTGGCGAAGTTCCTCGGGCGAGGGCTGCGGGTCCAGCCGCGCCAGCCCGCACGATTCGCAGCGCACTACGGCGAACTCCCGGGCTGTGGTGCGGTAGAGGCGGTCGGTCTGCCGAAACAGCGGCGCGGCGCGATCCGATCCGCAGGCCAGGCAGGCGCTCATGCGGTTTCCCCCAGGCGCAGGCGGTTGGCCCAGATCAGGCGGCGGACCTGGGCCGGGGAAAGCTTGCGAATCCGGCGGATCGCGGCGCGCTTGCGCAACATGCGCGGGGCCAGGCGCAGGGCCCGCAGATCGCCGCGCAGGAGCGCGCGCGCCATGGCCCACTTGCCGGCCATTCCCGGGAAGTGCGCCGTATCGCCCGCGCCGCGCCGGGCCATGCCCAGCCCGGCGGCCACGCGCACGGCGAAGAATAACGGGTTGAGCCACAGCAGGCTCCACGGAAACAGCTTCAGGGCCAGCAGGACGCGGTTGCGCTCGATCAGCTCGAGACGCTCGGCGGAGCCCTTGCCGAGGGTGGCGCCGCGGTGGTGGCGCACCACGGCATCGGGCGCATAGACGCACCGCCAGCCGGCGATGCGGGCCCGCAGGCCCAGCTCGGCGTCGTCTCCGTAGGCGAAAAAATCTTCGTCGAAACCGCCGATGCGGTCGAGCATTTCCTTACGGTACATGGCCGCGCAGCCGTCCGGCCAGAGGACTTCCTCGGGGCGATCGTACTGGCCGGTGTCGAGCGCGCCGGCGCCGCGCCCCCGGTTCTGGCCGTCGGGGAAGATGAGGTGGCCGGCTTTATCGATGCGGCGCGGGTCCTCCCACACCAGGATCTTGCTGGCCGCCATGCCCACCTCCGGAGCACTCGAACAAGCGCGGTGGAGCGCGGCCAGCCAGCCGGGCGCAGCCTCCGCGTCGTTGTTGAGCAGGGCGATGAACTCGCCGCGGGCGGCGGCGATGCCCTGGTTGTTGGCCGCGCAGAAGCCGCGGTTTTCGGCGTTGCGGATCACGCGCGCGGCGAACTCGCGTTCGGCCATATCGGCGGAACCGTCGGCCGAGCCGTTGTCGACCACGATGGTCTCAAACTCCACACCGGTCTGGAGCCCCACCGATGCCAGGCAGGCGCGCAGCAACCGCTCCCGGTTCCAATTCACTATCACAAGGGAGATCAACCGATTATGCTATCAGGCGCAGGGACGCGGACGTTTTGTTTTGACGCGGAGACGCGGAGACGCGGAGAAGATTGGAAGGGAAAGAGAGGAAGGAGAAGACAAGAGAGGACGGCCAGGTCGAAATCCAATCGCGGGCGCGGCGAGAATTGCCTTGGACTCGCCCCTCCGCTGTCCCCAACGCCGCCCTCATTGTACGTCACTCAGCTCTTTCTCTTTCTTCTCTCCTTTTCTTTCGATTTTCTCCGCGTCTCCGCGTCTCCGCGTCAAGATGTCGTTCTTCTCTCCTTTTCTTTCGATTTTCTCCGCGTCTCCGCGTCTCCGCGTCAAGAAGTTGTTACGAACGAATCACTCACCCGAAGTCCAGCAACGCGCTACAGTATTGTGTCGCACGGCAGGGGCCGGGCACGCCCGGCCCGAATCGAAGATCCGGGAGAGAGCCCATGAGCAAGTTGACGAGACGCGATTTACTGACCAGCAGCCTGGCTGCATCGGCGGTGGCCGCCGCCGGCGACGCCGCCGGGCAGACCGGCGCGGCGAAACCGCCGGCCAAACAGGCGGCCGCCGCGCCGGCGCCCAAATTCGCCGGCAAGCTCGAACGCGAGCGGCTGTTGCTCGATTTCGGCTGGCGGTTCCATCTTGGCAACGCCAACGACCAATCCAAGGACTTCGACTACGGCGGGACCCGCGGTTCCGAAGAGGCCTTCGCCAAATCGGGCGGATTTCTGCCCGTGTGTAACGCCAACTTCGACGACAAAGCCTGGGAAAAAGTGAACCTGCCGCACGACTGGGCGGTGGCCCTGCCCTTCGAGAACGCCAACCCGCTCATCGCGCACGGCGCCAAGCCGCTGGGCCGCAATTATCCCGAAACCAGCATCGGCTGGTACCGGCGCGTTTTCGATATCCCGGCGGACGACGCCGGCCGCCGCTTCACCATCGATTTCGACGGCGTCTTCCGCCACGCCATGGTCCTGTTCAACGGCCACTACCTGGGCGAGAACTTCAGCGGCTACGCGCCGTTCTCCTACGACGTGACCGATTTCGTGAACTACGGAGCGCCGAACATTCTGGTGCTACGCGTGGACGCCACTCTGAACGAAGGCTGGTTCTACGAAGGCGCGGGCATCTACCGGCATGTCTGGCTCAACAAGACCAGCCCCGTGCACGTGGCGCAATGGGGCACGTTTGTGCGCTCGGAGGTGAAGGCCGGGGCCGCCACCGTGACGGTCACCACGGAAGTCCAGAACGAAGGCGAAGGATCCCGAAAGTGTGAAGTGGTCTCGACTATCGTGGACGCCAAGGGTCGGGTAGTCGGAAAGGCCGCGAAGGCCGGCGCCGAAATTCCGCCGGGAGGCAGCCGCGAGATCGAACAGCGCATCAAGGTCGACAAGCCGGCCCTGTGGTCCATCGAGGAACCCAACCTTTATACAATGCAGACTGCGGTCGATACTGGCGGCGCCGTGACGGACCGCTGCGAAACCACCTTCGGCATCCGCACGCTGGCCTTCGACGCGGACAAGGGCTTCTTCCTCAACGGCAAGCACGTCCTGATCAAGGGCACGTGCAACCACCAGGACCACGGCGGCGTGGGCGCGGCGGTCCCCGACCGGGTCAACTATTTTCGCGTCGAGAAGCTAAAGGAGATGTGCTCGAACGGCATACGCACATCCCACAACCCGCCCACCACGGAGCTGCTCGATGCCTGCGACAAGCTGGGCATGTTGGTGATGGACGAAACCCGCATGATGGATTCGAGCCCCGAGGGGCTGAGCCAGTTGGAGCGGCTGATCCGCCGCGACCGCAACCACCCGTGCGTTTTCATCTGGTCGCTGGGCAATGAGGAGCGCGAGCAGGGCAGCGAGCGCGGCAAGCGCATCGTCACGACCATGAAGCGCCTGGCCAGGAAGCTCGATCCCTCGCGCCTGGTCACGGTGGCCCAGAACGGCGGATATGGTCCCGCCGGCATCACCTCGGTGGTGGACGTGGGGGGATTCAATTACAACGAGCGGTCGGTGGATGGACTGCACAAGAGTTTTCCCAAGCTGCCGCTGTTCGGCAGTGAAACCGCCAGCACCGTGTGCACGCGCGGCTGGTACGCGGGCGGCGACGCGTCCAAGCTGAGCGGCAGCGCCGAAAGCAAGGAGGCGAGCTACGTCAGCGCGTATGACGCCAATCGCCCGGGTTGGGCCTCGCTCACCGAAGTGTGGTGGAAATTCTACGACGAACGGCCCT
This sequence comes from Terriglobia bacterium, assembly GCA_963767595.1. Classification (GTDB taxonomy): domain Bacteria; phylum Acidobacteriota; class Terriglobia; order Bryobacterales; family Bryobacteraceae; genus BOG-224. The sequence goes on from CAVYEK010000013.1 coordinate 434,740, forward strand.
TTTTGGCCGGCGGCTTCGCGTGGACCGGCTTCGACTACCGCGGCGAGCCCACGCCTTTTGGATGGCCGTGCGTCAACTCGCACTTCGGCATCCTCGACATGTGCGGCTTCCCCAAGGACAACTTCTACTACTACACGGCCTGGTGGGGCGCCAAGCCTTCGCTGCACCTGTTTCCGCACTGGAACTGGAGCGGAAAGGAAGGGCAGAATATCGACGTGTGGGTTCACAGCAACCTCGACCGGGTGGAGCTTTTCCTGAACGGCCAGAGCCTGGGATCGCAGACGGTGGTCAAGAATACGCACCTGGCATGGAAGGTGAAATACGCGCCGGGGACGCTCGAAGCCCGCGGTTACAAAGGCAGCCAGGTGGCCCTGACGGAGAAGCGCGAAACCACCGGGCCGGCCGCGAAAATCGTGCTGCGGCCCGACCGCGCACAGATCCGCGCCGACGGCGAAGACGTCTCCATGGTGACGGTCGAGATCCAGGACGCGCAGGGGCGGGTGGTTCCCACCGCCGAGAACGAAGTGACATTTCAGGTGAGCGGCGCGGGGGCCCTGATCGGTTTGTGCAACGGGAACCCCACCGATCACGAGATCGACAAATCCACCAAGCGTAAGGCCTTCGCCGGGCTTGCCATGGCCATCGTACAGGCGGGCAAGCAGGCCGGCGATTTGCGCATCGAGGCATCGTCGGCGGGGTTGGCGGGGGCTACCATCGCGGTGGCGTGCCAGGCGGCGAAGGCGCGGCCGGCGCTGGCCTGAAGCGGAAGGGGTTGGCAGGCGAAAGCGCCTGCCCCACAAGGATGGAGGTCCTTCGACCGCAAGGTGGGACAGACGCCTTCGTCTGTCAATCCGGCGGTTAGCAATAAGCTGGCGGGCCGCGACTGTCAGGGAGCGGTCGCACTGGTTATTTCATAACAAGCACTGAGGAGGACAATGATGAACCGGCGGCATTTTCTTTACACCCCGGCGCTGCTCGGCGCCCGAGCGGGGTATGCGGCTGGCGAGACCGCGGCCACCATCAAGACGCGAGTCGCCAAAGCCACGGCGGCGGCGCTGGCCATGCAGCGCCGCGATTGGGAGCAGGGAACTCTGGCGCAGGCATTTCTCGAAGCCGGCGACCACGCCAACGTCATTCTGCTGACCAAGGCGGCCATGGTGTTGAAGACCCCCGACGGCCGTCTGGCCGTGGTGGGCTCCGGCAGCGCCACCGACCCCGCCATGGGTGGCGAGGCTTACCTCTTGGCGGCCAAGCTGACCGGCGATCCGGCCATCCAGGCCGCCGTCCAGGGAATGCTCGACTACATCCTCAAAACGGCCCCGCGCGCGCCGGACGGAACCCTCTACCACGTCTTCAACAACCCGCAGGTATGGTCCGACGGCTTCTTCAGTTCTCCGCCGTTCCTGGCCGCGGCGGGCCAGTACGACGAGGCGCTGCGCCAGATCGACGGCTTCCGCAAGCGCCTCTGGAATCCCCAGAAGAAACTGCTCTCGCACATCTGGGACGACGGCAAGCAGGCTTTCAGCGACGCGGCTTTCTGGAGTTCGGGCAACGGATGGGCCGCCGCGGGCGTAGCGCGCGTCATCCGCTCCCTGCCGGCCGAGCGCAAGGACGACCGCGCCCGCTTGGCCGCCTTCGTCAAGGACATCATCGATGGGTGCCTGGCGTATCAGCGCCCCGACGGCCTGTTCCACGACAAAATGGACAAGCCCGATTCGTTCGTCGAGACCAACGCGGCGCAGATGCTGGCCTTTGCCACCTACACGGGCGTACACGCGGGCTGGTTGCCGCGGGAATATGCCGCCAAGGCCGATCGCATGCGCGACGCCGCCCGCGCCAAGGTGGATCAGTTCGGCTACGTCCAGGGCGCCTGCGGAGCCCCCGGCTTCAGCCGCCCGGGAACCTCGACCGAAGCGCAGTCCTTCTTCATCATGATGGAAGCCGCCGGCGCGAAGAAGTAGTTTCTGGGAACGCCAATCTCCCGATGGGCGATGGATCGCGGTGGCTTAGAATGAAGGCATGGCAAGAGCTACCGACAAGGCCGCCGTCCCGAAGAACGGCCACAAGGCGAAGCCCGTTGTGTCAAAACTCGGCAGGGAACTCAGGCGGATCAGCGACAAGATCGCAGCATCGGGCGAAAAGCCGCTTACCCGCCGGGAACTCGAACGCGAAGTAGCGGAACGTCGCGGCGGAAGCTACTGAGGGCTCGATGGTACGGACATTCCTCGACGCTGGCGTACTGATCGCCGGCGCTCGGTCTGTGGGCCACGATAGGCAGCGCGCCCTTCAGCTGCTCGAAGAGCCTAACCGCGTCTTCCTGACAAGCCCATTCGTCCACCTTGAAGTCGTTCCGAAGGCGATCTTCTTTAAGAAGCAGACGGAACGGTCGTTCTACGACAAGTTCTTCAAGAACGCTGTGTGGTTCCGCGAAGTCGACAAGATCGAGGCTGCGGCGCAAACGTAAGCAGCCAAGGAGGGCCTCGGAGCGATGGACGCCCTCCACTTGGCGGCAGCCCACCTATCCCGCGCGGACGAGTTCATCACCACCGAGAAGCCCAACAAGGCGGTCCACCGATCTTCGCTGGTCAAGGTCGTCTACCTGTTCCGCTAGCAGCCCCGCGCGGCCCTATGCCCCCGCTATCACTTCCACCAGCGCATCGCCGTTCTTGAAGATCTCGGGTTTGATCTCGGCCCCGATGCCCGGCCCCTCGGGAGGCGCGATGCTGCCGTTGACCGGCTGTGGAACGTTGCCGATGAAGTACGGGAACTGGTGGGTGTACTTCCAGTAATTGCTTTCCATAATCAGGAAATTGGGAACCGCCGCGCACAGGTGCGCCGCGCACATGTAAAGCAGGGGGCCCCCGCAGGTGTGGGGCGAAGTGGGAATCTGGTAGGCGTCCGCCATGTCGGCGATCTTCTTGGCTTCCCACGGGCCGCCGCACCAGGTAACGTCGTACATCAACACATCGCACGCCTTTTGTTCCAGGAATTCGCGGAACTCGTAGCGCGTGGCCAGCGTCTCGCTTTCGCAAATGGGCACGCTGGTTTCCGCGGCCAGCCGCGCGAAGGCGCTCACATTGGTGTTCTGCATGGCGTCTTCCAGGTACATGATGCCGTACGGCTCGATGGCCTTGGCGATGCGCTGGGCGCTGGCGAGATCGAACCGGCCCCAGCAATCCACGCAGATATCCATGCGGTTTGCGGCCAGGTCGCGGATGTCGCGGATCCACTTCAATCCGTTTTCGAGCGCCGCGTTCGAAAGGTAATGGTCGGCGGCGTCGAACGGGTAGATTTTCATGCCGGTGATGCCCCGGTCGAGCAGGAACTGGGTAATCTTCTTGGTATCCTGCCCCATCTTCATTCCGTCGATGGCCCAGTAGTCGGTGGTGGTGTTGTAAACCCGTATGCGCTGGCGCATCCGCCCGCCCAGCAGGCGGTACAGGGGAAGGCCGGCGGCCTGGCCCAACAGATCGAGCTGCGCCATGTTGACGGCGCTCAGAATCCGCATATCGGCGCCGCCCGCGTTGCGCATGACCATGTCGTGGTAGTACGTGCGCCAGATGCCCTCCAGGTCGCGCGCGTCGCGTCCCACAAGGCGCGGGGCGTAGTTCTTCAGCGCGCCCACCAAACCTACGGCGTCGGGGTACGTCTCCCCGGTTCCAACCAGGCCCGTGTTGGTGTGCAGCCGCACCCAGATCCACTCCGCGCCGTCGTTCCGGCTGCCCGAACCGCCGCCGATGTGCAGATCCTGGCGAAAGGTCACCGCTTCGATGCGCGTGATGGTGAGCGGTCCGGCCGTGGCGGCCGCGGCGGGCGCCGCCGCGGGAGTTCCAAGCCCCAGGGCCGCCGCGGGCCATCCGGCCTGTTTCATCAGAGTCCTGCGCGTAATCCCGTTCATCGCCTAGCCTCCAACGTAATCATAGTGCGAAAATGCACCGACGATCGTGACAGAAAGCAGCAGATGGTTGCAAGATCGAATGGAGCGGCGCAATGCGGAGGGAAGCGCCGCTACCTCTCCTGCGAGGGGCCGCCAGCACACCACCTATCCTCGGACGCAGGAGCGCGCCTCTCCACGCGCTCCTGCAGTCTGTCACCGGCCATTTGGCGGGCCAATTCCGTTGGACCCCGCTATCCGGCTCACGACTTGAGCGCGGCGTTACCCCGGGATTCTCCTTGACAATCGGACATAAGTGTCCGACGATGAAGTCGTGAAGGGCGCGGAATTCGAACGGCGGGTGCGCAGGCTGGCGCGGCGCAGGAGAGTCTCCTGCGAGTTCGTGGCCGATAAGGGCAAAGGCAGCCATGGGCGTTTGTACTTCGACGGCGAATCCACCACCCTCAAGGATCGCAAGAAGGAAATCGGCGGCGACCTGTTCTCCAAGATGTGCCGCGATCTCGGAATCGATCCCCGCGAACTGTAGGAGGCATGCATCATGTCCGCACTAAACTATCCCGCAAAATTCACCACCGGCCGTGACGGCCGCGTGCTGGTGGAATTCATCGACCTGCCCCGCGTCGCCACGGATGGCAAGGACGAATCCGAAGCCGTGGAAGAGGCCGTCGACGCGCTGGGCTCCGATCTCTCCATCCGGCTCTCGCGAAAGGAAGACATCCCCAGCCCCTCGCCGGCAAAGCGCGGCCAGCGCCTGGTCCCGGTTCCGCTCTGGCTGGCGCCCAAGCTGGCCTTGTATATCGCCATGCGCGACCGGCAAATCACGAATACCGGCCTGGCACGGCAGCTCGGCGTCCACGAGAAGGTGATCCGGCGCATGTTGGACCCGGAGCACGCCACCAAGACGGCGAAAATCCAGGCCGCGCTTGCCGCGCTCGGCAAGCTCCTCACCGTGGAGATACGGGACGTGGCGTAGTCACGGCGCACCGGCGGCCCGCGTATGCCTCCAGGCGCTCACCAGGGTGGCGGAGAGGATCACCGCGCCGCCGGCGAGCGGCCATCCGCCGGGGCGCTCACCGTGGACCAGCCACACCCAGATCGGGTTCAGGGCCGGTTCGAGAAGCAGGATCGTGGTGGCCTCAAAGGCGGTGACGTGCCGCATGGCGCGGGTCAGGAACCAGTAAGCCAGACCGATCTGGAATGCGCCGAGGTAGACGATCGCCGTGACGCCGGCCAGCCCCCAGGTGGTCACCGGCAGCGCCAGGGGAAGCGCCGCCAGGAAGGCGATGATGTTGCCCGCCGCCACCGCCGCCATGCCGGCGCCGCCGCCCTTGCCACGCGATAACCAGCGCAGCCCGGCCAGCGCCAGCGCCCAGAAGAACCCGGAGGCCAGCGCGCAGGCGTTGCCCGTGCGCGGATCGGGCGAAGTGGCCAGGGCTCGTACGCCTCCGAACGCGAAGCAGGACATGCCCGCCAAGATGGCCAGGATGTAGACCAGGTCCGAGCGGCGCAGCGGCTCCCGCAGCAGCCACGGTCCCAGCAGCAGCAGGTAGAGCGGCGCCGTGGATTGCAGGAAGATGGCGTTGGCGGCGGTGGTGAGGCGCGTCGCCAGCACGAACAGAATCAAGGTGGCGGCATACGCGGCCCCCACCGGCGCCACCCGCCAGGACCAGCCTTTGCGCGCCTCCGGCACAACCACCAGCAGGACCAGCGCGGCCACCGCGGAGCGGAAACTGGCCACCTGCCAGGGCGTGAGAATGGCGGCCTTGATGGCCGCGCCGCCAGTCGAGAACAAAACGGCCGTCGCCACCAGCAGCAGCCGGTTGCGCAGGGGTGAAGATGGCATGTATGTGGGGGCGAATCCTAAGGATTCACGGTATCATGTGGGGCAAGCCTTCTGGCTTGCCGCCGGCTTTTTAGCCGGCGTTCTTCGAATGAGACGCCGGGCCAAGGCCCGCCGGCAAGCCAAAAGGCTTGGCCCCGCTGGCGGCGTGATAGGAGCTGCGCACCAGCGGCCCCGATTCCACGTGGGCGAAACCCATCTCATACGCCGCGCGGCGAAGCTCCTCGAATTCCTCGGGCGGGACGTAGCGCACGATGGGCAAGTGCTTGGGCGAAGGCCGCAGGTACTGTCCCAGGGTGAGGATGCGGACCTCGTGGGCTCGCAGGTCGTGCACCACTTGCAGAACCTCTTCCACGGTTTCGCCCAGTCCGAGCATGAGCCCCGACTTGGTGGGAATGCCCGGGGCCGTTCGGGCGGCATGCGCCAGCACGTCGAGCGAGCGCTCATAGCGGGCCCCCAGGCGCACCTGCCGGTAGAGCCGCGGCACGGTCTCGGTGTTGTGGTTGAACACCTCGGGGACGGCTTCGAGGACGGTTTCGACGGCTGCGTGGCTGCCCTGGAAATCGGGCGTCAGCACCTCGACGCCGCATCCGGGCACGCGCTGGCGAATGGCGCGGATCACCTGGGCGAAGAGTTCCGCACCGCCATCCGGACGGTCGTCGCGGTTCACGCTGGTCACCACGGCGAACCGCAAACCCATGGCTTCCACCGCTTCGGCCACGCGGCGCGGCTCGTCGTAATCGACCGGCAGGGGCGCGCCTTTCTCCACCGCGCAGAACCCGCACCGCCGCGTGCACACGTTGCCCAGAATCATGAACGTGGCGGTGCGGTGGTTCCAGCACTCCCCCACGTTGGGGCAGGCCGCGCTTTCGCAAACGGTGTGCAGGCGCAGGCGGTCGATAAGCCCCTTGAGATCGCGATAATTCTCCCCAGCCGGAGCGGGCGCACGCAGCCACTGGGGGCGTTCGAGCTTAGGGGCGATGGAAACCAGCACTAGTCCTATTCTAAGCCGGTGGGGCAGGCCTCCTGGCCTGCCTCCTCGCGCGCAGGCAGGCCAGGAGGCCCGCCCCACTGATTTCAGATGCGCGGCGGGGCCACTCCCACCCGTTCCGCCGCCTTCAACATGTCGCGCCAGTTGCCGTCGTTGATGGGGATGCCGTTGAGCCGCCGCTCGGCCTCGGTGCGCCATTCCGGGTCGCCGGCCACCAGCACTTCGTCGTAGCCGGGGCCCGCGGGCGTGGCCTTGATGTTCCGCACCAGTTCTTCCATGCGCGCGGTGAAGGTCTCCATCGGCAGGAAGCGCGCCACGTCAATCGCCAGGTACATTTGTCCAGTGCGCATGGGCCGGCCCACCGTGCGGATGCCGCCCACTTCGGTGGACATGGCCGCGCCGCCCAAAACGCCGCACAGAATCTCCACCATCATCCCCAGGCCGCTGCCCTTGTAGCCCCCCAGGGGCATGAGCGTGCCCTTGTATGCCTCCACGGTATCGGTGGTGGGCGAGCCGTCCGGGCCGAACGCCCAGCCCGCCGGGATGCTCGGCTCTCCGTTGAAATACGCTTTGAAGATTTTTCCGGCGGCCACCGTGGTAGTGGCCATATCGAGCAGCCACGGCCCCGGCACGGCCATGCTGATGGGGTTGGTGCCGATCCGCCCTTCGCGACCCTGCCACGGCGGCACGATGGCGGAAGCGTTGCACATCACAATCCCGATCTGCCCCGCCGCGCGCATCTTTCCGGACCAAAAGGCCGCGGCGCCGAAATGGTTCGATTCCCGCGCGACCACCATCCCCACGCCGAGTTTCCGGGCGAGGCGCACGGCGTGCGCGCAGCAGGTCTGGGCCACCCACTGTCCGATGGCGTTCTGGCCGTCGAACAGCAGACAGGCGCCCGTTCGGGAAATCACCCGTCCATCGGCCAAGCCGTCCATCAGGCCGCCCAGCAGCCGCGCGGCATAGAACGGCAGAAGCTGGATGCCGTGAGAGTCCACCCCGCGCAGGTTGGAGGCTACCAGGGATTGGGCCACGATGGCGGCCTTGCGCGGCGGCGCTCCGGCGGCGGTCAGGATGCTTTCCGCAAAGCGGGTCAGTACGGATGCAGTAAGAATGGGCATGTGTTCCCAGAATACAGCAGGCGAGGGGAACCGCCATTTTGAAGACGGTTTTGACGCAGAGACGCAGAGACGCCGAGAATTCGAGAGAAGGCGGCAACCTCTCCAACCTCCATATTCTCCGCGTCTCTGCGTCTCTGCGTCAAAGGCGCTCAATTCGAGAGAAGGCGGCAACCTCTCCAACCTCCAAATTCTCCGCGCCTCTGCGTCTCCGCGTCAAAAGGCGCGCAAAAGGAGAATTTCAGCCTTTACTTTCAACCCCTTGGAATGGTAGCCTAAGTGTCTGATAATGCGCACAGTTGACTTGATACAGCGGAAGCGGGACGGGGCTGAGCTCTCTCCCGAAGAGATTGAATTTCTGGTCGAAGGCTATACCACTGGCGATATTCCCGACTACCAGATGTCGGCTTTTCTTATGGCCGTTTACTTCTCCGGTATGTCGGACCGCGAAGTCAGCCGGCTCACGGAATGCATGCTTCGTTCCGGGGACACAGCCGATCTGTCCGAGATCCCCGGGGTGAAGGTGGACAAGCACTCCACCGGCGGCGTGGGCGATAAGACCAGCCTCATCGTGGCCCCTCTGGCGGCCGCCGCGGGAGTGGTGGTGCCGATGATGTCGGGGCGCGCGCTCGGCCACACCGGCGGGACCCTCGACAAGCTCGAATCCATTCCGGGTTTCCGCACCGACCTCACCGCCGAGGAATTCCAGAAACAACTCGCCGAGCTGGGGCTTTGCTTCATCGGCCAGACCGACCAGTTCGCTCCCGCGGACCGCAAGCTCTACGCCCTGCGCGACGTCACCGCGACGGTGGAATCCATCCCCCTCATCTCGTCTTCGATCATGTCGAAGAAGCTGGCCGAGGGCGTGGACGCGCTGGTGCTCGATATCAAGGTGGGCAGTGGCGCGTTCATGAAGAAGCAGGTGGATGCGCGCCGCCTGGCGCAGACCATGGTGGGCATCGCCCGCCGCATGGATAAGAAGGCGCAGGCGCTGATTACGGACATGAGCCAGCCTCTGGGCTACGCGGTGGGCAACGCGCTCGAAATCATGGAAGCTTCCCAGACGCTGCAAAACGCCGGACCCACGGACCTCACCAAGCTGTCGATCGAGCTGGCCGCCCGGATGATCTTCCTGGGCAAGAAAGCCGCCACCCTGGATGAAGCGCGGCGCACCGCGGAGGGGCGCCTGGTGGACCTTTCGGGCTACAAGAAGTTCAAGCAGGTGGTGGCCGCGCAGGGCGGCAATCCCCAGGCGCTGGACCGCTTCGAGCTGCTGCCCAACGCCACCGGCATGCGCGAAATCGCTTCGCCGCGCGGCGGTTATGTGAGCATCATCGACGCGCGCGACATCGGCGCGGCCTCCAATATGATCGGCGCCGGCCGCGACCGCAAAGAGGACGCCATCGATCCCGCCGTGGGCATCATTCTGGAGGTCAAGGTCGGCGAGAAGGTGGAAGCCGGATCGGTGTTGTGCCGGCTTTACTACACCAAGGAGGATCGCGTGGAAGAGGCCGCCGGGATGGTGGAAGACGCGTTCCGCATCTCCGCGCAGAAACCCGAGGAGCGCGAGCTGATCCTGGAAGTCGTAGGCTGAACCCAAAATGGGCCGCTTCACCGGCTTCGCGGGCCTCTTCGTCATCATGGGGGTCGCTTGGCTGTGCTCCTCCCATAAGCGCGCCATCAAGCTGAAGCTGATCGCCTGGGGCCTCGGCCTTCAGTTCGCCTTCGCCATCCTGGTCCTCAAGACCGATTTCGGAAAGATCTTTCAGGCCATCGGCGTGGGCGTCAATGCCATGCTGGGTTATTCCGAAGCCGGCACGAGCTTCCTGTTCGGCCCGCAGTTGGGAACCAAGGGCGGGCCTTTCGGAGTCATCTTCGCGTTTCAGGTGCTGCCTATCATCATCTTCATCGCCTCGTTCTTCGCCATCCTGTATTACCTCGGCGTAATGCAGTGGGTGGTGCGCGTCATGGCCATCGGGATGCAAAAGGTGATGGGGGTGAGCGGCGCCGAATCGCTCAACGTCGCGGCCAGCATCTTCATGGGCCAGACGGAAGCGCCCCTCACCATCAAGCCGTTCCTGGCGGGCCTCACCGAATCCGAGTTGTTCGTGGTCATGACCGCCGGCATGGCGCACGTTTCCGGATCGGTGATGGCTGCTTACGTGAAGGTGGCCGGAGTCTCGATAACCCACCTGCTCACCGCCGTCATCATGACCGCTCCGGCCACCATCATGCTGGCCAAGATCTTCATCCCCGAAACGGAAAAGCCCGTCACCGCCGGCCGCGTGGATATCAAGGTGGAGAAGACCGCCGTCAACGTGATCGACGCGGCGGCCCAGGGCGCCGGCGACGGCCTCCACCTGGCGCTCAACGTGGCCGGCATGTTGATCGCCTTCCTGGCCCTGATCGCCATGTTGAACGGCATCCTCGCCTGGGCCCACGGACTTCCCTCGATGGGCTGGCTCCCGTCCTCGCTCGAACATATCTTCGGTATCGTGTTTTCGCCGCTGGCCTGGCTCATGGGCGTTTCGTGGAAAGACGCCCCGGCCATCGGCAACCTGCTGGGAACGCGCCTGGTGACCAATGAGTTCGTGGCGTTCCTGCAGCTCGGGCAAACCAAGGGATCGCTCGACCCGCGGTCCTTCACCATCGCCACCTATGCGCTGTGCGGGTTCGCCAACTTCAGCTCCATCGCCATCCAGATCGGCGGCATCGGCGCGCTGGCCCCGAGCCGGAAGTCCGACCTGGCGCGGCTCGGGCTGCGGGCGGTGGCGGCCGGAAGCATGGCCAATTTCATGTCGGCGTGCATCGCGGGGATGTTGCTGTGATGGAAGAAGCCGGAACGTTTATCGAAAGCCGCACGGCGCTGCGGCCGTCCCTCGGAGTGGTGCTCGGCAGCGGGCTGGGCGGCTTCGCGGAGGAACTGGCCGGGCGCGTGGAGATCCCCTACGCGGAGATCCCGGGCTGGCCCCCGGCCACCGCCGTGGGGCACGCCGGCAAACTGATTCTGGGAAAGCTCGGCGCGCTCGAATTGGCCGTGATGGCCGGCCGCGCCCATCTCTACGAAGGGTATTCGCCGGCGCAGGCGGCCTACGGCGTGCGCGTGCTGCGGCGCCTGGGCGTGGCCTCCATGGTTTTCACCAATGCGGCCGGCGGCATCAACCTCGCGCTCGAACGCGGCGGCCTGGTGCTGATCTCCGATCACATCAACCTGCAGGGCTCGAATCCCCTGGTGGGGCCGAACGACGATGCCGCGGGCCCGCGTTTTCCGGATATGTCCGACGCCTACTGCCGGCGGTTTCGCGAAACGGCCAAGCAGGTGGCCGTCGATCTCTGCATCCCCCTCCCCGAGGGCGTCTACGCGGGCATGCTGGGGCCGTGCTACGAGACCCCCGCGGAGATCCGCTATCTGCGCGCCATCGGGGCCGACGTGGTGGGCATGTCCACCGTGCCCGAAGTCATCGTGGCCAACCACCTGGGGATGCGGGTTCTGGGCATTTCCTGCGTCACCAACATGGCGGCGGGCATCCTGCCGCAAAAGATCACCCACGAGGAAGTGCTCGAAACCGGCGACCTGGTGCGGGACACCCTGGCGCGGTTCCTCAAGGCCCTGCTGCCCAAGCTGGCGGAGGACGCGGCCGGGTGACCGACGCCCTCATCGCCGCCGCCCTGGCCGTGCGCGAAAACGCCTTCGCGCCGTTTTCCAAATTCAAAGTCGGGGCCGCGCTGGAAGACGCCGATGGCGGCATTTACGCCGGATGCAACGTGGAAAACGCCACCTATGGGCTTACCGTGTGCGCCGAACGGGTAGCCGTGTTCAAGGCCATCTCCGAAGGCGCGCGCCAGTTCCGCCGCCTGGCCGTGGCGGCCGATACCGAGGTTCTCACCCCGCCCTGCGGCGCCTGCCGCCAGATTCTCTGGGAGTTCTGCGGCGATATCGAGATCGCGCTGGCCAACCCGCGCGGCAAGATCGAAACCTGGCGGCTTAAGGAGCTTTTCCCAAGACCCTTCGATGTTTCGTATCTGTAGTTTCTTCCTCTTCGTCTGGGCGCTGGCGGCGGAACCCGCCGATTGGATCTGGAGCGCCCGCTATGTGCTCACCGCCAACCCCCAGAGGCCGGTGATCGAAGGCGGCGCGGTGGCCGTCCGCGGCGAGCGCATCGTGGGTGTGGGAACCAAAGCCGAAATCGACAAGCGCTACCAGCCCCGCCACCGCCTCGACCGGGGGGATGCGATCCTCGCTCCGGGGCTGGTCAATACCCATACCCACGCCGCCATGTCCCTGTTCCGCGGCATCGCCGACGACCAGAAGCTCCAGGACTGGCTCGACAAATTCATCTTCCCGGCCGAGGCCAGGAACGTTACCCCCGATTTCGTCCGCTGGGGCACGCGCCTCGGCTGCCTCGAAATGCTCCTGGGGGGAACCACCACCTTCACCGACATGTACTACTTCGAGGACGTGGTGGCGGAGACCGCCAAAGAGGCCGGCATGCGCGGCGTCCTTGGCGAAACCATCATCGGTTTCCCGGTGGCCGACGCCAAAACGCCCGCCGATGCCCTGGCCTTCACCGAAAAGTACTTGCAGCGCTTTCACGACGATTCGCTGATTGTCCCGGCGGTGGCCCCGCACGCGCTTTACACCAATTCCGACGAAACGCTGAAGGCCGCGCGCGCCCTGGCCAACAAGTACAACGCGCCCCTCATCATCCATCTTTCGGAAACCAAGAAGGAGAACGACGACGAGCAGGCCAAGCGCCATGCCAGTCCCACCGCGACGCTCGATGCGCTGGGCGTGCTCAGCGGGCGTACCGTGGCCGCGCACTGCGTGTGGATGAGCGACGCCGACCTGGCGATACTCAAAGCCCGCAACGTGGGCGTGGCCCACTGCCCGTCGAGCAACATGAAGCTCGCCAGCGGCGTGGCGCCTGTCGTGAAAATGCTGGCCTTGGGCATCGCCGTCGGCCTGGGGCCCGATGGCCCGGCCGGCAGCAACAACGATTTCAACCTCTTCGAGGAGATGGACCTCGCCGCCAAGCTGCAGAAGGTCGCCACGCTCGATCCGCAGGCCCTGCCGGCGGCCGCGGCATTCGAGATGGCCACCATGGGCGGCGCACGCGTTCTGGGAATGGAAAAGGAAATCGGCTCGCTCGAGCCCGGCAAGCGCGCGGACATGATCCTGGTGCGCCTCGACCGGCCCAACGCCGTCCCGCTCTACGACCCCATCTCGCAGATGGTCTACGCCCTCAAAGCCGAGGACGTCCGCGACGTAATGGTGAACGGAAAACCAGTGGTCCGCGACGCCAGGATACTCACTCTGAATGAAGCGCGGATCCTGCAAAAAGCCGCCGAGTACCGGGGCAGGGTAGCGGCGTCGCTGAAGTAAGATTAAGAAGCCGGCCCCGAGCGCTCGGGAACGAAAAGTGACATAATTATGTCATGAGCGTCCGAACCACGATCGACATTCCAGACGATCTCCATGTCGCGCTCCGCCGCCAGGCGGCGGCGGAGGGCGCCTCGATTCGTTCGCTGATTACCGGCGCCATCGAGAGCAAGCTCCGGCCGCGGCCATCGCGATACGTGACGGGGCCACTGGTGGGAAAGAAAGGCAAGCCCGCGCCTGGCAGTCCCGACAGGGAGAATCCCTACGACGTCCTATTTGCCTGATCTGAACGTCTGGCTTGCCTTGAGTTGGGCCAACCACATGCACTCCGATGCCGCGTGGGCCTGGTTTTCCCGGCAGGGGGACAGTCGCTTCTTTTTTTGCCGGTTCACGCAACTCGGGCTTTTACGACTGCTGGCAACGTCCGCGGTAATGGGCAAGGATGTGCAGACGATCGGCCAAGCCTGGAAGGTGTACGACCGGTGGCTTGAGGATTCGCGGGTCGGAATCCGGCAGGAGGCGTTTGAACTTGATGTGGCCTTCCGTGCGGCGACCCGTCCGGTTTCCCGTCTCTCTTCGCCGAAAGCGCTTGGCGATTGCTATCTGCTTGCGGTTGGCCAGGTCACGGATGCAACGCTCGTGACGTTTGACCGGGGTCTGGCATCCGCATGCCGGAAGGCCCGTCAAGGCGTAATGCTGCTGGAGCCTCGCACATCGGCCGGAGCTAGCTAGGGGGGAGGGGTCGGGAAAAGGGCATCGCAATCCGGTGGCGCTGGTCCAGCGCCTGCCGGACGTAGGCCTTGGTTACCGCCTGGCGGCTCACGTTCAGTTCCGCGGCCGCCTGGTCGAGTTCCTGGAGCATGCAGGCCGTGAAGTCCACGTTCACGCGCTGAATGGGGTGCATCATCTTGCCGCGGTTGGTGAAGAAACGCGATACGTCTTCGCCCCGATCGGCCATTCGGGCGATGGATTCGGCCGAAGGGGCCTTCCTGCTTTCACGAGTTGGCTTCATATAGTTCCCGCGGTTGCGCCTCAGCGACTCGCTTTTGGCCCTGCTGAACCGCAATCGCATTCCAAGGTGGTATCACAGTTATACCGCATCGGTAATAGACGGGTCGAGGCACAAAGTTGCCATCCATTCATGGCGCCAATTCAGGCCAGCGGCAATGCCATAATAGGGAGCGAGGAGCCAAGACATGAAGAACTTCCACCTGCCGCTGCCCGAACAGACCTACAACCAGCTCAGAGAGCAGGCCGAACGGGCGGGGGCTCCTGCGACCATTCTTGCCCGCCAAGCCATCGACTGCTGGTTGCGGCAACAGTTGCGGCAGGCGAGACACGATGCGATCGCCGCGTACGCTGCGGAAGCGGCAGGAACGGACGTCGACCTCGACCCGGAATTGGAGTCGGCCGGAATCGAGCATCTGATGAAGACCGGCAAGGCAGCGAAATGAGGCGGGGTGAGATCTACTCGGCCGACCTCGTTCCGCGATCGGGTTCGGAGCAGACTGGCCGGCGTCCCGTAGTCGTAATCTCGCATGATGGTTTCAACGGGATTGCGACGTGGAGATCGGTCATCGTGGTCCCGATAACGACCTCGGCATCGCAGCGCAGACGCGGACCGACGGCAGTGGAATTGCCGGGCGGCGCTACTGGTCTTTCGAAGCCAAGCTTCGCCGTGTGTCATCAGGTGACTACCTTGGACCGGGCCAAACTGACCAGGAAGATCGGCGCTTTGCCTCCGGAGAATCTGCGGGAAGTCGAGGATGGTCTGAAGGCGGCGATGGACCTCGACTGACCCGGGGTCACCCCGCCAGGATCGCTCGCGCCGCCGCCTTTCCCATCCGGATGCAGTCCGGCACACCGATGCCCTGGTAGGCGTTGCCCGCCAGGTAGAGCCCCGGAATCGCGGACACGCGGGCTTCGAGCTCGGCCACTCTCTGCGGATGCCCCACGGCGTACTGCGCCATCGAACGCGGCCAGCGCGCGATGCGCCAAAATCGCGGTTGCGCCGTAACGCCGGCGATCTCCCGCAGCTCGTCGCGCACCGCCGCGAGCACAGCTTCGTCGCTTTCTTCCAGGACGGCCGCATCCTCCATGCCGCCCAGGAAGCACCGCGCCAGGATCGAGCCCTCCGGCGCGCGGTGCGGAAATTTCGTCCCCACCCAGGTGCAGGCCACCAGGCGCCGGCGCTCCTTCTTGGGAACCAGAAAGCCGAAGCCGCCGGGCGGGCGTGCGAAATCCGCCGCGTCGAACCCCAGCGCCACGGTCATCGAGGAGCTATAAGGGACGGCCCCGAGGAGCTCCGCCACGCGCCCGTCCACTCCGCCCAGCAGCGCCGCGCCGCTGTGCGCCTCGCAGGCCATTACCAGGCGGTCCGCTTGCAGCCAGCCGCCGCCCGCGCGGATAAGAAACCCGGTCCCGGCGCGCTCCACGGCCTCCGCGCGCACTTGCCGCACCCGCGCCTTGCCGTCGATGGAGCGCACGATGGCGTCCACCAGTTGCCCGAGCCCGTCTTTCAGGGTTCGGAACAGCGGCGGCGAGTCCGCGCCGGCGCGCGCCTGCATGGCCCTGGCGCGCTCCGCCAGAACTCCTTTGGTCAGGCTGCCGTAGCGGTTGGCCAGCTCCACGAAGCGCGGCAGCACGGCCGTTACGCTCAGCGCGCGCGGGTCGCCGCCGTAGATTCCGGAAAGCAGCGGTTCCGCCAGGTAATCCACCGCCTCGGCCCCGTAATGCTCTTCCACGAACTCGGCCACCGACTGGTCGCGCGTCGTGGCCTTGGGCGCGCGCAGCAGCTCCATGCCCATCCGCAGCTTGGTTCTCCAGCTCAGCAGCTTGGTTGTCAACAGGGGCAAAATCCTGGTGGGAACCACCATCATCAGCCCGTCGGGCAGGGGAACCAGCCGCCCGCGTTTGCGCACGTAGGTGACGCGCAGATGGTCGTTGGAACCGATCACCTGGTCCGCCAGCCCCAGCTCGCGGATCAGATCCAGGGCCGCCGGCTTGATGGAGAGGAAACTGTCGGGTCCGGCTTCAATGGTGCAGCCTTCCACCCGCTCCGTCTGAATCACGCCGCCCAAACGCGGGCGCGATTCCAGGATGGTGGACGCCACCCCGCCCTGAGCCAGGTAATAAGCCGTGGAGAGCCCCGAAATGCCCCCGCCGACGATGATTACCTCAGGCACGGGACCTCCCGAGGCCGGCGAAAGCGCCCGTAGAGCGGGCCTCTGGGCCTGCCATGCCCGCATCCGTGCGGGCATTCTTCCCGATTTTGCCAATCCCGTGCACCAAAAGAATGCCCGCATGGATGCGGGCATGGCAGGCTGAAAGCCCACTCACTCCGCCAGGCATCTTTCCGCAACCCCGGCCAGCGCGGCGGTGAATTTCGCGGAATCGTTCAGGGATTCCGGCCGCGTCAGCGCAATCCCCCGCTCGGCTGCATACCCGCGGAACAGCACGTCGATGTCGTACAGAATCTCCACGTGGTCGCATACGAACCCGATGGGGGCCAGGACGATTTCGCGAACGCCCTCGCCGGCGTAACGGTCCAGGCGGGCCTCCACCGTGGGACCCAGCCAGCGGTCGTCCGTGAACCCCTGGCTCTGGTACGCGAAATCGAAATCGGCCATGCCCAAACGCGCCGCCACCGCCGCCGCCGTCGCACGGGTTTCGCAGTCGTAGGGATCGCCCGCGGCCAGGATCTTCTCCGGCAGGCTGTGGGCCGTGAAGAGCGCTTTCTGCCCGGTCCATACGCGTTGCAAGCGCTCGGCGAACGCCTCGATCAGCAGCGGGTCGGCGTGGTAGCTTTTCGCCCAGCGGATCTCCGCGCCCACGCCGGCTTCCCGGGCCGCCTCTTCCGTGCGGCGGATGTAAAGCCCCACGCTCATCTCCGAGTACTGCGGCGCCAGCGCGATGGCGGCCAGCCGCTCCACGCCCGATTCCCGCACCTGGTCCATGGTCTCCCGGATGAAGGGATGCCAGTTCCGCATCCCGAAAAACACCGGGATGCCCAGCGCCCGCTCGAGCGCCGCGGCTTGCGCGCGAGTCCACCGCAGCAGTGGAGAGGAGCCCCCGATGGCCTGGTACCGGCTGCGCACTTCTTCCAGGATTCTGGGAGAGCCCGGCCGTCCGCCGCGCACATAAGACAGGTAGCTTTCCACGTCCTCGATGCGTTCCGGCGCTCCGTGGGCCAGCAGCACAACCCCCGCCCGCCGGTTCCCCCGGCCGGGCGTCACGGCTTAAATTCCCGGACCATCTCCACCACGGCCTGGACATTTTCCACCGGCGTCTCCGGCAGGATGCCGTGCCCCAGGTTAAAGATGTGGCCGGGCCGCGTTCCGGTGCGTTTGAGCAGCTCGTGTACCTTGATCTTGAGCTCGTGCAGCGGCGCGAACAGGGCCACCGGGTCCAGGTTGCCCTGGATTGCCGAGCGATAGCTGATATCCATCCAGGCCTGGTCGATGTTGACCCGCCAGTCCACGCCCATCACGTCGCCCCCGGCCGCGTGCAACTCCTTAAAGAAGCCCGCCGCGCCCGTACCGAAGTGAATCACCGGCGCTCCCGTGGAGCGAATGCGCTCGATCAGGGCGCGCGAATACGGCGCCGCGAACCGCACGTAGTCGTCCGAGCCCAGCGCCCCCACCCAACTGTCGAACACCTGGATGGCGCGCGCCCCGGCGGTCACCTGCATGTGCGCGAAGGGCGCCAGCACATCCACGATCTTTCCCATCAGACGCCGCCACAGCGTCTCGTCGGCGTACATCAGCTTCTTGGTGCGGATAAAACTCCGCGAAGCGCCGCCCTCGATCATATAGCTGGCCATGGTGAAGGGCGCTCCCACGAAGCCGATCACCGGGGCCCGGCCGGCCAGCGCCCGCACCACCTGCTGGATGGCCTGCCCCACGTATCCCAGGTCGTCGGTATTGGCCGTGCTGAGCGAATCTACGTCGTCGGATGTGCGCACCGGGTTGTCGATCGCCGGCCCCTCTCGAACCGCGTACCGCAGCTTCAGCCCCATCGGCTCGACGGGCAGCAGCAGGTCGGCGAAGATGATGGCGGCGTCCACATCCAGCAACTCCACCGGTTGCAGGGTGACGGTGGCGGCCAGGTCCGGCCGTTTACAGATGTCCAGAATGGAGTGCTTGTCGCGAATCTGGCGGTATTGTTTCAGATACCGTCCCGCCTGTCGCATGAACCAAACCGGGCGCACGTCGGTGGGCCGCCGGCGGCAAGCGTCTAAGAAACGGCTAGTCATTGGAGCCACGCGCATGGCTGTTCCGTCCTGTCTTCGCAAAAGAATACGCTGAATTCCTTCGGTTTGTGCCGCATCGTCCACTGCCGGCCGTTCACGAAGTACGGCTTGGTCCACGCCTCGCTGTCCAGGGTGCGCGGCGCAATCACCGAAACCGACGATGTGCCCTGCGCCGGGTATCCCGTGCGCGGGTCCATGATGTGCGAGTACGTACGCCCCTCCGCCTGGAAGAACTTCTCGTAGCTGCCCGAGGTGGACATGGACATATCCTTCAGAAAATACTCGGCGGCCGTCTTGCGGGGCTGTCTGGGGTCGCGTATGTCCACCCGCCACCCCCTGGCTTCGCTGGGCGGAGCCCCCATTCCATAAATACTGCTGCCGGACCCGGCCACCAGGGCCGTCTCGATTCCGTTTTGTCTCAAAACATCCACCATGCGGTCCACCGCGTAGCCCTTGCCGATCCCCCCGGGGTCCAGCTCCACTCCCGCTCTGTCGAAACGGACCGCGCCGGCCACCGGGTCCAACTTCACGTGCCGGTAGCCCACCTTGGCCAGTGCGGCGGCCACTTCCGCCCGGTGCGGCAGGTGGCCCGTACCCTTGTAAAACCCCCACACCTTCATGAGCGGCCCCACGCTGATGTCGAAGGCCCCTTCGCTGGCCCGGCTGTATTCCAGGCAGGCCGAAAGCAGGCCGAAAAGCTCGCTCGAAACCGGGACGGGTTCCTGCGCCGCGCGCCGGTTCACCGCGCTCCACTCGCTGTCGGGCTTGTAGTTCGAAAGCATGTCGTCCAGGCGCCGGAGATCGTCGAAAGCGGCGTCGGCGGCGGCTTCCATTTTCACCCGGTCGCGCCCGTAGAGTATGACCGAGTAAGTGGTCCCCATGGCATCGGCCGATTTCTCCAGCCGCAGAAGCTCGGGTCCGCCGGCCGCCTCCGTCCCCGCGGCCGCCGCCGCCAACAGGAACAAAACTACCACAGTTTGTTTGGTTTTAGGGCTGTTTTTCGGCGCCACCACGGGATTTTCTCGCTCGCTTGAGAAGTAAGTCGATGCGGCTATCGGCGCCCTCGTTGCGGTCCAGCTCGAAATGCAGCTCCGGAACGTGTCTCAGGCTCAGGCGGGAAGCCAGCTCCCGCCGCAGATAGTGCCGGGCGTGCTCCAGGGCGGCCATGGCTTGGCGCTGTTCCCGCTCTCCGCCGCCGGCGGCCACTTTCACGTGCGCGTGGCGGGCGTCGGGGCTGACGGCGGCATCGGTAACGCCCACCGTCGCCAGGCGCGGGTCGTCCAGTTCAAACCCCACCAGCTCGGCAAGCTCCTCCTTGACCGCTTCCGACACCCGTAATGTGCGCCGTTCGTCCATAGAAGCTATCAGCTATCAGCTTTCAGCTATCGGCTTTCAAAGCTGACCGCTGAAAGCCGACGGCTGAAAGCTCCTTCACGCCAGCCACTCCACCGTCGTCCCGGCCAGGCTGCCGCCCAGCAGCGCGGCGGCCTCGTCCTCCACCGATTGCAGGACCTTCTCCGCGTGCGCGCGATCCGAGGATACCGTCACCGCGGCCACCGCCGCCCGCTGCCACAGATCCTGGTACTCGATCTCCGCCACCGCCACGTTGAACTTGTGGCGCAGCCGGTCCTTCAAGCTCTTGACCACGTGGCGCTTGTCCTTGAGCGAGTGCGAGTCCTCGAGCCGCAGCTCGAGAGTCAAAACGCCGACCACCGCCATTTTCTCAGGCGAAAACTTCGGTCGCCATGCGCTCGGTCACGAACGCCTCGATGATATCGCCCTGCTTCACGTCGGAGTAGTTGTCCAGCGTGATGCCGCACTCCATGCCGCTCTTGACTTCGCTCACGTCCTCCTTGAACCGCCGGAGCGAGCCGATCTTCCCCGTGTGGACCACCACGTTGTCGCGCAGCAGCCGCGCTTCGGAATCGCGCGTTACCACGCCGTCCTGCACGATGCAGCCGGCCACCGAGCCCACCTTGGTGATGCGGAACGTCTCGCGCACCTCCGCCTTGCCCTTGTAGATCTCGCGGAACACCGGCTCCAGCAGCCCGGTCATGGCGCGCTTGATCTCGTCCACCAGGTTGTAAATGATGGTGTGCAGCCGGATATCCACCTTCTCCTGGTCCGCCAGAAGCGTGGCGTTGCGCTCCGGACGCACGTTGAACCCGATGATGATGGCGTTCGAGGCGGAGGCCAGCAACACGTCGGACTCGTTGATGGCTCCTACGCCCGAGCGGATCGCCCGCACCGTCACCTTCTCGTTGGAAAGCTTCTGGAGCGTCTCCGAGAGCACTTCCGCCGTGCCGCCCACGTCGGTCTTGATGATGATGGGCAGCTCCTTCACATCGCCGGCTTCCATGCGCTGGTGAAGCTGCTCGAGGGTCAGCCGGCCGGTCTTCGCGAGCGCCACCTCGCGCGCCTTCTGGTCGCGGAAATTGACAATCTGTTTGGCCTTGGCGGTATCGGTCACCACCTGGAAATCGTCGCCCGCCTCGGGCAGCGATTCCAGACCCAGCACTTCCACCGGCATGGACGGCTCGGCTTTGCGCACCTGCGTCCCGCGGTCGTTCATCATGGCGCGTACTTTGCCGAACACGGCCCCGCAGATGAAGAAGTCGCCCACCCGCAGGGTTCCGTTGCGCACCAGCACGGTGGCCACCGGCCCGCGCCCGCGGTCGAGCTGGGCTTCGAGCACCGTGCCCATGGCCGGGCGGGTGGCATTGGCTTTCAGGTCCAGCATGTCCGCCACCAGCAGAATCATCTCGAGCAGCAGCTCGAGGCCCTGGTGGGTGCGGGCCGAAACCGGCACCACCACCGTGTCGCCGCCCCAATCCTCGGCCAGCAGGCCGCGGTCGGCGAGCTGCTGCTTGACCCGCTCCGGCTGCGCGTCGGGCTTGTCGACCTTGTTGATGGCCACCACGATGGGGGCCCCCGCGGCGCGCGCGTGATCGATGGCTTCGAGCGTCTGCGGCATGACCCCGTCGTCCGCCGCCACCACCAGCACCACGATGTCGGTCACCTTGGCGCCGCGCGCCCTCATGCGCGTGAACGCCTCGTGGCCCGGAGTGTCGATGAACACGATCTTGCGCCCGTTCATCTCCACGTGGTACGCGCCGATGTGCTGGGTGATGCCGCCCGCCTCGCGCCCCGCCACGTTGGCTTCGCGGATGGCGTCCAATATAGAGGTCTTGCCGTGGTCCACGTGGCCCATGATGGTCACCACGGGCGCGCGCTTTTGCAGGTCTTTTCGATCTTCGGCGAATTCCGCGGCCTGCATGGCTTCCGTCTCGTAGCTCACCGTGGCGGTGGATGCGCCGAACTCTCGCGCCATATCCGTAGCCAGCTTGGCGTCCAGCGCCTGGTTGATGGTAGCCGGGAAACCGCGCTCCATCAGCTTCTTGATCACAATGGCGGCCTTCACGTCCAGCTTTTCGGAAAGCTCCCTCACCGTGATCCCTTCCGAAACCACGATTTCACGGCTGATGGGCGGAGGTCCGGAATCCACATGCCGCCGCGACGCCGGCCGCAGGGTCCTTTCTTCCTCGATGCGCTCGCGCTGCTGGCGGGGGGTACGCTTCTCGCCCGTGCGCCCGCGCGGCTGATCCGCCGGAGGCGGCGTCATGCCGGGTTCCAGACGCCCTCCGCGCGGCGACGTGGGATGCTGCGGACGCGGCCCCACGGTTCTTTGGCTGGGGACGCCCGGCCGCACTCCCTGCTTGGCCACCAGCGGCTGGCCGGGGCGTATGGGCCCGCGATAGATCGGCTGCCCCGGGGCCGGCGCGCTGGGCGCCTTGGGTATCCCCGGCCTGGGCGCGGCGGGCTGGGTGGGCATGAAGGGCCGCGGAGTGGCCAGTTTGGCCACCAAGTCCGGCCGCGGCGGCACTACCGGCCGCGCCGCCGGCTGTCCAGCCAGCGGACGCCCCACCGCGGGGACCGACATCGCCGCCGGCGCCGGAGCGCCGGTTCTGGAGGAAGGCGATTCCGACCGCGGCGCCCCTTCGCGGGGACGCGGCCCCGCCGGTGTTCCGGGGCGAGCCCCTTCCGCCGGGAAAGGCTGACGCGGGCCGGACAAAACCTGCCCCGGCCGGGGCGTGGTCGGCAACGGCTTGGCGGACGGGGCGGCCGGACGGCCCGGAGCGATTACCGCCGCGGGCGGCGCTCCGCTCTTCGCCACCGCGCCCAAAGGAGCCCCCGCCGGCCGAGCCGGCTCCGCGGGACCCGGACGCAGCCCGGCCACAGGCGGCTGAATGGGCCGCCCGCCCGCCAGCGGCGGACGCAATGGAGCCACCGGCCGGTGCTCCTCGGCGAGCTTGCCGGTCGCCGCCGGCGCTTCTTCGGCCTGCCCAAGCGCCGGCGCTCCCGGCCCCAGCGCGGGGGCAGTCTCCGGCTCGGCCGCGGGCTGTTCCCCTTCGCTCTTCGCGGCCTCCGCTTCGAGCTCCGCGGTTTCGTCGGCCGCCGGCTCCTCGGCCTCGTAGGATTCCGGTACTTCGAATCCGTAGAGCCGGCGCAGCTTTATCGCTACGTCTTCGTCGATGGAGCTGGAGTGCGTCTTCTTCTCGACCACGCCCAGTTCGGGGAGCCGGTCCAGTATTTCGTGGGCCTTGACTTCCAACTCCCGCGCCAGCTCGTTGATACGAATCTTCTTCATAGACAAAGCAATCTGCTTCTTGCTGCGGAGACGCCGCTATTCGCCGCGGCCTTCTTCCGGGGCGCCCGTTCCTTCAGGATGGTTGTGAGTGGGGGAACCCGCGTCTTCCATCGTACCAAACTGCTCCGCGGTTTCCTCCGCGGCTTCGGCCGGCTCCGGCCCGGGCACGCCAATCTCCGGATTGACGGCCGGATCGACGCCAATCGGGAGATCGGCGCTTCCGGAACCGGCGGGCGCCGGGAGTTCCTCCGGAATCTCCGGTTCGGAAGGCGCCTCGGCGGTGGAGACGGCTCCCGGCTCCCCTTCCGGCGCGCTCTCGTCCGCTCCCTCCGCCAGATCCTTCCCCGGGGCGGCCGGCTCGGCTTCCTGCGCCGGGCCGGCGTTCTCCGTCTCGAACTGGCTGTAGTAGGCGTTCACCGCGTCGCGAAGCTGCTCCACCGATTCCGGACCGATGCCGGGAATTTCCTCGAGCTGCTCCGGCGTCATGGACCCCAGCCTCTCGATCGTGGCTACCCCGGATTCCACAAGCTGCGCCGCCACGTTCTCGCCCAGGCCGTAATCCACCAGCACCGATACCGGCGCCCCCGGGGCCACCAGCGCGGCCATCTGCGACTCCACTTCCTGGCGTTTCTCTTCCTCGCTCTTGATGTCGATCTTCCAGCCCAGCAGCTTGGCCGCCAGGCGCACGTTCTGGCCCTTCTTGCCGATGGCGAGCGAGAGCTGCGAATCGTCGACAATCACCTCCATGTGCTTCTCGAGCGGATCGAGGATGGTGATGCGGCTCACCTTGGCGGGGCTGAGCGCATGGGTGGCGAAGGTCACCGGATCGTCGGAGTACTCGATGATATCGATCTTCTCCCCGCGCAGCTCGCGGATAATCGACTGCACGCGCATCCCCTTCATGCCCACGCAGGCGCCCACGCTGTCCACGTCGCGGTCGCGGCTCTGCACCGCGATCTTGGTGCGCTCCCCGGCTTCCCGCGCGCAGCCTTTGATCAGCACCGTGCTGTCGTAGATTTCCGGAACTTCCTGCTCGAACAGGCGCATCACCAGCTCCGGCGCCGCGCGCGACACCAGAACGCCCGGCCCTTTGGCGGACTTGTCCACCAGCCGGATCACGCAGCGCACCCGGTCTCCCACGCTGTAGCTTTCCAGGCGCGACTGTTCCTTCTTGGCCAGTTTGGCCTCGGTCTTGCCCAGGTCCAGAATGTAGTCCGGCCCTTCCACCCGCTTGATGGTGCAATTCACCAGCTCGCCCGCCCGGCCCGAATACTCCAGATACACGGTCTCGCGCTCGGCTTCCCGCACCTTTTGGAAAATCACCTGCTTGGCCGTCTGCGCGGAAATCCGGCCCAGCGCATCGGTGTTCTTCGGAATGCGGGCTTCCTGGCCGATCTCAGCTTCCGGATTCAATCGCCGCGCTTCCGCCAGGGTCATCTCGTGGGCCGGGTCGACGACTTCCTCGACCACCTTTTTCACTGCGTAGAGATGGATCGCGCCGGTCTTCGGCTCCATCTCGGCGATGTAGTCCTCGTTGGTGCGGTAGTGTTTCTTGGCGGCGATCAGCATGGCGTCCCTTACGGCGTCCAGCACAATCTGCGGATCGATGCCTTTTTCCTTGCTCAGAATCTCGATGGACTGAAAAATCGTTTCCAAAATGCCCTCTTTGTGCAAGTGAGTTTTTCTTTGCTTGCGCTTCTCCCCGGCGGGTTACCACTCGAACTTCAGGTTGGCCTTCAGTATATCCTCGAACGGAAACCGGACCGTGGTCCCCGGCTGCGTTTCGAGCGCAATAGCGCCGTCCTCGGCCCCCGCCAGCTTGCCTTCCCACAGACGCCGGCCCTCCCACGGCTCGCGCAGCGTAATCTTCGCTTTCTGGCCCTGGAACCGTACATAGTCCCCCGGCTTGAGGAGCTTGCGCTCCACTCCCGGCGAACTGACTGCCAGCGTGTACCGTCCCCCCGGCACCACGTCCTCCACGTCCAGAATCGTACCCACCTGCCGCGACACAAACTCGCAATCGGCATGGGTGACGCCCTCGGGTTTGTCGATCGAAATCCGGACCAGGCGGCTGCTTCCGCCCCCCTTGACCTCGACTTCCAGCACCTCCAGACCTTCCGGCCCGGCCACCCGCTGGGCGATCTCCTCGATTTTCGACGCTACCGCTTCCCGCATCGTCTAATGGCTCTGAATCCAACAAAAAAGTGGGCTTTCGCCCACTTGGAGACTTCGACGCTCAAAAGCCATTATAGCCTGTGCGGGGGCGGGAGGGGAAGCGGCAATTCGGGTAGGTGTGTGCGACGTGAACGTGGCGGATTCTCGGATTTCGAAGCGAATCGCATGAATCCAGGCGTAGCCAATACGCAGGGGGCTTCTCTAGCCCGTCAGGGCGAAAGAATGCCCGGCCGGGCATGAGCAACCGTGGCAGCCCCCGGAAGGGGGCGAAAGAAAGTAGCCCACGGCGCAAGCCGTGGGGCCGGTGAGCACCTGTGGCAGCCCCCGTAGGGGGCGAAAGAAAGTAGCCCACGGCGCAAGCCGCGGGGCTGGTGAGCAACCGTGGCAGCCCCCGGAGGGGGCGGAAGAAAGTAGCCCACGGCGCAAGCCGTGGGACAGTCAGCAGATGTGACAGCCCCCGGAGGGGGCGAAAGAGGTACTTTCGCCCCTGCCGGGGCTCGGCCGATTTCGCTGTTTTCCCACGGCTCACGCCGTGGGCTACTTTCTTTCGCTCCTCCCGAGCTTCACCCGAGGGCATCACTTCTGTGTCGCGCTCCCTCTGGCGTGGGCCGCTATTGCCCCCAGTGTTCCCGGCAGAACCGCAGGATCTTCGGTCGGGTGAAGGGCGACGCGGCCACGCCGTCTTGCACGCGCTTCAGAGTTGCGTTCGAGCACTTCTCCCGAACCAGGGCAAGTCCCGCCGCGATTTCGGCCTCCAGCCGCCGCGCATCCACAATCATGGCATCGCCGTAAAAGATGGTCGAATCGTGGCGTATGAAAGGATGGTCGCCAGGCCGGAGGATAACCGTCTGATCCTTGCTGTTCCGGAGGGTAGTGACGCTGACCAGGGCGCACAGGCGCGTCTGCGAGTCGGGCTGTGTGACGACAATCCACAGGTGCGGCGTGACTGCTCCGCCAGGTGCGGGCATGAGGAACGTGTCGCCGCAATCCATCTATGCCGGCTGCAGCATGGCTTCCGCGGCTGCCAGAGATTCCAATTCGGCTTCCACGGCGGCGATTTCGCTGTCGGTTTTGCTCCCGGCCCGCAGGATATCCCGGTACTGAATCGGGATCGCGCTTCCATTGGGGTCCTGCCATTCCGGAAGTTCGTGCGACACGCGCACCAGATCCCAGCGGGTCATTTTCCCGTAGGCGGCGTAAATTTCGTCGATCAGCGCCTCTTCGGCGCGGGAGATCTCATCGGTTTCCGGGTCCGCGAGGAGTGCGACCTCCCATTCCTGTGGAGCGGAGATGTATTGACGCCAGATCGGATCGGCGCCGGGCGCCGGTTCCTCCCGGATCAGATCGTAGATCCGGCTGACCACCGGCCCGTTATCCATCGAAATGTACCGGTCGGTGGTCACCGGTCTGCCCCACCGCAGTAGCGCTTCTCTATCGAGCAGGTACAGCAGCTTGATGAGCTTGAGATAGCTCATCCGGCCGCCCCGGAGCTTCAGAAAGCGGGCCGCGGCCTCGGTCGCCCGTCGTTCGTTAAAGCGCAACACCATGGCTTCATTCTCATTGTAAGGTATCGGCGGGCCAGTACGAGGACCGGCCCGGCGGTCACCAGCCCTGGGCTTCCTTGGGAAGAAGGCTTCGCCGCTTTCCCGCCACGGCGTGGCCAGGCTCACTTCCGAGGCGCCGCCGCGGCTCGCGCCTTCTGCCTTGCACGGGCATAGCCATCGAGCGTCTGGAACCGGGCATCGCCGAACGCGGCCCTTAGCCGCTGAACCTGTTCCGAAACCATTTGCCGGCGGCGCTCTTCGATGTCGCGCAGCACCTGTTGTACCAGATCCTCCGAACTCTGTCCCGACTCCACATAGCGAAGCCGGGCTTCGAAGATCGCGGGGCCAACGTTCAGCGAACGCATCCTGGAATCAAGATCCATCGCAAGCTCAGTCAGAATGCTGGCTTCCCTTTCCGTCAGGCCCGCTGCCTCCTCGATCGCCGGTTCCTTCACTCCGGTGGACTGCCCGTTCGGCGCAGTGGGCCCGGAGGTGTTCCTCCATTGCGCCACTTCACTGAATAAGGATTCAAAGACCGAGGCTTCGGAAGCAGGCTGTTGAATCGGGTTATCGGACGGGCCATTCTGGCAGACCCCTTGCCAGCAGCAGATCCCCAGCCACAGCGCTATCCCAGCCGGTCTCGTGATGACGGCCATAGCTCTCCCCTCTGAAGAGAGTATGCGGGCACTCGCATGACTCCGTCAAGCGCAAACTGCCAGGCCGTGGTTCGCAAGCCCCCGCCCGACGGAAGCCCGGCGCCGGTCGGTCCGGCCCGGGTTGCCTCGTCCGCCTGCCGCGTGTCAACGCCTCCCACCGGGACGCAGCCTTTGAGCTAAACTGAAATCGAGATGGCGCAGAGGACGGAAGGCACGGAAACGGGGGACGAGGTACGCCTTCCGCCGGGCATCGTTCTGGGGCCTCCCGTTAGCCTGGAAGACCTGAAAACGGATACCGAGAGCGACCCGAAAGGGGCGGAGGATTTCGTGGCGGTGATCCGGGCGCTTCGCAGGGAAGGCTCTCGGCCGGTTACTCTCTGATGGACCCCACAACACCCGTGGTTGTGGATACCGACGTCATTTCTTTCCTGTTTGAGAACCATCCCCTCGCTTCCGCATATCAGGCCATCCTGGCGGGGAGACCCTTGGCGGTTTCGTTGATTACGCTCGCTGAAATCGAGTATGGCATGGCCGCAAAGAACTGGGGAGCCACGCGTCGCGATTTGATGCGCCGTTTTCTCGCTCGCTTTACGCTTCTCGCGCCGGACACGGAGACGGCTCGCACATGGGCGCGGATCAAGAGCGGCTGTGAGAAGAAAGGCCGCCCTATCACATTCGCGGACGCCTGGATCGCCGCCTCGGCCTTGCGGTTAAACGTGCCGCTCGTCACCCACAACGCCAGAGATTACCGGGCCGTGGAGAAACTGACGATTCTGACGGCCATGGCGGCGTCGTGAACGCTTTGTCGTCCCGACGGCGCAGCCAATCCAGCCGTCGCCCGTTTGTTCGACGACCGCCATTTCGTATACTGCCAATGAGGCCCGCCCCATTTGACTACCCCGGACCCCCAGCCCGCCGAAGCCGCGCCGCGCGTGCGCGCCATTTACTGGATCGCGGCCCTCGCCCTGGCGGCGGCGCTGCTCTACTACTCGCTGCGCGGCATCGACTGGCTGCGGGTGTGGGACATTCTGCGCGGCGCCCGGCCGCTCGCCATCGGCCTCGCCTGGGCCACCATCTCGGCGGCCATCTTTCTGCGCTCGATTCGCTGGCGGGTGCTTCTCTCGGCCGGCAAGCCGGTTTCCATCCCGCTGGCATTCTGGGCTACCGCCGCGGGCTACCTGGGCAACAACCTTCTGCCGGCGCGCGCCGGAGAGCTGGTGCGGACGGTGATGATCAGCCGCCGGACGGGGATGAGCAACGCCTTCGTCCTCACCACGGCGCTATCGGAACGCGTGTCCGACGCCATCGCCCTGATCGCCCTCAGCGCGGCCGTCCTGCTGGCCATGCCGAATCCTCCCGGGTGGCTGGCCGTGGCCGCCAGGCCCTTTGCCATCGCCGGCCTGTGCGGGGCCGCGGCCATCGCTTTCCTGCCGGCCTTCGAAGCGCTCTACTTCAGGATTCTGAAGCGCGCCCCGCTGCCGCCGCCCCTTCGCGCCAAGATCGAGGCCGCCCTCGGCCACGCCATCCAGGGAATCCGCAGTTTCCATGACCGGCGCCGGCTGGCGCGATTCGTGACGCTCACGGCCGTAATCTGGACCATGGACGCCGCCAACGCCGTGATATGCGCCGGCGCGCTGGGGTTCCACCTGCCTCTCTCGGTGGCGTTCCTGCTGATAGCGGGCCTCGGCCTCGGCAGCGCGCTCCCTTCCACACCGGGCTACGTGGGCATCTACCAGTTCGTGGCGGTCAGCATTTTGACGCCGTTCGGCTTCCGCCGCAGCGACGCCATCGCCGACATCCTTCTTATGCAGGCGCTGGTCTACTCCGTGATCCTGTTCTGGGGGCTCATCGGCGTGGCCAGGGGCCGTAAGGGCGAAGTGGGATAAGGCTCCCGCCTTGTCAATCCGAGCGAAGCTCGGACGGCCAGCGGCTCCCGTCTTGTCGGCCCGCCTCCGAGCTTCGCTCGGATCGACAAGCCTGAAGGCTTATCCCACTCTTCGAGCCGCCATGCGCGCCGCCATGCGCATGGCCTGCTTCATGCTACGGGCGTCCGCCTGGTTCTTTCCGGCTATATCGAACGCGGTGCCATGGTCCACCGACGTCCGAATGATCGGTATGCCCAGCGAGATATTCACCGTGCCTTCGAAATCCAACAACTTCATGGGAATGTGGCCCTGGTCGTGGTACATGGCCACCACCAGGTCGTAGGCCCCGCGCCAGGCTTGCAGGAACACGCTGTCGGCGGCGTGCGGGCCGCTGGCGTCGATTCCGCACGCGCGGGCGGCCTCGATAGCGGGCGCGATCGCGCGCGTGTCTTCGTCCCCGAACAGGCCGTGTTCGCCGGAGTGCGGATTGAGCCCGCACACCGCGATGCGTGGCCGCTCGAATCCCAGCAGGCGCATGGCTTCGCAGCCCAGCTCGATGGTGCGGAGAATGCGGCCCGTCTCCAAATCGCACGCCTGGCGCAGGGGAACGTGGGTGGTCACGTGGACCGTCGCCAGGCGCTCCGATGCCAGTAACATGCGGGATTCGGAGGCGCCGCACATTTCCGCGATGTATTCGGTGTGGCCGGAAAACGGGAGCCCGGAAAGCGTCACCGCCTCTTTGTTGATGGGCGCGGTCACCATGGCGCCGGCGTCGCCGCGGAGGCACATCGCGGTGGCCACGCGCACGTACTCGATGGCCGCCAGGCCGCTGGCGGCGGAGAGCCTGCCGAAGGCGAAGCCGCTCAAATCGCCCAGGGCGTCCACCGATCGCAGTTCCGCGTTCGCGAGCGGGATGCCAGTGATGCCGGCGGCCATCGCCAGTATGCGTTCGTCGCCGATCAGAATCCACTTCGCCAGGGGAGCGATGTGCGGGTCGGCCAGCGCCTGGAGCACGATTTCGGGGCCGATGCCCGAGGGGTCGCCCATGCTCAGGACGATGGTGGGGAGACTGCTTAGCGGGGTTGGCATGTGAAATAGTCCGCGATTCGAATCAAAGCGTCGGGCGCGCCGAAGCCTCCCGACTTGGTGACCACGGGCGCGCCGTGGAAAGGGCCGCCTCCGATTGCGCCGCGCGGGATGCCGGGAGCGACCTCATGGTGGAGTTGGATTCCGGTGGCGCCCAGCGCGCGGCACACCAGCGATGCGGTGTCGCCGCCGGTGAGCATCCACGCGCCCGATAGGCCATGCAGCAGTTGCCGGGCGCGTTCCAGGCTTACACGCCCGTAGGGAACGCGAAGGGCCACGTGCCGGCCTCCCGCCAGCGTGGCCGCGATGCGCTCCGGCGCCGCCGTGAGGGCATCGAGCGCCAGCGCGCCGCGAGCCGCAATCAGGTTGCGCTCCTGTTCCAGGGTCACGGCGTGATCCGAGCCGAGGCAGAACAGGACCGCGGTGGGGCGGGCCTCCTGGCCTGCCTCCGGCAAGGCAGGCCAGGAGGCCTGCCCCACTCGCGCCAGCGCCGACGCCAGCCCCGCCGACCCCGCCCACAAGATGCGCCGCCCAGAGCCCAGCCCGCACCGCACGATGCCGTCCAGGTCCGCGTCGCTCGCCGCATCCACGGAGACGAAGCGCGCGCCCGATTCGAGCGCCGCATGCAGGTCTTCCGGCGAAACGTGCGCGCACTCCAGCCCCTGCGCGCGCCAGAACGCCGCCATCGCAATGGGCGCAAACTCCGCGCCATCGACGCGCAGGCAGCCCGCTTCCACCATCCGATTCATGGCCGGGAAGGCGGGCGTGACGATGGCCGCGTCGCACGCGAACGCCTCCGCCGCCAGCGCCACCTCCATCCCCACGTGGCCCCGCAGGGTGGAATCGATCTTCTTGAATACCATGCGGGAGTCCAACCCGGCCAGCGCGCGCCCGGTCCGCTCGAACACGCCGCGCAGCTCCGAGGCCGGGAGCGCCCGGCTTTCGGTGGTCACGGCCAGCACGTCCAGGCCGCCCGCGCCGCCCTCCGGATCCAGGCGCGCCGCCGTCACATACCCGCGCGCCGCGAACCCAACCGCGGCGTCGCAGGCCCCCGTCAGATCGTCGGCGATGAGCAGGCAGGCGAGGCTCACTGAGAGGAACTATAGCAGGTGGACATCCGCTTGACTCAGTGGGACAGACCATCGGTATTTGTGGTCTGTCGGGCGCGACAAGGAAGCCTGAGTTGACAGACGACGAAAACCGATCGTCTGTCCCACACATCCACTGCATTCCGCCTTGCTATTCTTGAGTTTTCATGCGCGACATTCCCGTTGGTCTGATCGGCTACGGAATCGCCGGAGCCGTGTTTCACGCGCCCCTCATCCGCGCCTGCCCGCAACTGCGCCTGGCCGCCATAGCCACCAGCCGGAAGGAGCAGGTGGAAGCCCTGGGCGGCGTGCGCGCCGTGCCCACCGCGGCCGAGTTGCTCTCCGATCCCGAAATCCGGCTGGTGGTGGTGGCTTCTCCCTCGGATACGCATTTCGAGCTGGCCGCCGCCGCCCTCGCCGCGGGCAAGCACGTTGTGGTGGACAAGCCGTTCACCCTCACCGCGGCCGACGCGGACGAGTTGATCCGCCGCGCCGCCCGGAGCGGCTGCGCCCTGAGCGTGTTCCAGAGCCGCCGCTGGGATGGCGATTATCTCACTGTGAAACGCCTCATCGCGGAGGGCGCCTTGGGAACCGTGTACTACTACGAGGCGCGCTACGACCGCTTCCGGCCGCATATCCGCGCCCGCTGGCGCGAGCTTCCCGGCCCCGGCTCCGGAATCCTCTACGACCTGGGGCCGCATCTCATCGACCAGGCCCTCCAACTGTTCGGCATGCCGCGCGCCGTTTCAGCCGACGCTTTCGCGCAGCGCCCCGGCGGGCAGGCCATCGATTACTTTCATCTGACGCTCTACTACGGACCCATGCGCGCCATCCTGCACGGTTCGGTGCTGGTGGCCGGCGCCGGCCCGCACTTCAGCGTCCACGGCGATGGCGGCAGCTTCATTAAGTACGGGATGGATCCGCAGGAGGAAGCTCTGAAGGCCGGAAAGCGCCCGGGGGATGCGCAGTGGGGCGTGGACGACCCATCTCTCCGTGGCGAGCTGACCTCCGCCGACGGCGCACGCCGGCGGGTGGAAACCGATCTCGGGCGCCTGGAAGCGTTCTATCGGAAAATGGCCGATCACATCGCGCGCGGCGCGCCCGCGCCGGTGGACCCCCGCCACGCGCGCGACAACATAGCCGTCATCGAGGCCGCCGTGCGCAGCGCGGAAGAAGGCCGGCTAGTGAGAATCGCGTGAGGAGGCTATTTACTCAGCTAAGCTAGTGGGACAGACGATCGGTTTGTGTCGTCTGTCAACTCCCAGGCTAGTGGGACAGACTGTCGTCTGTCAAACCCATCCCCGCGCTAGTACTCCGGGTACAGTTGCTTGATGCACTCCGGGCACAGGCCGTGCGAGAAATCCACTCCCATGTAGTCGTGGAAATAGCTCTCCACCTTCTGCCAGTACCGCTGGTCGTTGCGGATGCTCTTGCAGCGCGCGCAGATGGGAATAATGTCGTGCAGCGTTGAGATCTCGCTGATGTCTTCCAGGACGACCAGCGCCAGCCCATCGTTCCCGGGCATCCGGCTGGCGGTCACCAGCAGGTCCAACCGTCTGGAATCCTGCCCGGCCAGCAACTCGGCCTTCATGCGCCGGCGGGAGACGGCCCCGCCCTCCAGGGCCTCCCTCACCGAGTTGCGGATCACGCAGGAGTGGCAGTCCGGGCCTTGCCCGCAGCCTCCCGGAGAGTCTTTGGAATGAAGGCAATGCAGGGCTTCCCCTCCGCGCAGAGTCCGCACCACGGCCTCGCCCGCCCCGAGCATCGCCTCGGCCGCCGGGTTTATGGCCTGGATGCGCACATCGCTGTCCACGATGAAAACCGCCACGGGAATAGCGTTAAGAATAGACCGGTAGTAGGAATTGTTCTTGCTTTCCATGAAAATTCGCGGCTCCCCAGCCCCCCGTTTCGCGATGGTCCACCGCTATGGTAGCAGGTGGCGCGTGTGGTTTCTCACAACACTTTTTCGGACGGCCTGGGCATTCCGGGCGCAGACGCCAGCCGTCCTAACTCCAGATAACGTTCGGCTACTCGCCAAATTCAGGCCGGACTGCGGAGCCGGCTCGGGATACAGTAGGGTGGAAAATGCCCGAGGCTCCCATGGTGCGACACAGGCTCATTCGAGCGGCAGCCCTGGCCGGCTGTTTGGCTCTCTCCGCCGCCGCGGCTTCCGAGAACAGCTCCGGCGAGCCAGCCGGGTCCGGGCGGTTGGATAACAGGGTAGCCGCAGCCCCGGTGCTGCGCAGCACGGATCCCGCCGATACGCGCATCGTGCGCCTCCCCGGCCCGCCGCGCATCGAGACCCCCGTTGCGCCGGCCCCCGCGCCGCCGCCCGCGTCAGTTCCCGCCACCGTTGCGCCGCCCGCGCCGGCCCCCGCGCCACCGCCCGTTCCGGAAGCCGCCGCCCCGGTTCCCACGCCAGTTCCCGCTGCCATTACGCCGCCCACGCCACGCGCGCCCAAGCCTCCCTCCGGCGCCACCATGACGGCTTCGGCGCGGCGCACTCCCTCCGCCATTCCCAAGCCGCCGCCGGCAGCTCCGCGCCCCGCTCCCGCGCGCAAAAGCCCGCTTCCACCCGATTTCGCACGCGACAGCGCCGAATTCTGCCGCCAGCGGATCGGCGCCTGGACCGAGGCCGACGCCCGCGCCCTGCTCGGAGAGCCCAAGCGCAGCCGCCCCTCTTTCGGGCCGGATAACGCCGAGAACGGGCAAATCCTGGCTTTCGCCGACCCCAGCGGCCGGCATCACCAACTGGAGCTCGATTTCGACCGCGCTTCCGGCCGCCTGCGGACCGTCTTCGTGTACCCCTGGGACATGACTTGGGAAGATTGCCAGCGCCTCTGGGGTACTGCCGTCGCGCCTGCTAAATCCAACAAGGGGCGGACATTCTATTCCTATTCGGACCGGCGCCTGGATGTCCTGGTGAACGCCGACGGGCAGGTTGTCAGCCTGGGGTTCTACTGAGCCGGCCAGGTCCCCGGGAAAACCTGCAACAATCCGAAACCTGTCCCCCCGCGCGGGCGTTTAATAGGTAGAGCTACAGAGCCCTGTCCAAAGGCGTATAGTGTAGCTAGGAGCCAGGCCCCATGAAACGTCTCTTCGTCCTGCCTGTAACGCTGTTTGCCGCTCTCAGCCTGGTAGCGGTAGCTCCGGCTGCCGGCCAGGATCGGAAGGATCCCGCCCCCGCCACCCAGGATCAAGCCGTCCCCGCCGCCCAAGCCCCCGCCGCCGCCGCCCAGGATCAAGCCGCGCCCGCCGCCGCCGATGCCAAGGACCAAGCCGCGCCCGCCGCCGCCGATGCCCAGGATCAAGCCGCGCCCGCCGCCGCCCAGGATCAAGCCGCCTCCGCCAAGGACAAGAAGAGCGCCTCCGCCAAGGACAAGAAGGCCCAGCAGGACGCCAAGAAGAAGCCGGCCAAGAACGAGAAGGACGATCCCGAAGCCATCGGCTCCCGCGACGTCGGCAATGGCGTCAACTTCTACTCGCTGGCGAAGGAAATCGCCCTCGGCAAACAGCTAGCCCAGGAAGTCGAGCGCCAGGCCAAGGTCATCGACGACCCGATCATCGCCGAGTACGTGAACCGCGTGGGCCAGAACATCGTGCGCAACTCCGACGCCAAGGTGCCTTTCACCATCAAGGTGCTGGATTCCGAGGAAGTCAACGCTTTTGCGCTGCCCGGCGGGTTCTTCTTCGTCAACTCCGGCCTTATTCTAAAGGCCGATAACGAAGCCGAGCTGGCCGGCGTCATGGCCCACGAAATCGCCCACGTGGCCCTCCGGCACGGTACCAAGCAGGCCACCAAAGGGGAGATTGCGCAGATCGGCCTGATTGTGGCGTCCATCGCCACGGGCTACGGCTGGACGGGCTACGCCATCCGCCAGGCCGCCAGCATAGCGATTCCCCTCGGCTTCCTGCAATTCTCCAAGACCATGGAACGCGAGGCCGATTACATGGGCCTGCAATACCTCTACAAGTCGGGCTACGATCCTACCGCGTTCGTGGATTTCTTTGAAAAGATCCAGACCATGGAGAAGAAGAAACCCGGCACCATGGCCAAGGTTTTCTCCACCCATCCGATGACGGACGACAGAATCGTCAACTCCCAGCGGGAAATCCAGAAGATCCTGGTGGCCAAGCCCGAGTACGTGTTGAATACCTCCGAATTCAACGACGTGAAAGGCCGCCTCGCCATGCTCCACAGCCGGCGCAAGCTGGACAACGAGGATCCCAACCGGCCGCGTCTGCGGCGCGCCCCCGGCAGCGGCAACGGTCCGGTGGATCAGAACCCCGACGGGACCACCCCCAAGACCGACGACGACGACCGCCCCACGCTCAAACGCCGCGACAATTAAGCGCCGCGGTGGGACAGACGATCGGTTTCCGTCGTCTGTCAACTTCGGGAGCTTATTCGTTCGCTTCTTTCGGAATTCTCCGCGTCTCCGTGTCTCCGCGTCAAAAAGGCCATGTGGGACAGACGATCGGTTTCCGTCGTCTGTCGGGCCCATGTGGGACAGACGATCGGTTTCCGTCGTCTGTCGGGCCCATGTGGGACAGACGATCGGTTTCCGTCGTCTGTCGGGCCCATGTGGGACAGACGATCGGTTTGCGTCGTCTGTCAACTTCCCGCGGAACTCCTCAATTCTGATCGCCACAGACGATGGTCCACCCATCCCGCGCCCCTGGCTGTCTTTTCTTCGCTCTTCGAATTCTCCGCGTCTCAGCGTCTCCGCGTCAAAGTCCTTCTCTATTTCCCGGAGCCTCAGCCTCGAAAAGGCCCTCCCGCCTCAGGCTTGCTCGCGCCGCCGCCGCTTGATATCCTTGTCATTAACCCCAATCCCTCATAAAAACAGGAGAAAAAATGGCAGTTAAAGTAGGTATTAACGGCTTCGGCCGCATTGGCCGCAATATCGTCCGCGCGGGCCTGCACCGGACCGACATCGATTTCGTGGCGGTGAACGACATTACCGACACCAAGACGCTGGCGCACCTTTTGAAGTACGACTCCGTGCTCGGGCCGCTCGCCGAGACCGTCACATCGGACGCGGATTCCATCACCGTGGGAGGCAAGAAGATCAAGGTTTTCGCGGTCAAGGACCCGGCCCTGCTCGACTGGACGTCCGTGGGCGCCCAAATCGTGATTGAATCCACCGGCAAATTCACCGACGCCAAGGAAGCCTGCAAGCACATCCGCGGCACGGTGAAGAAGGTCATCATCTCCGCCCCGGCGAAGAACGAAGACATCACCATCGTGCTGGGCGTGAACGACGCCATGTACGATCCGGCCAAGCACAACATCATCTCCAATGCCTCCTGCACCACCAACTGCCTGGCGCCGGTGGTCAAGGTGCTGCAAGACTCCTTCGGCATTCTGAAGGGGTCCATGACCACCATCCACAGCTACACCAACGACCAGAATGTGCTGGATTTCCCGCACAAGGACCTGCGCCGCGCCCGCGCCGCCGCGCTCAACATGATTCCCACCACCACCGGGGCCGCCAAGGCCATCGGCCTGGTGATGCCGGAATTGAAGGGCAAGCTGGACGGCTACTCGATGCGCGTTCCCACCCCCGACGTCTCGGCCGTTGACCTGGTAGCGGTGCTCGCCAAGCCGGCCACCGCCGAAGCCGTCAACGCCGCCCTGAAGGCCGCCGCGGAAGGCCCCATGAAGGGCATCCTGGCCTACACCGAAGACCCCGTGGTTTCCACCGACATGCTGCACAACCCCAATAGCAGCATCGTGGATGGGCAAATGACCAAGGTGCTGGGCGGAGACCTGCTGAAAGTCCTGGCCTGGTACGACAACGAGTGGGGCTATTCCTGCCGCGTGGTGGACCTGATCGCGTTCCTGGTAGCCAAGGGGCTGTAGTCTCCTGACTCCGGCGGGCAAGCTGCCCCACAAGCGGGGCTGACGTCCTTGTTTGTGGGGCATGCTTTGGCTTGCCCGCTTCCCAGATGGCAATTCCGAAGCCGCTCTCGCGGGCCGCCCAACGGCGGTCCGCGGGGCGGCTTTTTCTTTTCCGCGGGAGGGGCGGCCACCCCGGCGCGCTGAATCCTCGCGCAGGGGCCGGAATCCAATGGAAAAGCGACGCGGCGAGAGGGATGAGTCTTGCCTCTTCCCCGGCGAAGGAAAGCCTGCCGCGACGATGAGATGGAGGAGGACAAGGACCATGATGATCGTTCGTAACTGTTTTGTCGCCAAACCGGGGAACGCTAGCAAACTCGCCGCCCAGTTGAAGGAGGCGGCCGCGGTTGCTCAGCTTCCGAAACATCGCGTGCTGACCGATGTCACCGGAGATTTTAACCGCGTCGTTTTGGAATTCGAAGTGGAGAACGTGGCCGGGTTTGAGGCTCGGATGACGCAGTACACAACCGACGAGACGTTCCGGGAGAAGATGAAGGGTTACACGGATCTGTGGGTGAGCGGCAGCCGCGAGATTCTCCGGATCGCCTGAGAGTCTTCGGCAGGCAATCGGCTCTGGGGAACTTAACGAATTCTGGGGAGAGCTCCCAACCTGCGAGCATGTTGCAGCCCGGCCGGACTGCGTTCGTCCCTTGCGCTCACTGGCCTCCGGGCTTTAAATAGAAGTATGAAGTTGGCCGCTGCGCTGCTCACCGGTCTGGCGCTGGCCGGGATACTCCACGCGTGGCCCACCACAGATCGAGGCTTTGTCAGCCTGGACTACATACCAGCCTTCGCGGTATGCACCGTTGAACAGGTGATCAAACTCAACCCAGTGTCCGCCGCCGAGAAGCGCTTCCCGTGGCCGGAGCGTCGTTTCGAATCTCGCGTTTTGATTCACCGCGTCTTCTTCCAAGCGCCCGATCGGCCGTTTGAACCCGGTACGCGCCTCGCGATCTACTACAACAACCCCGAGGAACCGCTGCCTGGAGGTGGCGGCGAAGGCAGTTTCCCTCCACCGATCATCCTCAAGCTTCAGGTCGGCCAGACCGTGCTTGTTCCTTTAACCCTGAAGAGCGGCCGGTGGACTCTCCAGTGGGACGAGAGTTGGAATCCGGTGGTGGAGGCGCTCGCCGCCGAGCCGACCTTCGCCGATTCGCCCGGCTCCGGCCGCGCGTTCGTTTTTCGGGAACTCGCTCAACTGTTGGCCCGCGGCAGTGCCCGGCAGAGAAACCGGGCTGCGGAATACCTTACTGGGTTTGCAGGCGACGTCCCGAGCGAACTTCCTCGTCTGCTTGCCGCGGCCTTCGGCAGCGATGACGACGTTTGGCTGGAGGCCGGCTGCGCGTTTCTCGGAGTCCCTGACGACCTTCAGCGCAATAATACCGACCTCCTTCACGGTGAAGCCTCGCCTCCTTTCCATGACGTTCGCCAACTCGTGACGTGGGTCCTCAAGAAGGGAGATCGCCGCGATTATCCCAACCGTCTCATCCGATGCCTGCTGCGCAATACTGGCGCATATGCGTGGGGCGCTGCCCGCACGCTCATCGGTTTTCGAGACTCCGGGACGCTCATTGACGAGTTGAATGTCGCCATGCGCCGCAACCGGCCCGGGTCCATTACGGTCGCCCGCGAGGTCGTGAATGCCGGCCAACGCGCCGTGCTGCCGGAAGGGCTGGAACTGGCGCAAAGGCTTGTGAATCGTGACGATACTCCGTTCACGGACTTGCGATTCGCGGCGGAGTTACTTATGGCGTACGGCGACGACCGCCAATTCGAAACTC
This sequence comes from Terriglobia bacterium, assembly GCA_963767595.1. GTDB lineage: Bacteria > Acidobacteriota > Terriglobia > Bryobacterales > Bryobacteraceae > BOG-224. The sequence continues at coordinate 473,960 of CAVYEK010000013.1, forward strand.
TGGCGGCGGCGCTCGCACGGTTCAAACGGGCAAACGAAAAGCGCTATGGCGAATTATGGAGCGCAGCGACCGACGGCACAAATCGTCCGGAACGGCGCATTTTACGGCTGGCCGCAATCGTGATAAGCGACCGGCGCCCCGGCTTCGGCACACTCCGGTATTGCGACGTTGCAGCGGGCGTGGTGCAGAGGGTTTCCGGCGCAAACTTTGGCGTCTCGCGACAGAACTCGCTTCAAGAACGCGACCGCGCCATCGGTCTGGCTGCACAGTGGCTGAAAGCGCACCACGACGCTCCATAGCGCAGCCGCCAGGCAGAATGCTTCAGGCCGGCGGCGGGATTCCGAGTCGAGGCAGAAAACGGATTTCATCCAACATGGCCCGAAGCCACCGCCAGCGCCGCCGTACCCGACTAATTCAACCAGCCCGTCTACTGCCTGGCCAAGCGTTTCCGAAGTTTCGGAGTTTCGGGGACAGGCTACTCAACCTCCAAACTCCCAAGCTCAATAGTTACGGGGTTGAGTAGCCTGTCCCCGAAACTCCGAAACTCCCATTCCTGATGCAGCGGCCCGAAATGCGTGAAAGGCGGTAAGATGACTGACGTGGTCGGGGTTCGGATAATCGTCGCCGTATGCGCTGCCATGCTATCGGGTATCGGCTCCGCACAGTCTAGTGCTGTAGGATCGTCGCATCCGATCCGCATAACCGGGCGAGTGGTCGATCCGATCAACATGGCGTTGCGAGCAACGGTGTCGCTTACCGCAGTCGGATCAGACACGCCAAAATCAAGAGTTCAAGCGGATGATGGCGGCATTTTTGCCCTCGATTCTGTGTCGCCGGGAGCCTACGTACTCCGATTCGACGCACCGGGATTTCTTTCTCGCAAAGTGCGTTTGAACAAGGTGACAGCCGGGCACGATGTTGATGTCGGTTCGATCATGCTTCAGATCGGGGAAATAACGGAAGGTCCGCTCGTTCCGGTCAAGAGGCCGAAAAAAGAGAAACCCGTCACGGTCTGCGAGAGCCTTGCCGACCCTAAGAAGTTTAGCGGTAAACCTATCGCAATCGTGGGCCGAATTGAGTGCGGAGCTAGTCTCGTTGACCATGTTTGTTTTTTGGCGGAAAGCCGATGCGAACAACCCGTTAGGACTGACGGACACGCTTGGCCGAACAAGGTGCTCATCGTGGACTATTGGGAAGAAGGGATGCCAAAACCGCCATCCACGATGCCAGAGATTGACCACGCCACGCTTGTGAAGAAGTTGTTGCTAGTCGGCCAGAGCACGACGCTAGGTTTGCACAAGGAACCGCAGTTCAAAGCAGAAGGTCAAACCATCACATTTTCTCAGTTGGCTGATGTGGCGGACGAATGGGGAATCGCCTACGGCTTGTTCTTCACCGCACCTAAGTTGCGGAAGGACGATTGCGACAATGAGTTGGGGTGCGGCGGTTTCGATGGAGCACCAGTAGCCTTGATTACCTTGCCAAACGCACTCCTTCCGCTCAACACCCACAACGCCCCGAAGTGATAATCATACTCGGATGTAGTGAGCGGGCTTCGATGGTCCGGCCATCCATGAAGTTTGTTGACGAAGTGGGGCATCGAATCCGATACCCATCGTCGCAGTCATGCGCCATGGGAATTTCGGGGCCAGTGCCGAATTACACAGTTCTCCGGGATCTCGGCAATGGGCTAATTCGGCCCTCCACGAAAATGATGTCCTCGGTTTCCGAGCTGAACTTCTTCGCCTGCCCGTTCTTGTCGAAACTGAAATGGTCGGTCTGCTCCACATAGGTGTACTGCCATGCCTTTTCTCCATTATGGTTTTCGGCTTCGATGTACCGCTTCAGAATGCCCTGCACGTCCTGGGCAAAGGCCAGCGCGGGCAGCAGTAAGAGCAATGGCGGGAGTCGCATATTGCAGGCCTGGACGCCGCGCCGGTGCGTTCGGTTACATATAGGGCCCGCAAAACGGCGTTTCATCCAACATGGTCCGAAGCCGCCGCCAGCGCCGACCTACCCGATTTAAATTGAGCAACCGGTCGGACGCCCCGCGCCTACTTCGCTCCCGGCCGTCCCGGCGCGACGCTATCCCCGGCCGCCCCATCGCCCGCCGTCTCGGCCGCCAGCAGCGTTGCCAGCGCGCGCGAATGCGTCCCCGGCGGCAGCAGCGTTACGCGCGACTTTCCGGCTACGATGCGCTGCGCCTCCAGCGTTTCAAACAGCGCCTCGGCCACCGCCGGTTCGCGCGCGATCTCCTGGAACGCCTGCCCCAGCGTCAAGGGACGAATGGCCGCCGCCTTGGCGAACTCCACCGCCGCTTCCCTCTCCGCCGAGCTGGTGATCACGCTCACCTGGTTGGCCCCCGTCTGCTTGATGGCCGAGGTTACCTGCCGCAGCCGGTTTACCACCTTCTCTTCGATTTGCCGGATCATCCCCGCGTCCCGGAAATGCACCTTGCGGATATACACCGACCCCAGTTGGTAGCCCCATTCCTGGGACTTGGCGGTGACCTCGGCGCGCACCGTCTGACTCATGTTATGGCGGGTTTGCAGCATCTCCGCCAGCGGCATGTTGCTCAGGCAGCGCACCGTGGCGTTGCTCACGTTGGCGCGCAGCGAGCCGCGCGGGTCCGTGTTCTTGAACAGGAACGCCACCGGGTCGCCGATCCACATCTCGTACCAGATCCCGATCCCCATGGGCGCTCCTTCCTCGGAATTCACCGGCTGGCTGCGCAGATACTCCTGGTCGAGCCGCAGATCGAGCACGTAGCAGGAGCCGAGCAGATTCACGAAGAAAGCCGTGGGCCCGAGTTTGGCGGGCAGAAAGTGCCAGCCCGGCTCGTCCAGCACGCCAGCCACTTTTCCAAACAGCATGTACACCCGGCAGGTGCGCTCGCGCACCACCGCGTACAGGCCGAAAATGCGGGCCAGCCCCAATAACACGGGCTCGGCCAGGAATGCGCCCACGAACACAATCAGGGCCGCGACAACCGCTTGCATCGCCGTATCGTTCATTGGCCCGCCTCCAGAAAGATCTGCTGCGCTTTATCGAATAGCGCCATGCGCACGTTGCGCAAGTAAGCCCCCAGTACGTTGGGCCCGCTGCGATGCAGCGCCGAAAGCTCGGCCGCCAGCGACTTGATGGGCTCCACCTCCGCCTGCGCGCGCAACGTCTCAATCTCCACCGCGCGCCGCGATTGCACCACCCGCTGGTCCGCCGCCGCCTGCGCCAGGCTGATATCGCTCGATACCTGGTTGTGCGCCGTGTTGATGGCCGCCAGCGCCGATTCCACCTCGTCCGGCGGATCGATTCCGGTGATCAGCGAAGCGTCGAAGATCACCCCGTAACGCGCCGGCGTGGCGCGGCATTCCTGGTCCATGTACTCGTTGAGATCGCGCAGGTTCTTGCGCAGATCGTTGATCGAGATCCCCGTCATTTCCGCGCCCGCCAGGGCCGGGTCGCTGGCCGCCGCCTGCCCGTCCACCGCCGCCTGTTTGGCTTCGAAATTGGCGATGCGCTGCCGCAGCACGGAAACAAAATAGGCCATCACATGCACGAACGGCTTCTTGATCCCGAACAGGAATGCGTACAGGTTCGATTCGCCCACCCGATAGCGGATCTGGCCGGTGAGCCCGGTATTCAGTTGGTCCTTGGTGACGGCCTCCAACCGCTGGCCGCCTTGGTTGGCCGAGGGGTCCTCCAGATCGAGCGCCATGTTGATGGTCATGGTGGCGATGGAGACCTTGTGGATCTTCTCCCAGGGCATTTTGAAATACGGGCCGCCGGGCTGGATCACGCGCACCTGCGGGTAGTCGTAGCGCGCCTTCTCCTCCGGACGGAGGAATTCGGCGATGGGATCCTCCAGCGTGGTCTTGCCGCCGGGCGTCCGCACCGCGCGGCCGAAGCGGGTCTTCACCGCCCGCTCGCTCTGGTCTACCGTGTACACCCCCATCAGGAGGAAGCGCAGAATAAACCACGCCGCCAGCCCGATGGAGGCGCCGATTAATGTCTGCATAAGCGCCTCACGGGTAGTATAAGCGTTTCGGATGGGAAAATCTCCGGGCGGCCCCAGCCGGCGCGCTGGGGCGTATGCTTGTGATATCCAACAGATAGCCATGGAGGTGTTCTGACATGTCGGAAGTCAACCGCCGCTCCACCATTCGTGGATTGATCGGCTCCGGCGCGCTGCTGGGCCTGGATTCGGCCTTCACCGCCGAACCGAGCCCCGCCGCCCAAATTGGTCCCAACGACAACATCAAGGTGACGAAGCTGGAGACCTTCGTTTTGAAGAACTCCTGGGTGTTCGTCAAGATTTCGACCGACGCCGGCATCGTCGGCTGGGGTGAGATGCTCAAAGACGATGCCAAAGCCTGCGCCGCCGGCGCGCAGGAGGTGGGCCGCTACCTGGTGGGCCAGGATCCTTGCCGGGTGGTCTTTCACTGGCAGGCGATTCACCGCGGCGCCTTTTACCGCGGCGGTCCCATAAAGACCGCGATTTCGAGCGGCATCGACCAGGCGCTGTGGGACATCAAGGGCAAGGTGTACGGCGTGCCCGTATACAAGCTGCTGGGCGGCCCCACCCGCGACCGCATCCGGGTGTACGGACGAGTCAGCCAGGAGACCGGCGTAAACGCCATGAAGACCGGCCCGAGCGGCGGCGGACGGGGGGCCATCAAGTACGTCGAGGGACAGAAGTACGTGGATGCGGTGGTGGATAACTTCAAGGCCCTGCGTCAGCGCTATGGCGAGGGCGTGGATATCGCCATCGACTTTCACGGCGCGGTGCAGCCGCCCACGGCGCTGCTGCTCATGAAGGCCCTGGAGCCGTACCGGCCATTCTTCTATGAAGAGGTGGTGCAGTGCCTCAACGTGGACATCATGGCCGAGCTGGCCCGCAAGACTCACATTCCCCTGGCCACCGGCGAACGCATTTACACTAAGTGGGGATTCAAGGAGATACTCGAAAAACGCGCCGCCACCATAGTCCAGCCCGACGTATGTTATGCGGGCGGCATCACCGAGCTCCGGCTGATTGCGGGAATGGCGGAGGCGTACTACACGCCGCTGGCCCCGCACAATCCGCAAGGGCCGTGTTCGCTGGCGGCCAGTTACCAGGTGGCCGCGTCCATTCCGAATTTCCTGATTCAGGAGAACGGCGATTTGAACTATGAGGATCTTCTGGCCAAGCCGCTGCCGCCGGTCCGGAACGGCCACCGCCCGCTGCTCACGGACCCGGGCCTGGGAATCACCATTGACGAAGACAAGCTCAGGGCGCAGGTGGGCGAACCCAGGCAGTACGCGCCTCGCTTCGATCCCGACGACGGCTCCGTAGTGGATTGGTAGTGGGGCAGCTTGTCAAGCTGCGCGCCGGTTGGAAACCGGCGCGCGGGCCGATTGTCAATCGGCCCGCGGGATTTCATCCTGCCCCACATGAAAGGAACAGATTCACGCGATCGTTGTACTAGTGCAGCACCGTCCCGTTGGGCACGTCCAGTAACTGAACGCTCGAGACGGTTCGCATGGCCTTGTGGTCCGCAAACGTCCAGACCACCTGTTTCGACCGGGTTACTTCGATGATGTGCGGGGCCTTGCCGAATTGGTTGTGACCCAGCCAGTTGCACATCACCGTGTTGCCGTTGGGAAGGCGCTGCAACCCGGCCATGAACTTCAGGCTGATGCCCGGCAGCTCGTCGCCACTGACTTCCCACACCGTCTTGCCCTCGCGAGTGACTTCGAACACGCGGGCCGTCGCCCCTCCCGCATCCGCGCTGGCGATCAACGTGTTGCCGTCCGGCAGGCGCACCACGCTGTGCGGACCGCCCGGCGCGGCCACTTCCCACACCGCCTTGCCGGCCGGATCGTACTCCCGCACCACCCCGCCGCCGTAATGCGCCACCAGGTAATTGCCGTTGTCCAGCCGCCGCGCATTGCGCATGTAGGCGTGGCCGCCGTCCTGGCCTTCCGGAAGCAGCCGCACCTGTTTCACAATCTGTCCCGCCGGGCTCACCTCCAGCAGGCGTCCGGCATTGCACTCGCCGATGAACGTGTTGCCGTTGGCCAGCCGCTGGCAGGCGTAGATCTCGCTCGCCGATTCGTAAGAGAAGACCACCCTCTTATCGCGCGTGACTTCCTTGACCCCGTGCCCCGTGTTGAAGAGCAGGTTGCCGCTGGGAAGCGCCCAAACGTCGTTGGCCGTCTCCGCGTCGTAGGACCACTCGATCTCGCCGCTCTCGCCCACCACAAACACTTTCCCCTGGGTGTAGTCGGCGCAAACGAACCGATGCCCCTGACCCGCGGTCAGGAGGCCCGACAAAGCCAACAAGAAGATCCATCGTTTCATAAATAACCCCGATTATTGAAACCGCGCAGTCTCAGTTTTATCACGAAGCGGCGGAAGGGGCTCGCAAGGCGCCACCGGCGGCTCCGTTGTAAGAATCTCCAATAAGACTTGTTTCAGACCTGAAACTAGTGCAAAATGTTCCTTTGAGCCTCTGGGAGGCGTCCGCCGTGAGGCTCCGCTGCGTTGGGTCCCAATCCCATGTCGCGAAACTTGATCGTCGGCTTCATAGCATGCGCGGCTTTGGCGCGGGCGGCGGGCAATCCGCCGAAACCAGCCGCGCCGGCCATTCCATTCTTCTTCGAGCCCGGAGAGGCGGCTTCTGGCATGCCGTCCCGGTTCGACCTCCGTGGGAAGAATTGGTCGGCGGTGGTGACTCCGGCGTCGCTTGAGGTAGGGCTGGCGGGTTCGGGCGCGTACCGGATGACCTGGGAAGACGCCGCCCCGACAGCCGCCGTGCGGGGGTTCGATCGGCTGCCGGGCGTTACCAACTACTTTGTGGGGAACGACGCGTCAAAGTGGCGCACCGGGATACCCCAGTTCCAACGGGTGAAAGGCGTTCAAATCTTCCCTGGCGTGGACGTGGACTACTATTCCAGCGGGCGCGATTTGGAGTATGACGTTCACATCTCTCCGCACGTGAGCCCCGCTCGCGTGAGGATGCGCTTCGACGGCGTGGCGGGCATGCGCCTGACTGGCGATGGCGACCTGACATTTCAGGTGGGAGAAACCCGGCTGACGCATCGCCGCCCCACGGCCTATCAGTGGCGCGATGGCCGGCGGGTTCCAGTACCGGTGTCCTACCAGGCCGGCCAGAACGGCCGGGTTGGCTTCGCGGTGGGGAAATATGACCGAAACCTGCCCCTGGTCATCGACCCGGTGCTGGTCTTCTCGACCTATGTCGGCGGCGTCGGCGACGACTCCGGCCAGGCCATCGCCGTGGACGGCTCGGGTTTTGTCTATGTGATCGGCTCTGCGTATACGGGCGGCTTTAAGTTCTTTGTTGCGAAGCTCAATCCCGCTACTTCGCAGATCGTGTACCTCACGTATTTGGGCAGTTCCGGAAACGATAAGGGGACGGGAATCGCGGTGGATTCTTTCGGCCAGGCTTATATCACCGGGGCTGCCGGTCCGGGGTTTCCGCTGGTCAACCCTCTGCCTTCCATGTCCACCACTTACGGGGCCGCTGTCGCCAAGCTCAGCTCCACCGGCGCCCTGGTCTTTTCGACGCTTGTCGCTGGCAGTGGAGGCGGCGGAGGCAGGTCGATCGCGCTCGATCCCGCCGGCAACATCTACGTCGCCGGATACGCGGGCCCCGGGTTGCCTGTCAAGAACCCGTATCAGTCGACCCTTGCGGGAGGCTTGGACGCGTTCGTGGCCAAGCTGGATAACTCTGGAGACTCGCTTCTGTTCGCCACCTACCTCGGAGGCAGCGCCGATGACGGCGCTAACGCCGTTGCGGTGGACCCGTCGGGCAATGTCTACGTGGCCGGATATACAAAATCGACCGACTTCCCGCTCCTGAAGAGCATTCAGGGCCCGGGCGCGGTGAACTCTTCGGGTTCCTCCGGATTCGTCGCGAAATTCGATAGCACCGGTTCCAATCTTCTGTACTCCACCTACCTGGGGAGCGGTCCGCCAGGGATTGCGTGGCCTAATTCGTCTGCGACGGGAATCGCCGCCGATGCCGCCGGCAATGCGTACGTTGCGGGATGGACGGATACCCGGAACTTTCCGTTCCTCAATCCTCTCCAGAATGAGATCGGCGCCACTCGCGAGTGTTTTGTCTCCAAGTTTTCCAGCCGGGGCGCCCTTGCGTTTTCCACGCTGTTCGGGTCCGCGTATGGCGAATGCGACGCGCTGGCGTTGGATAGCAAAGGCCGGATACTCATCGCGGGGTTCGCTTCGTACGCCGATCTGCCATTGGTGGACCCGTGGCAGACGGATGTCGGCAGCGCCGCCCAGGTGGGCTTCGTCACGATGCTGGACAACGGCGGCTCCCAGGTGCTGTTCTCCACCATCCTTGGACCGTCCTCCACCCTTGGATCGGCTACCGGACAGGTGGATTTCACCGGTGTCGCAGCCGATGCCGGTGGCGCCATCTATGTTACGGGAAACACCATGGGTTCGGGGTATCCGCTGGCGCTGCCGGTGCAATCGTCCGCGACCGGTGAGTACGCTGCCGTGGTCAGCGAGATTCAACCCTCGAGCGCCTGCACGTACCAAGTCTCGCCGCTGACTCTGCCAGACACTCCTTTGGGCGCCAGCCCGACTTTCACGATCAACGTCACGGCTCCGGCCGGATGCGTGTGGAATGCGGTCAGTCACTCGAACCTGCATTTGGCGGGTACGGATTGGGTGAAGTATCTGGGCTCTGGCAATGGCTCCGTGCAACTCGTGGTGGAACCCTATACAGGAGGGTTCGATTTACAAGCCCAGGCGATTGTCGCCGGCCAGCTAGTGACGACCACCCTGAAGGGGAGCGGCTGCTCCATTAGCTTCAATCCGGCCGGGATAACACTGGGGCTTTCGGGCGGACCCGCGGCTTTCGACGTCCTGACCGGGACTGGGTGCGCCTACGCTGCCACCACCAGCGATAGTTGGATTTCAATCAGCCCGCCCGCCTCCGGCACGACCGAAGGCTGGGTCAAGTTTCTGGCGGCGCCCAGCACGACCCCGCGCGATGGGACCATTTCTGTCAACGGCGTCTCCTTCACCGTTCACCAGAACGCGTCCGGAGCGTCGACCGGCATCACCAGCCCCGCGCCGGGTTCACAGTTGACCGGGCCGACAGCGATCTTTAGCTGGACGCTCGGAACCGGCTATTCGTTTTCTTCCTTGTGCGATGGCAGTGCTCCCACCTCATGCAGCGCGGCAAATGTGATTCCGGGTCCCACTGGTTCCTCATCGCTCTTTGTCGACGGTCTGCCGACGGACGGCTCGACGGTGTATGTCATGTTATATGTCTTGGGACCGGCGGGGTATCAGAGTATAACCTATACCTATACCGCGGCCGTGGTTCCGAATCCGGCCATTCAATTCAACCCGGTTACTCCCAGCGGCTTCACCGATTCCTCCGCGGCGTTTTCTTTCACGGTCTGGGACACGCGAGGCGCTTCGGACCTGACTGAGATATACGCCTGGTTCACTTCTTCGTTGAGCACCGCCGATTCTTCGCACACCTGCATGTTGCGGTACGAGCTTAAGACCAGTCTGATCTACCTGCAAGGCGACGATGGAAAGAGTTGGAGTTCCTTGCCGCTGGGTTCGAGCGGTAGTTTGAACAATAGCCAGTGCACCGTAAACATGAGTTCCACGTCGGCAAGTAGTGGATCGGGGAACCTGGCAGTGCTGGCGCCCCAGGTGACCTTCACGACTGCATTCGGCGGCCTCAAGCAGATCGGCATGTACGCCGTTGGCGGCGCGGGCGATAGCGGTCCGTGGCAAAATGTCGGAACCTGGACGGTTCCCGGGCCGTACGTCCCGCCCAGCAACGTCTCGGTATCGCCAAGCGCCGGCAGCGGCGCCTCCGGGCCGTTTGTGTTCACCTTCGCCGCCCCATCGAGGGGGTTTTCGTCGCTGAGCTGGGTGTGGATGTGGTTCAAGACGGGTCCGGCGCCGGCCACCACCGCGGATTTGACGAACGCGTGCCTGATCTCCTATTCGCCCAGTAACAACGTCTTCGGCCTGTACTCCGATTCCGCGAGCATGGCCTCCGGCGGCGCGCCGGGAGGCGCCGGGCAACTGAAGAACAGCCGGTGCGCCCTCGACCTCCCCACCGCCAGCGCCGTCACGTCCGCGGGCTATCTGACCATTACATTGAATCTCACGTTTTACACGCCCCTTTTCGCCGGTCCACAAAATATCTGGATGCGCGCCGTGGACGGCGAATCGGACACCGGCCTGCAAAAGATGGGGACCTGGACTGTCGTTTCCACCTCGGGCGTCTCGCTTGCCACTTCGCCCAATCCGTCGACCTTTGGACAAGCTGTGACGCTTACAGCAACCGTGACCGGCGGGGGCGGCGGCAACGTCACCTTTTATGACGGATCGACGGTACTGGGGACGGCCAAAATCGCCTCCGGCGCGGCCGCGCTTTCCACGATTCTGCTGCCCTCGGGCAGAGGGGAATTGATGGCTTACTACAGCGGGGATTCGGGCGACTCCGCCGCCACATCCAACATAGTTGTGCAGGCCGTGAGCGCTGTCAGCTCCATGACGTTCATGACCGCCGCCCCCGTGGCCTTGCCGTCCAGCCCGAGCGCCGTGACCGTCGCCGATTTCAACGGAGATGGCAAAGCGGACCTGGCGGTTGCCACTTCCACCGGCGTCAGCGTGCTGCTCGGCAACGGGGATGGTACGTTTCGAACGGCGGGCGCATACCCGGCCGGCGCGCAGCCCTCCGCCGTGGCCGCCGGGGACTTCAACGGGGACGGCCAGCCCGACCTCGCCGTGGTCAATCTGTCGAGCGGCGATGTGAGCGTACTGCTGGGCGACGGCGCCGGTGGTTTCCGCCCGGCAGTCTCCTACGCGGTTGGCTCGCAGCCGCGTTCCGTGGCGATTGGGGACTTCAACGGCGATGGCAAAGCCGACCTGGCCGTGGCAAACAGCGGCAGTGACAACCTGAGCATACTGCTGGGCAATGGGGATGGTACGTTTGGACCCGCGCAAGCATACCCTGCCGGCGCCCAACCGTACTCCGTCATCGTGGACGACTTCAACGACGACGGCAAAGCCGACCTGGCCGTCGCCGATTCCGGCGCGGGCTGCGTCAGCGTGCTCCTGGGCAACGGCGACGGCGCATTCCGGGCGCCAGTCTGCTATGGCGCGGGTACGAATCCTCACGCGCTGGCGGTGTTCCATGCCCCCGACTATTCGGAAGATCTGGCTGTCGCGAACTTCCTCAGCGGAAATGTGAGCTTCCTGGGTGGCCCCAGAGATGGGACCTTCGATGCGCCTTGGAACTACGCGGTGGGCGCCGGTCCGTCTTCTCTGGTGGTGGCGGATTTCGATGGCGACGGGGATCCGGACATAGCGACAGCCGACTTCCAGGATGGCGCCATAGGACTGCTGATGAACGTCAATTCCCCGCCGCCGGCGGCCAAGAGCTACTTATTGGGCCATGGGCCTATATCCTTGGCCGTGGGCGACTTCAACGGAGATGGCCGGACGGACATTGCCGTGGCCGACGCGACGGACCACGTCGTCAACATCCTTCTGGGCGGCGGCCGGTGCGCCTATTCCCTGACCCCGCCCGGTTACTCCCTGGACGCCAGCGGTTATACCACCGGCCCCGGCTTGACCTTCAATGTGAATGCCTCGAACTCCACATGCCCGTGGGCTGTCACTCCCGCCGCCTGGCTCAGAGCATTGCCCATAGGGGGTGCGGGCAACGGCACGGTCACCTATTTCGTGGATCCCAATTCCACCGCGACGCCCCGCACCGGGACCATTGTGGTCGCCGGGCAGACCTTCACCGTGGCGCAGGCCGGCGTCAATCCATCCGGCTGCATTTTCTATCTCGATAGCGTCTCCGCCGGCTTCCCCGACGCCGGCGGACCGGGCCGCGTGGGCGTCACCTTGGGCCAGTTCGGCTGCTCGTGGGTCGTTTCCAGCGATTCTGCCTGGCTCACCATCACCTCGCTTTCCACTTTCACCGGCAGCGGCGCCGTGCTCTACGCCGTGGCGGCCAACACCACCGGCATCACTCGTACCGGCCATTTGACCATTGCCGGGCAGACCTTCACCGTCACTCAGGTGGCCGGCTGCTCCTTCACCCTGGACGTCACTTCCGTCTCGGTCCCCTGGCAAGGAGTGACCGCGACGGTGAACCTGACGGCTTCCAATTCCTCCTGCCCGTGGACCTCCTACGCCTCCGAGATTTGGGCGCAACGCTATCCGCAGAGCGGAACGGGTTCGGCTTCCATCCAATACTCGGTTAACTCCAGCGCCAACACCGGCGGCCGCACCGCCACCATCTATCTGGGTGGACAAGCCTTGCACATCACCCAGGATCTGAGCGCGGCGACGGAGAACGAGCGTTTCGTGGATCTGATGTACTTCGGGTTCCTGGGACGGCTGCCCACCGCGACGGAACGCAGCACCCAGCTCACCGCTCTGAATGGCGGGACGATCAGCCGTACCGACCTGACCGTGAATCTGTTCAACTCCGACGAGTTCAACAACGCCGGGCGGTTTGTGGCGGGTCTGTATGTGGGGATCCTGGGGCGCGACGCGGAGTACGCCGGCTGGCTGTTCCAGCGCGCGGCGTTACTCGGCGGGCAGGTGGACCAGACGCAACTGGCGACTAACTTCCTGACCTCGACCGAGTACCAGATGAACTTCGGGTCTCCGACCGATCGGCAGTACGTGCTGCTGCTGTATAGCAACGTGCTGCAGCGGACGCCCACGGCGGCGGAGTTGGCCGCCCAATTGGCGTTATTGGCTGCGGGGACCAGCCGGACGCAAATGGCGCTGAATTTCCTGAACGGCGCGGAGTTCCGGGCGAACTCGGGGCCGCGGCTGACGGCGTTTCTGCAATACGCCTGCATGTTGCAGCGGGACTCCGAGCAATGGGAGCGGAATTACTGGGCCAACCTGATGAGCACCACCGAAACCGTGGCGCAGGTGTTCCTCGACTTCGTCAACAGCGCGGAAATGGCCATCCATCTGCAATAGGGTAGTGTTCCACCTCGGAGATCGTTTCGAAGCAGCCGCGCCCTCCGCGGTGGCCGAGTTTGCCTTCGTGGGGTAACACTCGCCTTACACTACGCCGGCGGAGCATGGAATGTTCCGCGGCCGGACAAAGGACCTCCATCCTTGTGGGGCAGGCGCTTCCGCCTGCCAACCAACATTCTCTCAGCTTCTCGGAGCCGCGGCTCAAGCCGCATCGTGCAGCCGAAGCTCGGGCGTCGGCGACTCCCCACCCCGCCTCCCCTCACTTTGCTATCGTTTTTTTAGATGCACAAGATCCAACGCGTACTCATAAGCGTCACCGATAAAACCGGCCTCGTCGATTTCGCCCGCGAGCTGCACGCCCTCGGCGCCGAGCTTGTTTCCACCGGCGGGACCGCGCGCGCCATCCGCGACGCGGGCGTGCCCGTGAAGGATGTTGCCGAGGTCACGGGCTTCCCCGAGATGCTCGACGGGCGGGTCAAAACCCTCCACCCGAAAGTCGCCGGCGGAATTCTGGCCATCCGCCAGCGCCCCGATCACATGCAGGCCCTGGCGGAACACAAGATCGCACCCATTGATATGGTGGTGGTCAACCTCTATCGCTTCGAAGAGGTGGCCGAAAAGGCCGGCGCGCCGCTCGAAGAACTCATCGAAAATATCGATATCGGCGGCCCCACCATGATCCGCGCCGCCGCCAAGAATTACCAGGACGTCGCCGTGGTGGTAGCCCCCGAGGACTACCCCGCCGTCATCGAGGAGATGAAAGCGAACGGCGGCGCGCTTTCCACCGGGACCAACTGGCGCCTGGCGAAGAAAGCCTTCCGCACCACCGCCGATTACGACGCCGCCATCAGCGCCCGCCTGGAGCGCGAGGGCGCCCCCGGCGCCTTGCCTCCGCTGCTCAGCCTGCGCGCGCCCAAGCGCATGGGCCTGCGCTATGGCGAGAACCCCCACCAGGCGGCGGCCCTCTACGGCGCGCCCGGACGCGGCGTGGCCGGCGCCGAACAACTCCACGGCAAGGAGCTTTCCTACAACAACCTGGTGGACCTGGATGCGGCCTGGCAACTGGCCGCCGAATTCGACTCCCCGGCCGCCGCCATCATCAAGCACACCAACCCCTGCGGTTGCGCCGAGCGGGATTCCCTCGCCGAAGCGTATCGCAAAGCGTTCGAGTGCGACCCGGTCTCCGCCTATGGCGGCGTGATCGCCCTGAACCGGACCCTCGACCAAGAGACCGCGCGCGAAATCTCGAAGACCTTCATCGAGGCCATCGCCGCCCCGGACTACGCCCCCGAAGCGCTGGCCATTCTGCAAACCAAACGCAACCTGCGCCTCCTGCGCGTGGCTCCGGGAAGCGACCCGCTGGTGGTGAAATCGATTTCTGGAGGCTATCTCGCCCAGACCGTCGACGACGCGCGCCTGGACCGCGCCGCGGCGGTGGTCAAAACCAAGCGCGCCCCCACCGAAGAAGAGTGGAAGGCGCTCGAATTCGCCTGGAAGGTCGCCAAACACGTCAAATCCAACGCCATCGTGTATGCTCGCGCCGGCCAGGCCGTGGGCGTCGGCGCCGGCCAGATGAGCCGCGTGGATTCGGTCAAAATCGGCGCCATGAAGGCCGTTCTGCCGCTGGCCGGCTCGGTGGTCGGCTCGGACGCTTTCTTCCCCTTCCCCGACGGCGTCGAGGAAGCCGCCAAAAACGGCGCCACCGCCTTCATCCAGCCCGGCGGATCGGTCCGCGACCCGGAAGTAATCGCGGCCGCCGACAAGCTGGGCATGGCCATGGTCTTCACCGGCGTGCGCCATTTCCGGCACTAGCCTCAATACTGTTCACTGAATCGCTGCTCTCTTCCGTGGCGCAGCCTCTCAGGCTGCCGCGTCGAGACTCTTCTCGACGCTTGGTGGCGGAGGGAGCGCCAGACTCGACACGAGTGTCGAGTCGGCAGGCTCAGAGCCTGCGCCACGGAGGAGCAGGCGTGCTATGACAGATCTTGGTGACAAGATCTTGGTGACAGGCTACTCAACCCCCAAACTCGCAAGCTCGAGATTTCGAGGTTTTGTAGCCCAAGACTCCCCGGAGCCATCAAGCCCTTGTGCCGCGAGATTTCCGCGGAATCGGGTGTTTCCCGGAGGCCGGTTGGATATCTAAAAGCAGTCTGGTTTTACCAACAATAGAACTCTATTGTGAGCTACTAAGAGTCAGTCTCTAGGCCAGGCCGCGTCGCGGGCCGAACCATCCGGCCAGCCGTTTGATCGCATATGAATACCATGCATCCGCTGAAAGGAGCCTTCCGTCTGCGGTGTGTGCAGTTTGCGACAGGCCTTCTTGCGCTCGCCTCGCTGTGCGGTTGTGCGCGCTCTGGGGCGCAAACTCCACAACTGACCGGGGGGTGCGTCGCGCTCGCGCAGTCCATGGCGGATCAGGAAAGCGCCTTCGTTGCCCGCGCGCGGGCCATCCGGGAGCGGCACATTCTCCTCCGGGATTATGACCGCCAGATGATCGCCCTGCTCGACGAACGCCGTAAGTCGATAGAGTCTGTGTTGGAAACGGCCGCTTCCGCCGATGAGGGAGCTTCAGGCTGTTCCGGGCGGCAACTCGAGTCCATTCGGATAGACGCTCTCCAGGAGATGGTACTGCTTCAAGACTATCTCAATACGTTCCGGCGGGGCCTTCAGAAGGATCCCGTAGGAGCTTTCGCCGATTCGTGGTGATTTTGATTTAGCCTGACCGGGTTAAGGGCAATACAGTGAGGCGTCGACGTCGCCGTGCGTCCGCCGACTGCCTATTCGGCGATCAGTTCTCCGTCGGCGCCCGATCCACGTGGTCGATCACCAGGTAATCGAACGCGTGCTTCGCCGGCTCCAGCGTGAGCCCCAGTCGCTTGAGCCCATCTATGATCGAGACCTCCGCCAACTCGTTCGCCGGATCGGCGTTTCCGCCGCGGCTGCCTCGTCCACCCTCCCGGCCATAATCCAGGTTGAAATCGTAAGCGCCTTTAAGACCGGTCATGTCGATCACTGGCCGGTCGATGCCAAAAGCCATCGACCCGCCCGCCTGCACGGCCGCAAACTGGGTGAGTTGATTCGCTAGCTGTTCCATGTTCACTTTGTGGCATACGTGATGTTGCGGGGGCGGGCCGCCGTTGCAGGGGATGGGTTCGGAGTCGTCACTGGCCGATTCCTTCAGCTTCAGCGGTGGTTTGCCCACCTTCAGCTCATAGACCGGCATGACCCTTCGATCGTGGTGGACGGCAAGGTGGAAGCGCTCGGCCAACATGGATTGCAGCATCTCGGGCGCCTCGCTCTTGGACGCGCCCGCCGGCAGCTTGGCCAGGATGTCGAACCGCGCATCAGCCAGCCAACCGGGACCGGAGATCCGGTCGGCGGGAAGCCCGTAGGCCACCTGAATCACGACCGATAACGGCATGCTGCCCAGATCCACATGGGCGTCGTCAATCCGTGAGTGCACTCTTCCGGACTGCATGAGATCCACCATGTTTCCGGACGATCCGGGTTTGATGGATACCACCTCAAACGCTGGCTTGGCGGGAGAAGTCTGGCCGCGGGCAAGGCCGCACAAGAGGGCCGCAACAGCGAAGCGGGCCAGTCTTCGAGCCATATTCCCTGTTGCACGTCTCCTTATGCACCAGTATCCGCCGTCTTGACGCGGATGACAACGTGTTTCCCAGGACATTATTTCGGCTCGGGGTCGCAAAGCGGCCCCCGCGGGAAGCGACCTTTTTCGATCACAGCCAAACCAAAATTATTTTGCGTTGATTCCAAAAGCCTTAACCCAATCCACCCCCAACCAGCCGCTTGCCCCCATGCTATCTTCGAATCGGGTAGTGGTCGTGCGCAAGCCCGGCCGCAACCCTCATCTTGGCCAAGATGCGTTGCATTACGTTGGTATCGAACTCCCGGAGCCATGAAGCCTTACGGAGGTCACTGACAGATGACCCCGACGGGAGACTTTGGAGCTAGCTTCATAACACCCCACGCGAGTGTGATCCTCCCCGGTCTCTAGGACCGGACGGGACCGGTTTCCCGTTCGGTTCTTCAGGGCCGGGATAGTCGGGTATCGAAGAGCATGGTGATTCAGTAGGAGCGGCGGGTACGCTCGTCGGCCTATGCACGAATCGGAGGGTACCGGGTTGCCAGCCAGCGATCCTAATGCCACCGAAGTGCCGCTCAATCCAGTGGCGGCCGGAAACGCACGGTGATAAGTCCGCGAAGCCCCGGCCGCCAGCAACGCCAAGCCCAAGTTCCCAGTGGGATAAGCCTCCAGGCTTGTCAAGTGGGATAAGCCTCCAGGCTTGTCAAGTGGGATAAGCCTCCAGGCTTGTCAAGTGGGATAAGCCTCCAGGCTTGTCACCCAGTGGGATAAGGCTCCCGCCTTGTCAACCAGCCAAGCTCGGGCGCCCGAAAACGCCAATCTCCTCGACGCCTCAACCTCTCCGCACGCCCGTAGTGTCTCCCCGCTCCATCTCTCCGCGTCAAGAAACTGGAACAGCTTACACCATCAGACCGGTCACCGCGATCGCCACCCCCGCGATTCCGGCTGCGATGCCGATTATGGGGAACATGCGCTTGCGCGAGATGAAATACAACGAGCTGAGCACCAGCCCGATCTCGAGCAGCCCTTCACCCACGTCGTAGCGCAGGGCGCGGTGCTCGGCGGATTCGGCCGAGGCGTCGTCCCGCTCCGCTTCTTCCTGGATCTTCCGGCCGCGCGCGTCGTAGTCTTTCTCCTGCGCGGCGTAATCGGCCACCAGCTTTTCGGTGGCGGCGCCCTTGGCGCCCAGCGCCCCGATGATGCTCTGCCCGAGTTCCAGGTTGTGATACTTCACGCGCGTGGATTGGTAATGCGCCCACGCGTCGTTGGCCGCCGATTTCTGCATGATGGCCTCCGTGTGGGTGCGGTGCGAGACAATTGTCACGATGGCCAGAGCCACCGCCAGCAGGGCCGCCAGCACGCCGACCCGCTGTCCCGTCGGATCGGCATTGTGCCCGCCTTCATGATGAATTTCGAGTTCGGCCATAGGTAGGTATCCCGTATTATAAACTAGTGGTCTGCGGCGCAAGCGGTGCGCATTACCGAGCGCGCCGTAGAGCGGGCGTCTCGCCTGCCATGCCGGTATCCGTACCGGCATTCCTCGAAGAATGCCGTCGGGGACGCCGGTATGGCAGGCTGGAAGCCCGCCCTACGGATCGAGCGCGATGATTGGCTGGCAATGGATAATGGGCAATTCTTACGCCGCGCTACACCAGTGGCCGAGGACGAGAAGTTCATGCGTGAGGCGCTGCGGCTGGCCGGCGAGGCCCGCGGCGAGGAAGCCCCGGTGGGCGCGGTTGTGGTAGTCGGCGGGGAAATCGCCGGCCGCGGGTGGAACTCGCCCATCGCCCGCGTGGACCCCACCGCGCACGCCGAGATTCTGGCCCTGCGCGAGGCCGCCGCCCATACCGGCAACTATCGCTTGCCTGGCGCCACCCTCTACTCCACGCTCGAGCCGTGCGTCATGTGCGCCGGCGCCCTGGTGGCCGCGCGCGTCGCCCGCCTGGTGTTCGGCGCGCGCGACCTGCGCTTCGGCGGCGTGCGCAGCACGTTCCGCGTGGCCGATTCCGACAAGCTCAACCACCAGGTGGAAGTCGTCGAAGGCGTCCTGGCCGTGGAGTGCGTCGAGCTGCTGCGCGAGTTCTTCGCCGCGCGGCGCAAGAAACCCTGAATACACGCGCGCCCTACCTGCCGATCCCAGCCACCGTGTGCACGGTGAGCTCCACGTGGTCCTCCACCCGCAGAACAAACGTGCTCGGGTTCTTCATGCCCCATTTCACATAGGGGACGCTGAACGTGGCGGTGGCTTCGTATTCCGCCGCCGTGGCATGGACCTCGAGCGGAACCAGCATCTCATGGCGCTCGCCGTGTATCTCGAACCAGCCATGGAGCTGCACCTTCGAGACGCCCTGCCCGGCCACCGCGCCTTCCACCCGATCGGGCTGGAAGACGATGCGGGGAAAACGGGCGCTCTCCAGCACGCTGGAGTGCATTTTCTTGTCGCGCGAGTCGTTGCCGGTCTGGCCGCTGGCGGCGTCCACCACCAGCTCGCCCGCGGCGCGGCCGGTGGCCGGGTCGAAGCTCATGCGCCCGCTGGCGAGATGGAAAGTCCCGTGGACCGTATGGAGCACGGCCCCCAGAGTGAACTCCACCGTGGTCCGCGCGGGATCGATCTGCAGCATCCTGTCCTGTGCGCCGAGGAAGCCGGCCGTCGCCAGAACGGCCGCCAACAAAATCGGAGAAACGGTCCTGAAATATCTCATACGGTCAACATGCGCCAGCCAAGCTGGAGGCCGTTGGTCAGGAAAGCCGGAAGAGAACTCTCGCCGGCATGCATGGCCAGCATGCCTTCGAGCAGACGCGGGGCGCCGGACATGGCCCGGATGGCGCGCCGGCGCAGGCCCTCGCGCCGGTTCATCAGGAGCATCAGATCGGCCATGAATTCCGGCCGCCGGCCAATGCGCCGGTGCTCGGCTGCATAACCCCGCAAGTCGCCCGATTCGAGAGCGCCGCCGAGCGCCTCGGCGTGCTGGAAGAGCAGGCACAGGCCCTCGCCGGTGATGGCGTCCACCGAGCCGGAGGCGTCTCCCACCAGGGCCACCCGCCCGCGGCAAACCGACTTCAGGCGGCGCGAGCTCGAGACGCCTCCGCGTTCAAGAGTGCTGGCTTCGGCTCCCGCCAGGCGTTGCGCCACGGCGGGAAACCGCGGCAGGGCGTCGTCCAGGCGCAATCCGGAATCGGCGGAAATCAGCGCCACGCACATCTCCCGCTCGCTCACCGGAGTGATGTAGAGCTGGCAGGCGTGGCCCCAGTGGATCTCCATGAATTCGCTCCACGGCGCCACACGGTAGTGGCGGCGAAAACCGAACCGCCGGCTGTCGTGGCGGCAGGCGTCCAGGCCGGCCCAGCCGCGCACCCTCGAGCGCCCGCCGTCGGCCCCCACAATCCACCGCGCCCTCACCAGCCGCCCATCGGCCTCGACTCCTTCCGGGTGAAGACCCGTCACCGAAACGCCCCACCCCAGGCGCACCCCGGCCCGCGCCGCGCAATCCGCCATCAGGCCATGCAGCGCCGTGCGCCGCAGGCCCAGCCCGGGCCCATGCGGGAACGCCGCTTCCACCGCGCCTTCGCTCTGGCAAAAGCGGACCCCGCGGAAAGGATGGCCGCCGGCTTGTTCGAGGGGAATGCCCAGCGCCCGCGCGGCCGCCACGCCGCCAGGCATGAGGCCCTCGCCGCAGGCCTTGTCGATGGGCGGAACCGACCCATCCGCGACCGTCACATCGAAACCGCGGCGCCGGGCGGCCAGGGCGGCCGCCAGCCCGGCGGGGCCGCCGCCGATCACGAACACGTCGGTAGTAGCCGCGAGGCCGCTCACTCGAAGGCTTTCCCGGCATTGAGCCGCGCCAGTTCCTGGGGGTAGAGCGGGTTGTGCGGATACTCCTTGGTCAGGGCCGTCAGGATCTCCCGCGCGCGGTTCACATCGTGGTCGCGCAAGGCCACCACGCCCAGCAGCAGGCGCGCGAACGGGGCCAGATACCTGCCCTTCTCGGCGGTGAGCTTCAACTTGGCGATGCCCGCCTGGCGGTCCGTTTCGCCGCCCGCGATCTTCAGGAACCACCGCACGAAAAGCGGCTTGATGCTAAGCATGTAGTTTTCCACGCCCACCGCCAGCCATGCGTCGTAACACTGGGGATTGGCGGCCAGCAGCCGCTCCGCCTGCTGGCGGGAAGCCTTCATCTCCTTGAAGGACATCATGTACCGCTTTTCGATGAGAGCCGTGTAGTCGCTTCGCAGCCCGCCCGCCAGCAGCGCCGCGAACATCGAGTTGGGGTTCTGGGGCGAGCGGGCGGAAAGCTTCAAGGCCGTGTCGAGGGCGGCGTCGAACTTCCGCTTCACCACCGGGTCGGGCGTGAGCTTGTGATCGGTGATGAAATGCTGATCGTGGATGAAGAACTCGGCTTCCAGAATGTGCAGGCGGCCAAACTCGGAGAACAGGTAGGCCGCGCCGTCGGAGACGAAGCCCAGCGGGTCGTCCGGGTGCTGGCGCTGCCATTCCTCGAAGGTCCGGTGCGCTTCGGAAAATTGCAGATCGTACATCTGCCGGTAGCCCTCGTCTAGCTGCGTGGGCTGCGCGCCGCAAAGGGCGGAGCAGAATACCGGAAGGGCGAGCCATGCGAAACGCGGCATGCGGTCAGTGGGCGGAGGCGCGGCGCGCCATCCCTGGGACCTCGCTCCTCGAGCGAGTGGAAACATGCGCGAGTGCCACGACTTCGCGCATGGCCGCGACGCATTCGTCCGCGTGGGCCTCTGGGATCGCCGGCGGCGGGGCGGGTTTCGGAACCATAAGATCATTACCGCACATTTGGGTGAGGATATTCCCATCGCGAAACGCGTTCTTCGCGCCCCATCCCTTCTTCGGGCGCCCATCGAAAGCTCGCTTACCGCCTGTGACGGGCCGCGCGCCAAACCCGTTGCGCCGGTTTCTTGCGGTAACGTAGATTCATGGACTACGTCAGACTGGGATCGACCGGGCTCAAGGTGTCCCGCATCTGCCTCGGGACGATGACCTACGGATCGAAAAAATGGCGGGAATGGGTTCTCGAAGAGGATGAAAGCCGCCCCTTCATCCGCCGCGCTCTCGAATTGGGAATCAACTTCTTCGACACCGCGGACATGTATTCGGTGGGCGTGAGCGAGGAAATTCTGGGCCGCGCCCTCAAGGATTTCGGCCCGGGCCGCGACCGCGTGGTGGTGGCCACCAAGGTGTTCAACCCCATGGGGGACGACCCCAACCAGCGGGGCCTCTCGCGCAAGCACATCATGCATGCCATCGACGACAGCCTGACCCGCCTGGACATGGACTACGTGGATCTCTACTATATCCACCGCTTCGATTACGAGACCCCCGTCGAGGAAACCCTGGAAGCCCTGGACGACGTGGTGAAGTCCGGCAAGGCCCTCTACATCGGGGCGTCTTCCATGTTCGCCTGGCAGTTCGCCAAGCTGCTGTACAAAGCCGGCGAGATGGGTTTGACGCGCTTCGTGGCCATGCAGAACCACTACAACCTGGTCTACCGCGAAGAAGAGCGCGAAATGCTGCCGCTGTGCCGGGCGGAGGGTATGGCGGTGGTTCCCTGGAGCCCGCTGGCGCGCGGCTTCGTGACCGGCGGCCGCCGCCGCGAGGATTACGGCGACACGCTGCGCGCCCGGACCGACGCCTACGCCCAAGGCCTCTATTACCAGCCATCCGATTTCGAAGTGGTGGAGCGCATCACCGAGGTGGCCCGCGGGCGTGGAATATCGAATGCCCAGGTGGCCCTGGCATGGGTGTTGCAGCAGCCCGGGATCACGGCTCCCATCGTGGGGGCCAGCAAGACCAGTCACCTGGACGATGCCGTGGCCGCCCTGAACGTCACCCTGGACGACGCGGAGCTCAAGTCGCTGGCGGAGCTCTATCGCCCGCACCCCATCTTGGGGCATTCATAAGTGGGGCCAAGCCTTTTGGCTTGCCGCCGGCCTTCTGGCCGGCGTTCCCCGCGCCGTAGGAGACGCCGGTCGGAAGGCCGCCGGCCCGAAGCCTTGACCCCACCACGGCCCGCGTGGGTGTGCTCCTTCGCACGCTATAATCGTCTGTTACTGTTTTAGCCGATAAGAATTTCGGAGGAATTTCCGAGCTTGCCTGAACTCCGTAAGGACCCTGTCACCGGGCGATGGGTCATCATCGCCACGGACCGCGCCAAGCGCCCCAACGACTTCGTTCGCCAGCCCGTGCCGTTCCCCACCGCGCGCATCTGCCCGTTCGACTACGGAAACGAACAAAAAACGCCGCCCGAGATTCTGGCCTATCGGAACAGCGGCGGCCGCGACCAGCCCGGATGGCGCGTGCGCGTGGTGCCCAGCAAGTTTCCCGCCCTCGGCATCGAAGGCGAGTTGAGCCGCCAGGGCGAGGGGATGTACGACAAGATGAGCGGCATCGGGGCCCACGAGGTGATCATCGAATCCCCCGACCACGCCGCCACCTTCAGCGACATGGCGGAGCGCCAGATCGAAGAAGTGTTCTGGGCCTTCAAGGAACGCGTCAACGACCTGAAAAGGGATCGCCGGTTCCGCTGCATCATATTGTTTAAGAACCATGGAGAGGCGGCCGGCGCCACCCTGGAGCACGGCCACTCGCAGTTGATCGCGCTGCCCGTGATTCCCAAACGCGTCAAGGAGGAAATGGATGGCGCCAAGCTCTTCTTCGACCTCAAGGAGCGCTGCATCTTCTGCGACATCCTCCGCCAGGAGAGCGCTTCGGGGGCCCGAATGGTCACCGAGACGGATCGCTTCATCGTGCTCGAACCCTACGCGCCGCGCTTCCCGTTCGAAACCTGGATTCTGCCCAAACGCCACGAATCGCACTTCGAGGACGCCGACGCCGCCACCTTGCAGAACCTGGCCTGGGTCATGCGCTCCACCATGCGCAAGATCGACAAGACCCTGGAGCGGCCGGCCTACAACTTCATCGTGCACAGCGCGCCGTTGCAGGAACCGGAGCTTCCCCACTACCACTGGCGGCTCGAAATCATGCCCAAGCTGACCAAAGTGGCGGGATTCGAGTGGGGCACGGGGTTTTACATCAATCCGACGCCGCCCGAGGAATCCGCCCGGTTTCTGCGCGAAGCCGGCCTCGCCTGAGGGGGCGGTTGCGGACCGGCGCCTCGGTCTGGTATAAACGCATATCGTCGGAGCGGGGTTGGCCAAATATGCTGGATAAGAAAAGGAGTTCTGTTCCCAAGGCCGCGGAAATACGAACGCCCGTGCCCCCGGCGGCCAAGAGCGTCAAGACCCCCGACCCCGCGCGCGCCTCCGTCCCCCAACTCCCCGATAGTCAGAAGCAGTTGGCCGCCTTTGAATCGGCCATGCGGCTGTTCCACGCGCGCAAGCTGCGGGAAGCCCGCGACCTGTTCGCGCAGGCGCTGCCGGGGCCGGAGCGGGATGTGGCGCAGCGCGCGCGGTTGCACATCGCCATGTGCGACCGCCGGCTGGAACAGACTCCCGTGGCTCTCGGAACCGCGGAGGATTATTACAACTACGGCATCGCCCTGTTCAACGCCAGAAACGTGATGGCCGCCGTGGAACACCTGGAAACCGCCTTGCGGCTGGCCCCCGGTTCCGACCATGTCCACTACGCCCTGGGACTGGCCCAGGCGCTGGCCGGCGATCTGAACGGGGCCTACGGAAACCTCAAGCGCGCCATCGAACTGGAGCCGCGCAACCGCATCGCCGCCCGCCAGGACGCGGACCTGGCCCACCTGGCCGGACAACCGCCCTTCGAAGGCCTGTTGTATCCGGAGAAGAAGGGTTGGTAGTGTCCAAAGCCGCGGATGCGAACGATGCCTTGCCTCTCCGCGTGGTGGCCATGGGCGGCGGAAGCGGCCTTTCGGCGTTGTTGCAGGGCCTGAAGGAATACGCCAGACCGGGCCAGGCGTCGCCGCCGGTGGATATCACCGCCGTGGTGACGGTGACCGACGACGGCGGCAGCTCCGGCCGCCTGCGCCGCGATTTCGACGTGGCGCCGCCGGGCGATATCCGCAACTGCATGGTGGCCCTGAGCGAAGATTCGGCCCTGCTCTCGCGGGTGTTTCAATACCGCTTCCAATCCGGCCGCGGTTTGAAAGGCCATAGCTTCGGAAATCTCTTCCTCACGGCCCTCACCCACGTGATGGGCGATTTCCCCGAAGCCGTGCGGGCCTCCGCGGAGGTCCTCAAAATAGCCGGCCGCATCTACCCTTCCACGGCGGCCAATGTGGCCCTCGAGGCCACCCTGGTCAACGGCGCGAAAGTGGTGGGCGAAACCAGCATCAGCCGCAGCCGTCATCGCATCCAAAGGGTCCGCCTGATTCCCCGGAAGGCCCCGCCGCTACCGGCCACCCTGAGCGCCATCGCGAACGCCGATGTGATTACCTTCGGACCGGGATCGTTGTTTACCAGCGTGATTCCCAATCTGCTGGTGGATGGGATTCCGGAAGCTGTGCGGGCGTCCCGGGCGGTGAAGGCCTACTTCGTGAACCTGATGTGGCAGCCGGGCGAAACCACTGAGTTCCGGGCCTCCGATCATATCCGCGCCGTGGAGCGGCACGCCGGAGGGAAATTCCTGGACTACGCGGTGATCAATGTGCGGCCCATCCCCAAGGCCGTTAAGAAGCGCTACGAGCGGCAGTCGGCCCTGCCGGTGGAGAACGACATCGACGCCATCTTCAAGATGGGGCTGAAGGTGATGGCCGGCAACCTCGTCAGTCATGCCGAGAAGATCCGCCACGACCCATCCGCCACCGCCGCCGTGGTAATCAAGCTGGGGCAGGAGGGAAGGCGGAGGTAGGCTTTCAGAAAACCCGGCCGGGGCGCTACACTATAGCCAGGTTCATCGCTGTGACCGTCGCTGTAAAGAACGATAACAACACGCCGCTCGTGGTTCCTCCGGCCGTCCGCCGAAGGGCCGGTTTCAAGAGCGGGGAGGAAATCGAGTTCCGCGCTTCCGGCGGCGTGATTACAATCGTTCCGAAACTACCGGCCGCGGACGACGACGCCACTCCGGCGCAACGTCGCATCATCGATGCGCGCCTGGCCAAGGCCGACGAGGATATCAAGGCCGGACGCGTGTACGGTCCATTCGCCACGGCCGAAGAAATGGCGGCCTCGATCGAAGAGAACATCGGGAAGTTGCGGGCGGCCCTATCCGCTACGCCACTTTGCGGGATCTTGGCCCCTTGCCTTTCGCCGCCGGAAGGAAGCGGATCTCAATCCGTTTGCCCAATGCCTCCGCGATGCGTCGCAACATCGCGAGCGAGTGCCCTTCGTAGTCGGCCTCTTCCAACCGGCAAATTACGGAAGCCGTTGTACCCACCTTTTTCGCCAATTGGCGCTGAGTGAGTCCGGCGTCCGTGCGCATGTCGTAAATCAGTTGCGCGACCTCGATATCGGCCCCGCAGTGTTCGTATTCCGAAATGCGCTCCGGATCGTCGCCTACGTACCGATCCCAAAAATACTGGAGCGTGTCGGATTCGAACCGGCGTACCGAAGACATCCCCTATGCCGCCTCCCGGATCTCCACGGAGAGTTGTTTGCCGAGCGCGGCAAAAGCCGCTTCTATCTGGTCTATCCGCGTGTGGCGATCCAGGTCGAACAACCTGTCGATGGTGTTCTTCGGGACACCGAGGCGGCGCGCCAGCTCGGCCCTCCGAATGCCCGAGTTCATGAACGCCATGTAGAGCTCCGCTTTCGCCGCGTCCAGGACGGAAAGGCGAATCATGCGATGTTTCCGCCCGCGCGGTTTGCTGGGGCGCGGAATCGACTTCCCCCGCCGGATCAGCTCTCGGATCATGGTGCGAATCGCGTCCGCGGCCATCTCCCCGGCTTCCTCTTCCGTATCGCCCTGGGTGACTCCCCAATCGAAGTCGGGGAACCTGACGATGAAGCCGCCCTCTTCGGCGGGCTCGAAAATCGCGGGGTATTCCATGCTATCGCTCCTCTATCCCTAGCGCCTTGAGGATATCCTGAACCGTGCCCTTCTTGACCTCTTTGGACGGGTGGCGCGGCATGATGGTGCAGTTCCCCTTGTAGTAGATGGCGAGGTGTTTCTTGGCGTCCACGAAGGTGCAGCCCGCTTTCGCCAGTTTGCGCCTCAATTCGCTCGCCGTCATGTCTCCCCGCCTTCCCAGAATAGCAATACTGGGAACACCCCCATGCCACATGCTGGTCCGTTGCGGCGGCGCGGCGCTTGTGAACGTCGGAAAACCGCCGGCCGGCAGCTATCATGGTATTCATGCCGACTCCTGTTACCGTTGTCATCCTCGCCGCTGGGCTGGGCACTCGTATGCGATCGCGGCAGGCCAAGGTGTTGCACCGCGCGGGCGGCAAGCCGCTGGTGGAACACGTGCTCGAAACCGCGCTCCACATCGCGCCGGCGGAGCGCATTTTCGTGGTGGTGGGTTACCAGGCGGATCGGGTTCGCGAAGCTCTGGCTTCGAGCGGGGTCGGGTTCATCGAGCAGGCCGAACAGAAGGGCACCGGACACGCCGTGCTGGCGGGGCGCGAAGCCCTGGCCGGCCTGGGAGGATGCCTGGTGGTGCTCTACGGCGATTCCCCGCTGCTGCGTACGGCAACGCTCGCCAGGCTGGTGGAGGGCGCCGATTCCGGAGAGGCGGCCGCGGTTCTGCTCACGGCCTTTATGGACGATCCCACCGGCTATGGGCGCGTCATCCGCGGCCCGAGTGGGCGCGTGACGGCCATCGTCGAGCAGAAAGCGGCCTCGCCCGAGCAGCTAGCCATACGCGAAGTCAACATGGGAATCTACTGCTTCCGCGCGGACCTTTTCTGGCGGCACGCGGGCGAGATCGGGACCGGCAACCCGGCCGGAGAGTATTACCTCACCGACATGGCCGAGATCCTGACCCGCGCCGGTCACGCCGTGGCGGCTATGCCGATTGACGATGCGCGCGAGGCATTGGGCATCAATACGCGCGTGGAGCTGGCCGAAGTGGACGGCATCCTGCGCGACCGCAAGCGGCGCGAGCTCATGCTGGCGGGCGTCACCATCGAGAGCCCGGAGACCGTGCTCGTCGATGGCGGCGTGCGGGTGGGGATGGACACCGTGATCGGGCCGTTCGTGCGGATTCAGGGCAATACCACGATAGGCGAAAACTGCCGCATCGGCGCGCATTGCATCATCGGCGATTCGCAGATCGCCGACGGCGTGGAAATCGGACCGTACACCATAGTGAACGCCTCCGTGGTGGAACGCAACGCGGTGGTGGGGCCGTACGCGCGGCTGCGCTTCGATGCCCACATCGAAGAGGGCGCGCACGTGGGCAATTTCGTGGAGCTGAAGAAGACCCGCTTGGGCGCCGGCGCCAAAGCCAACCACCTGGCGTACCTGGGCGATGCGACCATCGGGGCCGGGTCGAACATCGGGGCCGGAACCATCACATGCAACTACGATGGCGTCCGCAAGCACCGGACAACCATCGCCGCGGGCGCGTTCGTGGGCAGCAACTCGACCCTGGTGGCGCCGCTCGAGATCGGCGCGGGCGCTTACGTCGCGGCGGGTTCGGTGATCACCCAGGCCGTGCCGCCGGATGCGCTGGCACTGGGCCGCGCGCGGCAGGAGCTGAAGGAAGGCTGGGCCAGGAAGCGGCGCGAGCGGCGCGGATGAGCCCATCTCCCGGGCTGCCTCCTGTCTGTTCCTCCTCTCCGGTTTTCTCCGCGCCTCCGCGTCTCCGCGTCAAAGGGGCTAGCCGCGCGCCGGCCCGAAATTGCTTATCATACGGTTTCATGGCCATCGATGCTTCGGCGGTAGTGGCGCCTACGGCGCGTGTGCACCCGGACGCCGTTATCGGAGCGGGCGCGCGCATCGGCGAGTACTGCGTGATCGAAAGCGATGTCGCCATCGGCGCGGAGTGCGTGCTCGAACCGTACGTCTTCGTGAAGCGCTGGACCACCATGGGCGAGCGCAACGAAATCTCCGCCGGGACGGCGCTGGGCGTGCTTCCCTCCGACAAGAGCTTCACCGGGGCGCGCAGCTATGTGCGCATCGGAGACGGCAACAGGATCCGCGAGCACGTGACTGTTTCGCGCGGCACCACGCCGGAATCGGTCACCGAAATCGGCCACGGCAACTACATCATGAGCTCGGCGCACGTGGCGCACAACTGCAAGATGGGCGACGATATCGTGCTGGCGGCCTGTTCGCTGCTGGCGGGGTACGTGGAGGTGGAGGACCAGGCCTTCATTTCGGGCATCGTGGCCGTCCACCAGTTCTCGAAGATCGGGCGCCTCGCGATGATCGCGGGCAACACCGGCGTGAGCACCGACGTACCGCCGTTCCTCACCTGCGCCGGCTACCGCGGCGACGCCACCGGGCTGAATGTGGTGGGCCTGAAGCGCGCCGGCTTCGACGGAGCGCGCATCGACGCGGTGAAGAAGGCCTACGCCATTCTGTTCCGTTCCGGACTGCTCCTGGAACAGGCGCTGGCGCGGATCGAAGCGGAGATCGACGCTCCCGAAGCGCGCCACATCGTCGAATTCATCCGGCGCTCGAAGCGCGGCATCTGCCGCGAGCGGGTTCGCCGCTAGTGGTCCGCGGCGAACATGATGCGCATCATCGAGCGCGCCGTAGAGCAGGCGTCTCGCCTGCCATGCCGGTATCCGTACCGGCATTCCTCGAAGAATGCCGGCGAGGACGCCGGCCTGGCAGCGCTCTACGGATCGAGCGCGAGATGATGGGCCGTTCTTACGCCGCACTACACGAGAAACTTGTCACGAAATAGTCATGTTCCATCGTAGCGGCCGGCGCCGCCCGCCGGTTTGATTCCGACGCGTATATCTTTTATACTGAGCCTTCGGTACATTTCCGATTAGGCCGTCAACAAGCCGGTTTGTCTCCACTCTATTGGAGCGCCGGCCGGTTCCCAAGGAGGAACTTCACCAATGCTCTCCACGACGGACACGTTCTGTGTCGAGCGGCTCGCCGGTAGTCCCAGGCCCGCCGCGAACGCGCGATTCGGTTCGATTCGGCGCGTCCTTTTCAGCCTCCTGGCGCTTCTCGCGCTGGCCGCGCCGATGATGGCGGCGGAGGCCAACGGCGAGGCCAATCTGCAACTGCCCGATCTCGGTCAGGCGACATTCCTGGGCGGCATCAACGGCCACAACCTGCTCCTGGGAGGACTGGTGGTCAGCGCCCTCGGCCTTTTGTTCGGGCTGATCATTTTCGTTCGCCTGCGAAACCTGCCGGTGCATGAATGCATGCGCGAGGTCTCCGAGCTGATCTACGAAACCTGCAAGACGTACCTCGCCACGCAGGGCAAGTTCCTCATCCTGTTGGAACTGTTCATCGCGGCCATCATTGTTTTGTACTTCGGGGTGCTGCAGGGTTTCGAAGCCTATAAGGTAGCCATCATCCTGCTGTTCAGCGTGATCGGCATCTCGGGCAGCTTTTCGGTGGCGGCCTTCGGGATGCGCGTGAACACCTTCGCCAATTCGCGCACGGCGTTCGCCGCTCTGAAGGGCAAGCCGTACCCGTGCTTCGACATCCCGCTGCAAGCGGGCATGAGCATCGGGATGCTGCTGGTCTCGGTGGAGCTGCTGATCATGCTGTTCATCCTGCTGTTCGTGCCGGGCGACCTGGCGGGGCCCTGCTTCATCGGCTTCGCCATCGGCGAATCGCTCGGCGCGGCGGCCCTGCGCGTGGCCGGCGGCATCTTCACCAAGATCGCCGACATCGGCAGCGACCTCATGAAGATCGTATTCAAGATCAAGGAAGACGACGCGCGCAACCCGGGCGTGATCGCCGATTGCACGGGCGATAACGCGGGCGATTCGGTGGGGCCCTCGGCCGACGGTTTCGAAACCTACGGCGTGACGGGCGTGGCGCTGATTACTTTCATCCTGCTGGCGGTGAGAGACCCGCTGGTGCAGGTGCAGCTCCTGGTGTGGATCTTCTCCATGCGCGTGATGATGGTGATCTGCTCCGGCATCGGCTATTTCCTTAACGGGGCCATCGCCAAGGCGCGCTTCGGCGGCGCCGACAAAATGAATTTCGAAGCCCCGCTCACCTCGCTGGTGTGGCTCACTTCGATTCTCTCGATCGGCCTCACCTACGTTGTCAGCTCGCAGATGATCCCCACCCTCGGCGGCGACGACTCCTTGTGGTGGAAGCTTTCCACGGTGATCAGTTGCGGCACCCTGGCGGGGGCCCTGATCCCCGAGTTCGTGAAGGTCTTCACCTCCACCAATTCGCGCCACGTAAGAGAGATCGTGACCAGCGCGCGCGAAGGCGGCGCTTCGCTGAACATCCTCTCGGGGTTGGTGACCGGCAACTTCAGCGCCTACTGGCTGGGCTTTACCATGCTGTTTCTGATGAGCATCGCGTACTTCATGAGCGGCATGGGATTGCACGCGCTGATGGTGGAGACGCCGCTGGCGGTGGAAGCCGTGTTCGCCTTCGGGTTGGTGGCCTTCGGGTTCCTGGGAATGGGGCCGGTGACCATCGCGGTGGATAGCTACGGTCCGGTGACCGACAACGCGCAATCCATCTACGAGCTTTCCGAGGTGGAAACCACGCCGGGCGTGGCCGAGGACATCGAAAAGAAATTCGGCTTCAAACCGCAGTTCGAGAAGGCCAAGGACAACCTGGAAGAGAACGACGGCGCCGGCAACACCTTTAAGGCGACCTCCAAGCCGGTGCTCATCGGCACCGCGGTGGTGGGAGCGACCACCATGATCTTCGCCACCATCGTGGCCCTCACCAAGGGACTGACCACCAACGTGGACAAGCTCTCCCTGCTGCATCCGCCGTTCCTGTTGGGTATCATCGCGGGCGGGGCGGTGATCTACTGGTTCACGGGCGCGAGCCTGCAGGCCGTGACCACCGGCGCCTACCGGGCGGTAGAGTTCATCAAGCGCAACATCAAGCTCGAGAGCGCGGAGAAAGCCTCCGTGGCGGACTCCAAGAGGGTGGTGGCCATCTGCACGCAGTACGCGCAGAAGGGCATGTTGAACATCTTCCTGGTAGTGTTCTTCGCCACCCTGTCTTTCGCCTTCCTGGAGCCGTTCTTCTTCGTCGGCTACCTGATTTCCATCGCCCTGTTCGGGTTGTATCAGGCCATCTTCATGGCCGACGCGGGCGGCGCGTGGGACAACGCCAAGAAGGTGGTGGAGACCGAGCTGCGCGCCAAGGGCACCCCGTTGCACGATGCCTGCGTGGTGGGCGATACGGTGGGCGATCCGTTCAAGGACACCTCTTCGGTGGCCCTGAATCCGATCATCAAATTCACCACCCTGTTCGGCCTGCTGGCGGTTTCCCTCGCGGTCGACCTGACCGCCAAACAGGGCGCCGCCTTCACCACGGCTCTCTCGGCGGTCTTTTTCGTAGTCTCGGCGGTGTTCGTATACCGCAGCTTTTACGGGATGCGAATCGAAAGCGGGAAGAAGGACTAAGCGGCGCAAGCGCAAATCAGGCCCGCGCGATTCGCGTCGCGCGGGCCTTTTCTTATTTGGGAAGGCATGGCGAGGACGTCGATTTCTTCGCGGGCCGCAACAACTCCAGCCGTAGAGCGGGCCTCCGGCCTGCCACGCCGGCGTCCTCGCCGGCGTTCCTCCGCCACAGCGATACCAGAGTGAAGCGCAGACCCCACATGCTACAGTAGCGTTGCGGCCCGGGACCATTCATGCCCACGCTCCTGCTGATCACCGCCTCTTCGCCGGAAATTCGGAGGGTGCGGAGAGCGCGGGTCCTTAACTTTCAGCAGATCACCATGCCCTATCTGGCCTCCCGGGTTCCGCGGGGCTGGGATGTCATCCACGTCGATGAAGAAGCCGAAGACATCGATTGGAACACCGGCGCGGACGTGGTGGGGATCACATTTCATACGCCGAGTGCTTTTCATGCCTATGACATCGCCGCGCGCTTTCGAGCGCGGGGAATCTGCGTCGTCATGGGCGGGCCGCATGTCACCCTGTTGCCCGAAGAGGCCAGCCGGTACGCCGATGCGATATTCGTCGGGGAAGCGGAAGGCTTATGGGAAGACTTCCTGAAGAGCTTTGAGACCGGATCTTACCTGCGTGTGTACCGGCAAACCAGCGCGCCGTCTCTCGACAACGTTCCCGAAGCCCGCAAGGAATTGTTTCACCGGCGGGACCATGCCAATGGAGTTTTGCTTGCGACGCGGGGATGTCCGGGCCGATGCGATTTCTGCGTGGTCGCCGTTATGTATCGCCACGGGTTGCGCAAGCGTCCGGTAGCCGAGGTCGCCGCGGAATACGCCTCTTTCAAGGGAAACGTAATTATCTTCTGGGATGACAACATCGCCGGCGATATGGAGTACGCCAAGAGTTTGTTCCGCGCCATCGCTCCTCATCGAAAGTGGTGGAGCAGCCAGGCCAGCGTTCATGCCGGCCAAGACGACGACTTCTTGAAGGCCGCGGCGCATAGCGGATGTAAGCAGTTGTTCCTGGGGTTGGAGTCGATCTCCCAGCAGAGCATGAACGACGTAAACAAGAGGTTCAACCGCGCGGAGGAGTACTTGCGGATCATTGAACGCATCCATTCGCACGGGATCGCCGTGCAAGCCGGAATTGTTTTTGGATTCGATCACGACAGGCCGGGAATATTCAAGGACACCATCGACTTCCTGGAAACGGCGGGGGTCCAGAATGCTACCTTCAACATACTGACTCCGTTTCCGGGTACGCCGCTGTTCAGGAAGATGGAAGCCGAAGGGCGTATATTGACGCGGGACTGGCGCAAGTACAACAGTCGCGACGACGTGGTCTATCGGCCAAAGCTCATGAGTGTGGCGGAACTGCTGGCCGGCTATCAGTACGCTAACCGGCGTTTCTATTCTCTTCAAAGCGCGGCCAGGCGGTTATCGCGGTCGCCGGTTCAATTATGGTGGACGTTACCGCTGAACCTGGCGTACGGATATCAGTGGCGAAAGGTCCACTAATCGTGAACGCCTACACCGCTACCGCTTGTTTGCCGTCCCAGGCGTAGGTCTTGCCGTAGTGCACCGCCAGGACGCCCATTAGCGTCGGGAGCGTCGAGTAAAAACCGGTATCGATATTGACCACGGGTTCCTGGCGGCTCTTGACGCAATCCAGGAAGTTGCGGACGTGGGCGTGGTCGGAAGGACCGCCGACATAGGGGAAGCTCTTGCTGACGGGCTCGAAGGGCGGAGCGGCCGCGCCGCGCCCGCGCCCGCCGCCTCCTCCGCCGGCGGGGCGGTAGCGATAACCGGTGCGGTTCACCTGCAACCAGCCTTGCGTACCCAGAAAGAAGTTGCCCTGCACGTCGAACTCGGGGCTTGTCCGCACGCAGTTGGTGTAAGTCATGACGAAGGTAGGGTACTTCCATGTGACCGCCAGAGTGTCGGGCAACTGCTCCGGAAGGGGAGCGGGGACGCGGGCGTACTGCCCGGAGGCGCTGCACGTGAGCGGCTCCGTCACGTTCATGTACCAGTGCGACACGTCGGTGAGGTGGGTGCCCCAGTCGAGCATGGTGCCGCCCGAATAATCGTAGAAGGCGCGCCAACTGCGCTGGCGCATGGCGACGTAGGGGCGGCGCGGCGCGGAGCCCTGGAACAGTTCCCAATCGAGGCCGGCGGGCGGATCGGTGGGGGGGCCGGGATCGCGCGTGTAATTGCCCTGGTAGATGCACTCGACGTGGTAGACCTTGCCGATCATGCCGTCCTGCACGCGCTTGGCGTTCTCCTGGAAATGGTCCCAGGAGCGCTGCTGCAGGCCCACCTGCACCACCCGCTTATACTGGCGGACGGCGGCGCGCATTTTCTGGCCCACCTCGATGCTGTTGGAGAGCGGCTTTTCGCAGTAGCAATCCTTGCCGGCTTCGCTGGCCGCGATCACCAGGGGACCGTGCCAGTGGTCCGGGGTGGTGACCAGCAGCGCATCCACGTCCTTGCGGTCGAGCACCTGGCGGTAATCGTTGACCGCATCCGGCTTGGTGTTGGTCTTGGCGCCGAGTTTGGCCGCCTGGTCGTCGCGCGTAGGTTTGAAAACGTCGCACACGGCCGCCAATTCCACGTCGGGAAAATCGGTGAACACGCCGCCCACGTAGCTGCCGCGCGTGCCGGCGCCGATGATGGCGAAACGGATCCGGTCGTTGGCCCCGGCGGCCGAGCGGGACATGGCCGCCGTCATCGCCGAACCCATCAGAAAAGTACGCCTGTTTTGCATTGAGATACCACGCTCCCGTCTCCGGCCATGGCCGGATACCAGACGTGTATCCCGTATCGCCGTCCGATGCAACTCCGCCGGGGGAATCGGGCGCGCAACACAAGAGTGGAGGGCGAGGTGACTGCCCCGCAAAAGGCACGAAATCCGAGCGTACGCGTACGCCAGGCCGAGCCCATGTGGGGCCAAGCCTTTTGGCTTGCCGCCGGCTTTTCAGCCGGCGTCCTTCGCGCCGGCGCCGGAGGCCGGACGCCGGGCAAAAGCCCGGCGGCAAGTCAAAAGGCCTGACCCCACCATGCGGGAAGGCCGTGGAAATTCGTTATTTCCAACTGTCGAGGACCATGCGCCCGAGTTTCTCAAGGGCGGCGGAAATTGGCTTCACGGGGCTGGAGCCCATGAAGAACACGTTGATCATATCGTAGTCCCCGCGGAAGATGGTCAGATTTTCCACGCTGGTTTCCCCGGCGGACGTTTCGGTTAAGAGCGCATCTCTCCCCAGGCCCGCGATGTGCCCCTGCTGCACGTTCTTGCCATTCACGGTCGCCGTTCCATCGTATTTGATCGGCCTGCGCCGAATGGCGATGGTGACCGTGACGCCGCCGGGATTCGTGTAACGGCAGGTGGACACAACTCCCGGCGTCTGCAACTTGGGGTCCTTCACCCCATCCGCCAGCTTGACGCCAAGCGTCTGTTCGATATCGGCTTTCGAAACGACCGTGCAGGCGTCGGCGCCTTGTCCCGGCAGCTTGGCCTGCCCAGCGGCGTCGGCGGCCGCTAACAGGAGAAGAGCGAATACGGTGAGATAGGCTGATGTTCGCATATAGAAATGCCAGATGCCTCCCGGCGGCATATTCTAGCAAGAATCGGAGGGGCAGGTCCGCAAATGCTTCACTGGTACGCACACACAAGACGAGGGACCCACACAAGGGCGCCAACTCACCCGCGAACCCTTACTTCCTGGCCGGCGGGGTCTTGGCGGGCTTGGCCTCTTTGGCGGCTTTAGCCGCCTTCTTGCCGTGCTTTAGCGGATCGGCGGGCTGATAATCGAGTTCCCTGGA
>CAVYEK010000014.1:0-224371 GCA_963767595.1 Terriglobia bacterium
ACGGCGAAGCTCTTGCGGCTGCTGGTGGGAACCACCAGGACGTCATCCGGCCGCAAGCCGATGTCTTCCGCTTTTCCGACGAGAATCTGCTTGATGTCCACGGCGATCTCCTGGTGTTTCTGCCCATCCGGAAGGGGGCGGAAGACGCGGGCTCTTTCCGGCTTGGCGGTGCGTCCCAACCCGCCGGCCAGGGAGACCGCGCTGAGGACCGAGATGGTCCGCTGGGCGCCCAGGTTGAAGGCCCCGGAGCGCTGCACGTCGCCCACCACGTAGACCATGCGCGCGTTGCCCTGGGAAACGGAGATCACGTCGTTGGGCTTGATTTCGATGTTGGCGGCGGGGTTTTTGCCGTCCAGGATCTCCTGCATTTCGAGCACGGCGGTGCTGAACTGGCCGGTGGAATCGGCGGCGGCGCCGGGCAGGGGGATCTGGCCGTTTTCCAGGCGGCGGGTGATGGAGACGGTGGATCCGGCGGTTTCGCGCGGTCCGCCGGCCATGGAGAGGACCTCGTACAGCGTCTTCCGGCCGCGAAGCTGGACGATGCCGGGGGTGGTGACCGCGCCGAGAACGGAGACGGGCTGGCTGCGGAAGTCGGTCACGGTGACCGAGATCTGCGGCTCCTGCACGTAGACTTTGAGGCGGGTGGCGAGCTCCGCTTCGAGCTGCTCGACGGTGAGGCCGGCGGCCTTGACGCGCCCGATGAGCGGGAGGGTGATATTGCCGTTGGCGCCGATGAGGACGGGCTTATCGCCGAGGTCGAGGCCTTCGAGGGCGCGGATGAGGATCTGGTCGTCGGGGCCGAGGACGTAGCCGGAAGCGGGCGGCGCGATGGATGCGGCAGGCTGCTGGGCGCCGGCGCAGGCCAGGGCCAGCGCCGCCAGGAGATATCGAAAGATGCGGTGTGGGCTTCTCATTGCAATACCCTTTCCCGCTCCGACAGGAACGAGACACGGGATTCCAGGGCGTGGACGCGATCGTCCAACTCCGCCAGTTTGGCG
This sequence comes from Terriglobia bacterium, assembly GCA_963767595.1. Classification (GTDB taxonomy): domain Bacteria; phylum Acidobacteriota; class Terriglobia; order Bryobacterales; family Bryobacteraceae; genus BOG-224. Next base: position 999 of record CAVYEK010000014.1, read on the forward strand.
GCCAGACCTTCCGGCGAACCGGCGGCGCCGGTCATGATGCGCTGCAACGCGAGGCGGGCGAGGTCTGAGACGTTGCGGGCGCCGTAGGTGCGGTAGTGCGTTTTGAGGACTTCGTACTCCACCTCGGAGAGGCGGAGGCTGATCATGCGTCTCCTGCGATCGGGATCGGACATTGGGGGGGCTCCAGTGGGGGAGGCGGAGCAATCGCAGCCACCCGGGCGACGCGGCTTCGGCGCGCCGCCTGATATTTGAGTATTAACCGGCTCGTTTCAAGAGGCGGGTACGTTCGGAGAGGGTCACGGCGCGGGGGCCCATGCCCTGAAGGATGGGGCGGGCCCACTCGCGATCGATTTCGACGGCCACGGAACGCTGCAACAGGTTCACGGAGACGATCAGGCGGTAGACCTTGTCGGTGTTGGCGATGATGCCTTCCAGGCCGGTGAGGGGGCCGCGCTCGATATACACCTTGGAGCCAACCTGAAGGAACGGCCAGGGCTGGGCCGCCAGCCCGGAGCGAAGGACCGCGCGAATGGCCTCGATTTCCTCGTCGTCGATGGGGATGGGGGTTTTGCCGGCGCTCACGATGCCGATGACGCCGGGGGCGGTCAGGATGGGCAGCAGGCGGTCATGGACGTCGAGACGGCAGAACAGGTAGCCGGGGAAAAGGGGGAGTTCCAGTTCCTTCATGCGGTCAGACCAGCGCCGCCGGGAGCGATAGAGGGGCAGGAACTCGTCATAGCCCTTGCCGCGCAGGGTGGCGGAGGCGACGCTGCCCAATCTGGACTGGACCTGAATGGCGTACCAGGGAAGATCCTGCCGCGATGACGCTGCACGATGGGCCGTTTCCAAACCCAAGGGCCGGACGCATTCAACCGAGGTCGCCATAGGATCTCCGCATTTCAAGGAACTTGGACAAGCTGCCGCCATTAGGGTCCCAATGGCGGAGCCTGCGCACAACAGATGGACTGCCACCCGATTCTTACCGTATGTCAACTGCCATACGCGGGCGCCAGAAAGTGATATTACGGGTTAAAACTCTCAATTGCAAAAGAAAAAAAACGCCGGGGAAAGTACTGGCGCCGTACCGGAAGGCGCATTATGCCATTGCATGACATCGTGATACATCGCATTTGGTCATACAGATTTCATGCGGGAATGGGTCGAAGGGTGTAGGAATCATCCCACAAGGAACGGTACTGCTGGAACTGCATAAGTCGAGGTGCAAACAAAGTGACGGGAGGCGAATCAAGAGAGTTTCTGTTCGATCGCATAGCGGACCAGGTCGGCTGTGGACTTGAGGCGCAACTTATCGAGCAGGCGCCGCTTGTAGGTGCTGACGGTCTTGGCGCTCAAATGGAAGTCGGCGGCGATCTCGCCGGTGGCCCGGCCGGAGGCAAGGGCGAGCAAGACCTTCCATTCCTGGGGAGAAAGACTGGCGTGGAGGGTGGCGGACGGCGGGTGGTGACCATCGAGGAGATCCGATTCAGTGAAATGCCGTCTGCCATCGAGGACGTTCCGGATGGCCTTCAACAGATCGGCACGGCTGGCGTTCTTCGAGACATAGCCCGCGGCGCCGAGCTGAAAGGAGCGGGCGGCGTAGAGTGCATCGGTCTGGATGCTCAGCATGAGCACGGCGGTCTGGCTGCCGAGGGCGCAGATCTCGCGGAGCACGGAGAAGCCATCGCCATCGGGGAGGCCGACATCGAGAATGACGAGACGCCAGGGCCGGGACCTGATTCGAGCGAGGGCTTCCTGGACGGTTCCGGCCTCGGCGACGGCGATGTCCCGGAACTCGTGGCTAAGTACCTGCTTAAGACCCTGCCGGACGAGGAGGTGGTCGTCGACGATGAGGATCGCGAGTTTGTTGCCGGCCTGTCGCATTAGGTGTCAATCGATAAGTCGATTTATGTGCTTGCGCATCAAGCCCGCCCGAATCATAACCATTGAAATTAGTGACGCACTGCACTGGCGCGCGGCGTCAACGCCGCCGAGCTAAAGGCGCTGTATTATCCCAGATAGTCGGGTATTTTGCTCGATTATTAGATTTTCGGTCAGTATCCTGACCACAAGAGCGTTGGAGAGCGATCCCGGACGGCGGTCCGGGAGCCTTGGCCGCCGAGGCTCGTAATACCACCGGTAGTACCATTGCAATAAGAACGCCCTATGGGTAGTATGCGCTAGGGCTGATTGTTCGGCGCGCAGGAAGGATGGCGCGATCCGCGCGGCCGGCTTCAGGCAAGGCGCTCGCACAGCCTGTTTTCCGACCGCCCTGGCTACAAAGCTGTCCTAGCCACAGGTATTGTACACCCGAGTGTCATGCCGAGATGAGAAATCTCACGGAGTACAGGCCGCCGGAGTAACTTTAGCCCGATCCTCTCACAGACACTCGGCCGTGACAACGTGGCGCACGCACGAGTGCGTAATGCCGCATAGTTTTCATAACAAGAACAAAACACGAGGCTTATGTTTTCGTGGCGCACGCTTCAGCGTGCAGCGGCGAGCTTCAGCTCGCCGTCAGCGCTGATCGTGGGCTGAAGCCCACGACGGCACGCTGAAGCGTGCGCCACGTAAAATCAATAGCTTACAGGCCAATTATGAAAACTATGTGGCATTGCGCACGAGTGCGTGCGCCACATCTTCGGGCCACCTGTGAGAAATGGAGGTTCGGGACTCGAGGCAGTAAGCGCCGAAGAGATTTCCGCCGAGCAAGGCAACTCAGCGGCCGGGCGCGGCGCGGAGGGGCAGGCGGAGGGTCACTGTAGTGCCGCCCTTCCGGCGGGCGGACCATTCAATGGTCCCTCCCAGCATACCGGCGCGTTCCCGCATGCCAAGCAGGCCGAGAGAATGCGAAGGAGAGAGGGATTTCGGGTCGAAACCCTTGCCATTGTCACTTACGCGCAAGGTGAACCAGTCAGGGCCGGTGTGGGCCACTACTTCGAGGGCGGTAGCATTCGCGTGTCGAACGACGTTGGTGAGGATCTCCTGGAAGATGCGGAACACGGCGAGGGCGGGCACGGCGGCAAGGCCGGGGTCCCGGCGGATGCCGCGGCGGCGGCAAGGAATGCCGGTGCGCGACTCGAACTCCTGGAGTTGCCAGTGGAGGGCCGCGGCGAGGCCGAGATCTTCGAAGACGGCGGGGCGGAGCTCGGCGGCGATCCGGCGGACGGTGTTGGCGGAAAGGTCGATGGCGCGGAGCATGGCGGCGACGCGCGCATCGAAATCGCCCCGTGGTTCGGCCTTGCGGGGGCGATGCTGGACGGCCAGGTTTTCCAAGTCGAGTTTCAGAACGGAGAGCATCTGGCCGAACTGGTCGTGGACCTCGCGAGAGATGCGGCCGCGCTCCTCTTCGCGGGCGGATTCCACGCGCGCGGCAAGCTGGCGCACTTGATCATGGGATATTCGTAACTGCTCCTCGTATCGAACCCGCTCGCTGACATCCCGGAGGTTGACGACGATGCCGCGCAGTCCCTTGACTTGCAGGCAGTTGGCCGCCGTGCTCTCCACGTTGCGCCAGCTTCCATCGCGGTGGCGCAAACGGACATGGAGAGTCACCGCGACGCTCGGCGGCGCGTGCACGATGCTCGATAGAGAACCTTGAACGGCTGGCAGGTCGTCCGGGTGTACGTACTCCAGGGCATTGATTCCGATCAGCAGATCCGGCGGGTAGCCGAAGACCCTTTCCACCGACGGGCTCACATACGTGGTCACTCCGGCGGCATTGATGACGCCAATGACCTCCATGCCATGCTCGATCAGAAGGCGAAGGCGGTCTTCCGATGCGCGGAGGCGCGCCGCAGCCTCGACCTGGGCCGTGAGATCGTGGTGAATTACTTGAACTTCGTACGGCTTGGTTTCCCCCGCCCTGAACCGGGGGATGGCGTCCATCGAAATCCAATGCGGCACATCCGTCCGGGCGTTCCACACTCTCAACACGACATCGTGGCATTCGGCCCCGGTGCGCAGCGGCAACCATGCTGGGAAACTCATCCGATGGGAGCGGAACACCGGCCCAATTGGTTGCCCGCAGATGGAGTGCAGAACGGCGCTCCGGCCGCGGGTTTCTTCAATCGGGAAGCCGAATAGCCGGTCGGTGGCCGGGTTGGCCGAGAGCACAACGCCCTCACCGTCCAGTATAGATCACGGCCTGACGCATGGTGCGGAAGAGGTCGGAGTATCGTTCTTCCGATTCGCGGCGGGCCCGCTCGGCTTCCCGGATCTGCGTCACATCGAGATTGATGCCGATCACGTGAGCGGCTTCGCCGGCGGCGTTGGGATACATCCGGGCCTTGCTGACGATCCAGTGGACGCTGCCGTCCGGCCAGACAATGCGGAATTCGGCTTCGCCGCGCCCGGTTCCGCGCAGGAGGTTCTGGTTGTAAGCCTCGACGCGATCCCGATCCTCGGGATGCACGCGCGAGAGCCAGTCGGCAGCGGACATGGCGGTCTCACTCGGGGGCAATCCATACATGCGAAAGTACTGCTCCGAGCAGGTGGCTGCGCCGCTGGACAGGGACCAATCCCAGACGCCAATGCCGGCTGCCTCGTCGGCCGTTTTGAGGCGGTCTTCGGCTTCCTGTCGCGCCGCTTCGGCAAGTTTCAGCGGGGTGATATCGTGGGCGATACCGCCGGTTCCGATGAGCCGGCCATCCGCGTCCTCAATGGCGCTGAGGCTCAGCGACACGAACCTTCTAGCCCCGTCCTTGCGGATCCTGACGGTCTCGAGCCGCTGAATGGGTTGCCCTTGCAGGACCTTTCCGATTATCTCGCGCGATTCTTCGAAGCGGTCCGGAGGGATGATGATATCGATCGGGCGTCCCCGCACCTCCGCGGCGGAGTATCCAAATAATCGCTCGGCGGCGGGATTCCAGGTCAAGATGGCGCCGTTCAGGTCTACGCTGACAACGGCATCTTGCGCGTTCTGAACAACAATGGACAGGATTGACGGGTCATCGGGGTTTTGCGAGGCGGCGCCGGCGGACGCCCGGGCATTCAACTCCCGGCCGATCAGCGCGCTGAAATCCCGCAGGGCGCATATTTCCGATTCCGAGAACGGGCCGCGGGGCCGCGTGTCCATGACGGCCACGGCGCCGACGGCGAATCCATCGGGGCCGACCACGGGAGCTCCAGCATAGAAGCGAACTCGCGGGTGACCGGCGACGAGAGCGAGAGGCGCGAATTTCTGGTCGGCGGCGGCATCCGGTATCACGAGGGATTCGGGGCAGCCTAGAGTGAATGAGCAAAAGGACGCCGAGCGGGCGAGTTGGGACTGAGCGAAGCCGTAGGTGGACTTGAACCAGCAACGATCCCGCGCAACGAAGCTGATGGCGGCCATGGGCGCGGCGAAGAACTGCGCCGCCAGGCGCGCGATGCAGTCGAACCGGGGATCCGGAGGCGTATCGAGGATGCGGCAGCGATCGAGCGCGGCAAGGCGTAGGTTTTCGGCTTGAGCGGTGGGCATAGTCGAAGGCGCGGGCCGCGAAACCGGGCCGGATTTGGAACCGGCGGACGGAGCCGGAAGTCAATCCAATGGGATCATAACATGGGGCGCTTTTCTCCGCCGGTGGTGGGCTGCGCCGCCTGGCAGCGCGCGGCGGGATCTTCGACCGGGGGGAGTGCGGACACAACGAAACATCGGGAATGGCCAGTTACCGCCAGTGGGATCGAAGCACCGCCAGGCTTACTTCGCATCTTTCACGCAGCGGAAGCCCACCTTCATATCCTTCCAACGCTCGGGAACGGCGGTCGAATCCCAGATGGCATTGTCAACCAAGGGCTCCAGGAAGGACTCTCCCCGGATCATGTACCAGGATTCGCCGGGTTGCATGGGCGGCTTCAGGGTCTCAAACGGACTCAGGTCCGCTGGAGGCGCGCGCCGCTTGTCCACCAACTCCCAGGCGTTGCCGATCATCTGCAGAGCGCCGTACGGGCTGGCGCCCGACGGAAAGCTGTCGACCGGCTGAAGCGCGCCGGCGCCGGTGTTGGCCCGCGACCTCTCCATTTCGTTGCCCCACGGAAAAGCGCGGCCGTCGGCGCCCCGCGCGGCTTTTTCCCACTCCAGATCGGTTGGCAGCCTTTTGCCCGCCCACAGGGCGAATTCGCGCGCGTCCCCGATGGTCACGAAAACCACGGGATAGTCCGGCTGGTTACTGGGAAAGCGCTCGGGAAGCGGCCGGTTCGTGGCCCCGCAGAACCGGGCATATGCGGCGTTGCTCACCTCGGTCTTGTCTATGTAAAAGGCGGGAAGAAAAGCGATCTGTTTCTTCTCCCCAAAAAGGAATTCTCCTGCCGGCGCCAACACCATGTCGCCGGTGGGAGTGGAGATGGTCTTGGGCATTTCCACCGCCTTGAGAGACGCGCGGGGCTTCAGCGCGAAATAGGAGCCGATCCCCGCTGCCAGCAGCACGCCCAAGCCAGCCAGGATCATGGACCGGCGGATGATTCTCGGCGGCGCGGGGTATGCCGGCCGGCGCTGGGTTACTTGCGTCCCGCCCGACAGGCCGGCGATTATGCGCTCCAGTTCGGCGATGACAGGAGCGAAGCCCCGAGGCCGTTCCGCGGCCAGCTTGGCGTTACAGGATGCCACCAACTGGATCACCGGCTGGGGCACGCCCGCACTCCGCAACGGCTCCACGTCCATGGGAACATTCAGAATGCTGTAGAAGATCCTATCCACCGAATCCGCCAGGAAGACTTTCCGTCCCGTCAGCAGCTCAAACAGAAGAACCCCGAAGGCATAGACGTCCACCAGCCCGGTGACCGGCTCCCCCCGCACCTGTTCGGGCGCCATGTAGTATGGCGTTCCGAGGACATAGCCCGGCTGGGTGCGCGAGAGGTCTTCGCTCTTGGCAATTCCGAAATCCATCAGCTTGACCACGCCCGCGGGGTTGATGTGGACGTTCTCCGGCTTGATGTCACGATGGATGATTCTGTTCTTGTGAATGAAATCCAGAGCGCGGGCGATTTGCAGGGCGATCTGGAGTTTGTTGCGCAGGTCGCCCGTATGGCCGTTCCTGATGGCCTGCCGCAAGTCTTCACCCTGCAAGAACTCCATGACCATGAACAGGCCCTGCTCCGCGTCGGCGCCGAAATCGTAAATGGCGATCACGTTGTCGTGGGTCGCCTTGGCGGCGGTGCGCGCTTCGGCCAGGAAGCGGTCGCGGGCGGCGGCATCCCGCGATGCCGGCTCGACCAGGATTTTCACCGCCACCGTTCGTCCGATGACCGTGTCGAAGGCCTTGTAGACGTGGGACATCCCGCCACCTAGGAATTCCTGCAGCTCGTACTTTCCGAGGCGGGTGGGTAGTTGCATCGAAGCGAAAAAAATCCCTTCCAGCTCCAATCTCTCGGGGCTTCCAGGCGCATACGATTTTCGATACCATACCATAACAGCTTTTGCCTGCCGACAGGATGAAAGCAGACCAAGCGCATGATGGAAGAAGGCGGAAGCAAAGCCTATTAAGCCTGATGACAGTTCTTGCCGCCTCCGCGGTTCCTCGATCTTGCATCCGCTTGGCCCGGTGATATCTTAGTGAGAAGGGGGAAGGAAATGACCCGTACTGCTCGCCTGCTCATTTCATTCTGCGCCGCGGCTTGCGTCATGGCCGCTGCTGCCCAGGATGGCTCCAAGCCGCAACTTACCGCCCGGGAGCTTTTCTTTGCCGCCTCGGAACCGGCGCCGGCCGCCAAGACGCCGCCGAAAGCCGCGCCCAAAGCGCAACTCAAGACAAGAACGGCGAAACAACCGGCCGCTACCCCCAGCACGCGCGTCACTGACTCCCAACCATCGGCGCCAAGCCGGACCGAGACCACGCCGCTCCCGGAAGGCGGTCGCTTGGTCCTCGCGGGGGCAACCGCGCCTTCCACCGCTCCCGCTCCCTCTTCCGGTACTTCCCTCGGGCTCAAGTACACCATCCTGAGACGGTCCGGCAGCGACATGGTGGAGGTCCCGCCCGACACAGTTTTCCACGCCGGCGACGGTATCCAGTTCAGCCTCCAGACCAACGGCCCAGGCTATCTCTACATCGTCAGCCAGGGATCGAGCGGCGCCTGGAAACCCATGTTCCCCACACCCGAGGTCGCCGACGGGGACAACCGCGTCGACGGCTGGCGCACCTACACCATGCCGCCCGGGTCCCGCATGGTGTTCGATGAGCAAACCGGAATCGAGAAGATCTTCATCGTGTTTTCGCGCGAGCCGGAGACCGATCTCGAGAACATGATCTATTCTCTGCGGGGCAAGAAGCCCAGCCCCGCCGCGGCGCCCAAGGAGGAGCAGGCCAAACCCAAACAACTCGTCCAGATTGCCGGCCTCAACATCGATGATGCCACCGTAGGCCGCCTGCGCAACCTCTACGCTCGCGACCTCATCATCGAACGCGTCGATGACAAGACCCCCGGCGGCAAGACGCCGGCCGACAAGCGGGAAAACGCCGTCTACGTCGTCAACCCCAGCGGTTCCACCGATTCCCGTGTGGTGGCCGACCTCGGACTGGCGCACCAATGAGAGCGGCGCGGGCATTCTTGTCGGTGTGTGTTCTGGTTCCACCAGCGCTGTCCCAGACCCACACCATGACCGAGGGCGCCCATCGGATGGAACTCATGCTCGAACGCCTCGACGGGGCCGGCTGGCGCTCCATCGACCCCGGCCTGGTCCTCGCCCAGGGCGACCGCGTGCGTTTCCGTTTCCGTACCAACTTCGACGGCTACCTCTACGTGATGAACCAGAGCACCTCCGGCCAGTATGAGCAGTTGTTCCCCGGCGAGGAGACCGGCCAGGATAACCGCCTAATTGCCGGCCGGGAATACCAGGTTCCCGCCACCTCCACGGTTTTCCGTATAGCCGGCCCGCCGGGCCACGAGATCGTCTACTGGCTGGTGACTCCCGCGCGTCTCACCAACGCGCCGGCGCGTCCCGCGCCGCTGCCGGAGCGTAAGACCGCGCCCTTCACGCTGATGCCCCGCTGCGATGACGTCGTCCTGCGCGCCCGCGGCGATTGCATCGATTCTTCCGCCGGCCCCAAACTAGTCCCGCGCGGCGCGGAACTTCCCCGGAATCTCCCGGCCGGCGCGGGGAGCGGCGACCTCATGTTCATGCGCCAGAAGGACACGGCTGTCATTTCCTCCCCAGAGCCGCTCAACGGCCCAGTCCTCTACGAGTTCCATCTCGCGCATTGGTAACTCCCGAGGCCCGCCATGGCACTCACCGCACGACGCCGAGAAGCTCGGTGATCTCCATCAGCTTCTTCCGCAATACCCCGGCTTGCTCCATGTTGGGATTGATGCGCAAAGCGGCTTCGAAATCGCCTTTTGCTTCCATAAGGTAGGCGCGGCGGTTGTCATTATTAAAGAGGCGCGTGTAACAGTCGCCGAGAAGCACGAGCGTGTCTGGGTCGTCGGACTCGGTAGCCAGCGAATTCCGGCAGTACTTGATCGCCCGGAGATAATTGTCTCGTCCGACTTCGGCGGCGCAGAGTCCGTAATATGCAGACGCCTTTTGCGAACGATACAAGAACTGAGTTCCGCTGCGATGCTTCCGCATCCCGGAGCCAATCGCCCAAAATGCCGCCGTACGAAGCGCTCCGGAACGGAATTCCTGGACCTCCACGGCGCGATGATAGTCTTCAATGGCCTCATCGAAGTTCTTTTGCACGCGCCGCGCCTCTCCGCGGATCAGGTACGCCTGGCCGGAAGCGCCGTCCAGTTTGATGGCGCGATTGGCGGCTTCTTCCGCCTCCTTGGGACGATCCGCGAGAAAGAAGGCCTCCGCCAGGAGGCTCGCCACGAACGTGCTCCGGGGGTCCTGCGCCGTGGCCTGTTGCAATTGACGCACGGCTTCGGGGTAATCGCCGCTCTCCATCAGGAGGACGCCGGTCATGGAGCGGGCCTCGACGTAATCCGGATCGATTTCGATGGCTCGGAGGCACGACTTGAGCGCCGCGGCGGTGTCGTCTTGAGCCTGTTGAACCCGGCACAGTTCCAGAGCCGCCCGGCTGTAACTGGAGTCTTCCTTGAGGGCGCGTGAAAGAGCGTCGGCTGCCTTGCGCAAGTCGGAGGGCGATGACTGGGACCGCTCCCAGATGGCCGCCCCCTGATCGTAGAGCAGCTTGGCCGACGGCTTGACGGTCCGCTGGAGCAACAGCCGCAGCGAGACCGTCTGTTCGCTCCCCGGAGCCACATTGACCTGGACGGAGACCGGTTCATACCCCATCCGCACGCCCCGCACCGTGTGCAACCCGCTGGCCAGGCCGGGGACATTCAGAGGCTTGCCCGGACCCGCCGTGCCGTAAGGCTTGTCGTCGATGAAGACCTCGACATCGGCCAGGTTTGCGTCTATGACCAGACTTCCATTGCTGAGTTGCGGAAGATCCGCAACCAGCTTCTCCCGCGCCGAGGGGCTGAATCCCAAAATCATGTCGTCGGGAAAATCCCCGAACTCCAAGGGCGTCTGCTGCCGGCCCCGCTCTTTGGCGTAATTCTTGACCTCGCGCTTCACGTAGGTGACCAGTTCATCCGCGGTCACCACGCCGTCGCGCGGATCCACATCCGCCTCTCCCAGCCACCCGCGGACCAGGAAGTAGGTGAACAAGCCGTTCCCGCCGCCCAGCGTCGGGTCTTCAAAGCTCTGTTCGGAGGAGCGGCTGGAAGTGAGGGTGAGAAACCCCTGCGGCAACCCCCTCAGACTCTCATTCACGCGGCCGGGAGTGGTATCGACCGTAACCTTCCCCGAATGGCAGGCATCGACGAGGAGGATCTTCCACCGGGCCTTCACGCTCTTGGAGAAGACTTCGCCCAGCCGCTGCATGGGATAGGCCGTCTCGGCGAGCCTTTGCGCGTCTATGTCATAAGGTACGAGATACCCGCGTCCCTCCTGGTCCGCGACCCCGTGACCGACGAAATAGACCACTACGCGATCGGTCTCCTGGACGTGCGACGGCAGCCAGACTTCCAACGCGTCGCGAATGTTCTCGAGAGTCGCCTGGGGTCCAATCAGCTTCCTGACGTTTTCAAACTCTATATTGCCGCCTTCCTTGCCGATCAGAGCCGAGTAGAGATTCTCGGCGTCCTTCTCCGCGAAAGCCAGATTCTCGGCCGGCGCCAGGTTCTTATAAGTCGAAATGCCGATCACCACGGCGTAGCCGCGGGGAACCCGAAGCGGTGTTTTCAGTTCTTCGGGAGTGCCCAGCCTGACCAGGGACATGTCCCTGCCTGTGAGCGGTTCGGCCGGTTGTTGCGCCAGGGCCAGCGGGCCGGCCAGGGCGGCCGCCAACACCAGACGCTCCATGCGCGCGGCTGTTCTATTCATGACGAACCTCGATATCGAAGACCGAGACGATGCCGGGCCGGCGCCGCGGCGGAGTCTCCGGAGATCTTTTCCAGATAGAGATCTCTGGGCTTGACGGGCGAATCCCGGGCGAGGAGTATTTTCGCCGTCAGCACTCCGAGTAAAACGCCGAACGCCGCAAAACGCAGCATATAAGAGTAGCGTACACCAATCTACCGCGGCGCAAGAACTGCCCCTTATCCTCTCCCGGCCGAACATCGGGATCGATCCGTAGAGCGGCCTTCCAGGCTGCCACGCCGGCATCCTTGCCGACGTTCTCCGAGGAATGCCGGTAGGAATGCCGGCATGGCAGGCGGGACGCCCGCTCTACGGTGCGCTCGATAATGCGCATCATCTGCGATCACTAGTTTGACAGTGTCACCTGCACTCCCGTGAGAGCGCTGCAATTGGTGCAGGGAAAGGTGGCTGACAGAGAGAAAGCGCCGCCGGTCGCCTGACTGGCCGGCAGGGCGAACCACTGGCTCTGGTCGTATCCGTTGAACGACCCGGAGGTGAAGGACACCGAAACCGCGATCGCGCCGGGATTGAAGACGTAGTTGACCCCGGTAACGTGACGCGTGGGCGTGGCGGCGTCAAAGACGACGGTGACGGAACTCGAAGTCATGGTCATGGAGGGAGATCCGCTGACCGTCGGCGTCCCAGCCGCGACTGTTATGGTCTGCGAGGGCGCGGGACTCGGCAGCACGGAATTGCCGCTTGGATCGGCCAGCGAGTTCAGGGTCACGGTAATCGTGCCGGCAACCGTGCCCTGGCTGAACTGCGAGCTGTTACCCGACCAGACGGCGGTGGCGCTGCCGGCGGGGACCGTGAATGCCAGGGTTGTCTTGAGCGTCGAACTGCACGCGGCGCTGGTCGTGCCGTTGGCGAACACCACTTCCTGACTCTGATAGGCGCCCACCACGCTGGAGCCGGCCGAAAACGTAAGGCACAGCGTCCCGGAGAGCATGACTGGCGGGGCGCTGCTGAGCGTCAGGCTGGCGGTGTCCTGGTTCGCCACGGAAACCACGGGGGCGACGCTGAAACTGCCGATTGACGGCGCGGGGCTGATGGTCCCGCTGAAAGACTCCGTGGCGGCTTGCCCGCTGCTGTCCTTTACTTGGACGGTGTAGTTATAGGCGCCAGGCGTCGCCGGCATGCCACTGATGGTGTATGTTGTCGCCGCCGCCGCTGCCGTGAGACCCGAGGGCAGCGAACCGGCGCTCAGGGAGAAGGTATAGCCGGGCGCGCCGCCGGAAACGGTACAGGTGGCCGTGTAAGGGATCCCCACCATCACCGGGCCGCTCGAGGGATTGCAACTGACCGTCAGGGTTGCCACGGAGACGATCGTCGTCGAGTCCGTCGCGTTCGCGCTTCCCGATCCGCCGCCCGACACGCTCACGGTATTCACCTGCGGCGAAGTGGCCTTAGTGGCCACGTTCACCGTCACCGTGATGGCGGGGAAGCTGGCCCCCGCCGCCAGAACGTCGCTCCGCGTGCACATGGGAATCTGCAGCGTTGTACACGTCCATCCCGTCCCCGCCATTGACACCAAGCTCAAGCCCGACGGGGCCGTCTCAGTCACCGTCACCGTCCCGTTGGTCGGGCCGCCCGAAGCGGCGTTCGACACCGTGACGGCGTACGTCGCGCCGGCCTGTCCCTGCGTGAAGTTCCCCGCATGAGTCTTTGTCAAAGACAGGATCGGAGCACCAGACGTCACAGAGAAGCTCTGATTGACCGGCGTGGCCGCGGCGTAGGTGGCGTTGCCTGCCTGCGTCGCTTGGATCGTGCAAGTGCCCACGGCAACCAGCGTCACGGTGGCGCTCGATACCGTGCACACGGATGTGGTTTGCGAGTTGAAGCTCACCGCCAGGCCGGAGCTGGCGGTCGCGCTGACCGTGAATGGCGCGCTGCCGAGCGCCTTGGTCGAGAGCGCCCCGAAGGTGATGGTCTGGGTCCCCGGCGTCACCTGGAAGCTCTGATTGACCGGCGTGGCCGCAGCGTAGTTGGCGTTGCCTGCCTGCGTCGCCTGGATCGTGCAGACGCCCACGGCAACCAGCGTCACGGTGGCGCCCGATACCGTGCACACGGATGTGGTTTGGGAGTTGAAGCTCACCGCCAGGCCGGAGCTGGCGGTCGCGCTGACCGTGAATGGCGCGCTGCCGTACGCCTTGTTCGAGAGCGCCCCGAAGGTGATGGTCTGGGTTGCCAGGATTGTGGTCGAATCGTAGGCGTTGGCGCTCCCCGATCCGCCCCCCGATACGGCCACCGCATTCACCTGCGGAGACGCCGCCGTCGAAAGCACGTTCACCGTCACAGTGATCGCGGGGTAGCTGGCGCCCACTGTCAGAACGTCGCTCCGCGTGCACGTCGGAGCCGCCAACGTCGCACACGTCCATCCCGTCCCCGCCATTGACACCAGGCTCAGGCCCGACGGCGCCGTCTCGTTCACCGTCACCGTCCCGTTGGTCGGGGAGCCGGTGACAGCGTTGGACACGGTGATGGTGTACGTCGCGCCGGACTGTCCCTGTGTGAAGTTCCCCACATGCGTCTTGCTGATGCTCAGCACCGCGGCCGGGCATATGCGTGCCAACAGCAAGACCGCGCACAACGCCGCCAGACGAATGGAGAACGCCGGGCGCCGCGGGACGCGCCGGCTGGAACCTGGCATAAGGATCGTGTTCATTGGTCCGATACCTCCGTGGTAGACGCCGCCGCAAACACCGCTTGCAACGCGGAGTCCCGTCCGGTCAGGAACCATGCAGACTGCCCGGGCTCGGCCGAGAATACGAATGACTCGCCGTCACGCAGCCGGCCCAGCCGCGTGGCGACCGCGGGCAGAGTCATCGACTGCACCGAGCCGGCCGTCAGATCGACCCGCCAGGCGGACGTGCTCCCCTTCTCCACGACAAAAGCCGATGCTCCATCGAGCGACGCCTCCACCAGCATTTCTCCGCCGGAAGAACTCACGCCGGCGGCTGCCGTCCGCACAACCGGCGCGCCGTTGACGACGCTCGCAAGGTTGATCGTCCCGTTGCCGGCATCCGCGATGACCGCCGTGGATTGGTTGGGCAGAAAAGCCATCCCCGACGCGGGTGACGCGGCGTAGGCAAGCACGGGGGCCATCGAATTGGAAAGCAGATAGACCTGGCCCGCCGCGGTCAGAACCGCCAGCAGTTGTCCATCGTCGCTGACGGCCATCTTCTTCACGCCCGACGGATCGGGGAAGTCCACCTCAAAGGCCACCCGGGGGGTCGAATCGAGTCCGGTCAGAACCTGAATGACGGTATTGGACGCCAGCAGCCCGGCGGACCTTCCCAGAGGGCTGAAACTCACCAGACTGGGGTTGGGAACTCCGCCCGCAATCGCCTGAACGGGGCCCGGCTGGCTGCCTTTGAAAACCACCAAGCCGAGATGCGCGGAGACCGGATCGGGCCTGCGGAGCACGGCGACCGGCTGGTTGCCACTGAAGGTGGCCACTTCCGGCGCTCTCCGGCCCTGTTGGACCAAGGCCCACCCTCCGGTGGGGGCGAGATAGAGGCTCGAGATTTCACGGGACAACTGGATGGGCGCCTGGATGGACGACGCGCCCATCACTCCCAGGACCGGGCGGATTTCGCCCAGGCTGGGGCTTTCACCGCCGATCAGGCCGACGAAAGGCGCGGACATTTGGGCCCTGGCTTCGAATCCGGCGACGGCCGCCAGCGCCAGACCGATGGAAGCGATGGTACAGCAGCGTGACAAATTGGCGAGCATGGATATCTCCGTATTCTCCAGCGTCTACTTAGGACCGCCGAACGTGATCGACGACGCGGCGCCGACCGTGGTTGTCGGGGTAGTGGACGTAGTGGTGGAAGAGTTGCTTCCGCCCTTGAGCGCGACGGCGGCTCCGACAGCGCCGGCCACTATCGCCGCGGCAATGCCCACGATCAATCCCGTGGAGATGCCGCCGCCGGCGGCCGCTCCGCCGGCGGCAGCCGCTCCAGCGACCGCCCCGGCACTGACGGGAACCGCGCCGGTCAGGACCCCTCCCGGAACCGATGCCGTAACACTAATACTGAAGGAACTGCCGGTTGTCGCCGAGAGGGCTCCACTCGATGCAACCCCGGCGGCATTCGTCGTCGCCACTGAAGTCAGTCCGCCGCTGGCAAACGTGGCGCCGCCACTCGAAAGCTGTGGCAGCGTAAAGGCGACCGCGATGCCTGGGACCGGGACGTCGTTCTCGTCCGTGATTTTCACGACCGCCTGAGAACTGACGCGCCCCTTCTTGACGCGTTTGGAGGTGCTGGCGCCTTCGAGGACCGTCAGCTTATATTTCTGCGGGGCGGCATTCGCTTGCGCACCGCCCGGCATGGCCTCCTGCCCCGCCATCAGTCCAGGATTCAGCACACTGCAACATAGCAGAACCGAAATGATCGATCCTATCTTCATTATTCCGGTCTCCTTCCGGGACGATTCTACTCCGATTATGCATGAATGCATAGTCCAGTCTTCGACAAAGAACGCTCACGATGAGTCCGAACGCACGATCACCCGCCCAGTCCGCCAGTGCCCCGCCCGCCTGCCGGACAAACCGATCCCAAAAGGCCGGGCGCCGGCGTCTTCATCTACTTGGAGTCGATTACCAGGATCTTCGTGCCCCAGGGCTGGAGTTCAAGCGGGAGCGTAGTTTTGCCGTTGGCGAATGTGGCGCCGGCCCAAGGCGCGTTTTTCCCGCTGGCAGTGTCCCACTGTTGCGCCTGCTTCGCCGTGCCGCTGTTGGCGACGGTCGTCTTCAGCGACAACGGTTGGTCGCCTTCGTTGAAGAAGAAGTACAGGTCGGCGTCCTTCAGGCGGCGGTGATTGTACTTGAGCCACGTGGTGGCCTGGCCGGTCGCCACGTCCGGCGGGGGCAGGGCTGCCAGAACTTGGGAAGTGATTTCGGGCGCCGGTTCGAGCGTAGCCCAGCTTATGTCGGCGGGCCCGGTAGCCGTGAGAAAGTTCTTGTCCATCACCAGCTTGGGCGCGCTTCCGAAAAAGATCACCTTGCCGCCGGCCTTGGCGAAGGCGCGCAGCTTATCCAACGCGGCCAGGGAGATCGCGTCCACCGGCGGAATCAGAATGGCGCGATACGCCTGGCCACTCGAGTTGACCAGTTCGCGCCCATCGAGCTTGAGCGTTTTCGACAGCGCGTATTCGTCCACGTAGTCGAGGTCGCGCTGGCGCTGGAGGAGTTGGTGGACGATGGCCACGAAGGCGGTGTTCGCGGCGGAGTCGCTGAACCAGAAACTGCTCGAAGGAATATAGACGCCGATTTGCGCGGTGGGGCGGCCCTCACCGAGCAGATAGCCGACACGGTTGACATGGGCGGAGAGGGCCGGAAAGCCGGGATCGCTGTAAAAGCCGCGGCCCGGCCCTGCTCCACCCATGCCCATGTATTCGATGCGGCTGATGCCTTCGACCAGAAGGTGATTGAGAATCCAACCGGCTTCCTTGAAGTCGGGTTGCGGATTATAGGCCGCGAAAGCCTCGGTCATCGCCCGCGGGCTCCCGTTCAGATGCGCCGCCGAGGCGGCCAGCTTGGGAAAATCGGCCACCACATCGTGCCAGATCTGGTGCCAGATGGTGTCCACGCCGGGCACTTGGATCCCGCGCATGCACTTGAAGAAATCGCCGTCGGCGATGGCGAGCTGCGGCAGGATTTCCTCGTGTTCGATGTGCGTCTGCATCTCGACGCGATTCTCCGCGCACCATTTGCCTTCCATGCCGAAGAAGTTCTCGCCGAACAGATCGGACCACACGTCGGAATAGTCCGCATAAACGCGGTGGCTCTCGTCGAGATTGACGCCGGCTGGCGCAGTGGATCCGCGCCCGCCGACACCGATGGAGGCGATCTTCGCCAGGTAGGGCCGCAAGTCATAACCTTTGCGCTTCTGGAACTCGGCCAGCAGCGCGGGCGACCAGGGGTTGAAGCCGAAGGCCGGCTCGTCGCCCCGGAAGCCCAGGACCGTCTTTCCGAATTCGTCGCCGACGGCCTGCTTGTAGGCATCGAAAGTCCACTCGACAAAGAGTTTGTCCGCTTCGGGATTCAGGTAATCCATAAGCGAGTGCGTGCCGTCCTTCGCGCCGGTCTGGTTGTTGGCCGAGCGCGTGGGGCCGGAGCGGAACTGGGAGCGGGGCAGAACGATTTCCCAGTTGCCCGCGGGCACGGTCCAGTTCACGGTCCCCGACGAAGCGTCGAGCGCCTGCGTGGCGCCGGTGTCGAGGTTGACAGCCAGTACGCAGATGGTTCGAGGATCGAGCTGGTAGGAGTACTGCTGGCCGGCGGTGACCGGGACGCGCTGGGGGGAAGCCAGGGCCTCCATGCGCAAGTCCGGGCGCTCGTTGGTGAATTTGCCGCCGGCGAACCCGGAGGGATATCCGCCGTCATCGTCGAACCACAGATGCATATCGCGTTTCCTGGCCTCCTCCACCAGAATCTTCACGGCCTGGAAGTAGCCGGCGGAGAGGTAGGGGGAGGCGCCGACCTTGGGCTCGACGAAGGCGCCCATCACGCCCAGCGATTTGGCATGGTCGAGGATGGCCGCTATGGCCTCGCGGGTGAGCTTGTCGCTGAAGCCCCAGTCGAATTGCGAGCTGTATTCCGAGGGCGGCGAGGCGAATTTCGCCGCGAGTTGCGCGGCGGTGGGATCGGAGATTCGCTGCCACGGCCTTTCCTGGGCCGGGACGACGCCCACCAACAGCAGCGGGATGAGGATTTGCGCGAAGGTCTTCATGGGATTATTATCGAGGATTTCCATTTTGGCTTTCCGCCAATGAGGCGCCGCACAGCTCCGTGTTTCTCGGCGGCTGGAACTCCGCCAAGCTCAGAAATGGGCCATCGATACAGGTCAAGGCGCCGGACGGGCTGGCGCATTTTCCGCAGATTCCCACGCCACAGCTTGTCATGTACTCGATCGATCCGAAGATCCGAAGGCTGTCCGCGAACTTGAGTTCCACGGCAAAGCACGCCTGAACCATCTTCTCGGGCCCGCAGTTGATGAAGACAAGATCCTCGGATGGAACCTTGGAAAGCGAGGGGGCCAGGTCCAGAAGCGCCTCATGTACGTTCCCTCCAAAGCCCATACTTCCGTCATTGGTGGCGAGGTGCACGGGGCCAAGGGCCCGGAACTCGTCGAGGCCGAAGAAGCCGGACGCGGAGCGCGCGCCGAGCACAAAGGCAAGTTGGTTGCCGGACTTGTAGTCGAGAGCGATTTCGAGTAAGGAAGCCGTGCCCGTGCCGCCTCCAACCAGCACGATGGTCTTGTCCCGAAACCGCGGCAGGGGCTTGCCGTAGGGTCCCCGCAAAAACAGCTTCGATCCGACTTCCAATTTGCGGAGTTGCTCGGTGAACGCCCCGACCGTCCGTACGATCACGGAACGTTCCGCCGCCGAGAACACCGCGAAGGGCTTCTCCCCCACTCCGGGCAACATGATGAAGAAGAACTTGCCGGCCAGCGAACCGGGCAGGCAGGCTGCCGGCAGGTCCGTGAAGGAGACCCGGTAAAGATCCTCGGAGAGATCCTCCCTGGATTCGAGGCGGGAGTCGAAGTATTCGATGGGTGGCTTGGCATTTGAGACCTGGCTTGCGGACTCAGCCGCCGGGCCCGCAATCACGCCGGACAAAAGCCGCGAGAAATACCGCGCATACTCCCGGCTGTCAAGCCAGGCGGTGGCGCTGCCCACGCCGAACAGATCGGCGCCCACACTGGCGTATTCCCGAATGTGGTGGTGGTTGGAGATGCCGCCCATGCCGATAATAACCGGGGCCGGTCCCAAGGCGGCCCGTGTTTGCATGACGGCGCGAACGCCGAGCGGGCGGATTCCGTCGCCGGAGAGGCCGCCGAGTCCGTTTCGCAACACCGGAGCGTCGCCTAGTTTGACAAGAGCGGGGCCGATTGTGTTGGTTACGGCGATCCCGCTTGCGCCTTCCGCAATCACGGCCGCGGCGGCGCCCGCGAGATCCCCCAGAATGGCGGAGAACTTGACCAACACCGGAACGTGGACGGCCGCCACCACGGCCCGGGTGATGTCGCAAAGCAGCGCTCGATCCGCTCCAATTTCAGCGCCATAGCCTTTGGCGTGCGGACACGACATGTTCAGCTCAAAGCCATCGGCGACCGGTTCCAGAATTCGCGCAGCTTCCACAAAGTCCGAAACCGAGCCGCCGAATATAGAGACGAGAAGAAACTTGTCCGCGGGGATGTCAACGGTCTCCAGTTCCGCCCGAAACGCGCTTGCGCCGGGATTCGTGAGGCCCACGGCGTTGATGTAGCTTCCTTCCGCATACTGAGCGAAAATCGGCTCGCGGTATCCGGCTCTCGGCGACAGGCTTATACTCTTCGTCGTTATGACGCCTATGGAAGGAACTTCCTGGAAGCAGCGGGCGATGGTGCTGGCGTGGGTACACCTGATCCCGGACGGAACTACGAATCTGCCGCTGACTTCCTTCTCACCCAGCCGGAACGGTGTCTCGAACCACTCTCGCGTCCTGTTCAAAATGCGCCCCCTCGAAACCCCTGGAAGCCATCGATATGGCGCACGGATGCCCCCGCTGGCCAACTCGGGCCGTATCCGCGCGACGTCCCGCGATACCCCGAAACTCCAATGGTAAACGATCGCTCCGATACTGGCGGCACGGAGCATCGGCGGGCTCTCAGTCCATTGAGACTGGGAGGTATCCACACAACGCTAGGGGCCGCGCCGACGCAGAACCTGGCTCGCGCCCGGCCGCCAAATCCGCATGGATCCCTCGGAACGCCAAGCGCCGGGCAGGCGTCCAACTTGGCAGCCCCTGGCGCCGATCCGGAGATTGGCGTTGACGGGCGGCCATTGACGTGCTCTCGAAACTCGAAGCTGGGCGATGACTGGCAGGGTCCCGCCGAACCAGGGATTTACCTTATGAAATGACCTTCTTTGAACGGCGTTTTTGTCACACTCGTAGGACAGTGTGGTCCGCTATACTGGTACCGTTACATGCGCTTTGCCGTAGATGCTCATGCCATAGGGCGACACCTGACCGGCAATGAGGTATATGTTCGCAGTTTGCTGAGGGCATTTGCCGCCCGGAAATGCGATTGCGAATTCATCGCGTACCTTTCATCGGATGAGGCCCGCTCGCACGTCCCGGCCTCCATTCGGACCCGCCGGGTTGCCGCCAACCCATTCATACGGCTAGGGTTCGACCTTGGTATGCGAACGCGGGAAGACCGGCCCGATCTGCTGCACGTGCAGTACACGGCCCCCTTGGACTGTCCCGTGCCGATAGTGGTCAGCGTGCACGACGTGAGCTTTCTGGAACACCCCGAGTTCTTCACCCGCGACCGCGCCCTCCAGTTGCGGTGGACGGTGCGGCGGACGGTGCGGCGGGCCGCGCAGATTCTCACCGGAAGCGAGTTTTCCAAGCGCGCCATCGTCAAAGCCTACGGCGTGGACGATGAAAAGGTGACGGTGGTGCCGAATGCAGCCAGTCCGGAGTATCGCCCCATTTCGCGGACGGCGGCGGCGGCGAAGGCCGGCGGGCGGTTCTCTCTTCCCACCCCGTTCATCCTTTCGGTGGGCGATTTGCAGCCGCGCAAGAACCAGGTCGGGCTGATCCGGGCATTCGCCAGACTGGTTCGCGGCTGTCCCCATTTGAAACACCGGCTGGTGATCGCCGGCAAGGCCGCCTGGTCGGCGGACCGTGTGTACCGGGCCGCCCGCGAGTCCGGCGTGGCCGACCGCATCCAGTTTCTGGGTTTTGTCACGGACCTGGATCTGTTGCAGCTCTACAACGCCTGCGACCTGTTCGTGTTCCCGTCTTACTACGAGGGTTTCGGGCTGCCCGCGCTGGAGGCCATGGCCTGCGGCCGGGCGGTGGCCTGTTCGAGCGCGGCGGCGCTGCCCGAGGTGGTGGACGGCGCAGCCATCCTGTTCGATCCCCATTCGGCGGAGGAAATGGCGCGCGCCATGGCCGATCTTGTGCTGGATGCCGAGCTGCGGGGGCGCATGGAGCGGCTGGGACAGAGCCGGGCCGCGCACTTCAACTGGCAGAGCACCGCGCAGAGAACCCTGGAAGTCTTTCACAGGGTGGCGGAGCGGCCGCACCGGGTCGTCGCGCGCGTACCGGCGGCCTCCATAGCGCATCCATGAGTCCCATTCGACGTCTTCTCCAAATCGTAGCCGCGACGTTGCCGCTGGCGGCCGCCGCCGTCGCCCAAACGGGGTTTCCGTTTCAGAACGAATCGCTGCACTACGAAATCAACTGGCCCAGCGGGCTGGGAATCGGCGAGGCCGATTTCACGGCGCAAAAGGCCGGCGCGGGCTGGGATTTCAGGATGAGCCTGAGCGGGGGCATTCCGGGTTTCGCCGTGACGGACAAGTTTCACTCCTCGGCCGCCGCGGACTTCTGTTCCACCGAATTCGATCGAGACCTCAGCCAAGGCAGCCGCAAGAGCCGCGAGAAAACCACCTACGACAAGGTAACCGGCCGGGCCCACCGGGCCACGCTGTTTCCGGACGACGGCGGCGAGAGCGATTTCGATGTCGCCTCCTGCGCCCGCGACGTACTCACGTTCGTCTACTTCGCGCGCAGCGAGCTGGGCCACGGCCGTGTGCCGCCGCAACAGCAGATCTACTACGGCGGGCCGCGCTCGATTCGCATGGAACTTGTTGGCGTGCAGACCATCGCGGTGGGCGGAAAGCCCACCGCCGCGGACCACCTGCTGGTGCATCTGAAGGGGCCCAGTTGGGGCCTCGATTTCGACATGTTCTTCGCGCACGACGCGGCGCGCACGCCGCTCTCCATCAAGGTTCCTCTGAAGGCCGGGGCGTTCACCATGGAATTGGTTCGCTGATGCGGGTGGCTTTTGTCTCGCCGCTGCCGCCCTCGCGCAGCGGCATCGCGGACTACTCCGCCGCCCTGGTGGAGGCCATGCGCTCGACGGCCGGCGGTCCGGGAGGCCCGTTCCACATCGAAACGTTTTCCGACGCCGGGCAGGCGTTCCACCCCGAGCGCTTCGACATCGCCGTCTACCAGGTGGGCAATAACGGCCATCACGGGTTCGCGTACCAGGCCGCCCTGCGCCATCCCGGGGTGGTGGTGATGCACGAATCGAACCTCCACCACCTCATCGCCGACCTCACCATCCGCCGCGACGACTGGGACGCCTACCTGGCCGAATGCGAGTACGACGGCGGCCCGGCGGCGCGCGCCTTCGCCGAGCGCGTACGCAGGCTCGAAGAGGGCCCCGATTACGAAGGCGTGCGCATGACGCGGCGGCTGCTGGGGGCCGCCCGCGGCGTCATCGTGCACAGCCGGTTCATGGAAGGCGAAATGCGCGCGGCCGGCTACGCCGGGCCGATAGCGGTGATTCCGCACGGCGCCTGGATCCCTGAAACGGACCGCAACGCCTACCGGCACAGGCTGGGGTTGGACGAAGCCACGCCGCTCATTGGAATCTTCGGCTTCCTGAAGCCCTACAAGCGCATCGCGGAATCCCTGCGCGCGTTTCGCCGCCTGGTACGGGTGGCCCCCGAAGCCAAGCTCGTCCTGGTGGGCGAGCCGCATCCCGATTTCCCGCTGGAGGCGGCCATCCGCTCGATGGGCCTCTCTACCCACGCGCGCATTCTGGGCTTTGTCCCCATTGCGGATTTCGAAGGATACCTGGCCGCCTGCGATATCGCGCTCAACCTGCGCTATCCCACCGTGGGCGAGAGTTCGGGAACGCTTTTGCGCGCGCTGGGACTGGGCAAGGCGGCGCTGGTCTCCGGCGTCGGCTCGTTTCAGGAGCTTCCCGACGATGTTTGCGTGAAAATCCCGGTGGGACCCGGCGAAGAGGACCAGATCTTCGAATACCTCAACCTATTCGTTTCGCGCCCCGAGGTGGCGCGGGCCCTGGGGGAGCGCGCGCGGGACTACGTGGCGCGGGAGTGCAACTGGGCCCTGGCGGCGCGCCGCTACGCGGAGTTCCTGGAGGTGGTGGCCTCGGGCGGCGAGTGGCCCCCCGTTGCGCCGCAACCCGCCGCGGCGGGCCAGCGGGAACCGGAATCGGAGGCGGCCCCCCGGCAGCCCCGTCCCGAGCCCGAAGATCTCACCGAATACGTCCGCGCCTGGGCCGCGGACCCGCCTTCGCTCGAGTACATCGAGACGCACCAGACCCGGCTCGCCAAGACGCTCGAGATCATCCCGCCCGGCGGCTCCGGCGATCGCATCCTGGAAATGGGCGCGTATCTGCAAATCACCCCCGCCCTGCGCTCGCGGCTGGGCTATGGCGAAGTTCGCGGCTGCTACTACGGCCGGCCCGGCCACACCGACCTGCGCGAGGTGGTCTCCACCGCGGGCGAGCCCTTCACCTGCGAAATCGATCACTTCGACGCCGAGAAGGACCTCTATCCCTACCCCGACGGCCACTTCTCCACGGTGCTGTGCTGCGAGCTGATGGAGCACCTGTGCGAGGATCCCATGCACCTGATGAGCGAGGTGAACCGCATCCTCAGGCCGGGCGGCCACCTGGTGCTCACCACGCCCAACATGGTGGCCATGCGCGCCATCGCCGCGGTCCTGTTGGGATACCACCCCGGCTTCTTTCACGCCTATGTCAAGCCGCGGCGGGCGGGTGAAGAAGTGGAGGCGCGGCACAACCGCGAATACACGCCGCGCGAGATCGAGCGGCTGCTGGGAAACTCCGGGTTTGAGGTGACCCGGCTCGAAACCGGCGAATTCCGCGACCTGCCGCACCCCGAGTACGCCTGGGTGCGGCATCTGCTGGACCGGTATCGCCTGGATGCCCGCCTGCGCGGCGATGGCATTTACGCCGTGGGCCGCAAAACAGGCCCGGTCAAAGAGCGGCGGCCGGGGTGGCTGTACTCATGAGCGCGTTGTACCTGGCGCCGCGAGTGAAGCTCGACCCCGAAACCGGGCGGGCCAGCGCGGAGTTCGAAATCCGCAACGCCTCGGGGGAAACATGGCGCGCGGCGGAAGGCTTCGCCATGGGTTATCACATCTTCGACGCCGACACCGGAACCCTGCTGGTGGACGGCCCGCGCACGCCGCTGGAGCGCGACGTGGCCCCGGGGGAAACCGCTCGCGTGCGGCTGGAATTCGAGCTGCCCGCGGAAGACGGGCGCTACCAGACGCTGATTTCGCCGATGCGGGAGGGCGTCTGCTGGTATTACGAGCGGGGCTGGCGATTCCTGTTGGTGGAAACCGCCGCGGACCAGGGCGCCATCCGCCTGGAGCGCTTCCGCGTGGCCACCCGCGCCACCCTGCGGCGCGAGCGGGCCATGCGGGCGCTGGGCCGCGCGTTCACCTACCCGGTACTCACCATCTGGCGCAACCGCGGGCTCATCCGCGTGATGGTGCGGCGCGACGTGCTGGGCCGCTACCGCGGCACTTTCGCGGGCGGCTTGTGGACGGTTATCAGCCCCTTGTTGCTGATGCTCACCTACTTTTTCGTCTTCGGCCTGGTGCTGAACGCGCGCTTCGAACAGGACCCCAGCCGTTCGGGCTTCGCGCTCTACTTCCTGGCCGGGATGCTGCCCTGGCTGGCCTTCAGCGAGGCCGCGGGCCGCGCCCCCACGGTCATGATCGAGCATCGCAACTTCGTCAAGAAACTGGTTTTCGCGGTGGAAACGCTGCCCGTGAACCTGGTGGCGGCGGGCCTGGTGGGCGAGATCTTCGCTATCGCGCTCTATGTCGTCTTCCTGGCGCTGCTTCGCGGCCGCGTGCCGCTCACCGTCCTGTGGCTCCCCGCGCTGCTGATCCCGCAGATCCTGTTCACCGCCGGGGTGGCCTGGCTGCTGGCCGCGCTGGGCGTGTTTGTGCGCGACCTGGGCCAGGTGAATGGATTCCTGCTGACCATCTGGTTCTTTCTGACCCCCATCTGCTATCCCGAGAAGTCGCTCGGCGCCCTGCCGCATTCTGTTACCCTATTGCTGTCCAAGAACCCGATCTACGTGCTGGTGCGCGGTTACCGCGCCATACTCAAGGACGGTCAGGCCCCCGCGTTCGGCCCACTCTGGAAGCTGTGGCTGCTATCGGCCGCGATGTTCATCCTCGGCCACGCGGTGTTCCATAAGTTGCGGAAGTCTTTTGCGGATATCGTCTAGGGCATGCAGGGCAGGCCTCCCGGCCTGCCTGGCTCCGGGCCGGCCAGGAGGCCTGCCCCACTAATGAATGCGTGGCTCCACATCAAGGCTTGGCTCTATAAGCTCACCGTCATCTTGGGCGCTTACGGGCCGTGGGGCCTATTTGCGCTGTGCGCCGCGGATTCGTTTGGCGTGCCTCTTCCGGCCGTCACGGATGCGCTGCTGATCGGCATCGCGGCGGGCAGCGTCAAGAACCCGCGGCAGGCATGGTTCGGGGCGCTGATGGCGGTGCTGGGATCCCTCGGTGGCAACATCGCGCTTTACGTGGCCGCGCGCCGGGGCGCGGAATGGCTGCGCGGGAGCGAACCACCTCCCGGCAAGCGGCGCAGGTTCCGCGCATGGTTCCACCAATACGGGCTGCTCACCGTCTTCGTGCCGGCGGTGACCCCGTTCGTGCCGCTGCCGCTCAAAGTGTTCGTGATCTCGGCGGGCGCGCTGCGCACCCCCTTCGCCGGTTTCCTGGCCGTGATCCTGCTGGCCCGCGTGATTCGCTACTTCGGGGAGACCTATCTGGGGCTGATTCTGGGCGCCGATGCGCGAGGCTTCCTGACGCGCAACGGCTGGGTGCTGGCGGGAGCGGCGACGGCGCTGGCGCTGGCCATGTACCTGCTGATGCGCCGGCGCGACCGGCGCGGGCAGGCGGCGTAAGCGGAATCGGCGGCGCGGCGGTATTGCCGTAGGCGCGCCTTTCCATCCAAGAAAAGCGCCGGCGCCGAAGGCTACAATAGGGCTGATCCCTTCTTTTCATGCCCAAGCGAATCGCCATCGTGGAGGACGAAGCGGAACTGGCTTCCCTGATTGAGTACAACCTCGCGCGGCAGGGCTATGAAGCGCAGGTTTTCCCGGGCGCCAGGGGCACGCTGAAGGCCCTGGAGCAGTGGAAGCCGGACCTGCTGCTGCTGGACGTCATGCTTCCGGATGTGGATGGTTTCGAGCTGTGCCGCCAGGTTCGCCATTCGGCGCTGCTGGGCCGGACGCCGGTGCTGTTCCTCACGGCGCGTTCCGACGAGGTGGACCGGGTGCTGGGCCTGGAAATCGGCGGCGACGATTACATGACCAAACCCTTCAGCCCGCGCGAGCTGGTGGCGCGGGTGAAGGCCCACCTGCGCCGCGAAGCGCTGGGCGCCGAGCCCGGGGCCGTCGAGATTGGCCCGTTTCGCCTGGACCACGGCGCGCGCCGCGTTTTCCTGGGCCAGCGCGAGATCGAGCTCACCTCCACCGAATTCAACCTGCTGGAGTTCTTCCTCAACCACCCCGGCCGCGCCTACAGCCGCGACCAGCTTCTGGAAAACGTGTGGGGCCAGCAGCGCTACGTCACCCCGCGCACGGTGGACGTGCATGTCCGGCGCCTGCGCGAGCGCATTGAAGAGCAGCCCGAGAGCCCGCGCTACCTCACCACCGTGCGCGGCTTCGGCTACCGTTTTGAGGAGTCCGCTTGACCGGCAGGATTTTTCTCAAGCTCATCCTGGGTGTTTTCTGCCTGCTGCTGATGGCCCTGGTGACGGTGGATCTCTCGGCCGCCAAAGTGGCGCGCGACGCCTACATCCGGAACCTGGTGCGGCAAGGCGCCGAGAAGGCCCGCATGCTGGCTCTGGCGTTCCCGGACCTCGAAAGGGCGGACGCCGCGCGGGTGCGCGAGATGGCGCAGGCGGCCGGCGGCCGCATCACGTTGGTGCGCACGGACGGCCAGGTGCTGGCGGATTCGGAAGCCAACGCGGCCGCGATGGAAAATCACCGCACGCGGCCGGAGCTGATCCAGGCGTTTGGGGGCGGCGTGGGCTGGTCCATCCGGCGCAGCGTCACCATCGGAATAGACTTCCTGTATGTAGCCGTGCCGGTGGCAGGGGGCGCCATCCGCATCGCCGCGCCGCTCGCCGAGATTAACGGCCAGGTGGCCCGGATACGCCGCCAGATTCTAGGCAGCACGGCGCTCGCCTTCCTGCCCGCCATTGTGATTGCGGCGCTGCTGGCGCGCTGGATGTCGCACCGCTTCGCCGCTACCATGGCGCACGCCACGGAGCTGGCGCACGGCAATTTCCGCACCCGCCTGCCGGAGACCGGCGGAGAGTTCGGCCAGCTTGCCCGCACCCTCAACGAGACCTCCGGGAACCTGCAACAGATCGTCGAACAACTCGAACGCGAGCACGCGGAGATCGAAAAGGTGGAGCGTATCCGCAAGGATTTCGTGATCAATGTTTCCCATGAGCTGCGCACGCCGCTGGCATCCATCCAGGGCTACACCGAGACGCTCATGGACGGCGCTCTGGACGACCCCGCCCACAACATGCGTTTCTTGGGCATCATCCGCCACAATGCCGAGCGCCTGGCGCGCCTCACCGAAGACCTGCTCACGCTCTCGCGCATCGAGCAGCGCCGCCAGAAATTCGAGTTCGGCTGGGTGCGTCTGGACGCCCTCCTGCGCGACGCCATAGACTCCATGCGCCCGATGGCCGAAAAGAAACGGATCCACCTGGCGGTGGAACCGGGGGCCGAAGGCTGCGAGGCCTTCTGCGACAGCGAAGCGGCCTTGCAGATTCTGAGCAACCTGCTCGACAACGCCATCAAGTACACCCCGGAAGGCGGCGCGATCTCCGTGGGCGCCCGGCCGGTGGGCGATTTCTTCGAGTTGTTCGTGCGCGATAACGGCATGGGCATACCCGACGAAGACCTGCCCCGGCTGTTCGAGCGCTTCTACCGGGTGGATAAGGCGCGCTCGCGGGAGCTGGGCGGCACGGGCTTGGGCCTGGCGATCGTCAAGCACCTGGTGGCGGCCCACAACGGGTCCATGCGGGTGGAAAGCCGGGTGGGCGAGGGCACCACCTTCTTCTTCACCCTGCCCGCCGGCGAAGCCGCCTCGGAGCAGCGGGTTAACCCCGAATTCACGGCGACTTAACCATTCCGTAACGGGCGCGGTTGTAGCTTAGGAGATGACCGGCGTGGCGCACGCACTCGTGCGTGCCGTGTCGAGACTCTTCTCGACACATGTTGGCGCATGGGAAACCAGGCGTTGGGATGAGGTTGGCAGGCGGAAGCGCCTGCCCTACAAGCGGGCGAGGTGAGTCATGAAAAAGATCCTTCTCATTGAAGACGACGCGGACCTTTTCGCGCTGTTGAAGTACAACCTCGAAAAGGAAGGTTTCTCGCTCACCGGCCAGCAAACCGGCGGCGGAGCCATCGAGTTGTGCCGCCAGGTGAAGCCGGACCTCATCCTGCTCGATATCATGCTGCCCGATTCCGACGGCCTGGATATCTGCAAGGGAATTCGCAAAGACCCCGAGCTGGCCGCGACCCCGGTGATCTTTCTGACGGCGCGCGCGTCCGAGACGGACCGCATCGTGGGGCTGGAGCTGGGGGCCAACGATTACGTGGTGAAGCCGTTCTTCGTGCGCGAGCTGATTGCCCGCATCAAGCTCCAGTTCCGGAACCAGTCGGCGCCCGCGCGCGTGCTGGAATCCGGCGGGCTGGCGCTTGACCGCGCCAGTTGCCAGGTGCGCCTCGATGGCGAGCCTCTCTCTCTCACGGCCACAGAATTCCGCCTTCTGGAGTACCTCATGGGGCGCCCCGGAGTGGTCTTCAGCCGCGACCAGTTGCTCAACGCGGTGTGGGGGCAGGACCGCGCCATCACCGACCGCGCGGTGGACGTCTATGTCTTGCGCCTGCGGCAAAAAGTGGAGATCGACCCGGCGAACCCCACTCTCATTCACTCCGTAAGAGGCTTCGGTTACACCTTCGAGCCGCGGCGGGCGGCGGCGGCGTAGGCGCAACCTGAGTGTTCCTTTCATCTCCTTTTCTCGACCTGGAACAATTACCGGCTGATGGGCGTTATCCTGGGTGGGATCTGTCCACGGAAAAACCTACATGCCCGATAAGAAAGTCGTAATTCTGGATGGTTCCGGATCTGGCGATGGGGATCTGTCTCCGGTTCTTAACGTGTTGTCTCATGTGCTCCAAGAAGACAGCGCTCCAGTCGAGACTTTTCCTTTGCGTGAAATGAAAGTGGCCCACTGTCTCGGTTGCTTCGATTGCTGGGTCAAGACGCCCGGCATGTGTGTGGAAGCGGATGCCGGCCGCGAGATCGCCAAAGCAGTCGTGCGGAGCGATGTCACGGTTTTCTTCACTCCCGTGACTTTCGGAGGTTACTCGCCGGAGCTGAAGAAGATGGTGGACCGGCTGGTTCAGATAGCATCCCCTTTCTTCGGGATGGATCACGGGGAGGTGCATCACCCGCCGCGCTATGCGCATCTGCCACGGCTCGTGGTGGTGGGAGTCCAGCGCCATCCCAACCCGGGGGAAGCGCATATCTTCAAGATCCTCGCGGGACGCAACGCGATCAATTTGCATCCCCCGAGCTACGCGGCGGAGGTGGTTCCCGCCACGGATGGCGCCGATGCTCTCCAGGGGCGCTTCGAATCGCTCCTGACCAGGTCCGACGCCTTGCCTTTCGGCGATGCGGCCGCGTCGCTGCTGCCCGCGCCGGTGATGCCCGGCGCGGCCGTCGAACCGGCCGGCGCGCGGCGGGCTTTGCTGATTGTGGGCAGCCCCAAGACCAAAGAGCCCAGCACGTCGGGCGTACTGGGCGGCTACCTCCTGGACCGCCTGAAGGAACGGGGATGGGAGACCGAATCGCTGACCCTCCGAGCCAGCCTGAATCGCCCGGAGGGTGAGGGCAAGCTGCTCTCCTCGGTGGAACCCGCGGGGCTGATCCTCTTGGCTTTTCCCCTTTACGTCGATGCTTTGCCCTATCTCGTGACCAAGGCCCTGGCGGTGATGGGGGCCCATCGGCGGGCAACTCGTAAGCGGTCACCGCAGCGCCTGCTGGGAATTGTGAACAGCGGCTTTCCGGAGACGCGCCAGAATGCGGTGGCGCTGGCCATTTGCCGCGAGTTCGCCGCCCAACGCGGCTTCACGTGGGCTGGCGGTCTGGCCTTGGGCGGAGGAGGGATGATCGGCGGCCAGCCTCTCACGGGAGCAAAACGCTCTGGTCCGCCCGTCAAGCATGTGATTGCCGCCCTGGAGATGACCGCCGCGGCCCTGGCCGAGGGACGGCCGGCGCCGGCCGAGGCGGTGAAGATGATTGCGAAGAATCCCATTCCCTTTCCTCTCTGGCGTTGGCTGTACACATGGATGGGCGGCAAGGGCTTCGTAAAGCTGGCGGCCAAGAATGGGATCGGTAAGGATAACTTACTCGCCCGGCCCTATGCGGCGTAAGAGCGCGGATGCCCACGGCGACTCTAGCGGTTGAAGAGCCGCGACCGTTCAGAGCCGCGACCGTCAGGGAGCGGCAGGCAATCATAGCTCAATTGTTGGTCTGCGCCGCGCCCACGTTCACGAAGGTGTTGGGGCTTGACTGATTGGCGCATTCGGTTGCGATCCAGCCGCTGCTGCGCGCGGTGTTGGAGACGCGCAGCTCATCGAGCAGCCCGTTGAACGGGAAGATGGTCCCGAATCCGTTGGTGGACAGGCCGCCCGCAACCACGTCGTCACCGGTGTTGACCGGAGCCGTGGGATCGGCGCTCGATCCATTCGCGGCTCCGTCCAGATACATCTTCCAGGTGGCTCCATCGAAAACGCCTACCAGGTGATGCCAGGCGCCCGTGGCTATGGTGCTGGGGCTGGTAACACCGTGGGGGGCTCCGTTGTTGCTCGTCCAGCTCAGGAAATGGTTTCCACCGTTGTCAGTGCTGGTTTCGAGCATCCACCCCGTCCGACCCGAAGCATAGCTATAGCCCATTCCCAATAGTCCCGCCGGGTATCCGTTCGCCGGCCAGGCCGTCACGTTGATCCACGCTTCCGCCGTGATGGGTCCGGTGACGCGCAGCCCTGAACCGTTGCCCACATCCACCCAGGAATTGCCGCCATTGAAATGGGCCGCGCC
This sequence comes from Terriglobia bacterium, assembly GCA_963767595.1. GTDB lineage: Bacteria > Acidobacteriota > Terriglobia > Bryobacterales > Bryobacteraceae > BOG-224. The sequence goes on from CAVYEK010000014.1 coordinate 32,336, forward strand.
ATCGATTTCGCCCGCCGCCGCCGCTGCGTTGCCGATGGTTCCGTTGTTGGCGTTGGAAGTGGAATCCGCCGCGCTGAGCGTGACGCCGTTGGCCAGGTGCCACACGCCCTGGTAGTTGGCATCCCACACCGATGCCTTGTTCTGTTGATTGGTTGCCGCCGGGTTGCCGTAATACATGTAGACGACCGTGTCGGCGGTTGGTGAAACCGAGGGAACCTGTACCCAGGCGATCAACTGACCGGTGGCCGAGTTGTAGGTTTCGATCTCATGATTCAACTTATTGCCGCTCGAATCGGTGAACACGATGTCATTGCCGCTGGCTTGGGCGTTGGCCGCCAGGCTCGAATCCGAGGGCAGCGAAATCAACACCGGGAAGCCGATCAAATTCGACGAGCCCGAAACCTTGGCATGGCCGATGGTGATGGCGCGCTGGTAGCTCCAGGAGTTGTTGTACCAGTTCGAGCCGCCGCCAGACGCACTAAAGTTCGCCGCCACCGTCACCGGGCCAGTGATCGCTGGCAGGGTCTGGGGCGTTGCGGTTCCGCTCAACCCGCCCGTAAAACCCGAGAACTGATAACCGCTATTGGCGGTCGCGTTAATCTGAACCTGGGTTCCGCTGTTCACCCATTCGCTGGCCGGACTGATCGCGCCTCCCGTTCCCGCCGAGGTGGTCAGGAGGAATTGCGTTGTGAAATTCGCCGTGTAAGCGGCCGGCGAGGACGGGGCGGTGATGGAGTGCGACTGCGCCCCGCCATCCGACCAGCTCGCATACGCGTTCTGCGTTCCTGCGCCTCCCGATTGCGGAGTGGTAATCACCGCGAGAGTGTGGTTCGTTCCCGGAGTCCACTGGAAGATCTGCGACGCGGTGTACGTGTTCCCGTCAACTGCGAAAGCGAGGCCGGCAGGCGAGGTGGTAACTGTGATCGACACTGTCCCGCCGCCTGCGCCTGCGCCTGCGCCTGCGCCTCCACCTCCGTTGGTCTGCGCCTCGCCCACGTTCACAAAGGTGTTGGGACTCGACTGATTGTTGTATTCGGTCGCGATCCAGCCACTGCTGCGCGCGGTGTTCGAGACGCGCAGCTCATCGAGCAGCCCGTTGAATGGGAAAATGTTCCCGAATCCGTTGGTGGACAGGGCGCCTGCAACCACGTCGTCACCGGAGTCGACCGGAGCCGTATGATCGGCGCTCGACCCATTCGCGGCTCCGTCCAGATACATCGTCCAAGTGGATCCATCGAAGGCGCCCACCAGGTGATGCCAGGCGCCCGTGGCCAAAGTGCTGGGGCTGGTAACACCGTGGGGGGCTCCGTTGTTGCTCGTCCAGCTCAGGTAATGGTTCCCGCCGTTGTCCGTGGAGGCCTCGAGCATCCAGCCCGTCCGACCCGAAGCATAGCTATAGCCCATTCCCAATAGCCCCGCCGGGTATCCCCTCGCCGGCCAGGCCGTCACATTGATCCACGCTTCCGCCGTGATCGGTCCGGTGATGCGCAGCCCTGAACCGTTGCCCACATCCACCCAGGAATTGCCGCCATTGAAATGGGCCGCGCCATCGATTTCGCCCGCCGCCGCCGCTGCGTTGCCGATGGTTCCGTTGTTAGCGTTGGAAGTGGAATCCGCCGCGCTGAGCGTGACGCCGTTGGCCAGGTGCCACACGCCCTGGTAGTTGGAGTCCCACACCGATGCCTTCTTCTGTTGATTGGTTGCCGCCGGGTTGCCGTAATACATGTAGACGACCGTGTCGGCGGTTGGTGAAACCGAGGGAACCTGTACCCAGGCGATCAACTGACCGGTGGCCGAGTTGTAGGTTTCGATCTCATGATTCAACTTATTGCCGCTTGAATCCGTGAACAGGATGTCATTGCCGCTGGCTTGGGCGTTGGCCGCCAGGCTCGAATCCGACGGCAGCGAAATCAACACTGGAAAGCCGATCAAATTCGACGAGCCCGAAACCTCGGCATGGCTGATGGTGATGGCCTGCTGGTAGCTCCACGAACCGTCGTACCAGTTCGAGTCGGCGACGCTCATCGTATAGGCAGCCGAAGCCACGGGGCTGTCGGTGTAGCCGGTCTCATAAGCGATGGCTTTGAGTGTAGTCGTGGCGCCGACCGTGAACGCCCCGCTGTACGGCGTTCCCGCCGTTTCGCTGGGCGGCGTTCCATCGGTGGTATAGCGGATCGAGGCGCCCGAGGTGGTGGTGGCCAGAGTCACGGTCTGCGCGGAGCTGTAGGTCCCCGCCGGCGGAGTGAACGTGGGCGCGGCCACTGTCCCGCCGCCGATTGTGTAGAGGGCCGAAGCACCGGGGCTGTCGGTGTAGCTGCTCTCATAGGCGATGGCTTTGATTGTAGTCGTGGCGCCGACGGTGATCGCTGCGCTATAGAGCGTTCCCGCCGTTTCGCTGGGCGGGGTTCCATCGGTGGTATAGCGGATCGAGGCGCCCGAGGTGGTGGTGGCCAGAGTCACGGTCTGCGTGGAGCTGTAGGTCCCCGCCGGCGGAGTGAATGTCGGCGTCGCTACCTGGCCACTGGATACGCTAAAGTCCGCAGTCACCGTTACTGGACCCGTAATCGCAGGCAGGGTCTGGGGCGTCGCGGTTCCGCTCAACCCCCCCGTAAAGCCCGAGAACTGATAACCGCTATTGGCGGTAGCGTTGATTTGGACCTGGGCCCCGCTGTTCACCCATTCGCTGGGCGGACTGATCGCGCCTCCGGCTTCCGCCGCGGTGGTCAGGAGAAATTGGGTTGTGAAGTTCGCCGTGTAGGTGGCCGCCGAGGACGGCGCCGTGATGGAGTGCGATTGCGGGCCGCCATCCGACCAGTTCGCATATACGTTCTGAATCCCCGTCCCCGCCGATTGCGGAGTGGTAAGCACCGCGACCGTGTGGCTCGTCCCGGGAGTCCACTGGAAGATCTGCGACGCGCTGTATGTGGTCCCGTCTACCGCAAAAGCAAGGCCGGAAGGCGACGTCGTTACCGTAACCGACGCTGTACCGGCCTGCGCCGCACCCACGTTCACGAAGGCGCCAGGGCTTGATTGATTGTTGTATTCGGTCGCGATCCAGCCGCTGGTGCGCGCGGTGTTGGAGATGCGCAGCTCATCGAGCAGCCCGTTGAACGGAAAGATGTTCCCGAATCCGTTGGTGGAGAGGGCGCCTGCAACCACGTGGTCACCGGAGTCGACCGGAGCGGCGCGATCCGCGCTGGACGCTTTCGGCGCTCCGTCCAGATACAGGGTCCAAGAGGCTCCGTCGAAGGCGCCCACCAGGTGGTGCCAGGCCCCCGTGGCTATGGTGCTGGGGCTGGTAACACCGTGGGGGGCTCCGTTGTTGCTAGCCCAGCTCAGGAAATGGTTTCCACCGTTGTCCGTGGAGGCCTCGAGCATCCAGCCCGTCCGACCCGAAGCGTAGCTATAGCCCATTCCGAACAGCCCCGCCGGGTATCCGCTCGCCGGCCAGGCCGTCACATTGATCCACGCTTCCGCCGTGATCGGTCCGGTGATGCGCAGCCCTGAACCGTTGCCCACATCCACCCAGGCATTGCCGCCATTGAAATGGGCCGCGCCATCGATTTCGCCCGCCGCGGCCGCCGCGTTGCCGATGGTTCCGTTGTTAGCGTTGGAAGTGGAATCCGCGGCGTTCAGCGTGACGCCGTTGGCCAGGTGCCACACGCCCTGGTAGTTGGAGTCCCACACCGATGCTTTGTTCTGTTGATTGGCTGCCGCTGGGTTGCCGTAATCCATGTAGACGACTGTATCGGCGGCCGGCGAAATCGAGGGAACCTGTACCCATGCGATCAACTGACCGGTGGCGGAATTGTAGGTTTCGATTTCATGATTCAGCTTATTACCGCTTGAATCCGTAAATAAAATGTCACTGCCGCTGACTTGGGCATTGGCCGCCAGGCTCGAGTCCGATGGCAGCGAAATCAATACCGGAAAGTTGGTCAAACTCGACGAGCCAGAAACCATCGCATGGTTGATAGTGACGGTCCGCAGGTGTGCATACCCATTACCCGGATTGAGCGTCATCACAGCCGTGGCCACCCGAGTGGGATCCTGAGCGCTGGTGGCCTGAACCGTAACCAATTGCTGCGCCGAGATCATCGCCGGGGCGGTATATAAGCCGCCGGAAGACAGTGTGCCAGCCGCGGGCGGCAAAATCGCCCAATTGACGAGCGTGTTGGTGGCGCCGAGCACCGTGGTTGAGAGCTGAGCCGCCTGCCCGCCAATCAGCGTCATTGCAGCCGGACTAATCGCAACAGAGACCGGAATCAGGGTAATTGTCGCCGTTTGGAGTTTGGTCGGATCCGCGGCGCTGGCGGCCTTCACGACCGCCACCTGCTGCGTAGACACATAAGACGGCGCCGTATAGTTTCCAGCCGCATCGACCTGGCCAGGGCCGGACACAACTGTCCAGTTCACCTGGGTATTCGCGGCATAAACCACGGTGGCGTTGAGGGAAATCGTCTGGTTCGCCCCTAAGGTAGCTGTGAGCGGAGATAGCGAGAGGCTCACGGGAAAAAGGGTGATCGACGCGGTAGCGGCTTTTGAGGAATCGGCGATGCTGGCCGCCTGGACAACAACTGTGGCCTGCGTCGCGATGGAAGCCGGAGCCGTGTAGGCGCCGGAGGTGGAGATGGCCCCGGCCCCGGACGAAAGGATGCTCCAGGAAACCTGTTGATTGGCGGTCCCGGTGAGGGTCGCGGTGAACGCCTGCATCTGCGAAGATCCAAGGCTGACGGTGGACGGGCTAACGGAAACGGCGACGGGCTGCAGAGTGACAACCGCGGAGGCTGACTTGGCGGGGTCGAACACGCTGGTGGCGACTATCGTGACCGTCTGAGCCGAAGGTACGGGTGACGGCGCAGTGTACAGTCCGGCGGCGGATACGCTGCCGGTTCCCCCTGGCAACAAGCTCCAGTTGACCGCGGAATTGCCCGATCCGGTCACGGTCGCCGAAAGTTGAAGCGTCTGACCCGCATCGAGCGACGCGGTGGGCGGGCTCACCGAAACCGACACGGCCTCTAAAGTCACGGAAGCAGTTGCGGAGCGGGTTGAATCCGCCACGGCGGTCGCCGTAATGGCGACCACCTGCTGCGACGGAACCAAAGCGGGAGCCTGATACAAGCCCGCGGCGGTAATGCTACCCAGGCCGCTGGGTGAAATGCTCCAGGTCACCTGCTGGTTGCTACTGCCCGTAATAGACGCCGAGAATTGCTGGGTCTGCCCGGCATAAAGCGTCGCCGTTCCAGGACTGACGGAAACCAGTACAGCGACATATTTGCCGAGGCTGCCAACGTAATGAAAAGTCAGCGAGTCCCCAGTAAACAGAGTCATCGGCGCCCCCATACTGATATTGCTATCGGGCACGAAGGTCACGGCCTGAGAACCGACATTCAGAATCCGCACTTCGGAGCCGTCCCGCTCTCTGGTTGCATCGATGGTCGCTGTAATGGGAACGAGGTTTCCGGTGACCGCCACCTCCGGGCCGAGAGGCTCGATAACCGGCGTCCACGCCAGGTTAAAGAGGCCATGGTTCAAATCCGGATATGTGCAGCCGATGCACGAATCCTGCTGCCAGACGATGTTCTGGCCCGCTAGAAGCCCGAATCCGCCCTGGCCGACCTGAAAATCATAGCTTGGAGTCCCCGGAAAGTTCCAGGTATTTCCTTGAACGGTGACGTTGTTCCAATAAAGAGCGCCCCACGGGCGGAATGGGTTGATCCAGTAGACCGCCTCCAACCCGAGTGAATTCGCAGCCGCGGCCGGTGTGAGGTAACCTGTATTGTTCGATATGGTAACGTTTTTAATCGGATAAGAGAAATCGAAAACACGGGAGGCGCTATATTTGTCCAAGACGAAGGTATTGCCCGTAATGGAGTAGGCGCCATCGGTCAAGAAGATCCCAAAACCCATACAGTCGTAACAGGTGTTCCCGCTGACTGTTATGTTTCCTGGCGCAACGCCCCCGGATTGAGAGCCGATATAGATGGCGCTTTGCGTACCACTCGGCAACGTTTGAGCGATTGTGTCGAACGTATTGTTGGCAATGCTGATTGTTCCAGCAGGCACGGTCCCATCCACGCCCACAACGACGAGCCCTTCGCGGGGGAAATTGGCGATCAGATTGCCCTGATACACCTGGCTGATAAGAGCCGGCGCGCCGGACCCCTGGGCGGCGTTCTCTATTCCGGCGTTCGAGCCGTTGGTGATACTGCAGTTCAGGACCTGCAGGGAGGCGGCGAGCACGGAAATCCCATCGCCGTTGAAATTCGTCATGTTGGAATTCTGGATGACCATTCCGGTGACGGCCGATCCTCCCGAGAAGATGTTCTCGCCCTTGAAGTCCTGAATACTCACCGAGTCGATCATGATGTTTGCAAAGGCGCCCTGCCCCCACATATAGACGCCCTTGTGCGTTTCATCCCAGCCGTCGCCGGTTGTAGTGAGCGGGGGGGCCGTGGGGAGGAAGCTGTAGCTGAGAGTATTGCCATTGGTCATTCCGTAAAGGTGGAGATTGGAGAGAGTAACGTCAGAGACCGAGATGCCGCTTCCGGGCGGGCCATTTCCATCGCCAAGCCCAATGCAGTGTCCGCGAATGGCGGCGGGCTCGCTTCCGAATTGGACGCTGCTTGCATAGAGCCCCCAGGCGCCCCGGCAGAACAGGTTCGCTTCGGGGCTGGCCCCGACCAACGACACGCCGCTGTAGCGAATCTTAACCGCGCTGGGAGCCACGGAAGTGGTCATGTCCGTTGCGGCGAGCACGTATCCACAGGTGGCGCCGGCAGGGCATGTTGCGGGCTGCGGGACATTCACCGTTCCGCCGCCGGATTGCCCCACCGAGTCGACGGCGGCCTGAAACTGGGCGGCGTTGTTGGTTCCGTACGCATACGTCGCGCTACTGACCGTTGCCGCCGCGGAGGTTGACAACGTCACCGTGGTGTTGGATTGGACGCTGCGGATGGTGGCCTCAAGCGTCATCGCTCCGTAATAGTAAGTGGCTCCGGTCAAGGCCGTTGCCGCCGCCGTATTTAGGGTCACCGAGTTGGGAGATTGACAGGCGGCGATGGAAGTGATGAGGTCCGCGCCCTGGGGCCCGGCGCCGAGGATGATAATTCCGCGGCCGACGTCGGAGGAAACAAAGCCTCCGGACGAGGAGGTGAGAACATTCGAATCGAGCGCGATGGCGCCCGTACCGGAGCTTCCACCTGGACCCGCGCCGATCACCTGCATGTATTTGCCGACGTCCGATGGAGTGAACGAACCGGAGAGCGAAGTGAGGGTTGGAGAGCCGGCCGTCATTGCGCCATCGGTTCTGAGAACGCCATCGGGAACGGCGCCGAACGCGCCCACGGTAGTGGATTGGGCTCTGGCAGGGGGAGCGGCCAAGAGCAAAAGTGGAAGAATACACAGGTATAGCGGACCCCGAAACGTCGCCGCCGGAACCCAGGGCAGCAATTCGCGCACAGACAGCATTTCATGGAATTGTACACGATTCTCCGGATGGTTCGTGAACTGGAGTGTTAGGGAGTGCACTGTTTGGCGGGATAGTAGTCCTGTACTCATAGCTGGCGATAAGAGGCGGCCATAGCACGAGCAATTTACAATGATCCGCATAAATGTTTGAAGAATGAAGTGGTGCATTTTCGCGCGGCGTTTCTCTACAGGTAGTGGGAGTATTAGAAAGAACTTCTAAGTCGGGCGCTAAGCAAGTGATAATATGACGCGCGAGTCTGTGTGTGCCGGTTGCGGCTTGCGGGGCCTTTTGTAGAGGCGGGTGCGCGGTCAGGGAGCGGTTGCTCTTGTTCCCCGGCCGCCGCTATGCCCCGGCGCGCAGCAGACGGTCGAGTATTCCGGCCCACTCCGGCGCGTCGGGTGGACGCTCGACGGCGATCCACGGCAGGCCTTGCGCGTCCAGGCGATGGAGCGTCTCGTAAAGCGCCGCGGCGTAGTCGCTGGCGTTAGCCGGCATTTCGTGGCCGATGCGCAGCCAGGCGCCGTGGCCTTCGGGAGGCTTTTCGCCGGCGCCCAGCACATAGAGCGGCGTGGCGGGGCTGTAGTGCCGGGGATGCATGCCGGGCGATGGGTGGGGGCCTTCATCCGGCGCCGCGCCCATCCTCACGGGGCCAATGAGCGCTTCGATTTCCGGCAGGGGGATGGCGCCGGGGCGCAGCAGGGTGGGCGGGCCCGCCAGGGACAGCACCACCGATTCTATGCCCACGCGGGCCGGGCCGCCATCGAGCACATAGTCGGCCAGATCGCGCGGAATGTGGGCGGCGGCGGTGGGGGAAAGCTCGGTGAAACGGTTGGCGCTGGGAGCGGCGATGGGCACCCCGGCGGCGCGGATCAGCTCGAGCGCCAGCGGGTGCGCGGGCATGCGAAGGCCCGCCGTGGGCAGGCCCGCGGTAACTATATCGGGAATTGCGGGGCAGGCCTCGCGGCCGGCCTTGGACATACGTCCCGGCCTGTCCCACCGCATTTTCGGAACCACCAGCGTCAGCGGACCGGGCCAGTAGCGGCGCGCCAGCGTTTCGGCGGCTTCGGACCACTCCGCGGCCAGCGCGCGCGCCATTTCGATGGAATCCACGTGCACGATCAAGGGGCTGGTTCGCGGGCGCCCCTTGGCTTCGAAGATGCGCGCCACCGCCGCATCGTCGAAGGCGTTGGCGCCCAGCCCGTACACCGTCTCGGTGGGGAACGCCACCAGCTTTCCGGCGCGAATCAGCCCGGCGGCGTGCGCGACGCTCACTCCGGCAGCTCGTCCTTGGCGTCGCCGGCGATCTTCCCGGTTTTTCTCCACACCAGGAAAGCGTGCATGAAAGGCTCCAAGTCGCCCTCCAGGACGCGGTCCACATCGCCGATGGCCAGCTTGCTGCGCAGGTCCTTCGCCAGCCGGTAGGGCGCCAGCACATAGTTGCGGATCTGGCTGCCGAAATTGATGTCGAGCTTGGTATCCTCGGTCTTGCGCGCATCCGCGCGCTTCTTATCCATCTCGAATTCGTAGAGGCGCGCGCGAAGCTGCTTCATGGCGCTCTCGCGGTTCTTGTGCTGGGAGCGCTCGTTCTGGCACTGCACCACGATGCCGGTGGGGAGGTGGGTGAAGCGCACCGCCGAATCGGTCATGTTGACGTGCTGGCCCCCGGCGCCGGAGGAGCGGAAGGTGTCGATGCGAATATCGTCGGGCTTGATATCGATCTTGATCTCGTCGTCCACCTGCGGGTACACGAAAACCGAGGCGAACGAGGTGTGCCGCCGCGCGTTGGCGTCGAACGGGGAGATGCGCACCAGGCGGTGCACGCCGATTTCCGATTGCAGCAGGCCGTAGGCGTTCTCGCCGTTGACTTCGAAGGTGACCGATTTGATGCCCGCGCCCTCGCCCTCCAGGCGGTCCGTGATCACCGTGGGAAAGCCCTCGCGCTCGGCCCAGCGCAGGTACATGCGCAAGAGCATCTCGGCCCAGTCCTGGCTTTCGGTGCCGCCGGCCCCGGGGTGGATGGTGACGATGGCGCTGCGCGCGTCGTTCTCGCCCGAGAGCAGCATGGCGGTTTCGATGCGCTCCAGGAATTGGGCGTACTCCTTCATCTCGCGCTCGATATCGCCAAGCACGTTTTCGCCTTCGCGCGCCAGCTCGAAAAGGGTATCGAGGTCTTCGGTGAGGCCGCGGATGCGGCCGTCGTTGGCGATGGTTTGCTCCAGGCGCTTGCGCTCCTGCATCACCTTCTGGCCCTTTTCGGGGTTCGACCAGAAATCGGCGGACCCGATCCGCTGTTCGATGGCGGTCAGCTTGTCTTTCTGCGCGGCGAGGTCAAAGATACCTCCGCACGGCCAAGGCCTGTTCGCGGAGGGGCGTGTATTCGCGGTCCAATTCTTCGACTGTCATGGGCGTTCAATCCAATTCTAACAGATGACCCGCTTTGCCGACGTTGCGCGCGTGGGTGCGTCCCATCTCGACGACTGTCCCTTCGGCCTCGTGAATGTGGCCGCACAGAAAGTGCTCGGGCTGGTACTTGAGAATGAAATCGCGGACCGCCGTGGAGCCGGCATGCAGGCCGGGGCCGATGCGGTCGAGCGCCGTTCCGTAAGGCGGCGTGTGACACACCAGCGCCAGCGGCGCCAGGCCGGCGAAGCGCTGGAGCTGGCCGGCGATGCGCGCCTCGCTGTATTCGCCAGGGGTGTGGAACGGCGTGGGGTTGGAATAGCCCAGGCCCGCGACTTGCCAGCGTCCCGCCTGGAAATACTGCCCGTGGAAGTCGTGGAGGCCGTAGCGCGCGCACATGGCGGAGATCTGGCCGGCCGATTCGTGGTTGCCGGGCAGCACATAGACACGCTCGGCGCGCCGCTGTAGAATGGCGCCGCAGCGGTCCAAACCCTTCGACCAGGTCACCTGGTCGCCCGCCGCGATATAGTAATCCGCCTCCACGCTCAGGAGGGCTTCGAGCGTCTTCCAATCAGTGTGTATATCGGAAAAAACCAGGAGTCTCAATAGGGGGATCTTAAAAGTTCGGCGGGGCAAATGTCAAAGCGGTCAAGACCGAAGTTCACCGCGGAGACGCGGGGACGAGGAGGAATCGCGGAGAGCTTCAAGATCTCAGGATTCGCAAATCGACGATTCCTCCGCGTCTCGGCGTCACCGCGGTGAAGGAGCCCCCGGCGAGCCCGGCGCGGGCCCGGAGGCCCGCCCCACTATACTGGAATTGGTGAAGCCATGAGCGATTACGATAAGGAACTCTTCGAGATCGTGGCGGAGCTGAACCGCGCGGCCCCCAGCCAGAGAGCCGCCGCGCCGCGGACCCCGCAATCGAGCGCGTCGCTCGACCACGTGCTGGAATCGGCCGCCCGGCGGGGGGCTTCCGACGTGGTGCTCATCGCCGGCGTCCCACCCATACTGCGGATCGGCGGCGCGCTGGAGCGCGGCGCCGGCCCGGCGCTCGAACCCGAGGACGTGCGCAGCCACGTTCTTCCGTTGCTCGAAGCCTGGCAACTGGAGGAGCTACAGAAGAAGAAATCGGTGGACTTCAGTTACGTCCGCGAAGGTTTGGGGCGGTTTCGGGTCAATATCCACCACCAGCGCGGCGCCCTGGCCGCCAGCATCCGGCTGCTGCCGTCGAGGATTCCCTCGCTCGAATGGCTGCACCTGCCCGCGGCGCTGGCCAAACTGGCCGAGCGGCGCCAGGGACTGGTGCTGGTGACCGGGCCCACCGGGTGCGGCAAGACCTCCACCCTGGCGGCGCTCATCGACATCGTCAACACGCGCCGGGCGGCGCATGTGGTGACCATCGAAGACCCCATCGAATACCAACACGTCAACCGCGCCTCGGTGATCGAACAGATCGAGGTGGGCCGCGACACGCCCGATTTCGCGGGCACTCTGCGCAGCATCATGCGCCAGACGCCGGACGTGATTCTAGTTGGCGAAATGCGCGACGCGGAAACCATGGCCACGGCGCTTTCCGCCGCCGAAACAGGCCACCTGGTGCTTTCCACTCTGCACACCAACGATGCGGTGCAGGCGGTGGCGCGCATCCTCGATTCGTTCCCGGCGGCCAACCAGCCGCAAATCCGCCAGCAGATATCGCTGGCCCTGCTGGCGGTGATCGCCCAGCAGCTTGTGCCGGGCATCGACGGCGTATCGCGATGGCCCGCCGTGGAGGTGATGATCGCCACCGACGCCGTGCGCGCGCTGGTGCGCAAGGGCGACGACCATCAGCTTCGCTCGCAGCTTTCGGTGGGCCGCACCGAGGGCATGACCACCATGGAGCAATCGCTCGCCGAACTGGTGCGCGCCGGCCGCATCACCCAGGAGACGGCCTTCGCGCACTGCTTCCGCACCGACGATCTGCAAAGATACCTGGCCTGAGTGAAAGCGTCTGTCCCACACGGGTTCAGCGCGCCACCAGGCGAACCGGCCCGAGCAAGCCCGAAACCGGCGGTGGCGCGGCCCCGCGGCCTCTTCCAGCGGGAGCGGGCGCGGGTGGCGCAGCGGCGGTTCCCGCGGCCCCTGGCCCCCTGCCGCCCCGGCCGCCTCGCCCGCCGGCGGCGGCTGGGGCGGTGGGCGCGGCCGCCGGAGGCGGAGGCGGACCTTCGCCGCGGCCGCCCGAAGCCGTCGCGCGCACTTCCACTTCGAGATCGTTGGGGCCTGCTTTCACGGCGTTGGTCACCTCCCAGCGATAGGGCTGCCAGGCGTGGGCCTCCAGCTCTTTCCCGTTCAGTTTCACGCGCGCGTAATCGTGCACATCGGCGATCTCCAGGAACAGCCGCTTGCCGGCCGGCGCGGCGGAAGCGGTGAACTGCTTGCGATAGGTGGCCGGGCCGGCAAAGGACGGCGCGCCCAGATCCTCCCACGATTTCAGAGGAGTGGTCACCTGTTTGCCATTCAGATCCACCGTCCAATCTCCGCCCAGCTCCGCGAGAGTGTCGCCGGACACTGAAGAAAGCTCCGGCGCGCCGGCTCCGCCGGGAAGCGGTCCGACTACGATGACCTTCGCCTCGTAGGGTCCGAGCGACAGCGGAAAGCGCACGGAATCGCCCTCGGCGATCGCGCCGGAGAGAGGATGAATCTCGCCCGTCGCCAGGTCCCAGGCCTGCGCCTGGCCGCGTCCGGCGATGGTCGCCGTGCGCGATTCCGCCTGATTGCTTTCGTTGAAGAAATAGTACATCTCGGCGTCGCGCCAGCTCCGATGCGTGTAGGTCAATCGCGGGAACGCGGCGTCCAGCTTCACATCCGGCTTGGGCAGCGCCGCCAGCACGCGCTCGGTGATGTCGCCGGAGGGTTCGATGAGCGTAGCGAAGCTCAGGCCGGGCGCGTCCTTGGCGCTCAGGAACGTCTTGTCCACCACCAGGGTGGGCGTCTTACCCACGAAAATCACTTTGCCGCCGGCTTTGACGAAGGCCTGAAAACGTTCCAGGCCGGTGCGCGTGATCACGGTGGAGGAGGGAACCACGATGGCCCGGTAGAGCTGGCCGCTGAGGTTCCGGAAACCGCCGTTCTCGATGGTGGCCACCGAGCTGAGCGACTGCTCGTCGAAGTAATCCCAATCCACCTGGTGCTCGAATAACTGCCAGCCCAGCTTGGTAGTGCTTCGGTCGGCATCCGGGTCGCCCATCCACATGCTATTGACGGGATGGTAGAGGCCCACCTGCGCGGCCGGGCGTCCGATGGCCATCAGATAGCCCGCCCGGTCGGCGTACCACGCCAGCATGGGCGCTTGCGGGGGCGTCGCGGACGAGGCTGCCTCGCCGCCGGGGCCGCGGGTCACGGGGACGCGGATTTGGAGCGCGGTCACTCCCCGCACCACTTGAAAATCCAACTGGAACTTGCCATCGATGCCCGGTCCGCCGGCCCCTTCGGTCCAGACCTTGGGCCTGCCGAACAGGTGCGCGGCCGAGGAGGCCAGCTTGGGGAAATTGTTGTTGACGTTCCAGGTCCCGTCCGGGGTGTGGATGGCGTTCGGCACGAGCTGGCTCAGGTTGTCGATTCCGGGCACCCCCACTTTGCGGTTGTCGCGGAAATAATCGCCCTCGCTGCGCACCAGGGCGTTCATGGTCTCTTCGTGGTTGAGGTGCACCAGGTATTCCACGTTGTACTTGGCGCACCAGTCGGCCTGCTGTCCGAAGAAGGAGTTTTGGAAGATGCCGCTCCAGACGTCCCAGTAGTCGGCCTTGGCCCGCTGCGCCTCGTCGGACATTTTGCCAAAGAAGAACTGCGGGATGTAGGGCCTCAGATCGTAGCCTTTGCGCACCTGAAACTCTTCCAGCAGTTTGGGCGTCCAGGGCGATCCGCCGATGGAATAATCCGGCTCATCGCCAAAGAACCCCAGGACGGTTTTGCCGAACTCATCGCCGATAGCCTGGCGGTAGGTTTCGTGAGTGATGGTGAGGAAGGCGCGGGTGGCCTCCGGGTCGAGGTAGTCGATGAGGGAGTAGAGGCCGTCCTTGGCGCGGGTGCCGTCCTCGCGATTGAAATTCCGGGTCGGCGAGCTGACGTAAATGTGGCGAATGAAAGCCACCTCCCACGAATAACGGGGCTCGTTGGGGGTAGTGCCTTCGTTCGGAACGGTCCACTTGAGCTGGCCGTTGGCGGGGACCGGGATGGAAATGATCTGGTGCAATTGCTGGTCCTGGCCGGTCTCCAGGGCCAGGATGGCGAGCGTATCCGGCGGGGCCGGCATGGTGAGCGTCTGGCCGGGCGAGACGCGGACGCGAATATCGGAGACGATGCCCTGCATGCCGAGCTGCGGGTATAGCTTGCTGATCTTGCCGCCGGCGAACCCGCTGGGATAATCGGATTCGTCCTGGAGCCACAGCTTCATCCCGCGCTTCTTGGCCTCCTGAACCACGAACTTCATCTGCTCCATGTGTTCCGGGGTAAGGTACAGCGGCTCGCCGCGTCCCGGCGAGACGTTCACCACGAAGATGCCATTGGCCGAGAGCCGGTCGAGATCCTGGACGATCCGGGCCTTTCTGTCGTTGGCGTCCGGACCGTTCCAGCCCATGAACGGCTGGATGGCGCCATACTCGTGCGGCGGCGTTTTGAAATTCGCGGCCACGTCGCGGACCGGCGGAACGGTGATCTGCTGCCACGGGCGCTGGGCCGGCAACGCGGCGGCGAGTAGCGGGATAAGAGCGAGGACACGCGGGAGATTTTTCATGGGAACCTCCCTTAGAATATGCCACATCCGAATCCGCGCCGAGGCGAACGTGGCGCCCGTGCCGGCGCCTGGAGTTTGTACATTGCCGCGGTATTTCCGGTCTCCCGCGCACCGTATTGTGGGACAGACGCTTTCGTCTGTCGCTGGAGTTTCTACATTTTTCGGCGATATCTTCGGCCTTCCGCGCACTGTAGTGTGGGACAGATGCTTTCGTCTGTCAACCTCGCCTGTGCTACCGCGGAAGGCTCCCTGGCACGCCGGTCGCTGAAGTTCACCGTGAACAGTTTGCAGGGAACTTAATCGCCGCTGCGGGGAATAGCACTATGGAGCCAGTTACTTCCGGCGGCCGCATCGCGTCTAGTTAGATGAAGCGGCAAAAGCGTTTGCGATTTGCCGGGTGGCGGAGGGGAGCCGATGAAGCCTTTGATGGATGTGGTAGCGCTGCACATGGCGAAAGTGATCGCCCTATACCGCCTGGGGGGCGTCATCGGGCTGCTGTTGGGCGTTACCGCTTCGGTTTTCATGCTCCGAACTCGTCCGCGGACACGACTTCTGGCCTCCGACGCCGGCTCTTCAGGTCGCCTGAGGCGGTGAATCATGGTCCAGGGGTCGGTTTCCACCGCTGGTGAGGCGCTGTCCCAAACCTCTCCCGTCCTGTTGCACCAATTCTTCGTTAGTGCGGTTCGGCGCTGGCCGGAGCGGACGGCCGTGGAGATCCCTCCGGGCCATGACAGGCCCGACCGTCGCCGGGTGACGTACGCGGAGCTGGAGCGGCAGGCGGAAACAGTGGCGGGCGCGTTGCGGGGCTTGGCGGGGCGCGATTCGATTGTCGCCATCCTCTTGCCGCGGCGCTCCGAATGGCTCTACAGCGCCCAACTGGGGACGCTCAAGGCAGGCGGCGCCTACGCCTCGATGGACCCGGCCTTTCCGGACGGGCGGATACGCGAAATCCTGGAAGACGCGTGGGGCGGGCCTCCTGGCCTGCCTCCTGGGATGCCTAAGGCAGGCCAGGATGCCTGCCCCACCCTTCTCACCGATGCCGAGGGCGCGGCGCGCGCCAGAGGGATTGGATTCGGCGGGCGCATCCTGGTGGTGGACGAGATGGAGGATTCGCCCGCCGCGTCGGCGGAGTGCCTGGCCGACCCCGCCAGCCTGGCTTATGTGATCTACACATCGGGCACCACCGGGCGGCCCAAAGGCGTGATGGTGGAGCATCGGAGCATCGTGAACCTGGTGGCTTCCGATATCGAGGAATTCCGTCTCACGCCCGATGCGCGCGTCTCTCAGAACTCCTCGCCGGCCTACGACTCCTCCATCGAAGAAATCTGGCTGGCGTTCGCGGCCGGGGCCACCCTGGTAGTGGTGGATGACGAAACCGTGCGGCTGGGGCCGGATCTGGCAGCGTGGCTCCGCCGCGAACGGATTACCGTCTTTTGTCCGCCTCCCACGCTGCTGCGCGCCATGGGTTGCGAGGACCCCGAAGCGGAGCTGCCCGAGCTTGAGTTCATCTACACCGGCGGCGAGGCCCTGCCGCAGGATTTGGCTGATCGCTGGTCCAAGGGAAGACGGCTGGTGAACGGCTACGGCCCCACCGAGTGCGCGGTGACGGCCACGCGGACCTATATTCATCCCGGCGAACCCGTTTCCATC
Organism: Terriglobia bacterium; assembly: GCA_963767595.1. Lineage (GTDB taxonomy): Bacteria > Acidobacteriota > Terriglobia > Bryobacterales > Bryobacteraceae > BOG-224. The sequence goes on from CAVYEK010000014.1 coordinate 48,628, forward strand.
GGGCGGCCTATCCCGGGACTCCAGGCGTGGGTGCTCGACGACTCTTTTGAGGAAGCCGCCGAAGGCCAATGGGGCGAGCTGTGCCTGGGCGGGATCGGGCTGGCGCGCGGGTATCGAAACCGGCCCGCGCAAACCGCCGAGAAGTTTGTTTCCCACCCGCGTTTCGGGCGGATTTACCGCACCGGAGACCTGGTTCATCGCGCCGCCGATGGCGACTACTTCTATCATGGGCGGGCCGATTCGCAGGTGAAGATCCGCGGGTACCGCGTGGAGCTGGAAGAGATTGAAACGCGCGTGGCGGCCTGGAAGGGTGTGCGCTCGGCCGCCTGCGCCGTGCAGGATGGCGCTTTGGCCGCCTTCATCGTGCCGGAAAACGGCTGGGAGCCGAAGGAGTTTGGCACGCTCGAAGCCGCCTTGCGGGAGACCCTGCCGGATTACATGGTCCCCAACCGGTTCGGAATTCTGCGGGATCTGCCGCTCACGGTGGGAGGGAAGCTCAACCGGGCCGCGCTCCCTCGGCTCAACGGGCCGCCGGGGAGCAAAGCGGGAACCGCGCCAAGGAACCCGCTGGAGGCCCGCCTGGCGGAGGTCTTCCGCGACGTTCTCGGGCTTGAGCAGGCCGTGGCCATCGATGCGGATTTTTTTACCGATCTGGGCGGGAATTCGCTGCGGGCCGCACAGGTGGTGACCCGGCTGCGGGAGGACGATGCGGCCACGCCGGTCACTGTCCGCGACGTGTATGAAGGGCGCACCGTGGCGGGGGTGGCTGGGAAGATAGTGGGGCAGGCCTCCTGGCCTGCCATCCAGGCTTATGCCAGATGCCAGGCCTACCGGCCCCGCCAACACCCCAGGCAAGCCAGGAGGCTTACCCCACTTGGCCACCGTCATCCAGGCGGTTTGGCTTCTGGCGATTTTTTCGGCCGCCGCGATGGTGGGGTATTGGGGCGTGTTCGACCTCGCGCCTTCCATGATGCTCTCTATCGGGCTGATCCCTTCGCTGCTCCTGGCGCCGGCCCTTTTCTTCGCCGGGCTGGCGGTCTACACGCCATTGGCGGTCTGCGCCGCGGCCGGCGTGAAGCGCTGCCTGATCGGCCGCTACCGCCCGCTGCGCGCGCCGGTTTGGGGAAGCTTTTATGTGCGGAACTGGATGGTGCAGCAGGCGGTCCGCGGCATCCCCTGGTGGCTGATCGAAGGAACCGGCTTCCAGAACATGGCCCTGCGAGCCTTGGGGGCGCGGATTGGCCGGCGGGTCCACATCCACCGGGGCGTCGATCTGCGCCAGGGCGGGTGGGACCTGCTGGAGATCGGCGACGACGTCAGCATCGGCCAGGAAGCCATCGTCGGGCTGGTGGAGCTCGAATACGGGGATATACTGGTCCGGCCGGTGTCGCTGGGGGACGGGGCCACGCTCGAGATACGGTCCGGGGTCTCCGGGGGTGCGCGGCTCGAGGCCGGCGCCTGCCTGACCCCGCTTTCCTGGCTTCCGCCGGGCGGCGTAGTTCCCAGCGGCGAGCGATGGGATGGCATCCCCGCCAGGCCGGCGGGGTACGCGCCCGCTGCGCCGGAAGCGGCTGCCGGGCTTTCGCCCTGGAAGCACGATCTGCTGATGGCGCTGGCGCGCTGCGCCATCGGGGAATTGCCGTTGCTGATCCCCGAGCTGCTGGCCGCCGTGGCCGCCGTGGCGCTGGGCGTGGATGCGGAGCGCATCTCGCGCTGGCTCGACAATCCCACCCTGCATCCGGCCCTCCTGCTGGCCGCACTGGCCCTGGTAACGCTGTCGGTTCCGCTTACCCTGGCGATCGAGGCGCTCATCGTGCGCGCCATGGGACCCGTGCCGGAGGGCGTAATCAGCCGCTGGAGCCTGGCCTATATCCGGGTGCGCATGAAAACGGAGATGCTGGAGGCGGCCGGCGCCTGGCTGGCGGGCGCGCTGTTCTGGCCGGTGTGGCTGCGGTGGGCGGGGATGAAGGTGGGCCGCCGCTGCGAAATCAGCACCATCCTCGATACGGTACCCGAGCTGGTCGAAATCGGCGAGGGAACTTTCCTGGCGGATGGCATCTACGTGGGAGGGCCGCGCTTGCATCGCGGCACGGTCACGCTGGCCGCCACGCGCCTGGGCAGCGGCGTGTATCTGGGCAATCACGTGGTGATTCCGGCGGGGTCGGTCCTGCCCGATAACGTTCTGCTGGGCGTCTGCACGGTGGTTGGCGAACCCATGCGGGACGGCGGTTCGTGGTTCGGCCATCCTCCCTTTGAGCTGCCCCGCCGGGAGGTGGTGGAATGCGACCGGCGGCTTACCTACAACCCCTCTCCCATCCGCTACGCCACCCGGCTGTTCTGGGAACTGGTGCGCTTCACGCTGCCCATACCGCCCATGCTGGCGGCGCTGCTATGGCTTCGCGCGGTATCGGCCGCCGCGACGGCCGGCGGGTGGCTGCTGGTCTCGGCGACCGTGTGTCTGGCAGGATTGGCGGCGGAGGCGCTCTTGTGTTTTCTGGCGGTCGCCGTCAAGTGGTCGCTGCTTGGCCGCGTGCGCCCCGGCCAGCACCCGTTTTGGGCGTGCTGGTGCGGAAGGTGGGACTTTCTGTATGTCACATGGGAGGCCTGGGCCCGTCCCACGCTGACCCATCTGGAAGGCACGCTGCTTCTCTCCTGGTACTTGCGGGCCATGGGGGTGAAACTAGGGAAGCGCGTGGCGCTGGGACCGGGCTTCGCACAGGTGGTGGATCCGGACATGCTGATCATCGAGGATGGCGCCACGGTGACATCCATGTTCCAGGCGCACACTTTCGAAGACCGCGTTCTGAAGATGGACTATGTCCGCGTCCGGCGAGGGGCCACGCTGGGCTTCGCGACGGTGCCGCTCTACGGCGCGGATATCGGGGCTGGCGCGTATGTGGCGCCGCACAGCGTCATCATGAAGCAGGAGCACTTGCTGCCGGGCGTCCGGTACGAAGGCGCGCCGACGCGAGTGGTGGGCCGGAGTTCCTGACCGCGCGCCACCCGGGATTTGGGCAGCTTGCCCAAAAAACCCATTCGGAACGGCGGAAACACAGGACTTAGACGCCTGATTTTGGGCAATTTGCCCAAGACTGATCTGTTGCCAGCCTCTCCAGAAACCCCTCAGAAGGCTCGCAGGTGCGGCCCCGGTTTCTGACGCCTGTGACGGCCCCGCCGTCGTTTGCTGAATTCCGAATTTGGGAGCCTTGTATCAAGGCACGGCTTCAGCCGTGGTGCAAGCGGGCACACACGGAGGGCTTAACTTAGCCCCTGTTTGCATGGGCGATGATCGCGCACCGGCAGCGATGAAAATCGCTCCGGAGCCCCGACGTATTTTCAACGACTTAGGGGCTATTTTCGAAAGTGTCTTTTCGAATTCCGAAGCTGGGGCGCATTGTATCAGGGCACGGCTTCAGCCGTGCCGATCAGGGCAGCATTTTCTGGGCTTTAGCCCCTGGTTTGGCACCCCCGGCGCAACTCCTTCTCATCCTCCTGAAAAGACAGGGGCTAAAGCCCTCCGTGTGTGCCTGTTTGCGGCACGGCTGAAGCCGTGCCCTGATACAATGCGCCCAACTTCGTAAGCCAGCAAACGACGGCGGGGCCGTCACAGGCGTCAGAAACCGGGGGCCGAATCTGGGAGCCTTCTGAGGTTTCTGGAGAGGCCCTACACCTGCTCGACGACTTTTAGAAGGGCTTGGAGCGATGTCTCGGTGGAGTACAGCTTACCCCGCGGGTCGCGCCAGTGGGTCTCCAGCGTGAACGTATCCTTGAAGCCGTCCTTGCGCAGCGCGCGGATCTGCCCCAGGTTGTCGAACTCGCCCTGGCCCACCGCGGCCCATTCCACTTTGCCGGCGGCGTCGTGCCGGTAGTCGCGCAGATGGACGTGGAAGATGCGCGCCGGGTCGAGCTTGCGGTAGCCGCCGGGGAATGGCTGCTCGCCCGATTGAGCCGCATTATTGGGGTCCCAGGCGAGACCCACGTTGTCGTCCTTGACCCGCTTGAAAAGCTCCGCCGATTCCGCCGCGTTGGAGACGTGGCCGCCGCCGATGTTCTCGACGGCCAGCAGGAACCGGCCGGGCCGCGCGCGGCGGGCCGCCTCTCGCAGCAGTTCGTCGATCCGCGCGTAAGCCTTGGCGGACGGCTTCTCACCCTGGTCCAGCATGAAGGCGAAGATCCGGATTTTGCGCGTTCCGAAGATGGTGGCCCGCTCCATGGCGGCGTCGAGCAGCTTCCATTGCGCGTCGAGCGTGCGCCGGCCCTCGGGGGTATCCGGAGGCAGCGGGATCTTGAAGAAGCCCGTGTCCAGAACGGAGACCTGGAGGCCCTGTTCGTCGAAAGCGGCCCGCGCCTGGCGCACCTTCTCCACGGGTTGGTCGGTGTTGTAGGGACCCCAGATATTGCGCACCTCGGCCCACTTCAGACCGTAACGGCGCAGAAAGCGGGCGGCGGCCAGCGGGTCGTCGTCGATCTCGTCGGTGGTGACGCCGAGTTTGAAGGCGGAAAGCGGCAGGGCCAGCAGGCGGCCGGCCAAGGGACCGAGCGCGGCGGCGGCGAATTGGCGGCGGGAAAGGACGCTCACCATAGGATTATAGCGGCGGGGCGGGCTCGGTTTACAGCCGGTCTTCCGGAGCGGGTTCGGCTGCGGGGACCTTGTCGAGCGCGGCGAGGAAATCTTCGCGGCTGGCGCGCCCGGCCATCCGCTCCACGCGGGCCCAGCCGGAGAGTTGCTCGGCCAGCGCCGCGGCGGCTATCCGTTCCACGGAAACCTGCTGCCGCGCCGCCAGCTCGGCCATCTGCCGGTACACGGCGTCTGGAACTGTCACGCTGAGAGTCATGGCGCTGCTCCTATTGTCGCAAGGAATTCTCGCGGCGCCGCGAGACGCCGGGCAAAAGCCCGGCGGCAAGCCGAAAGGCTTGACCCCACTATGTTGGTTCACCAGCGTTCATCGCATCGCCTGCAAGCGCGCGATGCGGTCCTCAGTCGAGGGGTGCGTCGAGAACAGGCGCATCATGCTGCCGCCGGAGAATGGCTTGATGATGAACATGTGAGCCGTGGAAGGCGAAGCATCCATGGGGATTCTCTTGGACCAGTTATCGAGATCCTTCAAGCCGTTGATCAGCGGGTAGGGCGAGCCGACGTATTTGGCGGAGGCGGCATCGGCGTCGTATTCGCGAGAGCGCGAGATGGCCATCTGGATGAGCATGGCGGCAAAGGGGGCCAGAATCATCATGGCGATTGCGGCGATGGCCCCGCCGCCGCTATCTTCATCGTCGCGGCTGGAGGGGGTGAACCAGAAGGCCATGCGCGCCAGGAAAGTGATGGCCGCGGCCAGGGTGGCGGCCACCGAGCTGATCAGGATATCGCGGTGCAGCACGTGGCCCAGCTCATGCGCGGCCACGCCTTCCAGCTCGTTATCGTTCATCCGCCGCAGAATTCCGGAGGTGAAAGCGAGCGAGGCATGCGAGGGGTTGCGGCCGGTGGCGAACGCATTGGGCGAATCCTCGGGAAGAACATAGAGCTTGGGCATGGGGAGGCCCATGCGCCGGCAGAGGCCGTGAACGATGGGTTCCACCCGGTGGTACACCTCGGGGTTTTCGGTGGGGGACACCGGCTGGGCGGAATAGGTGGCCAGCGCGATCTTGTCCGAAAAGAAGTAGCTTCCGAAGTTCATGACCGCGGCGATGGCCAGCCCGATGAAGAGACCCTGGCGTCCTCCGATGGCCTGCCCGCCGATCAGCAGAACCGCGCTCAGGAGTCCCAGTAACATGGCGGTTTTGAAAGTATTCATAGCGTCAACTCAGCCTGCCGGACAACCCCGTGGAGCGGGCTTCCAGCCTGCCATGCCGGCGTCCTCGCCGGCATTCTTCCTGGCGCCGCGCCCTCGATGTCCTCTTGGCGAAGAAGAATGCCGGCGAGGACGCCGGCATGGCAGGCCGGAGGCCCGCTCTACGGCGCCGGTGCGGCCCTCACAGCTTCTTCACACACTCACTGGCGCGAGCTTCGAGAAATCCAACTCGCCCGCGCCCTCTTTGCCGTCTACCACCACTGTATCGCCCTCCGCGAAATCGCCGTTGATGAGCTTCAGGGCCAGGGGGTCCTGAACCAGGCGCTGGATGGCGCGTTTCATGGGCCTCGCCCCGTAGTTCGGGTCGTAACCCTCGGAGATGATGCGCTCCTTGGCGGCCGGCGTGACTTCGAGCGCGATCCCGCGGTCTTCGAGCAGCTTGGCGACGTTGCTCAACTGGATATCCACGATTTTGGTCAGGTGCTCGCGGGTCAAAGCGTTAAATACGATGATATCGTCAACGCGGTTCAAAAACTCCGGCCGGAAAGCGCCGCGCAGGGCGTCGAGCAGGCGCTTGCGGGTATCCTCGGTCCGTTGGTCGCGGGCGTGGACGGAGAATCCGATGGTGTTTTTCTCGATCATGGCGGCGCCCACGTTGGAGGTCATCACGATCACCGTGTTGCGGAAGCTGACCGTGCGCCCCTGGCCGTCGGTGAGCCGTCCGTCTTCGAGTATCTGCAGCAGCATGTTGAAGACGTCCGGGTGGGCCTTCTCGATTTCATCGAACAGCACCACCGAATAGGGACGCCGGCGAACCTGTTCGGTGAGCTGGCCGCCCTCATCGTAGCCCACATAGCCGGGAGGCGAGCCGATCATGCGAGCCACCGCGTGCTTTTCCATGTATTCGGACATGTCGACGCGAATCATGGCCTTATCGTCGTCGAACAGGAAGTGGGCCAGTGCCCGCACCAGCTCGGTCTTACCCACGCCGGTCGGTCCCAGAAAGAAGAAACTGCCGATGGGCCGGTTGGGATCGCTCAAACCGGCGCGGTTGCGCAGGATGGCGTTGGAAACCAGGCGCACGGCTTCATCCTGGCCCACCAGCCGGTCTTTCAGCCGCTCGGGCATGTTGACCAGCTTCTGGACTTCGCCTTCCATCATGCGGGCGAGGGGGATGCCAGTCCACTTGGCCACGATGCGGGCGATGTCGTCCTCGCCGACCTCCTCCTTGAGCAAGGCGTTTCCCTTGACGGCTTCGAGTTCCTGCTCGGCCGCCTGGATATCCTTCTCGATTTGGGAAAGGCGGCCGTAGCGAAGCTGGGCGGCCTTTTCCCAGTCGCCGGCGCGGCTGGCCTGTTCCTCTTCCTGGCGCAGGGTATCCTGCTCTTCCTTGAGATGGCGCACGCCCTGGATGGCGCCCTTCTCGCGGTTCCAGCGTTCCTTGAGCGTAGCCGCCTCGCCGCGCAGACGCTCGAGCTCGTTTTCGATGACGCGCAGCCGGTCGCGCGAGCCCGGGTTGCTTTCCTTGGTGAGCGCCTGGCGCTCGATCTCGAGGTGCGAGATGCGCCGGTCCAAATCGTCGATTTCGATGGGCATGGAGCCGATTTGCAGGCGCAGGGCGGCGCCGGCTTCGTCGATCAGGTCGATGGCTTTATCAGGCAGGAAGCGATCCGCGATGTAGCGGTGGGAAAGCACCGCCGCGGCGATGATGGCGGCGTCCTTGATGCGCACCCCGTGGTGGATTTCGAACTTCTCCTTGAGGCCGCGCAGGATGGCGATGGTGTCGTCGACGGTGGGCTCACCCACCAGCACGGTCTGAAAGCGGCGGGCCAGGGCGGCGTCCTTTTCCACGTACCTTTTGTATTCGCGGAGGGTCGTTGCGCCGATGCAGCGCAGCTCGCCGCGCGCCAGCGCCGGCTTCAAGAGGTTGGCCGCGTCAATGGCCCCCTCGGCCGATCCGGCGCCAACCAGGGTATGCAGCTCATCGATGAAGCAGATGATTTCGCCATTGGAATCCACGATCTCTTTCACCACGGCTTTGAGGCGGTCTTCGAACTCGCCGCGGAACTTGGTCCCGGCGATCATCGAGCCGAGATCCAGGGCCGCCAGGCGCTTGCCCTTGAGCTGGTCGGGAACGTCGCCCCGCACAATGCGCTGGGCCAGACCTTCGACGATGGCCGTTTTGCCCACTCCGGGCTCGCCGATCAGGACCGGGTTGTTCTTGGTGCGGCGGCTGAGCACCTGCATGACGCGGCGGATCTCATCGTCGCGGCCGATGACCGGGTCGAGCTTGCCCTTGCGCGCGGACTCCGTCAGGTCATGCGCGTAGCGCTCCAGAGCCTGGTATTTGGACTCCGGGTTGGCGTCCGTCACGCGCTGGCTGCCGCGCACCGACACGAGGGCCTTGAGGATGGCGTCGTGGGTGGCCCCGGCGCGTTCGAGCAACTGGGCGGCGGGGTCCCCGCGCTGCTGAGCGAGCGAAAGCAGGAGGTGTTCGGTGGAGACGAACTCGTCCTTGAAACGGCCGGCTTCGTCGAAGGCGCGCTCGAGAACCTGGTTTAACGGCGGCGACACGTACATGCCCGGCTGCACGCCCACGGTCTTGGGCAAGGTGGCGGCCATCCTTCGGGATTCCGACAGAACGGCCTCCGGCTGGACGCCGCACTTTTCCAGCACGGGCCGGACAATGCCCTCCCTTTCTTCCGCCAGGGCTACCAGCAGATGCACGGGAAACATCGCCTGGCTTTCCAGCTTCTCCGCGATGCCCTGGGTTTGTTGCACGGCTTCCTGCGCCTTTTGCGTGAGTCTGTCCAATCGGAACATGTTTCCCCCAATGAACAATCGGGGCAGGCCGGCGGCCACCGCGACCCGGCCATTCCGGGCCGGCGCGTGGCGCCTGCCTGCCCCCGAAACTTGGGGCCGTGGTGAGCGGCCCTCTTGACGGATTAGATGCCTTATCAGGCGGCTTGGACTTTCACCTGGCGCGGCTTGGCGGCTTCCTTCTTGGCCAGGGTCACGGTGAGCACGCCGTTCTTGTAGGCGGCGGTGACGCTGTCGGTGTCAAAGGCGTTGGGTACCGCGAAGCTGCGCACGAAGGAGCCATAGCTGCGCTCGATGCGGTGGAAGCCGTTGCCGGGGTCCTGTTTTTCGAACTTGCGCTCGCCGGCGATGGTGAGGGTCTGGTTTTCCACGCGGACATCGATGTCTTTCATATCGACGTCCGGCACATCGGCCTTCAACACCAGCTCGTTCTCGGTTTCGTAGATGTCCACCGCGGGGGCCCAGGGACGATTGGTTTGCGGCTCGGTAAGCATACGGTTGAAGGCATCTTCGAAGACGCGGATACTGGCCAACGGGTCGAAATGAGTGAGAGACATGGTTTTAAGCTCCTATGCAGTAGATTTCGGGAGGTCGGTTGGCGACCTCATCCACTCACAATAATAAAATATGAGTGTTATGATGTCAAGTAAAATTTAGCGTGAATGTGATAACGTGCACCATGATGGTGGGCCGCGGGCTCCGACATGCACCTCCTCAGAGATCCGACGCCGTGGACGGATACGGATAAAGACCTCAAGCGGCTGAAGTTGATCGGATAATATCGATTCGCCTGCGGGCGCTCCGCCTGCGGCTATACTGGAAACAACTGTGTCTTCCAGGCTGCTGCTCGCGTGCGCGCTAGGTTTTCTCTTGGCGCCGGGCGCCTCGGCGCTCGATCCTCGCAAGAGTCTGACGCAATACTCGCGGACCACCTGGACCCAGGAACAGGGCCTTCCACAGGACACCATTCGCGCCATCGCGCAGACCCTCGACGGCTATTTGTGGCTGGGGACCGAAGAGGGGCTGGCGCGCTTCGACGGCTACGAATTCCTGACCTTCGACAAGGCCCGGGCCGACCTGCCTTCGAACTCGATCACCGCGCTGGCGGCCGCGCGCGACGGGTCCCTGTGGATTGGAACGGCCAGCGGGCTGACGCGCTTCGACGGGAGGCGTTTCCGCACCTACACGACGACCGATGGCTTGCCGGACAACGCTGTCAGCAGCTTGCTCCTGGACCGGAGCGGGACGCTGTGGATCGTGGCGGGCGGGGCGCTGAGCCATTACGCGGACGGCAAATTCACCACTTTCGCGCCCGGGCAAAGCATGCCCGCGGATACCGTGAGGGTGGTGGGCGAGGACCCGCGCGGCGGCCTTTGGGTGGCGGGCATTGCGGGCGTCGGCAAGCTATCCGGCGGCGTCTATACTCCGGCGCTGGGGGGCGCGACGTTTAGCGGCACCATCATAACCAGACTGCTGACGGACCGGCGCGGCCACCTGTGGATCGCGGGAAACCAGGGGATCATCGAGGTTGCGCCATCGGGGGCCATGCGGCGCTACGGGACGCCGGAGGGCCTGCCCGACCTGATTGTGCGGGCGCTGTGGGAAGACCGCGACGGGGCCATCTGGGCCGGAACCAATGGCGGCCTGGCGCGCCTCGAGGGCAGCCGATTCGTGACGCCCGCCGCGGGGGACCAGCCCGAGCAGGATGTGGTCCGCTGCCTGTTCGAAGACCGGGAAGGCAATTTCTGGGTGGGAGCCGACAACGGCCTTACCCGGCTGCGCGACGATCCGTTCACGGCGTTCGGTAAGAGCGAGGGCCTGCCCAGCGACGAACCCGATGCCGTGTACCAGGACCGGTCGGGCCGCATCTGGGTGGGGTTCCGCGACAGCGGCCTGATGCTATTCAGTCCCAGCCGGCATCTGTTTACGGCGCGCGACGGGCTGCCTCCGGTGGAAGTGTTCTCGATTCGCGAATCGCGCTCCGGCGAGCTGCTGGTTTCGACGCGCGCCGGCCTGGCCCGCTGGAGCGGAGACCGTTTCCAACTCTACGCGCCGCGCGACCCGCTGCGGCGCCGCAACGTGTTCGACGCCCTGGAGGATGCCAGCGGGGCCACCTGGCTGGGTTCTTCGGCGGGGCTGATCGAGTTGCGCGACGGTCGCGAGCGCAACGTGATTCCCGCCGGTCCGCTGCTGGCCGGCGCCATTGTGGCGCTCTATCAAACGCGGGACGGCGCGATATGGGCGGGTTCCTACGGCAAGGGACTGTGGCGGGTCAAAGGCGGGGAACAGCGCCTGTTCACCACCGCCGATGGACTCTCCGGCGATCAAATCCGCTGTCTCGAAGGGGATAGCGATGGAACCCTCTGGATCGGGACCTTTGGCGGCGGGTTGGACGCCTTTCGCGACGGGCGGTTTCTGAGATTCACGGCCAAGGACGGGTTGCTGAGCGACAACGTGGCGGCGGTGGAAGACGACGGCGCTTCTCTCTGGCTGGGCACCACGCGGGGGATCTGCCGCGTCCCGAAACGCCAACTGCTGGATTTCGCCGAGCATCGCCGGGCGGCGCTGGACCCGCTGAACTACGGCGTGGAAGACGGTCTGCGAAGCTCGCAATGCGCGCCCGCGAACCCGGTGGGCTCGGGCGGCATGCGCACCGCCGACGGGCTTATGTGGTTCGCCACCAGCCATGGCTTGGCGGTGTTCCGGAACGAGGCCGCCAAAAGGGTTGTCCCCGCTCCCCTGGCTCACCTGCTGGAGATGACCGCCGACGGCCGGCCGGTGGATCTTTCGAGCCCCGGGCGGCTCGATGCGGGCAGCGCCCGGGTGCAGTTCCGGTACAGCGGAATCCATCTCGGCGCGCCCGAGCGGGTGCGCTACTCCTATAAGCTGGAGGACCTGGACAAAGGTTGGGTGCGCGCGGGAAACCGCCGGGTGATCGATTACAACAGCCTGCAACACGGACGATATCGTTTCGTGGTGCGCGCCGAACTGCCTGGCGGGGAGGCCGGCGAAACGTCCTACCGCTTCGAGATTCTGCCCAGGTTCTACGAGACCCGCTGGTTCGGTCCGCTGGCGGCGGCCGCGGTGCTGGCGGCGGGATGGGCGCTGTACCAGTTGCGGCTGCGGCAGGTGCGCTCGCGCTTCGCCCTGGTTCTGGGGGAGCGCGCGCGGCTGGCGCGCGAGATCCACGACACGCTGGCGCAAGGATTCGTGGGGATTTCCTCCGAGCTGGACGCCGTGGCGATGTGCATGCCCGAGGCGGACTCGCCGGCCCGCAAATGCCTGGACATAGCCAGGCGGATGGCGCGCCACAGCCTAACCGAGGCACGGCGCTCGGTAATGGACTTGCGGGCGTCGATGCTCGAAGGGCAGAACCTGGGAGCGGCGCTGCGCGCCGGCGCCAAGGCGTGGACGGCGGGAACCGGCGTGGAGACGGAGGTGGCGGTGGACGGCCCGGAAGGCCCGTTGCCGGACGAAGTGGAGCACAACCTGCTGCGCATCGGACAGGAAGCCGTGACCAACGCCCTCAAGCACGCGGCGGCCACCAAGATCCGTATCCGGTTGAGCCGCGAAGACCACCGCGTCAGCCTGCGGATTGTGGATAACGGGCGCGGGTTCGACCAGAGCGATGCGTTCTCCTCTCTCACCGGCCACTTCGGAGTGCTCGGCATGCGGGAGCGCGCCGAGAGGCTGGGGGGCTCCATGCGCCTGACCAGCAGCCCCGGCGAAGGAACCGAGGTGGAAGTGAAGGCCCCTCTGCCATGAGCGACCCAATGCGAATCCTGGTAGCCGAAGACCACCTGGTGGCGCGCGTGGGCGTGACCACCATCGTGAACATGCAGCCCGACATGACCGTGGTCGCCGAGGCCTCCAACGGCCAGCAGGCGGTGGAACTGTATCGCCAGCACCGGCCCGACGTGGCCCTGCTCGACATCCGCATGCCGGGCATGAGCGGCGTGGAGGCGGCGGCGGCCATCCGCGCCGAATTTCCGGGGGCGCGCATGATCGCCCTCACCACCTACGGTGGAGACGAGGACGTCCGCCGGGCGCTGGCGGCCGGGGTGCAGGCATATCTCACCAAGGACGTGTTGCACGACGAGCTCCTGAACGCGATTCGCGCCGTGGCCGCCGGCCAAACCTACCTGCCGGCCGCGGTGGCGGCGGTGGCCGCGCAGACGCCGCGTCCGGACCTGAGCGCCCGCGAATTGCAGGTGCTCGAGCTGATTGTGCAGGGCCTGGCCAACAAGCAGATCGCCTACGCCCTGGAGATCGCCGAGCACACCGTGAAAAACCACGTCAAGAACATTTTGAGCAAGCTCGGCGCGCAGGACCGCACGCAAGCCGCCACGGCGGCCATCCAGCGGGGCATCATTCATCTGTAGGACAAACCATCGCCTTTTGTGGTCTGTCGGGCCTCGAGTGGGACAGACCATCGTCTTTTGTGGTCGGTCGGGCCTCGGGTGGGACAAACCATCGCCTTTTGCGGTCGGTCGGGCCTTGGGTGGGACAGACCATCGTCTTTTGTGGTCTGTCGGGTCTCGGGTGGGACAGACCATCGTCTTTTGTGGTCTGTCAGGCCTCGGGTGGGACAGACCATCGTCTTTTGTGGTCTGTCAGGCCTCGGGTGGGACAGACCATCGTCTTTTGTGGTCTGTCAGGCCTCGGGTGGGACAGACCATCGTCTTTTGTGGTCTGTCAGGCTCAGGAAGCGTCCCCAGGTTGACAGACGACGGAAACCGATCGTCTCTCCCACAACCTAACCCGTCTTAGTGCCGCCTTTGGTGTTGGCGACCGACACCTGCAGGGAAATGTAGCTCACCATCTGCGCCGTTTCCGGAGCCGCGTCGAACACGTCCAGGGAGGTCGCTTCCTTGGGCACCAGGAAGCCGTCCAGGATTTTCAGCTTGCCAAGCTGGTCCCTAAGCGCGGACGAGTGTTCTTTCGGAATCACGATGTAGCTTCCGCTCCGCAGCCGCAGCGCCTCCGGGGAAGCCTTGGAGCCATCCACCGTGGCGGTCACGTCGAGCGGCGGGCTCTGCAGGATCCACTGCTGCTGCCCGCCCTCGCCCTGCAGGCTTCCCACCAGACCTTTGATGCCCGCCAATCCGACGCTCCCCACCACCGGAAAAGACATCAGCGGCAAGTAGGAAACCAGGGGCGAATTGACCACTTTCGACATGACATCCACAAAAGAACCAAACAGCGTTTTTCGCGGGTCCTTGGCGAAACAGGCGAAGGAGGTCTTACCCAGTCCGCCCGGCAGCGTGAGCGACTGCGACTGCTTGGCGGCCTGCAACGGTATGGTGGCCGCCGGCGCCGCCGCGGCCCCCGCGCCGGCCGCCGCGGCCCCTGCCGGCGCCGCCGCTTTGCCGCTCGAAGCTTCACTGCCCGAGCTGCTGGAACCGCTCTTGCCGCCGCTCTTCGATCCGCTCTTCGATGCGCTCTTCGATGCGCTCGATGCGCTCGATCCGCTCTTCGGCCCCGGAAAGATGGCGCTGAAAGTGGTGGTGGCCAGCGAGACCATTTCGCCGAAAACCGATTGCGGCTGCCCCTGCTGAAAGTCCAGATAGATCCCGCCGGAGGTGAAGTTCTCGAATTGCTTGTGGTCCGCCGGGTTGAGCCGCATCCGCACCAATTGAAAGTCCAGCTTGGCGTCGGAGAACGGATGCATCTTCGCGCTCGGTATCTGGTCCGCGGGCACCAACGACCCCTCATCCGGGTCGTAGTGCAGAAATAGGGGCTCGCGCGCCAGGTTGGAGGTCTGCGGTCCGGCCGCCTGACGCCCTCTGGTGGTTTCTCCGCCCAGCACCATGTGGGCCGGAACCCCCATGTCTCGGACCCAGAAATCCACCACATCCGGCGGCGCGCCGGCATTGGAAGCTTGCGAAAAGGCCTTTTCGCCGAACTGCGCCAGCCCCAGAGCGGCCAGCGGAGTTCCCACCAGGAATCCCCTGCGATTCGTCTTCATCCTTCGCCTCCACGCGACCTATGGGTTATCATGGGGTATCATACCATTCGTGTGCCTTTCACTTCGTACGGATCTGGGGCGCGCCGCGTTTCTGGTATTTGGCCTCACCGCCCTGGTTTCCGCTCTCAATGGCGAGTCGCGCCGCGCCATCCTGGTGGGCATCGACAATTACAATCCCGACGCCGCCACCCAGGCCCAACTGCTGCGCGATTTGAAGCCGCCCACCCTCCAGCGCCCCGCCGTCGAGGGCGACGCCAAATACTGGCGATTCGACGACCTGGATGGGGCCGTCAACGACGTCCGCCTGATGAAGGCCGTCCTCCAGAGCATCGGCTTCCAGGATTTCGTGGTCCTCACCGATCAGGAGGCCACCGCCGACGCCATCCTTCAGGCCCTGCAAAAGAACCTGGTTGACGACGCCCAGCCCGGGGATGTGCGTCTCTTCTACTATTCCGGCCACGGCAACCATGTCAAGAACCGGGCCAGCGCCGAACGGCAGCAGGAGGATCAAACCCTGGTGCCCGCCGACAACTGGCGCAACGTCCCCGACATCCGCGATAAGGAAATCTCGCGCATTCTCTTCAACGCCGCGCGCAAGGGCGTGATCGTCACCTTGATCGCCGATAGCTGCCACAGCGGCTCTCTGGCCCGCGGCGCCTGGAACTCCAGCGGTAAAGCGCGCACCAACAGCGGCGTGCGCGCCGGCTCTCCCGGCGCCACGCTCCATGAGCCGGTGGCCAACGATCCGCCCGACATCGATCCGGCTACCCACCAGCCCATCGATCCGGAGACCCTCGGCGTGCTGACGCTGGCCGCCGCGCAGCCCAACCAGGAAGCCCGCGAGGTGCAGACCGAAGACGGCGCGCACGGCGCCTTCACCTGGGCATTGGCCCAGGCGCTGCGCTATGCCTCCGAACCGATGGACCGCGTTTTCGCCCGCGCCACGGCGGCTCTGGGGGCCAACGGGGCCGTTCAACAGCCCGCCATGGGCGGTCCGTCGCGGTTTTCCAAGACGATCCTGGGCCAGCCTGCGGGGGCCGGCGGCGGTCTCACGGTGGTGGTGGATTCGGTCAAAGGAGCCGACATCCATTTGCGCGGCGGCGCCGCTATCGGCCTTTTTCCCCAGTGCCGCCTGAAAACCGCCGGCCAACCGCCGGTGACCGTCGAGATCGCTTCTTCCGAGGGCCTCGCCGGTTCCATCGCCCACGTGGTGGGCCAAGGCAGCGTCAAGGTTGGAGACATCCTGGCGCTCGACCGTTGGGTGGTTCCCGCCAAAGCCGGCCTGCGCGTCTCGATTCCCAAGCCGGCTCCCGAGGCCGCCGTGGAGCGCGCCGTCGCCGAGTTCGGGAAACTGCGCGGCGATGCCGCCATCGACTGGCTCGACGACCCCACCGCCGGCGCTCCCACCCACGTGGTCAGTTGGAACGGGTCGGCCTGGATTCTGGAAACCAATCCCGCCACCAGGCCCGCCATTCTCGGCGCCGAGCCCACCGCCGCCGGCGTGAAGAGCTTGCTCCCGCCCAAAGCGCGCCTGCTGGTACGCCTGCCTCCCACTGGCAGCCTCCTGACGGCGATTCCGTTGGGCGATCCCGATCATTCGGCGGTAGAGATCGCCGCCACCACCGCTCCCGCCGGCGCGCAATATTGGTTCTGGGGAAAGATCGCCGATTCCGGCCCCGTGTATGCCTGGTTGCTCCCCGATTCCACCGAGGCCAGCGCCGGCGACGCCCACCGCGCCCCCGGATCCCTTCCGCTTCCCATTCGCAGCGATTGGGTGAAACTTCCGCCGGACCCCGAAGGCGTCCGCGCGGCCGGCGCCGATCTCACCAAAAAGGCCCTGTTGCTGGCGCGCATCCGCACCTGGCTGACCCTGCCATCGCCGCCCTCCCAGCCGACTTTTCCCTACCATCTGGCCTTCCGCCAGGTGGCCGGCGGCGCGCTCGGCGCATTCAAGGATTCCGGCGATTTCAAAGAGGGCGAGCAGTATAAGCTCTACCTCCGCGCCGACCCCTCCGCCCTGGCCGCCGGCGGCTCGCTCGCGCCGCGCTGGGTCTATGTCTTCGTAATCGACCACTTCGGCGATGGCACGCGCGTCTTCCCTCCTCCCGGCCGCGGCAACGAAGGCAACCGCCTGCCCTATGCCCAGGTGGGCGACAAACCGGATTTCCAGCCGTTGATACCGCTCTCGGGCGAATCGTCCGAAGCCGATTTCGAAATCGGTTCGCCCTTCGGCGTGGACACCTATTTTCTGCTCACCAGCGACAACGCCATCGACAATCCCGAAGTGCTCCACTTCGAGGGCGTGCGCACCGAAGCGGGAACCCGCGGCGCATCCGACCCGCTCACCAGCTTGCTTTCGGGCGCCAGTTCCATGGCCCGCGGCGTCAGCCCGCGCCCGGTTCCCGCGCTATGGTCCATCGAAACCCTCACCTTCCGCAGCGTTCCCAAGGATGGCGGGAAGTAGCCCATGTGGGGTCAAGCCTTTGGGCTTGCCGCCGGCCTTCTGGCCGGCGTTCTTCACATCGCCGGCCGCGTACTGCCTTCAATGCCGGTAGAATGTAGTGTCGTCCCGAATCGAACGGGGAAACAGGAATGAAACTCGGGTTTGTAAGCGCGATTCTGCCGGACCTGACGATCGAAGAGGTCATCGCCTTCGCCGCGCAGGCCGGGTATGCGTGCGTCGAATTGATGTGCTGGCCGGTGGGGAAGAGCGATCGCCGGTACGCCGGCGTCACCCACATCGATTGCGCCGGCCTGGGCGACGGCGAGGTCGAGCGGACTCACGACGTACTGGCCGCCTCCGGAATCGAGATCAGCGGCCTGGGCTATTATCCCAACCCGCTGACGCCGTACCGGGCGGAAGCGGAATTCTACATCGCCCACATCCGCAAAGTGATCGCGGCCGCGCGCACGCTCGGTGTTCCGGTGGTGAACACCTTCATCGGACGGGATTGGCGCCTGTCCGTGGAGGACAATTGGCCGCAGTTCCGCGAAGTCTGGCCCCCGCTGGTGAGGTTCGCGGAGGAACAGGGCGTGCGCATCGCCATCGAGAACTGCCCCATGCTGTTCACCAAGGACGAATGGCCGGGCGGCAAGAACCTGGCGCACAGCCCGGCCGTCTGGCGCCGCATGTTCGAGGAGATCCCCAGCCCCAACTTCGGGCTCAATTACGATCCCTCGCACCTGGTGTGGCAGCGGATCGACTATCTCAAGCCGCTTGGCGAGTTCGCCTCCCGCATCTTCCACGTTCACCTGAAGGACGCGCGCGTGGACCGCTCCCGCCTGGACGAAGCCGGCATTCTGGCCACCCCGCTCGAATACCACACCCCCAAACTCCCCGGCTTGGGAGACATCGACTGGGGACTCTTTTTCTCGGCGCTCGGCGACTCGGGCTACCAGGGGCCGGTGTGCGCGGAGGTGGAGGACCGCGCGTACGAGGGCACGCTGGAAACGCGGAAGGCGGCGCTGCTCCAGTGCCGGCGGTTCCTCTCGCAATTCACGGAGTAAGGGGCCGCGGCGGAATTGCCTACAATAGCAACCGGAGGGCGCGCAAAACAGTTGCTCAAGATCGGACTTCGCTCACTCCTATCGATCGCCGGCGTGGCGCTGGTGACGCTGGTGGCCTACCGGGTGTTCCAGGTCAACGCCACCACAGCGGGTTTCGCCTACCTGCTGCTGGTACTGGTCATCGCCAGCACATGGGGCTTCGCCGAAGCCTGCCTGGCCTCGGTGGCGGCCACCCTGCTGCTGAACCTCTGCTTCCTTCCTCCCATCGGCAAGCTGACCATCTATGACACGCAGAACTGGGTGGCCCTGTTCAGTTTCCTGGCGACGTCGCTGATCGCCAGCCGGCTGTCGGCCAAGGCCGAACGGCGGACGCGGGACGCCGTCGCGCGCCGGCAGGACGTGGAGCACCTGTACACCTTCAGCCGCGCGATCCTGCTCATCGAGGAGAGCGAACCTTTTGCGAAACAGCTCGCGCAGAGGCTGGCGGAGATTTTTCCGGTGGACGCGGTGGTGCTGTATGATCGGACGACGGACGAAATCTACCGCGCCGGGCCTTCCGAGTTCGACGGGATGGACGATCAACTGCGCGACGCCGCGCGGAATGGCGGTTCGTTTACGGACACGGAGCAGCGGCGCGTGATCACCGCGGTCCGCCTCGGCTCGGAGCCCATCGCCGCGCTGGGCGTGCAGGGCGCCCGCATGCCGGACTCGGTGCTGCAGGGCATCGCCAACCTGGTGGCCATCGGCCTGGAGCGCGCCCGGGCGCAGAACCTGGCGCACCAGATCGAGGCCGCCCGCCGCAGCGAACAACTGCGCACCACCCTGCTGGACGCCCTGGCGCACGAGTTCAAGACGCCGCTGACTTCCATCAAAGCCGCCACCACTTCGCTGCTGGCCAACCCGGATCAGTCCCAGGAGAGCAGAACCGAGCTGCTGACGGTGGCCGACGAGGAGGCCGACCGGCTGGAGGTCCTGGTGGACGACGCCGTGGAGATGGCGCGGCTTTCCAACGCCGATATCGATCTGCACAAGGAGCATGTCGAGGTGTCCGAAGTGGTTCGGGAGCTGGTGGCTTCGATGCACAACGAGTGCGACCTGCGAGTGACCGTAGCTCGCCAGGACGGGCTCGCGCCCATCCCGCTCGATAAGCGGCTGGTGCGGCTGGCCGTGAAGCAGATTCTGGACAATGCCCTGAAGTACTCGCCGGCGGGCAAGCCGGTGGAGATTCGCGTGCACGCCGTGGAAGGCTCGCTGGCGGTGGACGTGACGGACCATGGCAAGGGAATATCGCCTCAAGAGCAGATCCGCATATTCGAGAGGTTCTACCGGGGTCCCGCCATCCGGCAGCAGATTCCCGGCTCGGGGTTGGGACTGAGCATCGCCAGCAGCATCGCGCAGGCGCACGGCGGAGATCTGACCGTGACCAGCCGTCCGGGCGAGACCACCTTTCGAATTACCCTGCCGCTGGACGCGAAGGGAGACAGGAATTGAGCGCCGGCCGCGTTCTGGTGGTGGACGACGAGCCGCAGATCCGGCGCATCATGCGCACCACGCTGACCGGGGCGGGGTATGAAGTGGACGACGCCAAGACCGGAGAAGAGGCCCTCGAAAAATGCCGCGAGTTTCGCCCGGACCTGGTGCTGCTCGACATCAACATGCCGGGGATGGGCGGAATCGCCGCCTGCCGGGCGCTGCGGGCGGACGCCAATATCGCCATCATCATGCTGACGGTCCGCAACGCCGAGGCGGACAAAGTCAAGGCCCTCGACGCGGGCGCCGACGATTACATCGCCAAGCCTTTCAGCACGCCCGAGCTGCTGGCCCGCATACGAGCCGCGCTGCGGCGCGTTCCGGCCACTCCCCAGTCTTCGCCGGCGCGCGTGGGAGTAGGCGAACTGGTGATCGACTTCCTGTCGCGAACGGTGACGAATGGGCCGGCCACCGCTCATCTGACTCCCAAGGAGCTCGACTTACTCCGCTACCTGACGCAGCGCGCCAATGAAGCCGTCTCCCATCGCGAGTTATTACAAGCGGTATGGGGTCCGGATTACGGGGACCAGGTGGATTACCTGCGCGTGTTCATCATGAACCTGCGCAAGAAGATCGAGCGGCGCCCGGAGAACCCGGAATACATCACCACGGAGCCCTGGGTAGGCTACCGCTTCAACGGACGGCCGGAGGCGCTGTAAGGGCGGGCGGGAAGGGGTAAGGAACCGGTTGGCAGGCGAAGGCGCCTGCCCCACAAAGCCTTCATTCAGCGCATCAGACGCGGGAGTCTCCGGCGGACCAGGACGCGCGCTGCGCGTCCGCGAGGTCTTCTTCGGTCCACGCGTCGGACCAGTCCACGCTCTTGCCGTTTGCGAGATCGCGGAGCCGGGTTGCCCAAGTAATCACCCGATCGGCGGCGTCCGGCGGCAAGGCGCGAAGCGCCTCCACCAAACGCTCCTCATTTTCGCTCAGCGTGATCACAGAGCCATTGTACCGCCGCCTCAATTTGTCCCGAGGTAGGCGAGGCGGCGCCGGCGCCGCCGGCTCGCGGGCGGACGGGCGTGTCACGGGAGCAACCTACGCCGAGAGTAGGAGCAGGCCGTCAACCACCGAATAATCGCTTCGATTATTAGTAATGAGGGGGACCTGATAATGGAGGGCGCTCGCGGCAATCCAGGCGTCGGCTGTTTGAATCGGGCGCCCCTTCCTCCTGGCGGCGTAAGAGACCTCGGCCCATTTTCCACACAACTCGCGGCTGACCGGAAGGACAGCGTAACGCGTCAGGTATTGGGCCAGCTCGAGCTTCCGCCTCTGACCCCAGGCCCGCTCGAGCGACCAGCGCTCCAATTCAGCCAGCGTCATGAAAGAGATCCCGAGCAACCGGCCCGTCAGGTAGGGGCGGTACGCAAACGCCCGTGTGTCTCCTTTGAACAGCATCGACACCACGTCGGTGTCAACGATGGCGGCATTCATTGCGGGCCGGCGAGGCTGGTTCCTTCTCGCCGCCAATCGCGCAGGCTGGCGGAGAATTCCTCTGCCGATTCGTCATCGGGAAACGGCTCCCCAAGAAGAATCTCAAAGTCGCCGATTGGAGCGACGCCTTGCTGAGCGGCCAGTTCCTCGAAGGAAGGCGAGGCGGCGCGGTCCGATCGAGAAGAACCGATGGAGTGCGCCCTGTTGTCCACCACTCCATCATAACAGGTCAAAGTCGGGCCTCAGGCGCCCCAGGGAAGTCGGAATCGCGGCAAGGAACTCTCAAGCAGCCGTAACAAAGACCCGCCCTGGGCGGCGAGTCCGCGGCTTGTTGCGGATGATAATCTCAATGTCCCGGTTGAGCGATGTAAGGAACCGCATCAAGCGCTCCACGGAGAAGCCCTCCAGGCGATATTTCGAGAGAGCGGAGACCTTGGGTTGGTTGACGCCTAACAACTCCGCGGCCCTTCCCTGCGATAACCCACGCCGCTGCAGGACGTCATTGATCGCCATGGCCAGGCGAACCTTGGTCTGCCGTTCGCCGGCATCCGCAAAGCCGAGGTCGGCGAATACATTTCCCGAACTTCGCACAACTCTTCCGTTACGTTCCGCGCTTGGTTCCGCCATATCGATCCTCATAGTCCTGTCTAGCCAGCCTTAGGCGCCGTGAAACCAGTTCCACATCTGGTTTCGGCGTCTGAATGCCCCTGCGCGACTTCTTCTGAAAACAGTGCAACACATATACGGCCCAACGGAAGCGAACGGTGTAGATGGCGCGATAGGCGTTCCCGTCGTGATCCTCCACAACCTCCAGTACTCCGGAACCCGCTCCCTTCCACGGCTTCGCCGCGGGGTGTTTCCCGCCAAACTGAGCGACGCTCAGAGCAGCGCCAATACCGTCTTTGGCCGCTTCGGGAAACGCCAGCAAGTCCCGTTTGGCGGAGCCCACCCAATACAAGGGCTGTTCGCCGTGAGCCGGCCCGCGCATCAGGTCCCCATCCCAGTTCTAGGATACCATGAGCGGGAGTCAGGAATGAGCGCCCGACCACTGGCCGTTCTTGACGCTCGCCACCCCTGCCTCCGCGTAGATCGCCCTTAGCGCGCTCTTCACATACTCCTCGTCGCTAAGTCCCTCCACCTCAGCCGCCGGGAAAGACGCCAGCGACCGGAAGTATTCCGCCAATCCCTGAAAGACCTCCACGCGCGCTTGCGGCTCGTAGCGGTCGCGCTGCGCTACCGCACGCAGCGCCATCTCGACTGCCTCCGGGGCGGCTTGGCTGCGCAATCTGGCCGCCAGTCGCGGGTGGGCCAGCAGTGAGTTGTACTTAGCCGGAGCCAGTAACTCGACGTCCGGCTCTTCCCAGCTTTGTTCGCGCGCCACCACTGTGTTCGCCGCCAGGTCGCCCAAACGTTGGCAGTTACGGCTTACCAGGCACGCGATGCCGCCCACCAGATACGCCAGAGGCAGGCTGTCGAATACCCGCATCAGGTTGCGAAGCGCTATCTGGCGCAAGCGCAGACGCAGTCCCTGCGCATCCACCACGCGCAATCCGAACAGCCGCTTGCCCAGCGTCTGGCCGCGCCAGCGCCATTCGAGGACGATGCCGTAACCCACCGAGACCACGAAGTAGAGCAGCACGGTCATGGCTCGCGCCCAATCCTCGCTCACCAGTTGGAGCAGGGCGCACGCCTGGGCCACGATGCTCGACGCCACCGCCACCGCCGCCGCATCCACGGCCCACGCCAGCGCGCGCACAGCGGGGGTGGCCAGCGCATAGGAGAACACCACGCCCTCGGGCGTCTCGACCACCAGCCGCTCGCTCATTCGCGGCCCGCCCACGCCAGGAACGCGCTCAACGCCGCCAGCTCGCCGCATCCGAACACAATCTTGAGGGCATAGGGCAGGGTGGGCTGGTGGTATTGGGAAATGAAGGCTTCCACCGTCCCCGCCCACACCAGCATGGCCGCCGCGCCGGCAATCAGCGCGAACAGGTCGTGCGACGTCTCGCGCAGCCGCTCGGCGCGCGACTGGCTCGAGCCCCATCCAATGAGCGCGCCCGCCAGTACCAACCCGGCCTGCCCGCCGATCAGAATCGCGGGGATCTCAATGGAGCCGTGGGGCAGCAGCCAGCCCGTCAGAAACACGCTCTGCCCGCCCGTCACGTAGTCCGCCGCCACCGCTCCCAGAATCACCCCGTTGTAAAACAGCAGAATCAGGGTGCCCACTCCCCAGGTGATTCCGGACGCGAAGGCCAGGGTGGTGACCCGGATGTTGTGGGTCATCAACTCGGCGGAGAAAGTCGCCTTTTTGCCCTTCAAACGGTCGACCTTTTGTTGTTCTTCCTTGGCCACGCGCTCGGCCGGGGAAACCATCAGGCCTGGAAAGGGAAGCAGCACCGCCTTCGCGCCGGGGTCCTGGCGGATGACGAACCACCCGAACGCGCAGCCCACGAGGGTGGCCGCGACGGCCAGCTTGAAGGCGCCCAAATGCCGCCGAAAGGCGCGCGGAAAGGCCAGCGCAGCCTCTTTCCACCGCATTTCGATGGGCGCGCGCGTTTCGTGAATCTCGGCGTAGGCGCGGGCCACCAGGGATTCGAGCGACAGGCGCAGGCGCGGCTCGCTCGCAAACGTTCCCAGGCGCGAAAGATCCGCCGAGCACCTTTCGTACAGGTAATGCAGGCGCTCCACTTCCTCGAACGTCATGCGCCGCTCGGGATCGTCCTTGAGCCGCGCCAGCGCGCTCTCCAACTCGTCCCAGTAGGCTTTTTCCGCAGCCACGAACCGTCCCAGGTCGATGATCACAGCGCCTGCCTCCGCTTCACTTCCAGGTACCCGGCCGCGATTTGCAGCTTGGCGCGATCGGGGTCCACGAAGGCCATCCGCACGCCGCGGTTCAGGAGGCTCATCTGCAACTGGCGCATGCGGTTCCAGGCCATCTGCCCGGCCAGGTCCTGGTACACCGCGTCGAGACCGGCCGGCTCTTCGGCGAACAGCAGCCGGGCCGTCCGCGGCACGTTCACCAGCACCAGGTGGCGGCGCGCCAGCAGGCCCACTTCGCGCTCGAAGGTCTCGGCCAGCAGGGCATCGTCGAGGGAGGTGAGGAACACCAGCAGCGCGCGCCGGCGCAGGTTGGTGGCGAGGGTGGTGAACACTTCCTGAAAATCGGGGCTCACGCGCTCGGCGTTCAATTTGTAGATGGCTTCCCGGCACACCCGGAAATGGTCCATGCCGTTGCGCGCCCGCAAAAACAGGCGCGTGCGGTCGCTGAACGCCACCAGGCCGAAGCGGTCGCGCTGCCGGTTGGCCACCAGCGCCAGGTGCAGGGCCGCATCCACGTAGCTTTCCAGAATTTCCTGGCGCGCCGAAAGCCGCGAAGAGTCGATCACCACGTAAACTTCCTGGGCGTGCTCGATGTTGTAGAGCTTCACCATGGGGAACCCGCGCCGCGCGGTGGCTTTCCAGTGGATGTCTTCGAAACTGTCGCCGGGCGCATAGTGGCGCAGGTTCTCGAACTCCTTACCCTTGCCGATTTGCCGGCGCAAGCGGGCCCCGGGGGCCTCGGTGCGCAGAAACAGCGCGGCCGTGGCGCGGTCGCGCAGGTTGGGATACACGCGGAGCGAGCACTCGATGGGCCGCCGCGCCCGAGCGCTCCACAGGCCCAATGGCGACGCCGTTTCGAGGTGCGCTTGCTCGATGCGATGGTCCCCGCGCGCGGTTCCCGTGCATGGCCAGAGCACCAGGGAGGGGCCGGGAGGGAAGAATGCCGGCACGGATGCCGGCATGGCAGGCTGGAAGCCCGCTCCACGGGCTCCCAGCGCGAAGCGCAGCCGCAACGGGCCGCCGGAGGAATTCTCGATGGTCACGGGCACGTTGCCGGGCACGTCCTTGGTCAGCCGCACATAGGCCGGCGTGCGCACCCCGATGGCATCCACGCGCCGCTGCCCCCGCAGCCCGTCGAACGCCGCCACCGCCGCGGCCGCCGCCAGCACTCCCCAGCACGGCGCGGCGAGGCTCGGAAACAGGCCCGCCAGCGTGGCCGCCGGAATGGCGACGCACGCCGCGAGCCAGGGCAAACGGCTGGCGGGCGCCATCATCGCGGCACCGGAATCTCGTGCAGAATGCGGTCCAGCGCTTCCTCCATCCGCACTCCCTCCATTTCCGCCTCCGGCCGTGGAATGAGCCGGTGTTCGAGCACCGGCAGGGCCACTGCGCGAATGTCGTCGGGGCTGACGAAATCGCGCCCGGCGATGGCCGCCCACGCGCGCGCGGCGCGGAGTAGAGCCTGCGAGGCGCGCGGACCGGCCCCCACCAGAATGGCGTCGTCCTCCCGCGTGCGCCGCACCGCCTTCACGGCGTAGTCGATCAACTCCTCGGACACGCGCACGCCGCCCAGCGCTTCGCGCAGCCCCACCAGGTCCGCTTCGGTGAGGCAGGCGTTCACCTCGCCGCGCAGCAGCACTGCCTCCGGAGCGCTCGCATCGAGCGAGCGCCGGGCCAGCGAAACCTCGTCGCCGCTCTCCGGCCAGCGCATCCCGATCTTGAGCATGAACCGGTCCTTCTGCGCCTCGGGCAGCGGGTACGTGCCTTCCGATTCGATGGGGTTCTGGGTGGCGAAGACGGTGAAGTTGGGCGACAGGCGGTGGCTTTCGCGGTCGATGGTGACGGTGCGCTCCTGCATCGCTTCGAGCAGCGCCGACTGCGTCTTGGCCGGGGCCCGGTTGATCTCGTCGGCCAGCAGAAAGGTGGTGAACAACGGCCCTTTGGCCAGCGTGAACTCGTTGCGCTGGAGGTTGAAGACGTTGGTCCCGGTGATGTCGGCGGGCATCAGGTCCGGGGTGAACTGGATGCGTTTGAACTCGCATCCCATGGTGGCCGCAAGGGTGCGCGCCAGCAGCGTCTTGCCCAGCCCCGGCACGCCTTCAATCAGCGCGTGTTGATTGCACAGCGTCACCACCAGCGAGAACCGGATGGCGTCATCCTGCCCAATTATGACCTTGCCGATCTCGGCGGTGACCTTCTCTATGACGGTTTGAAACTGATCGAAATTCAAGGCTTTCCTTTCCACCGCAAAATGGCCTGAATGCGCCGCACGGCATCGAGCGGCCGCGCCCCCGCATCGCGCAGAACCGCTTCGGCCTGGCCTGCCTGCTCCTGGGTAATCCCTTTTCGGTTGGTCTCCAACCACGTGCGCCAACAGATTCCCGCCAGGTCCTCGGTCCGAATGTGACTGCGCAGCAGCGTGACCAGCCCGGCCTGGGATGTCCGGCCCAGCAACGGCCCGGGCCTCCTTGCGGCCGGCGGCGGGAACCCGGCGGCGTTCTTCCAGATCCACACCACCGCCCAAATGGCCAAACCCACGGCCAGCCCCGTCAGCCGGAATCTGCGCGCCAGCCCCACCACGCTGCCCGCCTGCGCTATGCCGAAGTGCTGTTCGTCGAAAATGATCCGGGTATGGCCGCCCACCGCGGCCGCCACCAGGGCGAGCCTCCACTTCCAGGTGGCCGCGATATCTTCGTTCGCAAAAACGCCGCTGTCCGCGAACAGCGCCACGCTGCCTGTTCCAAAAGCGCGCTCCACGGCGCGCGGTTCTTCCGCGCCGGCCTCCATCACGGTCCAACCCTTCGCCTCGGCGAAATAGAGATGCCGGGTATGGTAACGATCCGTGTCCGTGGCGTAGCGCACGCCCCATTGTTTTTCCAGATCCTCCGCCTTCAGAGTCCCGGGCCCCGCTTCGTAGTGCAGTCCGAGCACGATTCGGTTGCCCCGCCCGGCCAGTTTTTCGATGGGCTTGAGGATCGCGTCCACATCGTCGAGCTCTTCCGGCGCAACTCCCAGTATGAAGATCGTGGCGCCGCGCACGTCCGAGAACTCAATCGGAAGATAATTGCGCTCGACCTTCACTCCCGGGACGCGCGCCAGGCTGTCGAACAACAGTTTTCCGCCTTCGGGACCGGAGCGCAGGCTGGAGTATTCCGGATAGGTTTCGCCGCTGGAGTACTCCAGGTCGAAAAGCCGCGCCATGCCCACCGCGAACGCCACCGCCGCCAGGGCCAGCAGAATGTACGGGAATCGGTTGGCAGGCGAAAGCGCCTGCCCCACAAGCCTCGGCGGTCCCGTATCATTCATAGCGCCGCCTCGATGGCGGTCTTCATATCGTCCGCCCGCCGCCGGAATTCCACCACATCCTCCGGAAGCGGGTTGTGCATCCCATACCAGCAGCGCTCGTAGGCCGCCACGTTCCCGGCGAACAACTCGCGCATCCGCGGCGCCGTACGGGTTCTGCGCCGCAACTCCATCTCGTATTCCCGGTTGGTCTTGCCGGGGTGAATCGCAATCAGCTCGCGGCGGCCGAGCCATGAGAGGCTGGCCAGGTAGAACGCGCGCATCGCCAGCCGCCAGTTCCCTTCGCGCAGGCTGTCCTCGGCCATCTCGATCCAGCCTTGCTCCGGCAGATCGAGCGGATTCACCTCCTCGGCGTCCAGGGGCGAAGCGGCCAGAGGCCCAGCGGCCATGGCGGCTACCGCGGGGCGGCGCGACCCGCGGAAGCGCATCACCAGCCAGCCGCAGACCACCAGCATGGCAGCGGTGAGAATCCACAGGCTCATGGGAAGCGAGACCTTGGGCGCCACCCCGGGGGCCGAGGACGATCCGGAACTTTGGAAAACCCACCGCAAAAACCGCGTGATGAGGCTGCCGGCGGCGCGCAGGAAGGAGCGAACCGCCAGCAGGGCGCGGTCCGTTGCGGTCACGATCCATGACTCTCGGCTCCCCGAATCGAGCGGCGGGTTTCGCCAGTCGTATTCCGGCGATTGCAGGGCTTGCCGTATGCCGCGCTCCAGTTGGTCCGGGGAAACCACGTGGAGCGGGCTTCCAGCCTGCCATGCCGACATCTTGTCGGCATTCTTCTCCGCGGACTGTAGACCGGAGAACAGGTTCGCGACGAAGAATGCCGGCGAGGACGCCGGCATGGCAGGCTGGAAGCCCGCTCTACGCGCCGCGCCACCACATAACAGCGTCATCGCCAGCGCCACCGCCGCCGCCTGCATCGCCAGCCTCCGCAGCCCCGCTTTCAGGTCCTCCCCCGTCCTATCCGATTCGGCTTGAAAACACCGCACGCAGTGCGCCGCTTGCACCAACGGGTCGAACGCCATCCACGAAATGGCCAGCGCGCAAATCCAAAACGTCGGGTTGGCCATGAAGTAGATTCCGCTGCGGCTGATGGCGGATTCGTGGCCCGTGAGCATACGGATCAACTGCGGCAGAATGGCTAGCGTGACTACCACATTGACCAGGGCCAGCGGATAGAGCAGCGTCAGAAACGCCAACAGCGTCCAACTCTGCCGTGGACGGAAGCCCGCAAGCTGGAGGGCCTTGGCCATCAGGGCCCGCGGGTCGAGATCGTCGCGGCCGGCCAACGCGGCGGCGTTGCGATAGAAAGACACGGTGGAAGCGAGCGGCGCAACCGACAGCAAAGCGATGGGCAGCGCTACCAGCTTGGTGGCGCCCAGAAAGACCTGGCTGGCCGCCAGCGACCACAGGCGCCGTCCATTCCAGCGGCCGGGGACCGCGCCGGTGAGGCCCTCGCGCAAGCCCGCCGCGAACACCGCGCGGCAACAGTTCATCCACGCCAGCAGCAGCGCCAGAAGCAGGGCATCCACCGCGTGGCTTGAGGTCGCGGGATGCGTGATGTCGTTCCAAAAGAAGGCCGCCGCCAGCGCCAGGGGCGCGCTTCCCGCCCCATGCCAGGCCAGCGTTCGAAACGGCGTTCGCCGCAGCAAGTGGACAGCGTCCTCCAATATCTGGATGGCGCCCTCGCGCGCTACCGGTTTCGCCATGCGGCCCGCTCCATGCGAAGCACGATTTCCGACACGCCTTCGCCCGCGCCCAGAAAGCAGATCCACGAAAGCAACAGGCCGGCCAGCAGCATCAGGGCTGGGAACATCTTTCCGCCGCGGCCCGTGGAACCCCGGCGCGCCGCTTTCTCGAGACACGCCGCGCAGAGCAGCCGCGCCTGGTGCTCGGTGACGCACTCCCGGCAAAACGGCCGCCCGCACCCGGGGCAGCGGCTCACCGCCTCCCTTTCCTCGTGGTTCCAACAGCGGTTCCGGATGGCGCTGGGCGGCATGGTCACGTCACCCGCAAATCCGGCGGCTCCGCCGGATCGACCCGTAGCGTCATCACCAGGCCCACCGCGCACAGAGCGAAAGCCACCATGGCATCGGCGGTGGCCAGCACGCCTCCCGGGGGAACCAGAAACGTTCCCCGGTCGACGATGGCGGGTTGCCCCCGCACGGCGCTCTGAATACTCGTGGCGAACACGTTGACATAGAGCAGGGCCAGGATCCACACCAGCTTGGCCAGCGCCACTTTCTCCATGCCGGGGCGCAAGGTTCCGCGATAGCGTTCGATGAAGAGGAATACCGCCGCGGCGGTCTGCGCCGCCAGCAAGCCCATCATGATCCAGACGACGGCCGGAATGGCCCGCGTGAGCGTCACCGCGTCCAGGGCGACTTCTCCCAGAAGAGCGGCCAGGAAAACAAAACACGCCATGCTTCGCCGCCGGCCTTCCGGCGCCTGCGCTTCCACCCGCGGCGCCGCGCCAAACAGCGAATGCGGCGCAAGAACCGGCAGACGCGCCACTTCCGGACCTGCGCGCAGGTCTTCGACCGCCGCCTCCCAGCCGCCTTCCAGCGCTGCCTGCACCTGGCGAATCCGCGGTTCCACCTCAGCCAGGAACTTCTTCGCCGTCCATCTGCGATAGACCGATGGCAGGGAGTCCGCGCTTACCGCCGTGTAGATGCGGCACACGCAACTGCCCTTGGCCGAGATGAAGGCCCAGGCGGCCACCAGCGCCACGGCGATCAGCCACAGCCACGCAGCGGAAGCGCGGGGGTGGTATGCGAACCCGCTTGCGGTATACGACGCCGGGCCGGGGATCATGCAGAAGGCGAACGCCACCAGCCACAGCGCCCCAATGGCCACGGCCCGCGACGAGATATGGAACCGCGGCGCGTCCGCCACCGCGATGGCCTGCACGTCGCGAAAGTAGAAGCGCTTGTACTCCTCTTGAAACCGCTGCGATTTGACCAGCAGCAGGTGGTCCGGCGCCATCCACACGCTCGATCCGAAGAACATGCCGCGCCGGCTTCCCGGCAGCTTGCGGTATGGAATGGAATCCGCCATCGTTCATTTCCCCGCCATGCCGGCGCGCGCGGCCAGGTAGAGTATGCCCCAGGTCCACAAGCCGGCCTCCACCAGCGCCAGCGCCATGCCCACGGGCATGCGCCACCGCAGGCGCCGCACCAGACTGGTGGGGCGCTTCCAGCGGGCGGCGCCGATGACCAGCGCGGCCGGCGCGGCTATCGCGGTGAACGGCCAGACCAGCAGGCTGGCCAGCGGCAGCGTCAAAACAATGGAATCGTACAACGTTCTGGAGGTTTCCGGATGGGCCGCCTTGGCCGCCCCGCTGCGGCCCGCCACGCAAGAAGGGCACCAGATTTCGCTCCCGAATTCCACCGAGCAGAGCCGGCACATGTATCGCCCGCACTGTTGGCACGCCGCTTCAGCCCGTTTGTTGGGATGGTCGAAACAGGCCGCCTCGCCTCCCAGGGCCGGCGCCCCGCCCGCCGCCGGCGGCGCCGCCAGGATGGCTGGAAATGCCAGCGCCACGTTCCTCGACCCGCACAGCGTGCACCCGGTCTCGCCGGAGGCGTCCCGCGATGGGGGCAGGGGCATGTCGCACCGCGCGCAGGGAATCGGCATAAGCGGCTGTCAGATCGAATTCAGCGAGACGTTTTCGCTCCGCTTCACCACGCGCGTGTCGCAGATCATGTCGTGCAAGCCGCGCTTTTCGGAGTCGAACGCTACCATGATGTACCCGATGCAGAGAATCATCACGCTCAGCATCTTGGCGAAATGGCGGCCAAACGCGCGCCCCAGGTCCACCGGCCTGCCGTCCGGGCGCACCACTTTCAATCCCAGCGCCATCTTTCCCGGCGTGGCGCCCAGTCTGGCGACGAAAAACGCTTCGTAGCAGCAACTGATCGCCATGTTGACCAGGGTCGCGATCCCCGCCGCTCCCCACACCGCGCGAAGGATCTCCGCCGGCTGCATGCCCGGCTGGATGGGGGAGGCGGGCAGCAGCGGCCGCCACACCAGCACTTGCAGGACGTAGTTCGCCACCATCAGGATGATGCTGTCGAGAATCGATGCCAGAACCCTGATCCAGAATCCGCCATACTCGAATTGCGGCGTGCCGAAGGGCGCCGGCGTCACACCCTCCCGCAGCTTCTGCGCATACCCGTTCTTGCAGTCCTGGCAGACCAGATGGTCCCCAAAATGGGCCAGTTCGTCAGTCGATGAAGGGCGGCCGCATTCTCCGCAGTAGCGTATCTCCGGCGTCATAGGTCGCGTCTCCGGGTTTGATACGCGATTCTACCAGCCTGTGAGAGGCGTTGCACCCATGCAGCGGGGTGCAACTTCACCGCGGAGACGCGGAGGAATCGCGGAGAACTTCAAGATTCGGAATCAAATCCAAGAATCGAGTTCGCATATCAATGATTTCTCCGCGCCTTCTCCGTGTCTCCGTGTCTCCGCGTCAAGAGAACCCGCAAGCCACTCTCCGAGGGCGCTCCCTCCCGCCCGGCTATTTGAACTATGATGAGGTTTCTTTTGGAGAATTTCATGCCCTTAAACGTAAAGCCCAGGGAAGGCTGCCGCTGGGACCTGGTGGCGCTGGGCGAAGTCATGCTGCGCCTGGACCCCCGAGACCGGCGCGTCTGGACCACCCGCACCTTCGATGTCTGGGAGGGCGGCGGAGAATACAACGTCGCCCGCGGCCTGAAGCGCTGCTTCGGCCTGGACACCGCGGTGGTATCGGCCTTCGCCGACAACCCGGTGGGGCGCCTGATTCAGGATCTCATCTACCAGGGCGGCGTGGACCAGTCCTTGGTGAAGTGGGTTCCCTTCGACGGCGTCGGCCGCTCCGTGCGCAACGGACTGAACTTCACCGAGCGCGGCTTCGGCGTGCGCGCCGCGGCGGGCTGCTCGGACCGCGGCCACACCGCCGCCTCGCAGATGAAGCCCGGCGATTTCGACTGGGACAAGATCTTTGGCGAGTACGGCGCCCGCTGGTTCCATTGCGGCGGCATCTTCTGCGGCCTCTCCGCCACCACGCCCGAGCTCACTATTGAGGCCATGCAGGCCGCCAAGCGCCACGGCGTGGTGGTTTCCTACGACCTCAACTACCGCGCCTCCCTGTGGAAGACCATCGGCGGCAAAGCCAAGGCCCAGGAAGTGAACCGCAAGATCGCCGCCCTGGTGGACGTGATGGTGGGCAACGAGGAGGATTTCTCCGCCGCCCTGGGCTTCGACATTCCCGGCGTCGACGAAAACCTGACCAATTTTGAGACAGCCGCCTTCCAGAAGATGATCGAGCAGGTGGTCAAGGAGTTCCCCTTCCAGGTAGTGGCCACCACCCTGCGCAAGGCCAGGACGGCGTCCACCAACGACTGGGGGGCCATCTGTTACTGCGACGGCCGGTTCTACGAAGCCGTCAATCGTCCCGGCCTGGAGATTTTCGACCGCGTGGGCGGCGGAGACTCCTTCGATTCCGGCCTCATCTATGGCTTCCTCACCGGCAAGGACCCGCAGTGGTCGGTGGATTGCGGCGCGGCCCACGGCGCCCTAGCCATGACTACCCCCGGCGACACCACCATGGCTACCCTCTCCGAAGTGCAGAGCGTCATGAAAGGCGGAGGCGCCAGGATCGCAAGGTAGCTTAATCCCGAATTCCGAACTCAACTTCGGCGAACCTGAGTTACCGTAACCTAAAACCAGCAAAGAACAGGCCTTGTATCAGGGCACGGCTCCAGCCGTGCCGAACGACAAGGCTTCCAACTTCGGGACTCAGGATTAAAAGAGCTGCCGCTATGTGGGGCAGGCTCCGCCGCCTGCCCCTATCGCCACCCGCGATTACTCCTCTTTGACTACGCGGACCACGATCTCCGCGGTCACGTCCTTGTGCAGGCGTACCGGTATCTTGTACTCGCCGAGCTGTTTGATCGGCTCGTCCAGGTGGATCTTGCGGCGATCGATCTCGAAGTTCTGCGCCGCCAGCCCTTCCACGATGTCCTTGGACGTTACCGACCCGAACAACTGGTCGTTTTCGCCGGCCTTCTGTACAATCGTCAGGCTGACGCCGTTCACCAGCTTGGCCAGGTCTTCAGCCTCGCCCTTCTGCTTGGCTTCCTTGCGCAGGTGCGCCTGGCGCTCCTGCTCCACGATCTTGCGGTTGGCGTCGGTGGCGGGGACGGCGATCTTGTTGGGTAGCAGGAAATTGCGGGCATACCCAGAGGCCACCTTGACCACTTGGCCGCGGCTGCCCAGTTTCTCCACGTCTTGTCTCAGTATGACTTCCATGCCTGTTCCTCCCGCCCCCTAGAACTGCGCCGCGAACGGCAGCAGGGCGATGTTGCGCGCTTTCTTGATGGCGTCGGTCAGCCGCCGCTGGTGCGGCGCGCAAACTCCCGAAATGCGGCGCGGGACGATCTTGCCCCGCTCCGCCACAAAGGCGTGCAGCATCTTCACGTCCTTGTAGTTGATATCGTCCACCTTCTCCACGCAAAACCGGCAAACTTTCTTGCGCCGGAAATACTGTTTCTTCTGGGTAGCGACGGCCTTGTCTCCGCCCGTGGGCCGCTGTCCGGCGCTTCCCGGTCTTCCTCTGGATTCCGCCATGGTCTACGCCTCCTTTGGCAAGCCGGGCATGGCCGGCGTTTCCACTGACTGATGCGGCGCCACGGGCTGCGCGGGCGCCGGCCCGGCCCCGGGGGGCGCGGACACGGCCCGCTTGGCCGCGCGTTTGTCGCGTTGCTTTTTCCGCTTCTCCAGACGCTTCAGCGTCTCGTCGATTCGCACCGTCAGAAACTTCAGCACGATGTCGGATACCCGCAGACGGCGTTCGAACTCTTTGACCATCTCGGGGCCGGCGGTGTACTGGACGAGCACGTAGAAGCCTTCACGGTACTTGTCCACACGGTACGCCAGCTTGCGCTTGCCCCATTTGTCCAGTTTGTCCACGGTGGCGCCGGCGCCGGTGAGAACCGTGCGCAGGGCCTCCAGCCGCTGGTCGATCTCTTCTTCCGGAACGTCCGGCTTAATGATGAACAGCGATTCGTAAATTCTCATGCTTCCTCGGTTTGTAAGCCAGGGGCGCGACGATTGAACCTCGTCATGGCCTTTTCGACGCCCTCGGCAATTATGGAACGGACCGCATCGGCCGCATAGCCGGTCAGTTCGTCCAGTTCCTTCCTCTGCGAGCGCCGGAACGGCGCCAGCACAAATGCCGCCCCATCCCCAACGGGATGGTCCGGATGAATCCCCAACCGTACACGGACAAATTCGTTGGTCCCCAGGCTGCCAATCACGGACTGCATGCCTTTGTGACCGGCCGCCGAGCCTTTCGGCTTGATCCTGACGGAAGTCCACGCCAGGTCCAATTCGTCGTAAACCACTACCAGGCGTTCGAGCCCGATCTCGTGCTTCTCCATCAGCGGCCCGAGCGAGGTCCCGCTGAGGTTCATGAACGTCTGCGGCTTGGCCAGCATCACCGGCCGCCCCTCGATCTCGCCCACTCCGACCAGCGCCTTCGAGTCTCTGCGGGTGACGCGGATGCCGTGCAGCTCCGCCAGGCGGTCGATGGTGAGGAACCCCAGGTTATGCGGCGTGAGCGCGTACTCCACGCCAGGGTTCCCCAGACCGGCCACCAGAAACATGGCGTTCTACTTCTTCTTGCCCTTGTCCTCGGCGGGCGTCTTCTTGCCCTTGTCCTCGGCCGAAGCTTCCTCGTCCTTCTTGCCCTTCTTGATGACTTCGGGCTCCGTCGAAGCTGCGGCTCCCGCTTCGGGCGTGGCGGCCGCGGCCTCCGGGGCGGCGGCCACTTCTTCGGCGCGCAGCGCCACCACGTGGGCCACCACCGCGTCCGCCGGGCTCAACAGCTTCATGGAACCGCTCAGGACGATGTCGCTCGCGCGTTTCGCCTGCCCGATCATCAACTCCGTGACGTCCACCACGAACTTCTCCGGAATCTCGTCCGGAAGGCATTCGATTTCCACCGCGCGGATGACCAGCTCCAGCAGCCCGCCTTGCAATTTGATCCCCTTGGCCTCGCCTTCGGGGTGCACGGGGATCGCCACGCGCAGCCGCTTGGTCAAATCGACGCGTTTGAAGTCGGCGTGCAGCAGGTTCCCGCGGACCGGGTCGGAGAGTTGGTCCACCAGCATCACCGCCGTGGATTCGCCGCCTTCAATCGCCAGGTTGAAGATGGTGTTGTATCCCGTTTCGCTGTGGACGATCTTGATGATGTCGCGCGGGTTCACCGCCACGCTCACGGGTTCCTTGTAGGCCCCGTAAACCACCGCCGGGATTTGTCCCGCGCGGCGCGTACGGCGCGCCGCATTCTTGCCGCGCGTGGCGCGCACCACGGCGGCCACGGTTATGTCTCTTCTCACTGCATTTCTCCTTGGCGGGATCGAAGTCCGGTTCGCCCCGAAGGGTTAACGTGGGTTCGAGAGCCCGTAAAATCCATTGCCCAACCGCTTCCTGACGGTCGCGGCTCAATAACGATCCGGCACAACCGCTCCCTCACGGGGCGCCCGCTGGGCCCGGCTCAGATAAACAACACACTCACCGAAGTCGCGTCGTGAATCGATCGGATGGCTTCCGCCAGCAGTTTCGCGATCGACAGCGATTTGATCCGGTCGCACTTTCTCGCCTCTTTCGAGAGCGGAATCGAATTCGAAAAAACCACTTCCTTCAGGCACGACGCCTCGATCCGGCTCACCGCCGGACCCGAGAGCACGGCGTGCGTGGCGCAGGCCGAAACGCTGGCCGCGCCCTTCTGCATCAGCGCCTCGGCGCCCTTTACCAGGGTGCCCGCCGTGTCGATCAGATCGTCCACCAGCAGGCAGTGACGCCCCCTCACATCGCCCACCACGTTCATCACTTCGGCGACGTTGGCTTCCTCCCGCCGCTTGTCGATGATCGCCAGCGGGCAGCTCAACCTCTTGGCGAACGCGCGCGCCCGCTCCACTCCACCCGCGTCCGGCGACACCACCGTCCGGTCCGAGGCGCCCTCCGCTTTGAAGTACTCGATGAGAACCGGCGAGGCGAACAGGTGATCCACCGGAACGTCGAAGAATCCCTGAATCTGCGCTGCGTGCAAATCCAGGGTCAAAATGCGGTCCGCGCCCGCCGTCTCCAGCAGACCCGCCACCAGTTTCGCCGATATCGGAACCCTGGGTTTGTCTTTCCGGTCCTGGCGGGCGTACCCATAATAGGGTAACACTGTCGTGATTCGCTCCGCCGATGCGCGCTTGAGGGCGTCCATCATCAGCAGCAGCTCCATCAGGTTGCGGTCCACCGGCGTACAAGTCGGTTGGATCACGAAAACGTCCGCGCCACGCACGTTTTCCTTGATCTGGAGGTAAATCTCGCCATCCGAAAACTGCTTCACCATGGCCCGTCCCACCTGGATGCCAAGGGTGTCGCAGATCTCGTGCGCCAGCGCCGGGTTGGCGTTCCCGGTGAAGACTTGTAAACGGTTGTGATTCATTTCAAGTACCGGCTTCGGGGCGGCCATATTTCGGGTATTGCGTGCCCGGCCAGCGCGCGCCGCCACATGGAGCGGTAGCTTGCCCGGCCGACCAGCGAAACGCGATACGCTTTCTCCTCCGTAAGAAGACCGGACCCTCCGGCCAAACGCCGCCACGCCCGGGAAGCTCCTTCCCGGGTGGGAAACAATCCGAACAGGGCGGAACCGCTGCCCGTCATCATGGCAAACGACGCTCCCGCGCGGGTAAGCGCCTTCTTTAGCGCCGGAAGCCGGCCATGCCGTTCGAACACAACGGTTTCAAAGTCGTTACCGGCGAGCTTTCCGGAACCCAAGTTCCATACGTGAGTCTGGAAACTAACTATTTTATTTTGTTGGGATTCGGTTGTCAAACAGGGACTTAGCGCGGCGTACGCTCCCGGCGTGTCCACGTGAATTCCGGGGGCCACCAGCACGGCCGGCCACGCCGGCGCATCGGGCAAAGGGAACAGCTCGGTTCCGCGGCCGATGCCCACCGCCGTGCCCCCCAACAGAAAAAACGGAACGTCGCTGCCGAGCTGCGCCGCTATGGTGGTGAGTTCCGCGAGACTCAGCCATCCGCCAGCCAGGGCCGGAAGCGCCAATAGAACTGCCGCCGCGTCGGAAGACCCGCCGCCCAGCCCGGCCCCCATCGGTATGCGCTTGCGCAGCCGCATCTCCACGCGCCCCGCGATGCGCATGGCCTGGAGCGCCAGCCGCGCCGCGCGCGCCATGAGGTTGTCGGGGATGTCCGCATCGTCTTCCAGCACTACGTCCGTTCGCCGTCCGGGGGCGAATGCGATATCCACGATGTCGGCCAGCGAGACCGTCTGGAAGATGGTGCGCAGCTCGTGGAACCCGTCCGGCCGCTTGCCAAGCACCCGCAGGTCGAGGTTGATCTTGGCCGCCGCGCGAACCCGCGCGCGCCGGAACCCCCGTTCGGGACCGCTCATTTGTCGTACTGCAACAGCGAGAAGACGTCGTGGCCGCGCAGCCGCCCGCGGCCGTTGAGAAACGTCAGTTCGACCACGAAGCCCATCCCCGCAACAATTCCGCCCACGTCTTGCACCATGCGGGCGGCGGCCGCGGCGGTCCCGCCGGTGGCCAGCAGGTCGTCCACAATCAGCACGCGCTGGCCCGCGCCAATGGCGTCCTTGTGCATCTCCAGGGTGTCCGTGCCATACTCCAGCGCATAGGTGACGCTGACGCATTCGGCCGGCAGTTTCTTGGGCTTGCGCACCGGCACGAAGCCCGCTCCCAGCGCATATGCCAGCGCCGGCGCGAAAATGAATCCCCGCGCTTCGATGCCCAGCACCACGTCCACCCGCGCACCCGGGTAGTGGGATTTCAGCCCGTCGATCACGGAATGGAATCCGTCCTTATCCTTCAGCAAGGTGGTGATGTCGTAAAAAAGAATGCCGGGCTTGGGCCAGTCCGGCACTTCGCGGATGAGTTTCTTGAGATCTTCCATAGAGGCGGCCGGAGATACGGAGCGTTTTCTCCGGAATCCCCGCGGCTTTCGTACTCCAGTGTAGAACGCCGCGAGCGCCGGCGCGAGCCTGCCGGGTGTAGGCGGGAGGCACGTACACCGTCAGTCCATTGACAGCGCCCAGGGCCTGAAGCCGAAGCGCCGTTACCTGGTCGGCAGCGCTCCCATACGAGATGAATACTCTCATCGGCTGTTCGCCTACGTCGATTGTACCGCCCCTGGCGGGTTGCCACAGAAGACAACGCTTGGCAGGCGAAAGCGCCTGCCCCACAAGGACCAGGATGGAGTTGTCTTGTTTTTCACCCGATGTGAAAGCCACCGTGTTTCTCGACGGCGGCTTCCTGCTCCTCGACGCCGCGCACGTCCGCCCACCTGGGCCCGTGGTGCAACTTGCCGGACAGTTCGGAAAGCTTGTCCTGGGGCCCCGCCGCGTAGACTTCCACTCGCCCGTCGTCGAGGTTGCGCGTGTAGCCTGTGAGACCCAGCTCCGCCGCGGCGCGCTGCGCAAACCAGCGGTAGCCCACGCCCTGTACGCGCCCGCGCACGAACCACCGCCGCGCCGATTCCGGTTCTCGAGCCACTCCGCTGGTGAGCATAACACGGACGCAATTGCGCTGGCCCCGCGTCCAGTTGGCCGTGGCGCATGCTGGAGCGCGCCGCCTCGAAGAGGGAGGTTTTTGGGCATTTTGCCCAAATAACTCCGAGCATAAAAATAAGTCCTTGTAATTCAACCACTTGCGAATGCGTTTTGGGCATTTTGCCCAAAAGCGGCCGTGGACCAGGGAAGCCGCCCTGCCAAGCGCCAGGATCCGCGTTACTTCTGAGTCGTGCACCCAGGCCGCAAGAAGGCCGGCGAGGAAGCCGACACGGCAAGCGGGAGCGCCCGCCCCACGATGCTACTTTTTCCCGGGGCGTTTGGCGGAGGCTTTGGCGGGGGCCGCGGCGCATCGCAGCCCCATGTGCTGCAACTCCGTGCAGGCCTGCTTGGAAAGGTCGTGGCTCGGAAACTGGGCTATGAGCTGCTGGAACTCCTTGCCCGCATCGGTTTTGTGGTCCATCTTCAGCAGGCTCATGCCCTTGTAATAGAACGCCTGGGGAACGCGCCGGTTGTCCGTGGGGCCCTTCTCGAGCACCTCATCGAAATCCTGGGCGGCGATATCGTAACTGCCCTGGTTGTAGTGGATCAACCCTATATAGAACTGGGCGTCGGGGGCCAGCGACGTGTTGCCGTAATGCTTCACATAATCGGCGTACTCCTGGAGAGCCAAGTCGAAGTGTCCCGCCGACCGGTCCTTTTCCGCGTTGGTGTACAGGTCGCTCGCCGGCAGCGCCGGCGCGGCGGCGGCGGCCGCTCCGGCCCCCGCATCGGTCGCCGTCGCGGCGGGCGGAGGCGGCGCGGGAGGCGGCGTCTGCATCACCTTCAGCGTGTCCCGGATGTCGCTCAACTGCGTCTGCATTTTGTTGACGAGGGCGGTGAGGTCCGACACCGAGTTCTGCAGCCCTCGGAAATCGTTGCTCATCGAGTCCATGCGTCCCCCGAGCTGCACCACCGGCGACACCAGCTTCTCCTCCTGCTCGCGCAGGCTCTGCTGGAGGCTGGACTGGATCACCGCGACGGATTTGTTGGCGTCGTTGGCCACGTTGACGGACTGCTGAACCATGGCTTGCAGGGCCGCGAACTTCTCGTCCTGCGAGCGCTGCAAGGTCTTCACCGCGGCCTGCAAGTCCGCCACGTCGCGCTGCAGCTCCTGCAGCATCTGCTCCTGCTTGCTGGCCGCATAGACGGTAGTGGGGGCGTTATCGCGGCCCACGAAAAACACAACCAGGGCGGCGGCAAAGAGTGGAACCCAAAGGCGTCGGAACATAGATCTACCTCCTGAATGGGGGAACCGCGCCGTCCCGTGCGGCCGCGCCTCGCGGAGCGGCCGGTTCCCTCTTTTTCCTGCCCCCGACTCTACCCTACTGCCCCGCCGAGAAGTGCACGCGGCGGTTCTTCTGGTAGCAGTCCTCGTTGGCCTCGGTGCACTGCGGGCGCTCCTTGCCGTAGCTGATGGGCCTCAGCTTGTCGGCGGGAATGCCAAGCTGCACCAGGAAATCCTTGGCGGAGCTGTCGCGCCGGTCGCCCAGGCCCAGGTTGTACTCCGCCGAGCCGCGCTCGTCGCAGTGGCCTTCCAGCACGATGGTCGCGGCCGGGAAGTCCGCCAGGATGCTCTTGAGCGCCGCGGCGTCGCGGGTCAGCGCATCCCGCGCGTCCGCGCGAAGATCGCTCTTGTCATAGTCGAAGAAGGCATCCTGCACATCGGTCGTCAAACGCTGCTGAATCGTCGGCTTGGGAGGCGCCGGCGGCGGCGGCGGCGGCGGCGGCGGCGGTGGAGCCGTCACGTTCACGGTGGCCCTGGCGGTGTTGCTTCCTCCCGGCCCGGTCGCGGTCAGAGTCCACGTCGTGGAATCGTTCGGGCTCACGCGAGAGCTGCCGGTACTCTGCACCGTGCCGATGCCCTGGTTGATGGAAACGTTGGTGGCCCGCCCGCTGACTTCCCATCGCAGCGTGGCGGATTGCCCGCGCTGAATCGACGCCGGGTCGGCCGTGAACTGCGCGACTGTGGGCGCCGGCGGCGGCGGCGGCGGCGGCGGTCGGCGCTTGTACCACCGGCGGTGGTGGCGGCGGCGGCGGCGGAACCTTCTTCTTGCAGCCCACCGCAAACACCACCAGCCAGACTACCAGCGCCAGAACTACGATCTTTCGTATGCTGAACATGAACTTCGCCTCCTCAATAAGCTCCGTTACTTGCCCCAAACCGGGCTGTAGTTTTGTCCCTGCGTGGTCAATTGCCGGGCCCCGGCGCCGTCCGCCAGCATGGTCCATATCTGGTAACGCCCGCCTCGGTTCGACATGAATGCCAGGTGCACGCCGTCCGGCCCCCAGCTCGGATTCTCATTCTTCCCCTCGCCGTGCGTCAATTGGGTATACTTCGATGGCGCCGCCACGTCCATGGTGAATATGTTGAAGTTCCCGGTGGCATAGCCGCGCGTCCACGCGTACGCGAGAATCTGCCCGCCGGGATGCCACGAGGGGTTGGAAGCCTCACCCTCGCCGGGAGTCAGACGTTCCACGTCAGCCCCATCCATGTTCATCCGATACACCTGCTGGGGACCCGATCGCCCGGAGACAAACGCGATTTCCGCGCCGGTCTTGGGGTTGACCTTGGGCTCTGTATCGATCCATCCGGCCGACGATATCGGGCGCAATCCTCTGCCGTCCAAATCCGCAACCACAATACGGCAGCACCGGTCGTTCGGCGCCGATGTGGAGTAGACAATCTGCTTTCCATCGGGAGTGAACGACGGCGACGAATTCACCGAAGCGCGCTGATTATAGAAACGCAAATCCCGGACTGGATCCACTGAGAACACAAATATACCAGGATTGGTGCGAAGGTAGCTAGTGAATGCTATCTTGCTTCCGTCCGGAGACACGGCGGGCTGGATGGTCAGCGAATTGTAACGCGTGATCTGGCGCTGGTTGCCGCCATCCGGATCCATTACCCAGATCTCCTTGTGGCCGGTGCGATCCGACACGAAATAAATGTGGGACCCGAACACGGACTGGGCGCCGAACAGCGCCAGGATGTCGGCCGCGAACTTGTGGGCCACGTCGCGCGCCCCGGCTTCATCGGGGTTGGACGCCAGGTAGCGCTGGGCGAACGCCTGGGAACCGCGTCCCAGGTCCCAAAACCAGGCGTACAGCGCCAGCACGCCGTTCTGCACCGCCGTGTAGCCGTACGCCATGTAGTTGGCCGAGACCGGCGGGCCGCCCCAGTCGTTCAGGAACAGGCCTCCGCCGTTGGGCGGGCTGAGCGGCTGCTGTGGCGGGCGGCCGGCGGGCGGCGTCACCGGCGCCGCGGGTTGGCGCCAGTCCGTGGGCTGCTGCGGGATGATCTTTGGATACAACGTCTTAGGGACCATCCGGAAAAGCCCGGCCCCCTGCAGGTCGTTCCACAGGGTCTGGTTGAAAGCGCCCATCAGCGGCTGGGCCGCCGCGTCGCCGCGCAGGTCGGGTATGGCCAGCGCCGGCCGTTCCCCCTGTTGCAGGTAGATCTTCACGTCCTGGGCCGCCAGAAGCACCGGCGCTCCGGCCGCCGCCATCGCCAACCAAACCAGCCTCTTCATCGTCAACGCCTCAAATAGTCAAAAGTGAACTCGACTTCCGCCGAGCTGCGGCCAAACCCCGCGGGCAGGGGCGGGAACGGCTGGGCATCCAGAATGGCCCGCTGCGCCGAGATATCGAGCGCCGCGTTGCCGCTCCGCCCTCTTACCTGCACGGATTTCTCCGGCACCGAACCGTCGCGCAGAATGGTAAAGGTCACCACCACCGGGTTGGCGGAGCTGATCCGCAGCTCGCCCGTGCGCCATGCCTGCCCCACGCGGCTGCGAAGGGTGTCGGCGTATGCGCCGAACTGCGTCCCGAACGGCGAGTTGTTCCCGATGCCCACTCCGCCGCCGCCCGCCATCCCGATCATGGGCGAATTCAGCCGCTGGCCGGATGGGCTATACAACTGATTGGTCAGGTCCTGTTGCTGTTCGCGGAACTTGTTGGGGGCCGAAGCGGCCGGCGAGGGCCGGCGCTCGGCGTTGCGGCTGGGCAGCGGGATGGCGTCCGGCGGCGGGGCCTTCACCTTGGCCTGCGCTTTGGCCTTGGGTGTGGGCGGCGGCGTGGGGGCTCGCGATGGCGTGTCATTGGCCACCGGGTTCACCGGCCCGCTCTCGGTGGGCAGCGGAATGCGCGCCACCGGATTCACCGTTACCGATCCGAACCCGCCCCCGTTGAGGCTGCCCCACTGGTCGTGCGGGTGGCGCGCCTGAACCAGGGCGGTCCCCAAAACCAGCGCCAGCAATGAGACGTGCAGCGCGACCGAGCACACGAAGGGTCCCCGCAAGCGCTCCTGCTGATCCAGAATGTCCGCGCGCTGGGCCATCACTTTCGCCCTTTGGCCGCCATGTCCTCCGGTTGGAGCACCACGTTGATCTGGAACTTGCCTTCCCCCAGCTCCGACATCACCTGCACCGGCACATTCCAGACCGCGTCCTTGTCCGCGCGCACGTAAACCCCCTTGGCGCCGGGAAACTTCTGGCGGATGACGGCGTTCAGGTCGTTGATGTTCACATCCACGCCGTTGAGGGTGGTCACGCCTTCCTTGGTGATGGTGACCACCGGCATCGCCTGGGCCGTGTCCTTCACCGCCCGCACCTTGGGCACATCCACCTCGATGCCGAACTCCATCACGCTGGCGGTAAGCATGAAGATGATGAGCAGCACCAGCACCACGTCCACGAACGGGGTGACGTTGATTTCCGAGAGGTTCGACCCGCCGGCTCGCCTGCGGGACCCAAATCCGCCGCCGTTGAGGGAGAAAGCCATGGCGCTATTCTCCCAAGCTGCGCTCGGTGAAGTTGAGAAACTCGAGCGCGAAATCGTCCATGCGCGTGCCCAGCTCCCGGATTCCGTGGCCGAAATGATTATAGAAGATAGCCGCCGGGATAGCCGCCGCCAGGCCCACCGCGGTGGCAAACAGCGCCTCGGAGATGCCCGGGCCCACCGCCCGCAAACTGGTGCTCCCCTGGCCCGACAGGTCCTGGAATGCGCGGATGATGCCCAGCACCGTGCCGAACAGCCCGATGAAGGGCGTCACCGAGGCAGTCGTGGCCAGCCAGTTCATGTTGCGCTCCAGCTTGGCGAGCTCCTCGCTCACCCCCAGTTGCAACGCGCGCTCGAGCGCGGCGTGGTTCCCCAGCTTGCCCTTGGTCTTCACCTGCCGCTCGATTTCCTCATACCCGAAATCGAACACCGCCACCAGGGGCGATGGGCGGAACTGCTCGCTCGCCACCATCACGGCTTCCAGACTGCTCGATTTGCGAAAAGCCCGCAAGAAACGCGAATTGGCGCGCCGCGCCCCGCGCAACGCCTGCCATTTCGAGAAGATCACGGTCCAGGAATAGACCGAGAAGCACCCCAGGATGGCCAGCACCGCCATGGCCAGCGGCCCGCTGTGCTGCGCCATGTCCCAAATGTTCATTTGAAGAAGGAAGGCAAAGAAGGCTTGAGCGGTCAACTCGTCTCCTAATCACAAATCTAACATGATAGACGCCGACGCCTTGGGAAAAGACGGCGCGGGGGCGAATCCCAATCGGACGTCCCCGGAAAACGAGGCCGGCGCTGGCGAAGGCCCGCGAGCGGCTGGCGGCTCCTTTCGCGCCGATGCACATGTGATGCTAAAATGTATCACATGAAGCGGGCCAGCTTGCGTGATCTGCGCTACAATTTCGCGGCGGTGGAGAATCTCTTGCAGGCCGGAGAGGAAGTGCAAATCACCCGGCGGAAACGCGTGATCGCCCGGCTGGTCTCCGCCGGAGACGCCGAAACGGGGAAGCGCCCGGACTTTCTGGACCGTCTCAAGAGGATCTACGGGAGCAAGCGCCTGGCCGTCAGCGGGGCCGAACTTCTCTCCAGGGAGCAATGACCGTCGAGATTGAAGGCGTCACCTTGCATCTTGCCCATCCGGATGAGCTGGCCGTGGAATGGGTGGGGCAGGACGAGCTCATGCGGCAGCTCCTGGCCGCCTGGATGGTGGTCAACGATCAGGACGCGCCCATGAACCCGCGCCTGCTGGGGAAGCCGGGGGTGGGCAAGACCACGCTGGCCTACGCCGCCGCGCGGCGCATGGGCCGCGACGCCTACATCCTGCAAGCCACCATGGACACGCGGCCGGAGGACCTGCTGGTCA
Source organism: Terriglobia bacterium (assembly GCA_963767595.1). Lineage (GTDB taxonomy): Bacteria > Acidobacteriota > Terriglobia > Bryobacterales > Bryobacteraceae > BOG-224. The sequence goes on from CAVYEK010000014.1 coordinate 93,569, forward strand.
CCCCCGTGATCGCCGGCGAAGGCAACCTGCGCTACGTAGCGTCTCCCCTGGCCACCGCCATGATCCGGGGCGGCATCGCCATTCTCGACGAGGGCAACCGCATGAGCGAGAAAAGCTGGGCCTCGCTCGCGCCGCTGCTCGATAACCGCCGCTATGTGGAATCCATCGTGGCCGGCATCAAGATCAAGGCCCATCCGCAGTTCCGCCTGGTGGCCACCATGAACGACGATGCCTCCACCTTCGAGCTGCCCGAGTACATCCATTCGCGCTTGCAGCCGCAGATCTTCATCGACTTTCCGGAGCGCGACGAAGAGTTTCAGATTCTGCGCGAGAACCTGCCCTTCGCCGAGGAGCGCATCCTCAATTACGTGACGGAATTTCTGCAACTGGCGCACGCCGCCGACGAGCGCTACACCGTTCGCGACGGCATCAACGTGGCGCGTTACGCCATCAAGCTGAAGAGCCTGGCCACGGAGCGCACCCACGAGAAGGAAGCCCTCGAGACATCCATCGTGCAGGTGCTGGGAGAAGAGGCGCTGCGTTATGCCGTGGGAACCCGACCTTCCGCTTCCTGACGCGGGCAGCCTGACGCGCGGACGCTTCACCTACTTCCCGGTGGTTCCCGGCCGGCTGGAGTTCGCCATCGAGGCCCGCCAGGCCATCCTGCGGGATCGCCCGGGCGTGGTGGCGCTGGAGCTGCCGGCGGCCTTGCGGGAGGCCTGGATGCGCGCCGTGAAACGGCTGCCCGAAATGTCCGTGATCTTCTACCCGGACGAAACCGCCGGCGATACCGAAGCCGTCTACGTTCCCATCGAGCCGGCCGATCCGTTCACCGAGGCCGTTCGCACGGGCTTGGAGACGGGGGCCGAAATCGTCTTCGCGGACCCCGAAGCCGCCCTGCGGCCACACCTCAAGGACGCCTACCCGGACCCCTACGCCATTCGCCATGTGGGCCTGGCGCGTTATGTGGAAGCGTATCGCCTGTGGCCCCAGCCGCGCTCCCCCGAGATTGCGCGCCACGCCGCGGGCATCGCCTGGAAGCTGCAGGGGGTGGACCCCGAGGCGCGCGTCTTGGTGGTGATCTCGCTCAATCTGCTGGACCCGGTACTGGACGCCATGGAGGAGCCGCAGGCGCAGCCGCTGGCGCGCGAACGGCGCGAAGGGGTGGAAGTCTTCAACGCGCATCCCGAATCGCTGGCCGAAATCACCCTCGAATATCCGGCCTTGCAATGGCGCTACGAGACCTTCCGCCAGGCCATGAGCGAGTCCAGCCTTATCGACCGGCGCCACGCCCAACTGGCCCTCTTCCGGGAGGCCGAAAAGGAATATGAAGTCAACGCCGGCGAGCGCATGGCCCACTGGCAGCGCCGCCTGCTGGCCCGCTACACGCGCAACCTGGCGCTGGCCGCCCGCGAGCTGGTGGCGGGCCTCTACGATCTCACGGTGGCGGCGCGCGGAGTGGCGGACGATAACTTCGCCTGGGAGGTCTGGGAAGCCGCCGGGCGCTATCCTCCGCAGAAAGACGCCTCGGACGCGCTTACCGTCCGCATTTCGGGCGACGAGATCTGGATGGACACGCGCCGCATCCGCCTGCGCCGCCGCCTGCCCAGCTCCAAACGCCGCCTGCGTCCCTACGGGCTCAAGCCGCGCAAGAAGGAGAAACATCCCGGTGAGTGGGCCAGCCAGTTGAACGGAACCAGCATCTGCTCCTACCCGCCCGAAGACCTGGTCATCGAAGACTACGGCCGCTATCTCAAGAAGCGCGGCAAGAGCATCCTCTCCGAGGAAAGGGTCCGCACGGAGCCGTTCACTACCTCGATTCTCGATGGGATCGACATACGCGAGACCATCCGCCGCTGGTACGAAGGCAAGATCTACGTCCGCCAGTTTCAGAAAATCCAGGGCGAGGTGGGCGCGGTGGTGGTGATTTTCGACGAAGACCGCGACCAGCGCTACACCTATCTCACCACCTGGCTGGGCGAGAACCAGAACGAATCGGACATGGCGTTCTACTCCACTTTCCCCTTCGATAACATGGCGGGCCCCGGAATCGGCCGCGCGGAATATGGCGGCTTTCTCATGTCACTCCCGCCGCGCCGCCTGTACGACGTATGGCAGGACCCCGATTATGAGTTCGCCGAGTCGAAATCCGAGCGGCTGTTACTGGCTGCGATCGATTACTCCTTGCAGCGCCACGTAGTCTATGTAGCAGCCAAACCGCCGCGCTCCATCTTTCGAACCATAGCTTCCCGCGTGGACCGGACCATCATCTACATTCCGATAGGCCAGCTTTCGCCGCAATCGCTGAAGAAGATACGAGTGGTGCATGTGCTCGATGGGTACGATAAGCGGGAGGGGGCGAAGGAGTATCTGTGGTAGGGAGAGCGAAGCGGGGACTCGACGACGTGCTTTGACCGTCTAATTAGTTCCCTTGCCGCGGGCCGGGCATGCCCGGCCCGCGGCCTTAAGAAAGAAATCGCACGGTCAGATCCCTGGCAATAGTCGGGGCGCGGCTTCGGCCCTGCCGTAGACGTGGAACGCCCGGAGGGCCTTGGCCCCTGCCCGGGCGCCCGCTATTGTCAGTGAACTAGCAGGCCTGCAAGGGAGAGCGGAACCCCAATGCCTAGCAGGACAACGCCCGCCTTTTTCCTTTGGTCCCATTGTGTGGTGGAGACGCCGCATGTGACGTAGTATGAGCCGAGCCGCCGCCCATCGGACCGCAGGTGGAAGGCGTAGTCACCGTGGATCCAGTTGCCAGCATGTAGGCGCCCGTTCCTGTCAAGCCAACCCCGGCGGCCAGGACTGCAATGCGAGCCGCGGTCCATCGTTTCCGGTGCTTCGCTGTCGGATGCAGCCTGCTACGCTCTGGAGCGGCCGGTGAGGATGGCTCCGCTTGCGGCGCGGGGTTGTCCTGCGGTGCGGCCGCGGCGATCGACAAGGCGATACCGTTCCGGTAGGCCCAATTGACTGCCTGAGCCGGGTCGAGTATAGCCCCAGCCGCGGCGATTGGCGAAACGCTACGCGCGACCGTGCGCCCTGTCGGAACCGGCTCCTGCGCTCGCGCCGGCAAGCACCAGGACATGCAGACAACTATTGCGGTAGTTAGTCGTACCCGGTCCGAGCACCCGCTATTGTCAATGGACCAGCAGGCCGGCAAGGGCGAGGGGCGCCCCAAAGCCCAGCATCCAAACGCCCGCCTTCATCTTGCCGTCCCAGACCGTGGTACCGACGCAGTGCCCCTCCACACCACAACCCGGTCCAGTGCCACCAGATAACGGCACAATGGAGCCAGTCGCCAACATATAGGCGCCGGTTCCCGTCAACCCAACACCGGCGGCAAGGACTCCAATGCGGGCCACGGTCCATCGTTTCTTCCGGGCCTTCCCTGTAGGATGCAGCCTGCTACGCTCTGGCGCGGCTGGTGAGGATGGCTCCGCTTGCGGAGCGGGGTTGTCCTGCCCCGCGGTCCCGGCCGCGGCAATGGACAAGGCGATGCCGTTGCGGTAGGCCCAATTGACTGCCTGAGCCGGGTCGAGTATGGCCCCAGCCGCGGCGATCGGCGACGCGATGCGCGCGGTCGTGCGCGCTGTCGTAACCGTCTCCTGCGCTTGCGCCGGCAAGCACCAGGACATGCATACAAGTATTGCGGTGGTCAGTCGTATTCCGACAGGAAGATTCATGGTCCGAATGTCCCTCCATTTACGGCGAGTGTCAAGCGCCTTGAGACACCCAGCGTAAGGACTTGCCGACTTCCTTCCTTCGAAAACAAGGCCAGGCGAAAGCTTACCGCGCTCGGCGCTGTGCACAGAGCTGCGGAAGCGGGTTATTGTCCCCGTCTCCACCTTTCCTGGCCGCGGTTTGAGCGCCCGCTGCCGTCAATGAACCAGTAAGCCAACAAGGGAGATGGGCACCCCAGCGCCCATCAGCCAAACGCCCGCCTTTTTCTTCTGATCCCAGCCTTCGGTGCTGCCGCCGTAGCAAACGTGCTGCGGAGCGCACGCTTGAGCGGGAGTGATCACCGTGGATCCAGTCGCCAGCAGAACGGCGCCTGTTGCCGTCAACCCAACACCGGCGGCAAGGACTCCAATGCGGGCCACGGTCCATCGTTTCTTCCGGGCCTTCCCTGTAGGATGCAGCCTGCTACGCTCTGGCGCGGCTGGTGAGGATGGCTCCGCTTGCGGAGCGGGGTTGTCCTGCCCCGCGGTCCCGGCCGCGGCAATGGACAAGGCGATGCCGTTGCGGTAGGCCCAATTGACTGCCTGAGCCGGGTCGAGTATGGCCCCAGCCGCGGCGATCGGCGACGCGCTGCGCGCGACCGTGCGCCCTGCCGGAGAAGCCGTCTCCTGCGCTCGCACCGGCAAGCACCAGGACATGCATACAAGTATTGCGGTGGTCAGTCGTATTCCGACAGGAAGATTCATGGTCCGAATGTCCCTCCATTTGCAGCGCGTGTCAAGAACTTTGTATCAGACATAAGAGTTTACCGCTTTTTTCTTCCATAATGAGGACAATATGGATCAAGCGGCCATAGGGGACTTTGGGGGGGATTCAAACAGACTGGACGTTTACTTAGATATTCTCGCAGCTATCTTCGATGACTCGTTTCAACCCGTCCGCTTCCTCCGGCGAGAGCGCACCCGCGGCGCGGGTGAAGACAAGTTCTCGATATGCTTTCGAGGGAACGCGCGGCGCCTACTGCCCGTATTCCGGCGGAACCATCAGCGTGAGGGCCTCCGGCACGATGGAGATCTCCGCGGGCAGGCGGCCGGCGTATTCGCCATCGATCTGCACGTGTACGCGCTGGTCCTCGGGGCAGGCGAGCTTCACGTTGCTGGTCCGCAGCATGGTCACTCCCTTCATCCCCGCCAGCCGCCGCAGGGCCATCCCCGCGAAATACTTGGCGTACGGAACGGTGGAGCGCCCCTCGAACAGCACCGTCTCGAAGCACTCTTCCAGCAAGGTCACCTGGCGGGCAATTTCGAAATCGCCGCCATAGTTCCGCACTTTGCTGAGGAGCGCGAACGAGCATACGCGGTCGGCGCCTTCCGTCTCCACGTGGAACTCCGGCAGCCGCCGGCCCAGCAGACTCCACCCCGCCACCCAGTAGGCGAATTTCCCGGTGCGCGCCTTCAGCGGACCGCTGACGCGGTACACGATTCCGGCGTCCAGCCCTACCCCCGCCATGAGCAGGAAGTGCCGGGCCGCACGGCCTTCGCAAACCAGGCGTCCCACCGAGATACGCCGCGGCCGGCATTCCGCCAGGCGGCGCGCGGCCCTCTCGAAATCGAAGCCGAGCTTCATTTCCGTGGCCAGCACATTGGCGGTGCCGCCCGGCAGGATGGCCAGCGGAACCGGGGAGTGGATCATGCCTTCGGCCGCTTCGTTGATGGTGCCGTCGCCTCCCGCCACCACCACCAGCTCCGCCCCGCGGCCGATGTGCTCCCGCGCAAGGGCGCCCGCGGTTTGCGGGCCCGTGGTGGGCGCAATCGTCACGCGATGCCCGTTCTTCTCGAGGATTTCGCCCGCGCGCCCGACCAGCGCGTTTCCACTCCTCCCGAATCGGCCGGCGCGGGGATTGTAGATGAGGACGGTCTTTCGGTAGGCCGTTATGATGTTCTCCAGGTTCCTGGTTAGATTATAGTTGAGGGGCCGATGAAAGATCCCGCACAGGAAGCCGAGGAGCTTCGCGAACAGATTCGCCATCACGAATACCGGTACTACGTCCTGGACCAGCCCGAAATCACCGACGCCGAGTACGACGCGCTGATGCGCCAGTTGCAGGAACTGGAGCAGCGGTATCCCGACCTGGCGTCGCCGGATTCTCCCACCCAGCGCGTCGGCGGCCAGCCACGGGAGGGCTTTGTGAAGGTCCGGCACAGCTCCCCCATGACCAGCCTTGACAACGCGCTCAATGAAGCCGAGCTGCGCGATTTCGACCGCCGCGTCCGCGAGCTGCTGGGCGGCCAGCCGTTCCGCTACGTGGCCGAATTGAAGATGGACGGGCTCTCCATGGCCGCCCACTACCAGCAGGGCCGCCTCACCCAGGCGATAACCCGCGGAGACGGCGAGGTGGGCGAAGATGTCACCGGGAATGCGCGCACCATCCGTTCCCTGCCCCTGCGCGTCGAAACCACGATGGAGGACTTCGAGACCCGCGGCGAAACGGTCATGAACCGGAGCGCCTTCGAGCGCCTGAACGCCGAGCGCGACGAGCGAGGGCTTTCCCGTTTCGCCAACCCGCGCAACGCGGCGGCGGGCTCCCTGCGGGTGCTGGAGCCGCGCATCACCTCCTCGCGGCGCCTGGATTACTACGCCTATTTTCTGCTGGCCGGCGGCCAGCCCGCTTTGCCGAGCCAATGGGAAGCGCTCGAAGAACTCGCCCGCCTGGGCTTCAAGGTGAACCCCTACCGCAAGATCTGCGACGCCATGGACGACGTGCTGGCGTTCTGCGCCCAGTGGGAGGCGCGCCGCGACGATCTGCCTTACGAAATCGATGGCGTGGTGGTGAAGGTGGATTCGGTGGCGCAGCAGCGCGCCCTGGGTTTCACCGCCAAGGCCCCGCGCTGGGCCATCGCCTACAAATACGCCGCGCGCCAGGCGGTCACGGCGGTGCGGGGCATCGAGGTGCAGGTGGGCCGAACCGGCGCGCTCACCCCCGTGGCCCTCCTCAATCCGGTGGAGGTCGGCGGCGTCACCGTCTCGCGAGCCACCCTGCACAACGAGGACGAAATCGAACGCCTGTCGCTCGAAATCGGCGACGACGTGGTGATCGAGCGCTCCGGCGACGTCATCCCCAAGGTGGTTCGCGTCTACGCGCAGGGCTCCTACCGCAAGAAGTTTCACATGCCCGGGCAGTGCCCCGTGTGCGGAGGAGCGGTGGCGCGCGCCGAGGACGAAGCCGCCAGCCGCTGCATCAACACCAACTGCTCGGCGCGGCTCAAGGAATCCATTCTGCACTTCGCCTCCCGCGGGGTGATGAACATCGACGGCGTGGGCGACGTCCTGGTGGATCAGCTCGTGGATCGCGGCATGGTGACGAGCGTCGCCGATCTGTACGATTTGACGGCCGAAAAACTGCTGACGCTCGAACGCATGGGTCCCAAATCGGCCGGCAACATCGTTCGGAATATCGAAAGGTCGAAGAAGAACCCCATGCCGCGGGTCCTGGCCGCGCTGGGCATTCGCTTTGTGGGCGAGCGCACGGCCGAGCTCATGGCCGAGGAATTCGGCAGCCTCGACGCCATCGCCGGGGCCGGGCTCGAGCAGCTCCAGGCGGCCCCGGAAGTAGGCCCCAAGGTGGCCGAAAGCGTCTTCCGATTCTTTCGCGAGCCGCGCAACATCGAGCTGGTGGACCGCCTCCGCGCCGCCGGCCTGCGTTTCGACCACCAATCCAGGCGTCCCAAGGACGGCCCGCTCGCGGGCCTGGTTTTCGTGCTGACCGGCGCGCTTCCCACTCTGACGCGAGACGAAGCCAGGCGCCTGATCGAAACCTCCGGCGGCAAGGTAAGCGCCTCGGTAAGCAAGAAGACCAATTACATCGTGGCGGGCGAAGACCCCGGCTCGAAGCTGGCCGAAGCCCGAGATCTGGGCGTCCAAACGCTGAACGAAGCGCAACTGCTCGAGCTGATCAAGATTGGGTAAGGAGATGCGTCCGTACTTCCGGGCCGGGTAAGCTATCCCGCCGGCGATGTTCCTTCTTCAGATGGGCCACGGATCCGAATCCTGCGTTCATCGACCGGCGTCGAGCGCGACAAGAATCCTGCCTAGCTTGCATATCTCACAGGTGGCCCGAAGACGTGGCGCACGCACTCGTGCGTGCCGTGTCGAGACTCTTCTCGACACGTTCGGGGGTGCGGACAGTCCGTCGAGCCGGCGCGTCGGCATGAGTGCGTGCGCCACGTTGTCACGGCCGATTGCCGCCTCCCGCACGATGGAATCGTCGGAACCGGAGAGCCCCAGTTCCACAACCGACGTCGCATCGTGGCCCAGGGCACGGAGTGTCCCGGCGTGGAGCGGCGAGAGGTTCTCGTCCAGTAGGAATCTCACGCTTCCGTCAGAACGACTTCGTCGGCCGCCAGCGCCGCGGCGTACTCCAGGCAGGCGCGCAAGTCCTCCACCGTGACTTGCGGATAGGCGGCGACCAATTGCTCGAAGGTCTCGCCGGCCGCCAGTTTTTCGAGCAGCAGGTAGACCGGAATCCGGGTGCCCTTCACGCACGGCTTGCCCATCATCACCGCGGGCTTCGATTCAATCCGCGCCGGGAACTTCATACTGCAACTCTACCACGCGCGGCGCGGACAAACGACCGCCGCTGCTTCGATCGACGGAACCAAAAGGCGACAAGCCGTCCCGTTGCCGTAACGGGGTAATTGGTTACTGCCTCGTTCTTCTTCGTTGTCGACGAACTGCTTCCAGTTCCCGGCCGCGTCCGTCACCTTGGTCTGGTTGCCCTGATAGGCAATACCCGGGGCTTGGCAGGAGCCGATGCTAATTTCTCCTCTCCAAGAGCCTCATCCGTTCAATTATCCGATGGAGGGTCTGGCGGCGCTCATTCGCCTTTGGGTCGCCCCGCCAGTAGACCAGCCGGCCGGCGAACAACTTGCCTTCAATCTCGAAGTAGCAATCAACATCCTCGTACTGGTAACTGTCGCTGTCGCTCCAACTCACGGCCACAACCTCGATCACTCGGAGCGCCGCCCCGGACCCAGCCCGATGCAGTGTGATCTCGGTGCGGGTCTGCGCGATCTGTGATCGGGCATTGCGGTCGATCCACTGCTGTGGTGACCCCACGCCCTTGGGAGCGGCGAGCATGGCGATTGAGGCTCCGTTGTCTGGTAGAACGCCCCCACCGGCGCGTGAAAATGGGAAACTGTAAACGGTCAGCGTCTGGGGAGCGGCGGGGGGGAACGTGTACCAATTGGGCGGAAAGTACGCGACGTAGCCGCCCGTTTTGCTGACAAACCTCTTCCAAGCATCGGCTGGCGCACCCCGGACCGCAGTGCCGCCCGCGACTAACAGCAGTGCAGTGCAAGACAAGGCTCGAAGCAGTCGCATATGAAAGACGAGTTAACTGCGCGATTTCCTAAAACAGCCGTCCCCGCTCCCCCTCGCAGTTTTCAGAGCTTGAGCCGTCCCGACCCTTGCCCGCGCAGGTGTGGTTTGATCTCCCGTCGCAGCTCCAGTATCAAATCCATGACCAGTTGTTCTATCTGGTCGCGAATCGCGCAATGGTCCTCGTAACTCATGGCTACCGGATCGGGAACCGCCCACTCGCGAATGGGAGCCTCGAAATCCGGGAGGGGCAGACCGCTCAGGTTCACCACAAAGTCGAAATGCAATTTCATCATGTGGCGCAGGTCTTTGGGGAAATGGTCGCGCACATCGAGGTTCTTTTCGAGCATCGCGCGGATGGTGTCGGGCATCACCTGGCTGGCGGGTCTCAGGCCGGCGCTGGCGGGAGTCATTACGTCCGCCCCATAGGCGCGCGCGAACGCCTCCGCCATCTGGCTGCGGCACGCGTTGCCGACGCACACGAAGAGCGCCCGCCTCTGCCGCGCGCTCACAGGTTCTCCAGGAACAGCTTGTGGATGCGCAGGTCGCCGGTCAACTCCGGGTGAAAGGTGGCCGCCAGGCGGTTGCCCTGCTCGACCAGCACTGGCTCGCCGGCGCACCGGGCGAGCACCTTGGCCTGACGGCCCACGCGGCGGATTCTGGGGGCCCGGATGAAGACTGCCTCCATGCGGCCCGGCGCCGTGCGGCGCTCGAAATCGGGCTCCGCGTCGAGCAGGCTCACGTGGCTGTCGATCTGCCTGCCGTAAGCGTTGCGTTCGATATCGATATCCATCAGACCGAGGCTCTCCTGCTCCGGATTCAGGACCCGGCCGGCCAGCAGGATGGCCCCGGCGCAGGTGCCGAAAACCGGCTTGCGGCCGCAAAACTCCGCCAGCGTTTCCATGAGGCCGTCATAGCGCAATAACTTTAACATGGTGGTGCTTTCGCCGCCCGGAATCACCAGGCCGTCGATCCAGGCGAACTGTTCGCGCTCGCGCACGAAGACCGGCTCGGCGCCGGCCTCGGCCTTTTCGAGCGCCGCCGCGTGCGCCGCGAAATCCCCCTGCAGCGAAAGCACTCCCACTCTTTTCATCACCAGCCTCGGGTTTGCAGCATTTCGGATTCGGGCATCTTGGCGATGTCCAGGCCGGGCATGGCGTCCCCCAGAGCGCGGCTGGCTTCCAGAAGCTTCTCCGGGTTATTGAAATTCTTGGCTGCCTGGACAATGGCGTTGGCGCGCGCCGCCGGGTCGGACGATTTGAAGATGCCCGAGCCCACAAAGACCGCCTCGGCGCCAAGCTGCATCACCAGCGCGGCGTCGGCCGGAGTGGCGATGCCGCCCGCCGAGAAGTTGGGCACCGGCAGCTTGCCGTGTTGCGCCACCCATTCCACCAGCTCGAAGGGGGCCTGCAAGGTCTTGGCCTCATGCATCAGTTCTTCCTTGCCCAGCACGGTGAGCTGTTTCATCTCCTTGACGATGGTGCGGATGTGGCGCACGGCCTCGACGATGTTGCCCGAGCCGGCCTCGCCCTTGGTGCGGATCATGGCGGCGCCCTCGCCGATGCGGCGCAGCGCTTCGCCCAGGTTCCTGGCGCCGCACACGAACGGGACTTTGAAATCGCTCTTGGCGATGTGATGCTCTTCATCCGCGGGCGTGAGCACTTCGCTTTCGTCGATGTAGTCGACGCCCAGCGCTTCGAGGATGCGCGCCTCCATGAAGTGGCCGATGCGGGCCTTGGCCATCACCGGGATAGTGACGGTGCGCATGATTTCCTCCATCTTGGAGATGCTAGCCATGCGGGCGACGCCGCCTTCCTTGCGGATGTCGGCGGGAACGCGTTCCAATGCCATGACGGCGGAAGCGCCCGCGTCTTCCGCGATCTTGGCCTGTTCGGCGTTGGTGACGTCCATGATCACGCCGCCCTTGAGCATCTCGGCCAGGCCGACTTTCAATCGAAACTGCTCGCTTGTAAACTCAAACATCGCGTTCTCCTAGGTCTTCGAAATTCGTCTCTCGGCGCCTGGGGCCGGGCATGCCCGGCCCCTACACCATGGCCGGCGCGGGCTCGGAGCCTCTCGAGGAGCTCTCCATCTCGCCCCCGGCGATTCTTCCCAAAATCTCGAGGCCGCGGCGAATTTCCTCCGGCTCGAGGCTCGCAAAACTCAACCGCAGAGCGCTCCGGTCCATCCGCGATACGGCAAAGTACCGGCCCGGCACGTAGGCCACGCCTTCCTTCCGGGCGCGCGGCAAAAGATCTCCCGCATCGAGCGGATCGGGCAGCCGCAGCCACACGTTCATGCCCCCTTCCGGGCGCGTCCAACGCGCGCCGGCGGGCAGGTAACGGGCGCAGGCCTCCAGGGTGGCCGAAAGCCGCTCGGCGCCGGCGCGCAACACGCGCGCCCGGTGGGCTTCCAGGCAGCCCGATTCCAGGAACTCCAGCAGCACCGCCTGGGAAAGCTGGTCGGTGTGCAAATCGGAGGCCTCCTTGGCCTGCCGCATGCGGTCGATGAGAGGCTTGGGACCCACCGCCCATCCCACGCGCAGCCCGGGAAAGCTCACCTTGGAAAAGCTGCGCAGCAAAACCACGCCGCCGTGCTGGTCCAACTGCTTGAGGGCCGGCACGGGTTCGCCGCGATAGCGAAGCTCGCCATACGCGTCGTTTTCCACAACCGGCGCGCCGGCCGCGCGGGCCGCCTCGAGCAGGGCGCGCCGCGCGGCCAGGGGCAGCGTCGCTCCGGTGGGGTTCTGGAAATTCGAGGTAACCACGATCAGGCGCGCCCGCTCGCGCTCCAAGGCGCGCTCCAGTTGCGCGATATCCATGCCATCGGGCCCTACCGGAATGCCCGAAAGCTGGGCGCCGTGCTCCGAAAACAGGTTCTTGAGGCCGGTGTACACCGGGTCTTCGACCACCACGGCGTCGCCGGGACGAAGCAGCGCGCGGGCCGCCAGATCGAGCGCCTGCTGGCATCCGTTGGTGACCATCAGGTCGTCGCCGGGAGCCGCCAGGCCCTGCTTGCGCGCGTCATCCAACAGGCGGCGGCGCAGCGGTTCGTAGCCGCTGGGGGAACCGAGCTGCAAAATGTCAGCCAGATCCGGGCGCTTCAGGACGGCGGCGCAACTGGCGCGAAAATCCTCCAGCGGGAACAAGGCCCGCGACGGCCGCGACATCACGAAACTGACCGCCTCTTGGGAAAAACCGCCGGAGGACGCCGGCGCCTCGCCGCGCTCCAGAAGCGAACCCCAGTCGAGGGACGACGACGGGCCGCCGTCTCCCGTCACGAAGCTGCCACGGCCCACGTGGCCGGCGATAAGGCCCTCGGTCTCGAGAATTCCGTAGGCCGCCGAGATGGTGGTCCGGTTGAGTCCAAGCTGGCCAGCCAATTCCCGAGTGGCTGGCAGTCTTTCGCCTTTGGTCAGATCTCCCGAACGGATCTTTTCGGCAATGCGTTCATAGAGTTGCCGGTAAAGAGGCGCATCGGCATCGGGGTTGAGCGCAGGCCTGAACTCCATCATCCAGAGCATACCATATTGGATGGGTAGCGGCGCTCGGAGCCGCAAGCCTAAAGAGCCGCGACGCCGTTTCGAGCCGCGACCGTAAGGGAGCGGTCTTGTCGCCGCCGGAAACCGCTCCCTTACGGCCGCGGCTCGGAACGCGCTCTGAGGGCTTCGATCACGGGCGGCAGCAGGGACAGCACGATGATGGCGATGATCACCTTGTCGAAATTATGCCGCACAAAGGGCACGCCGCCCAGCTTATAGCCCAGCATGGTCATCAGGGTCACCCAGCCGATGCCGCCGCACACGCTGTAGGGCAGGAAGCGCAGGTAGGGCATCTCCATGACCCCGGCCATAAAGGCCGCGAAGGTGCGCACGATGGGCACAAACCGCGCATATACGATGGTCTTGCCGCCGTAGCGTTCGTAGAACTTCTTGGTGCGGATGACGTAATCGCGCTTGAACAAACGCGAATCCGGCCGGCTGAAGATGCGCGCGCCGGTCCGGCGGCCCAGGAAGAAGCCGGTGGAATCTCCCAGCAGGGCGGCCGACGATAATACCGCGATGACCAGCGCGATCTTCAACTGCCCGGCGCCGGCCACCACGCCCACCGTGAACAGCAGCGAATCGCCGGGGAAGAAGAAGCCCACCAGCAGCCCGGTCTCGGAGTACACCACCCCGAACAGGGCGGCATACCCGAGCCACCCCGAAAGGAGCGTGCTCAGAAGATGGATGAGCCGCTCCGGATCGGTCAGCGACCGAATGAAATCGACGAAGGAGTGCAGCATCCGATTAGCTCGATGCGCTGTAGTTCGCGATGAGCCGTTTGATGACCGCCTCGTGAACCTTGATCTTGCCCTGCCGGATCAACAGTTGGCGGATGCCCTCGCCGAAGAGCGAATTCCTGTCGGCCGACTTCTGCTTCTTGATTTCCTCGCGGAGCGTCGCGCGCTCCTCGGCAAGCTTCGCCATGTCGGCCGGAACGTGCTCCACCACCCGCGCTACCACGGTGGCGTCCGGCATGGAGATGGGGCCGATGACAGCGCCATCCGGCCGCTCGAAGGCATCCTGCAGGTAACTGGCGGGGCCGATGCCTTCCACCGTACCGCTGCGGTCGAACTGCGGCGTGGTCTTGCCTTCCAGTCCCATGGCCTTGGCGGACTTGATCAGATCGCCCGACTTCTTGGCGGCGTCCATCAACTCCTGCGCGTGCCTTTGCAGCGCCGCCACGCTGCGGTTCTGGACAATCGCGTCGCGAATCTGGTCCCTGACTTCGTCGAAGGTGGAGGGGCGCGCGGGCACCACGCCGGTCACCACGGCCAGCGCGACCTTGTTGCCGGGCAAAGAGACCGGCTGGGAGGCTTCACCCACCTTGAGGCCCGAGACGGACTGGTCGAAATCGCTGTTGGTCCCGACCTCCGGGTACGCCCCTCCGGGCGCGATGGCATCGGCCTTGACCACTTGCAAGTTGAAGTCCGCGGCCACCCTCTCGGGGTGCGTGGGATCCTTCTGCAAAGCCGCCTGGGCCTTGTCGGAGATGTTCTCTATAATATCGTTGACGCGCTGCTTTTTCCATTGCGTGGCGAGGTCCGCCTTTACCTCGTCGAACGGCCGCAGGCGCGCATCCTGGTGCTCCAACACCTGGATGATGTGGAACCCGTACTGGGTCTTGACCAGGTCGCTGGTCTGGCCCACCTTCTGCGAAAACGCCACGCTCTCGAACTCCGGCACGGTCTGCCCGCGGGTGATCCAATCCGGCAGTTCGCCGGGGTCTTTGGCGTTGTTGGCGGAAGCGGTGTCCTCGGAGTATTTCTTGGCCAGCTCGGAGAAGTTCGCGCCGCCGCGAATCTGCTTCAGCAGATCTTCGGCCTGGGCCTTGATCTTGGCCACGTCGGCCGCCGGCTTGTCCGTGGTTTTCAATAGGATGTGGCGCACCCGCACGCGTTCCGGCGTGCGGAAGGAATCCCGGTTCTGGTTGTAGGCCGCCAACAGGTCGGCGTCCGCGGGCTTGAGGGATTCCTCGAGCTTGGCCGGGTCCGCCAGAAGGATGATCAGGTTCTTCTTCTCCGGGACGGCGTATTTCGCCGCGCTCGCCTTGAAGTACGTCTGCAGGTCGTCCGCGCTGGGCTGCGATTCGGCTTTGTATTTATCCGCCGTGAGCTTGACGTACTCCACCTTGACCTTCTCGTACTTCCGGCGGTATTCCCGCTCGATTTCGGCTTGCGTGACCACCGTTCCTTCCAGGGCGACATCCGTCAGCCGCGCGGCCAGCATTTCCCGCCGCAGCGCCCGCTCGAACTGCTCGGGGGTCAGGTTCGACTGGGTGAGCGCCGCGGCATAGGCTTCCCGGCCCAGGTACTTCCCATCCGGAAACAGGTTCGGAAGATACTGCCGGATGGCGGCGGTCAGCTCCGCATCGCTCACCTGGTAGCCCAGACGCTGCGCCTCATAAGCCAGGGCGCGGGTCATCAACATCCCATCCACCATCTGGGGGATGTAGCGGCCCACCACGCCGGGGGGAATCTGCTGGCCCTTGAGGGTGCGTTGGAGCTGGTCGGTCACCTCCGGCACGGTGAGCGGATCCTTGCCGACATCCGCCACCACCATGTCCGACGGGTCGGACCCGTTGTTAAAGCTGGGGATCAGGTAGGTCAGCATCGAAAACGATACCACCACCAGAATGCCGCCCAAAAGGATGCGAACGGCTTTGTCGCGACTACGAAACAGATCAAACATTGCGGATAGAACTCCTGAAAAGGGGAAGTCTCAGTATAGCAAGCCCGGCAGAGCGATACATGCCTCGCCGCTGCAACAAGATAGCAAGCGGGCCAGGAGGCCCGCCCCACATAGCACGGGCCGGGCGTGCCCGGCCCCTATGGATCTCCGCCGGGCTATCGTAGGGGCCAGGCGCGCCTGGCCCGCGCGATCGCGGAATGTCGCACCAAAGGGAGAATGCCGGCAGGATGCCGGCATGGCAGGCTGGAAGCCCGCTCTACGCCGGCTGCTGCTGGGTGAGGCAGTGGAGCGCGCCGAAGCCCAGCGCCAGGTCCACGGCGTGGATGCCGACCACCGGGCGGTCGCGGAACAACTCCCCCAGCGCGCCGAGGGCCGCGCGGTCGTGCGGGTCGTTGAACGTTGGCACGATGACGGCGGCGTTCGAAATATAGAAGTTGGCGTAGCTGGCCGGCAGGCGGCCGCCGTCGAAGAACAGCGGCGCGGGCATCGGCAAGGGGACCAGCTCGGGTTTGGAGCCGTCTTCCAGGCGCAAGCCCTGAACGCGCTCCCAGTTTTCGGCCAGGGAGCGGTAATTGATGTCCTTGGGGTTGTCTTCGCGGACCAGCGCCAGGGTGGTGGGGTTCACGAAGCGGCAGATATCGTCCACGTGGCCGTGCGTGTCGTCCCCCGCCACGCCGCCGCCCAGCCACAGGATGTTGGTGGCGCCCAGGTATTCGCGCAGGGCCGTTTCAAAGCCCGCGCGCGAGAGGCCCGGATTGCGAACCTGCCGGCGGCGGGAGAGGTAGCATTCCTCGGTGGTGACGAGCGTGCCGCGGCCATTCCCTTCGATTCCGCCGCCTTCGAGCACGAGAGGGTTCCCGTCCGCGCGCGCGTCGAACAGGCGCTTCCCGAGCAGCTTTGCGGCGGCCTCGGGCACCCGGCGGTCCTTCCGCCAGTCGGAGTAGCGGGCCCAGGCGTTGAAGTGGAAATGCACAATGGCCGTCTCGGATTGGCGGCCGCTTCGCCGGCGAACGAAGAGCGGGCCGCTGTCGCGGGTCCAGCCGCGGTCGGTGGGGTGGATGACGAACTCCACTCGCCGGAGGTCCGCGCCCGCGCGGCTCAGGTAGCGGGCGGCCAGCTTCCGCTCGGCGGGGGAATCGACCAGAATGCGCACCGTCTCGCCGGGGGAGATCTTGCGGACCATCTCGCCGTAGACCCAGCGGATGGTATCGAGCTTGCCGGGCCAATCGGTGGGATGATGCGGCCATCCCAGCCAGGTGGCGGCGTGCTTTTCCCACTCGGCCGGCATGGCGAACCCGAGCGCGGCGGGGGTTTGCGGATCGGCGGTTGCGGAAGGCGGCATCACTATCGAGGGTACACCGTAGAGCGGGCTTCCAGCCTGCCATGCCGGCATCCATGCCGGCATTCTTCCACGCCCGGACCGCCTCTCCGCGCGGCGAAAAAGAATGCCCGCAGAATGCGGGCATGGCAGGCTGGAAGCCCACTCTACGGGCCTGTATAATGGCAGCACCCCCGTGCGCATTCGCTTCCTCACTTCCACGCCGCTCGATATCCGCCGCGGCAGCGGAACATACGTCGGCATTCATGTTCTGGCCGTGGCCCTGCGGCGGTTGGGGCACACGGTGGAACTGGAGACCCCGCGCCTGCGCCTGCCCGTGTACACGCTCGAAAGACTGATCTTCAACCGCCGGCTCCGGCCGTGCCCGGATTACGATCTGACGGTGGGTTTCGATCTGGATGGCTACCGCATCGCCGCGGGC
Source organism: Terriglobia bacterium (assembly GCA_963767595.1). Classification (GTDB taxonomy): domain Bacteria; phylum Acidobacteriota; class Terriglobia; order Bryobacterales; family Bryobacteraceae; genus BOG-224. The sequence continues at coordinate 110,612 of CAVYEK010000014.1, forward strand.
AACCCTTCGCACGTGGCGGCGCTCAAGGGGGTGGTCGCGGACGAGGTCCGGTTCGAACGCGGGCTCACGCGGCTCACCATGGCGATGCAGGCCGGCCGCGAGCGGCTGCACGCGCGGCGCGCGAATCGAGTGCTGGTCTCGAGCGCCTACTCGGCCGAACGCGCGCGCGAGTTCTACGGCCTGGCGGAGCTGCCCCGCATCGTTCCCGAGCCCATCGACCTGGCCGAATGGCGCCGCTTTCTGGGCCTGAATCCGGCCGGGAGCGCGGGCTTCTCCGTGCTTTTCGCCGGCCGCCTCTACCGGCGCAAGCGCGTGGATACGCTGCTGCGGGCGGCCGCCATGCTGCGCGGGCGCATTCCCGGCCTGGCGGTGCGCCTGGTGGGCGATGGCCCCCACGCCGCTCCGTTGCGGCGCCTGGCGCGTAAGCTGCGCGTCGCGGACACCGTCCGCTGGCTGGGCGACGTGCCCCGGTCGCAGCTCGCGGCGGAGTACAATCGGGCCGATGTTTTCTGCCTGCCCAGCGTGCAGGAAGGCTTCGGCATTGTCCTGCTGGAGGCCATGGCCGCGGGAAAGCCGATTGTGGCTTCGCGCGCTGCGGCCATTCCGGAAGTGGCGCCGCATGGTCTGCTGGTGGAACCCGAGAACCCGGAGGCGCTGGCCGCCGCCATCGAGACGCTGTACCGCTCGCCGGACCGATGCGCGGCCATGGCCGCCGAGGGATTGCGGCGGGTGGAAGCGTTCGACGCGGCGAGGGTGGCGCGCCTGTTTCTGGACGCCGCTACTTGAAGTTCAGAATGATGAGGAAGGGCACGCCGTTGGGCGCCCCCGGCGCGAGGTTCACCACGTAGACGCCCTCCATGCCGGCGGATTCCGAGAGCATCCCGGAAGCGCCCGCCGCTTGACGTACTTTCGTGAAGAAGGGTCCGGGGTTCGCGTCGTCCACGCGGGGCTGATCTTCGCGGGTGAACAGGGCGTACATTTCCAGGCGAGCCGGCGCATGGCTCACCTGGATTCCGGGCGTCTCCACCGCCTCGAAGGGCTCCAGCCGGCGCTGTAGCAGAACGGCCGGGTTGGCCGCGAGCGCCGCACAGAGATAGCCTCTGAAATTGGGGATGAAACGCAGCTTCACGGTATCGCCCACGGCCAGATCGCTTCCGGCCGCCAACTCCTGGTATTCGCCGCCGGCTGCCCGGCGCAGCACCTGGTAGCGCACGCCCAGGCTGGCGGCCGGCAGTGCCCCGTCCTGGTATGGGGCGGTCTGCCAGGTTTGGCCGCCGTTGACGTTAAAGTTCCCCAGCGCCGGTGCGGCCGCCGGCGCCGCGTCCGTCTTGCCCCGAGGGCGCGCCGCGCCGCCTCCACCACGGCCTCCGCCACCGCCTGCCTGGACTGGCGCGCTCTCGGGCTTGAAGCGCGGGGTCGTAGATCTCGCGGGCGCCTTGCGGCGCGCGGACGGACGAAAGCCCATCCTGCGCGGCGCCCATGCTTCGGTTGGCCACGAATCCGCCCGCGCCGCGCCCATACACGGGCAATGGTCCCGGTGGGCTGGGTCCCGATGGCGGGGCAGCGCCGGCGCCTGTCTGGAGGAACTCCGGCCTTCCCAGCGAGGCGACAGTGGTGGAACCGGAATCGTGGAGAATACTCAGCACGGGCATAACGTCAACCCGGCCCGCCATTGCAGCCGCTGCGGGCGCCGCGCGAGCCGGCTGGGTCATGGAGAGCGGAAGAGCCCCGGTGACTTCGACGTTCTCAGTAACCGGGCGCGCTTTCGGAGGCGGCGGAGGCGGCACGGGCGCCATGCGCGGCAAGGGCAGATTCACCGGCGCGGACCGGGACGGCGCGGGAACCGGCGGCGGCGCGGGCAAGACCATGGCGGCCGGAGCGGGCTTTTTGGTTGCGGCCCCGGGATCGAAGGCGCGGTGTTTTCCCGGAAGCGCCGAATCGGGCGCCTCGACGCTCTGCCGCCCCATTTCGGCCATGAGAGTGGGTTTCCGCCAGTCGCGGAACTGCCACGCCACATACCCGCCGACGGTGAGAAAACAGGCTACCGCGGCGATGCCCACGGCATGGCCCCAAAGCCACCGCTCCAGCGGCCGGAGCCGTGGAAGGAGGTTGGCAGGCGAAAACGCCTGCCCCACAAGGCTGGGAAGAGGGCCATCGTCCAGCGCCGCCAGAAGCCGGGCGCGGGCAGCGGGATCTTCGAGCAGTTCGCGCAGCGGCTGCTCCTTCGCCAGGGCGTCGAACAATTCCTGATCGTCCAGCGCCGCTTCGAAAAGCGCCTGCCGCTCCTCCGCCGTGAGCGTTCCGGTGGCGTATCCGCCCAGCAGTTTCCGGATGTCTTCCCGCCTCATCGCTTTCCCGGCTCCCAGCTACCGCCCATCAGCTCCAGAAGGTGTTTCCGGCAACGATGGTCCCAAGTATAAACCGTGTTGATCGCGCCGACGCCCATGATCTCCTGGATCTGGGCGAAGGTCTTCCCCTGGAGCTTGAGACGGATCATCTCGCGGCAGCGTTCTCCCAGTTGGCCCAGGGCGCGCTCCAGGCGCTCCAGCATCTCCTTTCGTTCCAAATAGTCCGCCGGATTGGGGGCCAGATCCGGCAGGGGAATGTCGGTCACCGAGACCTGGCTGTATTCGCCCCGCCGCGCCGTCTTCCGGCGCTGGCTCAGGATCTTGAACCTGACGATCTGGAAGGAAAGCGGCAGCAGATCTTCCAGGCGCTCGACATGCGCGTATTTTTCGTGCAGCAGCATGAGCGTTTCCTGCGCCAGGTCTTCGGCCGCATCTCTCTCGCAATGGGATGCCGCGAAGCGCACAATCCTTTCACGAAGTTTGGCGAGGATCTCGTCGCGGTCCACGGGGTTCAGTCAAATAATAGCAGGGCAAGGCCTCCGGGACGAGCCAAGCGGCGGCCATTTTCCAGTAGCGCGTTTACCAGCCGCGACCCTCAGAATGGTACTGTATCCGTGTGCGACGACCGAGTCCGCGCATCACGGAAGACCGTACGTTCTGGTCTCTTTTCGCGGCGGCCATTGGCATTGCTGTTATCAGTGCGATGCTGCCTCGGTTGACCGGGAGCGTCGATGCGAATCGGATCGTAGTAACCAGCTGTTCTTTCGCGTTGGTCTGGTGCGGATTGCAGACGGCCGCCCTCGTTCTCCGGGGGCGGCGCGGCCTCTGGCTGCTCCTTGGGCTTCCGATTGTCCTCTACTGGCCGATAGGGTTCAAACTGCTCGAATACGCCTGCCGTCATGACGTGAATGCCTGTCCCTAGTTGGGAGCCGCACACTGACGCGCCAACAGGGCCATTTTTCGGAGGGAGTTGCATGCGTCGGATGCGCTTGCACTTCCGGTCGCGACTTCGTCGCAGCCTATGCGATCGCCGCCCAGTCTTCAATCTGAAGCCCCGCAACGCGCCCGAATTCGCCCACGTTGTGGGTTGCCAGGACGTGACCACGCGCCAAGGCGATCCCCGCAATCAGCACATCGTAGGCGCCTATCCGTTCGCCCCGTCCTTCCAGGTCCGCCCGGATGGCGCCGGATCGCTCGCCCGCGACCTGGTCCAACTCCACCAGTTGGAAGGCAGAGCAAAACTGTCGGCAAATTACAACGCTTTCTTGCGATCTCCGGCTGCGCAACGCGCCAAACATCAGCTCGGCAACCGTCACAGTCGAGAGAAAGATCGCACTCCGATTTCTGGAAGCCAATTGTTCGGCTACATGGACATTGCGCCCTCGCAACAACTCGATTGCGATGTCCGTGTCAAGCAAATAGGTCGTCACAAATTGGCTCGGTTTTCCATCGGCGGTTGGGCGGGGCGTTCCAGTTCCGGCAGGCTTCCAATCAGCTTGGTGAACAACTCCGCTGGCCAGCCGTGCTGGACAGCCTCATCCACCACGCCGGCCGGCACGGCAGGATGCAAAGACGCTTCCCCTCGCGCGGTTTGCGAGAGGTCATGGACGATCCGCGCCACCTCGTCCACTTGTTCCGGACGAAGCCTCCTGAGTTCCGAAATGACTTGCTCCACGGACGCCATGTTATTACCCTACGCCAACAGACGTCGAAAATCCACAGCACTGCTTCCAAGGACAGGTGATACCCCTTGCGGTCTCTTCCGGCCGTCCTCGCCTGACGCGGCGTGCTGAACTTGATTGTACGCGAATGTCGATTTTGCCACTTGGCCGTGTAACACCGTCGATGTGGCCCTTGCTGCGTTCCCGGACGATTGTGCCCGATGTGTGGCGATACCGGAATCCGACGGTGGGGGCTGGCGCTATGCCGCATCTTCGAAGCTTATGACGATCCTCTTGCCCAACTCTGCAAGCGCGGCCTGAATTCTCTCTGGCTTCGTATCGTGTTTCGGGTCCAGCATACGACGTACCACCGTCTCGCTGACGCCCAGACGTTTTGCCAAAGCCGTATTCTTCAGGCCAGCCTCTCGCATCGCCAAATAGAGCGCGAGCTTGGGAGCCAGGTAGAGAGGAACGCTTACCAGATGCTGGCCCCGATTGACCTTGGAAGGACCGGGAATCGCATCTCCGCGCCTGATGCGTCCCGCGATGGCTTCGGCGAGGCAATCCGCGGCCTGCACCTTGGCGTCGTCGAGATCGGTTCCCCCTGTCAGCGCTTCGGGCAGATCCGGAAATCGAACATGGAACCCTTTCCCGTTCTCCTCAGGCAGGAAACTAGCCGGATACGTCGCCGTGAACATTAGAGGTCCTCCTTGTGAATGCCAAGTTGTTTCAACATGTCGGACAGCAAGCCGGGACCGAGTTCCTTCTTCAGATCCTTCACGACTGTGAACCTGGCGCCGACGTAAACCGTGCCGTGACTCCCCGAACCGCGTTCAGGCGCCCAACGGTACGCGAGCTTGCTCCGTCGCGCAACCGCCTTCACCTTCCGAAGAAATTCGCTGCCCCTCACACTGCCATTCTCGAACACTTCTGTTCGATACGCAATCCTCCGAAGGCCGAACGGCATGCAAGCGGTCGGAAAGTGTTGCCGGAAACTGGCGGTCTGCCACATTGCCGATCCCGTGGAACCAGCCCCCCGCCTGCTAAAATCCCCTTGTGGCTCGCGTTCTGATGGTTTCCTCGGAGGCCGCGCCCATCGCCAAGACGGGCGGCCTGGCGGATGTGGTGGGCTCGCTGCCATCCGCCTTGCGGGAGTTCGGCGATGAAGCCGCGGTTTTCATCCCGCGCTACGGGACGATCGACCTCAAGGGACTGCGGCGGGTCTACGATACCCTGCCCATTCACCTCGGCGCGGCGCGCTACGACTGCTCGATTTACGAGGCGCTGGCGGACTATCCGCTGTACCTGCTGGAGTGCCCACCGCTGTTCGAGCGCAAGGGAATCTACGGCGAATCGGGGTTGGACTACCCGGACAACCACATTCGCTTCGCGGTATTCGCGCGCGCCGCCCTGGAAGTGGCGCGGCGGTTGTTCAGCGTGGATGTATTCCACTGCCACGACTGGCAATCCGGGCTGTTGCCCGCGTATCTGCGGACCCTCTACGCGACCGACCCCACGTTCTTCGGGGCCCGTACGCTGTTCACCATTCACAACCTGGGCTACCAGGGTCTGTTTCCCAAGAAGGTGCTGCCGGAAATCGCGCTCGACCCGGCCCTGTTTGGCGCCGGCGAAATCGAATTCTTCGGCAGCGTAAGCTACATCAAGGCCGGGATCGCGCTGGCGGACGCGCTCAGTACGGTGAGCCCCACCTACGCGCGCGAGATCCAGACGCCGGAATATGGCTTTGGTCTGGAAGGCATTTTGCAGGCGCGCGCCGGCGATCTCACGGGCATTCTGAACGGAGTGGATACCAGCGAGTGGAACCCCGCCGCCGATCCCCTCATTGCGGCCGACTATTCGCCGGACGACCTGGCTGGGAAACGCGTGTGCAAGGAGCGGCTGCTGGCGGAACTCGGCCTGCCGCCGGAGGCCATGGCCCGCCCGTTGATCGGGATGGTGTCGCGGCTCACGCGCCAGAAGGGCGCGGACCTTCTGGCTCAGGCCGGCCAGTGGATTCCCGCCGAAGACCTCTACCTGGCGGTCTTGGGAGAGGGCGATCCGGAGTACGAAGACTTCTTCCGCGGCCTGGCGGAAGCGCTCCCCGGCCGCGTGGCCGTGCGCATCGGGTATGACGCCGCGCTGGCCCATCGCATCCTGGCGGGGGCCGACATGTTCCTCATGCCCAGCCGCTATGAGCCTTGCGGGATGACCCAGATGTTCGGCCTGAAATATGGAACGGTCCCGGTGGTGCGCTCCACCGGCGGCCTGGATGATACCATCGAGGATGGCACGGGATTCAAGTTCCTGGAATATTCCGGGGCCGCGCTCCTCGAAGCGGTTCGCGACGCGGTCCGGATGTTCTCGGACAGCGTCCGGTGGCGTGAGACCATGCTCCGCGGGATGGCCAAGGACTTTTCCTGGAAAGAGTCGGCCAAGGCCTACTCGGCCCTCTATGAGCGGCTTTTGACGGGCGTGAATCCTTAGGCCGCGGCCGGGATTCTAATTACCTTAGGAGACGAAATGGCAGGTCAGAACATACAAACCTTTACCGATGCGAGTTTCGACCAGGAGGTGCTGCGGTCGGAAGTCCCGGTACTGGTTGATTTCTGGGCCGAATGGTGCGGTCCATGCCGCATGATGGCGCCTACGATCGACGTGGTGGCGAACGATTACGCGGGCAAGATCAAGGTGGGCAAGGTGGATGTGGACGCCAACGGCGATACGGCCCAGCGCTACAACATTCGTGGCATTCCGACCCTGCTGCTGTTCAAGGGCGGGCGGGTGGTGGAGCAGCGCGTGGGCGCGGTGGGGAAGTCCGAGGTCCAGAAGATGCTGGACCAGCACGTAGCCGCGGTCCAGGCGTAGGGTGGCAGGTGGGACAGGCCATCGTTTTTCGTGGCCTGTCGTGCCCCGGGGATTGACAGACGACAAAACCCGATCGTCTGTCCCACATCACTCCCTGCCTGCGTACAGCTCCGCGATGTGCTCCTTGAAGTTCTCCATGGCGCGCGTGCGCCGCACCTTCATGGTAGCGGTCAATTCCCCTTCTTCGATGGAGAAATCGCGCGCCAGCACGCGGTACCTGCGCACCTGTTCGAAGGGAGCGAGCTGCTTGTTCACGCGGGCCACGGTCTTGTGAACCTCGGCCAGCACCGGCGGGGCCTGCGCCAGCTCGGAGGACGGCCGTCCCTTCCATCCGTCCATGCCCTTCAAGCTTTCGGCGGCGGCGGAATTGAGGGTGAACAGCGCGGTGAGAAAGGGCAAGCGGTCGCCGATCAGCAGCACCTGGCTGATCAGCGGCTCCATTCTGAAGAGATTCTCCACGCGGGCGGGGAAGATCTTCTTGCCGGTTGAAGAGACAATCAGCTCCTTCTTGCGGCCGGTGATGAAAGCATAGCCTTGGCTGTCGATGTACCCCAGGTCGCCGGTGTGCAGCCAGCCGTCGCGCAGGACTTCGGCCGTGGTTTGCGGGTCGTTCAGGTAGCCGGAAAACAGGCAGGGGCTCTTGACCAGCAACTCGCCCTCGGGGGAGAACCGCAGTTCGACGCTGGGGGCCAGCTTCTTGCCGATGCTTCCGGGCCGGGGCGCATGGAGCGGGTTGAGGGTCGCCACGCCGCCTTCGGTAAGCCCGTAGCCTTCGATGATGGGCATGCCGATGGCTTCGTAAAACTCGCCCAGCGCCTTACCAAGCGGCGCGGCGCCGGAGGCCGGGACCTTCAGACGGCCGCCAAAACGCGCACGAAATTTGCGGAAGAAAAGCGCGTCCGCGATCTTCAGCGATACGCGAATCCGCGCGGGCACGGGCTTGCCTTCGCGGCGGCAACGCGCGGCCGCCAGCGCCAGCGCCAAAGCCCCATAAAACGCCTTGCGCACGGCCGCCGGGCGCTTGCGCAACTCCGCGCAGATGGTGCAGTAAACCCGCTCCCACATACGCGGCGGGGCGAGGAAAATGGTGGGCCGCACTTTGCGGATTTCCTGCGGCAGCTTCAGCAGGCTCTCGGAGAAGGTCACCGGCATGCCGCAGCGCATGGGCAGGAATTCCATGACCACCCGCTGGGCGATGTGCGCCGAGGGCAGAAACACCACCGTGGCGTCGTCCGGGCCAAGGGGCAGCGCGGCCGGCCCCATATCGATGTTCGAGACGATGGCCTGGTGGGTCACCAGCGCCATCTTCGGTTCACCGGTGGCGCCGGAAGTGAGATACAAGACCGCCGGGTCGGAGGGTTGCGTTTCCTCCGGCAGCCGCGCCCGCAACCGGGGATCGCGCGCCATGGCCGTGCGCCCCATTGCGCGGATATCCTCGAGTGTGGGAACGCCCTCCGCCCGGCCGCGGAGAAGAATCCAATGGGGCGCCGCGGCGCCGCGCAAGGTGGCCAGCATGGCGGGGTCTTCCACCAGCACGGCTTTGGCGCCGGCCGCTTCGAGGGTACGAAGCAGGTCCTTGGGGGGATAGCTGGGATAGAGGGCCGCCGCGATGCAGCCCGCGGCCATGATGCCCAGGTCGGCCAGGTAAAACTCGAGGCGCGTCTCGGAGCACAGGGCCACGATGTCGCCTTTGGCCAGCCCCAGCGAGCGCAGGCCGGCCGCAATCTCTTCGGCCGCCAGCTTCCAGCCGTTCCAGGAACAAACCACATACTCGTCCCGGCCCGGCACGGGCTGGCGCAAGGCAGGCGCATCGCCATAAAGTGAAGCGGTTTCTGCGAGAACCTGGAATAAGGTGCGACCCACTTTCAGTCAATGTATCACGGGTGGGGCGGGCCTCCTGGCCTGCCTGGCTGAAGGCAGGCTGACGGGAGGCGGGCCAGGAGGCCTACCCCACTCAGACGCTCACCACGGGGCACGGGGCCTGGCGGATTATGGCGTAGGCGTTGGTGCGCAGCCGGCCGAACAGGCCGGCCGCCGACCCGCGGCCGATCACCAGCGCGTCCGCCTGAAGCCGGGCGGCGGCCGCGCAAATCACCTTGGCCGGCTCGCCGGCCTCAATCAGGAGATCGGCCTCGGCGTGAACAAAGCCCCGCAGCCGTGACAACTCCCGTTCGGCAGCCTCCCGGACATCGATGCGCCAGTTCACTTCCGAATCGTCGCCGATGTCGGCGTCGCCGGAGGTGGCGTGGAACAGCGTCAGGCGCGCGCCGAATTGCCGCGCCAGGGAGGCCGCCCAGAACAGGGTCTTGGAACTCTCCGAGCCCAGGTCGACGGCGCACACAATGGCGCGTAGAGGAACCGCCGCCGCCGCGCTCGCTACCTGCTCGATGTGCGCGCAGGTCCACACGGGACACTCGGCGTCGTGGAGCACCTTGGCGGTGTTCGAACCGAGAATGAAGCGCCGGTAGGGCCCGAAACCGTGGGTCGGCATCATGATAATGTCCACCCTGCGCTCGCGGGCGTACGCGACGATTTTTCCGGCGGGATCCCCCTCCACCACGGCGCGCTCGACGCTCACGCCGGCCAGCTCTCCGGCCAGAAAAGCCTCCAGCTCGACGGCCGCCTGATGCGCGCGGCCGCGGTAGAGTTCCTCGATCATCGAGCCGCCGATCCGGTTCGCCCCGAATTCATACTGCGGCGGCGTCAGAACGTGCAGCAGGAGAAGCTCGGACCCGAAATACCCCGCCAAACTCCGGGCGTAACGCACGGCCGCGACCGAACGCTCGGAAAAGTCCACCGGCAGGAGGATTGAGGAAAGCGATCCCATTGGCGCCTCGTTGGAGCGCACCAGCGCCCAGACATAGGATAAACCGATTCGGCGAAGCGCGAAAAGGCGATCTCGCTACACCGCGCGGTCGCGGACGGGGGGAAGGCTGAGGGGCCTTTCGCCGGCGCTGCGGGTGAGAAAGATGAGGGCTTGCCGGGCCAGCTCCGGAATGCTCGGATCCGGATGGCGAAGCAGTTGGATCAAGGTCCGGACCCAGCGGAGCTCTTGCGCGTCGATTCCGATCACCGACAGGGTTTTTTCCATTAAAGGTCTCGATATCCTTTTCGACCAGGCCGGTTGCGGGCGCCAACCGGAGGGTACTGCGCGGCACAGTTCGGCCCGGCGCGGAAAACCCGTCAGGTTTCGGATGCGGCGGCCGATAAGAAGGGCGGAGGCGGGTTGGGCATCGTGGGGCAGAATGGTATCCTGCGCGGCGATTGCCAATCGCCGGGCAGGCCGATTGTCAATCGGCCCGCAGGATTCCATCCTGCCCCACGACGGAGGGGTTTTCATGAATTTCCGTGGGCCGCCGGCCCATGCAGGACAAGCCCGAAGGCTTGACCCCACATCGGCAGCCTCCCTTGCGTACATGTACGCTAAGACTCCGGCGGTTCTGCCGGTCAATCACGCCGCCATCCGCTCTTATGCCGCGCACCCGGTGGAGTGGTCGCGGCTCGCGAAGAACTACAATCGGGTTTAGTCTCGGAATTGCGGGAGGAGCCAGTGGGCCGGACGTCCCGGGAGTTTCAGATCTTTGTCAAGCCGGCCGGGGCCGTGTGCAATCTCGATTGCCACTACTGTTACTACCGGGACAAGCGGGACCTCTATCCGGAGGCCGGCCCGCTGCGCATGGCGGAAAGCCTCCTGGAAGAGTACATCGTCCAGCACATCGCCGCCGCCAGCGGTCCGGAGGTGGCTTTCTCGTGGCATGGCGGGGAGCCCACCACCCTGGGCCTGGATTTCTTCCGCCAGGCCGTCGAGCTGGAGCGCAAGCACAAGCCCGCCGGCTGGCGCATTCGCAACGGCATCCAGACCAACGGCGTGCTGCTGGACGATGAGTGGGGCCGCTTTCTGGCGGCCGAGGATTTCCGCATCGGCCTCAGTCTGGACGGCCCGGCGGAATTGCACGACCCATACCGCACCACCCGCGGCGGCCAGCCCTCTCACCGGCAGGCCATGCGCGGATACGAGATTCTGCGCAAGCACGCCGTCCCCACCGACATCGTCTGCGTAGTGCATGACCTGAATGTCCGGCATCCGCTCACGGTGTACCGTTTCTTCCGCGAAATCGGCTGCCGCCACCTGGGCTTGCTCCCGGCCGTGGAGCGTGCCCCGGAGCGGGCCGGCGGGGTGGGCCCCTATACGCCTTCGGCCGAGGCTTACGGAGCATTCCTGTGCAAGATCTTCGATGAGTGGATCGAACGGGACATCGGCCGGATGGCGGTGCAGACCTTCGAGGAGGCCGCCAGGCCGGCGCTCGGCATGGAGCACTCGTTGTGCGTGTTCCGCGAAACCTGCGGGCAGATTCCGGTCCTGGAGCATAACGGCGATTTCTTCCCCTGCGATCACTACGTGGACCGCGAACACCGCTTGGGCAACATCCGTGAGACGCCCCTCGGCGAGCTGCTGGACAGCCCCGCGCAGCGGGCTTTCGGAGAGGCCAAGCGGGACGGGTTGCCGCGTTACTGCCGCGAGTGCGAAACGCTGGCCATGTGCCATGGCGGATGCCCCAAATACCGCTTCATCCGGACGCCGGACGGCGAAGAGGGGCTCAACTACCTGTGCGCGGGTTTGAAGCGCTTCTTCCTGCACAGCCGGGGGCCGCTCGAAAGACTGGCGGCGCGGGAGCGGGAGGCGGAGCGGGCCGGCGGGCCGCGGACCGCGGCGGGCCAGGCGGGCCGCAACGACCCCTGCCCGTGTGGCAGCGGTCTGAAGTACAAGAGGTGCTGCGCGGCCAAGTAAGGTGGGGCGGGCCTCCTGGCCTGCCTCCCGCCCGGTTTTCGGGGAGGCAGGCCAGGAGGCCCTGCCCCACTTGAGTCTTGCGGGCCTGAAATGGTTTTTTGACTTGCGCTGGGGGGACCAATCGTTCCAGAATATCGGCAGTACGCGGAACAGGAGCGCATCGAAAATGGAAACTACGAGAAGGCGGTTTCTGGAAGGAAGCGCGACGGGCATGGCGGCGACCGGCCTGTGCGTATCCTCCCTTGGCGCCCAGGATTGGGCTCGCCAGGCGGTGGATAAGTCGCCGCGGCGGCGCGAGTGGGTAACCGTGAAACACGACGCCCGCGGGGTCGAATCGTTCGTGGCTTACCCCCAAGGGCAGGCGAAGGCGCCGGCGATGGTGGTGATCCACGAGATTTTCGGGATGACCGATTGGGTGGAGAGCGTGGCCGATGAGTTCGCGGCGGCGGGGTTTGTGGCCATCGCTCCCGACCTGCTCTCGGGCATGGCGCCCAACGGCGGGCGCACCAAGGATTTGGCCGCGAATCAAGTCGGCGGGGCCATCGGCAAGCTGCCGCCCGACCAGATCACCGCCGATCTCAACGCCGTGGCCGACTATGTCAAGAAACTCCCCGCTTGCAACGGCAAGGTCTGCGTGGTGGGCTTCTCGTGGGGCGGCGGGCAATCGTTCCGCTTCGCCACCAACCGCAAGGACCTCTCGGAGGCATTCGTGTTCTACGGCAACGGCCCGGCGGCGGAGGCCATCGCCAATATCCAGGCCCCCGTCTACGGTTTCTACGCGGGGAACGATACGCGCATCGATGCGACCGTCCCGGCCACCCAAACGCAGATGAAAGCGGCGGGCAAGTTCTTCGAGCCGGTGACCTACGAAGGCGCGGACCACGGGTTCATGCGGTCCGGCGCGCAGCCGGATGCGACCGAACCCAATAAAAAGGCGCGCGCCGAGGCGTGGGTCAAGCTGAAGGCGCTCCGAGACAAGGCTATGTAAGGACGCACGCCTGGGAGCCGACAGACGACGAAAACCGATCGTCTGTCCCACTGAAAGTCCCAAACCGCGTTACAGTGATTACTTGCCATGGCTGCCCGACTGAAGGGAATCTTCACTCCCACGCTGGTCCCTTTCGACGATCGGGGGGAGATCGACGAAACCGAACTGCGCCGCTTCCTGGGGTGGCTGATGGACCAGGGCGTGCACGGGCTGTACCCCAACGGCTCGACGGGCGAGTTCACGCGTTTGACCCTGGAGGAGCGCCGCCGCATTGTGCGCATCACCTGCGAGGTGGCGCGCGGGCGCGTTCCCGTGCTGGCCGGTGCGGCGGAGGCCAACGTCAAGGAAACGCTGGCCGCCTGCGAGGTTTATGCGGGAATGGGCGCGGCCGCCGTGGCCATCGTTTCGCCCTTCTACTTCCGCCTTTCCCCGGATTCGGTCTACGCCTACTTCGCGGAGATTGCGCGCCACTCGCCCATCGACGTGACGCTCTATAACATCCCCGCTTTCGCCAGCGCCATCGACCTGCCCACCATCCGGCGGCTGGCCGAGTTTCCGCGCGTGGTGGGAATCAAGGATTCCTCGGGCGACCTGGCTTTCATGATGCGCATGATCGCCGCCGTGCGCCCCTTGCGGCCGGATTTTTCTTTCCTCACCGGTTGGGAAGCCGTGCTGGCGCCGATGCTCATGATCGGGTGCGACGGCGGCACCCACGCCAGCAGCAACGCCGTGCCCGAAGTCACCCGCCGCATCTACGATCTGTGCGGCGCGGGAAATTACCAGGAGGCCATGCGCTGGCAGTATCGCATTTTGGAGCTGTTCGACGCCATGCTGATCCCGTTCGAGTTTCCGGATGGCTTCCGCGCGGCGGCCGGGCTGCGCGGCTTCCGCATGGGAAGAGGGCGCCAGCCGATGAGCGCCGCGCAGCAGGCCGACCGCGGCCCGCTCGAATCCGTGCTGCGGTGCATTCTCTCCGATTTCGGCATGGTGGAGCCCCCGGCCTCCGGTTGCGCGCCGCGCACCGGCGGGGTGGAACAGGACAAGATCGCGCAGGTGGTGTACCAGGTGATGAAAGTGCTCGAGGATAGGGGCGTAGTCTGAGCGAAGCGCTGGTCCTGGTGGAAATACCCGGCTGGTCGCCCGGAATGATGATTCTGGACGCCATGGAGAAGACCGCCGGCGTGCGCGTTTTGCAGGCGGAGCTGAACGACCAGCCGGGCGTGTGCCTGAAACTGGCGGGGCCGCTGGCGGATGTAGAGGCCGCCGCGGAAGCCGCCGCCGCGGCGGCGCGCGGCATGGAGGTGGCCATCGTCCTGGACGTGATACCGCGTCCGGCGGAACAATCGGGCCATGCCTGGCTGGCGCGCCCGGACTTCAGCCCGCTCGTCGAGCAGGCCACTGTCCACCTGCCGGCCGAGCGCGCGAAATCGAGTGGGGGAAGCATGAACGATCAAGCGGGATTCGCAGTGGGGCTCATCGAAACGCAGGGCTTCACGGCGGTATTCGAGGCCATCGACACCGCCGTGAAAACCGCCGCGGTGGAGGTGCTGGCCCGCGAAAAGCTCGGCGGGGGATACATCACCGTGGCGATCAAGGGCGATGTGGCCGCCGTGCGCGCGGCCGTGGACGCCGGCAGCGCCAAAGTCGCCGGCCTGGGCCGGCTCATCGCCGCTCACGTCATCCCCAGCCCCAGCCAGGCCGTGCTTTCCCTGCTGCCGCCGAAATAGGGCTAGGTCTCTGACCGTGTGATTTCTTCCTAAACGCCGCGGGCCGGGCATGCCCGGCCCGCGGCGAGGGAACAAACCAGGCGGTCGAGGTGTTGGGCACCACGAGGGCGACCCTCGGGGGCGGGCCGGCCCCTGATTTCCGCGCGATAATGGAGGAATGAAACTCCTATTCGCTGCTGTGGCGGCGGCCAGCCTCGTGTGGGCCGCCGATGTAAGTCTGGGTCAGCCGCTTACCGTGAAACAGCCCGTGGCCATATCCGCGCTCCTCGCCAAGCCCGCCGGGTATGTCGGTAAGACCGTGCAGGTGAAGGGTAAGATCACCGCGGTCTGCCAGGAAATGGGTTGCTGGATGGAGCTTGCCGACGAGAAGGACGCCAAGATCCGCATCAAGGTAGAGGACGGGGTGATTGTGTTCCCCAAGAGTTCCGCCGGGAAGACGGCCATCGCGGAAGGCAAGTTCTCCAAACAGGACTCGGGCTATCAGATCGATGGGACCGGCGCCGTAATTCAGGGTGACTGACGTCGTCGCCGTTATACCTGCAACCGCGGATGGGGCGCTTTCGTCCATATACAGCTGTAAAGAGAAGTCCCAAAGCAGCCGATTTCTATTGACATAGGGCTATGGTGTGCTCAAGCTGAAAGTGGGTGGAGGTGTGCTTATGAGATGGCTTTGGCTTCCGATTCTGGCCGTGGCGCTTATCGCGCTGGCAGCCGTGCCCGCCGCGGCGCAGCCCGTGGCGCCAGCTAAGTCCGGCATGGTCAGCTACATCGAGGGTGAGGTGCGCCTCGACGACCAGCTCATTCCCGACCCGATCGTGGCGTCGTTCCCGTACATCAGGGAAAACGGCGCGTTGCGGACCGTGGAGGGCAGGGCCGAGGTCCAGATGCTTCCCGGCTGGGCCATGCGCCTGGGCGAGCACAGCCTCCTGCACATGCTCACCAGTCGGTTCATCGACACACGGGTGGACCTGATGGAAGGCTCTGGCGTAGTGCAAGTGCCCGAGATTCAGAAAGATAACAGCCTTACCGTGGTCCTGGCCAAAGCCTCAGTTACGATTGCGAAGGCGGGCGATTACCATTTCGACGCCTCTCCCGCGCGCCTGAAAGTGTTCGCGGGCGAAGCCAATGTGAAGATCGGGAACGAGACGTTGGTGGTGGGCGGCGGCAAGATGGTGAACGTGGATGGGGCGCTGGCATCTGTTGAAAAATTCAACAAGGAAGATTTGGATGCCCTGGACCGCTGGAGCGCCCGCCGTGGCGAATTGGCGGCGGCGGCCAATGCCTCATCGGCGAGGCAGGTTTACAACACGAACCGCGGGAACGTGCCCTGCTACTCCACAAATGTCACTCCCGTAACCACTACCGGGACAACTCCGTGCGTGGGAACGCTGCGCTGGAATCCCTGGTACGGGCTGTGGACCTACATCCCCTATAACGGAATGGTCTGCGATCCATTTTGGGGATATTGCTATTACAACCCGGTCCGGGTCTACACCAGGTACTACGCCCCCACGGTAGTCTACCGGGCGCCGGTGACGACGAGACCGGGCGGCACAACCACTCCGACCTACCAGACTTCCGCGCCGACCACGTCGGGATACTCGGGAACCAGGGCGAGCTCCGTATCGAGCGTGGCGGCTTCGCCTTCGGCCGGCGCGGGCCATTCGGCGTCTTCGTCGGCTTCGGTAGCGGCTTCCGGCGGGGGTTCGGCCGCCAGCGGCAGTCGGGGCAAGTAGGGCCGGGCGGGTAGGGACGAACACCGCCTCCGAAGATTTGTTGGGGTTAAGAAACCGGCGGGCACGCGCCGGCGGCCTTCACACGGCGGTGCGCAACGGCCGATACCGGCGGCTGGCCCGTACGCCGATGAGTTCCGCCACTTTTCCCAGGAGGCAGGGCAGGTTTTCCGTGTGGATGGCGACTTCCTGTTTTCCGCGACCCGAGAGTCGCTTCAACGCAGGCTCGTAATTGGTGATGAACGCCGTGGCGGGGCGATAGTTCTTGACCCGGGCGTACGCCAGAACGTTGGGCCCGGCTTTTCGGGCGCCAAAGCGGCTGTCGCTCAACACCAGGTCGTATTGCTCCGCGTCCATCTTCGACAACGCCTCCAACGGCGTGGCGGCTACGTCAACGGCGTAACCCCCGGCTTGAAGGATGGTTTGCAGCGCCAAGCGCGGCGCCAGATCTCCCTGCACCAGCAGAACGCGGGCAAGATCCAGGTGCCGGCCATGTTCGCCGGTATCTCGCCCGGCGGCAAATGTTCGCATGTCGAACTCTAGAATTACTCTAACCGAAAACATCAGATTTTGAGCCACTTATTTTCCGGCGGCAGACGGCTTGCGATCCTGTCGGACGCAAATCGCTATCGAAGATAACAGTACTTTTGGTACTCTCCGAAGGGCTCAAGAGCGCGATCGGGAGGTCAGGCGCCCCTAGCTTAGCTAACGCCGGCCGCGTCTCCGCTCGGCGGCGCGCACGCGGGTTTCGTCCATGCCGAAGAAGTGGGCCACCTCGTGCCACACGGTGTCCTCCACCAGGCGGGCCAGGTGTTCCGGGCTCTGCGCCAGGCGCTCGTGGGGGCCCTGGAAGAGAGTGATGCGGTCGGGCATGACGAAGGAATCGAACACGCTTCGGGTAGTCAGAGGCCGGCCCTCGTAGAGGCCCAGCAGGGTACTGCCGCGCGGCGCCCTTCCCCGAGCGAGCTGTTGGGGCGAGGGCTCCGGCGCCACCACTAGCGCCACGTTCTTCAGGCGCCGCCGGAAGCGCGCCGGAATTCGGGCGTAGGCGGCGGCCACCAGGCGGTCGAACTCGTCCTCACTCATGGCTCCTGTTATTCTACTGTCTTGGCGGACGACAATCGAAAACGCGTGGTGGTGGCCATCGACGGGCCGGCCGGAGCGGGCAAGAGCACCATAGCCAGAGGCTTGGCCGAGCGGCTGGGGTTCACCTACATCGATACCGGGGCCATGTACCGCGCGGTGGCGCTATGGGCCCTGCGGCAGGGCGTCGACTGGGGCGACATGCACCGCCTGGAGCAGCTTGCCGAGGCGGCCCGAATAGAGCTTTCGCCGGGACGTATCCGGCTCAACGGGGAAGACGTCACGGAAGCCATTCGCGAAGCCGAAGTGTCCAGCGGGGCGTCGAAAGTCGCCGTGATTCCGGGGGTGCGCCGCGCCATGGTGGCCAAACAGCGCGCCATGGGCGAGCGCGCCAACGTGGTGATGGAAGGGCGCGATATCGGCACGGTGGTGTTCCCCGATGCGGAAGTGAAGATCTACCTGGACGCCGACCCGGAGGAGCGCGTGCGCCGGCGCCTGGAGGAAGTCCGGGCCAAAGGGGAGACGGTGGAGGAAGGCGCCCTCGCGTCGCAGATGGCGGAACGCGACCGGCGCGACAGCACGCGCGCCGACGCGCCCCTGGCCCAGGCCCCCGATGCGGTCTATCTGGATTCCACCCGTCGGACGATAGCTGAAGTACAAGAGGCAATTCTCAGAATCGTGCGCTCGCGCGTCACGAACGGAAAGGACTTTCGTTGAAAGACCTGCTGGTAATGAAGTTCGGCGGCACGAGCGTGGGCTCGGCCGCGCGTATACGGGCGGCGGCCCATTTGGCCATGGCGGAGCGCCGCAAGCGGCCGGTGGCGGTGGTGGTTTCGGCCATGTCGAAGATCACCGACCTGCTGCTCGACACCATGCGCCACGCCGAGGCGGGCGACCGGTCGGGCATGGCCACCAACATCGCCGGCCTGCGCGCGCGCCATGAGGCCGTCTGCCGGGAGCTGCTTCCGGGGGCGCGCCAGCCTTCCGTCATGGCTGAGATCCATCGGCTGCTGGCGGAGTTCGAGCGGATTTCGAGCGGCATGGCCATGCTCAACATACGGCCGCTGAGGTCGGTGGACGAATCCGTGTCGGTGGGCGAGCGGCTGTCGGCCCTGCTGATGTCCGAGTACATCGCCTCGGAAGGGGTGGCGGCCGCGGCCGTCGATGCGTCCGGGGTGGTGGTGACCGATGCCGTGTTCGGCAACGCCTCGCCGCTGATGGAGCCTACCCGGGCGAAAGCCCGCGAGCGCCTTATGCCGCTGCTCGAACAGGGGGTGCTGCCGGTGATGACGGGCTTCAACGGCGCCACCGCCGACGGGAGGCACACCACCCTGGGACGCGGCGGCTCGGATTTTTCCGCCTCCATCCTCTCCTCCGCGCTGGACGCCTCCGAGCTGTGGATCTGGACCGACGTGGATGGCATCATGAGCGCCGACCCGCGCCTCGTTCCCGACGCGGTGGTGCTCGACGAGATCACCTACGCCGAAGCGGCCGAGCTGGCCTACAACGGGGCCAAGGTGCTGCACGCGCGCACGCTGGCGCCGCTGGTGGAGAAGCGCATCCCGGTGTGGAGCAAGAACAGCTTCGCGCCCGAGAAGCCGGGGACGCGGATCGTTCCGGCCAGCTCCGCGGCCATGGGCCCGCGCGCGGTCACCTCCATGGCCAACGTGGCGCTGGTGTCGCTCGAGCCCTCCAGCCCCGAGTTGAGCGGCACTCAGGTAATGGCCCGCGCGCTCGACGCCATCGCGCGCGTGAACGTGGAGGTGCTGACCCTCTCGAGCTCGAGCTACCGCCAGAACTTCTGCTTCCTGGTGCGCCGGGAGGAGCTGGAGCGGGCCATCGGGGCCCTGGAAGCCGCGCTGGCGCTGGAGCTGGCGCATGGCTACGTGAAGCCGCCGCAGGTGGATGAGAACGTGGGCCTCCTGGCGGTGGTGGGGGAGGGCATGCAGGGAAAGCCGGGCCTGGCCGGCCGCGTCTTCACGGCCATCTCGCGCGAGCAGGTGAACGTGATCGCCATCGCCCAAGGCGCCAGTGAGCTGAGCATCGCCATCGTGGTGCGCCGCGAAGGGTTGGAGAAGGCCGTTAGGGCGGTGCACGCGGAGTGCGGGCTGGGGAAGCGGGGGTAGGGGGCGGCGGGCTCCGTCAGGGAGGATTGGAGGAGGCGATGAAGACTTCCGTGCTCGAAGTAGATCCCAAGCGCTACGGCCGTCTGTTGGCGCGCAAGTTGCCGGCGGTCATTCGTACCGAGGAAGAAAATGAGCGTCTCATCGCCGAGTTGGAGCAGTTCGACAAACGCCATGACGAACTCACCCCCGAAGAGCGGGAGTACTCCGAACTCCTGACCGTGCTCATTGAAGCTTTCGAGGACGCCAACTACGCCCTCGAAGGATCGACGTCCGACAGCCGGTTGCGCAGTCTCATGGAAGAGCACGGCCTTCGCCAGCGCGACTTGCTCGACGTGTTTGGTTCCCGCGGCATAGCCTCCGAGGTAGCGGCGTTTCACGAGAGGAGTCCGCGCCGCCTGGCAACGTTCCGCCTGACCCCGACTTGCCGACCCCGGCCGGCCTCGGCGCTTGTTGCTATTCCTCGGTGGCCGATGACTTAGACTCGATAAACGTAATCGTCCTCAAAAACGACGTTGTGCAACGGCGGGGCCAGTGGTACAGTGCCGCTAAAGCGGCCCGGAGCGCCAACAACCTGCCGCAGAGCTTGGTACTCCTGGCTGTTTGGACCAATCAGCACAATATCGCTCAACGCCACCCGCAAGACATCAATCGAACCGAGAGCCCTTTGAACGCGTCCGTAAGCAGCCATGGGGCCGCTATGTTCTACCGCGGACGAGACGATGACCAATCTCCACTCAAGTGAATCTGGAATGTAATGCCAGAGGGCCGACGTGATTGGGAACCGATTCCGCCTTAGCGTTTCCAGTAGCCGCTGGCCTTCATCAATCAGTTCGCTCACCAATACCTTTTTATACACTCGCACACCCCCTGACGGCCTGCGACTGCCTCAAGCATGTCCTTAGCCTTTCTTCGGCCGTGAGATTCATACCTGCTCTTCTCGTTCCAGTCTTTCACCACGCCCCATCGAACATCAAGCGTGCGGTCGTTGTGAAACTCCTGCTGCAAGGCGTCCGCGATGCCGGCCACTGAGAGGAGCTGCGTCAAGTCGTGTGTGTACGCCCGCTCGGCAATCTTCCTATCGGGGAAATCGTGCCGCTTGGTCCTCTTTGCAATGCAAGCCTTCAGGCCGCATTCGATGACATACCCGGCTAGGTAGTAGGCCGCATCAAAACGTCGGCTGCCAAAAAGCAGTTGAGCATCCCGAAGACGCGACTCCGCCAACGCCTGCAAATCCTTTCTGTTCACTCTGCTCGCACAATAGCAGAAGCCGAAGCGAACTTGTGACGATCGAGGGTGAGAAGCTGCGAGACGTTCGCGACCGAGTCGCGGAGCAGGCCCGTGGAGCGCCTGGGGTTAAGGGGGCTGAGATTCGGAAGGAAGGCGACGGACGCATTGGCGTAACGCCGCCTGCGTGGAGCCTGGGGCAAATCCCAAACGGTTGAGCGCTCAGTCGTTGGGGAGAGTCTTCAGCCAGGAGCAGGCCAGCAGTTGGGAGTCGCTGGTCACCAGCGTGAGGTCGAAGGCCAAGGCGGTGGCGGCCAGAAATATGTCCCCGAGATCGGGTTGGGGAAGCTCAATCCTCGAAGCGTCCGCGGCGACGGCGAAAGTGAACGGCGCCTCCCGGAGCGGAGCCTGGGCCATCACTTCATCGAGCCACTGCCCAAAGTCCTGGCGTATGCGAAGGCGATTCCTCCGGACCAGTTGATGGGCTTCCCAGATCGACACCGGCGACAGATACAGCTCGTTGCCCGCCCGCGTGAGTTCGCGCCGGACTCTTCGACCCAGTTTCTCGGGACTACGAAGGGCCCAAATCCAGATGTGCGTGTCGAGGAGCAGCTTCATGTGCGAACGGTCCAGCCGCGAAACGCTCCGACGGGCCCGGCGATGTCGCCGGTGATCTCGACGGAGTGTTTCGCACACCCCAGCCAGGAGGACGCCGTTTCCGGTCTGGCCGGCGCCACCTCGGCTACCGGACGCCCGAACCTTGTGACCCGCACGGGCGCGCCGGTCCGTCGCACGTCCTCCAGGACGGCCAAACACGTCGCCTTGAACTTGGAAATCGCGATCTCTCGCATATTCAATTTGTACCATAGTCCAAGACCATGGTCCGAACGCGCTTTGGCCGCCATTTCGAACGAAAGCCTTGCTGGAGACGGCCGCCGGGGCGCGGAGGGCAGCGCGCTACGGCAGGCCGATAAAAAGATTCACGGCGCGGACCGTTCCATAGAGCCGATCATGCTGAAGGTCCTCCGTGAGGATTTCCGGCAGGCCGTAAAGTTCCGCGTACGACCAGAGGTGCGCGTCGAACCAGCTCAATTGGTACGCCGCGCATCCGCGAACGGCTTCACGGAGAATCGTTTCATTCGGGTAAAGAACGGTGAACTGTTTGAGGAAGTCTTCCGCTTCCCGTAGCGCATCGGCTTGTTTGAGAATGACGTGGCCCCGAATGGGGCGCGTCACCGCGGCGACGAACTCAATGATCGCTTGATGCGGCACGCGCACAGAGTCTTCAGCGATGCCGCGCCTGAGGATTTCGGTTGCAATCTTCTGCTTTTCGGTGAACCGGCTGCCGAACCGATAGACCAGAACGTTGGTGTCAACCAGAGCGGCCACGCCCGCAAAGGTCCTCTCTATTCCATCCTCGGTCGCGAGAACGCCCGGCGGCGGACGCCGATGCCCTCTGGCGGTGGCGCTCGGTGGCTTGATCGAACGAACGGAGCTGCGATTCCCGGCTCTGCGGCGCCGCCTGTTTCCCTCGGGGAATTACGCGTATCGCTTCGCCGGCCGGCATCCAGTCGATGTCATCGCCAGGGCGGATCCGGTACGTTTCCGCGATTCTCTTGGGCAAAGTCACTTGGTATTTGGAGGTAACCTTGGCCATGCGCGCTTCCGACCCTCTGTCCTTACTCTAGCGAGGACCGGTTCCTTGTTCAACGGCAAGCCAGCAGCCCCTAATCCGTCGATAAGCAGAGCCGCCAAAAGGTGCGGAGCGCCGGGGATGCGGGCTTGCAGGCTTTATGGCGCGGCGCAGTGGCGAAAGGGTCGCATCGTTTTTGCACCGGCGGAGTGAGTAGCGCCGGTAGAATTGGGTTTTCAGGGACGGGCTACTCAACCCCCAAATTCAATTGCCCAGCGTTCCTGGCTCTGTTTTTCCGGAAACTCCCGGAAGTTTCGGTGTTTCGTAGCCCCCCCTGAAACCCCCGAGGGCGCTTGGTATAATTCCCCAATGAATCGGAGAGATTTCCTGAGTGGCGCCGCGGGCGTTGCGCCGTTATTGGCGGGCTTCACACAGGGCGCCATGGCGCAGAGCGCGCCGGGCCAGGCCGCGCCGCTCGACACAGGCGCTCCCGCGGCGGCCGGCGCCGCCAAGCTCGCCCGTATCTCGATCATGACCTTCAACTTCACCTCGCGGCTGAAACTGGAAGGGCAGGCGCCGAATCCGGACCGCATTCTCGATATCTTCGACATCCCGCGGATGTATGCGGACACCTACGGCGTTCACAACGTCGAATTGCAGCACTCGCACTTTGCCTCCACCGCCACGTCGTATCTCAAGGAGTTTCGCGCGCGCATCGAGAAGGTCAAGTCGCGGATGACGCAGATCAACGTCGAGTTCGGCCAGATGACCATGTCCGCCGCCGATCCCGTCCAGCGCTATCAGGCCATTGATTTGACGATGCGGTGGGTGGACCACGCGGCGATTCTGAATTGCCCGCGGGTGATGGTGAATCAAGGGCAGTTGACGCCCGCCACCAAGGCGAACGCCATGGCGGCGTTGCGGGTGATGAACGACTACGCGCGGACGAAGGGCGTGAAGATCTCGGTCGAGACCCGCGTGGTGGGACCGGCCGGCGGCGCCGGCGGCCGCGGCCGGGGCGACAATCCCGCTCCAGCCGTTGCGCCGGCTCCCGCGCCCGGTCTGCCGCTCTCCGCTCCGGGCGGGCCGCCGGCCTGGGAGTTGGTCAAGGAAGTGGTCGAGGGCGCCAGAGCGTATTCCAACGTCGACATCGGCAACGTGCAGGCCCCCGATCAGGCCTCGCTGCATACGGTCGTCAAAGGGCTGTTCCCCTCGAGCTCGGGCAATATGCACATGAAGCTCAGCCCCAATTGGGATCTGGCGACGGTCATCCGCTTCACGAACCACGAGCTTGGTTACAAAGGACTCTACTCCATCGAGGTCAACCCACCGCTGATTCGCGGCGTCTACGACACGATTCTGGCCAATATCTGATCGCGGATCCCGGTTCGCGGGTCACCGTTCGCGTCGTTCGAGGCGATTACGGCGCGCCGGCAATGCCGCGGGCCGGTCGGCGGATTCACAGGTCTTCTGGCCGGCGTCCCCTGTCCTTCGCGATCTTCGCGAGCGCTGCCGGACCGACGCGGCGAAAAGCGTCGCAAGCGGCGGAGGGAGCCTCATGGTTCGTGCAGCAGCGCTTCCCTGCACGCCTTCACAATGCCCGCCGCGCCGGGCGTGTCGCCATGGACGCAGATGGTCTGGACGCGCCCTTCCCGGGCGAAGCGCAGGGCTTGCGCGGCGGCCTCCCGCGGGTCGGTGATGAGCGCATCGGCGAAGGTGCGGGCGCGCAGCGAACCGTCCGCTTCGTAGCGCCGGTCGGCGAAGGCCTCCGCCGCGGTGGGAAGCCCCATTTCGCGCCACACATCGAGGGCCGCGGAACCGGCCAGCCCGAACAGAACCGCGCCGGGGTTCCAGGCTGCCACGGCCCGCCCGATCGCGCCGGCGGTTTGGCGGTCGCGCGCCGCCAGGTTATACAGCGCTCCGTGCAGCTTGACGTGCGCGATGCGCGCGCCCAGGGGCTCCGCCACGGCCGCCAGCCTGTCGATCTGCCGGCGGAGGGACCGCTCGATTTCGGACAGGCTCATGGGCATCCGGACGCGCCCGAAGTTCTCGCGGTCCGGATATCCCGGGTGGGCCCCGATGCGCACGCCGCGGGCGAGCGCCAGACGGATGGTGCGCGCCATGGAGTTCTCGTCGCCCGCGTGGCCTCCGCAGGCGATGTTGGCCGAGGTGACGAATTCCATCAGTGCGGCTTCATGGGCGGCGTCTTCCAGTTCGCCCATGTCGCAGTTGAGGTCCAGGATCATGTGGGGCGCCTCCATCGGTGGTGTAGTTTCCCCGCGGAAGAACGCCGGCGCGGACGCCGGCGTGGCAGGCCGGAGGCCCGCTCTACGGGAGGAATCGCCGATGAACGGTAGTGGCTCGCGCTACACTCCCCGGCTGGGCCGGTACCCGGGCCGCGTGTGCACGCGGTACTTCTTGCCCGGGTCGCTGAGGATCTCCACTACTATGCCGCGGAACCCTTCGTTGGGGTTCGGCGCCGGGTAGTAGGTGATGGTGTAGGAGTTGCCCAGGTCCTCGCGGATGTCCTCGAACGCCTCCACCTGCTTTTGCCAGGTGCGCGCCCAGTAGGCTTTACCGCCCGTACGCTGCGTGATGCGGCGGAAAACGCTGCTGGAGATGGGGTCCTTATTCACTTCGTTGGTGGAGATGACATAAATCGGTATGCCTTCGTCTTCGGCCACCGCGCGGACGTCGTCGGGGGCCACCATGCTGGCGTTGTCCGGTCCATTGGAGAAGACGATGACCACCTTGCGCCCGGGGACTTTGGCGGCGTCGCGCAGGGTCAGGAGGAGGCCGTTGTAGAGGGCCGTATCGTCTCCGGCCACGGATTTCCGCAGACCCGCGATGGCGTCGTAGTGATCGCGGGTCAGCGTCGCCGCGCGCGAGAGGTTGCGGCTGAAGGTATATACCGCCACCGAATCCGCGCGGTCCAGGCCGCGGACGAAATCGGCGATGGCGTCCTCGGCGTACACGAAGCCGCGATACATGAAGTTGCTGGTATCGAACAGCACGAAGACGTTGGTGCCGGTGAATGCGTCGGGCAGCTCCAGGCCGGGCAGTTCCCGTGCGCCCTCGAGCAGCGGCGCCATGGAGCCGTCCGGGGCCACCGCGACGGGCGGCTTGGTCCCCTCGGCGAAGGTCACGATCTTCTGGGCGATGCCGTCTTCCTTGATGCGGAAATCCGACGGCTTGAGGCCGTTGATGTAATGGTTCTTGCTGTCGGTGACCGTGAAAGCCAGCACCACCATGTCCACCTTCACGCGGAACACGGGTCTTTGGCCGGCATCCTGGGCGCGCAACAGCGGCGCCCCGGCCGCCATTCCGATAAATCCTCGTCGGGAAATATGCATGGTCGTTTACCGGTTGGATAGTCCTTCCAGGGAAGCCTTTTGTTCGGCGGCCGCGGCGGCGCCGCGGGAGCGCTCCTCATCGCCCACCTGGCGAAGGGAGCGCAGAACGGCCGGCCAGTCGTCCAGGTTGGAGGCGAAAATCCTTTCCACGACCTTCTCGGTCCATTCGGGAATGCGCAGGTTGAGCTGCGCCGGCGACAAGCCGAGCTCGTCGGCCAGGGCCGCCCAATAGATATTGGCCGATTCCCAGCTTTCCGCCAGGATACGGCTGGAGTAACCCATTAGCGTGGGGAACGTACGCAGGTTGAGCAGCTCCGGCCGGTAGGAATTGGCCAGGATGGGCTTCGGGGTGCCGAACGCGCGCGAAATGGCGGCGCTGCTGACCTCTTGGGGCACGGCCGCGGCAAGCCTGCGGATTTCCGCCAACAAGGGCGAATCGTCGGCGGTCTGCCGGGAAGCGAAGTCGCCGGCCAGCAGAAGCAGCTCGGAAGGGGTGACCAACTCGATGGCGCGCTGCACTTCGCCCTGCGCGAGCAGTTGTTCCACCGCCCGCGCGCGCCCCGGGGCCACCAGGGGCGCCAGGGCCTCCATCGCCGGGGCGCGTTTTTCGGCATCCAGGGCGGCTTGCGCCAGCACTTCGCGGCCATAGCGTTGCTGGAGCCCCACCCAGTGCAGTTGCGAGGGCGTCACCGTCCACCAGCGCGCCGCCTTGGCGCTGAGAAGCAGTTGCGGAGCCAGGTCTCCCCAGATGAGCGCCTGGGTCTGCGTCGGCACCAGGAAGTCCTGCTCGGCGGAGGCCAGCGCGTAGGGCAGACCCGACAAAGAGCCCACCAGCCGGCCGCCCCCGTTGGATGGCCAGCCCGAGCCGAAGAACTCGGTGGGCCGCCAAGTGACATCCGTGGACTGATACCCGTGGAAATCGTGGCTGCGCACAAAAAGCGGGTTGGTGAACAGCATCTGTGCGCCGGGTGGAGCGTAGTAGGCGTAGGCGAACGCCACCAGGGTATCCCGCAGCAGAGGGGCCAGCGCCCCGCGCAGATCCTTGGTTTTTTCCGCATCGCCGGCGGCCTTCTCCAGAGCCGCCCGCAGGTTAAGCCCGCGCTGCGCCTCGATGTGCCGTTCCGGCCAGAAGCCGAAACTGAGCGCGTTCCTTTCGACGGCTGCCAGCGGGGATCGCGGAAGCTGGATTTCGTTGATGCTGGAGGCCAGCTTGTTCACCGCCGCGAGGGCCGGCTTTTCCCCGCGCGCGGCGGCGGAGAAATAATCCGCCAGTTGGAACAGCGCATCGATGGAAACCACGCGCTGCGCTTCGAGGATGCGATCGATGTCCAGCGCGGCATGCTCGCGGGCATCGGCGTCCGCCGTTTCGGGAGCGCCCGCCAACAGGTCCACAATCCGTTTTTCCGTGCCGGCCGCGCTCCCGGCGGGCCCGCCCAAGGCGGACGATACCAGAGTCTCGGCGCCTTTGCGTCCGGCGTCGAAGAGCTCGCGGTCATTGTGGATCTGCGCGAATCCGGCCGTGAGATCGGCCAACACCGCGTCGGCCCGGGCGTCGGGGATGCTCTGCTGGCGCACCAGGATCTGCCACAACCCCACCAGGCCCTGGAACGTGCCCGCCGTGTCGCTATGCAGCAGGGGATCGCGTATCTTGGCAATGGACTCCGCCGTGTCCAGGAACGCGACGATCGTCCGGTCGGCGAGCCTCGGCGATTCGCTGAAGATGGAGAACTGACTGCCGTAATCGCGGTAGGCGTGCGCCAGCCTCTCCACCGTGGCGGGTTCGAGCGGCGCGGCGCGGCCCCGGTCGAGGTCCCCGATCGCCATGAAGATCTTCAACGGCTGGTTCTCCACCGCCTTCCGGCACAGCGCGAACAGCCCCTCCAGCACGTCGTCGGGCTCCTTCCAGGTGGAGGCCACGCGCGTCAGCTTGACGTCGTTCCCCACCTGGGGGCGCTCCTGGAACAGCGTTCGCCACACTCCCAAGCCGCCCGGAATGTGGGGCTTGCCATCCGCTTCGAACTGCAGGCGCGTGGTGAGCAGCATCATGTCGGCGTTGGCCCGGAAGACCGGGCGCGCGGGGCCGGGGCTGGTGATGCGTCCGCGCACCGCGGCATAGAACCGTTTCAGGCGTCCGGGTTCGGTCAAATAGTCGTAAACCGGTCCGCGAATGCGCAACAAAGCGTCGAAAAGGCTGGCCATCCAGCCATCGTCTTTTGCCACCAGCTTGTCGAAGAACTGGGGCCCCTGGTCGGGCGACGCGCCTACCATCTCGGCCCAGGCCGCCGCGGAGCGCTGGCCTCCGGGCGTCACGGCTTTTCCGCCGCGAATCTGGAACATGCCGCCGAAGAAATCCCAGACGTGCGCGTAGATTCTGAGGCGGGCGTAGGGGATGGCGCTGCGCAGCGCGGCCGCCGTCTCGTCGTCCAGGTTGGCGAGGCCCAGGTACAGACGGCACATCGATGGGTCGCCGATGAACGCGTCGATGAACTCCGAGGTCCCCTGCGCATTCGAGCCGCCGATCCAAAAGTCGGGGCCGAACAGCGCCGGAACCTTGGTGGCGGCGTAATCGTAGGCGAACGGGTGGTCGGTGCGCAACGCCTGCTCCAATTGGCTGATGGGGAAGCCGGAGTCCGTGGTCAGGAAGGCCCGCGCCCCGTTCACGGTCTCCAGCACCACCTCGGAGCCGCAGCCGCCGCGCATGCGGTATCCCAGAATCCGCAGCAGCTCGGCCACGTTGGACGAATCGCATTTCTCGACGCGGATGATATTCCGATCGCCGGCGACGGCCTGGAGCTCGCGCGCCTGCGAGAGGTAGCGGTGAACCAGCTTGAGGTACTCGGTGGGCTCCATGGCCTCGTTGCTGTGGGACGCCCCATAGCCCTGGGTCACCACGTTTCGCGCCAGCGCCGCCAGCAAATCCGCTGGGCGGATATCCGAAGGTATGGCGGCCATTCGGGCAAAGGAGCGCAGGGGTCCCGGAATCGTAACGGCGGGCCATTTCTCGGCGCTCTGCCGGGCCCCCAGGGCAAGGCGATTCCCGCCGGCCGCGGAAGACGCCTCCAGGTCCCGCCCGGTGGCGTCCCGATCGCCGGCCAGCAGGTCGAGATAAGCCAGCCTGCGCGCCACGGCTCCGGCCCTGGCCGAGTTTCCCCCGCCCAGGACCGCCAACAGCTTGCGATAGGCGTCGCGGGCGCCCGGATCGCCATACCGCTCCAGAAACTCGGCGTAGTTTGCCAGCGCGCCGGCGTCGTTCGGGCGCGTCTGGACCTCCCGCGCCAGCGCGGTGCGCGCGCCTGCCACGTCGCCCGCCGCCTCCATTTTGCGTATTTCGTCGGAATCCTGGAATCCCCTGACGGCGGGGATCGAGCCTATCAGCAACACCAGCGTCAAAATCAACCGCTGCTTCATGATGGCCGCCCTCCCGGCCAGGCGCCTGAACCCGAGCGCGACTGCCCGATGATTGGTGATTCTAATCAAATGGAGGGAGTAATGCAATCGACCCGATGTACTGGAGATCACGGCGGATTCGGAAGGTACTTCCGGCCCGCCATGCCGGCATCCTTCCTCCACATGGGGTCCAGTGCGTTCGCCCATCCCACCTGCCGCGATTCGCTACAATGAAGACTCATAGAAATGCATTCCTATACGGCCCTGGTAGTAGCGGTATGCGCGGGGTTGGCTTGCGCCCAGACTCCCGAGGATTCGGGAGTGGCGCGCGCCCGGGCGGAAGTCGAAAGGCTGCGCGGCCTGGTGGCCGCCGGCGCCGCGCCGCGCCTCCTGGTGGAAAAGGCCGAGGCCGCCCTGGAGGATGCCCAGGACGCCGCCATCCTCCGCAGGACCATCTATGGTTCGGAGCTTACCGAGGCCCAGGCCGAGGACATGATCGCCGCCGCCGGCCGCCGCCTGGACCGCCGCCGGAAGGCTTACCAAGCCACCCAGAAGCTGGTGGATCTGAAGGCCGCGCCGCGGCTGGCGCTCAAACCACTTCAGGAAGATGTGGATGAGGCCTCGCGGGAGCTGGACCTGGCGGAATCGCGCTCCCGGCTGACGTATGAGCTGGCCCAGATGGCGCTGGCCGAAGAGGCCCTTTATACGCAGCTTACCGAGGCCCCCGCCGAGGCTCCCGCCATCGCCGAGCGATTCGATGGCGACGGCATTTTCAATATGGTGGCCTTTTCGCGTATCGAGGCGGCTTATGAGGAGCATTTCGGAAAGCCCATGCCCATCAGCGCGATGGGCGAAACCGCCGTGCATCGGGCCTTGGGTTTCGACCACCGCGGACGCGTCGATGTGGGCCTGCACCCGGACACTCCCGAAGGCCAGTGGCTGCGCGCCTACCTGGTGGAGAACCGCATCCCCTTTTTCCTGTTTCGTCAGGCCGTTCCGGGCAAAGCCACGGGCGCCCATATCCATATAGGCCCCATCAGCCCCCGCATCTCGAGCGGCGGCTGATAGAGGAGATCTCCATGACCGATCCGAAGCTGCGGGTACTGATCCCGGCCGGGAAGATACAGGCCCGCATACGGGAGCTTGGCGGGCTGATTTCCCGCGATTACCCCGACGGCAAACTGCACATGATCGGCATACTGAAGGGCGCCGTATTCTTCATGACCGATCTGGCGCGCGCCATGACCGTCGATGTGTCCATGGACTTCATGGGCATTTCCACGTACGGAAAGGGTAAGACCACCTCCGGGGAGGTGAGGGTCACCAAGGATCTCGACGCATCGCTCGAAGGCGACGATGTGCTGGTGGTGGAGGACATCGTCGACAGCGGCATCACGCTCAACTATCTGCTCCACGTGCTGGAGCAGCGCAAGCCGCGTTCCATCCGCATCGCCGCCCTGCTGGACAAGCCCGAACGCAGGGTGCGCCCGGTCGAGGTGAGCTACGTCGGTTTCCAGATTCCAGACGAGTTCGTGGTGGGCTACGGCCTGGACTACTCCGAACGGTATCGCAACCTGGACGACATCTGCGTGCTGGAGAGCGAAGCGGCGGGGTGAGCCCGCGGGCGCGTGCATGGTTCGATGTCCCAAGGTGCAACCAGTACGGAGGATGGCATGGCGAAGGTAGCCAATTACGACAAGATCGAGCGGATCGGCGACGAACTGTACGAGAGGTCTGTCACGGGCGCCCTCGACTTCACCGCCTTCCAACGGCTTCTTGCCGACGCTCGCGCCGCTTGCGGTCAGGATGTGGATGCACTCGAAATGTTCTGCGCCTACGCCAAACCCGCCGGGTGGCGGGACTGGATGACGCAGGAACTTCAGAAGGCGCCATCCCGGCGCGTGGCCTGACTTTCCGGTCATCCCGCGGCGGACTATACCGGGCCACGTGGCGGAAGCGACTCCCGCACGCCGATGCACTCCTGCGTGACGTACCCGCAAGATGCGCAAAATGCAAAATGGACTCCCCAGTTGTCAAGCCCCGCCCCGATCTGCTAGAATTTCCTTGTCCCGTTACAGAATGCTCAGTGGGAGGTTCGTTTGCCTTTTTCGGAAACGGACCGCTTGCACCAATGAGGTGACATGGCACGCAAACCAGGCAAGAAATATCAATCCGCGCGGAAACAGGTCGAGTCCAGGGAATACCAGTTGGAACAGGCCATTCCGCTTCTCCAGAAAATCAAGTTCGCGAAATTCGACGAGACCGTGGAAGTGCACATGCGCCTGGGCGTGGATCCCAAGCACGCGGACCAGATGGTCCGGGGCACGGTGCTCATGCCCAACGGGCTGGGCAAGGCCAAGACGGTGCTGGTCATCGCCAACGGCGACAAACAGCGCGAGGCCTCGGAAGCGGGCGCCGATTTCGTGGGCGGCGAGGACATGGTGAACAAGATCCAGTCGGAAGGCTGGACCGGCTTCGACGCCGTAATCGCCACTCCGGACATGATGCGGTCGGTGGGCAAGCTGGGCAAGATTCTGGGCCCCCGGGGCCTCATGCCGAACCCCAAGACCGGCACCGTGACCATGGACGTTTCGCGGGCGGTGAAGGAAGTGAAGGCCGGCAAAGTGGAGTTCCGCGTCGACAAGACCGGCATCATCCATGCGCCGGTGGGCAAACTGAGTTTCTCGAGCGACAAGCTGCTCGAGAACGCCGGGAGCCTGATCACGGCCGTGATCAAGGCCCGGCCCGCGGCGGCCAAAGGCAAGTACGTCAAGAGCGCTACCATCTGTTCGACTATGGGCCCGGGCGTATCCATCGACACCACGTCGTTCAGCGTGAAAGCGGCGGCGGTCTAACGCGCAACAGGTGTTTCCATGAAGAAGAAGGAAGACAAGAAGAAGGATATCGAGTCGCTGCACCGGGATCTGGAACAGGCGAACAACGTCTTCGTCACCGGATATGAGAAGTTGCGCGTCGACCAGGATTTCGACTTGCGCAAGGCGGTGCGCGGCGCGGGCGGCACGTATCGCGTCATCAAGAACAATGTGGCGGAGCTCGCTTCCCAGGGAACCGCCGCCGGACAGGTGCTGCAAGGTCTCCGCGGCATGACTTCCCTGGCTTACACGTTTGGCGATCCGGTGGCGCTGGCCAAGGCCCTGACCGCCTATGCCAAAACCACGCCGGCTTTCACCTTCAAAGCCGGGATCGTGGAGGGCCGCGCCATCGACATCCGGGCCATCGCCGAGCTGGCCAACATGCCCTCGAAAGAGGAGATTTTTGCGCGCCTGTTGTATATGATCAACGCTCCCGCCCAGCGCCTGGCGACGGCCATCAACGCGGTGGGCCGCAACCTGGCGGTAGTGGTGGATCAGGGTGTGAAGGAGAACAAGTTTCAGGCGTAGGGGACTGCGCGTTCCGGCGATCGCCCGGAGCGCGCCAGGCCGCGGCGTCGAGATTTTGAACGTATAGGAGTTTGGAAACAAAATGGCGGACATCAACGCAATTGCGGAACAGATTCAAGGCTTGACGCTGCTGGAGGCTTCCCAGCTCGTAAAACTGCTCGAAGAGAAGCTGGGGGTGTCGGCGGCTGCCGCCGCGCCCGTCGCGGCGGCCGGGGCGGCGGGCGCCGCGGCGGCTGCTCCCGCGGTGGAGGAGAAAACCGAGTTCAACGTGGTCCTGGTGGCGGTCGGCGCCAACAAGATCAACGTCATCAAGGCGGTTCGCGAAGTCACCAGCCTGGGCCTGAAGGAAGCCAAAGACCTTGTCGACGGCGCTCCCAAGCCCATCAAGGAAGGCGTGAACAAGGACGAAGCCGAAGCCATCAAGAAGAAGTTCACCGACGTCGGCGCCACCGTCGAAGTGAAGTAGGCTGACGGCGGCCGGCTATTGGCGACCGGCTATTGCGGTCCGGGTTTGGCCGGCGGCCGGCAGCCCATGGCCGATGGCGTTGTTGCCATTTGACGCAGGGCGTAAGTCCTGTTAAAGTGAGTAGTTGGGCATTCGATTCAGCGGATTCGATCCCAATTGGTGACTGTGATCTCCAAATCCTGGAACTTCAATTGCAGGCCGGGTGAAACTGCAGAGAGGGGATCTCTGCGCTTTCGCGCACCCGCGGGTTGGCAACGGGATTCCTGCGTCTTTACGGTTCCCTTTTTCATCTCGACCAGAACCCAGGACCCTATTCGTTTCCCGCCTCAGTTCGATCTTACTCCGGCGCCACCGGCAGCTTCGCTTCCGGCGGCGCCCTTGGTTTTGTGCTATTGAGCGCAATTCTTTGCGTTTGCTGTTCGGCCGTCAGGAGTTTTTAAGAAATGGACATTCAAAATAACGGCGCCGCTCCCGAGCGAGTGGATTTCTCCAAAATCAAGACCTCCATACCCATTCCGAACCTCATCGAGGTTCAGAAGAACTCCTACGAACGGTTCCTGCAAATGGATCTCCTCCCCAACGAACGCGAGGATATCGGCCTGCAGACCGTGTTCAACTCGGTGTTCCCGATTTCGGATTTTCGCGGCGTCAGCGATCTCGAGTTCGTGGACTACTCCATCGGCAACTGGGAATGCAAGTGCGGCAACCTGAAAGGCCTGCACCATCTGCGGTCCACCTGCCGCAACTGCGGCGCCACTATCCGCACGGATCCGTTCCACGCCGGCGACATCCTCTGCCATCATTGCGGCGCCTTCAACCGCAACGTGGTGACGTTCTGCAACAAGTGCGGCGACCCGGTGGGCTTGCAGTTGAAGTACGACATGCAGGAGTGCCAGGAACGCGGCATGACCTATGCGGCGCCGCTGAAGGTCACCATTCGCCTGACGGTCTATTCCAAGGACCCGGAAACCCAGAAGAAGAGCGTCCGCGATATCAAGGAGCAGGAGGTCTTCTTCGGGGAAATTCCGTTGATGACCGACAACGGCACCTTCATCATCAACGGCACCGAGCGCGTCATCGTTTCCCAGTTGCACCGCTCGCCCGGCGTCTTCTTCGAGCGCGTCCCGGCCCAGGGCTACTTCCTCGGCAAGATCATCCCCTATCGTGGAAGCTGGGTGGAGTTCGAGTACGACAACAAGAACATTCTGTACGTTCGGATCGACCGCAAGCGGAAGTTCTACGGCTCGGTGTTCCTGCGCGCCCTGGGGCTCAAGACGGACGAGCAGATTCTGCGCGCGTTCTACCGCGTCAGCAAAATCGGCGTTCGGGAAAGCAAGCTCTTCTGGAACGTGGACGAGGGCCTGATCGGTCTGAAGCTCTCTCACGCCATCGCCGCCAAGAGCGGCGATACGGTGGTGGCGCAGGGCAAGAAGATCACCCCTTCCCTGTTCAAGGAGATTCAGAAAAACAAGATCGCCCAGGTGGAGATCGCCTCCAACGACCTCGAAGGCGCTTACGTGGTGGCGGACGTGGTGGACATGTCCACCGGCGAAGTGCTCATCGACGCCAACAACGAGCTGACCGCCGCCACCCTCACGCGGCTGATGGACGCCGGTATCGAGGAGTTCGAGATCTTCTTCCCCGAGCGCGACGAGGTCGGCACGGTGGTTTCCGCCACCATCAAGAAGGACGCGGTAAAGACCCAGGGCGAAGCGCTCATCGAGATCTACCGCAAGCTGCGGCCCGGCGACCCGCCCACCCTCGACACCGCCACGCAGCTCTTTCAGGGCATGTTCTTCGACCCGCGCAAGTACGATTTCTCGCGCGTGGGCCGCATGAAGTTCAATATCAAGCTGCACGACCGGGCCGACGCCACCACGCTCGACAAGCGCACCCTGGACGGGGAGGATTTCAAAGCCACCATCCAGTACCTGCTCAAGCTGCGCAAGGGCATCGGCGCGGTGGACGACATCGACCACCTGGGCAACCGCCGCGTGCGCGCCGTAGGCGAGCTGCTGGAGAACCAGTTCCGCATCGGCCTGGTGCGCATGGAGCGCGCCATCAAGGAGAAGATGTCGGTTTACCAGGAAATGTCCACGGCCATGCCGCACGACCTGGTGAACGCCAAGCCGGTGATGGCGGCCATCCGCGAGTTTTTCGGATCGAGCCAGCTTTCGCAGTTCATGGACCAGACCAACCCGCTCTCCGAGATCACCCACAAGCGGCGTCTCTCGGCCCTGGGACCGGGCGGCCTGAGCCGCGAGCGCGCCGGGTTTGAAGTCCGCGACGTGCATCCCACGCACTACGGCCGCATCTGCCCCATCGAAACCCCGGAAGGTCCGAATATCGGCCTGATTTCCTCGCTTTCCTGCTTCGCCCGCATCAACGAGTACGGGTTCATCGAAAGCCCCTACCGCAAGGTCATCAAGGGCCAGGTGATCGACGAGGTCAGGATTCTGAACCCCGGCGACATGGACTACAAGGTCGGCGATATCGTGCAGCGCGTGGATCTGGAGGCGGCCATCCGCAAGCTCGGGTCGAAGAAGCAGCCGGCCGAGTGCGAAGCCCACTGCGAGTACCTCTCGGCGTGGGAGGAAGACAAGTGGGTGGTGGCCCAGGCCAACGTGCCGCTCGACGAGAAGGGCCGCATCGTTCCCGAGCTCAGCAACGCGCGCCAGGCGGGCAACTTCGTGCTCAAGCCGCGCGAGGAGATCGAGTACATCGACGTCAGCCCCAAGCAACTGGTCTCGGTGGCCGCCAGCCTGATTCCGTTTCTCGAGAACGACGACGCCAACCGCGCGCTGATGGGTTCCAACATGCAGCGCCAGGCCGTTCCGCTGCTGCGCGCCGACGCCCCCTACGTGGGCACCGGCATGGAGCACGTCACCGCCCGCGATTCGGGCGCGGTGGTGCTGTGCCGCCGCCCCGGGGTGGTGGATTCGGTGGATTCCGAGCGCATCATCGTGCGCGTGGAGGGCGCCGCGCACGAAGGCCAGCTTTCCCGCGAGGTGGGCGCCGATATCTACCAGCTCACCAAGTTCAAACGCTCCAACCAGAACACCTGCATCAACCAGAAGCCCATCGTCCATGTGGGACAACGCGTGGCCAAGACCCAGGTGCTGGCCGACGGCCCCTGCACCGACCTGGGCGAGTTGGCCCTGGGGCGCAACGTGCTGGTGGCCTTCATGCCCTGGCGCGGGTACAACTTCGAGGACGCCATCCTGGTCAGCGAGAAACTGGTCAAGGAAGACTACTACACCTCCATCCACATCGAAGAGTTTGAGATCGAGGCGCGCGACACCAAGCTGGGCCCCGAGGAAATCACGCGGGACATTCCCAACATCGCCGATTCGTTCCTGCGCAACCTGGACGAAAGCGGCATCATCCGCGTCGGCGCCACCGTCAAGCCCGGCGACATCCTGGTGGGCAAGGTCACCCCCAAGGGCGAAACCCAGCTCACTCCCGAGGAGAAACTGCTGCGCGCCATCTTCGGCGAAAAGGCCGGAGACGTGAAGGACGCCTCGTTGTACTGCCCGCCCGGCATCGAGGGCACCATCGTGGACTGCAAGATCTTCTCGCGCAAGGGGCAGGAGAAGGACGAACGCTCCCGGTCCATCGAGGAATCCCAGATCCAGCGCTTGCAGCGCAACCTGCTGGACGAAATCCGCATCCTCACCGACGAGCGCGCCAAGCGCCTGGGCAATCTTCTCGAGGGCAAGAAGCTGCTGGCCGACCTGCACGACGAGAAGACCAACAAGCGCCTGCTTTCCAAGGACGCCGAGCTCACCCGCGAGATCATCGAAAAGATGAAATCGCGCGATCTCAAGCGCATGCGCCTGGGGGCCAAGGATCCGCGCCTCAACGAGCAGATCGACGAAATCGAGGAGATGACCTCGCGCCAGATCGCGGTGCTCGAGAAGATCACCGACGAGAAGATCGGCAAGCTGCGCAAGGGCGACGAGCTGCCTCCTGGCGTCATCAAGCTGGTCAAAGTCTACATCGCCATGAAGCGCAAGCTCTCGGTGGGCGATAAGATGGCCGGCCGCCACGGGAACAAGGGCGTGATCGCGCGCATTTTGCCCGAAGAGGACATGCCGTACCTGCCGGACGGCACTCCCGTGGAAATCGTGCTGAACCCGCTGGGCGTGCCTTCCCGCATGAACGTCGGGCAGATTCTGGAGACCCACCTGGGCTGGGCCGCCCAGGCGCTGGGCTTGCACTACGCGACGCCCGTGTTCGACGGGGCCACCGAGCGCGAGATCAAGAAGGCGCTGGCGGAAGCGCATCTTCCGGGCTCCGGCAAGACCGCGCTCTACGACGGCATGACCGGAACGCCCTTCGAGCAGCCGGTGACCGTCGGCTACATCTACATGATGAAGCTCTCGCACCTGGTGGACGACAAGATCCATGCGCGCTCCATCGGGCCCTACTCGCTGATCACCCAGCAGCCCCTGGGCGGCAAGGCCCAGTTCGGCGGCCAGCGCTTCGGCGAAATGGAAGTCTGGGCGCTCGAGGCGTACGGGGCCGCCTATATCCTGCAGGAACTGCTGACGGCCAAGTCCGACGACGTTTACGGCCGCGCCAAGATTTACGAGGCCATCGTCAAGGGCGAGGCCGCCATCGAGCCGGGCGTTCCGGAATCGTTCAACGTTCTCATACGCGAGCTGCAATCCCTGTGTCTCGATGTGGAGCTGATGAAGAAGCCGCATGAGGCGCCGGATATGGCGCTGGCGGCGGATTAAACAAGCTATCAGCTATCAGCTTTCAGCTTTCAGCTACAAGCCGATAGCCGATAGCCGGCAGTTGTGGTAGCTGATAGCTGATAGCTGATAGCTGACAGCTTTTTTTGGAGGCAATCTTGAGATCCTCTCCGTACGATCGGGCGAATTTGATCGCGGATTTCGATTCGATCCGCATTTCTCTGGCGTCTCCGGAGAAGATCCGGAGTTGGTCCCACGGCGAAGTCACCAAGCCGGAGACCATCAATTACCGGACCTTCAAGCCGGAGCGCGACGGGCTGTTCTGCGCGCGAATCTTCGGCCCCACCCAGGATTGGGAATGCTTGTGCGGCAAGTACAAGCGCATGAAACACCGCGGCGTGGTGTGCGACAAGTGCGGCGTGGAAGTCACCCTGGCGCGCGTGCGCCGCGAGCGGCTGGGCCACATCGAGCTGGCCAGCCCCTGCTCGCACGTATGGTTCTTCAAGGGACTGCCCAGCCGCATCGGCCACCTGCTCGATATCACCCTTCGCGAGCTGGAGCGGGTCCTGTACTTCGAAGCCTACGTGGTGGTGGACCCCGGCGAGGTCCCCGATCTGAAGCAGAGCGAAGTCATCACCGATGAGCGCAAGCGCCAGCTCGACCAGGAGTTCCCCGGCAAATTCGTCGCCATGATGGGGGCCGAAGGCATCAAGGAGCTGCTCAAGAAGGTCGACGTCGAGTTTCTCAGCGAGGAAATCCGCGAGAAGATGAAGACCGAGGCGTCGCAGCAGAAGAAACTCAAGTTCGCCAAGCGCCTGCGCGTGGTGGAATCGTTCCGCAAGTCCGGCAACAAGCCGGAGTGGATGATCCTGGACGTGATCCCGGTGATTCCGCCCGAGCTGCGCCCGCTGGTGCCGCTCGATGGCGGCCGCTTCGCCACCTCCGACCTGAACGACCTGTACCGCCGCGTCATCAACCGCAACAACCGGCTCAAGAAGCTGATCGAGCTGCACGCCCCGGACGTGATCGTGCGCAACGAAAAGCGCATGCTCCAGGAAGCCGTGGACGCCCTGTTCGACAACGGCCGCCGCGGCCGCGTCCTGCGCGGGGCCAACAACCGCCCGCTCAAATCGCTTTCCGATACGCTCAAGGGCAAGCAGGGCCGCTTCCGCCAGAACCTGCTCGGCAAGCGCGTGGATTACTCCGGCCGTTCCGTGATCGTGGTGGGCCCCGAGCTGCGCCTGGCCCAGTGCGGCCTTCCCAAGAAAATGGCCCTCGAGCTGTTCAAGCCCTTCATCTATCACCGCCTGGAACAGCGCGGCCACTGCACCACCATCAAGCAGGCCAAGGAGCTGGTCGAGCAGCAGGACCCGGTGGTGTGGGACATCCTCGAAGAGGTCATCAAGGACCACCCCATTCTGCTCAATCGCGCTCCCACCCTCCATCGCCTGGGCATTCAGGCCTTCGAGCCGGTGCTGGTGGAAGGCAAGGCCATCAAGATCCACCCGCTGGTGTGCACCGCGTTCAACGCCGATTTCGACGGCGACCAGATGGCGGTCCACATCCCGCTCTCGCCGGAGGCGCAGATCGAAGCCTCCACGCTGATGCTGTCGGCCAACAACATTCTCTCGCCGGCGCACGGCAGCCCCATCGCCGTCCCCACCCAGGACATGGTTCTGGGCTGCTACTACCTCACCAAGGCCCGGCCCGGCGCCAAGGGCGAAGGCCGCACCTTCGCTTCCACCGACGACGTGCTCATCGCGCTCGAAATGGGCGAAGTGGAAACGCTGACGCCCATCAAGCTGCGCTACACCGGCCGCGTGATCGACCTGGTGCACGCCTTCGACAACCAGAACATGCTTCACACCGAGCCCATCGAGTTCGTCAAGCAGTACATGGAGACCACCGTGGGCCGGGTGATCCTCAACGACAACCTGCCGCAGGACATGCCCTTCATCAACGGCCTGATGAAGAAGAAGGGCCTGAGCCAGCTGGTGCAGTATTGCTACCTGAAGTTCGGCCTGCAGACCACCGTGCAGATGCTCGACGAGGTCAAGACCCTCGGTTTCCTGTACGCCACCCGCGCCGGCATTTCCATCGGCATCGACGACATGGTGGTGCCGGGCGAAAAGGCCGCCCTGGTGCGCGACGCCGAAAAGGAAGTGGTGCTGGTGGAAAACCAGTATCAGGACGGCGCCATCACCCACGGCGAGCGCTACAACAAGATCATCGAAATCTGGAGCAAGGTCACCGAGAAGGTCTCCGACGAAATGTTCCAGGCCATGGAAGAGGACGATCGCACCGGCCGCTACCTCAACCCCATTTACATCATGGCCGATTCCGGGGCGCGCGGCTCCAAGCAGCAGATCCGCCAGCTCTCGGGTATGCGCGGCCTGATGGCCAAGCCCTCGGGCGAGATCATCGAGACCCCCATCACCGCCAACTTCCGCGAGGGCCTCAACGTGCTGCAGTACTTCATCTCCACGCACGGGGCCCGCAAGGGTCTGGCCGATACCGCGCTCAAGACCGCCGATTCCGGGTACCTGACGCGACGCCTGGTGGACGTGGCGCAGGATGTGATTGTCAGCGAGAACGACTGCGGCACCACCGAAGGCATCTACGTGGAGCCCATCATCGAATCGGGCGAGATCATCGAGCCGTTGCGCGAGCGCATCGTGGGCCGCGTCGCGCTCGAGGACCAGAGGGACTACGAAGGCAACCTGATCGTGGCCGTGAACCAGGAGATTACCGAGGACCTGGCGGCGGCCATCCAGGCGGCGGGCATCGAGCGCGTCAAGATCCGCTCCGTGCTCACCTGCGAATCCAAGCGCGGCGTGTGCGTCGCCTGCTACGGCCGCAACCTGGCCACCGGCCGGCTGGTGGAGCGCGGCGAAGCGGTGGGCGTGATCGCGGCCCAGTCCATCGGCGAGCCCGGCACGCAGTTGACCATGCGTACCTTCCACATCGGCGGAACGGCCACGCGCATCAGCGAGCAGTCCACCCAGGACGCCAAGTCCGACGGTTTCGCGCGCTACATCGGCATCCAGACCGTGCGCAGCAAGGCGGGCGACCTGGTGGCCATGAACCGCAACGGCATCATGGCCATCGTGGACGAGAAGGGCCGCGAAAAAGAGCGCTACCCGGTGGTCTACGGCGCGCGCGTGCTGTTCGAAAACGGGGCCCCCATCAAGGCCAACCAGAACCTGCTGGAATGGGATCCTTACACCTTCTCGATCCTCACCGAGGTCAGCGGCGTGGTGCACTTCAAGGACCTGATCGACGGCCTCACGCTCCAGGAGCAGGTGGACGAGGTCACCGGCATGTCGCAGCTCGTGGTCACCGATTCACCGGACGAGAAGCGGCAGCCGCAGGTGATCGTCCGGCCGGAAGGCGCCCAGGGCTCCCGCTCGGAAGCCAAGAAGTACCTCATGCCCGACGCATGCCCACCTGATGGTGCGCGACGGCGAGGAAGTTCACTCCGGCGACGTGGTGGCTAAGATCCCGCGCGAAACCACCAAGACCAAGGACATCACCGGCGGTCTGCCGCGCGTGGTGGAGCTGTTCGAGGCGCGCAAGCCGCGCGAGACGGCCATCATCGCGGAGATCAACGGCCTGGTCAAGTACGGCGAGGTGACCAAGGGCCAGCGCAAGATTTTCGTGGTGGGCGACGACGGCGAGCAGCGCGAATACTCCCTGCCGCGCGGCGTGCACATCAACGTTCAGGAGGGCGAGCGGGTGAAAGCCGGCGAGCCGCTCATGGACGGCCCGCGCAACCCGCACGACATCCTGGCCGTGCTCGGCGAAAAGGAGTTGCAGAAGTACCTGGTCAACGAGATTCAGGAAGTCTACCGCCTGCAGGGCGTCAACATCAACGACAAGCACCTGGAAACCATCGTCCGCCAGATGATGCGCTGGGTGAGGGTCGAGGACTTCGGCGACACCGAG
The DNA here is from genome assembly GCA_963767595.1 of Terriglobia bacterium. GTDB lineage: Bacteria > Acidobacteriota > Terriglobia > Bryobacterales > Bryobacteraceae > BOG-224. The sequence continues at coordinate 152,041 of CAVYEK010000014.1, forward strand.
TTTCTGCCCGAAGAGGTTGTGGACCGCTTCAAATTCCGCGACGAAAACCAGAAGGTGATGGAAGCCGGCGGGCGGGCGGCGCTGGGCAAGGCCATGCTGTTGGGCATCACCAAGGCGTCGCTGTCCACCGACAGCTTCATCTCCGCGGCCAGCTTCCAGGAGACCACCCGCGTGCTCACCGAAGCGGCCATCAACGGCAAGGTGGACTACCTGCGCGGCCTGAAGGAAAACGTGATCATGGGCCGCCTGGTTCCCGCCGGCACCGGCATGGAGTACTACCGCAAGGTCAAGATAGCGGGCGAGGACGTGGTGGAAGAACCGCCCACCGACGTTCCGCTCGACGTCATCCCCGGCTACGACGAAGAGACCCGCCTGCAGTACGCCGGCGGCCTGACCGAAGAACCCGGCGAAGAATCGCTGGCGGAATAAGACAAGTGGGGCGGGCCTCCCGGCCTGCCTCGACTTTCGCCCGGCGTAGTTTCTTGCCGCCGGCGCGGACAGCTTCAAGGCTCCCGCGCCGGCGGTTTTGTTTTGTCATGGAGGCCGGAGTGAACGAGATCATTTTCATCGTGCATGAACCTCCCGGGGGAGGCTACGCCGCCGAGGCGCTGGGTCAGCCGATATTCACTGTCGCCGACACGGTTGAAGAATTGAATGAGATGGTTCGGGACGCAGTGGTGTGCCACTTTGAGGAAGAAGCCAGCCCGAAGATCATCCGGCTCCAAGCGGCCCGCCTGGGCTCGACACCGTGGGCATAAAGGAGTAAAATAAGCACAGAAATTGAGGATATCCGAGTATGGCGAGAATCCAGCCCGTCCTGACGCCGGCCGAACTTGTGTTAGTCGACCAGATGGCCGCATTAACCGGATCGAAGCGAACCGACGTGATCAAGAGCGCGCTGGCTGTCTACCATTGGTTCGTGCGGGAGGCGCTCATTGGGAGCCGGGTTGTAGCGCGCAAGCCAACCGGGGAAGAGGTCGTCCTTGAGACCACGGAGCTTGCCGTCCTGGAAGGCAAGGGCAACCGCCTTGGCCCCGAAGAACTGGGAGTGCTGGCGAATCGACTCGCGGCAGCCCCGAATCCGGTCGAGGCAGCGCGCATCAAAGAGCGGCTCACGCGCGGCTTCTATGGAATCTAGACCGGGAATCCAGGGATCGGAGTATGCCGCGAGTCCGCCGCCAAAATGTTCCGCCCGCCCTGTTTCAGCATCTGCTCGACCGCGTCCAGAGCCGGAAAATTTCGGCTTCCCAATTGGCGCTTCTGGCGAAGTGGCTCGACAGCGAGCCCGAAGTGCCTGCGGGCCAGTGGTACAAGCGCCTGTCCGGTATGACGGTCTGCGGCGAGGGCGAGTTGATCAAGACCTTTCTGCTCCCTGCTCAGGCGCCCAAGGGCCAGCGCGTCGCCTGAGCGACCGCCCGCCCGAGCCTGCTAAAATCCAAGTCATTCGCCAGTTTGGAGGATCGATGAGAAACCTGCTGTTTGCGCTGTTGCTCTCCGTCTGTGCGCAGCCGCTGCTCGCTCAGGGCGCCCCGCCGCAGGGAGCTCCCGGCCAGCCCTATACCATGGAGTATTATTACAAGACGCAATGGGGGCATCAGCAGGAGTTTCTGCAACTCTTCCTCAAGAACCACTACCCATTGCTCCTGAAGAACATCGAGAGCGGCCGTGTGCTCTCGGTGAAGATCGAGCAGCCCGCCAACCACATGACCGAGGATGCGCGCTGGGATTTTCGGGTGACCATCCGCTTCAAGAACTCGACGGTGGCCACCACGGCCGATCCCGATGAAGAGCGTCTGATCAAGCAGCTCTGGCCCGACCAGACCACCTATACCCGCGAGGAACAGCGGCGGTTCGAGATCCTGCTGGCCCACTGGGATCTTCCGCTGACCGACATAACGCCCCCGAAGAAATAGCGCAATGCCGGGGCGGGGCCGGAGAGGGGAGATAACCGCTATCATCATGGATATGGCCGCCGATATCCAGCACGCCCATCAGTTGCTCGACCAGCTTGGCCCAAGCCAGGGTTATCACGTGGCCTGATACAGGAGCCAATCGTTGACTCGATCACCTCCCGCGGCCACCTGGGGGTTCACCAGCGCTTGGACCGGAAATGCTTCACGAACCCGCTCAAGCTCCACTTCAATCCGGCTCTCGGCGAGTTCGGACCGCGTCTTGCACGAGAGCGCGCACGCTTCGCCGATGTTCAACCAATTGGCTCCCGTTCTGGCCTCAAACTCGGTGATAGCTGCGTTCGGCGAATTCATGGGTGTGACGAACCTCCATTATGCGTCATCTGAGCCCCGGCGCAGCTTTCGTTTGGGCCTCTGCGAAGCGCGCCACGGGGCCAGTGAACAGGGGAGCGCTGTCTTCGTTCTTTGAGACCCTGCCCTGTCCATGACGTCCCGGCGGACTACGGAGGGAAATCGCGATGGTCCCTTTGGCCGCAGCCTGATAAAATAACGCTTAGCCTCCCCAAGACTTCACCATGAAATTTGGCGTCATTGTTTTCCCAGGCAGCAATTGCGATCACGATGCGTTCCATGCCGTGAGCGCCAACCTCGGCCACGGGGCGGAGTACATCTGGCACGATTCCGGCGAGCTCGGCGACGTGGACGCCGTCATTCTTCCCGGCGGCTTCGCTTACGGCGATTACCTCCGTTGCGGAGCTATCGCCAAGTTTTCCAAGGTGATGGGCGCGGTGCGCCGCTTCGCGCGCGAGGGCGGACTGGTGCTGGGGGTGTGCAACGGCTTTCAGATTCTGGTGGAAGCCGGGCTGCTCCCGGGGGCCCTCATCCGCAACCGCGGACTCAAGTTCATCTGCCGCGAGGTGGGGCTGCGCGTCGAGACGCGGTCGCCTTTCACCGGCGCGGCCCGCATCGGCCAGGTTCTGCGCATGCCCATCGCCCACGGCGAGGGCTGCTATATCGGCGACGAGCGCACGCTCGACGAGCTGGAGGCGGAGGACCGCGTGGCGTTCCGGTACGTGGACAACCCCAACGGGTCCATGCGCGACATCGCTGGAATCCTGAGCAAGGAGCGCAACGTGATGGGGATGATGCCGCACCCCGAGCGGGCCTGCGACCCGCTGATGGGGTCGAGCGACGGGTTACTGGTGTTTCAATCCATGTTGGAAGCGGCGGTGCGCGTATGACCACGGCCAGCATCACCCCGGAAATGATCGCCCAGCACCAGTTGACGCCGGAGGAATACGGCAAAATCGTCGCCATACTGGGCCGGGAGCCGAGCTACACGGAGCTGGGCATCTTCTCCGTGATGTGGAGCGAGCACTGCTCCTACAAAAGCTCGCGCCTGCACCTGAAAAAGCTGCCCACGCGCGGCAAGCTGGTGGTGCAGGGTCCCGGCGAGAACGCCGGGATCATCGATATCGGCGGCGGGTACGTGATCGCCTTCAAGATCGAATCGCACAACCACCCCAGCTTCATCGAGCCTTTCCAGGGGGCGGCCACCGGCGTGGGTGGCATCCTGCGGGACATTTTCACCATGGGCGCGCGGCCCATCGCGGTGATGGATTCGCTGCGCTTCGGCAGGCTCGACGACGCGCACACCGGCGCGCGCAACCGGCGCATCCTGGCCGGGGTGGTGGCGGGCATCGCCCATTACGGCAACTGCTTCGGGGTTCCTACCGTGGGCGGCGAATGCGTTTTCGAGAGCTGCTACGACGGCAATCCGCTGGTGAACGTCTTCGCCCTGGGGGTGTGCCGCAAGGAAGACGTGTTCTACGCCAAGGCATCGGGGGCCGGCAATCCGGTTATCTATGTGGGGGCGCGCACGGGGCGCGACGGCATCCACGGCGCCTCCATGGCGAGCGCGGAGTTCACCGAGGAATCCAAACAAAAGCGGCCCAACGTGCAGGTGGGCGACCCGTTCATGGAAAAGCTCCTGCTGGAGGCCTGCATCGAGGCCATGCAGACGGGGGCCATCGTCGGAATCCAGGATATGGGCGCGGCGGGCCTGACCTGCTCCACCTGCGAGATGGGCAGCCGGGGCGGCGTCGGAATCGAGATCGAGCTGGACCGCGTCCCGCAGCGGGAAACCGGCATGACGGCCTACGAAACCATGCTCAGCGAATCGCAGGAGCGCATGCTGCTGGTGGCCCAGAAGGGGCGCGAGGAGGAAGTCTACCGCGTGTTCCGCAAGTGGGGGCTCGAGGCCGCCGAAATAGGCGTGGTGACCGGCGACGGCAAGCTGCGCGTCAAGCAGCATGGCGAGACGGTGGCCGAGATTCCCAACCGCGAGCTGGCCGACGAAGCGCCGATTTACAACCGGCCCTACACGCGGCCGGCGCGCCGCGCCGCGCGGACGCCCGAGATGCCGCCGGTGGACGTTCAGGCGGCGCTGCCGGAGCTGCTCAAAGCCGCCGACCTCTGCTCCAAGCGCTGGATCTGGGAGCAGTACGATTACCAGGTGCGCACCAACACGGTGGCCGGCCCGGAGCGCACCGATGCGGCCATTCTTCGCATCAAGGAGACGGGAACCTCGGTGGCCATGTCGCTCGATGGCAACGGCCGCTACTGTTACCTCGATCCCGCGCGAGGGCGCCAAGCTGGCGGTGGCGGAGTGCTGCCGCAACCTGGCCACCGTGGGCGCGCTGCCGGTGGCGGCCACCAACTGCCTCAACTTCGGCAACCCCGAGCGCCCCGAAATCATGGCCCAACTGGTGGAAGCCATCGAGGGCATGAGCGACGCCTGCCGTTTCTTCGATACGCCCATCACCGGCGGCAACGTGAGCCTGTATAACGAAACGCTGGGCGAAGGCGTGTACCCCACTCCCGTGCTGGGAATCGTGGGGCTCATGAAGACCGCGCTCCCGGTCACCATCCCATTCAAGAACGCCGGCCGCGGCGTGGTCCTGCTGGGCGGCGCGGGCGGCTCGAACGACCTGGATTTCGGGGGAACCCAGTACGCCAAGACCATTGTGAAGCAATTGTGGGGGCTGCCTCCAGCGCTCGACATGGAGTATGAGAAGCGCGTCCACGACGCCATGCGCGAGATTCTGGCCGGGGAACTGGCCGAATCGGCGCACGACCTGAGCGACGGCGGGCTGGCGGTGGCGGTGGCGGAGTGCTCCTTCGGCGCGGCCGAGATCGGCGCCCAGCTCGATGTGGATAGCGACCTGCGTCCGGAGATGCTCTGCTTCCACGAAGGGCCCTCGCGCATTTTGATTTCGACGGCGCAGCCGGGCGCCGTTCAATCCATCGCGGAGAAACACCAAGTGGCGGCGCCGGTGGTGGGAGTTACAATCGAGAAGGGGATCGAGATCCGTCAACGCGCCGTGACGCTGGGGTCATGGGAGATCTCGAGTTTGAAGTCAGCCTACGATCATGCGCTCCGAACGCAACTCCAGAGTTCTCAGACCGGCGCATAGGTGGAATCCGGGACCACAAGTTCACCGCGGAGGCGCGGAGAAGACGCGGAACACAGCGGTTTCTTGTTCCATCTCCGATATTCTCCGCGCTGTCTCCGCATCTCCGCGTCTCCGCGGTGAATGCTCGGCGCGGCCTGCCGGAGGGAGCGGTCGTCATGCTGGATAAGTTCCACGAGCTTCCGAGCCGCGACCGTGAGGGAGCGGTCGTCATGCTGGATAAATTTCACGAGGAGTGCGGCGTTGTCGCCGTTTTCGGCCACCCGGAAGCGGCCAAACTGGCGTACCTGGGGCTGTACGCGCTGCAGCACCGCGGCCAGGAAAGCGCGGGCATCTGCACCAGCGACGGCGAACAGATCTACTGCCGCAAAGCCATGGGCCACGTGGCGGATATTTTCACGGCCCCGGTACTGCGGGAACTGCCCGGAGAGATGGCCATCGGCCATACCCGCTACTCCACCGCCGGCGATACGGCGTTGCTGAACGCGCAACCGTTTTCCGTCGCCTGCAATAAGGGGCGCCTGGCGATTGCCCACAACGGCAACATCACCAACGCGGCGGAACTGCGCCGCGATCTGGAGCGGGGCGGCTCCATCTTCCAGGCCAACAGCGACACGGAAGTGGTTCTGCACCTGGTGGCGCGTTCCTCGGAACGTACCCTCGCGGGCGCGCTGCGCGACGCGCTGCTGCCCCTCGAAGGCGCGTTTTCGCTGGTCTTTCTGGCCGGGGACCGCATCATCGTGGCTCGCGATCCGCACGGCTTCCGGCCGCTTGCGGTGGGCGAAATGGAGTTCTCGGGCGGCCGCAAGTGCTACGTGGCGGCTTCCGAGACGTGCGCGTTCGACCTGATTGGCGCCACCTACCTGCACGACGTGGACCCCGGCGAAATGGTGATCGTGGGGCCGGAGGGCGTGACCCGCGAGCGCTACATGCCCGAACAGCGGCGCGCGCAGTGCGTCTTCGAGCATGTGTATTTTTCCCGGCCGGATTCCATGGTTTTCGGCCGCGCCGTTCAGGAATCGCGCGAGAACCTGGGACGCCTCCTGGCCATTGAACACCCCGCCAAGGCGGACCTGGTGGTTCCGGTGCCCGATTCGGGCGTGGCCGCGGCGCTGGGCTATTCGGCGGAATCGGGCATTCCCTTCCGCCACGCGCTCATCCGCAACCATTACGTGGGCCGCACGTTTATCGAGCCTTCCCAGGCCATCCGCGATTTCGGCGTGAAGCTGAAGCTCAACCCCGTGCGCCATCTGCTCCAGGGGCAGCGCGTGGTTCTGGTGGACGATTCCATCGTGCGGGGCACCACCAGCCGGAAGATCGTGCGGATGGTTCGGCAGGCGGGGGCGCGCGAAGTGCATGTGCGGATTTCGTGCCCGCCCACGGTGTCGCCCTGTTTCTACGGCGTGGACACGCCCACGCGCGGGGAGTTGATCGGTTCCAACCACAACGTGGAAGAGATCCGCCGTTTCGTGGAAGCCGATTCGCTGGGCTATCTTTCCATCGAATCCCTGCGCACCGCCGTGGCCGACGACGAACGCCACGAATACTGCTACGCCTGCTATACCGGCGACTATCCCACCGACTTGGTGAACATCGAGGAATTGATCGCGGCGCGGCCGAAGCGGCGGTAAATGGCGGCGGCCTCCGGATTAGCGTCATTTCACCCACCAGCGTCCATTGGCGCCGGAAAACGTGAAAAACCGCACGAAAGGCGCCGATATTGCGGCCCGAGAGGCCGCTCCACGGGCTGGGCGGGAATTCACGTTGACATGGACCGGTTTCCAGCCTACTGTTAGAACGTCTCTCAATTCGCTCGGAACGGTGGTTTCGGAGCCGATGCACCCGAAACCGCCCAGAGCGGAGGCGCACGGCTGCAAGAAGCTACGCTTCCACCCGCCGAATTCGGTTATTGCGTCCCTAACGAGGCTGGACCTGAGAAGGCCAGCAACGCGAGAGGAGTTGGACCGTGCCCCCTGGGTTGCTTTGGATCGGAACCGCGCTGGTATTTGTCGCGGGCGGCCTCATTTTCGTAATCATCCGGAAGCATAAGACCGCTGAACCCCCGCATTTCCGGTAGGTTGGAGCCGGATCGGCGGATCGGCGACAAGCCGGCGGCATACCGTTCCGCCAGCCGTCAGGCGGCGTACACGCTGACCCTGGTGACCGTGTGGTACCCCATGCGCTCGTAGATTCCATAGCCGGCGGGCGTGGATTGAAGAGTGGTGCGCTCGATGCCGTGCTCGCGCCGGGCTTCCTCCAGGGCGTGGCGCATCACCGCTTCGCCGTACCCGCGGCGGCGGTGATCGGGCAGCGTGGCTACATTGTAGACGCCCACGGCGCCGCCTCCCAGAACCGTGGCCGCGGTCGCCACCGGCTCCCCGTCCACGTAAGCCACATGGGCGTTAAACCGTTGCCACACCCCGGCGCCGTCGAAGACCTCGCTAAGCCAGGCGATGGGCACGTGGAAGCAGGTGGAACCGATGCCGCAGAAGGCGGCTCGGGTGGCCGCGTCGGCCACGCGGTGAATCTCCAGGGCGGGCAGAGGCTTCACCGGCGGCGCGATGCGCTCCGCCACCATGCCGGGCAGTTCCACCGAAAAACGCAGTCCGTTCCGTTCGAAAATCTGCCTGGACCGGCGGCTGGCCCGCGGCTCCATGAAGTCTTCGCATACCCAGAACGCCCACTCCAGACCACGCGCGGCAAAGTGCACCGAAGCCAGGGAAATGCGCTGGGCAAGCTCGGTTTCGGAGGCGACCGGGGTGGAGAGGAAAGCCGCGTTGAACATCTGGAAAGCGACGCCCGCGGCGGCGATGCTCAAGCCCCGCAACTCGCGGTTCTCGCCCGCCGTACGGCTGGCCGCGATGGCGCGAAACGACTCCCTGAGGTTCTCGGCGACGGTTGCGAAGTTCACTGTGTTTCAGTATCGCGCACCGGGGCGCGGGACTGAACCTGGATTCCGAAGTCAACACCGGCCAAGCTGGATTTCCACAACCCAGCGCTTCGAAAGCGCACGCTTTGTATCAGGGCATGGCTTTAGCCGTGCCGAAGGAGATGCATCTGCCGGGCTTCAGCCCCCGAGGGGCAGGCCCGGCGCGCAAGTCCGTCCCACGCTACTAAACAGACAGGGGCAAAAGCCCTCTGAGTATTCGCGGTTTGCGGTACGGCTGAAGCCGTACCCTGATACGGTCCGCCATGCCGCCTGTCCCGCAATGCGCCGCGCGGGTCCGCCCGCGTGCTATGATGCCGCTTCATGGCTCGATACTCTATCGGATTGGACCTAGGCGGGACGAACCTGCGCGCCGCCGCCATCGACCGGACGGGCAAGGTGCTCGACAAGATTTCCGGCTCCACCAATTTCACCGAAGGCCGCGAAGCCGTTCTGGGCGACATGGTAGCCGCCATTCGGAAGATCGAGGAGCGGCACGGGGCGGAGGGACTGGCGGGCGTCGGCGTGGGCGTGCCCGGCTTCATCCGCATGAAGGAAGGCGTGCTGGCGTATTCGCCCAACTTGCCGTACCTCGAGAACTTCCCCATTCGAGACGAAATCCGGCGCCGCCTGGGGGCTCCCATGATTCTCGAAAACGACGCCAACGCGGCGGCCCTGGGCGAAAAATGGATGGGCGCCGGCCGCGATGTGGACGACCTGGTGCTGCTCACCCTGGGCACCGGCATCGGCGGCGGCATCATCTCCGGCGGGCGGGTCTTGCGCGGGTTCGTGGGAATGGCCGGAGAGCTGGGGCACATCACCGTGGTTCCCAATGGCAACCCCTGCGGCTGCGGCAACCAGGGCTGCCTGGAGAAGGCCGCCTCGGCGACGGCGGTCTCGGCCATGGCCAAGATGCTGCACCTGGGCGAGAACCTCTCCGCCAAGGAGGTGGCCGAACTGGCCGCCCAGCCGGGCGACGCGGGCGATAAGGCGCGCACCATCTGGCGGGTCATGGGCGAAGCCCTGGGCGCGGCCCTGGCCACCCTGGTGAACACGTTCAATTTTCCGCTCTACCTGCTGAGCGGCGGCATGCTCCCCGCCTGGGACCTGTTCGAGCCGCACATGCTGCGCGTCCTCGAACAGCGCTCGGCCACCTATCGCGCCACCAAGGCGGAAATGCGCATCGCCAAGGCCACCCTGGGCAACGAAGCCGGCCTCTACGGCGCGGCGTATTTGCCCTGGGTGGAGCAGTAGGCGGCGCGACCGCTCCCTCACGGTCGCGGCTCGATAACAACCGGGGCGACCGCTCCCTCAGAAGCTGTGAAGAATTGGGTGGGCCTTTGGATTGACAGACGAAAGCGTCTGTCCCACAGTGCTGTCGAAGGACTTCCATACTTGTGGGGCAGGCGCTTTCGCCTGCCAACCAATTCTCTCACGGCTTCTCACGGTCGCGGCTCGATAGCAGTCCGGCGAGCCGCGACCGTGAGGGAGCGGTTTCCGGCTCGACAACAGTCCAGCGAGCCGCGACCGTCAGGGAGCGGTTGACGCCGTATTTCACTTGACAATCTAGTGGAGTCGTGGAATACTTCACTTGTATGTCTAGTGAACACGGCGAACGGGCGCAAATTCTCCAGGGCACGCTGGACCTGATCGTCCTCCGGGTGCTGGCCAGCATGGGTCCCCAGCACGCCTACGGCGTGGCCGCCCGGCTGCAGCAGGTTTCCGAAGACTCGCTCAATCTCAACCAGGGCACCCTCTACCCGGCCCTGGTGAGGCTGGAGCAGCAGGGCTGGATCAGAGGCGCGTGGGGGAGAACCGAAAGCAACCGCGAGGCGAAATTCTATTCCATCACCCGGACCGGCGAAAAGGAGCTGGCGAAGGAGACCGAGCGCTGGCGCAAGCTCTCCGGGTTGGTGGACAGGCTGCTGTTGGAGGAGTCCTGACATATGCGCCGCTTCATCTTGAGGCTCGTAAACTTTTTCGGCCGGGAGCGCGCGGACCGGGAGATGGCCCGCGAAATGGCCGCGCATCTCGCGCTCATCGAGGACGATCTGATGCGCCGCGGGATGTCCGCGCGGGAAGCGCGCCTGGCGGCGCGGCGTTCGTGGGGCGGCCTGGAACAGACCCGCGAGCTGCACCGCGACGAGCGCTCGTTCGTCTGGCTGGAACAACTGGCCCAGGACGCGCGGCACGCTTGGCGCAGCCTGGCGAAGAGCCCCGGGTTCGTGGCCGTGGCCATGCTTTCGCTGGCATTTGGAATCGGGGTGAACACCGCGATCTTCACCCTGGTGAACGGCATTCTATTGAAGGAACTCCCCGTGCCCGACCCGCACCGCATCGTGCAGGTGATGGGTCGTCAGGCGCTCGATAATGGAAAGCATTCCGATAGCCGCGGCTACCCCTATGAGGTGTACCGGGGACTCCGCGACCAGACTTCGATAATCTCGGGTACGGCCGCGTTCTCGGAGCGCACGGCGGGGCTGGACCTGAACGGCGAACCGCGCAAGATCGAGATGGCGATGGTGAACGGCGGGTATTTCGCGTTCTTCGGCGCGCGCCCGGCGCTGGGGCGGTTGCTCGACGACGAAGACGACCGGGTAGAAGGCGCCCATCGGGTCTGCGTGCTGAGCTATGACGCCTGGCGCGCGCATTTCGGCGGCGACGCACACGCAGCCGGACGGACGGTCCGGATCGGCGGCGTCCCGCTCGAGGTGGTGGGCGTGGCGCCGGCGGATTTCGTGGGTGCGGAGCTACAGCAGCGCTACGACGTTTGGATTCCGACGGCGCTTTCCCTCGATTTCATCCACACCCCGCGCGAGTCGCGCGGCTTCTTCTGGAGCGCTCTGGCGCGGCTGAAGCCCGGCGTCTCACTCGCGCAGGCGAACGCGCGCCTGGCGGCGACCGGCAACGAAAGGTGGACGTACCATCTGGTCGATGCCAGCAGAGGATTCGATACCTGGCGCACCGGGCTTCACGATCCCCTCGTAATCCTGATGGCGTCCGTCTCCCTGGTGCTGCTGGTGGCCTGCGCCAACCTGGCGAACCTGTTCCTGGCGCGCATGAACGAGCGCCGGCGGGAATTCGCCATCAAGCTCGCCCTGGGCGTCAGCCGCTGGCGGCTGATGCGGCAACTGGCGATGGAGACCCTGGCCCTGGCGGCCGGCGGAGGGGCGGCGGCGATTGTAATGGCGCGCGGGCTCACCGGGTTCCTGCTGAACCTGTTCAACACGGGCCGCTCCTTCCAGCCGCTCAGCGTGGCCCCGGACGGAACCGTGCTCGCGTTCACCCTGGGAATGTGCGTGGCGACGGCCCTGGCGGCGGGGCTCTACCCGGCGTGGCACGCTTCGCGCGCGGATCCAGCGGAGGGATTGAAGGGTCCGGCCGCCGGCGGGCCGCGCGGCGCTTTGGTTCGCCGCGTCCTGATCCTGGCGCAGGTAATGCTGGCCACCGTGCTGCTGTTCGGCGCCAGCCTCTTCACGCACAGCCTGCGCAAGCTCAAGCTGATCGACCTGGGGCTCGACATCGACCGCGTTCTGACCATCGACATCGACGCGCGCAGCTCGGGTGGGTACCTCAAGTCGGTGGTCCCGCCCGCGGCGCTCGCGGAGGCGCTGGTTCGCGTGCGCCGGTTGCCGCAGGTGGAATCCGCCGCGTACTCCTGGCCCGGCGCGCTCTCGGGCGACATGAGGGGGGGCGATGTCAGAACTTTGGACGGCGCACGGAACTGGAGCGTCGGGGCGCACTGGGTGTCCGCCGGCGAAGGCTACTTCACGACGTTCCACATGCGGATACTGCGGGGACGCGATTTCACCCCAGCCGACCGCGCCGGCTCGCTGCCGGTAGCGATCATAAACCAGAGCCTGGCTTTCCAGGCGTGGCCCGGAGAAGATCCCATCGGCAAACATCTCAATGGTTGGGAGCCGGAACGCAAGGCAGTGGAGGTGGTGGGCGTTGTGGCGGACGGCAACTACTGGAAAATTCGCCTCGCGGCGCCTCCGGTGGTCTACGAGCCGTTCGATCAGATGACCGGCACGGGCGGCGCGCTGGAAGTGCGCTGCCGCGGATCGCTCGGGCAAGTGGAGCGGGACATCCGGGCGATTGTCAAGACCGTGGCGCCGGACTATCAGGTCTCGAACGCATCGAGCGTGGAAGCCATGCGCGACCGCCAAATCTCGCAGGAGCGCCTGCTGGCGTTTCTGGCGGACCTGTTCGGCGCTCTGGGTACGGCCCTGGCGCTGGTGGGCATCTACGGCCTGATTTCCTACTCCGTCACCCGGCGCACGCGCGAGGTGGGAATCCGCATCAGCGTGGGCGCGCGGACGGTGGACGTGCTTTGGCTCTTCACGCGCGAATCGCTGGCGCTAACCGCCGCCGGCGTGGCGCTGGGCGCCCCGCTGGCGCTGGCCCTGGCCAGCTATGCCAAGAAGATGCTGTACGAAGTTCCGACGAACGATCCGGCGGGGATGGCGGTTACCGTGGCGCTGCTCGGGTTGGGGGCCGCGCTGGCCGCCTACTTCCCCAGCCGCCGCGCGGCGCGCATCGACCCGGTACGGGCGCTGCGGTATGAGTAGGAGGCGTGCCGAACGAATGCATGTGCTGGGCTTTTGCCCCTGGGGCGGCGAGCCAGCGCGCAAGGCTTTTTGTTCCGCCCGAGAATCCAGGGGCTGAAGCCCTCCGAGTATCCACGGATTGCGGCACGGCTGAAGCCGTGCCCTGATACGTGATTTTCAACTTAGGGATTCAGGGTAAGTAAGAAGTAACCGGTAGTGTTAGACGCGCGTATCCTTACATTAGGAGTTTCCGATGACTTGCTCTTATGCCGTTCTTCTGACGCTGCTCTCCGCGTTCAGCGCTTTTGCGCAGTTAGGCTCCACGAACCCCGGTCAGGCCCCCGCCGCCGGGCAGCCGGGCCCGACGTTCCGTTCGGATACAAACCTGGTGACGGTCCGCTTCCAAATGACGCCGAAAAAGGGCCAGACAGCCGATCTCCGCCCCGAGGATATCGAACTGCGCGAGGATGGCGTTCCGGTCAAGGTATCGGCGTTTCAGGGTGGACAACTCTATCCGCCGAGCATACCCGTCGAAGTGAACTTGTTGTTTGACGACTTACGGCCGCCGTCCGGCACAACCGTACCGAGATGGCTTCAGTCACAAACGCTCGACCTCGCTTCCATCGACGATCGCGGGCTTGTGAGCGTTGCCGTTTGGGCTTTCAACGGCGATCTCGTCCGCCTGACCCCGCCAACGAGGGATGCCGCCACTCTGAATCACGCCATCGAAGACTTATGGCGAGCCTGGACGAAGGCGAAGGCCCCGCCCTACTCTCGGCCTGAGCGCCGTTGCGGCCCTCGTCCGTGCGGCCTCGGGCGGCAGGACCAATGTGTTTCGGATCCTGGTGGTTATTTCCTCGAGCGGCGCGGCCTTTGGATACGAGCAGGACCTTAAGGCCATTCAGGAAACGGGCGTGGCCGTCTTTCCCGCGATCGTCGGTGAGTACGCTGGATCTGCGCTTATCTACTCCAGCGGCACGTCCGACAACAGACCGCGCGCGGGCCGCGAATCCCCGAGCGGAGATGCGATTGACATGCAGACACTCGCCAAGAGAACCGGCGGGAACTTACTGTCCTTGAATTTCGCGAACCAGAACGATTCGTTTCGCCGGATCTTTCAATGGCTGGGCGAGCAGATTCGCTCCGATTACCTGGCCGGGTTCTATGCTCCGTCGCCGGGGCAACCCAAACCACACAAGATAGAGGTTGCCCTGAAGGACTCCAAGCGGGGGAAACTCGCAGGGAGCGCGCAGACCATCGTCTATTGACGACGGCCACAGCCAAGGCTCGGATCGTGATGAACTTCAAAGAGCTGCAACGTGGAAGATTGAGGCGCTGGATGGCGCTCGCGGCGCTGACCCTGGCCGGCTTGCTGGCCCAGCAGCGGACACCGCCGAAGCCCCCCTCGGCCGCCCGCAAGGCGTATCAGAGAGCCGAAAAGGCCTGGCGGATGAAACAAATGGCGCAAGCGAAGAGCGGGTACCAGACCGCCGTGGCCCTCTATCCCGATTACGAAGCGGCGTGGTGCGCGCTGGGAGCGATCGAGGCCCAGGACGGAGAGTTCGCCGCCGCCCGGAGATCGTTCCACCAGGCCATCCGTTCGGATCCCAAGGCCATCTGCCCGTACCTGCCCCTGGCCGTGATCGAGCACGAGGCCCGCGATTGGAACGCTCTCCTCGAAGTCACCGACCGCCTGCTGCGGCTCGATTCCATCGACTATCCGATTGCGCACCTGCTGAAAGCCGCCGCCCACTACAACCTCGGCGAGTATGCCGAGGCCGAGCAATCCGCGCGCGCGGCGGAGGCGCTCGACAACGTGCACTATCCGAAGATCTGGGAGGTGCTGGGCTGGGCGGCCGAACGGCGCGGAAACGACGTGAGCGCGATGGGGCAATTCGATAAGTACCTGGACTCCGCCCCCATGAGCGCCGACACAGCCCTGGTGCGAGCGGCGCTCTCCCGCCTGGCGGCGCGCCATCCCGAGATCCCCAAAGAGGACTTCTCTTCCCCTACTTTCCGGGTGGAGACCAACCTGGCGCAGGTGCAATTTCAGATCACTCCCAAGCGCGGCCAGGCGATACAAGCGCTCCGGCCGGAGGACATCGAGATCCGCGAAGACGGCGTCCCGAAACCGACCAGACTGTTCGAGGTCGGGCGCTCCTACCAAACCGGCGTGCCGGTGGAGATCTGGTTGCTCATCGATTGCAGCGCAAGCATGATATCCATCGCCGACTTGGATCCTTATGCGTTCAACACCAGTCTGCTGGATGAATACGAGAATGTCTCGGTCGCGATGTGTGCGTTCAGCGACGAGTGGATACGTTTCACCAAGCCCACGCGCGACGCGCGAACTCTCCGCAAGGCCATGCAGGCCGTGCTCGCCGTGCCTCGCGGAGGTACGCGCCTGTTTGGATCCATCCACGATACGGTGGACAATGCCGCGGAGGGCCGCCCCGGAGCCATCCGCATGGTCGTCATTTTCTCCGACGGTATGGCGTCGGGTACGGACGCAGAGGAGCAGCCGGCTGCCCTGCGGGCGGCCCGGGAACACGGCGTTGCATTGTATCCGGTGACGCTCCAGCCTCCAGGGACGCCGACCCGCTTTTTGTCGACGAACCCCAGGTTCGCCGAGCTGGGGCCCCTGACAGGCGGCCGGGATTTCCTAACCCCCGCGGCGGATTCCGTCCTGCCTTACCTGCTCAAATTCCTGGCCAAGGATGTGCTTCAGTATACCTACGTAGCGGGCTACTACCCCGATTCGTCGGATAAAGGAACGCGGCACGAGGCGCAGGTGGTTTTGCTGAAAGCAAACAAGGGCCGCTTGAATGGCGGGAAGCGGATTGTGGTGCACTGAACCGGCGGCGCGCCGCGGTATGAGTAGGAGGCTTGGAACGCTCCCTTCGGCCGCTGATCCCGCGCGTAACCCTCCGGTGTGGCGGGCATCGGGTCAGTAGGGTGTCCTCTTTGCGAAGGCCGCAGAAACTCAGCTCCACTTGCTGGCGGTCGCTCCAGATGTCGTAGCGGAACCGCCAACGGCGGAGCCTGAGACGATATTGTCCCTCGCCGGAAGGGACGCCTTCGAGCTTCCTGATGGGATGACGGCGGCTTCGGTTGTACGGGTCGGTCTTGAGGATGGCGAGCGCTCGAGCGAACATCTCGCCGGCCTCTTGCGGGTGCTGGCTCGCGAGCTTCTTTAGCAGACGATCGAAGTGCGGCGTCGTGCGAACATCGAAGAACTCGTTCATTTCCTGGAGGAACGGTTCAGCTTTTTCGGCTTCATTCGCTCGATCTCGGCTAGCAACTGGTCGGCGGGACGGCTTTTGCCGGCCAAGAAGTCCTCGTGGCTCTTGCGGATGTGCTCGCGGACTCTCGCGTCCTGGAGTTCGAGATAATCCTCAAGCTCGTCGGCGCCCATGATGCCGACGATGGGAATGCCGTCCTTCTCCAGAATGAAGTACTCGCCGTTCAGGTGGACGCGTTTCACCACCGCGCCCAGATTGACGCGAGCTTTGGTCATGGGTATGCGGCTGACCGTGGTTGTTCTTGCGTGCATTAGCGCCGATCGACCTTGATTAGAGTATAGGCTATCGGACAGGCGCTTCCGCCTGTCAATCCGATTCCAGGTGGAACAGACGCTTCCGCCTGTCAATCCGAGCGAAGCTCGGACGCTTACCCTATCGCGCCCAGGCGCTTGGCCACGTCCGCGCGAAACCGGTCCACGAAACGCAGAACGTAATCGGCGATGGAGAGGTTGGAGTCTTCCACCAGCGGAGTGAGGTCCATGGCGAAGCTCAAGGCGCTTTCTTCGTCCGTGCCGTGGGCGGCGAAGTAGGTGGCGTGGGCCAGGCGGCGGCCGGCGGTGGCCAGGTCGTAGCGCTTGCCGCCGCTTACCTGCGAATCGAAAACTCCCACCAGCGCGGCGGCGATGTTGGGGCGCGCGGAGACCGGCAGCGGGCGCTTGTCGTCGTCGTCGAGCCAGTCCAGATCGCGCCACACCTCGCAGCCGTAGACCTTCTTGGGCTTGTAGCCGCCGGCGGCGCGCAGGGCGGCAATGGCCCGCAACGCCACGGCTACGTGGGTATCGTGCTTATCCGCCAGGTTGTGCAGGTAGACCACCTCCGGGCGCGCGGCCAGGAAGATGTGAATGAGATCTTCCACCAGCGGGGTCCCCGGCGGAGTCTTCGTCTCGGCGCTCGAATAACCGAGTTGGATCTGGCAGGCGTATTCGCCCACGAACGCGGCTTTGCGCTGTTCCACAATGCGCACCTCTTTCATGCGCTCGTCGGAGTAATCGGCGTAGATGCCGGCCCGCGGGCTGCCCGCGCCGTCGGTGGCCACCACCCCGGTGAACCACCGGTCGGAGCGGCCGAAACACTCGGCCACGCCGTGGTAGGCCATGATTTCGATATCGTCCTGGTGGGCCGAAACGCACAGGTGCGTGGTGCGCGCCAGGGCGGCGGCGGGCTCCATGCCGTCCGGAACGAAGATGTCGGCGTCGGGCTTGTTACATTGCATGGCGGTCCTCTCGTGTCTCAATATACAGAACCAGGAAGAATGACGGCACGGATGCCGTCATGGCAGGCCGGAGGCCCGCTCTACGATGGCGGGCAGGCTGGCGGCGGCGATGGCCTGCCCGTGACGTTTTTCCTTTTCTCCGGGGATGTGGAAGCGGATGCGCTCGGCCAGCTCCGGGAACTCCTCGCGGAGCACGCTCGCGGCCAGCGACAGAATCACATTGCCGCCTTCACCGGTCATCACCCGTCCCAACGCCAGCAGGTTCCGGACATCGTAGAACTCGGCGTAGTGCGCGATGGCATAGCCGAAATAGACGCCGATGGTCTGGTAGATGCGGCGGGCGCGCTCGTCGCCGGCGGCCATGAGCCGCTGGACGCTCTCGAGTTTCTCGGCGGACGTCATGCCGGCCGGCAGATGGATGCCGGCGGGTTCGAGCAGCCGCGCGGCCGCCTGCTGCGATAGGTACTGCGCGCCCACGCCGCGGTCCCCGGACCACTCGTCGCAGGGCGCGTCTTCCTCCGCGCGATAATCCACCGGAGCGAAGGCCAGCTCGTTCAGGCACGTGGTGATGGCGCCTTGGGGCGTGACAAATCCGGCGGCCGTACTGCTGCCCATGGCGACGCCCAGAACCCCGTTGTCGCCCAAGGCCATGGAGCCGGCCAGCGCGGCGACTTCGCCGTCGTTGACCACCACCAGGGGAATGCCGCCCCAGGCCTCGCGCAGATCGAAAAAAAGGCGCCGCACATGCGTTTCAAAGAGCTGGCGCGGCACGCCGCGGTACAGCGAGCCAACCCGCACCTCATTGTCCACGTAGACGCCCGCCGCGCTGCCGCCGATGGCGTCGACGCGCGGAAGATGCGCGGCGGCGCGCCTCAGCGAGTCCTCAATGCCATCGAAGTGATATTGCGGATCGGCCTGGGCGCCGGGGTTCCAAGCCACTTCCTCGCTGAAGACCACCTCGCCATTCGCCACGGCTGCGCATTTGCGGTCGCTCGCGCCCAGGTCGAAACCAATGCGGTAGCCATCCAGATGGCGGCCCAGCCGAGCGCACGTCTCCCGCTCCTGGGGGAAGGCATCGAAGGAGACGCGCTCGACGCTCATGGGGCGCCCGTAAACGCTTTCACCCATAAAGTGGAAATCGAAGGCGCGCGCTCCCTGGGGGGAGTAGAGGCCGCGAAGATGGGCGGTGATGCGCGGATCGCCGGCGATGACGATGCGGTATCCGCCTCTCTGCCACAACAGGAATTTCAACAGGCGCTCGGCGTAGCGCTGGTTCAGGGCGATGTTGGCGCCCTCGTGCGGCAGCACAAAGGCGCGAAAGACGGAAACCGCGCCGTCGCCGCGCTCGAGCGCGAACTCGAGCGGCTGGCCGCCGCTTTCGGCTGCCGCGGCGCGGTACGCCCGGTTCCACAGCGAGGCCGGGACGAACCCCGGATCGAGAACCGGGCGGAATTTCGGAGATACGCGAATGCAAGCGGGCATGGCCGGCCGGAATCCCGATTGTATCGTGGGGTAGTTGGCCTCATAACGGTGGCGGCGCCCGCCAGACCGCCGGCGTTACCGCATCCGCCGGATTACCGCCTCGGTGAACTGGCCGGTGGAAGCCGTGCCGCCCAGGTCTCCGGTGAGACACTCGCCTCGGGCGTAGACTTCTTCGATGGCCCGCTGCAAGCGCGCGCCGGCTTCCCTCTGGCCTATGTGCGCCAGCATGAGGGCCGCCGATTGCATCAGGGCCGTCGGATTCGCCAGCCCCTTGCCGGCGATATCCGGCGCCGTCCCGTGCACCGCCTCGAAGATGGCGTGATGGCTTCCGATGTTGGCCCCCGGCACGATTCCCAGGCCCCCCACCAACCCCGCCGCCAGGTCCGAAATGATGTCGCCGTACAGGTTGGGCAGCAGCAGCAGGTCGAAGGTCTCCGGCCGCATCACAAGCTGCATGCAGGCGTTGTCCACAATCAACTCGTTATACGCGGTCTCGGGAAACCTCGCCGCCGTCTCGCGGCAGCATTCCAGGAACAGGCCGTCGCTCAACTTCATGATGTTGGCCTTGTGGATGGCCGTGACCTTGCGCCGGCCTTCCCGGCGCGCGTATTCGAAGGTGGCCCGCGCAATCTTCAAGGAGGCGGTCCGGGTAATGATTTTGAGGCTCTCCACCACCCCCGGAACCACTTCGTGTTCCAGTCCGGCGTAGAGGTCTTCGGTGTTCTCGCGGAAAATGGCCAGGTCCAGCGGCACGTCCCGGTAGCGCGTCTTCAGGCCGGGAAGCATTTTCACCGGCCGAAAGTTGACATACAGGCCCAGTTTCTTGCGCAGCGCCACGTTGATGCTCCGGTGGCCCCCGCCGATGGGCGTGGCCGTGGGCCCTTTCAAGCCCACGCGCGTGACTTCGAGCGATGCATACACGTCGTCGGGGATTAGTTGACCCTGCTCGGCCAGCGCCCGCGCCCCGGCTTCCACGCGATCCCACTCCACCTCCGCGCCCGCGGCCTCCACCGCCAGAACGGCGGCATCCGCCACTTCCGGTCCAATGCCGTCTCCGGGAATCAAAGTAATCGGGCGCGCCATGACAGCTATTATAAGAACCCGTGGAGCGGGCTTCCAGCCTGCCATGCCGGCGTCCTCGCCGATATTCTTCTCCGGGCCCCGTGGAGCGGGCTTCCAGCCTGCCATGTCGGCGTCCTCGCCGATTCTTCTCCGGCGCCCCGTAGAGCGGGCTTCCAGCCTGCCATGTTCGCATCCTGGAGGGCATTCTTGTCCCACAACGCTATCATAGGGTTGGGGGCAATCTTGATCCCGCACTGGGCCACCGAGCGCCGCAACATGGTCGACGCGCAGCTACGCCGCCGGGGTATCCGCGACGAGCGCGTGCTCAACGCCATGCTCGAAATTCCCCGCGAGCGCTTCGTGCCGCCGGAAGAGCGCGTGCAAGCCTACCAGGATGGGCCCATCCCCATCGGTCACGGGCAGACCATTTCGCAGCCCTACATGACGGCCCTGATGGCGGAGTCGCTCGAATTGCAGGGCTCCGAGACGGTTCTCGAGGTGGGCGCCGGATCGGGCTACGCCGCGGCCGTGCTGGGCCTGCTGGTGGCGCGCGTGTTCGCCATCGAGATAATTCCCAAGCTGGCCGCCCTGGCCCGCGAGAATCTGCGCGGCGCCGGGTACGGCGGCAACGTCACTACGATCCACGGTGACGGCTCGCTCGGATACCCCGAATTCGCTCCCTACGATGCAATTTCCGTGGCGGCCGGCGCTTCCGATATTCCCGCCGCCCTGCTCGACCAACTGAACGACCCCGGCAAACTGGTGATCCCCGTGGGCGCGTGGGACGACCAGGAATTGCTGGTGGTGACCAAGCGCGATGGGAAGATTGTCACGCGCGTGGCTACCCTGTGCCGCTTCGTTCCGCTGGTCGGCGGGGGACGGTCCTAGATGCGCCTGCGTGCGGCCGGAGACCGCCTCAAAATCGAGCACAGCATCATCGATGGCGTGCGCGCCATCCTCGAGGAATTGCTCCACACCAACCCCGCCATCCGCTCCGTCATCCCCGGCGTGATCCGGCCCGTGCGCAACGCCCGGGGCAAGGTGAAGGTGCGCGTCACCGTGCCCACGCAAAACGGCTGGAAGGCGATAGCCCTGAGCGCCGGCGCGCGCCAGGAGCTGTTCATCAGCACGGATCTGGGCAAGGAAGATGTCGGAAGCCGCGTTGCTAAGAGCGGGCGCGGAACGGTAGCGCCGACGGTCTTGCCGTCGGCGTTCCACCCCCCCACAACCGCCAATCGGGGCTGGCCATGCCGGTGCATGCTTTCCGAGTAGCGACGGCCTTTGGGGGCCGTTACCGGCAACGCCACTTGCCCACCGTCTTTTCGACCCAGGAAAAAGTCCCTCATACCGGATGCAGTTCACCTTCAAGCGGGAAGCCGTCGCCATCGCGGTATTCCTCGTGGCTCCGATGCTGTTAGGCCTCGTCATCGCGTTCCTGGTGACGCTCTTCCGGTGGTAGGACCGGCCCCAAAGGACGGTATCGCCTCAAGGCCACGACCCCACTTCTGGCTTGAAAATAATGGAGTTGCGCCTGCCGATGAAGGTATTCGATGATGAGGAGGGCCATGACTTTTGCCGGCGAACTGATATTGCAGCGCCTCGATCTTCTTGGTCGAACTCCGGTCTTGCGCAGCCGATACTCGACGCACTCGGTGCGGACATACTAAAGCCGCCGCGACCGATTGTCCCCGTTGCGGAAGGAACCCAACTGATGCGCCTATTTCGGACTCTCTTTTTGGCTTTGGCGGGCTTGGCTGCGCTGCCGGCTCAAGACGTGCCAAGAGTCTCGCCGGAAGTTGCGGCAAGCCATCTTGTGCGCAGGGTCGAGCCGGTGTATCCGGCCTTTGCAAGGGCCGCTGGGCTGGAGGGCGTGGTTCGAGTCGAAGTCAGCATTTCCACTTATGGCCGCATATACTCGTTTAGGAAGATGAGCGGCTCGCCTTCGCTAGAACAGGCGGCCGAGGATGCTATGCGCCAATATGTCTATCGGCCATTTGAAGAGAATGGTCGCCCGGTAAATGTGGTCACAGCCGTGGACGTGGTCTTCAAGCTCGGAGAAGGAGCGCGCAGGGCGCCGGCCTATCCGGTTCAGAAGGTCTCGATGGATGATTTCACTTCGGCCGAAGGTGCCGATTCTGTCAGCGCCCTGTCCCCAAAGTTCCGGCTGTGGCTTCGGTCTTATGCCAAGACATGCGGGAATGCATTTTCATGGTTGAGCGTGGCGGAACAGGCGGAAAAGGGAAAAGAGTGCCTCGACTCACTCAAGATCCTTGAGTTGCCGGTAAAGAAGACCGGGGTTCGTCTCTTCTTTGTGAGTCCCGAGACACGGGAAACGTGCGGCGTGACCGGTAATTGCGAAATCGAACTAGTGGAAGAGAACGCAACCGGGGTTCACCCCATTGCCACCGCAAGCGGCTGGGGGTTCTACGCACATTTTCGAGCGGGCTCCCCTTACCCGGACATCTTCATTCCTGCGCACGAATCCGCTCGCGAACAAGGCGTTGAAGGCTACGTCAACGCCTCTGGTTTTTGGGGATTGCTTTACTGCGGCTCCATTCAGACCGACGACGAGGGTAAGGGAACAGCGGGAATTCAAGTCTGCCGTTAGTGTCGCCCAACGCCCAACTGGTGCGGGAAGCCCTGGGAGAATAAAGGGGACAGACGCATTTTCCTGTGCTCACTCAGCACCTGGAACGAAACATTGAGGGCTGATGGCGGCAGCTCGTCGTGTTTGATCCGATCGGCGATCACCTCGACGGCCAGTCTTTCGGTGTTGCTGATGGCGTCTTCGCGCGTCTCCCCGTATGCCATGACGCCGGGCAGCTCCAGCGCCTCGGCAATCCAGCGGCCGTCATCTTCCCTGTCGAGGCTCGATGGAAACGCGCACCTCTTCATTGTACGTCAGGCCGCTTCCTCCTCATCGCAGCCAGCCGAGCAGGCCACGCACGCCACGTGGCACACTGGCGTTGGGGGACTTTATGTCCATCTTCATCGTGCAACTCGGCGCGCCTCGAAAGCCCGGCGAAGAAAACTCGTAGCGTAATGCGATCGCGCATGGAGTATTCTGTATATGGCATACTGTAGGCGTGGCGTGGGAAGTCGAATTCACCGATGAATTCCGAGATTGGTGGAACAGCCTCTCCGAGGGCCAACAGGATGATGTAGCGCACTCCGTTCGGCATCTCATGGAATTCGGTCCTGCCCTCGGTTTCCCGCACAGCTCGAAGGTTAGCAGTTCCCGTTATCCGCAGATGCGCGAGCTTCGGACCCAGAGCGCAGGGAGGCCGCTGCGGACACTCTACGCATTCAACCCGCTCCGCTCGGCGCTCCTCTTGATCGGGGGCGAGAAGACCGGCGACGACCGCTGGTATGAGAAGTTCGTGCCGATCGCGGACCGGCTTTTTGAACGACACCTGCTTGAGATCGAGAAGGAGGGAAGCACTTAATGCCCACTCGTGATTTTCGTGAATTGCTGAAAGCGATGCCGGCCAATCGGCAGCGGCGGATCGAGAAACGGTTCCAGAAGAGTCTGGCGGCTATGCCGCTCGATCAATTGCGAAAAGCGCAGGAGATGACACAATTGCAACTTGCCGAAATCCTCGGCGTCAATCAGGGCGAGGTCTCGAAGATAGAGCACCGGTCCGACATCTGTGTCAGTACCCTGGCGGATTACATCGAAGCTATGGGCGGCCGGCTCGAGATCCGCGCGGTGTTCCAGGATCGAGAAGTGCGGATCACGCAGTTCGAGGAGTTGGCGAGTTAGACGGCGCGCCGCAAGTTGACGGAGATGGCAACCTTCGCGAAGGTCGGCCTGACAAACGCGGCCCGAGCCGCTACCCCTCTCCCAAATGCAGCGCCACAATCCCTCCCGTGAGATATTCGAAGCTCACATTTTCGAATCCCGCCTGTCGCATAAGGTCCGCCAATTCCGGCGCCGCGGGAAACTTGCCCACCGATTCCGGCAAATACCGATACGCGTCGCGCGAGCCGGAAAGCGCCCCGCCGATCCACGGCAGAATGCGCCGCGAATAGAAATGGTAGAGACCCGCGAACAGCCGGTTGGGAGGCCGCGAGAATTCGAGGATGGCCGCCACTCCGCCCGGGCGCAGCACGCGGCGCATCTCCGCCAGCCCGGCCTGGTAATTCGCCAGGTTGCGGAATCCGAACCCCACGGTGATCAAATCGAGTGAAGCATCGCGCAAAGGCAGGTTCAGCGCGTCGGATTCGAACAAGGCGATGCCCGCGCGGCGCCGAACGATTTTGTCGCGCGCCGCCACCAGCATGGGATGGCAAAAATCGGAGCCCATCACCACGCCGGACCAGGCTTCGCTCAATGCCAGCGCCAGGTCGCCCGTGCCGCAGCAGATATCGAGCGCGCGCGCGCCCTCCGGTTTCAAAAGGCGGCGCACCGTGTGGGCCCGCCACCGGCGGTCGATGTTGAAGGAGAGCAGGTGATTGGCCAGGTCGTAGCGATGCGCCACGCGCGCGAACATCCCGCGGACCCAGGCGGCGGCCTCCCGCTCGCTGCGCGCTCCCGGCGGGGTCGTGCCCTTCATGACAAGGCGCCGCGGATGGCTTCCAGCACGAGCCGCTCGTCGATGCCGGAAACCACCGCCGCCTCGCCGATGCGCACCGGCAGGACGAAATGCACCGCGCCCCGCACCGTCTTCTTATCGTGAACCAACCGCGCCAGCAGATTCTCCGCGCGAATCCCATCGAGCGGCGGGATGGGGCCATAGAGATCGACCAGCCCCAGAATCTCCACGCTGTCTTCGGCCGAAAGATAACCCGTGCTCTCCCCCAGGTAGACCGCGGCGCGCATGCCGAACGCCACCGCCTCACCGTGCAGAAACCGCGTGTAGCCGGTTTCGGCTTCGAGCGCGTGGCCGAAAGTGTGTCCCAGGTTCAAAATGCGGCGCAGTCCGCCTTCGCGCTCATCGGCGCGAAACCACCTCGGCCTTCATGCGCACCGCGTCGGCGATGATGCGGTCCACCGCATCGGGCTGGCGCGCCAGCACCTCGGCGCTGTGTTCCGCCAGGAATGCGAACAACCCGGCGTCCCGGATCACGCCGGCTTTGAGAATTTCGAACAGCCCGGCGCGATATTCGCGCTCCGGCAGGGTCCCGAGCGCCGCCGGGTCGATGGCCACATCGAGCGGCTGGTGGAAGCTGCCCACCAGGTTCTTGCCCGCCACCAGGTTGACGCCGGTCTTGCCGCCGATGGCCGCGTCCACCTGCGCCAGCAGCGTGGTGGGGACCTGAATCACGGGGATGCCGCGCATGAAAATGGCCGCCAGAAAGCCCGCCATGTCGGTGACAATGCCGCCGCCGAAGGCGATGATCAGGCTGGAGCGGTCGCCCCCGCGGCGCACCATTTCCTCGGCCGCCGCTTCGAGCGGCGCCAGGCGCTTGCGGTCTTCGCCGCCGGGCAGGAAGATCCGCTCGTGCTCCTCCCCCGCCAGGCCGCGCGCCAGGGCCGCGCCCTGATGCCGCCACACGTCCTCGGTGGAGACCACGAAGAGCTTGCCCCGCTTGGCCGGAAGGCGTCCAGCCAGTCGTCCGATAATGCCGCGCTCCACCGCCACGGAGTAACTACCGTGCGGCGTTTCGACGCGAAAGGAAGGCATACCGAAGTTGTACCACGCGCGGGCGGGGCAGGCGGCTCCGCCTGGTCTGTCGAGTGGTGATGTGCATTCAGGGTGAGAGACTCAGCCACCCATACGCAACAGCCGCCGGTACACCAGGGCCACCGGCAGGCCCACCACGTTGAAGTAACAGCCTTCGATCTTCTCGATGAACTTGGAGGCGAGGCCCTGAATGGCGTAAGCTCCGGCTTTGTCCATGGGCTCGCCGCTCGACACGTAGTCGCGGATTTCGCGCGCGGTCATGGGCGCGAACCAGACGCTGGTGGAAGCCCAGTCGAGGACCGTCTCGGCGGAGCCGCGCAGGCAGACGCCGGTGATCACTTCGTGGCGCCGTCCCGAAAGCGAGGCCAACATGCCGCGCGCCTCGGCGGCGCCGGCGGGCTTGCCGAGCATCACTCCATCGATAACCACGGTGGTGTCCGCGCCGAGCACCACCTCATCCTCGGCGCGGGGGACGGCGCGGGCTTTCAAAGCGGCCAGACGGCGCACGCAGTCCTCGGGCCGCTCGCCGGGCCGCGGCGTTTCATCCACCGGCGCCGTGCGCACCACGAAGGGAATGCCCGACTGGCGCAGTATTTCGGCGCGGCGCGGAGACTGCGAAGCGAGGACCAGCATGAATCCATGCTACCAACGGGGATCGATTAGAAGAGCGGTGGCCAGCGGGTACAATGAATGCAGCATGAGGGCATGGAACCGCGCCAGGCTTCTGTGGGGCTATCTGCGACGCCGGTCCCGGCTGGCGGCGCTGCCGGTGGAGTACATCGTGGAAACCACCGCCAAGTGCAACCTCTACTGTCCCATGTGCCCGCGGGAGACCCACGCCCAGCCCAAAGCCGACATGGCCGGCGAGGTGTTTGAGACGCTGGTGCGCCAGGCGGGCGAATCCGCCGAGCACATGATGCTCATCGGTTTGGGCGAACCGTTCCTGGACCCGCGCATCTTCGAGCGCATCGAGTTCTGCCATCGTCACACCATCTCCACGCTGCTTTCGACCAATGGCGTGTTTCTCGACGAGGAGATGGCCCGGCGGGTGCTCGATTCGCCGCTGGAACAGATCACCCTGAGCTTCGACGGGGCCAAAAAGGAGACTTTCGAGTTCTACCGCAAAGGGGCCAAGTTTGAAAAAGTCCGCGACAATTTCGTGCGCTTCGCCCGCATGAAAAGCCAGCGCCGCGCCAAGCTTCAGGTGGTTGTGCAGATGGTGAAGATGGAGGGCAACGCCGGCGAAGTGGACGATTTCCTGGCTTTCTGGCGGGCCGTGCCGGGTGTCGACCAGGTGCGCGTCAAGGAGGACGAAACCAACCTGATGCGCCCTGACGCCGGACACGCCTCGGGAGACTGGAAGCATCCCTGCCATTACCTGTGGCGCGGTCCGATGTACATAAAACAGAACGGCGACGCGTATCCCTGCTGCCAGAGCTACATGCTGGACGGCGAGCCCGTGGGCCGGATCGGCCGGCAGCCGCTGGTGGAGATCTGGAACTCCCCGGCGATGGAGCGGATGCGGCGATTGCATGCGGCCGGCCGCGGCGGAGAAGTGGATGTCTGCTCGCGCTGCTGCACCACTATCCCGCATCCCGCGCTGGTGACCGGCAGCCTGATTCTGCACGGACGCACGGTGCGCCGCCTGCTGCCCCTGGTGGAGCGGCTGGCTTACCTTTCGAAGGCGCCGCGGAGACTGCTGCAGCCGCCCAAACGGGCCGCGCCATCCCCGTAGAGCGGGCTTCCAGCCTGCCATGCCGGCATCCTGCCGGCATTCTTCGGCCTGGAAAAAAAACGCCGGCGGAAAGTCCGCCGGCGTTTCCAAGTGAAGTTGCGGCGGACCGTAAGGCCCGCCCGAACTACAAGGTCCAGCTAGAACTCGAAGCGGCCTCCTAACTGCACGGTCGCCTGGTTGTAACCATACTCCGACCATGCGCCCATGGTCCCGCTCATCGACCCGAACTGCGTCACGCTGCCCGCCGCCGTGGTGAACGTCCCATTCGGCGTGGTGAAGCTCGGCCGTTTCCAAGGCAGGTTGTGGCCGTCCAGACGGATCGAGGCGTGGTACTTCTCCTTGAACGTGAACGACTTCTTGATTGCGAACCCCTGGAACGTCGTGTTGGGACCCCTATAGATGTTCCGGCCCATGTTGCCGATCGTGTAGGAGGCCGGATAGGCGAAAGAGGAATTCACGAAATACGGGGTCTGAGCGACGGTCGTCATGGGGAACCGGTTGGGGCCGATGCTCCAGTTGGGCGTCAGCCCAGCCGAGTAGGGGCTAACCAGGATGTTCGGTCCGTTGTTGCCGGCGAGGTAGTTATTGGGGTTGTTGCCCATGCCCAAGCCAAAAGGTATGCCCGTATCGTAGACTTGGCTGAAGCTGAGGTTCCAGCCGCCGACAATGTAGTCGACCGCCCGGTGGCTGGTGTTGATGAAGCGCTGCCCTTTCCCGAAGGGCAATTGATACGAGAACTGCACGAACGCGTGTTGGGTCCGGTTGTAGCCGGCTATCCCTTTCTGCAGGGCGCGGTCGTAGTAGGTGACGCCGCCGCCGCATTCGTTGTCGCATGGGTCCAGGGCCTTGGAGTAGGTGTCGAAGGCGGTGAACACCAGGCCGCTCGACAGGCGCTTCTCCACCCGGATGGTTCCCCCTTGATACGTGGAGTGGTTGAAGTTCGAGAGCAGGTTGACGCTCCCGAATTGCGTCCAGGGCTTGTAGATCTGCGTGTTGCCGTGGATGGTGCTCAACTGTGCCAGGTTGCTGCCGTTGCTCAGCTCATTGGCTAACGGAATCTCGTTGATATTCCAGGTGCCGAGCAGCTTGTTCGATGCGCTGCCGTCATAGCGTACTTCCAACAGCCAGTTGCGGGCGAACTCGTATTCAACTCCACCCGCCCAGTTCATGACGTATGGATTGATCAGACCCGGATCCATCCACGTGGTGCCCCGGGCGCTGTAGCTCGCCGAGGTGGGATTGAAGGGGAACGTGCCATTGGACGCCTGCGGGTACACGATTGGGACGCCGGGCCCCTGCGAGAGGTAGAACGGGATCGACGGGTTGCCGTTGGGCTGCGTAATAGGGTAAGAGCCCGAGTATTCGTTGAAGTTCTGGCTCTGGTTGCCGGCGCCCAGCCCAATGTCCATGGTCATCATGGCGAAGGATGAGCGGAACACCAGCTTGTTAGCGAGCTTCCAGGCCAAGCCCACGCGCGGCTGGAAGTTCTTCCAGTCGCTCCGGTACAGGTAGCCGGCGGGGTGCGTCTCGGCCCCCATCAGCCCGCTGATCGGATCGACCACGGTGGGATTGAACTCCGACTCCTGGTTGTACTTGGTGTTGTAGGGCGTCTCGTAGGACCACCGCAATCCCAGGTTGACGGTCAAACCCGACCGTACCTTCCAGTCGTCCTGGATGTAGAGGGCGTGCTGCCATCCGCGCGGCAGCCAGTTGGCGAAACGCTGGCTGAAGGTGGCGCTGGTAACCGCGCCCAGCTCGAACGCGGCGAAACCGTTGCCGGTGTTGTTCACACAAGCGCTGCCCGTGGCGGAAACCTGGCACGTACCCCCGAAATTGTAACTGCCCGATGGAAGAACTCCGTTGGCGGCGTCGTATTTCTCGCGAACTACTTCGTAGCCGACCTTCAGGTTGTGAGGCCCCATGACTTTGGTGAGGTTCTCTTGAAAGGTCGTCTCGTCACCCTCGTAATAGTTGGGCGAATTGTAGGTGACCCCGAACCCGACCTGGAGTTCCGGGAACGTTGTTTGGGGAATGCCGGGGATGCCCAGCGTCTGGGGCCAATTGCCCCCCGCGCCCCACGCGATGGTCTGGTTGGCGCGCCGGCTGTAGCCGATCCGCATCTCGTTAAACGTCGTTGGGCTGATGATATAGGTGTCCGTCAGCACGCCCTGGATCACGTCGGTGGGCTGCATGATGCGGTTGATGTCCAAATCTCCCCAGGCCAGGGCCACCACGGCGCCGTTCGGCGCCGCGCGGTGGTGCGCCTGCGAATAACGGCTGGTAATCTTGTGCTTGGTGGATATCTCGTGATCCACCTTGATGTCCCAGCGGGTCCGGTTGATCGGCTTTACGCCCCAACCCAGGAAGTTGTTGGTCACCCCGCTCCCGCTGGTAACTGAATCCACGGTATCGTTGGGCAGTGACCAGGGGGTGTAGGAGAGAAACTTCGTGGAAACCGGGTCGAACCGGTTGGTAGGCACCACCGTATTAGGAAATATGGTGCGTGTCCAGGCGTTGGTCGCCGGGTTCACCAGCGTGGTGCTCTTGGGATCGTAAATCGGATATCCGATTCCGCCGAACGAGAAATTGCCGCCCAGCATATCCGGGGTCGGCACGCCTTGCAGGTTTTCCGATTCCCAGTGTTCCATGTGTCTCGCAAAACCAAACAGGAAGAAAGTCCTGTTCTTGCCGTTGTATATCTTGGGGAGCCACAGCGGCCCGTTAAAGGTGCCGTCCATTTCGTCGAAACGGAACGGTTGCTGGGCGGTTGACTGGAAGTAGGACCGCTGCACCATGGAAGTGGTGATATGGCGGTCTTCATAGGAGCCGTGCACCGCGTTGGAGCCGCTCCTGTAGGTCAACTGCACCGCCCCGGACGCCGCGTGTCCGAACTCGGCGGACATGCCCGTAGTGATGATCTTGACTTCCTCCAGCGCGTCCATGGTGCTCTGGAGCACCTGGTCGTTCTGGTCGAAGGTCTCCAGGCCGGGCCATTTGGCGCTGATGCCATCCATGGTGTAGCCGATGGAACGTTGCACGCCGCCCAGGATGTGGTAGCCCGCCGTGCCGTTGCCGTTCACGTCGGGAATGAAGTACAAGGAACGGACAATGCGCTTCTGAACGTTGCTGCTGTCCTGAAGAAACTCCTGCGGGAGCATCTTCGTTTCCTCGGCGCTTTCGGTTTCGAGCAGCGGCGCCTCTCCCGTTACGGTGACGTTCTCCGACAGCGCGCCCACCTCCAGGTTGGCGTCAACGCGCTGCGTTTCGCCGGCAGTCAAAGTGAAGCCTTCCCGAATGAACTGCTTGAATCCGCTGGCCGCCACCGTGAGGCGGTACGTCCCCGGATTCAGGTAGGGAACATAGTAGTTCCCTTCTGCGTTGGTCGATCCTTCGGTTATGAACTGGGTGCCCGTGTTGACCACGGTCACCTTGGCGCCGGGTACGGCCGCGCCAGTGGCGTCTTTCACCGTTCCGACAATCGTGCTCTGCGAGCCGGTCTCGGTCTGTGCGACAGCGGCGCACACCACGGCCAAAAGCAAAAAGCAAGCCAGCGGAATCGAGAAACCAGCTTGCCGCGAAAGCCAAATCGCGCGAAGCTTCATAGACCCCTATCTCCCGTTGAGCCTTTCGGCGTTGGATTGGAAACCTTGCCGCGGGGTTTTGCGCCCGCGGCGCCTCAACTTGCGTATTGCGCAAATAGTTTTGCAGCCGAATTTTATCGCCGGGTGAACAGGAAGTCAAGCGGACGAAACACGAAAATCGGGTCCCCGAATGTCAAGAACAACGGGCTGCCCCATGCCCTGCTTCCCCGGCTGCGATTTAGTGTATAGGCAGTCGCAGCCGGGTACAAGAAAAAAAAGGCCAAAAAAGTGAAAACAGAGGTGGGAGCGGCCGGAAGGCTGGGGCGATTTCGCGGGCGCGGCCGTTGATGGAGAGGGTCAAACCACCGGAGGAGCCCCGCCCCAGCCCGCATGGCGGTCCCTCGACCGGCAGGAACCGATGCCGCGTTCCTTCATGATGACAAGCCCGTGAGCGCCGGCCAGGAGGCCGGCCTCGGACCGCGGGGTCCGCCCTGCCATTTGCCGATGCCCCTCGGCGGAAGACAAGAACCGATCGTCCGGCCCACTCCGGCGCTACGCCGGCTGGGAGACTTTGGGGATCCGCGCCAGAAGGTCTTTCAGGTCGTCCTTGCTCTCCACGCCCACGGTAAAAGCGTGGACCAGGTCCTTGGTCACCGCGAACCGCAGCGCATCGTCCAACTTATCGCGCAACTGGCCCTCACCCAGCACCTTCATCGCCAGAACGCCCTTGCCGGCCGCTCGCAACCCGGCCAGGGCCGGCGTGACCACATCGAGCGTATCATCCATGCGGATTCCGGCGTAATTCAACCGGCACAGGCAGACGTCCAGCCACGGGCTCTTGGCAGCCACGCCCATGGCGGCCACGGAATGGCAACTGATCCCCACCGCCCTCACCTTCTTGGCCTGCTTGGCTTCCGACAATACGTCCATGCAGCCCTTGTCCAATTGGTCCCACGTCGGGCTCATCCGGGCGTGCAACAGAACGATATCGATATAGTCCGTCCCCATTTCCTGGAGGTAGCGGTCCAGGCTGGACTTCATCGAGTCGGCGTTGCGGGCATCGGCTTTGGTCATGACGGTGACCTTCTCGCGCGGAATCTTCTTCACATTAAGAGCGGCCTTGACGGCGGCGTGGCTGCCGTACTGATCCGCGGTATCCCAGAAGAAGACGCCGTTCTCGAAGGCGTTCAACCAGACGTCCGCCAGGCCTTCGGCGCCGAGCTTGCGCATCTGGTTGGAGCTGTTGCCCCCGCCAAACGTGCCGCTGCCAAGGGCCATGCGCGACACCTTCACCTTCGTGGGCCCCAGTTCAATGACATCGCTGGCGCGGCGCACCTCGGCCGGCCACGCGGTTACCGGTAGAGCCGCGGCCGACCCCACAGCTAAAGACTTCCGGAGAAAGTCACGTCGATTCGTTGCCATTATTCCTCCCTGACTGTGAAGCTAGATTATCACAGATACCGGGCGTTGCGCTTGTCACGGCGCCAGCTTGAGAGCGTGCGCGGCCTGTTTTGCGCCGGCGCGCCGCTCCGCGGGCGCGAGACCGGCTATTTTCTTCGTCATGCCGGCCGCGGTCTTGCCCCCGGCCGAATCTGCCGTGTGGCATCCCGCGCAAACGGGCTTCGCGCCGGTGAGCATCGCCACATTGGCCCGCTCCATGCCGTGGCTCGAATGGCACGCCGAACACCCGGCCATGCCACTCGCCGTAAAAACCTTGGCGTGCGGGCTATTCTGGAACATCCCCGCTTCTTCTTCGTGACAGAAGCCGCACTTGGCGGCCAGCCGCGCTGGAGACACAACCGACAGAGGGTCGTCCACCGCCCGGATGTTATGCACGCCGTGGCAGTCGATGCAAGTCGGCGCCTTCTGGTTGCCCTGGGCGATCGCCTGGCCGTGCACGCTCTTGCTGTACAGCGCCACCTGGTCGGTGCGCTGGCCGGCCTTGTGCTTGCCCATGAAGGCGGCGTCGCTGTGGCAGCGCCCGCAGTAGGCCGCCACGTCCTCATGCTTGACCCGGACCTTGAAGCCGCGTTCCGCGCTCATGGACAGAACCCCGTCGTCCTCTTGCGGGTCGCCGCCATGACAATCGGCGCAGCTCATTCCATTCTTGTAGTGGATATCGTTCTTGAAGACGATGCTCGTGCCTTCCTCTACGCTGTGGCACGCAAAACACGAGTCTTTCGCGGCCCAGGCGCCGGAGGCGGTCAAGGAAATCAAGAGAGCCGACAGTGAATGCATTCGTATCGCAAGCATGGGTTGGAAAGTAGTGTAATTCGCCGCGCCGCCCAAGTCAATGGGACTTTGAGGCCGTATGGTCCGAAACTCCGTTCACCGCGGAGCCGGCATTCTGCGCTACTGACGGATCAGGGGAGGCCGTATGGTCCGAAACTCCGGCGGGCCGAATTGAAAGTATACTTTGGAGCATGGCACGTTTCGCAATTCTGTTGCTCGCGCCGTTTCTGGCCGGCGCCCAAAATCCGGGCGGCCCGGCCCGCTTCGAAACCCATACGATCGCCTCGGATCTGCGCGGCGGATACCAGGTGGTGGTAGCCGACCTGAACCACGACGGCAAGCCCGACCTCATCGCCCTGGGCCAGGGCATGAGCGAGCTGGTGTGGTTCGAGAACCCCACCTGGGAGCGCCACGTGCTGGCCACCGGGGTTTCGCAGATGGTCAACTGCGTGGTCCTCGACGGCGGCGCGGAAATCGTCCTCGCCAGCGGCTTCTCTCAGCGTGCGCGCGACAGCCAGGGCATCGTCTCCGTGCTGCGCCCCGATGGCGACGTGCGCCGCCCCTGGACGGCCACCGAAATCGACCGCCTGCCCACCACCCACCGCCTCCGCCTGGCGCGCATCGGCGCCGGCCCCCGCGTGGTGGTCAGCGCTCCGCTCACCGGCGCCGGCGCCGAGCCCCCCGATTACAAGGGCAATACGCCGCTGGTCTACTACCGCCCCGGAGAGTGGAAGCGGCGCATGATCAGCGACGAAAACACCGGCATCGCGCACGGGCTTCTCATCTTCGACTGGGATGGCGACGGCCGGGACGAGATCCTCACCGCCAGCTTCACTGGCATCCACCTCTTCCGCCTGGAAAACGACGGCCGCTGGACCCGCACCCAATTGGCCGCCGGCGATCCGGCCCCATGGCCCAAGTCCGGCTCGAGCGACGTGGCCGTGGGCAGCCTGGCGGGCCGGCGTTTCCTGGCGGCCATCGAACCGTGGCACGGAAACCAGGTCTCGGTCTACCGCCTGCTGGACGGCAAGTGGGCCCGCCAGACGATTGAGGACAAGCTGTCCGACGGCCACGCCCTGCTCACCGCCGACCTGAATGGCAACAACCGCGATGAGATACTGGCCGGTTTCCGCGGCCCGGGCGGAAGCGTGTATCTCTACACCGCCGCCGACGCCGCCGGCGAACGCTGGACCCGCGAAACGCTGGATGGCTCCATGAATGCGGCCGCCTGCGCCGCCGCGGACCTCAACGGCGACGGCCGCATCGACCTGGCCTGCATCGATGGCGCGCGGCTCAAATGGTACGAGAACCGCGGGCCGGCCGCGGGCGCCGCCGCGCCACAGCGTGCGCCACAATAGACTGAGTGAGCCGCCACTGTCCCAATCATGCCGGTTCGATACGTGCCCGCGGCCCGTGGGTTCTCCTATTGGCCGCGGCGGCGGCGCTCATTCTGGCTCGCGCCGGGGGTCCTGCGGAGCAGGCCTCTTTTCGCTTCGCGATTCTGGGCGACCGGACCGGCGAGGCGCAGTCCGGCGTTTATGAACAGGTGTGGCGCGAGGCCGGCGCCGAAAGCCCGGCGTTCGTGGTGGCGACGGGAGACGCCATTGAGGGCTTGGACGACGCCGCCGCGCCGGCCCAGTGGCGGGAGGTGGAACGGCTGCTTCAACCTTACAATCGCTTCCCGTTCTATGAGGTTCCCGGCAACCATGACATCTGGTCGGCGGAATCGGAGCGCCTCTTCGAGCGGCATTCGGGGCGCCCGCCGCGCTATAGCTTCGATTATGGCGGCGCCCACTTCACCATCCTGGACAACAGCCGCTCGGAGGAGCTGTCCGCCGAGGAATTGTCGTTCCTGGAGAGCGACCTGAAGGCCCATGCGGGCCAGCCGCTCAAGTTTGTTCTCTCGCACCGGCCGTCCTGGTTGATCGACGTGGCGGTTCGAAATCCGAACTTCCCCCTGCACCAGCTCGCACGGCGGTACGGAGTGCAGTATGTAATCGCGGGCCACGTGCACCAATTGCTGCGCCTGGAGCTCGAAGGCGTCACCTACCTTTCGATGCCCAGCTCGGGCGGACATTTGCGAGGCTCGGGAGAGTACCGCGACGGCTGGTTCTTCGGATATGCCCTGGTGCAAGTGAGCGCGGCCAAAGCCGGCTTCGAGATCCGGGAATTGAAACCGCCGCATGGCCAGGGCCGGGTTACGCGCCTGACGGACTGGGGCATGCTGGGCCTGGCGCAAGGCCGCCAGGCAACCTCCGCGCCGCCCCGATAGGATAGCCGGACCTTCTCACAGGTGTTCAGGCGTGATGCTGTGGCGCAGTGTGAGATATGCGGGATAGGCCACCAGCCCTTGACAGGCGGGGTCCGCGTGTGGCTTCCTGAAATTCGAGTCCATAAAGGAGATTGGCATGAGCCTCAATCGAATTGCTATGGTGGTCTGCTTCGGTTTCGCCGCGGCCTGGGCGCAGAACCAGGACGTCCGCGTCATCCGCCTCTGGGAGAATGGCGCTCCGGGCGCGCAGGGCGCCCAGGATCGCGACATCCCCACCATCACGGTATACCCCGCCTACAATTCCCAGCGCACCGGCACGGCCGTGGTGCTGGCCCCCGGAGGAGGCTATGTCGCCCTGGCCACCAATCACGAGGGGCGGCAGGTGGCCAATTACCTCAATTCCCTGGGCATCACCACGTTCGTGCTCCAGTACCGGCTGGGGCCCACGTACCACCATCCCATCGAGCTGGGAGATGCCCAGCGGGCCATTCGCCTGGTGCGGGCGCGCGCCCGCGAGTTCGGCATTGAAGCCAGCCGCGTGGGGATGATGGGGTTCTCCGCGGGCGGCCACCTCACCTCCACGGCCGGTACCCACTTCGACGCGGGCGACCCGCAAGCCACCGACCCGATCGACCGCGAGAACTGCCGGCCGGACTTCCTGATCCTGGGATACCCCGTGATCTCGTTCACTGCGCCGTACACCCACCAGGGGTCGAAGACCGCCTTGTTGGGCAATAACCCCGACCCGAAGCTGGTGGAGGACCTCTCCAGCGAGCTGCGCGTGACGCCGCAAACCCCGCCGGCGTTCCTGTTCACCACCACCGCGGACACCGGCGTTCCCGCCGAGAACAGCATCGCCTTCTACCTGGCGCTGAAGAAGGCCGGAGTGCCCGCCGAACTGCATGTTTTCGAGAAAGGGCCGCACGGGGTGGGCCTCGATTTTCAGGACCCCGTGGAGGGCGTATGGCCGGTGCTGCTGGCGAATTGGCTGCGCAGCAGAGGGTTGCTCACGCGGTAGGCGGAGGCTTTGTATCAGCGCACGGCTTGAGCCGTGCCGAGAAAGAACAGGCTTCGTATCAGGGCACGGCTTCAGCCGTGCCGAGAAACAACAGGCTTTGTATCAGGGCACGGCTTCAGCCGTGCCGATCAGGCAGCATTTCCCGGCCTTTAGCCCCTGGTTTGGCCACCCCGACGCAGATCCTCCTCGTCCTCATGAAAAAACAGGGGCTACCCCCCGGGTGCTGTATCAGGGCACGGCTTCAGCCGTGCCGATCAGGCAGCATTTCCCGGGCTTTAGCCCCTGGTTTGGCCACCCCGACGCAGATCCTCCTCGTCCTCATGAAAAAACAGGGGCTACCCCCCGGGTGCTGTATCAGGGCACGGCTTCAGCCGTGCCGATCAGGCAGCATTTCCCGGGCTTTAGCCCCTGGTTTGGCCACTCCGACGCAAATCCTCCTCGTCCTCATGAAAAAACAGGGGCTACCCCCCGGGTGCTGTATCAGGGCACGGCTTCAGCCGTGCCGATCAGGCAGCATTTCCCGGGCTTTAGCCCCTGGTTTGGCCACCCCGACGCAGATCCTCCTCGTCCTCATGAAATAAACAGGGGCTAAAGCCCCCCGTGTGTTCCCGTTTGTGTGTTCCCGTTTGCGGCACGGCTGAAGCCGTGCCCTGATACAATGCACCAACTTCGGTTGAGCACCGCACGCACGAGCGCGTCCGCCACATCGGTTTCCCCGGAGGCAACCCTTTCGGTCCTTCCGTCCCCGGCCGCGCCCCGCCCCACGCTACAATCGGACTCTATTATGATGCGGGCTTCCGCCTCGGTTTCGCCCTCTCACCCCCTGATCCGCGAATACCACCGCTCCCTCGCGGAGCTTCGCTCTCAGGGGGTGGAGCACGAGCTGGGCCTCCGCCGGCCGTTCGAGAACCTGCTGGCCGGCTCCGCGCGCCTGCACGGCTGGCAGTACGTGGCCGAATCCGGCGCCAAGGCCGGCGGCCATCGCATACGGCCCGATGGGCAGTGCCTCGATGGGCAAGATATACACTTTCTGTCTGGTTGGGTGACGGGGAACTTGATACCACCCCAAGCTTCTGGTTAGTTGATTGTTGTCCCCGGATTGTCCGGTTCCCTAGCTCACCGAGGTCAGTCCGGCCCGACCCTGTTTCGCTCGGCGCGGTCGCGCTCGTACTGCCGGATGACGCCGGTCGCGTCGGCGGGCCAGGGCCGCGACCTTACCAGCCGATAGAATGACGAGACGCGGGTCTCTGAGATCCGCCGATTGAACGTCTCTATCTCCCAGCCAAGGTAGCGTAACTCGCGAACGCGCGCCGTCCAGTTGCTCTGGTTGGCGACGAACTTCAGCGTGGCTGCATCCACGGGCTCGCCCTTAAATGCCTTCAGCGTCTCGCCCAGCCGGACATGGACGCTCTGGTGGCCCATCACGCCGCGCATCCACTCTGCGCTCACTGACTTGAAATAGGCCTTCTTTCCGGAGTTGCAGTCCTCGCAGAGCGCCTCCAGGTTCTCGGGGACGGTCTCGCCGCCCCACTCGCACGGGGCCTTGTGATCGACCACAAGCACGATTCCGTGCTTCGCGACGGACCGGCCGCAAAGACCGCACCGGTCGCGGGCGGCCTGTGTCGTTTGGCGCATATACCAAGGATAACCGGGAAAATCCTCCCTCGCAAGATGTTCTTTTAAGGAACACTCGATCCTCGCTCCTTCTGCTACACAGAATGTGAATGGCGTTGAAGTCCAAAAAGCGGCCATCGCGAAACATCATCGGGAAACGGGTCAGAGAAGCCCGTCACCGGTTTGATCCACCGCTGACCCAAGATCAATTGGCTGGGAGATTAGCGGGCCAGGGAATCCATCTGGACAGGGTAGCTTTGGCGAAAGTTGAGGGTGGCCTCCGTTCCGCATTCGATTTTGAAGTGAAGGGCCTGGCCTCGGTCCTGAAGGTTGACGCCAATTGGCTATTGGGGGGCGATGCGAGCACCCCGCCGAGCGGGAACAGAACGACGCAGCGCGGAAAGGCGCGCGCATGAGCTTCCCGGCATCAGCGTATCTGCGGACGGCAACCTCGCGGGCCAAGTCCGATGTGGCTAATAAGCTCGTCAGCATGTTCCTTCACGACCTCAGCCGCAAGATATGCGTTTCACTCGAACTCAGCGTTACGGACGCACGGTACGCCGAGGCCGTTGAGGCAGCATTTGGAAGTAACTGCTGCTACTGTCACCAGCCATTAGAAACGGATCGGACCTCGATTGAACATCTTGAGGGCATGAACCGGTTCCGTTTGGGACTACATGTTCCGGGGAACGTGATTCTCGCGTGTAAACGATGCAACGGAGAAAAGCGCCGCGACGATCAACTGGATCAACTCATTCTGGCGGAATACGGCTGGGAGTCTTTTCTCTCGCACGACTCAACCCGTTGTGGGGCGGCCTGCAAGACCTGTCACTATTGGAGTGCGGTTTGGCCGGTCCCAGCGGAACGGGCGGAACGCATGCGGGTCGCTCGGGAGAGGATTGCGGCATTTCGAAGCCAGTATTCCGCATCGTTGCGGTGGAGTCGCGGTGCCCGAGCTTTTCTGAAGAAGACGGTCGACTCACTTTACCGTAGCTGTCAGGAGTTCGCAACAAGCGAGATCAGCAAGACTGTGGACGGAGCTTTCTCCAGTCTCAGCGAGGCTGCTGGCCCACACGCGGCTTAGAAGTGCTCGAAGATTTCATGGCAGCGAACGGCTGGAAGGGTGCAAGACCGTGGGCGAACTGCGCCCCCCGATTTTCTCGATCACCACGAAATCGAATATTTTTGCCTTTTAGTTTGAATCGCTTGGCCGCTGTCTGGTCTGGCGGCCGCTTGCCCCCATGCTAGCTTCGAATCGGGAAGTGGTCGTGCGCAAGTGCGGCCGCAACCTTCATCTTGGCCAAGATGCGTTGCATTACGTTGGTATCGAACTCCCGGAGCCATGAAGCCTTACGGAGGTCACTGACAGATGACCCCGACGGGAGACTTTGGAGCTAGCTTCATAACGCCCCACGCGAGTGTGATCCTCCCCGGTCTCTAGGGCAGGCGGGCGCGGGTTCGGATCCCGCTTCGGCGGCAAGCCGAGCCGGCCCGTTCTGGCCCTTCAGGGCCGGGATAGTCGGGTTTCGAAGAGTAGTGGAGTAGGCAAACCGGGTTACGGCTCGGGAGCCTATGCATCGAATCGGACGGTATGAGTCGCCAGCCAGCGAATCCAATGCCCCCGAAGATGCCGCTCAATCCAGTGGCGGCCGGAAACGCACGGTGATAAGTCCGCGAAGCCCCGGCCGCCAGCAACGCCAAGCCCAAGTTCCGTCCCTTTTTCAATCCCCACCTTGTGGGGCAGACGCTTCCGTCTGCCAACCCGAGCCTTGTGGGGCAGACGCTTCCGTCTGCCAACCCGAGCCTTGTGGGGCAGACGCTTCCGTCTGCCAACCCGAGCCTTGTGGGGCAGACGCTTCCGTCTGCCAACCCGAGCCAATCTCGGGCCGCCCCTCGGAACGCCAGTCTCCCGATTGGCGCCGGTACGCCCCGAATTCGCCTGTATCCGCCTCCGCCCCCAGTAAGAGCCTGCCAAAAACCGTCCCGGTTAACCAATTGGGTATTGGAACCCGGCGGCGCTCCGGTATATATTCCAGGCGTCGGCCAATTTCCGCCATGACCAGCCTCGCCACTCCGACTCCCGTCCGGCCCCCAGCGTGGCCCATTATCCCGGACCGCCTCGAAGACCTGGGCATTCCCCGCTCCATGGTCATGGACCTGGTGCTGCGCTTCCTGTGGCTGCACGGCGCCGGGACCCTGCGCTCCCTGCACGACAACCTCAAGCTCTCGTTTCCCATTCTGGAGACCCTTTTCCACCAGTTCCGCCAGCAGCAGTTGCTGGAGGTCAAGGGCATGCAAGGCAACGATTACTCGTTCACGCTGAGCAACGCGGGCCGGACCCTGGCCGCCTCGCGAAACGAAGTCTGCCAGTACGCCGGCCCCGCCCCGGTGTCCCTTCCGCAATACCACCAGGTGGTGAAGGCCCAGGCCGCCAAGGTGCGGCTGAGCCGCAACAGCCTGCGCGAGGCCTTCAGCGACCTGGTGTTGTCCGACGAGTTGCTCGACCAGTTGGGGCCCTCCCTGATCGGCCACCAGTCGCTGTTCCTCTACGGCGGCACCGGCAATGGCAAAACCAGCATCGCCGAGCGCATCCTGCGGGTGTATCGGGACACCGTGGTGGTGCCCTACGCGGTGGAAGTGGACGGGCACGTGATTGCCCTGTTCGATCCCGTCGTACACCGGCGCGCTCCCCACCAGGACGACCTGCTGGACCCGCGCTGGGTGGTCTGCGAGCGCCCCTGCATCACCATGGGAGGCGAACTCTCGGCCAGTATGCTGGAACTGCGCCTGGACGAAGCCACCCGGGTGTTCGTCGCTCCCTGCCAGATGAAGTCCAACAACGGCATCCTCATCATCGACGATTTCGGCCGCCAGATGCTCTCGCCCCGCCAGTTGTTGAACCGCTGGGTGGTGCCCCTGGACCGCCGGGTGGACTACCTGACCCTGGCTTCGGGCATGAAGTTCCAGATCCCTTTCGAGATGATGGTGGTGTTCTCCACCAACCTGAATCCATACGAGCTGGCCGACGAAGCCTTTCTGCGCCGCATTCAGACCAAGGTGCTGGTGGACAACATCAGCCCCGCGGTTTTCGACAAGATCTTCCAGCGCGTGGTGGATACCAACCAGGCGCCGTGCGAACCCGGCGCCGCGGAGTATCTGCGGCAGCGCTGCGCCGCGGCCGGCGCCAAACACCTGCGGGCCTGCTACCCCATGGATGTTTACCGCCTGGTGAAAGCCATCTGCGAATACGAAGGCCGCCCCGTGCGCC
Organism: Terriglobia bacterium; assembly: GCA_963767595.1. Taxonomy (GTDB): domain Bacteria; phylum Acidobacteriota; class Terriglobia; order Bryobacterales; family Bryobacteraceae; genus BOG-224. Next base: position 193,306 of record CAVYEK010000014.1, read on the forward strand.
TCACGCGCGCCAACATGGACCGCGCCGTGGGCCTCTACTTCGCCCGCGGCCCGGAAGCGCAAACGGCGTAGTTTCAACGCCTTTCACCCACAGATTCTTCCAACGAGGCAGTTTTTGCGGGTGATTCCACGCCCCCATGGCGGACCCCGGGCGTTCAGCCTGGAAGCGCCGCTCCGCGGCCCTGCGCATCGCGCCGCGGGACCGGCGCCGGTAACGGCAGTGGAATCTCATTCGGGATCGGCCGCCGGTCTCGCCAGTCCATCGCGTAGAGCGCCGCTCCGGCCGCGAATGCCAGCGTGCTGTAGACGTAGTAGGCCCACTGGAGCGGAGCCGCGCCGGCCGCAAACCCCCAACCCCTCTTGCGGGCCAGGAAACCGAAGAAGCTTCGATTCAGTACGATGGCTCCCAGAAGCGGCAGGCACGCCCAAGCGATGGGAAAGCCGGTGGCGGCGCACGCCGGCGCCAGCGCGGCCGCTCCCAGAACCAGCGCCGCGCTAATCCGCTGCTCCAGCTTCAGGTTTAGATCGTTGGGAAGCCGCCCGGAGAACAGGATCAGCCGTGTCCAAGGCAGGGCCCGGTCGAGAATATCGGATCGTAGAAGCACGGCCAGCCGATAGGGCTTGAGGTGTTTGACCTGAATGGAGGAGTCCAGAACGATCCGCCGCCCGCGTTGCCGCAGACGATAGCCCAGCTCGATATCTTCGATGCACGGGCGCGTATAGGATTCGTCGAATCCGCCCGCCTCCGCGAAGACCTCGCGCCGGATGGCCCCGCAGGCCGCCCAGAACGTCGCCGCTTCCGCGCGCCCGTGCTGGTGCACGAAGTGGTGGAGCAGGTTCTTGTATTGGGAAACGAATCCGTCGCCGGCCGGCTCGTCGTCGTAGGATCCGATCAGCGCGTCCAGGCGCGCGTCCATCTCGAACCGGAGCCGAATCTGGTCGATGGTGTCCGGGCGCACACACACGTCTGCATCGACGAAGACCAGCAGATCTCCGGAGGCATGCGCGGCCCCCAGGTTCCGGGCGGCGGCCGGTCCCCTTCCGCCCCGCGCATGGAGAACCACGGCGCCGGCCGCTTCCGCGATGGCGGCCGAGTTGTCCGAGGAGCCGTCGTCCACCACGATGCACTCCACGGGGTGCGTCGAGGCGCGCAGGGATTCGAGGCAGCGCGGCAGAAACACCGCGCCGTCACGGACTGGTATGACCACCGAGACTGTGGAAACGACTTTGGCTGGTTGCAAGAGGGTTCAGTGTAGCGCAAATAGCTCTAAGAGCCACTCAGGACTTTCCCCCAATTCTCATGGCGCGCTGGCAATAAAACCCGGCCGCCACGGCCACCTGGCTGAGGGTCAGCAGGGCCGTTACGGCGAGGGGGCTGTGTATCTCGGAGTGCCGCCAGGGATACCGCAGCAGATCCAGGTAGAAGCGCGGCGGCTCAACCCGGACGCGCCCGCGGCCGTGCAACGCCCGCGTCCATTGGTAATGGGCCCCGCCGCGCCCGTACGCGAAATGCCGCCGGCAGAAACTCGAGAAGCTGAAGGCCCAATGGTGGTACACCACCGCGTCTCGCGCGTAGGCCAGGGGTAGGTTGGCGGCCAGCCACCGGTCGCCGAAATCGCGGTCCTCCGACGCAATCCGATAAGACTCGTCGAAGCCGCCCAGCCAGCGGAAGCGCTCGGCCGAAAGGGCCATGTTGCAGCTTGCCAGGAACCCCCGGCGCTGGTCGCTGGTCCCCTCGCAGCCGGCCGCCTCGTAGTACTCGTAGAGGTACGAAATCAGCGCCATATTGGCCGTCGAGTAAGGGTTGGACTCCAGCGGATTCAGGGCGCGGCCGCCCACCAGCCGGTCGGGGTCGGCCGCCAGGCAGGCGTGGAGCTTCTCCAGCCAGTCGGGCGCGGGCCGGCAATCGTCGTCGAGAAATGCCAGGAACCGGCCGCGCGCCCGCGCGGCGCCGGTGTTGCGCGCGGATGCCGGACCGCCGTTCTTCTGGCGCACCAGGGTCACATCCATCGGGCCCCGAAACCGCGCCACCACATCGTCCACCGGCGAACCGCCGTCGTCCACAACCACAACCTCGAAGCGCACCGCCGCGGCTTCCAGGGCGGCGATGCTGGTCAGGCAGGCCGCCAGCAGGCCGGGCCGGTTGTAGGTGGGAATCACGATCGAGAAATCGATTGGCTCTGGCGTGGCGTCCTCCGCTCGTGACTTCAACTCGCGCCGCCGGGGGGAGAAACCGGCATCAAGCCGGGATAGACATCGTCGGGAGCTATCTGGCTCGCGGCCACGCTGCACTCGGTGGCGGGCCGATCGGCGAACGGACAGTTGCGGCAGAAGCCGGCGTCCCGCCAATGGTCCCGAATCAGCCGCCTGACCTCGGCCGCGCCTTTGCCGAACCAAATGTCCCGGAACGTCGTATCGCCGGAAATCCCGCCGAAGGCGTGGCGCGCGCTGTGGTCCTGCTCGCAGGCCACCAGCTCGCCGCCGGCGTAGAGCGACGGAAACCAGAAAGGCTGCTGGCAGATAAAATCGTCGCGCCTGCGCCGGACCTCGCCGCGATACTCGTAGGGGCGCCACCTTGCATCGCGTGGGACGAAACCGGTATGCACGCTCTCGGGCGCGCCGGTATCGAAAATCGATAGCGTGCGCAGGGTCAGCAGCTCGAAGCCATGCTCGCGCGCGAAGCTCTCCAAACGGGGGACCTCGTGCTCGTTGTGCCGCATCACCATGAAGCGCATGTGCAGGAGCGGAAGCCGCGCGCCGCGCTTACGTTTCAGTTCCGCCAGGCGCCGCACTCCGCGGAGGATAGGCTCCAGAGCGGCTCCCACGCGGAACTTCGAATTGGTTTCGTCGGTGAGGCCGTCTATGGCCACGATCAGGCACGAGGGCGGCTCCTCGATCAGCGCTTCGATCACTCCTTCGTCGCGCAGCGGAAGGCCGTTGGTCGAAACCAGGGTGACCACCGGATGCCGGCGCGCGGCCCGCAGTATCCGCCGCAGCCCGGGGTGGAGCAGCGGCTCGCCCCAGGCCCACAAGGACGCCGTAAGCAGGTACGGACCCACTTCGTCGAACACCCGCTCGAACAGCGCCGGATCCATCGACACGCCCTCCCGTTCGAGCTCCCGGGCGCCTGCCGGGCACACCGGACAGCGCAAGTTGCAGAAACTGGTCAACTCGAACTGCATGTGCAGGGGCATGTTCCAGGGCTGCAGCCGCCGGTACAGAAGGTTGACGCCGGCCAGAGCCAGATTGGCTCTCTTGGACAGGGTCATCCCGCTGGCCGAGACGGGCATGCGGTCGAAGACGAAATCGTAACGGCCGCGCGCCAGCACGTCCCACAGCAGCCTGGGGCCGCGCAGAAGCCCTCTGCGTCGCTCGTGTTCCTTCATGACGGCTGCATCTCGATCAACTCCAACCCAACCACCGCAGCACGCCCAATCCCTGCGTTTCCATCTCCGCCATCACCCGCGCGTCGACCAGCGCACAGACAAGGATAGCAGCCAGCCAGGCGCGGCGGCCCAGGCCGGCGTTGTCGGGCGCCAGCAGCAGGACGAACAGCGGAGCGAAGGGGCGGCAGTAGCCGTAGGGGGGAATCCAGAAGCCTTTGTCGGTCATGGCCAACAGCAGAACAACCTGCAGTCCGAGCGCGGCCCGAATGGCCGCGGGTCCGCGCGTACGCATCCGCAGAAACCCCAAAGCCGCGGCCGCCATCATGGCCAGGAGAGAGAAGACGTCGAGCGTACGGACAATCCGCGCGACGGAGGCGCCGAGCAGCGGATAGCGCGGTGGATCGATGACGCGCATGACGATGCCCAATTGGGGCCGGGGCCACGCCCATGGCGGAATCGCGGCGGGCGCGGCGCCCGCCGGCGGGATGGCGAAGTGCAGGTAAGCGTACCAGGCCAGCGCGGGCAGCGCGGCGGTCCCCCAGAAGGCCGCGCGCCGGTAGTCGCGCCGCGCCAGGGCCGGCAGGATGCACGCGGCCGCCAGGAGCAGACCCGTCTCGCGGACCAGGCCGGCGGCGGCCAGCGTGAACCACAGGCCCCAGGCAGGCTCGTCCCCGCTGAGCCAGCAGTATGCGAAACATGCAGTCAGCGCCCCCAGCGCCACATCCACCGTCATCGTATCGGCGGCGACGATGGTCGCCGGCACGGCCAGGAACAGCAGGCCGAAGGCCGCGTGCCGCCCCTGCCGGACCATGATGCGTCCCAGGAAACCGGCTCCCGCGAAGATCGACGCCAGAATCACCGCCACGTAGGCGGCGTCGATCGCGCCTGGCCGGCCGCCCGCCAGCGCCCAGGCCAGCAGCGGGACGAGAATCCGCCGCGCGCGCAGCATGGGCGCGTCGAGGTAGGCCGCCGTGCCGCGCCGCAGGAAAGGGTCGTGCGCCAGAAAGCGGTAAAACTGCCCGTCGTACCCGGCCGGATGCAAGTTGCGGAACGTGCCCGGCGCGAGGTCTTGGGGAACCGCGGTTTTCCACCCGGTGCGAAACAGGCCGGTCCAGTTGCCGGCGTAGTTGGCGTGCACCGTGAGGCCCTGCCAGGCGAGTACCGCCAGGACCGCGAATAGCGCCCAAATCCAGGGCTCGATCCCGCTGTTTCTTGTTTCGCCCCGCATGGAAGGAACGGTCAACGGTCATTGTATCCGGAATATTGAGATAATCGGAGCTTAAAAAATGTTAACGAACGCGCCCCTCGGGTGTGCGACATAAAAGTGGGCGGCGATGCGACTGACCAAAGGCGCCGATGTGGGGCCAAGCCTTCGGGCTTGCCGCCGGCCTTTTGGCCGGCGTTTTGCGGCCGGTGCGGGACGCCGGGCAGAAGCGGGCCCAGAGGGCGCCCCGGCAAGCCCGAAGGCTTGACCCCACTTTCATGTCGCGCACCCGTGCCCCTCGGTCTGGCGCTGATCGGGTCGAAATCGTGTTACGGTGAGCTATGGTATCCCTTTCCAGAAGACTCGGCGGGATACGGCTTCTTGCGCTCCTGCCTCCGATAATCCACGCCGTTTACGCTCAGACCACCGTTCCCAGCCAGTGCGTCGTTTCCAGCGTGCCGGTCCAGGTGCGCGCCGAAGGCCTCGCCGAACGGTTGGGCGACATCCTTCTCCAGTGTTCCAACGCCAACCCGGGAGCCGTGCTGTCCGGCAACTTGACCCTCTATCTCCCGGCCAGCGTCACCAACCGCGTGGATTCCAACGGCATGGCGCCGGACGCGGCGCTCTCGGTCAATTACGGAAGCGGTTTCACGCCCACCGGCATTACCGGCCTGGTGGGGAACGGGACCATCGCCTTCAACGGTTTCAGCGCCACGGCGCCCGCCAGCGGAAGTATCACCTTCAAGATCTCCGGCGCTCGCGCCAACATGTATCAATTGGGACCGGCGGCCGTGGGCCGCCCGTTCAGCGTATGGCTTTCGGCTCCCTTTCCCATCAATCAAAGTCAGTTGGTGGTGGCCTTCCCGCTGACCAGTCTGTACACCAACTCGAACGACGTCGGGGTGTCCTGTTACGGCTCGGCTCTTCCTTCGGTCATCACCGTCTCCAGCCTGTTCGCGGCGGGTACGGCGTTCTCGTCCACGCGCGCCACCGAAGGCTTTGCGGGCGCGTTTTCCGATCCCGGCACGCGCCTTCTGATCGGCTACTCCGGCATGCCCGCGAACGCGAGCATTTATATGCCGGACCTGATCGCCGGCTCGGACGCGCTGGTTCCCACGGCGGCCGGCGACCTCGGCGGGACGCAGTCCGGGGGCCAGTACCTTCCCGGCAGCGGGACCTTGCTGCTGGCGCGCGTCCCCGCGGCCGATGCCACCGGCGCGGGGGGCCAGGCAATCGCGGTTCCTACCGGCGCAAACCCGGTCACGCTCGACTCCGCTTCCCCAGTGCCGCTTACCAACGGCGCGGGATACGCGGTCTATGAGGTGGTGGACTCCAATCCGAGCACGACGGAGATCGCGCAGTTCCCGGCGTTCTATGGGATTCCCCGCGAATCGGCTCCCGGGCAGTCCTCGGTGACCTTGTCGTACGCCCCCGTCTCGAACGTCGTGACTGCATCCGCGACGGCGCCCGTTCCGCGGTTCGCCAACGTGAAGCCGGCATCCGATTGCGGAGTGGTCGGCGACTGCGGAGCCAGCTATTTCCCGCAGCTCGCGGTCACCTACTCGGCGATGCGGTTCACCGTGGTGGCTGGAGCGGGCGCCGTCAACCCCGGCTATATTTCCGTGTCCAACGCCGGCGGCGGCATCTTGAGCTGGAAAGCCAGCATTACGTACGCGAGCGCCTCCGGCTGGCTGTCCCTGGAAGCCACGGCGGGATTGGGCTCCGCCGGCATCCGCGTGTTCGTGACCCCGCAGGGGTTGGGGCCGGGGACTTACCAAGCCAACATCCTGGTGGACGCCGGGCCGTACGCCGGCAGCCAGACCATTCCGGCGACCCTCACGGTCCAAGCGCCGCCTTCCAACCCGAGTCCGCCTCCCCCGCCCCAATCCACCGTGGTGGTGGCCGCCGTGGTGAATGCAGCTACGTTCGCCATCACGCCTCTGGTTCCGGGATCGCTGGGGACGTTGTTCGGGTCCAACCTGGGGGGTACGGATGTTTCGGTGGCCTTCGACAGCCTGCCCGCCACGCTGCTCTACGCCGGCGCCTACCAGATCAACTTCCAGGTTCCGGCGGCCTTGGGCAGCCAGACCTCGGCGGCCCTGGTGGCGACCGTGGACGGAGTGCAAAGCGCTCCGGTCACGGTAGCGTTGGCTCCCGCGGGGCCCTCGATCTTCGCCAACGGGGTTCTGAACCAGGACAACACCCCCAACGCGGCCGGGGCCGGCGCAACCGGCGGCAGCGTCATCCAGATCTATGCGACTGGCATTCCCACGGCCGCGAAGGTTACGGCGCAGATCGCGGGCCTGACGGACTTGGTCCCGGCATACGCCGGGCCGGCGCCTGCGCTCACGGGAGTCCAGCAGGTGAACGTAGCCGTTCCGGGCGGTCTGGCGCCCGGCTCCGTGCCGCTGGTTCTATGCGCGACCGTGGGTCCGGAGCAGTACTGTTCGCCCGGCTACGCGCTGTTCGTGCAATAGGCCCTCCGTGTGGGCCTGCTTGCGGCACGGCTCAAGCCGTGCCCTGATACAATGCGCCCCAACTTCGGAATCCAGGTTCAACCCTGCCCGGCTCAGGTAGCGCCGCCTATTTCTTCTCCATCTCCTGGAGTTTCCGCACGCGGCGCACCAGGTCCGGGTCTTCGCTGGCGAACCTGGCGTTCAAATAAGCGCCGATAACCTCTTCGGCGAGTTTCGGCCCTATGACCCATGCGCCCAGGCACAACACGTTCACGTCGTCGTGTTCCACGCACTGGTGGGCGCAGAAGGTGTCATGACACAGCGCCGCGCGCATACCCCGGACCTTGTTGACGGCGATGGCCGCGCCCACGCCGGTCCCGCAGACCATGATGCCGCGTTGCGACCGCCCGGACAGAATCTCCCGGCAGAGTTTTTGGGCGATATCCGGAAAATCCACCGGGTCCGTGCTGTACGTCCCGACGTCCTTGACGGCGTGCCCCCAGGATTGGAGCGTTTTGACCATCGGCGCCTTCATTGGGAAACCAGCGTGATCGCATCCCACCACCAGGTTCCATTTGACCGGACCCGCCGCCGCGCGGGCCTGCGAAGCCGCCAGTTGGGCGGCAGCTAAGCCGCTCAAGAAGCGGCGCCGCACAATGCTTTCCTCTTCCATTTTGGATTCCTCGGAGGAGCTGCGGGCCGGGCACGCCCGGCCTGCGCTCTTATTCTCGCAGAAGCCGGGGGGCCCGGAGCGGCAGCTTCACGATGGTCAACCAGAAATCCTGAATGGCGGTCAGCACCCAGATGGATTCGAGCATGGTGACGGGCTTGGTGATGCAGCAGTTGGCATGCAGGTCGTAGGAGCGGAGGACGTCTTGTTGGTCGCTGCTGGTGGTGAGGACCACCACGGGGATGCTCCTCAAGGACGGATCCGACTTGATTTCTGCCAATACCTCGAAGCCGCTCATGCGCGGGAGGATGAGGTCCAGCAGGATGAGGTCCGGCCGGGACGCGGCGGCGTACTTCCCGGAGCGGCGCAGGTAAGCCAAGGCCTCCTCGCCATCCGCGACATGGTGGAACCCGTTGCGGAACCGGCCCTCGCGCAGCGCCTCCCGGGCGAGACGCGCGTCCCCCGCGTTATCCTCCACCAGGAGGATGTCTATGACCATACCGTCGAAGCAAACCTCGATCATGGTTCTTCCTTTCGCGGAGCCACTTCCGGAAGCGTAAACAGGAACGCGCTGCCCTTGCCCGGCTCGGATTCGATCCAGATGCGGCCCTGGTGGCGCTCGACGATTCGCTGGCACAGGGCCAAACCGATGCCCGTGCCGGGGTATTCCTGGCGGGTGTGGAGACGTTGGAACATCATGAACACGCGCTCGAAGTATTTGGGGTCGATGCCGATGCCGTTATCGGCCACGCGGAAGAGCCACTGGCGCGGGTCGCCGGGGGCGCGCCGCGCCTCGATGTGGACGCGCGGCGGCACGCCCGGGGTGTGGAACTTGATGGCGTTGCCCACCAGGTTCTGGAACAACTGGACCATCCGGCCGGCATCGGCCAGCACCGGAGGCAGGTGGCCGCACTCCACCTCGGCGCCGGCCTCGCGAATGGCCGCCGCCAGGTTGCACAGCGCCAGCGAGACGGAGTTCTGGGTATCCACCACGGCCTCCGGGCGGGTTTTCGATGTCACCCGCGAATAGGCCAGCAGATCCTCGATCATCTGCTTCATGCGGACGGCGCCATCCACGGCGTAATCGATGGCGTCGCGCGCATCCTGGTCGAGCTTGTCGCCGTAGCGGAGGGCCAGCAATTGGGTGTAACTGGCCACCATGCGGAGCGGCTCCTGCAAATCGTGCGAGGCCACGTAGGCGAACTGTTCGAGCTCGCGGTTGGAGCGGGCGAGGTCGTCGCGGGTCTGGCGGAGAAGCGATTCGCCGCGGTGGCGCTGCACAATCTCGCCCAACATGCGGGCGGAACCGGCGAGACGCTGCTTGGCCAGCGCGATGATGAAGGGAGGGCGCGTTTCGTAGGCGGCGGCGTGCCGCGCCAGCTCCGCGGCGTCCACTCCGAACCGTTCCGCCAGTTGCGCCAGTTGGGCCGGGTCGCGGGTGGGGTCGCCGTAGCCGATGCTCATGGTTCCCACCAGCTCGCCGCCGGCGTGGACCGGAACGGCGTAGATCCGCAGTCCGTCGGGACACTCGATATCCACGGGTTCGCCGCGCGCCATGACGCCGAGCGAGGCTTCCTTCGCGGGGGCTCCGCGACATAGCCACCGGCCGCAGACCGGGGGCTCGCAGACCCCCGTCGAGGCGCAACGTTGGACGGAGTTGGCATCGAGAAACCGCCGCCAGCCGGAGACCAGCACGCTGTAGGCAAGGTCGCCGTCGGCCTCGTGCACCGCGAAATGGGAACCCATGAGAACGTGGAAACCGGCGGCGATCTCGGAGAGGAGGGATTCGCCCGCGGCGTCCAGAATCAGACGCCCCATGTTGCGCCCGGCGAAGCGGCAGAGGGGGCCTTGGGCAGCCGGCTCGGGAGGGAGATCCGCCGCCGCCGGGGGAGCCAGCATCCAGCGCAGGCGGTCGAGGTCGCGCCGGACGCGCTTCTGCTCGGTAATGTCGCGGGAGATCCTGGACGATCCGACGATGCGGCCGGAAGCGTCCTTGATGGGCGAGACCGAGAGCGACACTTCGAGCAGCCGCCCGTCCTTGGCGAGGCGGAGGGCGTCGTGCGATTGGACCCGTTCCCCGCGGCGTATGCATTCGAGGTCGATGCCCTCTTCCACGCTGGCGCCCGGCGGCGCCAGGCGGCCGATGGTCTGGCCCGTCATTTCCGCGGCGGAATAACCGTAGAGGTGTTCGGCCCCCTCATTCCAGGAGGTGACCACGCCATCGATGCTGGTGGCGGCGATGGCGTCCTGGGACCCCTCGACGATGGCCGCCAGCCTGGCGGCCACGGCCGAACGCGCCGTCCCGGAATCCAGGAGCAGCTTGTATTGGGCTTTGGCGCGAGTCTGCCAGAGGGCGAAAAAGAACGCCGAGACCGCCGCCAGGAGTCCGGCCAGCAGGCAGCCGATCTGAAGGGAGATGACCCGCCAGGGGGCCATGGCTTCTTCCGCGTCGATCTTGGTGACGGTGAACCAGGCCGCGCCGGGTATCGCGCGAATGTCCGCCAGCACCTCGATGCCACGATAGTCCACGCCCCCGACGAAGCCGGTGGCGCCGAAGCCGGCCATCACCGAAGGAACGTCGCGTCGCGTCAGGGGGACGCGCAATTCGAGAGCGGCGTGGGAGCGGTGGCGGAGGTCGTTGAGGAACAACATAGCGTCGCCATCGCGACGCACCAGCAGAGTTTCGGCGGTGCGGCTGGCGGTGGGCCAGGAAACGATCAGCGGATACAGGGAAACAGCCGCGTCGCAACGCAGAATCACGGCCCCGGCGAGGGTGGACGCGCCCCCCGCGAACATCGGAGCGACCACGCTGATGTGCGGGGAAAGGCCGGGTTCGCGGTACAGATCGGTCATCACGGGCCGATGCAGTCTCAATGCCTGCTGGAGGGCGGCGGCCTCGTCCGGGAAGAGTGGGCCGGCCTTGCCAGAGAGGCTGAACACCACCTTGCCGCGCGCGTCCGTCACGGCGATATCGTCGTACTCCTTGTGGTTCTTCCACGCCAGCAGACTGGATCGCAACGCCGGCTGGCCGGCTGGGGCGGGCGCGGAGAGGCGCCGCAGGACAGGCCCGGCCAGGGAGGCATCCTCGCTCCACACGGCGGCGTCGCCGAGCCGGTACTGCCGCCAGCGGGAGATCTGGTCCACTTTCAATACCGAGACAGCCGTGATGGCGGCCCGGGCGTCCTCGCGCTGGTAGCGCTCCTGACTCCGGTATAGGAGGAAGCCGGCGAGGAGCAGAGCCAGCGCCACCACGGCGAAAGCAGCCGCCAGGCGGGTGGGCGGGCGGGCGCGGATTTCGCCGCCGGTCACGGCGGTTTCGGTATGGCGATCAGGCTCTAGCTGGTTCACTTAATAGCCGCTATCCTCTGTTTTTCCGGGATCTGAGAATCCAAATGGTGGGGCGAATCCCACCTCGGTCCGCCATGGGATCTAAGTAAGCCCTAACCGGGGCGAAGCTTTCTCAGGCTTCGCAACCCTCGCTTGCGCCTTGTATCAGGGCACGGCTTTAGCCGTGCCGAAAACCGTTGAGCCGTCATGGGCTTTAGCCCCTGTTTCTTCTCGGCAGCGTGCCAGGGGCTAAAGCCCAATTCTTATCTGTCTCTGCGGCACGGCTAAAGCCGTGCCCTGATACAGAGCCAAAACGCCTGACCGCGGCACGGCTTTAGCCGTGCCGAAAAGACGCGGACAATCATGGGCTTCAGCCCCCGCGCCTACGCGCTCCGCATCAGGGGCTAACCCCAATACGGTTCACTGAATCGCCGCTCTCTTCCGTGGCGCAGGCTCTCAGCCTGCCGACTCGACACTCGTGTCGAGTCTGGCGCTCGGCCCGCCACCAAGCGTCGAGAAGAGTCTCGACGCGGCAGGCTGAGAGCCTGCGCCACGTCGTTCATCCCGAATTGTCTCGATATCCCCATAGTTCCGGATGGGCGGGCGGGATCTCAGAAATTCTTGAAATCCGGGCCGGGGAGCCGCGGACCCGGAGCGATGAAACCGTCCAGGTCGGCGATGAGCGCGGCGGGGCAGAGGTAGCCGGCCGAGCTGAAGACGTTGCGCCGCACGATCACGGGCAAGGAGACGGTCCGGCTCCGATCGCCGCCGGAGACGGCCAGCGGCTCGGAGAGCAGCAGCGCCAGGAACTGCCGTCCGTCGCGCGGTTCCTGAGAGCTCGAGACCAGCAGGAGGGCGTCTTCACCGGTGCGAAACAGGGCTTCGCCGCCGGAGATCCGCGCGCGGATGAGGGCTTCCAGGTCGGCGTTGATGGCCTCGACGGGGCGGGCGCCAAGATGGTTGCGGACCACCGCTTCGCGGTCGAGCGCCAGAGCGATCACCACGAAAGGAAGTTTGGAGGCGTAGCTGGCCGTCAGGAGTTCCACCGCCGCGGGAGGGACGTGGCTGGAGGCGGGGCTGGCGGACTGCTGATTGGCCTGACGGATGCCGATGGCGTAACGGATGGCCCGTTCCAGCTCGAGCGGGCAGAGGCGGCTCTTCTCCAGGTACCCCATCACGCCGGCCCGCATGGCCTGCAAATCGATGGAGTGGCTGCCGGCGCCGGTGAGCAGCAGGAACGGGCAATCGATGCCGCGGGTGCGCGATTCCATGACCAGATGCAAGCCGTTGTGCGCGCCCAACTGGTAGTCCAGCAGACACAGATCCCAGTCGATTTCCCCCAGCGCTTTAAGCCCTTGCTCGTAGGATCCGGCCCAATGGATCTGGCAGCCGGCGTCGGGCATCTTGCCGACCATCTGGCGCACCAGCACGGCGTCGTTTTCGTCGTCGTCGATCATGAGCACCTGGGTGGTGGATTCCGGTTTCATTCCGGCGCCTCGATGAGTCCCAGCCAGTAGGCGCGCATCAGCGCGACGGCGCTTACCAACTCGGGCAGGCCGATCGGCTTGACCACGTAAGAGGAGGCTCCCAGTTGGTAGGCCCGGCGGATGTCCGCTTCGTTGCTCGAGGTGCTGAATACCACCACGGGGGTGCAAACCAGGCAGGGGTCGGCTTTCATTTCGGTGAGGGTATCCAGGCCGTTTTTGCGCGGCATGTTCAAGTCCATCAAAACCAGGGCCGCGCGCATGCCCGGGACGCGCAGGCGTTCGAGCAGAGCGACGCCATCGGGTTCGCACAGCAGGGGATGGCCGTTGCCGGCGCGCTTCCATGCGGCTTCGAAGAGCAGGAAATCCGGACGGCTGTCTTCCGCCACCACCACCGGCCAACTGGTACTTACCTTCATAAGCTTCGGGCCTTTACATTAGTGCTTATCGGTCCGGGTGGGAATATCTGTAGCGCCATGTGGGACGGACCATCGTCTTTCGTGGTCTGTCGCCAGCCCGAAAACAGGTGACAGACCACGAAGCGATGGTCTGTCCCACCGAAATCACGCCGACGGGCCGAGGGAGAAGAAGAAAGTGGAGCCCACGCCCGGTTCGCTTTCGGCCCAGATGCGCCCGCCGTGCCTGGTGACGATGCGTTTGACGGTGGCGAGGCCGATCCCCGTGCCTTCAAATTCGGCCTGGGAGTGCAGGCGCTGGAACACGCCGAACAGCCGCCCGGCCTCTTCGGCGGCAAAGCCGGCGCCGTTGTCGCGCACGGCGATGACCGGCGCGGCGGGGCTGCCTTGGGCGGCAAAGACCTCGATGCGGGCGGGCTGGCGGCCACGCGTGAACTTCAAGGCGTTGGAGAGCAGGTTGACCAGCACCACGCGCAGCAGGCCGGGGTCGGCATCGAGCCACGGCAGGCCGGCCACGCTCCACTCCACCGCCCGTCCCTGGGTTTCGGGGCCGAGTTCCTCGATCACCTCGTTCACCAGGGGGCCGGGATCGACCCGTTGCCTGGCCACCGCGCGGCTTCCCAATTGGGAGAATCCCAACAGGGCATTGATCAGCTTCTGCATGCGGTCCACGGAGCCCAGAATGCGGCCCAGCAGCGTGCGCGCGGACGCATCGAGGCCTGCGCCGGCTTCCTCCTCGAGCATCTGGGTGAAGCCCGTGATATGGCGCAAGGGGGCGCGCAGGTCATGGGAGACGGAGTAGGTGAATGCCTCGAGTTCCGCATTGGCGGCCAGCAGCTCGGCGGTGCGCTCGCGGACGCGCTCCTCGAGCAGGACATTCCGGTCTTCGACCTGGGCCTGCGCGAGCCTTCGCTCGGTGACATCGTGGAGCAGGATGAGCGAGGCCGGCTCGCCGTCCCACTCGATCTCGACGGCGCGCACCTCGGCGATGCGCGCCGCGCCGCCGGGGAGGGGGATCTCGATTTCGACCACGCCGGGCTGGATGGCGAAGCCGGCGGCCTGGCCCACCAGATCGGCGGCCGAGCGGCCGTACATCTTCTCGGCCCCGCGGTTGACAAAACGCACCGCGCCGGAACGGTCGAGGATCAGGATGACGTCCGCGCTGGCTTCGACGATGTCCCGCAAGGCGGCCCGGTTCTTCTCCAGGCGAACGGTGCGCAATTCGAGCTCCGCGCGCACGCGGTGGCGTTCCACGGCGAAGTGGACGGCGCGAGCCAGCAGCGGCCCGATGCCGGGGCCCTTGACCACGTAATCCTGGGCCCCGCCGCGCAGCGCCCGCAACGCGATCTGGTCGTCGTGTGTTCCGGTATAAACGATGAGGGGCACTTCGGGCACGGCCGCGCGGAGGCGTTCGAAGGTTTCCATGCCGCGGCCGTCGGGGCGGTCGAGGTTGAGCAGAACGGCGTCGAACTCGCGGCTGGCGAGCAGGTGCAAACCATCCGAGAGACGGGGAGCGACGGTGAGATGGGCGTCAATCAGAACTTCGCCGCTGAACTCGGCATCGAGCAACCGGGCGTCGCCCGGATTGTCTTCGAGGACCAGGACTTCCACCCGGCCCCGCGCTGTTCCCAAAGGCTCGTCGTGATTCATGGCGGCGGATTTCCGCGCCTTTCACTCAACTATACATTGTCGCCCACGCCGTGACGCAAGGTGGGACAAACCATCGTCTTTCGCCTTCAGCCCGCGAAGCGGAATACAATGGCGCGGGAGACAGGTTCCAAGTCTCACGGGAGAAGAACACAATGGCGCCCAGATTGTTTGCCATTTCGCTGCTGTGGTCGGTGGCCGGCTTCGCCGCGGTTACCCCTTATCCCCCCTATCCGGGCGCGAAGCCGAGCCCGGCTTTCAAGGTGACCGTGGACGGTCAGCCGGTGTTCGTGCACCGGTTTCCGACTTACGATCAGTTCCAGTTCATGGACTACGCCAGTTTCGCCATGACCGGAAAGGTCCGGGTCACGGTCACCAATCTGGTCGGCGAGATCGATGTGCTCACCTGCGACGTGCGGCCGCTGGCTTACGGCATCCAGCCGCGGATCAGCGGGAATACGTGCAGCTTCGACCTCGACCGGCCGCGCTATCTCCTGGTGTTCCCCAACGAAGCGCCGAGCTTCGGCGCCGCCGGGTTGATGCTGTTCGCCGAAGCGCCGGAGCGGAATCCTCCCAAACCCGGCGACCCGAACGTGGTCAATATCATGGATTACAAGGTCGACAATACGGGTAAGACCGTCGAGACCGCGAAGATCAATCAAGCCATTAGCGATGTCTCGGCCAAGCACGGGGGCGGGGTGCTGTTCTTTCCCACGGGCGGCATTTATATGACCGGCACATTGCTGATGAAGAGCAACGTCACGCTCTACGTGGACGCGGGCGCACTGATTAAGGGGACCGGCAAGATGGTGGATTACACCTCCGCGCCCGCGCCTGCCGGGGCGCCTGCCGGGGGAAGGCCGCTGCGCGCCCAAGTTATCTTCGACAATGTCGAGAACGCCGGGCTGGCGGGACGGGGCGCCATCGACATGGATGGCTATCCCAAGTTGTGGTATGACTTCGCGCCCGACACGCCGGACGGACGCGCGAGAAATGAGGATGGGATCGTGAAGGACCCCCATGGGGCCGGCGCCAGGGGTTATGTGATCAGCAACAGCCGCAACATTACTTTCCAGGATCTGTTGTTGCTGCGATCCGCCGAATGGACCGTGCACGTCATCGGCAGCGAGCATTTCACCACCCGGAACATCAAGATCGTGAACCGCAAGCGGCAGCACCACGACGATGTCTATGACTTAACCGCCGGCAGCAAACACATCCTGATAGAGAACGGATTCGCCATGGCCATGGACGATACCTGGGCCCTTTACGGAAGCCGAGACGCCGCCGCGAGCCTGGAGGACATCGTGGTGAAGGGCTTTGTGAATTACACTTACGATACCGGCGTGGGCACGGGATACGGCGGCGGCGCTTCGGTCAAGCACATGCGCTTCGAGGACGTGCACTTTGTCAGCAACACGGTGGATTACGCCATCTGGTTTCAACTCGCGCCCCGGTATTGGACGGGACGGGGGTATCCCGAAGGCCGCGGAATCGCCAAGCCGATTCCCAGTGACGATGTACGGTTTGTCGGCTGCACGTTCGAAACGGATGGCGGGCATATCTGGATCGACGCCGGAGACTCGCCCTTGACCAACTTTGTTTTCGAGAACTGCACTTTCTATCGCGCCACCCGGCCCAGCCTGATCAGCGGGAAGAACGTCGGTCCGGTGCTGTTCAAGAACGTCAGGATCAATGGCGCGGCGATCCGGAATATCGATCAGTTACGGCGGGCCGGTTTCGAAGTGTCCGTGCCTGTGAAGTTCGAGCCGTGAGGAGCGGGCCGGGAGCGTCGAGAAGAGACTCGGAACTCCCGATATCGTGGAACCGGAGTTGAACCCCAGTGGAGGCGGGCAAGCTGAAGCATGCCCCACGACGGAGGAGATCAGCCCGCTTGGTGGGGCATGCTTCAGCTTGCCCGCCTCCGCCACGCGCCGATTATGGGTCAACCCATTTTCCTCGACCGCCCAAAGTCGCGGGGTGATATCAGGAGTTCGGAGTCTCGACACGGCGCGCACGAGTGTCTGCGCCACATCCGCCTAGCCACGCTCAGCGGTAGCGATACAGGGTGAGGCGCTGGATGCCCTCGGCACTCCTGCGTTGCGCCCATAGGGGCACCTTGCTCCCCAATGGCCAACGCAGTTGCAGGCTATCCCCCTCGATGGTGTCGTCGCCGGCCAGCTTGCGCGCGGGGACCCAGCGGCCGCCGACAAACGCGCCTTCTTCCACGGTGGCCAGTCCGGCCAGCGGGGGGCCCGGCGTGTTCGGAGAAAAGGTGACGGTCATGCCGTTGCCGGCCGCGAAGTACTCGTCGGGCCCGGCGGCTATGAAAATCGCTCCGGCGCGGGGCGGAGGCTCCGGCGCCGTGGCGCTGGGCCCAACTCTATGGGAACCCAAATAGGTGGCCTCCAGGGTGTAATTCCCCACCTGAAACTTCTGCGGCGGGTCGTTGGGGCCCAGCAGGACGGCGGACATCATGCCGTTGCCCTGGTGTTCCAGGATCAGGGGGGCCAACTGGGTGAGCAGGTCGTAACTGCCGATCAGATCCTTGTCGGGAGTCTCTAACCGGTCGACTCCCCCGCTCATGCGCGAGTAACCGATCGCATCGTGGCGTCCGAAGGCATAGAGCGAGCGGGCGGCGCCTTCCGGTCCAGGCGACTCCTCGGGTATGAACAGAGGGTTTCCGGATTGGGTGTACTTGGCTAACATCACCACGAAGTTAGTGGCATTGTCGGGCGAAAACATATCGATTCCCGGGGCCCCGGCTCTCCACACGTCCATCAGGTCGGGCATTGGGGCGCCGCTGGCGCGCACGGGTTGAAATCCGTAGGTCCATGCGTTCATGTACAGGGGCAGCGGGTACTCGGCTTTGCCCGCCTCCGCCACCCGGCCGACGTAGTGCGCGAAATTCCAGCCCATGAAGATCTCATCCGTCGCGACGCCCTTGCCGAACACCTCTTCCCAGGTTCCCGCGGGCTTGGAACCGGCTGCCTCCCATACCTGGCGAAGCTCCGGAATCAGGGTCTCCTTGTGCCGCTGAAGATAGTCCATCAACTCTTTCGGAACCGGCCCTTCGTATGCCTGATTGGCCACCGGGGAGCGGTCGCGGGAGTCCCCCGGCATTCCCACTTCGTTCTCCACCTGGATCATGATGACGGTGTGCCGGCGGCCATCCACTTCCTTGACGTGCCGCATCAGGGCCGCAAAGGCGTGCGCATCGGCGTCCCGGTTGGCATCGCTGAAGGGGCTGAGCACTTCGACGCTCTTACCGCCCGCGATCTGGGCGCGCGGGAAGCGCTCGAAATCCTTCTTGAGCCAGTCGGGCGGGTAGCTGGACGAACCGTTCTTCCAGGTGGCGAACCACAAAAGCACAAGGTGCAGGTTGTGACTCCGCGCATCCCGGATGATGCCATCCGGCACAGTGAAGTCAAACTTGCCTTCCTGTGGTTCGATCTGGGCCCAGGAAACCCCCGCCAGGACGGTGTTGAGTTTGGCGTCGACAAACCGGGACCAGAGCGGCGCCATGTACTCGCGGCTGGTGGCGCCGTTGTTGCTCAATTCTCCCGCCAAGGCCAGGAACGGCTTGCCGTCGACGATCAGTTGGGTTGCGGTCCCATGCTTCCGCAGGTGGGGAATGTCGGCCGATGCGCCGGTAGTCGCCCGAGAGCACGCCGCCAGCGCAGCGAGCGAAAAAATGGCTATTGCTCCATAGAAGGATCGCAGTTTCACAGTTGCCTCCCAAACCTGTTGCGCGGACAGTCATCCGGGATTTGCATATTGGAATCCCGGATTCCGATTAGTATACCCCCCGGCGGACTTCCTTTGATTTTTCCGCGGGCTTCTACCCGAATTGGGGTGGGGCAGGTTGTTAACCTGCAGCGGGTTGTAAACCCGCTCCGCTCGCGTTTGTCACCAGCCGCCGGGCCGATTTCCAATCGGCCGCAGGTTTCCAACCTGCCCCACGACGAGCGATGGGCTTCTAATCCCCAAAGTGATTAAGTACCCTCTTTCCGCCGTTCCAGAACGGGCCATTGGTGGTATAGTAATGCGGGCCGATTGGCCCCCAAAAAAGGGGATTCCGGATACGGAGACGACGATGAAGAACGAGAGTGGATTGACGAATTCTCTTAGCCTGCGCAGTCTGCTGGGGCAGGCGGTTGAGGCGGCCGGCATCATGGCGGCATGGGGGTCCACCGGCTCGCGCCCGTCCTCGACTCTACCGGACACTCGGCCGTGACAACGTGGCGCACGCACTCGTGCGTGCCGCGTCGGCACTCATGCCGACGCACCGACTCGACGAACTGTCCGCATCCCCGAACGTGTCGAGAAGAGTCTCGACACGGCACGCACGAGTGCGTAATGCCGCATAGTTTTCATAACAAGAACAAAACACGAGGCTTATGTTTTCGTGGCGCACGCTTCAGCGTGCAGCGGCGAGCTTCAGCTCGCCGTCAGCGCTGATCGTGGGCTGAAGCCCACGACGGCACGCTGAAGCGTGCGCCACGTAAAATCAATAGCTTACAGGCCAATTATGAAAACTATGTGGCATTGCGCACGAGTGCGTGCGCCACATCTTCGGGCCACCTGTGAGACATGCAGGCTAGCTGGGGCCGGCCGGTGGCAATACGATCCGGTCGATTTCCTCAAACTCCGCGCCGCTGATTTTCCAACCCGCCGCGGCGGCGTTGGCCCGCACTTGTTCGGGCGACGTAGCGCCGGCGATTACCGATGCCACCGCCGGCCTCTGCCCCAGCCACGAAATCGCGAGCTCCAGCAGCGTATGACCGCGCGACCCGGCGAACCCGATGAGGGATTCGACAACCTGGAGGTTGCGTTCGGTGAAGACTTTGGGACCCCATGCATCGCTGCCGCGGGTACCGGCTGGAAGCGGCTTACCAAGGCGATACTTGCCCGTCAGGAGCCCGTTGGCGAGAGGAAAATAGGGCAGGAACGCCATTCCCAGGCGCACGCAAACGGGGAGCACATCGGCCTCGGGCTCGCGGTTGATCAGGCTGTACTCGTTTTGCACGCTGACAAACCGCGCGCCGCCGCGCGCGGCCTCTTCCGCCTCGCGAATCTGGTCCGCCGAGAAATTCGAGCAGCCGATCTCGCGCACCTTGCCGGCGCGGACCAGGCGGTCGAGCGCTCCCAGGGTATCGGCGATGGGCACGGTGGGGTCGGGCCTGTGGATCTGGTACAGATCGATGCGGTCCGTTCCAAGCCGGCGGAGGCTGTCCTCGACGGCGAGCGCCACGTATTCGGGACGGGCGCCCGCGCGCCCTTCGCCCATCTTCATGCCGAACTTGGTGGCGATGACGGCCTGGTTGCGCCGCTTGGCGAGCGCGCGTCCGAGAAACTCCTCGCTCCGGCCCTCGCCGTACACGTCGGCGGTATCGAAGAAATTGACGCCGGCATCGAGCGCGGCATCCACCACGGCGGCCGCGCCGTTGAGATCGATGCGCCAGCCGAAATTATTGCAGCCGATTCCGACCGCGGACACTTCCAGAGACCCGATCCGTTTTTTCTCCATGGTGACAGTGTCGCGCAGTTGGGGCCGCGGCGTCTTCCCTCCGGTCGTCCAAAATGCGCGATGAGAACGGACGTGAGAGACTGGTTCTTCGAAGAGCGCCGGAAAGAGAGACTGAATGCCAAAGCGGTGGTGCGACTTTCGCGCCACGGATTTCGAGTTTCGCGCCCGCTTCTGGATTATCGGCGGGGTTTTCTGGCTGGGCTTCGCGCTCTACTCCGCCGGGGACATCAACTCTTCCTTGTCGGTGGCGCGATGGCTGGCGGGCGCGGGTTCGCCGCATGTGAGCCGTTACTCTCGCGTGATTCTGGGTTGCGGCACGGCGCTGGCGGTTGCGGCGGCGCTGATCCGGTCTTGGGCGGAGGCGTACCTGCACAGCTCCGTGGTACACGACGCCAAAATGCACAGCGACCGGTTGACCGCCGGCGGCCCATACCGCTATGTCCGCAATCCGCTTTACCTGGGTACGATCCTGCTCGCCCTTGGGCTGGGGACCATGGCCACCCGCTTTGGTTCCGCGATCATGGTGGTGGGAGTACCGGTCATCGTCTATCGCCTGATCTTGCGTGAGGAAGCGGGCCTGCTGGCGTCGCAGGGCGAAAGCTATCGCGAGTACTTCAGGGCCGTCCCGCGCCTCATACCCGCTCTGCGCCCGCGCGTGCCGTTGGGCGAAGCGCGCCCCGATTGGGTGGACGGGTTCACGGGCGAGGTGTTCATGTGGGGCATGGCTTTGGGCATGGCGGCGTTCGCCCTCACCCTGCGCCAGGTCACCTGGTATGTCATCGCCGGCGCCGGCTTCGCGGTCTACGCAGTCCAGGCTGTGAGGCGGAGAACCCGTTAGCGTCGAGCCGCGTATTTACTGGGGCCAACGGACGCCTGGAGCGCCGGTTTCCAACCGGCGCGCAGCTTGGCAAGCTGCCCCACGGCCGGGGGCCGTCAGAAGGAAACCTTCCAATCCACGTCCTTGCCGGTGGTGGACGTGAAGTCCACCGTCAGCAGGTTCCCTTCCGTCTTCAGTGTTCCCGCGAGGCCTTCGGACAACTCCACTTGTTTGGCGGCGAACCCGTCCGGAACGTAGATGCGCAGTTGATACGGGTCGCGCGCCACCGCCCGCGATACGCCGCGCAGCGTACGCTGCCCGCTGTTCCAGGCCAGGTCCTTGATGTCGAACGCCATCTGCCGGACGTGCCGGCTGGTGGAGATCAGCACCGGCCGGTCCTGCTTCTCCACGATGCTGTAGATACCCACGTCGTAGGGGCTCACCGGCGGATTGGTGAAACTGCCCTTGAACGTACCAATGAGCTTCTTACTCCAGAATTCGTAGACGATGTACTCTTTGTCGGGATCGAGGCGCAGGTCTCTGGCGGCGTTCAACTTCGTGCTGAACTTCAGCGGTTGCCGGCCGTTGTCCGTATACTTGTCGATGTAATTGAAGACCGCCAGGACGGTCCAGTTGCCAAATGGCCGCTCGATGGGCATGTTCCAGATCTGGGCCGGCTTGCGGACGAACAGATCCACCGGATAGGCCACGTCCATGGTGGGCGGGCTGATCCGTTTCAAGAGTTCGATCCGGTCGTCGGGGTACTTCTCGTTGAAGGCTTCCGACACGAAGATGGCGTTGCCGGCGATGGCGTGGAACATGGCATTGACCTTGGCCTGGCCGTAGTTGAACTTCCCCGCCGATCCGTAACTGGAGTTGAACTTGTAGATGTGCATACCGTCGGGATCGAGCCAGAAGACCCGGCCGCTATAGAAGAACCGGCTGGCGGTGCCCAGCAGAGATTCGGTGAGCAGGTGCTTCCAGCCGTCCCCCATCTCGTAGCCGCCGTCGGCGTCCTCGGATGTGCGGCAGATGTCCACGATTCCGTAGGAATGATCCACCACGTTCATGTTCGAACGAACCACCTTGCGGGGGGCGTTCTTATCGATCGCCTCGCGCCAGGGCATGCCCGCGGCGTGGTACGTCTCCAGCGCGGTCATGAACGGGTCGAACTGACCCGGCCACCGGTCCCACCAATCCGCGAAATCCATCTCCACCCGGCCGGTTTCCTTTTCATGGCCGGTCATCGCCTGGAAGGCGCGCTCGCGTTCGAGCTTGATGGTCAGAGGATTGGAAAAATCGATGACCCTTTCTCCGCCATACTTCACGGTGCGGATGGGGAGGAAGCATTCGGGCGGGAAGTTGACCCTGGCGCGGCCCGGAGCGGCGCTCGAGGTGACATAGGTTCCCCAATTGCTATTCAGGTCGAACTCGGGAAACCGGGCCGACGTGCTTCCGCCGGAACCATAAAAACCCATGCTTGAATTGCCGCCGCTTCCCATCCCCCAGTAGAAGTCACCCAGGCCGTTGGTCTCAAAGAAAGTCCGTGCATTGCCATCGCCGCCGCCCGACATCCAGCCGTGGAAGCGGGTGTAGTCGTTGGCCACCCAATCCCGGTCGTCTATGTCGATGGGGCGGCGCTGCTTGAGGCGTATGTCGTGGGCGATGGCGATGAGGTCGGCCTGGTGCTCCATGGCGCGGAGCGCATCCGTGTTGAAGTAGATCAGCAGCTTCTCTCCGGGAAAACTCTTACCCGGCGGCATGGTGACGTTGTAACTGCAATATCCGCGAACCTTCATCCGGTCCGGCGTCTTCCCCTTCCAGCCCGTCGCCAGGTCGAAGCGCGACGCCCCCTTGGTGGTGGTGACGTGCCCCATCAACAGGCTGTTGCCCGTGTCGGAGTCCTGGACCACATGATTCACGGCGTACGTCCTGGGCGTGTTCAGGTTGATCACCGCCCAGAGATCGTAGTAGTCGCGGTTGCGCGACTGCGTGCCGAGTGAGATCCATCTGTCGCTGGTGCTTCCCAGGCGCGCATCGCCCGATACAAAGTAGTCCATGTCGTCGATGTCAACCTCTTTGCCGGTGTTATTCGCGCGGCCCAGGCTGATGAGGATGTCGTTGTTCGTCTTGCTCACCGAGAGCCGGTATTCGAAATCGAGCCGGCCGGCCTTCTTCCCGCGCAGAGTCACGGTGACGAACGATCCCAGGTTGTTGGTATCGTTCCGGTCGACCGCGCTGGTGACAGTCCAGCCCGAAGCGTCGTCGCCGGGAAGGAAGTAGACGTCGTCGATCTGCATCGGCGTCCCTTTGACCGAAGCCGACCAACGGCAGGCGGTTGGGTCGACCGTGACAGCCAGGGTCTTCGTGTCGACGACGATCGGCGGCGCCGCTCCGATCGGCAGACACTGGCAGAGCATGACAGCGACCGGCAAGGCCAAGGCTCGAAGGCTCTTTTTCTTCATATGGACCACCTCACGATCAAACCGGTATTCCGTCCGGCTCGGATTTGTGAGTATAACTCCGTGCGTGAGCGCGAGGCCCGAGAGGTTACCGGCCGATCACGCGCCTTTCCCCTTCGCCCGATTGGCTCCCGCCCCGAGGTCCGCCTCCAGCAGGGCGGCATTCAGAGCCTCGGCCATCACCGCCACATGGGGTTCCCGGAACATCTCAACGTGATTGCCGGGAACGTCCACCACGCGCATCCGGGGCGCGAGCTCCCGCCATCCGGACGCGGCGTCGGCGGCGTCTCCCGCCGGACGCGATTGGGGACGGAAGAAAAGCACAGCGCCGGAATAGGGCTGTGGGGAATACTCCCTGGCCGCCAGCGCCAGAACCTGGTCGGGATGCCGGAGACTCGCGGCGACGTCCTGGCCGGTCATGAGCTTCATGCGGTATCCGGCGCGCCAAGCCTTGGCGCGGAGCCGCCCGGCCAGCGTCCGCACCCGGTCGCGGCCGTATGCCGGAAGCGAGCCGGGGGGCAGTTGCGAAGCCACGGAGAGGTGATACCCTGCACGCTCGCGGCTCGGCCAGGATACGTTCCGAAGCGCCGCGGCGTTGTAGGAATCGAAGAGCGCGAGCAGGGGAACGTCGATGCCGCGAGCGCGGATTTGCTGCGCCATTTCATATGCCAGCACTCCCTCGGCGCACCAGCCGGCCAGCGCCAGCGGGCCGCCCGCATGGAACCGGAGCAGGACGTCCACGCACCGGGCCGCGATCTGTTGCAGGTTGAAAGGCGCGGGCAGCGCGGACGTATCGAGAAACGCGAGGCCGGAAATCGGCTGCTCAGCGGGCAACCTTTTGACGAGCGAGTGAAACAGCGGCTGCGGGGCCATGATGAGAGGAACCCGCCGGGTCCCGGTCCGTAAGGGAATCACTCGCGGGGAAGGATCCCGGCTCGCCTCCCGGTTCAGCAGTTCCAACATACGGGCCACCGTGGGGGCCAGAAAGAGACTTTCCAGCGGCAGTCTGGCGTCGAATGCCTTCTCGACGCGAGTGAGCAGCCGGGCGCCCAGGAGCGAGTGACCTCCGAGGTCGAAGAAGTCGTCATCGAGACCGATGGGACTGCGTCCCAGGATGTCCTCCCAGATCTCGGCCATGACCACCTCCCTGGCCGTCGACGGCGCGCGGTAGACGCCGGCGGCGCCGGCCGGGAGGCCGTCCGGCAGCCGCAGAGCGTTGCGGTCCGTCTTGCCGCTGGGCGTCATGGGCAGGGCTTCGAGGCGGATAAGAAAGGCGGGCTGCATGAAGGAGGGAAGGCGGCGCTTGAGCAAGTCGCGCAGCTCGGTTTCCGCGCACTCGCTATCCGGACGGCGCACAAACCAGGCCGCCAGCCGGCCGCCGCCGGGCGGGGCGTCCATCATTTTGACGGCGGCCGCCAGCACGGCCGGGTGTTCGCGCAACACGCTCTCGATCTCACCCAACTCGATGCGGTGTCCGCGCAGCTTGACTTGGCGATCGATGCGGCCGAGATAATCGAGAGTCCCATCCGGCAGCCGGCGAACCAAATCGCCCGTGCGGTAGAGCCGGGCGGCGGGATTCTCTCCGAAAGGATCGGGCACGAACCGCTCGGCGGTCAGTTGGTCGCGTTTCCAGTAGCCTGGAGCGACGCCCGCGCCGCCGATCCAGAGCTCGCCCGGCACGCCGGCCGGAACCAGTTGGCCGTTGTCGTCCACCACATAAGCCCGGGTGTTGGCGATGGGCTTCCCGATGGCCGCCGCCCGGCGGGCGTCCCGCACACGCTGTCCGGTGCAGTAGATGGCGCATTCGGTGGGCCCATACAGGTTCCACAATGCCCCGCAGGGAAGCAGGCGCTCGGCCAGGTCCGGCGCGAGCGCTTCGCCGCCGCTGATGATGCGCAATCCGGCTGTCGGCTTCCAGCCCGACTCGAGCAGGAGCCGGAAGGTGGCGGGAGTGCCCTGCACAATGCCGGCGCGGTAGTCGCCGATGGCGCGTGCGAGCAGCTTGCCATCCCGCGCGGCGTCCCGGCCCACCACGGCGACCGAGGCCCCGGAGATGAGCGGAAGAACCATCTCGAGAATCGAAAGGTCGAACGCCAGAGTGGTATGCGCGAGTACCACATCGCGAGCGGTGAGAGAGATCTCGTCCCGCAGGAAAACAAGGCAGTTCGTCAGGCCGCCGTGCCGGATGCCGACGCCCTTGGGCCTGCCGGTGGACCCGGAGGTATAGAGGAGGTAGGCAATGGCGTCGGGCCCAGCTCCGGGGAATTCGCCGCCATCCCGCGGCGCGACGGTTTTGAGGTCGAGCAGCGGCGTCGCGGCATGCTCCCACAGAGCATGGAATTGGGGCTCGGCGATCACCGCCGCGGGGGCGGCGTCCTCCACAATGAACGCCAGGCGCTCGCGCGGGTGCGCGGGGTCGAGCGGAATCCAAGTGGCCCCGATTTTCCAAACGCCCAGGAGAGCGGCGAGCATTTCGAGCGAGCGATCGACGGCGACCGCTACCCGCGAGCCCGGCGACACGCCGATTTCGCGCAGCCGCTCCGCCACTCCGCGCGCGCGGCGATCGAGTTCCCGGTAGCTCCATTTGCGCCCCCCGTACACGGCGGCCGTGGCGGATGGGGTCCGGGCAGCCTGTTCCTCGAACAGCTTCAGGGAGGAAACAATTGGGTACTCCGCCGCGGTTTGGTTCCACTCGACCAGAGTTTGCCGCCGCTCCCCGGCGGTAAGGAGCGGAAGCCGTCCGATGGCCGTCCCAGGATCGGCGGCGGCCGCTTCCAGCACCATTTTGTAGTGCCCCAACATGCGGCGGGCCGACGACCGGTCGAACTGGTCGCCGCGGTAAGTGAGCGCCGCGGCCAGACCGCCGGCGGTTTCCGTAAGATCGAGGTACAAGTCGAATTGGGAAGTGCCCGGATCGAGCGCGACGACCTGGTTCTCGAGTCCCTCCAGTTGGTAGGCGACCTCGGGGAAGTTGCGCAACTGGAACATCACCTGGAATAGCGGCGCGTAGCTCAGGCTGCGCTCCGGCCGCGCGATTTCCACCAAGCGTTCGAGGGGCATTTCCTGATGGTCGTATGCGCCCAGCGCGGTTTCGCGCACGCGGGCCAGCGCCGCGCGAAAACTGGGGTCGCCGGAGAGGTCGGTGCGCATGGCCAGAACATTGACGAAGAGGCCGACGAGGCCCTCCGTTTCCCGCCGCAAGCGGCCAGCCACGGGAACGCCCACGCAAATGTCGGTCTGCCGCGAGTAGCGTTGCAACAGGACCTGAAAGCCGGCCAGAAGGGTCATGAACAAGGTCACGGACTCGGCGCGGCTCAGGCGGCGCAACTCATCGGCGAGCGGAGCGGGCAGGACCATCCGCTCGATGCCGCCGCGGTACGTCTGTCGCGGCGGCCGGGGCCGGTCGGAGGGCAGATCGAGCACCGGCGGCATCCCGTTCAGGCGTTCTTTCCAGTACGCCTCGAGGCGGGCGCCGGCCTCGCCTTCCAGGAGACGTCTCTGCCAGGCGGCATAGTCGGAATACTGGATCGGCAGGCCGGGAAGATCCGGTGGAGTGTCCGTAACCGCGGCTTTGTAGAAGACCGATAGCTCGCGGAAGAACACCGACTTGGACCAGCCGTCGAAGGCGATGTGGTGAACGGTGAGCAGCAATACGTGCTCTTCGGGCGCCAGCCGCAGCAGCCGCGCCCGTATGGGCAAATCCACCGAAAGATCGAAGGGGCGGAAGGCTTCCTCTGCGGCGGCTTGTTGTACGCGCGACTCCCGTTCCGATTCGGCCAGATGCCGTAGATCGACGACCGGCAGATCGAAGACGCCTGGGGGCGCGATCGTCAAAACCGGAACTCCTTCCGGACATGGGTAGGTGACGCGCAGAGCCTCGTGCCTGTCGATGACGGAGAGAAGAGCCGAGCGTAGCGCGTCGATGCGCAGATTGCCGCGCATCCGCAGCACGGTGGGCGTGATATAGGCGGGCGCCGCTTCCTCGAACCGCGTAAGGAACCACATCCGCTCCTGGGCGAAGGACGCCAGTGGCGGCGCCCCGCGCGGCGCGAGTGGAATGGGCGCGCTGAAATCGGAGGCCGCGGGGGGCGCGGATTCGATCCATTGGGCCAGCGCGGCCAGACGGGGCGAATTGAAAAGCCGGAACATCGGCAGCTCCACGCCGAATGCATCGCGCACGCGGACGATGAGCTGCGCGCCGAGAATGGAATCGCCGCCGAGAGCGAAGAAATCGTCGTCCGCGCCGGCGCGCTCCACGCGCAGCAGGCCGCGCCAGATGGCCGCCATGCGCGCCTCGGCCGGAGTGAGCGGCCCGGCGGAGGCCAGGCTTTCACCGGGCGGAGACGAAGCCGGCTCATCCAGCTTCAGGCGTCCCGCCAGCCCGATCCGTTGCGGCTTGCCGGTGGGGCCCTTCGGCAGCTCCGGCAGGAAGACGATTCTTCGGGGGACTTTGAAATGGGCCAGGCGGGCCGCCACGAACTCCTGGATGCCGGTCTCCGTGGCCACGGCATTCTCACGCAGCACCACGGCCGCGGCCACCTCCTCGCCGAGCTGCCGGCTGGGCATCGAGAAGGCAAGCGCCTGGGCAACGGCTGGGTGGTCCAGCAACGTCTCGTCGATCTCGCGAGGGGAAATCTTCTCTCCGCCGCGGTTGATGATCTCCTTGGTGCGGCCCGTCAGGAACAGGTACCCGTCGCCGTCCAGGAAGCCCTGGTCGCCGGTGCGGAACCATCCATCGAAGAACGAGGCGCGGTTGGCTTCCGGGTTGTCGACGTAGCCCCTGGTGACGTTCGCGCCGCGGATCACCACCTCGCCGGCGACGCCCGCGGGCAGCGGCGCGGCGGCGGCGTCCATGATCGCGATCTCGCAGCCGGCCGCCGGTCCCACCGAACCCGGCTTGCGGGCGCGGGGCGGAAGCGGGTTGATCGCCATCTGGTGGGACGCCTCGGTCATTCCGTAAGCTTCGACTACCGGGACAGAAAAGGCGGCTTCGAGGTCGCTCATCAACTTGGGAGCGAGCGGCGACGAGCAGGACCGGATGAACCGCAGACTCGTGCGCCCGGCCGGCTGGCCATGCCGGGTCGCGCGAGCCAGAATGGCCTGATGGATGCTGGGGACGGCGGTGTACCAGGTAGGCTGGAAGTGGTCGATCCACGCCATGAAATCCGGCGCCTGGAAACCGGGCGCGCACGCCGCGGAAGCGCCCGCGGCGAGGGAGGAAAGAACCGCGCCGACGAGCCCGTGAATGTGAAACAGCGGCATCACGTTGAGGCAGCGGTCGGCTGGAGAAAGCGAAAGGGAGTCCGCGATGTTCCGCGCCGAGAGGCACAGGTTGGCCTGCGTGAGCGGCGTCAGTTTGGGCCGCGCGGTGGAGCCGGAGGTGTGCAGCAGCAGAGCCGCGCCATGGGGCGCCGCCGCGAGCGGGTCCAGGGGGCGGTCTTCGAAGCCAGGGCCTTCCAGGCGAAACACGCCCGCCGGCTGTTCCCTGACGGCGTGCAGCCGCAGGATGGGAATGCCGCGCGCCGCGGCCGCCGCCACGATGGGCGATTCGGGCCCGGCTTCGACGATCACGGCCCGGGGCCGCAGGTCCGACAAGTAGAAATCCAGCTCCGCGGCCGTATAACCCGGGTTGAGCGGAGCGCAGCAGCACCAGGAGGCGACGGCCAGCGTGCACACGGCCGTCTCAGGCCCGTTGGGAAGCACGATAGCGACGCAGTCTTCACGGCGGGCCCCGTGAGATCTCAGCGCCGCGGTCACGGCTCCGATATGATCCAGAAGTTTCCCATACGACAGCGGATCCCGCCCCAGGCCGAGAATCGCGGGCCTCGCGGAATCATTCCGCGCGGCGGCGCCAAGCAAGTCGTCGAGGTTATCGAGAGTGCCCATGGAATCGTCCTGAGGGACCGCAGTTTTCGCGCCGCCTGCCTTCAACAAGGGGACCCGGATGCCTGAATGATATCCATAGTCAGCATGGATCTGGAGGGCCATCCGCGCCCTTACCTCTTAGTGTCGTACGAATCGACGCGCCATCAAAACTCCAAGAGGCGCCGGAATGATACAATGCGCCTCTACGAGGGGAGTCCATGCTGTATCGGAAGGCGCCAAAGACGGGAGACGATTTGTCGATCCTGGGATTCGGCTGCATGCGTTTGGCGCAGAAGGACGGGCGGATCGATGAAGAGCGGGCGGCCCGCCAGATCCGGCGCGCCATCGATGGCGGGGTGAACTACGTCGACACCGCCTGGCCCTATCATGGCGGCGAAAGCGAGCCTTTCCTGGGCCGCGCCCTGGCGGATGGGTATCGAGAGCGGGTGAGGCTCGCCACCAAGCTGCCTGCATGGCTGGTCAAGGACCGCGCCGACATGGACCGGTTTCTCGACGCGCAGCTTCGGAAACTGGCTACGCCGCGGATCGACTATTACCTGGTCCATTCGCTCAGCGGGGATGCTTGGGACCGAATCGCCGCGCTCGGCGTGGCGGAGTTTCTCGACCAGGCCAAGGCCGGCCGAAGGATCGGAAACGCGGGCTTCTCGTATCACGGAAACCGGGAGGATTTCAAACGCGTCGCCGACGCGTATCCATGGGAGTTCTGCCAGATCCAATACAATTACCTCGACGAGGAGCGCCAGGCCGGGGCCGCGGGACTCCAGTACGCCGGCGCGAAAGGCATGGGAGTGATGGCCATGGAGCCTCTCCGCGGCGGCATGCTGGCGGTCTCCCCGCCACCCGCGATCGCGGCCCTTTGGCGGGAGGCTGAAAGGCTTCGGTCCCCCGCCGAGTGGGCTCTGCGGTGGGTCTGGGACCACCCGGAGGCGACGGTGGCCTTGTCGGGAATGAACGACGAGGCCCAGATTGAGGAGAACCTGAGGATCGCCGGGGAAGCGCATCCGGGAGCGCTCACACCCGCGGAACTGGGACTGATCGACAGAGTAGGCCGGAAATATCGCGAGATTATGCGGGTCGGCTGCACCGGTTGCGGCTACTGCCAGCCGTGCCCGTCGGGCGTCGATATCCCCGGCAGCTTCGATCTGTTCAACGCCTTCCACACGTTCGGGAAAGTCCACGAAGCCGGATTTCTCTACGCGCTGCGCGCCGGCGGCGTGCTGTCCGGGCGGCCGGCCTATGCATCCTTGTGCGCGCGCTGCATGGATTGCCTGGAGAAATGTCCGCAAGGTCTGGACATCCCCGACCTGCTGGAGCAGGTTGCCGGGAGTTTGAGGGCGAGGGACTGAGCGAGCATGAGGCGATGGTCCGGCGCCTCTTCGAAAGCGGCTGAAGCCGTACTGCCGGAAGGCGCCGGCGTGCGCCCGCCGTTGCGGCGAACAAAGGCTTGGCGAACGGCTTTCTCTTCCTGGCTCGTCGAATCGCGAGGTCCTCACGGCATCGCCGCGGATTATTTGGAGAACTTCGCGGCGCCGGCGCACTTTACTTTTAATCAGACTTCCAGCTATGGCCCTATTCAAAACGCTTAGCGCGGCGGTGTACGGCGTCGATGCGCATTTGATCGACGTCGAAGTCGACCTGTACGCCTCGGGCAATCCGAAGGATTCGGTGACCGTGGGGATGCCCGAATGGCCGTGCGCGAGAGCCGCGAGCGGATCAGATCCGCGCTGATGAACCCGGGACGGTATCACTGGACATGTCTCACCATCAACCTGGCCCCGGCCA
>CAVYEK010000015.1:0-83988 GCA_963767595.1 Terriglobia bacterium
TTTCGGGGATGAACAGCGGGTTCCCGTTTCGGGCAAACGATGCCGTGGTCGAGGTAAAGAAGTCGTCGTTGCCGTAAATGTCGGGCGAGAGGATATCGATCTGCGGCCCGCCGGCCCTCCAGATGTCCCCCAACTGGGCAAGCGGGCCGCCGCTATGGGCGTTGGCGATTGGCCCTACTCTCGCAAATCCCATCACCGCCGCGTTCACGTACATGGGCAGCGGATATTCGGCTTTGCCCGCCGCGGCCACGCGGCCGATGTAGCGCGAGTAGTTCCAGGCCATGAAAGCTTCATCCGTCGCCAGGCCCTTCCCGAACACCTCTTCCCAGGTTCCGGACGTCTTGAAGCCGGCCGCTTCCCACACCTTGCGAAAGTCGGATATCAGGCCGTCCTTGTGCGCCTGGAGGTAGTCCATCAACTCCTTCGGCACGGGCTCCGCGAAGGCCTTGTCGGCCACGGGGGAGCGGTCGCGGGAATCCCCGATCACGTTCACTTCGTTCTCCACCTGGATCATGAGGACCGTGCGCTGCTGGCTATCCACCTCCCTGACGTGCCGCATCAGCGCGGCAAAGGCGTGCGCGTCGGCGTCCCGGTTGGCGTCGCTGAGCGTGGAGAGAAGCTCGATGGTCTTGCCGCCCTGCACCTGGATGCGCGGGAAGCGCTTGTAGTCCTTCTTCACCCAGTCCGGCGGATAGCTGGAGAGAGCGTTCTTCCAACTTCCGAACCACAGGAGCACCAGACGCAGGTTCTGGCTCCGGGCGCCTTGGATCACGCCGTCCAGCACGCTGAAATCGAACTTGCCTTCCTGGGGTTCGATCTGGTTCCAGGAAACGCCCGCCAGGACGGTGTTGAGCCTGGCTTCGGCGAGCCTGGCCCAAACCGGCTTCATGTACTCCAGACTGGTGGCGCTGCTATTGTGCAGCTCGCCGGCTAGAGCCAGAAAGGGCTTGCCGTCCACAATCAGTTGGGTGGCCGTCCCCTGCTTCTGCAAGTGGGGAATATCCGCGGCAACGGCGGAAGAACAGATGAGAGTACAGCAAAACAGCATTGACAGTTTCATGACGATTTCTCCATGGGCAAGAACTCCTGCTGCCTTTGCAAGGCATGGCAAACCAGGAGGCTTACCCTACTTAATGCCTGGCAAGCCAGAAGGCTCACCCCACTTAACGGTAGCGATAGAGGGTCACGCGCTGGATGCCTTTGTTCCAGAGCGACACGGACTGCCCCTGGATGGTTTCGTCGCCGGCGAGCTGGCGCCCGGGAACCCAGAGGCCGTTCACGAATTTGCCTTCTTCCACGGTGGCAAGCCCGTCCATCTCGGGCCCCGGCGTGTTCGGAGAGAAGGTCAGGCTCACGCCTTTGCCGGCCACGTAATACTCGTCGGGCCCGGTGTTAATGAAGATGGCCGCCGCGGGGGGCCGCTCCTGCTTGGTTACCGGCGCACCGGGATGGGGCCCAAACTGGAAGGTGGCCTCGACGGTGTGATTTCCGAGCCGGACCTTTTGCGGCGGGTCATTGGGGTTGAGGAGGACGGCGGACATCGTGCCTTTACCCTGGTGCTCCAGAATCAGGGGGGCGAGTTGCGCAATGAGGTCGTAGCTCGAGCTGAGATTGGCTTCGGGCGGCCGGCCCCCGTCGATGCCGAAAGGCGAGAAGCCGATGGCATCGTAACGCCCGAAAGCGTACAGAACTTTGGCCGCGCCTTCCACGCCCGCCCCGGTTTCGGGGATGAACAAAGGGTTCCCGTTGCGGGTGAAGCGGGCGCAAACCTCGGCGAAGTACTCGAGATAGAGGTCCGGGGCCAGGATATCGATGGACGGCGCGGCCGCCCGCCAGACGTCATGCACCTGGGGCGCCGGCCCTCCGCTGGGGTAGACGCCGGGCCAGGGGTAGTTGGGCTGCTGCAGCCATTGGTTGACGTACATCGGGATGTTGTATTCCTTCTTGCCGGCCTCGGCCACGGCATTCACATAACGCGCATAGTTCCACGCCATGAAGATCTCGTCGGCCGCCCAGCGGACCTGCCGGAAGCTGTCCAGGTCCGCCTGCTTATAGGGCGGGCTGTCCACCCGGACGGGGATTTCGAAATTCGCGGGTCTTCCCTTTCCGAAAACCTGCTCCCACGTGCCGGAGGTCTTGAACCCGGCGGCCTTCCACACATCCAGGAGCTCCGGCGCCAGCGTGTCTTTGCGCTGCTGGAGGTAGTCCATCAGTTCTTTGGGAACCGGCGCCTCAAAGGCCTTGTTGGCCGGCTCCGAGCGGTCCCGCGAGTCGAGCAGCACCCCCACTTCGTTCTCTACCTGGATGATGATGACGGTGTGCTGGCGATCCACCTCCTTGAGGTGGCGCATCAGCGCGGCGAAGGCGCGCGCGTCGGCGTCCCGGTTCGCGTCGCTGAGCGGGGAAAGGAGCTCGATGGTCTTCCCGCCCTGTATCCGGACGCGCGGGAAGCGCTCGAAGTCCTTCTTCACCCAGTCGGGCGGGTAGCTGGAATAACCGTTCTTCCAGCTCGCGAACCAAATCAGCCCGAGGCGCAGGTTGTTACCGCGCGCATCGCGCAGGATGCCATCCAGCTCGCTGAAATCGAACTTGCCTTCCCGCGGCTCGATCTGGTTCCAGGAAACGCCGGCGATGACGGTGTTCAGTCCCGCGGCCTTGAGCTTGGGCCAAATCGGCCTCATGTACGCCACGCTGGTGGCGCTGCTGTTGGACAACTCCCCCGCCAGCGCGAGGAACGGCTTGCCGTCGACGATCAGTTGGGTGGCGGTCCCCTGCTTCCGAAGGTGAGGGGGTTCGGAGACCGGCCCGCTGGCGCATTGAGTCGAAACCAGGGCCAGACCACAAACCAGGGCGCAGCCATAAAGACCCGAAACTCTCATAACAACTCCTGTCAACCGGGATTCCATTTAGACTTCGGTATCGATTATATATCCCAGCTAGCTCCGGCGTGGCCGCCTTTGCGGCGTCGGGCCTCGACGGCGCCGGCTTTGCCTGGGAACAATCGATGTAAATCGGTGTCAAAATAGATCTGTCGTTTATCGACGCAATCCGTTCCGCCCAGGAGACCGCCCGTGAAAAACTTGATGCTTTGGATGATAGCCTTCGCGATATTGCCGGGAAGCGCCTTGCAAGCCCAGAACCTAACCGGCAACTGGCAGGGCACATTGGAGGCCGGTCCGCAAAAACTGCGGATCGTGGTCAAGATCTCGTTGGAAGACGACAAGTTGAAGGCTACGCTGTACAGCATCGACCAACCAGCGCCGGGCATGCCCGCCAGCGCCGTCACCAAAGACGGTTCGACGATAAAGATTGCGGTCGGCGGGCTGGGCAGCTATGAGGGAAAGCTGAGTGGGGACGGGAACGCGATTTTGGGGACCTGGACCCAGGGCGCGCCGATGCCTCTGAACCTGGTACGGGCCACCCCCGCGACTGCGTGGACGATTCCCGAACCTCCGCCCCCTCCGGTACGGATGGCCGCGAATGCCGATCCGGCTTTTGAGGTGGCCACGATCAAGCCGAGCGACCCTGCCCGGCCAGGCAAAGTATTTACGGTACGAGGCCAGGATGTCATGACGGTCAATACGACTTTGAACGATCTCATCACCGTGGCCTATGGCGTTCATGCCCGGCAGATCACGGGCGGACCATCCTGGCTCGATTCGGATAAATACGATGTGACGGGGCGGCCCGACGTGCCCGGCCAGCCCAGCGTCGCGCAGATCAAGATCATGCTTCAGAAGCTGGTGGCCGACCGGTTCCAACTCAAGTTCCATCGCGAAAAGAAAGAGATCTCCGTGTACGCGATCGGCGTGGCAAAATCCGGAGCAAAAATCTCCAAGAGCCAGGCGGATCCGAACGGCCTGCCCAGCCTGTTTTTCGGTGGAGCGGGACCGGGAGGGGGAATGAGCTTCAATGTCAGGAACGCGACCCTGGCGGAAGTCGCCAACACGCTGCAGGGCATCGTCCTGGACAGGCCGATGGTGGATCAGACGGGACTTGCCGAGAAGTACGATTTCACCCTGAAGTTTACGCCCGATGCGGGTCAGATGGCCGGCTTTGGGGGGGGCCCGTCCCCTGCCCCGGCTGCCGACAATCCCGATGCGCCCCCGGATCTGTTCGCTGCATTCCAGCAACAATTGGGGTTGAAGATCGAGACAACCAAGGCGCCCGTCGATGTCCTGGTCATTGACAAAGTGGAGAAGCCTTCCGCAAATTAGCAAGGGCGCTGTGGGGCGTGCCGCTCGACCAGCGGCACGGACTCAGGGGGTCAGCTCCAAGGCGCCCTTGAGGCGGATGTCGCGCGAAGATGCGCCGATCCACACCTCGAAGGCGCCGGGCTCGGCGACCCACTCGTCTTTCGCCGCGCTGTAAAACGACAGTGCGGACTTGTCCAGGGTGAACGACACGTTGCGCGCCTGTCCCGGATCGAGCATCACGCGCGCAAACCCCTTGAGCTCCTTGACGGGGCGATCCACGCTCGATTTCACGTCGTGCACGTACAACTGCACCACCTCGGCGCCCGCGCGCGATCCACTGTTGCGCACTTGCATGGTCACCTCAACCGGCTTGCCGGCAGCCGCCTTGGCCGGTGTAATCTTCAGCCCGCTGTAATCGAACTTGGTGTACGAGAGCCCGTGCCCGAAGGGGAACAGCGGCTCGACGTTCCGCTTGTCGAATCCCCGATACCCGACATAGATGCCTTCCTCGTAGGCGACGTGCAGATTGTCGCCGGGGTAGTGCCCATAGGCCGGCGAATCGGACCACTGCTTGGGGAACGTCACGGGCAGCTTGCCGGACGGGTTCTGCATGCCGAACAGAATCGCGCCGATGGCTTGCCCCCCTGACTGGCCTCCATACCAGGCCTGCACGACGGCGGGAACGCGGCCGATCCACTTGGTCATGGTCACCGGCGCTCCCGCGACAATCACCACGATGGTATTCTTGTTGGCCGCGGCGACCGCCTCGATCAGCTCGTCCTGACCTTCGGGCAGATCCATCGAGGGGCGGTCGAAACCCTCGGACTCGAGCTTGGAGGAGTAGCCGACCACGACGATGGCAGCATCGGATTTGCGGGCCAGTTCGACGGCTTCTTCGCGCAGCGCGGCGCGCGCTTGCGGCGTCTCCTTGCTCGCATCCTCGCCTTGCATAACCACTCCCTGTGCGAAGGCGACCTGCGCCGGCGCGCCCACGGCCTCCTGGATGCCATCGAGCGGCGTGACGGAGAACTTCGGCCGGACCAGCGAGCTTCCGCCGCCGCCGGTTCTGGCGATCACGGCGCTGGGGCCGGTCACGGCTAGCGAGCGGATCTTCGGCCCACCCAGCGGAAGCAGGCCGCCTTCGTTCTTCAGCAGCACGATGCTCTCGGTGGCGGCCGTGAGCGCCACGGCCCTCTGCTCGGGCGTATCCACCTCGCCCCCGGACGGGTTGGCGCCTTCGAACAATCCAGCGGTGAACATTACGCGCAGGATGCGCCGCGCGGCATCGTCCACGGCCTCCTTTTTCAATTGGCCGGCGGCCACCGCCGCGAGCACTTTTTCCGGCGTCAGCCAGCCTGCCCCGTTGCCGTCCTTCTGCGTTTCGGGCTTGGCGAACCAGGTTCGCATGGCTTCTCCGCCGGGCATCTCGAGATTCATGCCGGCGGCCACCGTGGCGGCCGTGCTGTAGGTGCTGCCCCAGTCCGAAATTACAAAGCCCTTGAAGCCCCAGCGCTTTTGCAGAGTCTCAGACAGCAGGTAGGAGTTTTCGGCGCAATACGACCCGTTCACCTTGTTATAAGCATTCATCACGGCCCACACGCCGGCCTCCTGGACGGCGGCTTGAAACGCCGGGAGGTAGATCTCGTGCAGAGTGCGCGCGTCGATCTTTTCGTCGATGCGGTGGCGCTCAAACTCCTGGTTGTTGGCGGCGAAATGCTTGACAGTCGCGATGACCTTCTCGGATTGCACGCCTTCGATGTACGCCACGCCCATGCGAGCGGTGAGGTAGGGGTCTTCGCCGTAGCCTTCGAGGTTGCGGCCCCATAGCGGCTGGCGATTGATGTTCACGGTGGGCGCGAGAATCATGTTCCGTCCGAAGGCCTTCACTTCCTGCGCGATCACCTGGCCCTCGCGGCGGACCAGTTCCACATCCCAACTCGCCGCCATGCCAACCCCCGCCGGGAATGCAGTGGAGAGAACCGGCGGCGTGGCGGCGGCGTTGGTGACGGCCGAGGAGCCGGCCCAGTTGCGCACGCCCATGGGGCCATCGGCCATCTTGATGGCGGGAATGCCCAGGCGCGCGTTGGGCCGGCTCTCCATCCAGCCGGCGCCGCTCAGCATCTCCGCTCTGTCCCGCGGCGTCATGCGGCCGAGGAGATCCGCCACGCGTTGTTCGACGGGCAGTTTCGGGTTCTTGTAAGGCGCGTCCTTTTCGGGATTCTGCGCAGAGAGTATTCCCATGGCGATTACCAGCAGGATTGACAAGAGGGCGTGTTTCACGGCTTCACCTCGTGGCTTCCCATTGATGGTAGCTCGGGGCGGCGGCCGCTGTAGTGTTGTGGGACAGACGCTTCCGTCTGTCAACCTTGGATGTACTACCGCAGAAAGCTCCCGCATTGTCTTCCGGATCTCAGCGTGCGCGTTTGACAGGCGGAAGCGCCTGTCCCACAACTCCGGAGGAACGCCGGCCCGAAGGCTTGACCCCACATTTCGCGATCCTATGGTTCACAAGGGCCAAGGCCGTGCCGCACAACGATGCATCTAGTGGCGATTTGTGTCGAATCGCCACGCACGCCAAATTCCAGACGTTGCCTTCCTGCGCCGGCCGGTTAGCGGCGGACCATCCGCGCCCGCATCCATTCAATGCGCCAGGCCCAAGCGGCCACGTCCTCCTGCGCAGCCGTTCCGGCCGCCGGCCACGACGACTGGAACGCCCGCACTTGGGCGGCGAGTCCCGCCCCGGTCAGCACGCTGTAATCGCTGGGCGAGAGCGCATGGCGGTAGAACAAGTCCTCACGCGCCACGCCGTAGGCCATGATTTCATTTAGCATCGTCTTCAGGTCGGAAGCGGCGTCGTTCAAACCTCCCTCGCTGGACTCGTGCCCGAACTTCCTCTGCGTGTAATGCACCAGCTCGTGAATGATGGAGCCAGCCATGGAGTCCGGGGATGCCGGGCCCAGTCCGCTCAGGCAGCGGCTCAAATCCCGAGTGGCGCTGGCGCAAGTGAGGAACGCCGATTCATAGAGGTGCAGGGTGCCGGTGGCGGAGGTGTCCATGGGCGACGCATCCGCCGGATTGCCGGTGCTCACCTGCGGCGGTTGGCCGTAGAGCTTGCTGATGGAGACTTCCAGGCCGTTGACCTTTTCCCGCGCCTCGGCCAGCTTGAGGAGACACTCGCCGAACGGCAGCATGGCGCCGGGCGCGGAGATCTCACCGGTATCATGGTTCACCAAACCGCCGATCACGGAGCCCAGAATTTCGAATTTCAGCCGCGAGCGTTCCTTATCGCCGCCCAGCGCAGTATAGTTCCTCGGATTGGCGACGTCGGCCTGCGCCAGCGCGATGAGCTTGGTGTAGTCGGCAGCTATCTTCTGCTGCATGGCCGGGTCCAACGCCGCGAAGGTGCGGAAATACGCGTTGCCCGCCAGAGTCTTGTAACAAACGGCGCTGGTGCAGGGATCGGTGTTTCGCATTCCGCCGGGGCACGATTCGATGCACGCCAGCTCTTCGTAGCTGGACGCGCCGCCCTCGCTGATCTTGAAAGTAAGGCAGGAACTGCCCCAGCTCCGGCCGGTCATGCCGAAGCAGGGAGTCTCCAGCATGCCCGACTTCAATTTCTTTGGGCAACTGCCCAACCCAAGGTTATTGACGACCGAGCGCCGGCTGAGATCCCTCACGGTAACGGTTACGGGACGCGCCGGGGCCGGAGCCGGAGCCGGAGCCGGCCGCGGCCGCGAAGCCTGGGGCGGGGCCGCCGACAGGGCCGCCAGGAACGCCAAAAGAATGTAGGGTTTCATGCTGCCTCCTTGTGCTTTTCGCCGAGTGGAACCGCGTCATCAACATGGCGCCCGCCCGGCGTTCCGGTTCGCCATCGGCGCCTGGCCTGGAGATTCCATTTCGGACTCCAGTCTCCCACAATCATACTCCCGCCGCCATGGCCGGTTTGCGCCGAGGGGGCTTGACTCTTGCATGACCGGACATCATAGACTATCTCACAGAGGTTCTTATGAGACCGCGAGCACTGAACATCGTCCTCCCGCTGCTTTTGGCCGCCGGCATGGCGCGGGCGCTGGCCGCCGCCGAGCCGTTTCGCGACCCCAACCTGCCGCTCGAGCGGAGAGTGGACGATCTGATTTCCCGGCTGACTCCGGATGAGAAGATCGAGATGCTGGGGCAGATCGAGCCGGCCATCCCACGTCTGGGAATCAAGGCCTTCACCGGCTTCACCGAGGGACTGCACGGTTTGGGCCGGATGCGGGGCGGGAGCGTCACGGCCACCACCTTCCCGCAGTCGGTGGGCCTGGGTGAGACGTGGGACCCCGAGGCGCTTCGCCAGGTGGGGGCCGTGGAAGGGTATGAAGCCCGGGTCTATTACAAAAAGTGGGACGGAGCCCGCGTCTGCCTCGCCATCCGGACGCCCAACGTGGACCTGGCCAGGGACCCCCGTTGGGGCCGCACGGAGGAATCGTTCGGAGAGGACCCCTACTTCGTCGGGAAAATGTCGGTTGGCCTGATCAAGGGGCTTCAGGGCGACAACCCCAAGTACCTGCTTTCGGCGGCCACCATGAAACACTTCCTGGCCAACAGCAATGAGGAGGGGCGGACCAGCTCGTCCTCCGATTTCGACGAGCGGAATCTCCGCGAATACTACCTGGTTCCGTTCCAGATGGGCATTCTGGAAGGCAACGCGCAATCGTACATGACATCCTACAACGCGGTCAACAAGATTCCCAACACCGTATCTCCGTTCATCAGAGACATCGTGGAAAAGGAATGGAAGTTTGACGGAATGGTGTGCACGGACGCCGGGTCTCTTCCCAACCTCACGCGCCAGTTCCACTACTATCCGGACGCCACGGCCGCGGTCGTCGGGAGCGTCAAAGCCGGCATCACCATGTTTCTCGATCCGTTCGCCGCGCCATTGAAAGACGCCCTGGAAAAGCAGTTGCTCAACCAGGCCGACGTCGAGCGCAATATCCGGGGCAACATCCGGATGCGCATACGGCTGGGCGAGTTCGATCCTCCCGAGGTGACGCCCTACGGCAACATCGCGGGGACCGAGGAGCCCTGGTACAGCGAGAAGAACAAGGCGCTAGCCAGAAAGGTCACTCAGGAATCCATCGTTCTGCTCAAGAACAGCGACAACTTATTGCCGCTCGACAAGAGCAAGCTCCGCTCCATCGCCGTGATCGGGCCCTTCGGAGACAGGGTTTTTATCGACTCGTACGCCGGCATTCCTCCTTATGCGGTGACCCCGGTCGAGGGAATCCGGAACAAGGTAGGGCCAAACGTGCGGGTGCGCTTTGTGCCTAACGACATCCACAGCAACGCGGTCAATCTGGCCTCCGAATCCGACGTGGCCATTGTGTTCGTAGGCAACCATCCGGTTTGCTATCCGCAGAACGAGCCGTGCTCTCTGCTGCCCAGCGAAGGCAGGGAAGCCACGGACCGCAAAGCGATCGACCTGGACCCGGCGCAACTGAGCCTCATCCGCAGCGTGAAAGAGGCTAACGCGAAGACGGTTGTGGTTCTGATTTCCAGCTTCCCTTACGCCATCGGTTGGGTTCAGCAGAACGTTCCGGCGATTCTTCACATGGCGCACACCAGCCAGGAGGAAGGCAACGCGGTGGCGGATGTCCTGTTTGGCGACTATAATCCGGCCGGCCGGCTGGTGGCTACATGGGTCAACTCGCTGAACGATTTGCCGCCCATGATGGACTACGACATTCGCAAAGGCCGGACGTACATGTATTTCAAAGGGCAGCCGTTGTATCCTTTCGGATTCGGCCTGAGCTACACCACGTTCGAGTATTCCAACCTGCGCACTTCGGCCGATTCGGTGAACGCGGCGGGCGAGGTGGTGGTGAGCGTGGACGTGAAGAACACGGGGACCCGGGCCGGCGACGAGGTGGTGCAGATGTACGTCAAGCGCGCGAATTCCGCGGTGGAGCGGCCCATAAAGGAGCTGCGCGGATTTGAGCGCGTGACCCTTCGACCGAACGAGACGCGGACCGTCCGGCTGCCGCTGAAAGGGACCGATCTAACCTACTGGGACGCGGGCAAACACGCCTTCGTGGTGGAGCCCGGCGCCGTCGGAATCATGGTGGGCGCTTCTTCCGCCGATGCGCGGCTCGAAAAGACCATTTCCGTCACGCAGTGAATCGGCTGTATCGCTGGAAGCGGGGGCGTAGTGCTCCTTGTGGGGCAGCTTGTCAAGCTGCGCGACGGTTGGAAACCGGCGCTCGGGGCGGGTTTTCAACCGGCCGCGGGATGCCATCCCCCCCGCGTGGCGGCGCGCCGCGGGGAATCCGAATTACGGCCCCGATCAGCGCGGTTGGAGCTACAATCTATGCTAGCCGGGATGGCAAGGCGGAAATCCCGGTTCAGGTTTTCGTCAACAGGAGGAATCGCCGTGAGAGCAGTCGCCGTGTCGTTGGGCGTTGTGTGCCTCGTGATGGCCCTTGCCATCGCCCAGACGCCGCCCGCCCCAAAACAGTACCAGTATCCATTTCAGAACCCCGCCCTCTCGATTGAGGAAAGGGTGACCAACATTATTTCCTTGTTAACTCCAGAGGAGAAGGTCGACGTCCTGGGCGCCAACTACTACTTGGGCGGCGGCAGAGGGGGGCCCGGTCCTACTTTGACCCGCCTCGGGATCAAGGGTTACAACCAGGGAGAAGGCTTGCATGGGCTGGCGCGCGGCAAACCTCCCAATGGGACCCCGACGACCACCTTCCCTCAGTCCATTGGGCTTGGAGAGACCTGGGACGCGGACATCATCCAGAAGGCCGCCGCCGTGGAAGGCTACGAAGCGCGCTGGTTCAACCAGACCGCGAAATACAGCCGCGGCGGCTCTCAGTCCCTGATTGTCCGTGCGCCCAACGCCGATCTCGGCCGCGACATCCGCTGGGGCCGGAATGAGGAGTGCTACGGCGAGGATGCCTTCCTCAACGGCACGCTGACCGCGGCGTTCGTCCGCGGGCTCCAGGGCAACGATCGCAAGTACTTTCTAAGCGCCGCCCTGTTGAAGCACTTCCTGGCGAACAGCAATGAGAAGGGTCGCATGGGATCGTCCTCCAACTTCGACGAGCGCCTCCTGCGCGAATACTACTCGGTGCCCTTCCGCATGGGCGTGGAAGCGGGGGCCCGCTCCTACATGGCCGCTTACAACGGCATGAACGGCATCCCCATGACCGCCCAGCCGATCATAAGGGACATCACCATCAAGGAGTGGGGTGTAAACCAGATCATCACCACCGACGCCGGATCTCTCGATGCCATGGCGAGCCCTCGGGCTCACAATTACTTTCCGGACCTGCCCACGGCCGCCGCGGGCGCCATCAAGGTGGGCATCAACCAGTTCCTCGACGGCATATATAAAGCCAATGTCACTCTGGCCCTCCAAAAGAACCTGATCACCATGAAGGAGATCGAGGAGGTCGAGCGGGGCAGCTTCCGGGTGATGATCCAGCTCGGAATGCTCGATCCTCCCGAGATGGTCCCCTACACCCAGATCAAAGACGGCCCCGAGCCTCCGACGAGGGACGAGAACAAACTGCTGGCCCGCCAGGTGACGCAAGAGTCGATCGTGCTCTTGAAGAACCAGAACAACACGCTGCCTTTGGACAAATCCAAGCTGAAGTCCATCGCGGTGATCGGCCAGCGGTCCAACGCCGTCGACTGGGATTGGTATAGCGGCGCGTGGCCCTATGCGATTACTCCGCTCGATGGAATCAAGAGCAAAGTCGGCGCCGGGGTCAAGGTGAACTTCGCCCTCAACAACGACAACAACGCGGCGGTCGACGCGGCCAAGGCTTCGGATGTCGCCATCGTCGTTATCGGCAGCCACCCCACCTGCGAGACCATGAAATTCGGGGGCACGTGCGATCCCAGCGAAGGCAAGGAGAGCATCGACCGTACGGCCATCGACCTGCAACCGGTGCAGGAGCAGTTGATCAAGGACGTATTCAAGGCCAATCCCAAGACCATCGTGGTGCTCAAGACCAGTTTCCCGTTCGCCATCAACTGGGCGCAGGAGAATGTGCCCGCCATCGTTACCATGGCCCACAACAGCCAGGAGGAAGGCAACGCTCTGGCGGACGTTCTGTTCGGCGATTACAACCCCGCCGGGCGTACGGACCAGACGTGGGTGAAGTCGCTCGAGGATTTGCCGCCCATGATGGACTACAACCTCCGCAACGGCCGCACCTACATGTACTTCAAGGGTCAGCCGTTATATCCGTTCGGCTACGGGCTGAGTTACACCACGTTCGCTTACACGAACTTCCGCCCCAGCTCTTCGCGTATGACCAAGGACGGCCAGATGACGGTCACCGTCACGGTTCGCAATACCGGCAAACGGGATGGCCAGGAAGTGG
Organism: Terriglobia bacterium; assembly: GCA_963767595.1. Lineage (GTDB taxonomy): Bacteria > Acidobacteriota > Terriglobia > Bryobacterales > Bryobacteraceae > BOG-224. The sequence continues at coordinate 12,575 of CAVYEK010000015.1, forward strand.
TTCAGTTGTACGTGGCGCACGCGGGCTCCAAGGTGGAGCGGCCCATCAAGGAGCTCAAAGGCTTCCAGCGCATCGCCCTGAAGGCGGGCGAGTCGAAGATCGTACTGTTCACGCTCAAGGCGAAGGACCTGGCCTATTGGGACGAGCAGAAGAAACAGTGGGTGGTGGAGGACGAGAAAGTCAACCTGATGGTGGGAGGCTCCTCGGCCGACGTCAAGGCGCAGCAGACGATCACCCTGGGATCGTAGACGCCGCAAGCCGGTTCGTTCGAACCATCGTGCGCCGCGCGCGGCGCCCAGGGCTCTTGTGTGGGGTCAAGCCATCGGGCTTGCCGCCGGGCTTGTGCCCGGCGTCTTTCACCGGCGTGAGGAACGCCGGCCAAAAGGCCGGCGGCAAGCCCCAAGGCTTGGCCCCACATTTTCGGTTTTGCGCGCGGCGCACACCGGGCGTTGTGCGCCGTGCGCCCGACGCATACAATGAGTGTTCGCAATCCCGAAATCTCCAAAGGAGCCGTTATGTCCGCGCATCGTGTCCTTGCGGTACTGTTCGCATCCGTTCTGATCGTCTTGGCATTCCTGATTCCGGCCACCGCCCAGAACCCGGCCAAGAAGCCCGCCTCCGAACCCTATACCTGGAAGAACGTCCAGATGGTGGGCGGCGGTTTTGTGGACGGCCTCATTTTCCACCCCACTGCCAAGGGCGTCCGCTACGCCCGCACGGATATGGGCGGCGCGTACCGCTGGAACGTCCAGACCAAGCGCTGGGAACCGCTGCTCGATTGGGTGGGGTACGAGGAATCGAACCTGATGGGCGTGGAGAGCATTGCGGTGGATCCCGCCGATCCGAACCGCGTCTACCTGGCCTGCGGCACCTACACCAACTCGCCCGACAACGCCATCCTGCGCTCCAGCGATCGCGGCAGGACTTTTGAGCGGACCAACGTTTCCATCCGATTCGGCGGCAACGAAGACGGCCGCGGCAATGGGGAGCGCATGACCGTGGACCCGAACAATGGCAAGGTCCTATACCTCGGCACGCGCCTGGCGGGTCTGTGGAGAAGCACGGACGGCGCCGTGACGTGGAGCAAAGTGGATAGCTTCCCCGATGTGACCGAAGCGCCGCCTGCCGGTGGATCGCCGGCCGGGGGCCGTGGAGCCGGCACTCCCGGAGCCGCGCCCGCGGGCCCGGACGCCCGCCAGGCGGCAGGGGCGGAGGCGGGCGCGGCTCCCGCGGCGACGGCGTCGTCGTCACTCTAGTCGATCCCCGCAGCGGCTCGAAGGGTAAGACCAGCTCCACCATCTACGCCGCCGTCTCCCTGATGGGCCGGGACAACCTGTTCCGCAGCACCGATTCCGGCAAGACCTGGCAGCCCGTGCCCGGCCAACCGACGCAATACCGGCCTACCCACATGGTGATGGCCTCCGATGGAACGCTCTACCTGTCCTACGGAACGTCGCCCGGACCGAGCGGCATGACCGCGGGCGGCGTGTGGAAGCTCGATACCAAATCTGGCGCATGGACCGAGATCACCCCGGTGAAGCCCGACGCCAACAATACAGCGTTCGGATGGGCCGCGGTGTCGGTGGACGCGCACAATCCCAAGGTGGTGATCGCCAGCACCTTCGGCCGCAGGAACAGCGCCGGCGGTGAAGACGAATTGTACCGCACCATCGACGGCGGCAAGACCTGGAAAGCGGTCTTCGAAAGCGGCGGCTACGATTACAAGCTGGCGCCCTATAAAGCTACTACTCCACTGCAACCAGCGCCGCCGCATTCCTTCGGGCCGTTCGATTACAGTCTGGCGCCCTACACCGCAACCACCCCCATCCACTGGATGTTCGATGTGGAGATCGATCCGGCGGACCCCAACCACGCCATGTTCACCACCGGCTACGGCGGCTGGGAGACTTTCAACCTGACCGATATGGACGCCGGCAAGCCCACCAAGTGGAGCATCATGGCCAGCGGTATCGAACAGATCGCGGAGCTGGAAATGACCAGCCCGACCAAGGGCGCGCACCTGCTCAGCGCCATAGGGGATTACGGCGGGTTCGTGCACTGGGATCTCGACAAGCCGGAGCCGGAAGGGGCCTCCAGCCCGCCGGTGTTCAATAACTCCAGCGGAATCGCTTACGCCGAGAACAAGCCCGAGGTAATTGTGCGTGTGGGCATATGCTCGCACCACCACCAGCCGGGCTTCAACATCAGCTATTCGCTCGATAGCGGCAAGACCTGGCAGCCGCCGGCTACCCAGCCGCCGGCCCTGCCGCCGGCCCAGGCGTCGGATGCCGGGCGCGGGGGCGGCCCCGGAAGGGGGCCGGGTGGGCCGAGCGGGGGAGACATCGCGCTTTCTTCCGACGGCGCTACCTGGGTGTGGATTACGCGGGGCGCCGGGCCGGCCTTCACCACGGACAAGGGCGCCACCTGGCACGAGATCAAGGGCTTGTCCAGCAACACGCGCATCCTCGCCGACCGCGTGAACCCCAAGAAGTTCTACGGCATGTCGCTGTATGAAGGCAAGCTGTTCCTCAGCACCGATGGCGCCGTCAGCTTCGTCGAGCAGCCTTTCACCTTACCCGGCGGCCTGCCCACGCGCAACACTACTCGCATCGAAGGCGGCAGCGGTTGGGACCGTCTGTACACCACTCCCGGCCGGGAAGGCGACCTGTGGGTGACGGCGCTCACCGGCCTGTATCACTCCACCGACACGGGTAAGACCTTCACCCGCATGGAAGGGATCACCGAGCTGCGCGGCTTCGGTTTCGGCAAGGGCGCGCCCGGCGCAAACGACCCGGCGCTGTACATGGTCGGGGTGGCGAACGGGCAGCGCGGCATCCTGCGCTCGGACGACTATGCGCGCACTTGGGTGCGCATCAACGACGACCAGCACCAGTTTGGCCTAATCGGGCAAATCACCGGCGACCCCAAGCAGTACGGCCGGGTTTACGTGGGCACATTCGGCCGCGGGATCGTGTACGGCGATCCGGTGAAGAAGAAGGGGTGACCGAGCGGCGCCAGGTGAGGGGCGTGATGCGGGCGTCAGTTGTCTCGCTGTTGTGCGTGGGCACGGCTCTGGCCGCCGGCTTCGAGCCGTATGGGCTGGAATGCGAGGCGCGGCGCGACCCGCTGGGCATCGATCTCGAACGCCCGCGCCTGGGCTGGAAACTGAAATCGGGCGAGCGGGACCAGAGGCAGACCGCCTACCAGATCCTGGTGGCCGGTTCGCGGGACAAACTGGCGGCTGGCGCTGGGGACCGCTGGGATTCCGGGCGGGTGGACAGCGGGCAAACCACCTGGATTCCCTACGGCGGCGCGACCCTTCAATCGTTTCAGCGGTACTGGTGGAAGGTACGGGCGTGGGACGCCGCCGGCCGGGCTTCGCCGTGGAGCGAGCCGGCCGAATGGACCATGGCCGCGCTGGACCCCGGCGCGTGGAAGGCCGGGTGGATTGCGCACCCCGATCATAGCCTGCGTTCCGGTCCGCTTCCCATCTTCCGCAAGGAGATCGTCCTCAACCGCCCTCTGCGCCGCGCGCTGGCGGCGGTCAGTGGGGTGGGATTCCACGAGCTTCGCGTCAACGGCGTCAAGGCGGGGGACCATGTGCTGGCCCCCGCGTGGACCAACTACCGCGCGACGGTGCTGTACGAGATGTTCGACGTGACCGCGCTCCTGAAGACCGGGGCGAATGCCATAGGGGTGTTGCTGGGCAACGGATTCTACAACGTCGCCGGTGGCCGGTACGCGAAGTACACGGGGTCTTTCGGCCAGCCGCGCCTCTTCGTGCAACTTCATCTGGAGTACGAAGACGGCTCGACCGCCGATGTGGGGACGGACGGTTCCTGGCGCGCTCATGACGGGCCGCTGACCTTCTCATGCATTTACGGCGGCGAGGATTTCGACGCGCGGCTGGAACCGGCCGGGTGGGACCGTCCCGGGTTCGACGATTCCTCCTGGCCTCGCGCCACGGGAGTGGAAGCTCCGGGCGGCGTGTTCCGCGCGCAATCCAGCCCGCCCGTCCGCGTGCAGCAGGCGTTCCGTCCGGTCCGGGTGACACAGCCCAAGCCGGGAACCTACGTCTACGACCTGGGTCAGAACTTCGCCGGTTGGCCGAAGATCGCAGTGAGCGGCCCGGCCGGAGCGCAGGTACGCCTGACGCCGGGAGAACTGCTCGATTCCGCCGGCTTGGTGACCCAGCGGTCCTCCGGTGGACCCACTTACTTCACTTACACTCTGAACGGGTCGGGCGTCGAGACATGGTCGCCGCGATTCTCGTATACCGGCTTCCGCTACGTCCAGGTGGAAGGCGCGGCGCCGGAATCGGAGGCGCGGCCAGGCGGCGCCACGCTGCGCAGCCTGGAAGGCCAGTTCGTTCACCTGGATGCGGCCCGCATCGGCCAATTCTCCTGTTCCAGCGAACTCTTCAATCGTATCCACGGCCTGATCGACGCGGCCGTGCGCAGCAACCTGCAGCACGTGCTGACGGACTGCCCGCACCGTGAAAAACTGGGCTGGCTCGAACAGGCCTATTTGATGGGTCCCTCGATCTTGTATAACTGGGACCTGCGCGCGTTTCTGCCGAAGATAGCGCGAGACATGCGCGAGGCGCAGACGGTGGATGGCCTGATTCCGGACATCGCGCCGGAATACGTGGTATTCGGACGCGGATTTCGCGATTCGCCGGAGTGGGGCAGCGCGGGGATCCTCGTCCCGTGGCTGGCATGGCAGTGGTATGGGGACCGGCAGCCGCTGGAGGATTCCTGGGGGATGATGCGAGCCTACGCGGAGTATCTGGGCTCTCGCGCCACCGGCGGCGTGCTGTCCTACGGCCTCGGCGACTGGTACGACATTGGTCCACGCCCTCCCGGCGCGTCGCAGCTTACGCCTCAGGGCGCCACCGCGACGGCGACATACTGGCAGGATCTGAAAGTGATGCAGGCGGCGGCGCAACTGCTGGGCCGTTCCGGCGAGCAGGCGGAGTATCGGGCGAAGGCGGCGGATGTCGGGGAAGCGTTCCAGCGCGCCTTCTACAACCCTGGCGAGGCCGTTTACTCCACCGGGAGCCAAACCGCGTTGGCCATGCCGCTGGCATTAGGCATGGCCCCCGAGGCCGGCCGCGCCGCTCTGGTCGAGCGGCTGGCGGCCGACATCCGCAAACGCGGGAATCACACCAGCGCCGGAGACATCGGTTACAGCTACGTGCTGGCCGCCCTGCTCGATGCGGGCCGCAACGACGTCATCTTCGACCTGGCGAACCAGCCGGCCGCGCCCAGTTACGCCGCCCAACTCGCCGCCGGCGCCACGTCCCTCACCGAAGCATGGGACGCCAACCCGCAAAGCTCGCAGAACCACCTGATGCTGGGACACATCGAGCAATGGTTCTATGCGGGACTGGCGGGTATCCGCGTCGATCCGGATGCGCCGGGATTGAGCCGGATCCGCATCGAACCGCAGCCGGCCGGCGACATCCAATGGGTGAAGGCGTCGTGGGAGACAGTGCGGGGCCCGGTGGCGGTGGAGTGGCGCATCGAGGGAGCTACGTTTCTATTGAGCGTGGATATCCCGCCCGGCATGACCGCGGAAGTGCGGCTGCCGGGAGGAGTTGCGTCGTCGATCGGCTCGGGGCATCGCGAGTTGCAGGCACGCAATTTCCGGCGCAACTGATGCTGCCTGGCAGCCTTGGTGGGAAAATCTTAACTTAAGTTATGGTACGTGCTCTCTGAGACGGACTAGGCGCTTCGCTGTTACCTCTGGACCTGGAATCTTCTGGTTGACAGGCGCATCATTAGGTCATGCGGATCCTGATTCGATACTCCGACACGACGGTCCAGGCGGCCATGCTTCTCGCGACGATCGGCCCCCGGGTTCGCGCAGCCGCTCCGGGCTGCGACGATGCCTTGGAGTTCACGCGGGCTGGCGAGCGGTGGTGGGCCGAGGACGGCCGGGCCGCGGAGATCGAATTCGACGTGGCGGCGGACGCCGCCGAGTGGATCGCGGCGTACAACGCGGCCGCCTCGCAGGATTCAGCCGGCGGTTTTGAGATGGCCTATTGGCCCGCCCCGGAACCGGCGGAAACCGGTTCTGCCTATCTGAACTGACCGCGTCAGCGCACCGGCGAAGACCGGTGAGCATGCAGAATCTTCCACTGCCCATCGGTGAGCACGAACACGTCGGTCTGCGCAAAGGGAGTGGTAAACGTGGACCCGTCGTCGATGGTGGCGGTGGTCTCGCCGTCGGCTACCAGCAGCGCTATGGTGGGCGATAGAACCGTGACGTACTGGTTGCGCCAGTGATATTCGACGCTGCGCAGGCCCTGCATGCCGCGGCTGACCTGTTCCTTGGCGTCTTGGCGGGTCCGCAGAATCACGCCGTTCTGCGCCACCGAACCCTTGTCGGTATCGAGCATATAGCCGAAGAGCGCGTCCACGTCGCGAGCCTGGCCGGCCCGCGTGGCCTGGGCGTTGGCTTCGAGCACCGCCCGTTCAATGGCCGCGCGCGCCGCGCCGCTTACTTCGCGGTCGCTCTGGGGAGCCGCTACCAAGAGAGCCCCGCAGGCCAGAACGGCCCACCTGCCCGCTGTCGACACGATGTTCTTCATGCCGCCAGCATAGCGCAGCCACGGCCCCCGCGCCGGCGCGATAATGGTTCCAATGCAAAACATTCTCCCGGTCCTCTGTTTTGTTGCCGGCTTCCTGCTGGCCTGGGCGGTATTCCGCCTGCGGCGGCGGGACACCGAGACGGCCTTCAAGGCGCTTTCCGCCGATGCGCTGGCCCGCAACAACCAGGCGTTTCTGGAAGTGGCGCGCTCCGCCTTCGCCGAAACGCACGAGGCCGCGCGCGGCGACCTGGAAAGGCGCCAGCAGGCCATCGGCGAGCTGGTGGCCCCGGTGGGCGCCTCGCTCGACCGCATGGACGGCCGGATTCAGGAGCTCGAGAACACCCGCGCGGGGGCCTACGCGGCCTTGACCGAGCAGGTGCGCGGGCTGATGGAAACGCAATCGCAGCTTCGCTCCGAGACGGGCAAGCTGGTGACGGCCCTGCGCTCGCCGAGCGTGCGCGGGCGCTGGGGAGAGATGCAGTTGCGCCGGGTGGTGGAGATGGCCGGCATGTTGGAGTACTGCGACTTCCTGACGCAGCCGGTGGCCTCCTCCGACGAAGGCCGCCTGCGGCCCGACATGCTGGTTCGCCTGCCCGCCGGCAAGACCATCGTGGTGGACGCCAAGACGCCCTTGGGCGGATATCTGGAATCGCTCGAGGCCGAAACCGACTCGCTCCGCCAGGCGCGCCTGGCCGACCACGCCCGCCAGGTGCGCGCGCATATCGCCGCCCTGGGCCGCAAGTCTTACTGGGAGCAGTTCGAGCGCGCCCCCGAGTTCGCCGTGCTGTTTCTGCCCGGCGAGTGCTTCTTCAGCGCGGCGCTCGAAAGCGATCCCTCGCTGATCGAGTGCGGCGTGGAACAGAACATCATACTGGCCACGCCCACCACGCTGATCGCGCTGCTGCGGGCCGTAGCTTACGGCTGGCGGCAGGAGAAGCTGGCGGAAAACGCCGCCGAAATCAGCGCGCTGGGAAAGGAGCTGTACAAACGCCTTTCCGACATGGGCGAACACTGGAACAAAGTGGGCAGGGGCCTGGAGCGCGCGGTGGAGGCGTACAACGGCGCGGTGGGCTCCTTCGAGGGCCGCGTGATGGTGAGCGCGCGCCGCTTCGCGGACCTCAAGACCGCGCCGCTGGGCGTGGAGATCGCGGAGTTCGAGCCGGTGGATCGGAACGTACGCTCCCTGGGGGCGCCAGGCTCCTGAGGCTGGTTTACCCGTTAGCCGCGCGTCTTTCGAGCCACCAGCGCCGCAGCGCGACAACCGACCATATGGATTCCACCAGACCGAATGGCCAGGCGCCCTGCAGGAAGCCATAGGCTGAAGCCAGCAGGCACGAGCCCGAGAACGCCAGGATGAACCAATGGCTTCGCTTTTCCAGGGCATAGAAAAGCAACATCAGCGTCACCGCCAGCAGTCCGAATAACGTCAAGCCACTCATTTCCCGCTCCTGTTCGCGCCTTTTGCCGGGCGCCGAGGTCAGTTCTTCCAGAAAGGGCCGGACGGAGGCCCGTTCTTGATGGTGATATTTCCGCGACCCATGCGGAGCAAGATCCTCCGCGACGGAGCCTGACTGGCGTGAACGAAGTGAGAACCAACCAGGAATCGCTTGTTACCTTGGCCCGTGAAATCGGAAGAGACAGCGCCCATCCTGGTCCTCGCGTCGATCGAGTAGGCGCCCGGATCCGGCAGCATCACGATCATGTCGCCGGTGTGGCTATCCACCGAGATGTCCCCCGTCACGTCGCTCACCCATACGTAGCCATTGTCCTGATGAACCACCACTCGCGAATCGCGCGGCACATGGACCGTGTACTCCACCGTGGCGCCGCGCGTGCTGGTCTTCGGCATGGTGACCACGATGCGGCGCGAAGGGAGAATCGAGGCGGGGAAGCCATGCCGGGCGGGCAGCGTCGTGGAAATCGCCAGCTCCTTATCGGAGCGCCGTTCGGCGTCCACGCGGACCTGTTCGAAGTTCTGTTCGGCCTTCTCCTTCCGCTCCGGTGGGTAGAAAGCATTGGTCGACCTGGTCACAATGATCTCGACCTCCGGCTCATCCCAACCTTCCACGGTCAGATAACCGTACGAATTGTTCAGAATAATCGTGCCGCCGGGCGAAAAGCTCACCCGTTGCGCGCTGGTTGCTTCAAACGACTGTTCCGGTTCCGCGAACACCGGGGTCGCGGCGCCCATCACGCTCAGCCCGAACAGGACCGCGGCGAGTTTACGCGTCATAAGCCGGCCTCCTTATGTATACTGCGCGCCTCGGCCACCATCTTCCTGTACCGCCGCGCCAGTTCGGTGATCCAGCCCCGCTCGCGGCGCCGGATGGCATCCTGGTGAATCAAGTCCCGGCCGATGCCCAGCGCCACCGCGCCCGCGCGAATGAAATCCCTCGCGTTCATTTGATTCACGCCGCCGGTAGCGATCAGCGGGACTTCCGAAAAAGGCCCCTTGAGAGCCTGTATGTACCTGGGGCCGCCGTTCGCAAAGCACGGAAAGACCTTCACGAAATCGCAGCCAGTCTTCCAGGCGGCGAAGACCTCGCTGGGCGTCAAGGCGCCGGGGAAAACCACCACGTCTCGCCCCAGCGCAAAGTTGACGATCTCCAGATCCAGCCCCGGCATGGTCAGGAATGCCGCTCCCGCATCCAAACACCGCCGCGCCGTGTCCACGCGAAACAACGTGCCGGCGCCCACCAGAACCCCGGGGTGATGGCGCGTCAATTCGCGAATGACCTCGACGGCGCCCGGGACCGTCATGGTGACTTCCACAATGGGGATGGCGCTCTCGCTGACCGCTTCCGCGGCGAACAAGGCGTCCTCGGCGGTGGACACTCGTATGGCCGGGATGATACCGACCTCCTCGATACGGGCGCGAACCTCTAGTCTTGTCATAAGGTCATTCTACGGCGTGGCAAACGGACGCCGTCGCCGGGCTCAAAGCAAGTCTCTGGTTCCCACCGCCTGGCGAAGTTGCTCCAACGAAGCCAGGTAAGCCGCCACCGCCTGGCGGTAGGCGAGTTCGGTCTGGCGGTAGGTCCGCTCGGCGTTCAGGAAATCCAGCAGCGCTATGGCCCCTCGCCGGTAGGCGTATTCGCTGATATCGCGGCTCCGCCGGGCCATATCGAGATAGGTGTTTTTCAAGAGTTGGGCTATTTGAGCGGCCTCCTGGAGCCCCTCGTAGGCGTCCCGCACGTCCGTCAACACCTGCCCGTTCGCCGCTTTCTTCTGTTCCTCCGCCTGCCGGATGGCAATGCGCGTCTGTGCAATGTTGCCCTGGTTTCGGTCGAAGATCGCCAGCGGAATACTGAACGCCCAGGTGACCCCGCTGATGCCGTTGGCATGCGAGTAATTGGCCGAGATGGTGGGATCCTGCTTTCCATTGGCCTTAGCGAGTCCATACTGGCTATCGGCGGCGGTAACGCCCAACACGGCCGCGCGCAGGTCCGGACGATTCTGAAGGGCTTTCGCCTGCAATTCGTCGATGGTGACAACCAGCGGCTTGTATTCGAACTCGCCAGCGACGTCGTAGGTTGCGGGAACCGACTCGTAGCCCAATTGTTGGCGAAGATCCGACAGCGCCTGGGCCTTGGCAAGGAGAGCCTGTTGGAGGTCCTCTTGAAACTGCAGCAACTGGAGCGTGAGTTGTAGGTGGTCGTTTTCGCTCATGGCGCCATCCTTGAATTGGACGTCGCCGATGTCGACCGTCTGCTGAAAGCTTTTCAGATCCAATTGCGCGAGTTCGAGGGTGGATTGCGCAAGCTGGGCATTGACAAAGAGGGCGCCCACCTGGGCCGTAACGCCGCGCTCGTTATCGGCTACCTGCGAGCGCGTCACTGCGGTTATGTCCCTGGCTGCCTGCAGACGGCGCGCCCGCTGGTGGCCGCGTTCAATCAGGTAACTCAACCCCATGTCGCCCTCGGTCGAGGCCTGGAGGTAGCCCGCCAGGGAAACGCCTTGCTGGCGGGTAAAGAGCGGCAGATACTCCCAGTCGGTGAAAAACGTAGGATTTGGGCGCAGGTTGGCGGTGATTTCCGCGGCCTGGTTCTGTTGGATGGTGGTCCGCGCGGCCTGCAGGGCGTGGTTGTGCTGAAGGGCCATTTGGATGGCCTGCTCCAGCGTAACAGTGACAGATCCCTGCTGCGCGAACGCCGAATCCGCCGGCAACAAGACGCCCAACGCGGCGGCGGCCGCCCAAACAACCCGGATGCGTTTCATGGGCGGAACTACGCGCTTGGCGCTCATAAGCCCTCCGGCGCGGGAAGTTGATCGCCGTCCCGGGCGATCCAGACGTAAAACGTAGGCAGCAGAACAATGCTCAGCAGCAAATCGGAAATCAGGCCGCCCACGATGACAATCGCGAAAGGCCGCTGCGAATCGGATCCGATGTCGTGCGACAGCGCCGCCGGCAGCAGTCCCAGCGTCGCCACCAGCATGGTCATCATGATGGGACGAAGCCTCCGTACCGCGCCGTCCACCGCGGCATCCTCGATGGAGTGCCCTCTGGCCCGGAGCTGGTTAATGTATTCCAGCATAATGACGCCGGTTTGCACCGATACGCCAAAGAGCGCCAACATGCCCACGCCCGACGACACGCTGAGGTAAGTTCCCGTAACCAGGAGGGCCAGGAAGCCGCCCACACGCGCCAGGCCGACGTTCAACAGAATGAGCAACGACCATTTGTACGAGCGAAACATGGTGTAGAGGATGATGAAGATAACCAGGACGGTCAGCGGCACGATGACAGCCAGCCGGGCTTCCGCCCGTTTTTCGCTCTCGTATTCGCCCGACCAGCCGAGGGTGTAACCCGGCGGCAGCTTCACGTTTTCGCCGATCTTCTTGATCGCCTCTTCGACCGTGGTCCCCAGATCGCGGCCTCTCACGTTGAAGGTCACCGCCACATAGCGGCTGTTCTGCTCCCGGTAAATGTCGTATGCGCCGTCTTTGACCTCTACGTGAGTCAACTGGGCCAGGGAAACCCGCTCTCCCGAAGGGGAAAGCAGGCGGACTTTCGCGATGGCCTGCGCGGTATTCCGATAGGGCTGCTGGTAGCGCACTACCACGTCGTAGCGCTGCTCGCCGATCAGTACCTGGCTCACCGCGTTTCCGCCCACCGCTGTCTGGACTGCGTCTTGGATGTCTGTTACGTTAATTCCGAAACGGGCCGCCTGGCGGCGGTCGATGGTCAGGTCGAGGTTCGGCTGGCCGAAGTCGCGTAAGAGCTTGATGTTGTGCATGCCCGCGATGCCCGACATGACGGCGGTGACTTCTTCGCCCTTCTGCTCGAGGAGCTTCAGGTCATCTCCGAAAATCTTGAGCGCCAGCGCGCCTTTGGTGCCGGTCATCGTCTCTCCGACGTTGTCTTCGATAGGCTGCGAGAAGTTCCAAATAGCCCCTGGGTACTTCTCCAGAGCGCGGCTCATGGCGGCGATGAGTTCGTCTTTGTTCTTATGAAATGCCGGGCGCCACTGATCGTGAGGCTTCAAGTCGACGAAATACTCGGTGTTGCCGAATCCCCCCGTATCCGTTCCATCGTCCGGACGGCCAACCTCCGACACGACTGTCTTCACCTCTGGGAACGAGGCGAAAACGTAGCGGCAGTTGTTGGTAAATTTCTCGCCCTCCGGAAGACTCGTGCTATTCGCCAGGGTGCCGCGCGCCCAAATCGCGCCTTCATCAAGGTGCGGCAGGAATTCCGAGCCGATAACGCCGCCAAAGCCTAGATAGACTGTACCCGCCAAGGAAACCATGGCAACGCAAACGACAACCCAGCGATGTCGAACGGCCCATCGTAGCCGTTCGCGGTACTTCTCCACCAGGAAGTTGAGGACCAGGTTCCTCCGTTCGCGAACCCCTTTACGGAAAAAGGTGGCTGCCAGCACGGGCGCGATGAGAATCGAGAACGTCATGGCGCCGAGAAGAGCCAGGGCCACCGTCCAGGCCATGGGCCTGAACAACCGGCCTTCCACGCGTTGCAGCGTGAAGATCGGCAGATAGGCGGTAATGATGATGGCGATGGCGTAAAACACCGGCCGCTGCACTTCGTGACAAGCCTCGCGAATAATCTCCGCTATGGTCTTCGGAGGTCCATTGGGGAGGCTGCGGTCTTTGTTCAGATGCCGGATAATGTTCTCCACCATCACCACCGCGCCATCCACTACCATTCCGAAATCGAGTGCGCCCAGCGAGAGAAGGTTGGCCGGTATGTGGCTCAAATCCAGCCAGATCGAGGCGAACAGCAGAGAGAACGGAATGGTCAGCGCGACGATCAGGGCGGCGCGAACATTGAGAAGAAACAGAAACAGGATGACGCTGACCAGAATCATGCCTTCGACCAGGTTGTGCATCACCGTGTGCAGGGTGAAGTGAAGCAGATCGGTGCGGTCCAACATGGGGACCACCTGTACCCCGGAAGGTAAGATGCCGTGGTTCAGCTCGTAGACTTTCTTGTGAATCGCCTCGAGGGTAGGTTCCTCCTCGGCGCCCTTGCGCAGAAGCACCATGCCCTGGATGATATCCGGCTCGTCGATGATGCGCCCGTCCTCCATGTGGTTGGCCCTGGCCATGTGACCCAAGCGGATTTTGGGGCCCTGGACCACGTCCGCGATGTCTTTGACCCGCAGGGCCGTTCCGCTTTGGGTTTTTAACACGGTCTGCTCGATGTCGTGCACAGTGCCGAAAAGCCCTAGCGCGCGCACGTTCATCTGCTGCATGCCTTCTTCGACGAAGCTGCCCCCGGCATTGATATTGTTGTTGGCAAGCTGCTGCTCCACCTGGGCGATGCTCAATCCGTACGACACCAGCTTGCTCGGGTCCACGCGCACCTGGTACTCCCGCACCGTGCCGCCGAAATCGGAAACGTCCACCACGTTGGGAACAGACTTGAACTGCTTGAGAAGAACCCAGTCTTCGAGCGACCTCAGCTCCATCAGGTCGTACCGGGGATTCGTGCTTCGTAGCGTGTACCAGTAGATCTGGCCGGTGGTGCTCCAGTCTGTGCCGATCTGAGGCTGTAGGTTCTGTCCGCTGGGGAGGTTGACCTGGGTGAGCCGTTCCAGCACTTTCTGGCGGTTCCAATCGTTCACCGAGCTGTCGTCGAAAATCATGATGATGAACGACAGACCGAAAATGGATTCGGAGCGCAGAAAGGTCATGTGCGGCATTCCCGCCATTTGAATCTCGATTGGAATCGTCACCTGCTGTTCCACTTCTTCGGCCGAACGCCCCGCCCATTGGGTAATCACCGTCACGTAGTTGTCGGCGATATCGGGATAGGCTTCTACCGGCAGGTTGTGAAACGAGATAGCCCCCCAACCAGCCAACAAAATGGCAATCGCCAACACCACGAACTTGTTGTTAAGAGCAAAGTCTACAAGAGCGCGAATCATGTGATGTTTCCCTGTTTCATTGGCGTCTTAGCTGTCGCTTTTAACCCCCAACAGTCATTGAGCGAGCACGTGGTCTAGGACCAGCGCGTTCGTGACCACTTGTTGTCCCGGCTGGAGCCCCGACTTAACCTCTTGCAGGTTCACGTTGTCGGTCAAGAGGTCTCCACCCACCACTTCCACGCGGCGAAACTTCTTGTCCGTCGCCGGAACGTAGACAAAATCGCGATCGTGCATGTGCAGGATGGCGGACGCCGGGACAATGGTGTGCATTTCCCTGGTTTGACCGCGGAAGGTAGCGCTCACAAACATGCCCAGGCGCATGATTCCCGGATTCTGAACCTCGATTCGAACCTTGGCCGTGCGGATGCTGGGATCGAGAATCGAGCCGATATTGCTCACCTTTCCTTGGAACTTGCGATCGGGATAGGCATTCAGGCGGATCTCGGCGGCGTCGCCAAGCCTGACACTAGCGAGGTCGTTTTCGTACACGTCGCAGACAACCCACGTCGCCGAGAGGTCCGAAATGGTGAACGGGTACGGCGTATTGTATGCCTGCACGAGAGAGCCGGTGGTAACTTGCTGGTCGGTAATCACGCCGGAAGCCGGCGCGAAGATATCCACCATGTTGTTCATCTTGTCGGGATCGTTGCCGAGCAGCCGCAAATGCTCGGCCGCCGTCTCCAACGCCACTTTGGCCTTGTCTTCGGCGTCCTGCGCCACCTGCAAGTCGTTCAAAGCGATGGCTCCATGCTGATACAGGTCTTCGGCGCGCGCATATTGATTGCGGGCCAGAGTTTCATCGGCGACCGCCATTCTGTAGTTCGCATAGCCGCCAGATACGTCGTCGCTTCGAATGGCCATCAACAACTGGCCCTTTTGCACGGTCTCGCCGAGACGCGTATGAATCGCCATGACGCGTCCCGAGGCCAGCGAAACCACCGGCACGTTGCGGGAGACGTCGGGGGTGACCGTCCCCGTGACCACCAGCTCGGAGGCGGTGGGATGCTGGGTCGCCGCAGCCATGGGAAACTGCTCCGGATGGTCCACCGAGAACAGAGCGGCGTCCGCAAAGGGAACCACATTGGGGTTGGGCGGCGCCTGGGCGGCTACGTCTATTTCCCTCTTGCAGCCGCCGAGGAGCACCGCGGAAGCGAGCAGACCAATCGGCAAAAGGTTGTTTTTCATGACTAAGTCCAATCCACTGGAAGCGCCACTCGATTGTGCGCCTTCAGTCAAAACTACTCTGCCACTTATAAGGGACGCATAAGGGCGGCGTCGAAAACCACGAATTTCCGAATAACAGTTCTTTATTGCCTGAGTTGGTATCCAACTGGGCATCGCAACGCGTTTCAAGCAAAACGCGGCGGCACGGGCGAGTCCATCGCGCATGCCGCCATAGAGTTTGTAGCCCCAAACGGCGGCGCTATGCTAGAACTTGACCATCACGCCGGCGCTGACGGTGGCCTGACCGTGACGAAGATCCGGAAACCAGACACTGCCGGGCCCGCCGCAATTCGCGTACGCTGTCCCGAGGTCGCTGGTTCCGGCCGAGCCGCCGCTGGCGCAGACGTATTGCGAGGGTGAGCCCGTATTTCCGCCCGGAGGGGTAATCCCGTTTCGGCCCGTCCAATAGGGAACATCGGAATGCCGATAACCGGCTTCCGCCCACCAGGTGATGTATTGTTTGGGCATGTAGTGGAAGGTGACGGTGCCATCCCGCATGTGGGCCTTGTCACCGGGATTGGCGGTGAAATACGGCGAGCCGGAGACGGCATCCGCGCCATTGATAGGCGGCAGCAGCGTCAAATAGCGGCCCGGGTTGTTCATCATGCCGCCGCCTAGGGTGATGGCATATTTGTCCTTGCCCCACCAGATCCGGTTGTAGAGCATCCACCCCAGAAACGCCTGTTTCGGCCCAGCCTTGCCCCCGTGGCAGGTCACGCCGGCGCCATACTCGCAGCCGGCATCGGCGGTTAGGGAGAACGCCATCTTGGAGACGCCCGTGGATTCCGGGTTGCTGTAATATCTCACCTCGACGCTATCGTCGGTGTGGATGCGCGAGCGGCCGGGAATGCCCAGATCGTCCGTGCCATTGCCGTAATTGTTGAAGACCATCGAGAGCCACTCGTGCGGGCGATACAGAATCTGCCCTCCCAGGCCCTTGTGGCCGTTGAACTTGGCGTAGGATTGCCATCCGTTGATGATCCAGGGCTCGATCTTCAGCTTGTTCGTCGGGTACCACTGAATCCGGAGACCGTTGAAGAACCATGGCGTGTTGGACGACACGAACGAAGGCTGGTACGTCCAGTTATCGAAGTTGTAGTAACTGAACAGCCCGATGTACGACACGAAAATCCCGGCGTCGACATTCAAACCGTGGTTCACATTGAAGTGATAGCCGCCGTAGGCTTCCGAAACGTAGCGGTAAGCGTCGCGGAGGTCCCACTGGCCCACCCCGGCGCTGGCGTCGTTGCGCGGCGTAGTGGTCGCGAACAGTCCGGCCATGTACAGCACCCTGCCGCGAACATTTTGCCAGTGGAAGTCGCCGCCCACACTGACCTGCTCCAACTGGAACTCGCCGTTGCGGAAAGATTCTGTGGATCCCCCCATGGAGTGATCTCTCGGCTGATTGAAATCCACCATGAAGTGAGTGTCGAATCGGACTTCCGGGGTGAAGTATTTCGTGTCCAGCACCGTGTCTTTGTTGCGCGGCGTGCCATTGAGCCAGGTAAAGTCGCCGTACGCGAACGGCGTGAAGTTATCCACCCCGGAAGTGGCGTCGGGGGCCTGCAGGGCTTCCGGAATGGCCGGCGGGGCCGGGGCCGGCGTCGGCGCCGGCGCCGCCGGCGCGGGAGCCTGCTGAGGCGCCGGCGCGCCTGCCGCCGCTGGGGCCGCGGGGGTCTCCGGCGCCGGGCGGCCCGCTAGCGCCGCCTCGAGCTGTTCAATGCGATCCTTCAGAGCCGCTAACTCCTCCGTGATGGCGGCCGCCGGCGCGGCCCCCGCCGGCGCGGAGGGCTTGGCCTCCGGGGCCGGTGGGTACTCGGCCGCAAGCAGCAGTTCGACCCGGTAGGTCTTGGGCGCCGCCACTTCTACGTTAGCCGTGGATTCCCTGAACCCATCCCTGGCCGCCGCCACCCGGTAAAGCCCTGGTTCCAGCTTCGCTATCGCGAAGGCGCCGTTGGATCCGCTGATTGCGGTTGCGTCCGTACCCAAGCCTATGTTGTGCGCCGTGATGCGTACTTGCGCCAACGGCTGTTTGCTGGCCGAGTCTCGAGCCACGCCGTCCACACCGCCAAACACCTCCTGCCCAATGGCGCGGGTCGGCAGCGCCGCGAGCTGAAGCGCCATGCACACCGGCACGGCGGAAAAAAGTAAGTTGCGCGTCATAAGTCTCCTTTCGATAGTCCACGTCGGGACCTGTCCGTTCGTACTGCGCTGAAGCGCGGGCATGGCGCGGGGCCTGCCGCCTGCGTGGGCGGCTTGTCTTGCGGTCTTTGCCACACGCCGATTGTGCCGGATGCCTCATAAGGAATGCATGAAGATACCGGCCACTTTCTTGACGCGGACATGACGGCGTCGCGCAAGTAACTGCATCGCCGATAGTTGGCGCGGGCATTCAAAGATTTGATTGGCGTTCACACGTTTTCTTATGTGTGCGATTGATCGCACTCAAGCGCGTTCGAGACCCGGTTAGTCGGCCTTGCGTACCTGGTCACTTACTACGCATTTATGCGATCCTTATGCCCGCCGGTTTAGACTCCTCTTGATGCAGTTTATGGAGGGGACATCCAGCTCTCGGGATACCGCTGGCGAAGCGCGGCTGAAGACTCCGGTGCACCCGGGCAGTTCGGTTCTACGCCGGGCGGTCCGCGGGAGCATCGTCTCCTTTCCGGCGCAGATACCGGTCCTATTGAAGCAGCCTTCGGCCGATATGCAGTGGCGCGTGGTCCTTCTGTACTTTGTTCGCGGCTGGAGCTCCGCCAGGATCGGGGCGCGGTTCAATGTCCCGAAGCACCGGATCCGGAAGACTCTGAACCAATGGTCTGTCCGGGCGCTGGCGCTCGGTTACGTCCAGGTCATCGACCAGGAAGCGTTCGCGGCGTGTTGTCGCGACGATGCGGAAGATGCGATGAGTCGCGGGGCCGAAGAAATCCAGTTAGCCGCGGTTGGACCAGCGCCCGATAGCGTTTCTCCGCCACTGCTGGCGGCCGAACCGGCGGTGGACGGAATGCGGCCTGAAATCCGGCCCGCCGATCCGTTGGTGGCCGCCCTGGACGATGCCATCGTGCGCTGTGAGGAATGGCGCGACGAGTTTTGGTTTCGCCTGGCCACGCTTCTGCGCGACGTGAGGACGGCGGCGGCGGCCGCGCTCGAACTCCAGTGGCGGGGCGGGCGGACGGATGGGATCTTCACCGCCTTCCAGAGCGGCAAGGGCAGTGCGCAACACGGGCTGCGCATACGTGGGGAGGAGCACGTTTCTCATGCAGCGTAAAGGGAGTGGTGTTCGGGCCGGTGGAATTTTCGCCGTGACCCTGGTCGCTATGGCGCGGCGCCTTGCCCAGCAGCGCGCAGAAGGGGATGGCGCTGGACGTCGCCAGCTTCCGCGCCGATTCCAGACTGGTCCTGGTTCCGGTCACCGTGGTCGACCGCCGCGGGGCCATCGTCAACGGACTGACAAGCGATGCATTCACCCTGACCGAGGATGGGGTGCGGCAGGAGATACGCTCCCTCAGCGAAGAGGATGCCCCCGTCTCGATGGGAATCGTGCTGGACCTGAGCGGCAGCATGAAGAAAGTTCTCGGCACAGCCAAGGAAGCTCTGCGGAGTTTGATGAAGGACGCCAATCCCGGCGACCAGGCGTTCCTCAATGGCGTCTCGACCAGCCCGCGGGCCTACTCGGGCTTCACCCAGGATTTTGGTGAAATCCTGGACCGCGTGGCTTTCGAGGAAGCCGGCGGAGACACGGCGCTGGTCGATACGGTTTACGACAGCTTGCATCAGTTGCGCTCCGGCATCCATCCAAGAAAGGCGCTGCTGGTCATTTCCGATGGTATGGATAATCACAGCCGCCATTCCAGGGGCGAGCTGCTGGATCTGGCAATGGAATCCGACGCACAGGTCTACACGGTGGCGGCCGGCGACGCTGCGCCCGCGTACGCCAAGCCCATCGAGCTCGAGGAACAAAAGCGAGGGCTTCTCTTTCTCGATGAGCTCGCCGCCAAAACCGGCGGGATGAGCTTTATTGTCCGTGACCGGAGTGACATCGCGGAGGCGGCCGCCAGCGTTGGCAAGGCGCTTCGGAATCAGTACACCCTTGGCTATGTGCCCGGCGGAGCCGGCCGCGGCGGCCAGTGGCGCAAGATCAAGGTCAAAGTCGCGGGCTCGGGAATGAGGGCGTACGCGCGCACGGGGTACCGTCTCGACTGATTCGTCAGCCCATCTTTATACAGTCCTTATGTCCTCCATGCTTCAATGGCCTGGGACAGGATTTCGGATGAATTCTAACGTTCCTTGAGCCTTCCCGCGCCGTTAACGTACATAATAAAGGTGACTTTTGTTGCCTTTCGGCAACAGCCATGGACGGAAAGACTGAAGTCGCGGCCGGCCTCGCCGCCGGATTGGACGCCGGGCACAAGGCCAATATCCTGGCAGGCTATTGGGAGGCCGTGCAATCCCGATTTGGGGTCTTGCGCGGATGTCTGGCTGGGGCCGCGGCTGTCGCGCTGGTAACGCTCTTTGGGTTCCGGCTGAATCTGAATATTTCCACTGCCGGCTCTCTCTACTTCCTGGTTGTGGTGATGGTGTCGGTTATCTGGGGCTTTTGGGAAGCCAGTGTCACATCGCTGATCGCGGTCAATTGCCTTAACTACTTCTTTGTCCCTCCGGTGCTCACCTGGAGGGTTTCGGAGCCGCAGGATTGGGTCGCGCTGGCCACCTTCGAGATAACCGCACTGACCGTGAGCCGGCTCTCCACGCGCGTCAAGGGCCAGGCGAAGGCGGAGGCGCGGCAGCGGGCGCAGGTGGAGAAGCTCTACGAGCTGAGCCGCCGCATTCTGCTGCTCGATCGACGGCAGACGATCGGGCCGCAGATCGTGTCCCTCATTCAGGAGATCTTTCAGACGGAATCCGTGGCCCTGTTCGACGCCGCGCTGGCGCACCTGGACGTGACCGGTTCCCCGGCCGGCGATCTCGAGGAACTCGCGCGAAACGCCTATTTGCAGGACCGCACCCTGGAAGGCGCCGACGCGCACACCTGGGCGCACGTGCTGCGGCTGGGGTCCAAACCCGCCGGCGCGATTGCGCTCCGCGGCGCGGAGTTGGACCGCCTCATCACTGTGCCGATCGCATCGCTGGCGGCCATTGCGCTGGAGCGCGCCCGGTCGTTCGAAAAGGAGAGCCGGGCCGAAGCGGGGCGCCAGACCGAACAGCTTCGAACGGCGGTCCTCGACGCGCTGGCCCATGCGTTCAAGACGCCGCTGACGGTGATGCGGACGGCCAGTTCGGGGCTGCTGGAAGGCGGGCGCCTCTCCGCCGACGACGTGGAGCTGGCCGGTCTCATCGACCAGCAGACGGAGCATCTGAATCGTCTGACTACCGAGTTGCTGCAGATGGCCAGGATCGACGCCGCGGAGGTCAGACTCCACCGGGAGCGCCTGGCCGTGCTCACACTGATTGAAGACGCTCTGGCGCGATATCGCGAGCAGCTTCACGGCCGGAGCGTGAGCGTTTCCGATGGCGCATCCCGCCTGGAAGTCCAGGGCGACCGCGAGATGCTCACTCTGGCGCTGGGGCAGTTCATCGACAACGCGTCCCGGTATTCCACCCCCGGATCTCCCATCTCCGTCGCCGCCGAGGAGACTCTGGGAGAGATCGTCCTAGCGGTGCACAATGAGGGCCCCCCTATCCGCCTCGCCGACCGGGAGCGGATCTTCGAGCGATTCTATCGGGCCGAGGAATCGCGGCATCGGGCGCCGGGCACCGGACTCGGCCTGTCGATCGCAAAAAAGGCCGCCGAAGCCCATGGCGGCCGAACCTGGGTAGTCAGCGAGGAACGCACGGGCACCACGTTCTTCTTCGCTCTGCCCCGCGGCATAAGGAGACAATTCGATGCACTCGCACGGCAAAGTTCTGGTGGTTGACGATGAGATCTCCATTCGGCGCGCTCTGCACAATACGCTTCACGCAATGGGGTTCGATGTGGACGATGCTTCCACCGGCGAAGCGGCCCTGCAGCTTGTTCGCGACGCCCCATACGATGTAGTGCTTCTGGACATCAATATGCCGGGAATCGGAGGCGTGGGAGCCTGCCGCGAGATCCGGAAGAGCCAGCCTCGCCTGGGGATTCTGATGCTTACGGTGCGCGACAGCGAGGAAGACAAGGTGGCGGCGCTCGATGCCGGCGCGGACGATTACGTCACCAAGCCGTTCAACATCCGCGAGCTGGCGGCGCGCATCCGGGCCGCCGTGCGGCGTTCCTCCATTTCCCGCACCGATCCCGACGCGATAGTCCGAATCGGGAATATCGAGCTCGACCCGGCTCGCAGGCTGGTGCGCCGGGCCGGCGAGCCGGTTCACCTTACCCCCAAGGAGTTTGACCTGCTGCGCTACCTTATGGCGCACGCCGGACTGCCCATTACCCATGCGCGCCTGCTGCATGCCGTGTGGGGTCCGGAGTACGGAGGCGAGCTGGAGTATTTGCGGACTTTCGTGCGCCAGTTGCGCAAGAAGCTGGAAGACGATCCGGCCGACCCAGCCTATCTGCTGACCGACAGCCACATCGGTTACCGGTTCGCGGAGGCGAAGCCGGAACTGGTCGAGGAAGAAGTCTGAAGGGGCCGAAGGAATAGGGAATCCATCGCTCCCCCGCCTTCACCGGCGCGTCGGCCGGCGCCGGGCGGGGGAGCGATGACCGCGTCCATCTCAAAGACCCGCGGCGCGCCGTTTCCACTACACCCGGCCTTGTGCAATCTGGTGTCATTTTTTTGGGTGGGGCAGGCGCGCGGCTCCCACCCGCCGCGTATTGTTATAATCGGCCCGTATGAAAGCTATCGTTGCTGTTCTCGCTCTTGGATCCGCGCTGTTGGCTCAAACACCGGCTCCAACCAAATCCGCCGCTCCCGCGGCAAAGATCAACCCCGCGTTGTTGAACCCCGCCGCGCTGAACGCCAAGGCGCCCGACGTATTCGATGTCAAGTTCACCACCAGCGCGGGCGATATCGTCATCGAGGTGCACCGGGCGTGGGCGCCGATCGGCGCGGATCGATTCTACAACATGGCCAAGAACAATTTCTTCGACGACGCGTCCTTCTTCCGCGTGGTGCCGGGATTCATGGCGCAGTTCGGCATCCCGGCCAGTCCCAGAGTCTCAGCGGCCTGGATGAAAGCCGACATCAAAGACGATCCCGTGAAGCAGTCCAACGGACCGGGATTTGTGTCCTTCGCCAATACCGGGACGCCCAATTCCCGCGGCACTCAGGTGTTCATCAGCACGGGCAATAACTCCTTCCTGGATTCCAAGATGTTCGCGCCGTTCGGGAAAGTGACAGAAGGCATGGAAGTCGTACGGAAACTTTACGGCGGGTACGGCGAAGCCACCACCGAAAAGCAGGGGCAGATTTACGCGCAGGGCAAGGCCTATCTGGACAAGAACTACCCCAAGCTCGACTACATCAAGTCCACCACCGTAACCGAGACGGCCGCCGAGACTCCCGCGGCGCCGGCCAAGAAGTAGGCGCCGGACGAACGCACTCCGGCGGCGTTGTGGGGCAGGCGCTTCCGCCTGCCAAGGAGTTTCTGGCGACGCGCCGGCCAATTGGTAGGAGTTGGCAGGCGGAAGCGCCTGCCCCACAACGCCACCGGCATTTATGCGCATTCCCGCCATCGTTTTCCTCCTCGCCGCCGGCCTGGCCCACTCCGCCCAGGTCACCGTAACCGTGCTGGCCACCACCGACATGCACGGCAATATCTATCCCATCGATTACGGAACGGACCAGCCCGCGGCCCGGGGACTGGCCAAGATGGCCACCGTGATCCGCGCCGCGGAGGCCGAAAATCCCAACCACCTGCTGATCGATTGCGGCGATACGATCCAAGGCACGCCGCTCGAGTTCGTGTATCAGACCCTGGTGCGCACCGGCGCCGGGCCGCTGGACCTGCGTCCGGTCTCGCCGCTCGAGCGCGACCCCATGATGGCGGCAATGAACCGCCTGGGCTACCAGGCCATGACCCTGGGAAACCACGAGTTCAACTTCGGCTTGAAGAACCTGGAAAAGGCCCGTTCGGAGGCCGGCTTCCCCTGGCTTTCGGCGAACACCGTGGTGACCCCCGGAGGGTCCGAAAAGGCCTTCGCGCCTTATATGGTGAAGACCGTGGCGGGCGTCAAGATCGCCATCGTGGGGATCACCACGCCCGTCATTCCCATTTGGGAGAAGCCCGAGAACCTCGGCTCGTACCGTTTTCTTCCCGCCGTGGATGCGCTCAAGAAAGCGGTCGCCGAGCTCCGCTCGCGGGAGCGGCCCGACATCATTGTGGTGGCGGCGCATTCGGGCATGGGCCGCGACCTCGACTCCAACCAGCCGGAAAGCCCCGAGGAAAATGTGGTGTACAGCCTGGCCACTGAGGTTCCGGACGTGGACGCCATTGTGTTCGGCCACTCCCACCGGCAACTGGAGGGCAGGTTGCTAGGCAAAGTGCTCGTGGTGCAGCCCAAAAACTGGGCGATTTCGCTGGCGCGCCTCGATTTCACCATGGAAAGCAAAACGGGCGGCGGCTGGCAGGTAGCGGCCAAGCAGAGCCGTCTCCTGGCGGTGAGCGCGCAGACGGAGGCGGCGCCGGACATCCTCGAAATCGCCCGGCCGTACCATGAGCTGGCGGAACGGTACCTGAATACCCCCATGGCTACGGCCCCGCGCGATCTTTCCTCGGCCCTGGGACGCGTCGAGGATACCGCCCTGGTGGACGCCGTGCAGCAGGCGCAGCTTTTCTACTCCCAGGCGGATGTCTCGTTCACCGCGCTCTTCAACGCCAACGTCCGCTTGTCCCAGGGCCAGGCGACCGTGCGACAGGTGGCGGCGCTCTATCCTTACGACAATGAGTTGTACGTGGTCGAAGGCGACGGCCGGATGGTGAAAGCGGCGCTCGAGAACGCGGCCCGGTATTTCCTCTCCTGCCAGGGCGCGCGTTGTACCCAGGGGCCGCTGGTGAACCGCGAGGTGGCCGGATTCAACTACGACATGGCGGAGGGCGTGGATTATGAGATCGATCTGACGCGCCCGGAGGGCGACCGCATACGCAACCTGCGCTGGCACGGCGCGCCGCTCGCCCCCGATCGCAAGCTGCGCATCGCCATCAACAACTATCGCGCGGCCGGCAGCGCGGGTTATACCATGTTCGCGGGGGCCAAAGTGGCGTGGCGCTCGGGGGAAGAGATCCGCGACATGGTGGTCCGCTACTACATCGACCACAAGCAGTTGCCCGGCGAGCCCCGGAACAACTGGCGGATCGTTCCGGACGCGGCCCGGGCCACGCTCGAAAAACAAGCCTTGGCCGAGGCCGGACGCCCGCAGTTGCAGTAGATCCGCACCCCCCCGGCGTCTGGCGCCGGCGCGAGGAACGCCGGCGGCAAGCCCGAAGGCTTGCCCCACATCGTTCATCCGCGGCTCAGCCCCACCAATCCGGCGGCGAAGAGCCGGTCGTCCACCTTCCCCAGGCGCGCAATCAGCCGCGGCGGCAGCAGCGCGCGGTGCGCGACCTCGCACAGGTATTCCGGAATGGCCCACACGTCTTCCTCCGCCGTCATCCAACCCATGGAATCGAAGCGCCGCAGGTTCACCGGGCGCGAATAGCGCCGCAGGGTCTTCTCTTTGCGGAGGTTGTAGTAGTGCTCGAAATACGACATCGCCAGCTCGCGCAGCGTGCGGTACACCGGCTCGCGGTAGCGCAGGCCCGAGTAGTTGGACTTGGCCACGGCGCCCCAGTGTCCACGCTGGCGAAAGACCGCCAGCACGTGGTCGTCGTCGCGAACGGCTTCCAGGTCTACCAGCAGCGGCGGATGGCCCAGCATGCGCAGCGCCGCCGCGCCGAACAGCGCGCCTTCCATGCAGTGCGCCGTGCGGTCGCGCAGCACGCGCCGCGGCGAGCGGCACGTATTGCCGTCCGGCTCCTTGTTGTAAGCCAGATCGACATCGAGGAACCGCTGCACCTTCTCGGGCGTGGAGAGGCGCCGGAACACCGCCCGCTCGGCGGGCGTGAAGACTTCGCGATCCATTTGCGTATAGGGTAACCGAAATCCGGCGCGCAGCCAAAAGTGGGGCAAGCCTTCTGGCCGGCGTGCTTCGTGCACGCCCCAGCGAAGGCGCCCCAACTGGTATTACAATATCCGTTTCCCATGTCTGAGCAATCCAAATTCCTGCTGGCGGATAGCCAGATCCCCAGCACGTGGGTCAACGTGCTGCCTCACCTCAAAGAGCCGCTGGCTCCGCCCCTCAACCCGCAGACCCGCGAGCCGCTTGCCCCGCAGGACCTGCTCCCCATCTTCCCGATGGAGCTTATCCAGCAGGAATTC
This sequence comes from Terriglobia bacterium, assembly GCA_963767595.1. Lineage (GTDB taxonomy): Bacteria > Acidobacteriota > Terriglobia > Bryobacterales > Bryobacteraceae > BOG-224. Next base: position 38,121 of record CAVYEK010000015.1, read on the forward strand.
TCGCCCCTGCCCGAAATCGATATCCCGGGCGAGGTGATGGATATCTACCGGCTCTGGCGCGCCACCCCGCTCTATCGCGCGCGCCGCCTGGAAAAGGCCCTCGATACGCCGGCCCACATCTATTACAAGTACGAGGGGACCAGCCCGGCGGGCAGCCACAAGCCCAACACCGCCGTGGCGCAGGCGTACTACAACAAGCGCGCCGGCATGAAGCGCCTGGCCACTGAGACCGGCGCCGGGCAATGGGGCAGCGCCCTGGCGCTCGCCTGCCAGTTCTTCGGACTGGAGTGCACCGTCTACATGGTGCGCTGCAGCTACGACCAGAAGCCCTACCGCCGCATGATGATGCACACCTGGGGAGCGGAGGTGTTTCCCAGCCCCAGCGAGCACACCCACGCCGGCCGGGGCGTGCTGGCGGCCACGCCCGATTCGCCCGGCAGCCTCGGAATCGCCATCAGCGAAGCCGTCGAGGACGCCGCTACCCACCCCGACACCAACTACTCGCTGGGCAGCGTGCTCAATCACGTGATCCTGCACCAGACCGTCATCGGCCAGGAATCCAAGCTCCAAATGAAGATGGCGGGAGAAGAGCCCGAGGTGGTGATCGGGTGCTTCGGCGGCGGCAGCAACTTCGGCGGCATGGCCGTGCCTTTCGTCATCGACAAGCTTAACGGCAAGGGCCCGCGCATCCTCGCCGTGGAGCCCTCCGCCTGCCCCAGCCTCACCAAGGGGCGCTTCGCCTACGATTACGGCGATACCGCCAAGCTGGCCCCCATCGTCAAGATGTACACCTTGGGACACGATTTCGTCCCGCCCGGGATCCACGCCGGGGGCCTGCGCTATCACGGCGCCTCGCCGCTGCTCAGCCATCTGGTCAACCAGGGCTACATCGACGCCAAGGCGTATACCCAGTTGCCGGTGTTCGAAGCGGCCATTCAGTTCGCCCGCACGGAGGGCATTCTGCCCGCCCCCGAATCGTCCCACGCGATTCGCGCCGCGGTGGACGAAGCCATCGAGGCCCGCGAGGAAGGACGCCCCCGCGTGATCCTGTTCTGCCTCAGCGGCCACGGCCATTTCGACCTCTCCGCTTACGAGAACTACCTCTCCGGGCACCTGCAAGACTACGAGTATCCCGGGGTGGACATCGCCAAAGCCATGGCGGGCATTTAGGTCTTCGACCGCTGGAACGTGTTCCTTTCATGTGGGGCAGGATGACATCCTGCGGCGGGTTGAAAACCCGCCCGGAGCGCCGGTTTCCAACCGGCGCGCAGCTTGACAAGCTGCCCCACAATTGCACAGTTCCGCACGGTCGGAATACCAGCCGGGCGGTTTGCCCTTGCACCCCCGCCCAATTTAAGCTACTCTGTAGTTTAAATGCCGCCCGCGCCACCATTAGGCGAATTCGAGCAGATTGTCCTGCTGGCCATCCTGCGTGTGGGCGAGAATGCCTATGGCGTAACGGTCCGCGCGGAAATCGCCGCCTGCACGGATCGGGAACCCGCCCCCGGGGCCCTCTACACCACGCTCGACCGCCTGGAAGCCAAGGGCCTCGTGACATCCCGGCTGGGAGACCCCACTCCCCAACGCGGCGGGCGCGCCAAGCGTTACTTCACCGTCACCGCCGCGGGGGTGCGCGCGGTGGCCCGTGCACAACGCGCCTATCAACGGCTGCTGAAGGGGCTCAAATTCCCGGAGGTTGTCCATGCGTAATGCCGCCGCCGCGGAGTGGATTCTCTCGCTGGTCTCGGACAATTCGGCTTCCACGGTTGGGGATTTGGTGGAAGAAGCCTCCTCGCGAGGCGCGCTCTGGTTCTGGTCCAGCGTGCTGCGGACCGCGTGCTCTCATCTCTGGCGCGATCTTTCCGCCTCTCCGCTGCGCATGGTGGGGCTGGCGTTTTGGGGAGTTCTGGCGACCTGGTTTTTCAGCGCGCTGTTCGCGATGGCCATAATCGTGGTGCGCATGAGTATTGCCTCCTGGGAGAAACCGCTACTCTTGGTCTTGGCATGCACCGCCGCTCCGCTTCTCGCCGGCTGGAAGGTAGCCCGTCGTTCCGGTGGCCGCGATCTGTCGGCCGCCTTTGCGGTGGTGGCCCTGCACTCCGCATTCTATGTGACGGACCTGCCGCGCGGCGCCAATGTCGGCATCATGACCGGTTCCCCACATGGTTTTGCGTCCATGCGACGTTCTTGATAGCCGGGGCCATCCTATACCGCCGCCGGGCTGGCGTCGCAAGACGGTCAGACCCAAACATCGAGCCCCAGACTGGGAAGTTGAGCCGACGAACAGCAACCGGCTCAGGATGGTAAGCTGTCGGCTATGAAGCTCACGATCAAGCTCGACCGGGAGGTCGACGGCCGCTGGATCGCCGAGATCCCTGAGTTGAATATCCTGCTCTACGGCGCGTCGAAGCAGGACGCGGTTCAACGAGCTCAGTCGGCGGCGCGGGAGATTGTTCTCGACCGGATCGCCCACGGCGGGTTGCCCCCCGATTCGGCCAACGCCGTATTCGATATTGCGGCATGAGCTCCTGGCCGTCGGCGAAGGCGCGCCGCGTGTTCGCCGCCCTGAAACGCATAGGGTGGCGTCATGACCGCACCGTCGGCTCCCACAGAATCATGAAAAAGCAAGGATGGGCGGACTACCCGCCGGCGCTATACTTGCCCACCCTCGCAGCCGAGCGAGAAACGCAGGGCGGCGCAGATTTCGCCCAGCCGCGACGGGCCCAGCCGGGCTACACGCTTTCCCAGGCGCTGCTGGGAGACCGTGATCGCGTTGTGCAGGTTCACGGCGCAAGGCGCCTTCATGCCATCCTCTTCCCCGAGCGCCACCTCGGATGGCGTCCCGCGGATGGTGGACGTGATCGGGGCGACGGTCACGGTCGACAAATAGGCGATGGCGCTGTCGCGCGTAAGTACTACCACCGGCCTTTTCTTGTCCGGCGGCGCGAATTGGTAGAGGCAGACGTCCCCTCTGGCTATTCCTCCGGCCACGCCGCCTCCGCTTCCCATGCCAGCGATTCATCCAGCGCCTGCGGGCGCATGGAATAGCCCTCGCGGTCGCGCTCCTCCAGCCTTCGGATCTCCAGTGTCCGAAGGTGCTCCCGAAGGGCGTCGCGAATTAATGCGGAACGGTTCCGCTTCTCCCGGCGCGCGGCCCGGTCGGCCGCCTGCAATAGCTTGGCATCGAGCACGACCTGGATGGTTTCCATATGTGGACCCTACTCCACAGTATACTCCACACCCTGAATTGACGGGTTGACCCGCGTTGGTGGACCCCGCGTCGTAGGGGCCGGGCATGCCCGGCCCGTGGCGAGGGAACTAATGAGACGGCGGCGTAGCCTTACTGCACCTTCCCCGCCAGCGCCGCTGCCAGCGGGGCCGGGTCCATTCCTTCGGCCGAAATGGCGTAGCCGCCGATGTACTTGCCCTTGCGGAAGAAAAACAGCTTGCCGAGGTACTTGTCGGTGGTCTGGAAGGCGTCGTCGGCCAGTTTCGCGGGGGTGTTCTCGCTGAATCGCGTGCGAAGCTGCTGCATCACCGCGGCGGCCGAATCCGGCGTGTCTTCGAACACCACGAAGGCCTTGCCGAAATCGTACTGCGCCACGTAGCCGCGCTTCAATATCCGCAGGCCCAGCACGCTCTCCGGCGATAACTTCAGCAACTGCTGCTTCTCGGGGGAAACCACGCCAGCGCCGGCGGGGGCGTGGTGCTGCCTTGCACGCTGTTCGCCAGCGCCGCCGCCCATAGCTTCAAGTCGGCCGTGTAGTCGCCTTCGGGATTGGCGGCGATTTCAATATAGTACTGCCCCTTGGCGAAGATCAGCCGGCGCGGCACAATCTGCCCCCCGGACCCCACCGAATAGGCCGGCTGCCGCATATCGCGGTTGGCGGAGAACATGCCGAACGCGAAATCGGCTTCGCCCATATCCGAGATGTCCACCACGAAAGTAGCCGGGCCCTTCTCGCAGGTCACGCCCTTCATGGTCTGGAAGTTGTAGGCGATGTATCCTTCGGCGTTGCCGTCCATGTATTCGAACAGGTTATCCGCGTCATAGCTGCGCGGAGCCCCGTTCTGGGTGAATCCGGGGACCATGTTGCAAGACGGAGCAACCGCCTTATCCTGCGCGAACGCCGCCGCGCACATCGCCAAACCCAGGGCCAAGCAAAGCTTCTTCATTCGATTCCCTTCTTAGGGCGCTGCCGCCAAAAGGTGCTAACATCCTATTCTAATTCCGGAGGCAGGCCCCTGCCAATGCGCCTCCCGCGGCTCCCTTAGCCGTGCGACCCAGCCAGGCGGCGGCCCTGCGTGAAAAGGGGGTACGGACGCACATGGCTTCCACTCGACGGTTATTCCTGGGATCGGTGTCCGGCGCGGCCCTGGCGCAAGCGCAGACCAGCCGCGCGTCCCTGGGCGCAAACCGCGTTTCTCCGCTCGACGGCGTCAAGCGCGAGAAGATCAAAATCACCGATATCCAGGTGATGAACCTGGGGTACCGCCTCAAACCCGACGAGGAATGGCCGGACTCCGATAACAACGTCATCATCTGGAAGACCGAGTCGGTGATCGTCAAGGTGTCGACCGATGCCGGCCTGATGGGAATCGGCGGCGCCAGCCGCTACAACGGCCCCGCCGAGATGAAACAGTACGTCGACGCCGTGATTAAGCCCATCCTGTTGGGCCGGAACCCGTTCGACGTCGAAACGCTCACCGGCGGCATCTCCGCCTCCGGCGCGCGGGGGGCCTGGTCGGGCGTGGATACCGCCCTCTGGGACATCATCGGCAAAGCCAAGGGCGTGCCCTTGTACAAGTTGCTGGCCGTGGATACCGAGCCCGTCACGCGCATTCGCACGTACGCCAGCGGCGGCGAGTACACCTGGCGCAAGAACTCGCGTTTTCCGGGCCCCGACGACCTCATCCGCCAGGCCACCGAGCACCAGCGCAACGGCTACACCGCTTTCAAATTCCGCCCCGGAGGCGGTTTTGGAAAGCTGGGCATCACCATCAAGGATTACATCCCCTACCTGCGCAAGATACGCGCGGCGGTGGGGCCCAAGTTCGACCTCATTCAGGAATCCAACACGCGATGGTCCATGGCGCAGTGCCTGGAAATCGCCCCGGTGCTCGAGGAATTGAAGTTCCTGTGGTGGGAGGAACCCACCCGGCGGGTGATTGCCGACTACGTCCAGTTGAAGAAGGCTCTTTCCACCGTGAAGGTCTCCGGCGGCGAGGGCCGCGCCAACCGCGGCGAGTTGATGGAGTGGGTGGACCGCGGGGCCTACGACATCATCCAGCCGGGATGCGACGACGCCGGCGTCACCGAATGCTGGCACATGGCGCGCATGGCCCACACCCGGGGCAAGTTGCTGTGCACTCACAACTGGCAGGATGGCCTGGTGGCCATCGCCAACGCCCACCTGATGGCGGCCGTGCCCAACCGCTTCCTGCTGGAAACCAACATGACCCCCAATCCGCTCAAGGAGGGTCTCTTCAAGGAAAAGCTGGCGGTCAAGAACGGCTACCTGGACATTCCCAATAAGCCGGGTCTGGGAGTCGAGTTGAAGGAAGGGCTCGAAGAGCTCTACCCGCCCATTCCAGGTCCCTGGAACATTCCCGATCCGGATATGCCGGCGTAAGGAAGTTGAGCCCCAGTGGAGCCGGGCAAGCTGAAGCATGCCCCACGACGAAGGAGATCGGCCGGCTTGGTGGGGCATGCTTCAGCTTGCCCGTCCAATTATGAGGGAGATCGCATGACGAACAAGACTCGAGTCACCCGGCGCGGCTTGTTTCCGGCCGGCATGGCGGCCCTCGGGTCCGCCGCCTTGGCGGGGAAAAGCGCCGCGCAGGCGCCGGTACGCCCCGTCTTGGACACCGTGGATGTGCTGGTCGCGGGCGGCGGTCCCGCCGGCATTGGAGCGGCGCTGGGCGCGGCTCGCGCGGGCGCCCGGACCCTGCTCGTCGAGAACCATTCCTTCTTTGGCGGCGTGGCCGCCTGGGCGCTGGGAATGCAGATGAACCAGATGCGCCCCGAAAGCCGCCCCCGCTCGGCGGTCCACGAGGCGCTCATCGCCAGGCTCTCGGCCTACGGCGACCAGGCGGTGCGGTTCGGCGCCCACGAGGTCTGGACTAACGTCGAATACCTGAAGGTGGCCGTCCTGGACGCTTTGGACGAAGCCGGCGCGCGCTATCTGGTCCACCTGCGCGTGGTCGATTCCATGGTGGAAGGCAACCGCGTGTCCGGCGTGGTGGTCTCCACCAAGCGCGGGCTGATGGCCATTCGCGCCAAGGTGGTGGTGGATTCGACCGGCGACGCCGACGTGGCTTTCTTCGGCGGCGCCGAGACCATGACCGAAACCGAAACGCTGATGCCGGTCACCCTGGCCCTCACCCTTTCCAACATCGACCACGCCAAGGTGAAGCCGGACGACGTGGTGGCGGCCCTGCGCGCCGGCCGGCGCAAGCATCCCCTGATATCCTCGGGGTTCCTGGAGGTCAGACAGGTGGCCAATGGCGCCAACTGGTATATCAACCACGCCGGAACCACCGACATGGGCCGCCTGGACGCCACCGACCCGGAGCAGCGCACCAAGGCCGAATGCGCCAGCCGCCGCCAGGCGCTGCAAATGGTTCAGGCCATCCGCGAGGGCCCCAATCCGGCCCTTGCCCAGGTGGAATGGGCCTCGGCGGGGCCGCAGGTGGGCGTGCGCGAGACGCGGCGCGTCAAGGGCGTCTATGTCGTCACCGAGGAGGACGCCATGAACGGGCGCGCCTTCGAAGACGCCATCGCCTGGCGCAGCGGCTTCCTCGATACCGGAGGGCAAAGAGGCGGCGCCTATACGAAAATGAAAATCCACGACGTGCCCTACCGCGCCATCCTGCCCGAGAAGGTCGACGGCCTGCTGATGGCCGGGCGATGCATTTCCGCCTCCCACATGGCCGCCGCGGCGGGCAAGAGCATGGGCAATTGCATGGCTACCGGCCACGCGGCGGGAGTGGCCGCGGCGCTCTCCGCCAAGGCCGGCATTATGCCGCGCGAATTGCGGGTGGCGCAACTCCGCGACCGGCTGCGCGCCGATGGCGTCAGCTTCGACCTGCGCGACCGCGAGCAGAAGGGGCTCGCCTGAAACACGCCCGGTCGCCGTTGCCCGGAATTCCTCGGAAATTGTGGGGCAGGTTGGAAACCTGCGGCGGGTTGCTAACCCGCCCGGAACCGCCCGGAAACAGTCCACAGGCGCCGGTTGTCGGGGCGCCCTCTGCGTCCGCGCGGAATACCATCCTGCTCCACAATTCATGCGGGCTGCGCGGTTTTGGGAAACCCAAGTGGCATTGGGCACGCGTGCCCGCGCCGCATCGGAGTGTCTGTCAGAAGGCGGCCTAGAAGATGAAGCTCAGGCCGCCGCGGAAGGCGCGCGGAGTTTCCACCAGCAAGATCCTCTGGCCATCGGCCGCACTCAGAGGCAGGTAGCCCTGCGCCAGGAGGTTGCGCAAATCGGCGGTCACTTCCACACGGCAGGGGAGGAACCCGGGGAGCGGCTGGCGGATGAAAAGGTTCAACCCGGGCATGGGACGCAAGGCCTCGGTGCTGTAGATGTGGCCCGGCATGGCCCAGTTGTGGTCGGTCCACTGGTAGCTGGCCACGATGTGCGTCCGGCTGCCCGGCAGAGTGGCGTCCACGTGCCCGGTCGCGGCCATCTTGCGGCCGGCGCGAATCATGGATCGGAGATCGTCCGGATTGCCGCTCACGATCTCGCGATTCCCCGCGGTCAGAGCGCCCATCGAGCCCAGCATCAAGGTGGCGTTGATCCGGTCGCCCAGCGACTGGGTGGCGGAGGCCGTGTAGCCCGTGCTGCGGTAGTCCCCCGCGTTGAAGATGGAGTTGCCCGTGAGCAGGTCCGGAAGCACATCGGCGCCGCTATACATGCCGGCAGGCGCCACCATCGAGAGGGCCGCATTGGTAACCACCTCGCGATAGGCGGACACCTCGTAGCGCCGCGAACCCACCTTGCGGGCGTAAGCCATCTCGTATTCCGCGCCGCGCTGGATGCGGACCCGGCCGCCGCGCTCGGACATGCGCGGGATCAGGCCCAGCGTGTTCAGATCGTGTTGCAACTCGGCGTCCTGGGTCGAGGACTCGGCCAGATCCGGCCGCGCATTTCCGGAAGTGAACGTGAAAGAAACTTCCGAGCCGTCCCCAGGCTTATAGCTGAGGCGTCCATACGGGCTGGCTTGACTGGGGAGACCGGTTATCGACAAGGCGTCGAGCGTCATCCCGTACTGCACAGCCAGCTCGTCGGTGATCTGGATGCGGTCGTCGAACCCGGCAGCCAGGGAGCGGAACATGGGTTGGAGGGCGTCCGACCCGGCTGAGGCGGACCCCAGACGTCCCGGCAGGTAGAGTTGCCGCACTGTGACCGAAGCCACCGGGCCGTCCAGGCCCGTTCGGCGCGAGTAGCTGGTGCGGAACGCCGCCATCGGCACGCCGGTCTGGGAGCCGTATCCCAGGTCGCCGCTCACCTCCAGCATGTTGTTGCCGAACAGCGAGGTGGCCAGGGCGAAGGCGGTGCCCATGTCGGCCTCATCCGCGATGCCCGAAGCCTGTGGACCCTCTCCCCCGGAAACGCGCACGATGCCGCGGGTCTCGGAGAATACCGTTCCGCCGGAGGTCCGCGCCGCCGGGCCGGGCGCGCCGCCGTCGAACCGCAGCACCGGGCGCGTGGCCGTACTTCCGCGCAGCACCCATTTCCAGTCGTCGGTCATCAGGCTGCCGTTTTCCACGGGCGGGTACATCAGCTGGATCGAGCTGACCAGCGTGTTGAGGTCTATCGCCAGCACGCTGCGCATGCCGGGCTGAACCAGGATGCCTTTCTTCAGCGCGGGGACGAACGCGGCCAGCGTCACGCGAACGGAGTACATGTCCGGGAACAGGCCCAGGAATCGAAACTCGCCGCGCTGGTCGGTGAGCGCTTTATCGCACACGCGGTCCTGGTGGTCGTAAAGCAGCACCGAGGCGCCCATTTGCGGAACGCCGTTGCGGTCCGCGACCAGCCCCATGATGGCGCCCGAGAATCTCACGGAAGTGGCGGCCCGCATGACGCGCGGAGCGCCCGCGCAGGCCAGCCCCACGATCAGGAAAGCAACCGTCCTCTGCGTCCTGTTCGACATCCGCTACGACCATCCACCCCGGCGGAAACCGGAATGCTCTAATTTAGGTTACCGTAAATTGCGCCGAATTGGTAAGGACCTGGTTCCGCACCTTGTCCGTCACCTTCATCCGGATGGTGTACTGGCCCGGCTCGAAAGTCTTCAGCGGAAGAATCTCCTGGACGATCACTTCCGAGGCCGAGGCGTTGGGGATCTCCGTGAGTTCCTGCGAGTAGTCGAAGATCTTGGCGTTCGATCCGTTCTTCACCACTTCCCATTCCACCACCCCGGACGGCTTATGGGTGGTCTGATCCTCCCCGAAATTGTAGCACTGGAAGTAGATCCCCATCTTCTCGTCGCGCTTGAAAACCCCGTCCACGCGCGGCCGGACTCTGGAGCTGCCGATCACGAACGGCCCCCCGCCGATGCTCTTCATCGGCACCGTCTCGATCAAGTCCGCCAGCACCACGCTGCTGGAGGTGAGCTTGTCCGGATCGATGCGCGGAACGGTGATGGCGACTTCATAATCGCTGAGGGTGCCGGAAACCAAGTCCTTCGCCACCACGTTGAGCCGGTACGTTCCCGGAACCAGGGGGATCGTCTTCTGATAGATCGAACGCTTTTTGGCGTACTCGGCGAGGAATTCCTGCGGGCTGTCCACCACCGCCGTATCCTCGAAAACCTGCACCTGGCGGCGGGTCATGGTGGTGATGCGGCCGTAAATGTTCAGCGTGGCGCGCTGCACGCCCTGCTTGGAGGAGAACTCCAGGTCCTTATTGGCGAACTGCACCGTGACGTTGGTCAGCACGGAAGCCTCGGTGATCGGAAAATAATCCACCCGCACCTTCATGGGCAGGAGGTTATAACTGATCCGCGACTTGACCACCGCTTCCAGGTCCTTGAATTTCACCTCGGGCGGCTTTTGGAGATTGACGTATCGCTCCAGGCGGGCGAACTGGCTCTGGTTAATGTTCATCGCGTCCGACGGAATGCCCAGTTTGGTGCCGTCGGTGCGGTTGAAGCGATCGTCCTTGGACGTGATTCCCATCTGCTCATACATGGTGAGCCCGGCCCCCGGCACATTGGTGAGCGCATCCTTCTCGGAGGGGTCCATGGTCATGCGGAATTCGCCCGACATGGTGGTATCCACGAACTCTATGTTGACGTCGCTGCCGACGCCGTCAATGTAACGGTAGCGCCACTGAATGAAGGGGAACACCGAGGTTTCCCCGCCGCCTTCGTCCATGGGGCGAACGTAGCTGCCGCCCTGAGACTGGTCCGTGATCTCGTCCGGCGGGCCGAATGTAATGTAGATGCGCCCACGGTCGGATCTCCAGCCGGGAATGCCCGAAGCGAAATGCTCGTTGGAATACGCGATGCGGCGGTAGTGCTCTTCCTTGTATTCGTTCTCCACGGTGTCCGGCGTGGGGTCGCGCCGCAGCCAGAACTGTTCGATGAACTGCTCGCGCTCCTCGTCGGTCTGAAGCCCGGCGAACGCCTTGCGCTCGTCGTCGGTGATGATGTACGCAACGTCTTCGTTGAGCCACTTCCGATACGGCGTTTCCAGTTCCTTCTTGAGCTTCTCCTCGTTCTTTTTCTTTTGCCTCTCAGACAGCGGCCGGGCCACGGTTTCACGTTCAGCCGGCTCGGACGAAGTCTGGTCGTTGTTCTTCTGAGCGGCCGCGGTCTGACCGGCTGCCGGAAGAATCGCCGCGACTGAGAGCGCGGCTAATGAAATCGCATAGCGTAAGACAGTCATACGGCTCACCGCTCCCCAGGACAGGACTGGTTCGGCTGATATCTATTCTAGATCCTGGAGTATGGCCGGTCAATCCGTGAACCTGGGCCACAGTGTGCTCTCCGGGGGACGGCCGGAAAGCGGATCACTCGATTAATCGATTCTTGTTGCTTTTGTTTTCAATGGCTTGCGATCCACAACCAGAAGCTCCGGGGTGGCGGCAGGCTACTGTATGTACGGAAGAGGGAGTTCGGTCCCCTCATTTTACCCATTTTCCCCCTGAAGGCCCGCCACACCAGCCCTTCCGCTCCCTGAGTGAGCGTTACCCGTCACCCTCCGGGCTCACTTATCTTCCGACCAACCGTGGGGCGGCCTCCGGCCTGAGGGGCATCGGTCTGCTTCTCAGCGGGAACAACAGGGCATGGTCACCAGGATCTCCGGGAGGTCGGACTTGGGAGCGATATCGGCCACAAAATAGCGCTGTTCCGAAAGGGTGCGATAAATCGCGCCGGCCACCCCGGAAGCCACCGGGCCGTTCACCGTCTTGGTGCCAAGCAGCATGACAACCAGCACCAGCCGATGGTGATCCACCTCGTTAAACGAGCCGAACCAGCCCATGTGGCTGGAGAACCGGAAATCGGTGCAGGTGCCGGTCTTGCCGAGAATAGGCTCGTTGGGGTCATAGCCCGCGCGCCGCGCCGTGCCGAAATCGACGGCCGCGCGCATTCCGGTTTTGATGTCCGCTATGCCCCCGGTCGGAAGTTCGAGTGATCGCTTGACCTGGGGCGTGAACCCCTCGATTTCCGCCGCGTTGCGCGGGTACTGAAGGTAGAATAGCTTCCCGTCGTTGGCGATGGCGGATAGCAGCGCGGCCAGCTCGAGCGGAGTCATCAGGATATTCTCGCCATAGGCCGTCATCATCCCCACTCCGCCGGCCGCCGGAGGCTTGTCCGGCCAGGAGCCCGGCTCTTCGCCCTCGATATCCAGCCCCGCCTTCTCGCCCAGACCCAGCATCTGCGCATAGTGGGTAACGCGCTCATAGCCAAGCTGATTGCCTAGCCGCTGGAAAAACGGGTTGTTCGATCTGGCCAGGGCGCTGGTGAGGTTGAAAGTAGTGTAGCGGCCCAGGCGGACGGGGGTATCGCGCTCGATGACATGCTCGCTCAAGCCGGCCAGACCGGTGACCAATTTTATGGTGGAGCAGGGGATGAAGCCGCTCTTGAGCGCCAGCTTCTGGTTGACGATGCTGAGCACGCGCCCGTTGGTGGGGTCCACGGCCACCACCGCGCCGTTCATGGTTCCGAGCGCTTCCACGGCGGCGCGCCGGACGATGAGATCGTCTCCATCCACATTGTCGCCCAAGGTCGGGTCCACGGGCGGGGCCGGCTTGTAGCGCGGCTTCCTTTTGGCGGCGGTCTTTTTCGCCGGAGCCGTGGCGGGTGTTTTGGCCGAGACCTTGGCCGGCGCCTTGGTGGCCTTCTTCTTGGCGGGCGTTTGTGACGCGGTATCCGCGGCTGCGCCGGCGATCTGGAGCAAACCTACCAGTACCAGCGGAACAACTACCAGAAAACCCTTCATTCGTGGCGCACCGGTCGCTCCCGGCCCCGCCGGAAAGCGCCTGCTCTGTTGGAAAAGCCTGACGAGTGTATTATATAGTGCGTTCAAGGGCAGATGTGGGGGGGGCCAGGCGCTTAACCGGATAGGAGAAGCCCGATGGCGGGGCAGGTTGTTAACGTGCAATCGGGTGTCAACCCGCTCCGCCCGCGCCTATCACCAGCCGCCGGGCCGATTTCCAATCGGCCGCAGGTTGCCAAACTGCCGCCCGGACGGCTCCTTTCCGCGTGTTACCATTCCGTTTTGATCGTACGAATTCGACCTAAGATCGTTAGGACCAGGGAGTAAACGCCGTGAAAGTATACGAAAGCAAAGACCTGCGGAACGTCGGTGTGGTGGGCCACGGCGATTCCGGCAAGACGACGCTCACCGCCGGGTTGCTGTTCACCTCCGGAGCCACCAACCGCCTGCTGCGCGTGGACGAAGGCAACACGGTCACCGATTTTGACGACGACGAAGTCCAGCGCAAGATCACGATTTCCACCGCCATCGCCGTGGCGGAGTGGAAAAAGGCCAAGATCAACGTCCTCGATACTCCCGGCTACAACATCTTTATCAACGATACGCGGGCGGCCCTGGTTGCGGCCGACGCCGCGCTGGTTGTGGTGGACGGCGTGGCGGGCGTGGAAGTGCAGACCGAGAAGGTCTGGCAGTTCGCCAGCGAGTACGCGCTGCCGCGCGCGGTGGTCATCAACAAGCTGGACCGCGACCGGGCCGACTTCAACCGCGCCCTCGACAGCGTGAACGAGGTTTTCGGGCGCAACGCGGTCCCCATCCAGATTCCCATCGGGTCGGAGCGCGATTTCGCGGGCGTGGTGGATCTCATCCGCATGAAAGCCTATTCCTACACGCCGGATGGCGACGGAAAAGGCAAGGAAGGCGAAATCCCCGCCAACTTGGCGGACGCCGCGCAAAAGGCCCACGACGCCCTGGTGGAAATGGTCGCCGAGGGCAACGACGCCCTCATGGAGGAGTTTTTCGACAAGGGGTCGCTATCGGCCGAACAGATCGTGGAAGGCGTCAGGCTGGGCGTTCGCGCCATGCGGCTCTTCCCGGTGCTGTGCGCCTCGGCGCTGCACAACATCGGAACGGACCTGATCCTGAATTTCGTGGTCGATAACCTGCCCTGTCCGCTGGAGCGCGAGGGATTTCCCGCCACCGTCAACGGCGAGGAGGCCATGCGCAAGTTCGATGAGAGCGAGGCCCCGTCGCTGTTCGTGTTCAAGACCACGGCGGACCCGTTCGCCGGACGCATCAGCTATTTCAAGGTGGTCACCGGGGTGGTCAAGAGCGACGCCGGCCTGCAGAACCTGACGCGCGGCGCCGCCGAGCGGCTGGCCCACATCGCCACTCCCCAGGGCAAGACCTTGCAGCCCATCACCGAGGTGCGGGCGGGCGACATCGGAGCCGTGGCCAAGCTCAAGGAAACCCTCACCGGCGACACCCTGGCCGACAAAGGCGCGACCTTCCTCTACCGGCCGGTGAAGCTGCCCGAGCCCTCCATCGCCTTCGCCATCCAGGCCAATTCCCGGAACGACGAAGACCGCATGGGCAACGCCGTCCACCGCATCCTCGAAGAGGACCAGTCGCTGCGCTTCTACCGCGATCCCCAGACGCGTGAGTTTCTGCTGGCCGGCTCCGGGCAGCAGCACGTGGAAATCGTGGTCAGCCGCATGAAGAAGCGCTACGGCGTGGACGTCACCCTCAAGGCCCCCAAGATCCCCTACCGCGAGACCATCCGCGGCGCCGCCGACGTGCAGGGACGCCACAAGAAGCAGACCGGCGGCCACGGGCAGTTCGGCGACTGCTGGATCAAGATGGAGCCCCTGCCGCGCGGCGCCAACTTCGAGTTCGCCAACGAGATCTTCGGGGGCGCCATTCCCAGGAATTTCATCCCCGCGGTGGAAAAGGGCATCATCGAAGCGGCCGAGCACGGCTTTCTGGCCGGCTATCCCATGGTGGATTTCAAGGTGACCGTCTACGACGGCTCCTACCACGATGTGGATTCTTCGGAGCTGGCCTTCAAACTGGCCGCCCGCAAGGCATTCAAAGCGGCCATGTTGGAGGCTAAGCCGGCCCTCCTGGAGCCGGTCATGAACGTCGAAATCCAGGCCCCCGTGGAGTACGCCGGCGACCTGATGGGCGACCTGAACGGCCGCCGCGGGCGCATCTCGGGCATGGAAACCAAGGGCTCCAGCCAGTTTATCCGCGCCCAGGTCCCCATGGCCGAGATGTTGAACTATCAGAGCGATTTGACGGCCATGACGCAGGGCCGGGCGTCCTTTACCATGGAGTTCGACCACTACGATTACGTGCCGCAGTTGCAGTCCGAGAAGATTGTCGCCGCCGCCAAGGCCGCCAAGGCGGGCGAAGAGGAAGAAGAGGAATAGGGACCCGGCCCCGCCTGAGAAGGCCGGAAATAATCGGCTGGGCCGCCGGATCGACAGACGAAAGCGTCTGTCCCACATGGATGCCGAAGGGCTTCCACCCTTGTGGGGCAGGCGCTTCCGCCTGCCAACCGGGAGGTCTCCTTTATGTGTGTTGCATTACACTGTTGAGGTGTTGTAACCTGATTACGTCACCGAGCCGGGCGGCAGCCCGAGGAAGCAGCTTGTTCTTCATCAGTTCGAGTCGGTAATGGCAGTTCGAACGAAAGCTACCTTCGCTTTGGCGGTCGCGGCGGCCCTCACCTCCGTGGGTTGCGGTTACCAACAGCAGCAATCCACATTCCGAACGGCCTTCCTGCCGCCGGCCCCGCATACGGCTCCCGCGGCGGTCGAGCTTCCGGAACCGCCCACCGTCCCGCAACCCAATCCATACCTGAAGGATGTCCCTGCGTTCCTGCTGGCCGCGCCCGTGATGTCCGATCGGAGACTTGAGGCGGATGCCCTGGTCCAGCGCGCCGCCCAGCGCTTCGAGCGAGGTAAGTCTTACTACCGGCGGCGGGATATTGCGGCATCCCGGCGCGAATTCGATGCGGCCGTCGATCTGATGCTCGAAGCATCCACCGAGAATCCGGCGAACAGCCCGGTATATGCCCACCTCCTGGAGGGCATGGTGGATGAGATCCATCGCCGCGATCTGGCGGGCATGGGCGCCTCGGCGGTGGACGAGGACAAGTTCGAGAAGGCCCCCCTCGAGGACATCCTGGAAATGACGTTTCCGGTGGATCCCCGGCTGAAAGACAAGGTCCGCGAGCAGGTGGCGGCCACGGTCTCGCAATTGCCGCTTTCGGTGAACGACGCCGTCCTCGGCTACATCAACTACTTCAGCACCCGGGGCCGCCGGACCCTGATTAACGGGCTGGAGCGCGCCGGCCGGTATCGCCCCATGATCCAGCGCGTTTTGGACGAAGAGGGCGTGCCGCGGGAGCTGATCCACCTGGCGCAGGCCGAATCCGGATTCATCCCGCGCGCCGTTTCGCGAATGGCCGCCGGGGGAATGTGGCAGTTTCTGGCCTGGCGGGGTCAGGAGTACGGTTTGACCCGTACCCCCTACCTGGACGAGCGCATGGACCCGGAAAAGGCCACGCGGGCAGCCGCCCGGCATCTGCGCGACCTGTACCAGGAGTTCGGCGACTGGTATCTGGCCCTGGCGGCGTACAACTGCGGACCCGTGACCGTGGAAAAAGCGGTGGAGCGTACCGGGTATGCCGACTTCTGGGAGCTGCGCAGCCGGGGCGTCCTGCCTCTCGAAACGACCAACTACGTGCCCATCATTCTGGCCATGACGATCATGGACAAGAACGCGGCTGAGTATGGGATTCGGGATCTCCAGTCGGATCCGGCGTTGGAGTACGACACGGTGGAGATCGCCGCGCCCACCAGCATGACGCTGGTCTCGGATATAACCGAGGTCGCGCTCCCCGAATTGGCGGCTCTCAACCCGTCGATTCTGAAGCGCGTGGCGCCCGCGGGCTACGCCCTGCATGTCCCCAAGGGGGCTGGAGACGCGCTCATCCCGGCTCTGGAATCCATTCCGCCGGAACATCGCGAGGCCTGGCGCATGCATCGCGTGGGTCCCGGCGAGACGCTCGCGGAAATCGGAAAGCGGTACGGCGTCCCGGTGAATGGCATTGTGGCCCTGAACAACCTGCGGTCCAGCGAGACGGTGGAGGGCGACCGTCTGGTGATTCCGGCGGCGCTGCGAGCCGAACCGCCGCAGCGCCGCGCGGCCAGCGGTCCCGCCAGGAAGGCCCCGGCGCGCCGCCAGGCCTCGGCCTCCGGGAAAAGCGCTGCGCCTGCGGCCAAGAGAAGCGCTTCGGCGCCGGCCAAGAAGCCCGCGTCGAAACCCTCTCTCGCCGCGGGGGCGCGCGCGCCGGAACCACACGCGCTGGTCGCTGAGACGGGCACGCGCTAAGGACGCGCGCCGAAATTTTCTCACGACGTTCGTTTTCGCTGTTGACTCCCGCAAAAAAAGGGTATTCTATGGATGATTGTGTCCTGACTACAGGAGGCTTGATTCATGTTCGATAGCCTGAAGTTTGCTCCGAAAGACGAAGAAGAGATGGAAGACTTCCACGACTACGAAGACGAAGAACACGCGGAAGGCCCCAAGCTCGACGACTACGAAGAGGACGAAGACGAGGAGGACGAAGAAATCGACATCGTTCTTACGGTAGCCGAACCCGCCGGCGCGCCCCCCGTGCCTGCCTCTGAAGCGCCGGCGCCGGAAGCTCCCCCCAAGAAGCCGGTGAAGAAGGCGGCGGCCAAGAGAGCCCCGGCCATGAAGGCCCCCGAGCCAGCGCCCGAGAAAGCGCCGCCCGAGAAGGCGCCGGTTAAGAAGGCGCCAGCCAAGAAGGCTCCCGCTAAGAAAGCCCCGGCCAAGAAAGCCCCGGCTAAGAAAGCCCCGGCCAAGAAAGCTCCGGCCAAGAAAGCCCCGGCCAAGAAAGCCCCGGCTAAGAAAGCTCCGGCTAAGAAAGCTCCGGCTAAGAAAGCCGCCAAGAAGGCGCCGGCCAAGAAGGCGGCGAAAAAGGCTCCCGCGAAGAAAGCGCCCGCCAAGAAGGCCGCCAAGAAAGCCCCGGCCAAGAAGGCGGGGAAGAAGCGTTAAGCCGCGTGCGGGCGTCTTTCGGGCCGCCCGCCCTCCGCGTGGGATCTATCCGTCACTGGCCGAGGGGCTCTCCCCGCGGGACCACGGTGGCGTCTAGCCTTCCTTATTGACCACTCGCCGGCAGCGCTCGAAGAGGTCCAGGAGGGCCTCCGCGTGCTCCTCCGCCGAGCGGGCTTGCGGTTTTCCCGAGAAGCCCGTCGAGGATTGCGGCGTCTTACCGTACCCCGTGGCTATGGCAATGAACTTCATCAGCTCGAGAGCCACTTCGTCCCTGCTGCGCGCCGGGCCGGGCGCCGCGGCTTCCGCGGCATTGGTTGTGAGCGGTTCCAGTTCCGCCATGGGTGATGCGCTCCTCCGTGTGATACAACTCTAGGTTACTCGATTTCCATTCCGATGCCGCTTACGGCTGTCCGGTACGTCCGAAGAATGCGTGGAGGCGCGCAGGCCCATCTGCTGGAGGCGGATGACGGCTGCTGGTACGTGGTCAAGTTCCGCAACAATCCGCAGCACCGGCGCATCCTGGTGAACGAGTTACTCTGCGCGGAGTTCCTGGAATACCTGAAGATTTCCGCTCCCCGGACTGCGTTCGTACGCCTCACGCCCGAGTTTCTCGCCGCCAACCCCGAGGTGCACCTGACGCTCGGCGCCTCGCGCGTCCCGGTCGATCCGGGCTGGCATTTCGGCTCGCGCTACCCCGGCGACCCCGAGCGCACCGCGGTCTACGATTTCCTCCCCGACGCGCTCCTCGGGCAGGTGGCCAACATGGAGGATTTCCGCGCCATCCTGGTATTCGATAAGTGGGCCGCCAACGCCGACGGCCGCCAGTGCGTGTTCTATCGCGCCTTGGTGCGGCGCGGCGGCGCCGGCGGCCGGCCGGGCTTTGTGGCGCGCATGATCGACCACGGCTTCGCCTTCGACGGACCCAACTGGACCTTCGCCGATTCGCCCATCCAGGGCCTCTATCCGCGGCGCATGGTCTACGATCCGGTGCGTTCCCTCGACGATTTCCAGCCGTGGCTGGGGCAGGTGGTCCACTTTCCCGAGGAGGTGATGGACCGCGCCTGGAAGCGCATCCCGCCGGATTGGATCGAAGGGGACGAAGACGCTCTTCAGCAGCTTCTCGAGCGCCTCTTCGAGCGCCGCGGCCGCCTGCCCGACCTGATCGCCGCCTGCCGCTCCGCGCGTACCAACCCATTTCCGAACTGGCAGCCCGCGACATGACGCAACCCAGGATTTCCTGGAAGCCGGCGGTTTACCCAAAGGTTAGCGGCATCGAACCGCCCCGCGAGTGTACACTGATTCTGAAAGAACATGCGAGATCCGGTTGCCGCCCCCCACGGAGCGGATGCGCGATTCTTCGCGCTACTCCGCCATGCCGCCATCGCCATACTGGCCGCCGCCCTTTCCCTTCAGGCAGCGGACGTCAAGCCCGATAGAAAGAAGTCTCAGGCGGCTTACGACCGCGGAGTGCGCGCGGACCAGGCCGGCCGGCGCGACGAGGCCATCGCGGCCTACTCGGAGGCCCTCCAGTTCGACTCCGCCAATGCGTCCGCGCTGCGCGCCCGCGGGGCCGACTACCTGGCTGCCGGCGACCGCGAAAGAGCCCTGGCCGATTTTGAAGAAGCCATCCGGACGCAGCCGGGCGATGGACCGTCCTACGCCGCGCGCGGGGCCTACTATGCCGCCGCCAACGAGCCGGTGCGCGCGCTCCGCGACTTCGAAACCGCCATCAATCTGAAGGTGGAGCGCACCGAAGTTTATACCGGCCGGGGCAACGCCCTGCTGGCCACCGGCCAGCCCCAGGCGGCCCTGGACGATTTCACCAAGGCCATCAAGCTGCGCGTCGACAATCCCGAACCGTACAAGGGCCGGGGCATGGCCCTCGCCGCTCTGGGGAAGTATCGCGACGCCATCGAAGATTTCGATGCCTGCCTCAGCTACCAGCCGGATTACGAACAGGCTTTTGTGGAGCGCGCTCTGGCGTACTCCGCCCTGCGCGAATATCGGCGCGCGCAGGAAGACTTGAGCGGCGCGCTGGCTCGGAACGCGGACGATTTGCGCGCCCTGCGCGTGCGCGGAGCCGTGCGTGAGCGCCTGGGCGACGACCAGGCCGCCCTGGCCGACTATGACGAGGCCATCCGGCGCGATCCCGCGGACGCGCGCCTGTACCTGGTGCGCGGCGCCTTGTACGCGCGCCTGAACCGAAACCAGGAAGCGCTTCAGGATCGCGAGCAGGCGGTCCGGTTGGACCCGCGAAATCCGGAAGCCTACATCGCCCGCGGCGGGTCGTACCATGTGCTGGGCGAACACGAAAAGGGATTGGCGGACCGGACCATGGCGGTTACCCTCGACCCGGATTCGGCCCTGGCCTGGGAGGCCCGCGGCGACGCCTACTTCCTTCTGGAGCGATTCCAGGAGGCGCTCTCCGACCTGGAGAAGGCGCAGCGCCTGGAGCCGGAGAACAAGGAAGTGGCGGCCTTGGCCGATCAGGCGCGGGCCAAGGTGGAGGCGGCGGATCGCGAGCAGAAGGCCGCCGAGGAGGAAACCGGCAGGCAAGCCGCTGCGCGGCAGGCCGCGGCGGAGAAGGCCGCGGTGGCAGCCCTGGCTGAGACCCTTCCCGTTCCTCCACCGCAGCCTGCCGCCCCCCCGGCGCCGGCCCCGGCGCCGAAACCCGCTCCCTCGCGCACGCCGGCGCGCCCGGCTCCGGTCTCCACGCCTCTGCCCGCGCCGCCATTGCCTAAGGGGTCCGAAGCGGCCGATCATCACGCACGCGGCCGCCAGCTTATCCAGCAAAACAAGTTCCAGGAGGCGATTGAGGAACTCACCCTGGCCCTCCAGGCCACCCCCGAAGCGCCTTTGGTGTACAACGCCCGCGGCTTCGCCTTCCTGCAAGTGAAGCGATATCGGGAAGCCATCGCGGATTTCGACCAGGCCATCAAGTTGAACCCCAGCTACACGAACGCCTACACTAACCGCGCCGTCGCCCGGCGCGCCGCCGGGGATGCCACGGGGGCGGCGGAAGACAGGGCCAAGGCCAGCGCGTTATTCGACAAAGGGGCGAACCGATAGAGATTGTGGGGCGGGTTGGAAACCCGCGGCGGGTTGCTAACCCGCCCCGGACCGCCTGCCAACCCAAGTTTTCCGTGAAATTCCACGGGCGAAGGCCCATCCCAACAGACCACAACCACCGATAGTCTGTACCACAAGAACCGCGATTGATATGCCCGCCGCGACTTGTTACCATCTTCCCGCAATGAAAACCCTACTGATAGGCGCGCTGCTGGCGGCCGCCGCATACCCTCAAGCCCTGCCCCATATGGAGAAGCGGGGCGAAGCGATGCAATTGATTGTCGACGGCAAACCGTTTCTGGCGCTCTCGGGTGAGCTGGCCAACACGGCGCCGTCGAATCTCGATTACATGCAGAGGATCTTCCCCATACTGGCCAAGCAGGTCCACTTGAATACGGTGCTGACCGCCATGGCGTGGGCCTGGATCGAGCCTCAGGAGGGCAAGTTCGACTTCCACCTCGCGGACGCGGCCATCGAGAACGCCAACAAGTGCGATCTGCGGATCGTCTGGCTCTGGTTTGGCAGTTGGAAGAATGGGCAATCGAACTTCACGCCCGGATGGGTGAAGGCGAACCAGGACCGCTTTCCACGGGCCCAGATCCAGAACGGCAAGGGCATGGAAATTCTCTCGACGTTGAGCCAGAACAACTTGCAGGCGGATGCGCGGGCGCTCGCGGCCCTGATGCGGCACACTCGCGAGGTGGACAAGAACCGCCGGGTGATTATGGTTCAGGTGGAGAACGAGGTCGGCCTGCTGGGCGATTCGCGCGACCGCTCGCCCGAGGCCACCGCGGCTTTCATCAAGCCCGTGCCACGCGAGTTCCTGGATTACCTTCAAAAGCACAAGGAGGGCCTGCTGCCGGAATTCCGCAGGATCTGGGAGGCGGCCGGCTTCAAGACCTCCGGAACCTGGGAGGAAGTCTTCGGGAAAGGCGTCAAGACGGACGAGATCTTCATGGGCTGGAATTATGCCCGGTATGTCGATCAGGTGGCCGAGGCGGGCAAGCGCGAGTACGGCATTCCCATGTTCGTGAACGCCTGGCTCAATACGGCGGCGGACAAAGGGCCGGGCGATTATCCGGGCGGCGGCCCGCAGGCCCACATGCACGATATCTGGCGCGCGGGCGCCCCCCACCTGGACATGCTGTGCCCGGACATTTACGCCACCAACTTCAACGAGTGGGCCGGGCTGTTCAGCCGGTCCGGGAACCCCCTGTTCGTTCCCGAGTCCGCCGGAGACATCCACGGAGCGGCGAATGCGTTCTATGCCATCGGGCAGTATCGGGCGGTGGGCTATTCCACCATGGGCGTCGGCGAGTTGCAGCGGCTGACGGCTTTTCGGGCCAGCGACGCCGGGCCCCAGATTCCCACCGATGTCGAGAGCCTTCCGCTGCCTCAAGCCTACGCCACGCTGACGCAGCTCACCCCGCTGGTGTTGGAGCACCAAGCCAAGGGAACCATCGCCGGCGCGTGGCTCAACAAGGACAATCCGAGTACCGAGATCAAGCTGAACGGTTATATCCTGCATGTGGCCCTGTGGGGGTGGGGCAGCCGCGGCGTCTCCGACGTTCCCATCGGTCACGGCGCCACCACGCTGAAGGCCCTCGACGTGGTGCCCGACCTCACCGGCTACGGCATCTTCATGGCCACCGGCCCGGACGAGTTCCTGATGGCCGGCGACAACGCGCAGATCGTCTTTTCCCCCGACACGCCGGGACCCGAGTTCGTGGGCCTGGCCGAGCAGGAAGCCGGCCGCTTTGAGAACGGCAAATGGGTGCACATCCGCTACCTGGCCGGCGACGACTCCACCCTGCGCCGCGACTTCGCCAACGCCGTGGCCGAGGGCCAGTCGGGCTTCGGCGTGCGGCTCTTCGCGCAACCGCACCTATCCTTCGCCGAGCGCGCCATCCAGCGCGTGAAAGTGTACCGGTACAAGTAGCTTATGTACTACTATCCATCGCTTTTCTTCGCGAGCCGCGACGATTTTCAACCCCGAAGGGGTGAAAGATAATAGCCCACGGCGCAAGCCGTGGGAGGCAAGCGGTAATTCCGTCCAGCCCCGGAGGGGCGTAAGCACGACCGGCACGCGAAACCGGATTGGCGTCGCGTAACCGGATCTTTCGCCCCGGCAAGGGCCCCCATGCGGATCGCCCTTACTGCTGTTGCGCCTTGACTCGATGGGCGAAAACCTGGACGTTGATATCGGCCGGTTTGTCCCAATCGTCGTTTTCCGTCGTCAGATCGCCCTTGTAGCGGCCGGCGGCGTCGAATTCGAGGATGCGCCCGTCGGCGCCATCCTCCCTCGCGCCGCTCAGAGCGGCATTCGAAGCATGGTTGAACCACAAATAGGGCCTGCCCTCGGACGCGGCGTTCGCCCGTCCCATGCCCCACACCCCGAACGCGTATTTCACCCCGCCCTCGGCGGTCAGATTCAGGTTCTGGAAGTCCACCTGCCAGATTCGCAGACTCTGGCCGAAATCGTCGTAGAGTAGCGTTCCGTTGGCCGTGGCTTCGGTAATCTTTACGTTCGGGTTGCCGGTCTCATTCGAGCCCGCGGTGAGTTGGGCCGTCATTACCGGCGAAACGTCCTGCCCCGGTGCGCCGAAGTAGAGGCGCGTATCCTGATAGTAATCGCCGAGATACAATGCCGGCGGCGAGCCCAACCCGGGAACCGACCAGACGCGAATGGAATCGATCACCCACTGTTCCCCCGGCGCCCCAATGGTGAAGTCGTCGCCCATGAAGGCGTCCGCCCGCAGGCTCAACCGCAGGTTGCTGCGAGCCGCGCCGGCAACGTTATTCAAATTCGATTGCGGCAACCCGCGATCCACCACCAGATCCGGTTGAGCGGCCAGGGCCGGTACGGCCAACAGCAGGCAAAGCGTTCTCATCGATTTGCGATTTGCAGCCATCGCGATTTCTCTCCGAACACCATTTTATCCTCGCCGGGGCGGCAAATGGCAGGGTTGACAAGAGCAGGTGGGGCCGCCTGCTCAGCGATAGCGGTACAGCGTCACGCGCTGGATGGCGTCGGGGCTCGAGCGCTGCCGGTACACGGGCACCCAGCTTCCCGGCGCCCAGGAGATCCTTATGCTCTCGCCCTCTTCGGTGCTGTCGCCGGCCTCCAGCCGTCCGGGAACCCAGCGGCCGTTCACGAAACTGCCTTCTTCCACGGTGGCCAGCCCCGCGATGGGAGGCCCCGGCGTGGCCGGAGAAAAGGTGAGGATTATGCCGCTGCCCGCCACGTAATACTCGTCGGGCCCGCTGGCGATGAAGATGGCCGAGCCAAAGGTGTTGGGCGGGATAGGCGTCGGTTGCGTCAGAGGCGCCGTGCGGGGCTTCATGAAGGTGGCCTCCAGGATGTAATTCCCCACCTTGATCTTCTGTGGCGGGTCGTCCGGGGCCATCAGAACGGCGGACATCGTGCCGTTGCCCTGGTGTTGCAGAATCAGGGGGGTCAACTGCGTGAGGATGTTGTAGCTTTCGATCAAATCGGTATCGGGAGTGTTGGACCGCTCGACCGCCCCCATGGCCGAGAACCCGATGGCATCGTGGCGCCCCACGGCGTACAGCACTCGGCCCGCGCCCACCGCCTGATTCAGCGCTTCGGGTATGAACAGCGGGTTGTCGGGCCGGGCGTACTTGGCGCAGAATTCCACGAAGTTGCCGTAATTGTCCGGCGAGAGCATGTCGAGCCGCGGCGCGCCGGCTTTCCAGATGTCCATCACCAGGTCCCAGGGGCGGCCGCCGCTCGCCGGTTGTTGCGTGCCCCTCCCGATTCCGTACAGCGCCGCGTTGACGAACATCGGTATGGGCAGTTCGGCCTTGCCGGCCTCGACCACCCGGCCGATGTAGCGCGCATAGTTCCAGGCCATGAAGTATCCATCCGTCACGGCGCTCTTGCCGAACACCTCTTCCCAAGTCCCGGAGGTCTTGAGGCCGCCCGCTTCCCACACCTGGCGAAGCTCGGGAATCAGGGTGTCCTTGTGCTGCTGCAGGTAGTCCATCAGCTCCTTCGGAATCGGCCCCGCGAAAGCCTTGTTGCCCAGCGGCGAGAAGTCGCGGGAGTCTCCCTGCATTCCCACTTCGTTCTCCACCTGGACCATGATCACCGTGTGCTCCTGGCTGTCCACTTCCTTGACGTGCCGCATCAGGGCCGCAAAGGCGCGCGCATCGGCGTCGCGGTTGGCATCGCTCAGCGGGGTGAGCAGTTCCACCGTCCTGCCCGCCTTGGTCTGGGCGCGCGGGAATCGCTCGAAATCCCGTTTGACCCAGTCGGGCGGGTAGCTGGAGGTACTGTTCTTCCAGCTTGCGAACCACAGAAGCACCAAACGCAGGTTGTTGCTCCGGGCGCCGCGAATGACGCCGTCCAGCACGCTGAAGTCGAACTTCCCTTCCTGCCGTTCAATCTGGTTCCAGGAGACGCCCGCCAGGACGGTGTTGATCTTAGCCTCCACCAGCCTCGGCCACACGTGCCTCATATACTCCAGGCTGGTGGCGCTGTCGTTATTCAATTCGCCGGCCAAAGCCAGGTACGGCTTGCCATCCACGATCAGTTGGGTGGCTGCGCCGTTCTTTTGCAAGTGGGGGATGTCGGCAGAGGCCGGCCTGTCTTGGCCCTGAGCGGCGACGAGGGCCAGAAGGCACACGAAAACAGCGCAAAACAAAACTCGAAGTTTCATGACGATCTCCTAATCTCCATGCCGGCCACTACCCGGGCGTTGGCAGGCGGAAGCGCCTGCCCCACAAAGACCGGCAAGATTGTGGGGCAGGCGCTTCCGCCTGCCAACGTGGCACTTAGCGATAACGGTACAGCGTGAAGCGCTGGATGCCTACATAGCTGTCCGGGATCCGATCCGCCGGATGACTCCGCAAGGACAGGTTCTGCCCTTCCCCGGTCTCATCGCCCGCGAGCTGGCGATTGGGAATCCAACGGCCGTTCACGAACACGCCTTCTTCCACCGTGCCGATCCCGGCATGTTCGGGTCCCGGCGTGCTGGGAGTAAACGAGACGCTGACATTGGTCCCGGCGGCATAGTATTCGTCAGGCCCGGTCGAGATGAAAATCGCCGCCTCGAAGCCTGGCGCGGGCGCTGGCGCTTGCCCCGCGGCCGGCGGAGCCGCACGCCGGGCGCCGCCCATCCGCGCGACCTCCAGGGTGTAGTTCCCCAACTGGATTTTCTTGGGCGGGTCGTCGGCGGCCAGCAGGACGCTGGTCATCGTGCCGTCGCCCTGGTGCTTGGAGATTAGCGGCGCCAACTGCGCGATAAGCTCGAAACCGCGGACCATATCCGGATCGCCAGCCGTCGGCCGTTCCACCCCCATAAGCGAGAGACCCACCGCTTCATGGCGCCCGAAGACGTACATCGCCTTCGATTCCATGTTGCCCCGAGTCTCGGGTATGAACAGCGGGTTCCCGGATTGGGTGTACTTGGCGCACCACGCCACGAACTGCCCGTCGCCGTAGATGTCGGGCGAGAGTATGTCGATGGCCGGCGCCCCGGCCCTCCACACGTCGATCATGTCCCACATCGGCCCCCCGATGGCGAACGACCTCTGCGGCGTGCCGGGGCTCGGCTGCCTCGCGGCCACCTCGGCGATGGAGGCGGTTCTGGGCAGCGCGGCGTTCACGTTCATCGGGATGGGGTATTCGGCTTTGCCCGCCGCGGCCACCCGGCCGATGTAGCGCGCATAGCTCCAGGCCATGAAGATTTCATCCGTCGCCGCGCTCTTGCCGAACACTTCTTCCCAGGTCCCGGACGTCTTGGATCCGGCCGCTTCCCAAACCTTGCGAAAGTCCGGATTCAGCGTCTCCTTATGCTTTTGCAGGTAGTCCAGCAGCTCCGTCGGGACCGGCCCGGCGAAAGCCTTGTCGGCCAACTCCGAGCGGTCGCGGGTGTCGCCCTGCATTCCCACTTCGTTCTCCACCTGGATCATGATGATGGTGTGCTGCTGGCCATCCACCGCCTTGATGTGCCGCATCATAGCCGCGAAGGCGTGGGCATCGGCGTCGCGGTTGGCGTCGCTGAAGGCGCTCAGCAGCTCGATGTAGGAACTCCCGGTGATTTCGGTGCGCGTCCCTCCGAGAACCGGCCAGGGCGTCTTATTCCCTATCATCAGGGCGCGCGGGAAGCGGTCGAAATTCTTCTTCAGCCAGTCGGGCGGATAGCTCGATAGGCCGTTCTTCCAGCTTCCGAACCACAACAGCATGAGGCGCATGTTGTGGGCCCTTGCTCCCTGGATGACTCCATCCAGCACGCTGAAGTCGAACTTGCCTTCCTGGGGCTCGATCTGGTTCCAGGTAACGCCCGCCAGGACGGTGTTGATCTTGGCCTTAACCAGCACGGGCCACGCCATCTTCATGTAGTCGAGGCTGGTCGCGGTGCTGTTGGCCAGTTCTCCGGACAAAGCCAGGAACGGCTTGCCGTCCACGATCAATTGCGTGGCCGTCCCTTGCTTCCGCAAGTGGGGGATGTCCGAAGCCGGCTTGCTCTGGCCTTGACCCGCGACGGCGGCTGGGACAGGTTTGCTTTGGCCCTGACCCGCGACCAGGGCCAGAGGGCACGCCAGAGCGGCGCAAAACAAAGCTCGAAGTTTCATGACGGTCTCCTTGGCCAAACAACTTTGCTATGTCGGCGTGGCGCACGCACGCGTGCGTGCCGCGTCGCCACTCGTGCCGACGCCCGTTTCCAGCCCACGAACACGTGTCGCAGGAGTGCGTGCGCCACGTCGGTTTCCAGAATCTGGGTTGGCGATTCAGCGACAAGTCCTCATCGGTAGCGGTACAGCGTAAACCGCTGGATGCCCACATAGGCGTCCGGGATTCGATCCGCCGGATGACTCCGCAGGGACAGATTCTGCCCCTCCCCGGTCTCATCGCCGGCGATCTGACGATTGGCCACCCACCGGCCGCTCACGAACGTGCCTTCTTCCACCGTGCCGATTCCGGCATGTTCCGGCCCCGGCGCGTTGGGGGTAAAGGAGACGCTCACGTCGGTGCCGGCGGCATAGTACTCGTCCGGCCCCACGGCAATGAAAATCGCCGCCGAAGCGGCCGGCGGGGTGGATGGCCCGGTCCCGCGCCCTGCCGCTGCCGCTGCCGCCGCGGGCGGCGCCGCCGCGCGCCCACCGCCCAGACGAGCCACCTCCAGCGTGTAGTTGCCCAACTGAACCTTCTGCGGCGGGTCGTTCGGATTCAGCCATACCGCGGTCATCGTGCCGTCGCCCTGGTGCTTGGAGATCAGAGGCGCCAACTGCGAGATCATCTGGTAACCGCGGACCATATCGGGATCGAAAGCCGCCGGCCTTTCCACCCCCATGAGTGAAAGACCGACCGCATCAAAGCGCCCGAAGGCGTACATCGCCTTGGCTTCCATGTTGTATCTCGTCTCGGGTATGAAGAGAGGGTTCCCGGATTGCGCGTACTTGGTGCAGAACCCCACGAAGTCGGTGCTGTAGATATCCGCCCCGAACATGTCGATCTTCGGCGCCCCGGCTCTCCAGACGTCAAACGCGTCGGGCATGGCGCCGCCGCTCTGTCCGCCCCCTTTGAGCGGCGCCGGGGCCCTCCCGAATCCGTCCTGCGGGCAGTTGGTGACCATCGGTATGGGGTACTCGGCCTTGCCCGCCTCCACCACCCGTTCGATGTAGCGCGCAAAACTCCAGGCCATGAAGATCTCATCCGCCGCCCTTACCTTGCCGAACACCTCCGCCCAGGTTCCGGAGGTCTTGAAACCGGCCGCTTCCCACACCTTGCTGAGCGCCGGAATCAGAGTAGCCTTGTGCGCCTGAAGATAGTCCATCAGCTCCTTGGGAACCGGCCCGTCGAAAGCTTTGAGGGCCGCCGGCGAGCGGTCGCGGGTGTCGCCTTGCAATCCGGTTTCGTTCTCCACCTGGATCATGATCACGGTGTGCTGCTGGCCGTCCACCGCCTTGATGTGCCGCATCATGGCCGCCAAAGCTTTGGCGTCGGCCTCCCGCGTGGCCTCGCCGTAGGGGCTCATCAGCTCGATGTTCAGGCTCCCCGTCACCTGGCCGCGCACATTTCCGAACACCGGCCAGGGCGTCTGGTCGCCGATCATGGCGGCCCGTGGGAAGCGCTCGAAATCCCTCTTCACCCAGTCGGGCGGATAGCTCGAGAGACCGTTCTTCCAGGTGGCGAACCACAGCAGCACGAGCCGCATGTTGTGCGCCCGCGCGCCCTGGATCACGCCATCCAGCACGCTGAAGTCGAACTTTCCTTCCCGCGGCTCGATCTGGTTCCAGGAAACGCCCGCCAGGACGGTATTGACTTTGGACTGCACCAGTCTCGGCCACACCATCTTCATGTAATCGAGGCTGGTGGCTGTGCTGTTGGCCAATTCTCCGGCCAAAGCCAGGAACGGCTTGCCATCGACGATCAGTTGGGTGGCCGTTCCCTGCTTCCGCAAGTGAGTGATTTG
This sequence comes from Terriglobia bacterium, assembly GCA_963767595.1. Lineage (GTDB taxonomy): Bacteria > Acidobacteriota > Terriglobia > Bryobacterales > Bryobacteraceae > BOG-224. Next base: position 67,170 of record CAVYEK010000015.1, read on the forward strand.
CGAAGCGGCAGCGGCCGCAGCCGGCTTGCTTGGGGTCTGGCCCGCGGCGGCGGCGGGGACCGGTTTGCTTGGCCCCTGACCCGCGACGAGGGCCAGAGGGCACGCCACAGCGGCGCACAACAAAACTCGAAGTCTCATGACGATCTCTTTCGTATTCTCCACGGAAACTCAGTCGAACTTGCTCCGGAGCGCCTTCAGCTTGACCCACGACGCGTCCCACGCCTTCTTGTCCGCTTCCTTCGCATTCGGAGCCGCTCCGGCCTGCATGAACCCGTGGCCGGCGCCTTCGAAGATTACCGGATCGTAGAATTTGCCCGCCGCTTTCATCTTTTCCGTGGTTTCCGGAATGCTGGCCCCCACGTTGGTATCGGTCCCCGCGTAGAAACCGTAGACCGGCGCTTGGATATTGGGGATTTTCTCCGGCTCCGTGCATTTGCCGTAGAAAATGAACGCCGCCGCCAAATCCCGGCGATTGGTGGCGAAGCGGAACGCCTCGTCGCCGCCCCACGAAAATCCCACCACGCAGACCTTGCCATTGCAGGACGGGAGCTTCCTGGCGTAGTCGGTCAGCGCGTTGAGATCGGCGGTGACCTGCTCGAGCGGCAGCCTGCGCGCCGGGCCCAGGTTCTTTCCCTCGGGAGTCTTGGTGGCCTGCCGTTCATCGGGAGTGCGCCCCGAGAGCATATCGGGAGCGACCCCTATGTAGCCCGCCTCCGCGAACCTGTCGGCCACGTTCTCGAACCAGGGGGCGAAGGCGATTACGTCGTGGAGCATCACCACCGCCGGCGATTTGCCCTGCGACTGCGGGTACGCGATAAACGTATCGAGGCTCCTCGATCCGTATTTCACCTGCACCATCTCGTGCCGCCGCGGCGACTTGTCCACCGCCTGCTGCGCCCAGTCCTGCGCGTCAAGAGCGGACACGCCCACACCGGCCGTGGCGATGCCCACTGCGCTTCCTTCGAGAAACCGCCTTCTTGAGACCGTCTGCATTGGCGATGCGCTCCTGTTCCGCTGGCCGCGAACAGGCTCCCGCCGCCGGGCCGCGCCTGTCCTATCACGATATTCTCGGACGGTTTGTCCCGCCAGCGCAAGGCAAAAAACAGTTTCAGGCCCCCAAACCTCAAAATGGGCGGAGAACCCCTGCCCGCTACTTCTTCGGCGCCGCCGAAAAATTCGCGTTCAGTACCCGGTCGATTTCCGTGAACAGCCCTTTGCCTTCGAATATGTCCGTGGTGAACGGGCCGTAGCTCCAGTCGTTGCGGATGACGCCATTGCCGTCGATCAGAAAGAGGCAGGGGTTATCCACTTTGGGCTTGCGCACGTAGGAGTATTCCATCTGGCCGGCATCGAACAGCACCGGATAGGCGATCTGGTGGCCGCCGATGTACGCCGCCACCTTGGGGCCGCTGTCATGCGCGCTGTTGACCACGGCCAGGATGACCACCTTGCCGGCGTACTTCTGCTGGATCTGGTTCAGAATGGGCGCAAAGGTCGCGCAGTGCTCGCAATCGGTCTGCATGAAATCGATCAGGACGATCTTGCCGCGATAATCGGCCAGGTCATGGAAGTTCAACTGGGAATCGGGCAGGGCAAAGCCCGGGGCGCGGCGGCCGGTGTTTTCGCCGGCAAAGAGCGCCGCGGCGCAGAATAGGATGGTGATAGGAAGTCGCATAGGTTAGGTTCGCAATACCAATTCTCTCAAAGACAGGTGGTAGGGTGCACGGGCCACGCCGCGCTCGGTGATGATGGCGTCCACGTAGCGCGCCGGGGTGACGTCGAAAGCGGGGTTTTCCACGGCGATGTTGTCCGGCGCAATCTGGCGGCCGAAGAAGCGGGTCACCTCGGAAGCGGCGCGCTGCTCGATGGGGATGCTTTCGCCGGAGGGAAGCGAAAGATCGAGAGTGGAAATGGGCGCGGCCACGTAAAAAGGCACCTGATTCTCGCGGGCCAGCACGGCCACCGTGTAGGTGCCGATCTTGTTGGCCACGTCGCCGTTGGCGGCGATGCGGTCGGCCCCCACCACCACGCAGCCGATCCGTCCGGATTTCAGGAAGTGGCCGGCCATATTGTCGGTGATGAGGGTGCACGGGATGCCGTCCCGCTGCAATTCCCAGGCCGTGAGCCGGGCCCCCTGGAGAAACGGCCGCGTCTCGTCCGCGAACACGTCGATGCGCTTGCCGGCCTCTATGGCGGCGCGGAAGACACCCAGCGCGGTGCCGTAGCCCGCGGTGGCCAGCGCCCCCGCGTTGCAGTGGGTGAGCGCAGTCTTCCCGTCGGGAACCAGGCCCGCCCCGTGGCGCCCGATGGCCCGGCAGATGGCGATGTCTTCCTCCCGCACCAGCACGGCTTCCCGCACCAGCGCCGCTCGGATCTCCGCGAGCGGCCTGCCGCGCAATCCTTCGTACAGCCGCCGCATGCGGCGGATGGCCCAGAAAAGGTTGACCGCCGTGGGGCGTGTGGCGGCCAGCGTCGCGCACACCGTCTCCATGTGGCCGTCGAAGTCCGCCTCCTCGGCCTGGAGCGCGCCCAGGGCCACTCCCATGGCGGCCGCCACGCCGATGGCCGGCGCGCCCCGTATCACCATGTCGCGAATCGCCGTGGCGACCTCCTGGTAGGTCCGGCAGGTCACGTAGGTCTCTTCGAGCGGCAGGCGGGTCTGATCGATCATGACCACGCCGTCGCTGGTCCACTGAATGGTTTCCACCATCTGAACGACCAGGATAACGGGCCGCGGGCGAATCCGCAAAAGGGCGCCCAAATCGTGGGTCTGCGACATGGATGTGGGGTCGGGATTTCATCCTGCCGCCAGCCTTCTGGCCGGCGTGTGGAGTTTCTGAGATCTCCGTGCCTTGCGGCCACCATCCATTTAGAGTCGTCCACTACCCAGCCCGGAGGGCGAAACATCTTAGCCCACGGCGCAAGCCGTGGGGAAGAGGCCGGTCGCCTAGCCCCGGAACGGGGCGTAAGCCATTCCACGCGGCTTGCGCCGTGGGCTAGCGTCTTTCGCCGGGCTTCGGAGATGTACAAACTCCTGCCGCTGGCCTTTTGGCCGGCCTTCTCCGGGCCGCTGGATCTTCTCATCGCCGTGCATGTCCGCTCTTCTCGACACTCCCGGCCGCGTACGGGCAGTCTGTTTGCACCCAGCGCCGGCGCGGGAGCCGCTTCGCCCCCTATGGCGCCACCATGATCGGCGCCTGCCAAAAAGCCGCCTTCTGCTCCTTGGGGTCCAGCACCGTTATCTGGCAGGTATACCTGCCCGGCGGCAGCTTGCTCATGGCGATGCTGAACTTGAGCGGCACCGTCTTCAGCCTGTTGTTCAGCCCCTCGGTTACCGCGAGCGGAGCGGTCTCGAACACTTTGGCCTGCCCGCGGTAGAAGGTCACGAATGCCACCAGCGGCTGCAGGCTTTCCGCGGTAAGTTCGTAGGCTTGCAGGTAGACGTACATGTCGTGGCTCCGGCTGAAGACCCGCGTCACGCTGGGAACGGTCTTCTGGCCGTCCTGCACCAGCGGGTTGCCGATCTGCTCCTTGTCTTTCCCGGCCGTGAAAAGGGCGTCCTTAAGCTCGATCCGCTGGCTGCTCAGCACCACGCTGCTGATGGGAATCCGCTGCGTCTCCTTGTACAGGTTCGGAATCACGAACTTGCTGATGTACGTGCCGATGCGCCCGGTTTCGTCGTCGCGCGCCAGGACTTTAATGGTGTAAGGTCCCGGCAGCAGCGTGTATCCCGTGTCGTATTGGATTTGTTGCTTCACTAACTCGGCGGCCGTGGCTCCGCTCATCTCGATGGGCACCTTGTCGCGGATGTTCTCCTCCGTGGACCCGTACTCGTTCTTGATTTCGCCGATGAATTCGATGGTCGTCCGTTCCGCGCCGCCGCGGCGCGCCAGCGCCAGCTCGCTGCCCGGGATCTTCATCACCACCGGGACATAGTATTCCGCCTTGTTCAACTGAAAGTAATTCACCTCCATGGCGATGGTGAGGTCGGTGATGGGGTCTTCCAGCATGAGCGCGTCTTCCAGTTGGCGGTCCTTATCGGCGGCGTTGAACTTGCCGAACTCCTTTCCCCCGAGGTAACCCTGGCGAAAGTCCAGCTTGGCGGACGGAAACTCCTTGAGCGTGATAGCCACCCTGCGGAACTTGCCGTCGAGCGCCGTATTGCTGGTGTAGTAACCGATCAGATAGTAGCTGGACATGGCCTTCTGCGCGTTCACGATGCCCATGGCCAGGTCGTTGTTGTCGAGCATGGCTTTGCCGCCGGTATCGGTGGCGATCGCGTAGAGCGCATCCTGCGATCTTTGAAGGCCGCCGGCCATCGCCATGGCGCCGGCGCCGGTGTAGGCCCCCGAGCCTCCCGGCGATCCCCGCGTGGCGTCGCCCAGCGGCGCCGATGCCACCAGACCTCGCGCGTCGATCGGCCAAAAAGAGACGTTGGCGCGAATGGCGGCGTTTTCGGTGGCCCGCAATTGCGCCTGGTTGTCCACCCCGTTGAGATTCAGCCCGCTGGCGAAATAAATCAGCGCCTTCTTCTCCGCCAGGCGGCCGAGCATGTTGACCGCCGTCTGGAGCGCCGCCATCTGGCGGTCGGTGTTGAACAGGTTGAACTCGCTATCGTCCTGGCCGAAGGCCCCTCCGGTGTCGGGCGAGCTTGCGTCGCTCGCGTTTTCGTCGAGCCCCTCCGCCATCGCCGCGATCTTGTCCAAGGTCGCGCGCAGTTGATCGCGGTCGCCGCTGAAATCCTGCCGCACTTTGATGGAGCCCTCGCTGTACTCCATTACCGCCACTAGGTCCGCCGCCGTGATTTGGGTGTTGATGAACTTGCGCGAGGCATCGAGGGCGCGCAACTGGTCGGGAACCTGCATGGCGCCCATGTCGAAATACAAAACCAGCAGGCGGCGGTTGCGGTACAGGATCTCGCCGGGCTTCCCGGCCGCTATCTGAGCCGGGGCGCCCACGGCGGCGGGCACGGCTGAAGGCGCGGGCGGCGTGGGCGCGGCCGGCTCAGTCCGCCGTTCCAGGTCGGCCAGAGGCACGTCATCAAGCTTCTGGAACTCGAATAGACGTATGGTCTGCGGAACCTTATCCTCGGTGACGGCGAAGTCCTCGGCCTTCAGTCCCTCCATCGGCTTGCCGCTCTTGTCGGTGACCGAAACCGTTTCCAGAACCAGTGTAGGGTTGGTGGTGAACTTCGGAACGGTGGCATCCTGCCGCGGCGGCTGCTGCGCGCCGGCCAGTGTAAATGCGAGCAGAATGGCCGCGATCGGCGAATATGTAGGGGCCGGGCATGCCCGGCCCGTTCTAACCGCGGCTACAGTGGGCGCTGACCTCGCCATACTTAGAACCTCACCCGCACGGTAGTCTGTAACTTGCGCATGCCGTTAGCTCCGCTGGGCAGCCCAAACTGCGAATTGAGGGTAGTCATGTAGCTCCCGTAAGTAACGTGGTTGAGCGTATTGGTGGAATCCACCCGAAAATCCGCGCTCACCCGGTCGCTCAGGCGGAACGTGCGCGCCAGCGAGGCGTTGAGCGAGAACTGCGACGGACCGGTGATGGAGTCGCGGCCCGCGTTCCCCCACTGCCCCACCCCCGGCGCCGCCACCGCGGCGGGGTTCAGCAGCAGGCCCGGCGGCGCGGCGTAGAGCGCGGCGCCGGTGTAATCCGGCCGGATGCTGCCGGTCACCCCCGTGCCACGCACCACACTCTGGTAGATCGGCGTCAGCGGCAGGCCGCTGCCGGCCGTAATCTGGGTGAGCACCGTCCAGTCCTTGAACAGGCCGCCCGTCCAGCCGCCCATCAGCGTCCCGCCCCGCAGCCCCATCCCGCTGGTGTACTGCGCCGAAGCGCTCACCAGGTGACGCTGGTCGAAACTGGAAAGGCCGCGCTCGCCGCCCAGGTTGAGCCAGTTCTGCGCGATCACCGCGCCCTGCCCGCCCAGCGCGGCGTCGTCGATGGCCTTCGCGTAGGTATAACTCGCTTGCGCCGTGATTCCGCTGTGCAGCCGCCGCCGCAACTGGAACTGCCCGGACTCTTTCGTCGAGTTCCCGTTGGACGTCAGATAGGAATACCCGGACGGACACAACGGGCAGGGATCCGGCGCGCCGGTGGGATAGGTGTTGGGCAAAAACTGCTGCTGCGCGCGCGTTCCTTTGATCCCCAGATAGGTCGCGCTCCCCACCAGCGACCCCGGCAGGTCGCGCTGTACGGAAACCTGCCAGTTCTGCGCATACCCCACATGGAAATTCGGATCCACCGCGAAGGTGTTGGTAGTTACGTTGGGCGGCGCCGTGAACCCGCTGGCCAGGGTGAGCGGGTTGGCGAGCGTGTTCTGCACGCTCAAGCTCGTCGAAAGCGGCGATTGCTGCGCCATCCGCGACGCGATCGACTGATAGATGGACGCGTCGTAGTAAATGCCGTATCCCGCTCGCACCACCACCGACGAAGCGGGCAAAGGCCGCCATGAGATCCCGATGCGCGGCTGAAAGGCGTGCTTATCCGGGTGCACCAGCGAATCGGGATAATGCAGGCCGGTGAGCGGACCCACCGGGTCGTCGGCCACCACCGGCGTCACGGCGGAAAATCCCGGCGCGATATCGAGGTTTACCAGCCGGCCGTAACGCTCGGTGACCGGCGAGTTATATTCCCAACGCAATCCGACGTTGACCGTGAGGTTCGATCTCCAGCGCCAGTCGTCCGCCACATAGCCGTCGTAAGAGGCGGCGCGCAGGTATTTGTCGGCGTTGCCGAAGGCGATCGAGCTGGCGTCCGGAACCCCCAGCAGGAACCCCGCGAAATCGCTGCCCGCGGCCGCCCCCGTGAACGTGAAAGTCCCGCGCGGGTCCTGCTGCGAAAGCAGATTGGACTGCTGGCGGCGGAAATCGGCCCCCAGCGTCAGGTTGTGCGAGCCGTGCATCCAGACAAGCGACCCCGAAAGGCCCGCGGTCTGATTGCGGTTGAAGGAGTTTTGCGCGTCGTTGAGCGATGCGATGCCGCTTCCGAAGTTGAGCGATGGCGGTCCCCAGTTGGCCGGCGTTTGATCGTTCCCCGCGATGCCCGCCATGCCCGATATGTTCCAGCGGTTCGCGAAGTAAGGCGTCACGCGGTTGGATTGCCGGCTGTATTGGGAGCTGAACGTCGCGTAAGCGCGGTTGGTGATGCGCCGCATCCAACTCACCGACGCGCTGTATCCCAGGCTGCTGGTGGGATCGAGAAAACCCAGGTAGCTCGTGTTGTCGGAACGCGCGCTCTGCAGGGCGAATTGCCCCGAGAGAGAGTTCTTCTGCTTGACCATCTTGCTGCCGCGCATTTGCAGGCTGTCGCTGTGGGTGGAACCGACCAGCGGAATCTGGTAGTTATAGCGCGCCCCGCCGGCGAAGTTGGCGGCGGGATATAAACCCATCAAAACCCTGGCCTGCGGGCTGATGCGGTTGCCCGGAACTGCGTCGTTCGGAAACGGCGCCCCGGTCGCCGGATCGGTGACCACCACCGGCCGGCCCTGGGCGTCGAGCGACTGCGAGAAATCGCCGCCGCGCTGGGCCTCCGTAGGGACCAGGCCGGTGGAAGTCAAGGCGTTGCGATTGCGGGTCCACTGGTAGTTCAAGGTCAGGTTCGGACCGCGCGGCATCACGTGCGGAATGTTGAGCGGCCCGCCCAATGACAGCAGCCCCGTGACTTTCGTGTACGGGGACCTGGGCGTGTCCTGGCCAGTGAGCGAAAACGGCCGCGCATCCATCGAGGAGTTGTCGAAGGTGAGACCCACGTTCCCGTTGTAGAGGGACCGCCGGAACCGGTTGTTGCCGAACGCGGCCGATTGAGCGAAGGGGGACGAAGCGCCGTTGTTCACGCTGCCGTTGATCAGAAAGCCGTCCGATGGCGCCGGACTGACCTCGTTGGGCGCGGCCGACACGGAATCCGGCGCCAGTTTCGCGGCGTCCGCCGAGGCGTTCAGGTCCGCGCGCTGGAAGCCCGACGCCGTGTTGGCGGGCTGCGGAGCAGCGGCTTTCGATGGCTTCTTAGCCGGCGCGGGCGCCGCTTGGGCCGGCGTCGCCAGAGCTTGCGCGGCGGTCGCGGCCGGCGCCGGCGCCACCGCGCCCATCTGCTCCACGGGCAGCAGCTTCAGTTCCCACTCCCCCGCGGGCGCCTGCGCGCTCACCGCCACCTCCCGCTCCAGCGGGACGAAGCACAGCATCTCCACGCGCACGGTCCATACGCCATCCGGCAAATCGGGAAAAAAGTACGCCCCCTGCTGGTCGGTGATGGCCGTGAGCCGCTTCTCCGCCTGGGTCGCGATGACCGTGGCGCCCGGAACCGGCAGCCCGCCGAATTTGACCATCCCATGATGCTCGGAAGCGAAAGTCAGCGAACCAAACGCCAGCAAAACGGCGCAAAGTAATCCAATCCCACGGCCTCTTCGCCAGCCGCGACGCTTCCCGTAGAGCGGGCCTCCGGCCTGCCACGCCGGCGTCCTCGCCGGCGTTCTTTGAGCTTCGGTTGCGCCGCTTTGTGGGACAGACCATCGTTTTTTATGGTCTGTCAAGCCCGATGAGCCCACTGTGGGGCCAGGCCTCTCGGCCTGCCGCCGGCCTTCTGGCCGGCATTCTTCTGCAATTCCACTTTTATGCACTCCGCTCAATTCTCCGTGGGAACCTTCTCGGCCTTATCGACCACAACGTACTCGATGGGCGCCTTGCGCGGCTCCAGCTTCAACCCCAGTTTTTGAATGGACGTGAAGATGGAAGCCGTAGGAGCGCTCTCCGGCGCCGGCGCCGGCGCGCCGCCCGCGGGACCGGGGCTGCCAATCACCGTCATCTTCATCCCCACCATCTCCTCCGCGGCGGCTTCGAGGGAGATGTCGTACTCGCCTTCGATTCCGGTCATGTCCACCACGGGGCGGTCCATGAAACTCGACAACATGCCGGCCAAACCCGAGAGTGTGCTCCCTCTGGCCTGCAAATGCGTCGCGCCGTTCGAGGTCATGCTGACCATCGCCCCGCCCTTGGGCATGGCCCCGCCCGAGCCGCCGCCGCCCCTGGCTCTGGCAGCCACGGCGACCGCGCCCGCACCGCCGGGAGGAGGCGGCGGGGGAGGCGGCAGCGGGTCGCCTGCTTGGTTGAAGGTAAAGACCGACGAGGCGTTTTCGTCGTATTTCGTCAGCTTCGGCCCGTTCTTCCCAACCACGATCACGTACACCGATTGTTCCTTGGTCTCGCGGTGTACCGTCATCTGAAACCGGTCCGCCAACAAAGCTTGCAGCATCGCCGGAATCTGCTCCTTGGGAGCGCCATCGGGCACTTTGGCGTTGATGTCATACCGTTCGCTATTGAGCCACGAAGGCCCCGTGATCTGGTAGGTTTTCACGTCGTACGCCCGCGCCAGCACGCTCTTTAGGGTCACGTTGGTATAGGTCACCCGTCCCGCGTCGCCGCCCATGCCCGTCATCATGCGGCCAGGCTGTTGCGGCGCCGCGGGCTTGACCGACGCCACCTCAAAAGCCGGCGGCGACGCAGCCGTCTGGCCCAACAGCCCGCAAGCCGCCAGGACAGCCGCCCCAACGCCTCCAAAGATCATTTTCATCCAATTCATCTCCTTAAAGACGCCCCAACGCAGTCCCCATGTGGACAGAAATTCCCTCATCTCTATAGACGCCACCGGCATATCAAGTATGACGAGAATTCGGAAAAATCGTTGGGGGCGTTTCGGCCGGGGTGGGATAAGCCTCCCGGCTTGTCGATCCCAGCCACGTGGGATAAGCCTCCCGGCTTGTCGATCCGAGCCACGTGGGATAAGCCTCCCGGCTTGTCGATCCGAGCGAAGCTCGGACGCTTCGCGCGGGCGGCCAGGCTGCCGCCCGGTCGCCATGATAAGCCTGGAGGCTTGTCCTTGACAAGCCCGAAGGCCTATCCCACGGCGCGATAAAGCGCTATCGCAACTGCGAACTGGCGCCCTCATTTCTCGGTGCGAATCCTCTCGGCTTTCTCGACCGCAATATGCTCGACGGCCGTTCGCCGCTAAGCAGCTTGGATGCCAGACCCTAACCGCAACGGAATAACCCAATACGATTCCCTCCGATGTGAAGATCCGGCGCCAATGGGATCTGAAGGCACGGTCGCTCTCCGCCATTCGCGCGGTCCTTTCCACTTCTTCCGATCCGGTCGCCCCCGAACGCGTTAGCGGTTTCACCCTTATTTCTCGCACTCGTTCAGTTTCTCCGGAGCGGGTCTCGAGAAGAGGCTACGAAACCCCAAACTCCACAATTCGGGGTTTCGTAGCCTGTCACCCTAACCTCCCGGCTTTATCGAACACAATTCAGACCCCTTGCGGGCGCGTCCTCGCGGAGTTTCAGGCTACTCAACCACAAAACTCAGCCGCACCGCGTTCACGGCTCTCTTTTTCCGGAAGCTCTCGCGAGTTTCGGGGTTTCGTGGCCTGTCCCTGAAACCCTCAAACTATTTCCAGCTCCCCGTTGCGCGAATAATGCGTCTGCCCCTTTATGACCACATTTTTCCCCCGGCTTGCCCCGAACGCGCAGAGGTTACGTCCCGTCTGACCCCGGTTTCCTCTCTAATTCGCGGATGGTTTCTCCGCGTGATCGATTACCAGCACCTCGACTGAGTTCCGGGAGGGCTCGAGTTTCAATCCGAGTTGTTCCTGAATCGCCGTCCATATCGTCGGGGAGGCGCCGGGACGATCCGGGTCCGTCTCGCGAGCCCATGACAGGACGACAGAGTACTCCCCGGTCAGTCCAGTCTTGTCTAACACGGGGCGGTCCAGTTGGCGCGTCAACATATCGGCGAGCTGAGCCATGGACTGGTTGCAGGTCGAAAATCCCGCCATCATCGCCGTTGGGATTCGCTGGGCGTTTGTCGAGCCTTCGGACTGGTCGCCGCTGGGCGGGGGCGAAGCGACTGCATTTGTAAACCTTGCTAACCTTGTAGTCCCATCCTCGCAGGTTTGGGACAACTTGGGCCCACTCTTGCCTACTACCAGAGAGTAAACCGGGAGAACCCGGTTTTCACGATGAAGCTTCAATTGGAAACGGTCCGCGAGAAGGGAGCGGGACATTTCGCGCGCCGCCTCCTGAGTCATGGCGCCCTCGCCCTCCGACTTCGCTTCGATCGCATAGAAAATCGATTGGTCACCCTTTGTCATCCAATCGGGCGCTCCTACAACTCGGCCCTCCGGGAGGTCATACGCAAATCGGGTAATGCCGCATAGGGTGACGATGGGCCATGTGATCCTATTACCGGAAATCACCGGCTTGACCTTCGCGCAGGTTCCACCGCCAACGAGGTATCCGGCGAAGTAGGCATCACTGGGAAAGGCAGCCGGCTTGATCGAGACCACCTCAAAAGCCGGGTGCGTTTCCGCGAGGGGCTCCGTCGCGGGCGCGCTTTGCTTGGGGGCAGTCACTGCCGCCGGCGTCTGCGGAACTTGCGTCTGTGAAAGCTGGGGAGCCAGCGGGCTCAGGCCCTTATCATGGATGTCCCCGGATTTCCGGATTTCCGGGGATTTCCGGATTTCCCGGCACTCCTCAATTGTCGGTCGGGACTCTGTTGAGATCTTGACCGAAGCAACCTCGAACGTGGGGCCTTCGACGGCGCAGAAGGCCGCCGACAAAAAGCCGATTAGTAGCAAAGCGGGTTTCATCTCTCTCCTTATCATGGACGTCCCGGCCGGCCCGCTAGTTCTCGACCGGCGATCTCTCAGCACGGTCGATCACCAATACATCGACGGGAAACTTCCGCCCCTCCAACCTCAGCCCGGTCTGCTCCCGCAATGCGGTGAAGAGCGAAGGCCCAAGAGGGTCGGAGGCCGTTACCCGTCCATCCGCTGTTGGGATTGGAGATGCCTGGTCCGGCGTCCACTTCACGTCGAAATTAAACACCCCAGCCGCCCCAGTCAAGTCATGGACGGGTTGGCCGATCTGGCCAGAGAGCAAGTCCGCGATCTGCGCCATGGAGACGTTAGTACCCTTCAAATGGTCCCTGTACGTGCTTGTGCTTTGATGTCCGCCCTCGGCCTGGCGAATCTTCAGCCCGTTCCTCGCCACCACCAGCGCATACCCACTCTCGATCCTCGATTCCCAATGAAACACCACTTTGAAGCGCTCGACGAGCGCCTTCTGGAGCATGATTCCCAACTGATTCAGACTCTCGGGAGATGGGGGCCTCGCGACAATATCGACCTCGACCGAGTCGAGCCAAGCTGGTCCGGCCAAGGAATAGTCCTTTACGTCGAACGCGATCTCCAGGAGCTGCTTGATAGGAGTATTCGTCCATCGCACCTGGCCCGGGCCAAGCGACACCCCGCGTGGCCCGCCGGGCTTGCTGAGTTTGACTGAGGCTACCTCGAATGCTGGTGGTATTCCGCTTGGTGCTTGGGCGCTGCCGCGTGTGCCCAGCGCCAACACGACGATCAGCCCGAGAATACAATTGCCGGACCTCTTTGCCATCGGCGCCTCCTTTGCCGCACTGCCCCGGAATTTCGGGGCCAGGCTTGGCCAGGCTACGAAACCCCTGAATTGCTGAGAGTCGCGGGGCAACGGGTTTCGAGGTTGAGTAGCACCAAAACCAGCTCCTATGACCATATTTTTTCCCCGGCTTGCCCTGAACGCGCAGAGGTTACGTCCCGTCTGACCCCGGTTTCCCTCCCGCACATATCCCTATTTCGCTAGTTCTCATCCCGGCGCCGGAATTGGGTGATTAGTTACTGGACCGGTCTTCCCCGGACCCGTTTTCCCCGGGCTAGTTCTGAGTTGGAACCATGTCTAGGTGATCGATCACGATAACATCCACTGGAACATCTTTCAGCTTCTCCAACCTCAGCCCGAGTTGCCGCCCAAGGGCTGTAAAAATGCTAGGCAGTCCGGCCCCCATTGGATCGCTCGCCAACGCCGCGGGCGGGGCATCCGTCTCGGTTGCCGGCACTCCTGGAGGGGGGCCGCAACCTTCGCACGCGCACTCCAGTTCGAAGTCGTATTTGCCGGTCAGACCGGTCTTGTCAACCACTCGCGGGCGCGGGACACCGTTACCAGCGGCTCCTTGCACTCGGTTGATCGTCACAGACAAGGCGGTCGCAAACTGGCCCATCGACTGCGCCTGAGCCCTCAGCCGAAGGGCACCCGGCGAAACAGTAGCCGCCATTCTCGGCCCGGGTGGAAGAATCGGGAAGCCGGCCTTGTCCTTCCCTTGAGCCGCCACCCCTTCCGCCGGAGCGAGGTTCGGACCCTCCGCCGTCTCCTTCATTTTTGGCCCACCCGCGGCAACTACCAGCGCGTAGCCTGGAAAGTTCCGCGTCTCATGGTGAACCACCAGATGGAAGCGCCCTGCTAAAAGGTCCTGCAGCATCAACCGGAACTGTGCCTTAGTCGTTTCCGGTGGCATGGTCGCGTCTAGCACATAAAAATCCATCCCTGCCATCCCTCGGGCCCAGTTCGAGAGGCCCGACACCTGATCCAACTGCACATCGTAGGCTTCCAATAGCAGTGACGTTATGGTGGCCTGTGAATAGTGAATCCGCCCCGGGTCACTGGTCCCTGGGCCCCCGGTGTGCGCATATGGGGGAGGCGTCGCAGGGTCCGCCAACTTCACCGAGGCGACCTCAAAGGCGGGCGGCGGCGCTGCCTGGCCGAACAACCCCGCCGCGATGGGTCCGGCCACCGCTCCGATGGCTGCCACAGCTAGCAGCAGTTTTTGCGCGAAATTCAGCTTGTGAAAGATGCGATTGGCCATGATGCCCTCGATTCGGTTTTTGAGCCCTCCGCCGCTAACCCCCGCCGCGCAGATCACCGGCGACGCCAGGTAGAACTCGCAGACCTTCAGAATGCCTTCGGCATAGACCTGCGGCTCGCCGCCCATCCGCACCACTTCTTCGTCGCAGGCGCGCTCGCGTTCCTCCGTCAACCGCGCACCCAGCCACCACACCAGAGGATGGAACCAGAAGATGGCTTCCACCCCCATGTGGATGGCCGCGGCCAGGTTGTCCCGCCGCCGCGCGTGACACAATTCGTGCGCCAAAATCGCCTCCAACTCCGCATCATTGAGGCGGTCTCCAATCCCAGCCGGAAGCCAGAGGACCGGACGGAAGATGCCGAACACGCCCGGCTCCAGACGGGCCCTGGAGGAGACCAGGGTGATGCTCTGAGGGGCAAGCAGGCCCCACAGTGGGACAGGCCATCGTTTTTTGTGGCCTGTCAAAGCTTTCGAGCTGCCTTGTTGGCAGACGACGGAAAATGATCGTCCGCCCCACCGAAGCCTCCGCAGCGCCTCCACTTCCCGCCCTTCCGCCAGCGGCGTGGACCCACGCACGGCCGCCGCCACCCTGCGCCAGCGCACCCACCAGTGCAGCACGACGGCAACCAATCCGCAGAGCCAGATCGCCAGCAGCACAACCGGCAGCACACCGACCCCAGCCGGCGCAGGCACGGAAACCGCCGCCGGCACGCCGGCGCCCTGAAACGGTGCAAACGGCTGCACGATTTCCTCTATCGCCACTGGCACGCGCGCTACCGGCGTCGCCGGAATCAGCCACCGTCCCAGGTAGCCGCCCATGGCAGCCAGCACGGAGAACGGGATCAGAAACTTCACCGACGCCGCCAGCCACAGCCCGTACCGCGCCCGCGCGGAATTGGCTCGCAACGCCAAGGCCAGCAGCACAGCCATCGCCGCAAAGCCCGTGGATTGCCACAGGGAGAACCGGGAGGGAGAACCGGGGACAGTGACCAATTACCCATTTCCGCAATGGTGTTATTCGGCACTGTCCCCGGATTTCCGGGATTTCCGGGATTTCCGGGATTTCCGGATTTCCCGGCACTCCTCAATTGTCGGTCGGAACTCTGTTGATGTTGTCTATTACTAAAGTCTCGATTGGCATCTTTCGTGATTCCAAGGTTAACCCTAGCCTATCCTTAAGTTCTGATGCAATAGAAGGGGCTGGCAAGCTTGGTTCAGGAAGTCCGCCCGGTTCCAGGCCATCGGCAGAGGTCCGCAGTGGCTGTTGAACAGGTTCCGGCATCCAAGTTATGTCTATGTCATAGGTTCCTTTGAGATCGGTTAGGTCGACTACCGGGAGATGGAGGGGCCTAGACAGCAGTCCTGCAAGGGCATTCATTGTAATTTGGCCGGTGACGCCATACAAACCATGGGGGCCGATTTTGGTGAGTGACTCGCCAGGTTTTAGCCCGGGAGGCCAAGTCGCGGGCAGAACCGGGCTCGACTCTTTGACGCGAACACCCCCCTTCCCGACTACAATGGCATAAACAGGCGAGACCTGAGTCTCGCGATGGACCACCATCCCGAATCGCTCGCCGAGCAGCGATTCAAACATCTCCGGTATCTGTTCCTTAGACGCGCCGGCCGGAACCTTGGCAGCAATATCGAACTCGTCTTGAGCCAACCATGAGGGGCCTTTAATCCTGTACGCGTCGACGTGGTAGATCCGCATTAGCAATACCTGGAGGGTAACACGAGGTAACTCAACGGAACCGGGCGAAGTGCCCCAGTTCCACTGTGCACCAATCGGGCTCTCTTCACCGGATCGTCTAACCGAGGCCACCTCGAACGTCGGCGGCTCCGCCTGCTGGTGGTGTACCTCTGTGGGCTCCCGCTCTCCATCAAGAGCGGGCAAGGCAGCGACGGGCTGCACGGCGCGCCCGGTCTGCGAAACCGCCATGGCGCGTCCTTCGCTTTTCGGCGTGTTCGCCCCCGCCGGCGGGGCTGTCGCCGCTGCTTGCACATTCGCGGCAGGCGCTTGCGGAACCGCCGCCAAGGCCTGCGCCTGGGACTGGCTTCGAGGCGTCGCCACCAGCCCCGCCGCGATGGGTCCGCCCACCGCTCCGGCGGTCGCCATAGCTAGTAGCAGTCTTTGCGCGAGATTCAGCTTGTGAAAGATGCGATTTGCCATGATGCTCTCGATCCTCTTCTTGAGTCCTCCGCCGGTGACCCCCGCCGCGCAGGCCACCGGCGACGCCAGGTAGAACTCGCAGACCTTCAGGATGCTCTCGGCGTAGACTTGCGGTTCGCCGCCCATCTGCACCACTTCTTCGTCGCAAGCCCGCTCGCGTTCCTCCGTCAGCCGCGCGCCCAGCCACCACACCAGAGGATGGAACCAGAAGAGGGCTTCCACCGTTATGTGGATCGCCGCCGCCAGGTTGTCGCGGCGACGCGCGTGGCACAATTCGTGCGCCAGAATCGCCTCCAACTCCGCATCATTGAGGCGGTCTCCAATGCCGGCCGGAAGCCAGAGCACCGGGCGGAAGATGCCGAAGACGCCCGGCTCCAGACGGGCCGCGGAGGAGACCAGGGTGATGCTCTGAGGGGCAAGCAGGCCCCACAGTGGGACAGGCCATCGTTTCTTGTGGCCTGTCAAAGCCTTCGAGCTGCCCAGTTGGCAGACGACGGAAAACGATCGTCCGCCCCACCGAAGCCTCCGCAGCGCCTCCACTTCCCGCCCTTCCCTCATCGGCGTAGACGAACGCACCGCCGCCGCGACCCTGCGCCAGCGCACCCACCAGTGCAGCGCGACCACGACCAATCCGCAGAGCCAGATCGCCAGCAGCACAACCGGCAGCAGACCGGCCCCAGCCGGCGCAGGCACGGCGACCGCCGCCGGCAAGCCGGCGCCCTGAAGCGGAGCAAACGGCTGCACGATTTCCTCAATCGCCAACGGCACTCGCGCTACCGGCGTCGCGGGAACAATCCACCGTCCCAACTGCCCGCCGATGCCTGCCAGCACGGAGAACGGAATGAGAAACTTCACCGACGCCGCCAGCCACAGCCCGTACCGCGCCCGCGCCGAATTGGCTCGCAACGCCAAAGCCAGC
>CAVYEK010000016.1:0-162185 GCA_963767595.1 Terriglobia bacterium
GCCACGATTTCACCGAGCAGCCCAACGTGCTGCGCGTCATCCTGGGCGAAGAGACCGGCGCCGCCGAGGCGACCACGGTTTCCGTGATCGAAGCCAATATCGACGACCTCAGCCCGCAGGTGCTGGCCTACGCCGCCGAACGCCTGATGGACGCCGGCGCGCTGGACGTCACCCTCCAGCCCATCCTCATGAAGAAGGGGCGCCCGGGCCAACTCCTGCGCGTGGTGGCCAAACCGGAGGACCGCGAAGCCCTGGCGCAAATGGTCTTCGCGGAAACCTCCACTCTCGGGATGCGCCTGTACGACGCCGAACGCCGGGTGCAGTCGCGCGAATTCACGGAGGTCGAGACCCCCACGGCAAGGTGCGCATCAAGGTCTCCGCCGAAGGCTCTTACGCGCCGGAGTACGAGGACTGCCGGCGGCTGGCGCGGGAATCCGGCGCGGCGCTCAAGCAGATTCTGGCGGAAGCCAACTTCGCGTACCTGAACCGATCGAAATGAAATACTACATCACCACTCCGATCTATTACGTCAACGCCGCGCCGCACATCGGCCACGCGTACACCACCATCGTGGCGGACGCCGTCAAGCGCTTCAAGCGCATGGAGGGTTACGACGCCTTCCTCACCACCGGCTCCGACGAGCACGGCGTCAACGTGGAGCGCGCGGCCGAACGCGCCGGGAAGACGCCCAAGGAGTTCTGCGACGTCATCGCCGCCGAGTTCGAGCGGCAGTGGCAGATGCTGGGCCTGCAAGTGGACTGCTTCCAGCGCACCACCAACCCCCAGCACGCGCGCGTGGTTCAGGACCTGTTCGAGCGCTGCCGGCGCAACGGCTACATCTACAAAGGTTCTTATACCGGGCAGTACTGCATCTTCGACAACCTCTACGTCAACGACGCCAAGCCCGGAGATCCGTGTCCCGATTGCGGCCGGCCCACGGAGACCATCACCGAGGAGAATTTCTTCTTCAAGCTCTCCGAATTTCAGGACCGCCTGCTGGAGCTTTACGAGCGCGAGCCCGGCTTCATCCAGCCCGACACGCGCCGCAACGAGGTGATTTCCTTCGTCAAGGGCGGGCTCACCGATCTTTCCATCACGCGCACGAACATCAAGTGGGGCATCCCCGTGGTGGGCGAAGCGCCGCACGTGTTCTATGTCTGGTTCGACGCGCTCACTACCTACATGAGCGCGGTGGAAGGCAAGGGCCTGTGGCCGGCCGACCTGCACCTCATCGGGAAGGAGATTGTGCGCTTTCACGCGGTCTACTGGCCCGCCTTCCTGATGGCGGCCGGCCTCGATCTGCCCAAACGCCTGTTCGCCCACGGCTGGCTTCTGTTTGAAGAGAGCAAGATGAGCAAGTCGCGCGGCAACATCGTGCGCTCCGAGCCTATTCAGAAGGTGATGGGGGCCGACGCGCTGCGCTACTTCCTGATGCGCGAAATCGTCTTCGGGCAGGATGGCAGCTTCAGCTACGACGCCCTGGTGGGGCGTTACAACTCCGACCTCGCCAACGGCCTGGGCAACCTGGCCAGCCGCACGCTGACCATGATCCATCAGTACTGCGCGGGCGCGGTTCCCGAAGGTACGGAACCGGAGATCGCCGCGCTGGCCGCCGATACCATCCAGGCGGTGCGGGCGGCGTTCGATCGCTTCGAGTTTTCGAAAGGGCTGGAAGCCGTCTGGGCATTGCTTTCCGCGGTGGATAAGTTCATCGTCCAGTGGGCCCCCTGGAAGTTGTCGCGCCAGACCGACGACGCCTCCCGGCGGCAGTTGGCGGCCACGCTCTACACCTCCGCCGAGGCCCTGCGCATCGCCGCCGCGCTGCTCGAGCCGGTGCTGCCGGAATCCACGCGCAAGATCTGGGCGCAGCTCGGCATGACGGAGCCGATCGAAGCAGTGCGCTTCGAAACGCTCGCCTGGGGCGGCCTCGAAACGGGGCAGCGCATCGGCGAAGTGGCCGCCGTTTTTCCGCGCATCGAGCTCAAAGACGCCGTGGCCAAAATGCGGGCGCTCGAAGAAGAGACCACCGCCAAGCAGGCGGCCATGCTGGGTAAGAAGACCGAAACCCCGGCGGAATCCGGCCCCGCCAAGATCGCCTTCGACGATTTCGCCAAGGTCGATCTGCGCGTGGGCTTGGTGCTGGCGGCCGAGCGCGTCAAAGGCTCCGACAAGCTCATGCTCATGAAGGTGGATATCGGAGAAGCCGAGCCGCGCACCATCGTCGCCGGCATCGCCGAAGCCTATACGCCGGTGGAACTGGTGAACCGCAAGGTGGTCATCGTGGCCAATCTGCAACCGCGCAAACTGCGCGGCATCGAATCCAACGGAATGATTGTGGCCGCTTCGGTGGAAGGCGGCAAACCGGTGCTGGCCGGGTTCCATGAGGACATCCCCCCCGGAGCGCGCCTGAAGTGAGGTTGCTCGATTCGCACTGTCATCTGGACGATTCGAAGTTCGACGCGGACAGGGACGAAGTGGTGGAGCGCGCGCGCGCGGCGGGCGTGGTGACCATGCTGGCGGTGGGCACGGGCAGCGGCCCGCCGGATCTGGAAGCCGGCCTCCGCCTGACCGAACAATACCCCTTCCTGTACGCCACCGTGGGGGTGCATCCCCACGATGCGTCGAAGGCCGCCGAAGAGACTTTCAGCCGGCTGCGCGAATTGGCCGCCCGCGAGAAGGTGGCCGCGGTGGGCGAGATCGGCCTCGATTATCATTACGATTTTTCGCCGCGCCCGGCGCAGCGGGAGGTCTTCCTCCGCCAGTTGGAGATTGCCGCGGACGTCCGCAAGCCGGTGGTGATCCACACCCGCGAGGCGTGGGAGGATACCCTCACGCTGCTCCGCGGGCGCGTCCCGATGGGCGGAATCCTGCACTGCTTCACGGGGGACGAGCGCCAGGCGCGGGAAGCGCTCGACCTGGGCCTGTACCTGGCCTTCGGGGGCGTGCTCACATTCCCCAAGGCGGAAGATGTCCGGCGGGCCGCGCGCATGGCGCCCGAGGACCGGCTGCTGGTCGAGACGGATTGCCCCTACCTGGCGCCCGCGCCCCATCGCGGCCGGCGCAATGAGCCGGCCTTCGTGGTGGAGGTGGCGCGCCGCCTGGCGGCCGAGCGCGGGCAATCCATCGAGCGCATCGCCGAGGCCACCACCCGCAATTTCGAGCGGGCGTGTTTGCCAGCCTTGGACGCTAGCGGGTAAACTGGTTGAACTACATGAATTTCGGCAAGGTGGGGCAGGTTCTCACGGCGAAGGAGATTTTCGACCTGATCCAGGACGACCTGGAGCAGGTGGAAAAGAAGATCGGCGCCGAAGCCACGGCGTCCGCCGACGCCGTCACCGCCATCGGCCAGTATCTCCAATCGGCGGGCGGCAAGCGCCTGCGGCCAGCGCTGCTCCTGCTGTCCGCGAAAGTGGCGGGCAACGGCGGCGCTTCGGCGGTGCGTCTAGGCGCGGTGGTGGAGCTCATCCACGCCGCTACCCTGGTGCACGACGACGTGATCGACGCCGCCGAGATGCGGCGCGGCCGGCCCTCTTCCAACGTCAAGTGGGGCAATCATACCTGTGTTCTGGCGGGCGACTGGCTTTACATGCAGGCCTTTCAGATCGCCCTCCGCGAGCGCAATTTCCAGATTCTCGACCGGCTCATCGGCCTCACTCAGATCATGGTGGAAGGCGAGCTGCTGCAACTGGAGCGCATCGGCAAGATCGAAATCAGCGAAGCCGATTGCATGGAGATCGTGGACCGCAAGACCGCGCGCCTGTTTTCGGTGTGCGCGCGGCTCGGGGCGCTTGCCGGCGGCGGCGATTCCATGGTGCAGGAAAAGCTCGGCGAGTACGCCTGGAACCTGGGCATGGCGTTTCAACTGGTGGACGACGTGTTCGATTTCACCGCCCGCGAGAAGACCCTCGGCAAGCCCGTGGGCGGCGATCTGCGCGAGGGCAAGGTCACTTTGCCCCTGGTTTACGCCCTGGAGAGCGCCACCGGCGACGAGCGCAAACTGGTGGGCTCCATCCTTCGGCAGCGGAACTACAACGTGGCGCCGTTCGCGGGCATTCTTGCCCTGCTCGAAAAATACAACGCCATAGAGCGGGTGCGGGAGCGCGCCCAGGCCTTCACCGAAAAGGCGCGCCTGTTGATCTCCGAGTTTCCCGATTCGCCGTACCAGCGCGCTCTTTTGGCGGTCACGGATCTGGTGACCGAGCGCGACCACTAAGGGCGTTCCCGCGCCGCGCCGGCAGCGTGCGCCGCTCCGGGTTTTGATGTAATAATCTTCTCGAAGACCCATACCCATGACGAATACATTCCTGTGGAACCGGCGGGCGATGCGCCTGGGACTGGCCACGCTCGCGTTGACGCTCGCCTTTGCGCCGTTGGGGTGCAAGCGGAAGGCCAAGGTCCGCGTGCAAGCCACCGAAGAAGAGGCCCCGCGCATGGCGTCGACCGTGAGCATGGGGGATCCGCGCTCCGAACCCCAGCTTGTCAGCGGCTTCTATACTATCGAGCAGGGTTCCTGGCGCTGGACCGCGCGCCAGTTCACCATCGTGCTGCGGCCGCCCTTTGGCGCGTCGGAAAAGGGGGCGGTGCTGAAGATGCAGTTGGCC
This sequence comes from Terriglobia bacterium, assembly GCA_963767595.1. Taxonomy (GTDB): domain Bacteria; phylum Acidobacteriota; class Terriglobia; order Bryobacterales; family Bryobacteraceae; genus BOG-224. The sequence continues at coordinate 4,602 of CAVYEK010000016.1, forward strand.
GTGCCGGACCCGGTGATCGCCCAGTTGCGCACCATTTCCCTGTCCGCCTCCATCAACGGGCATCTGTTGCCACCGGAAACTTACACCAAGCCGGGGCCATACACGTATAAGCGCGAGGTCGCGGCCAGTCTGCTGGCCGGCGAATCCACCAAGGTCGAGTTCCAGTTGGACAAGGCCGTGCCCCCCGTCACGGGTGGCGATCAGCGCGAGTTGGGGATCGTGGCGCAGAGCATTGGTCTCGAGCCAAAATGACGCGGGCCCGGAGGGCGGCCTACTGGCTCACGCCTCCGCTTCTGTGCCTGCTGCTCCACGGGCGCGGCTTGGGGTGCTGGTTCCGCGGCGACGATTTCGCCTGGCTGAGCCTCGACCGGGGTATCCACAGTTTCCACGGTTTCCTGGCGGCCTTGCTCCGGCCGGAGGCGCAGGGAACCCTGCGCCCACTCAGCGAACGCGCGTTCTTCATGGCGGGGTACGCGCTGTTCGGCCTGAATCCGCTGCCCTTCCACATCGTCGTATTCATGACCCAATTCGCCAACCTGGCGCTGGTGGCGTGGATCGGCGACCGGATGGCCGGCCGGCGCGGGCCGGGACTCTGGGCGGCCGTTTTCTGGACCCTGAGCGTCGCCATGCTTTATCCGCTGGGCTGGGCGTGTGTGTTCAACCAGCCGCTGTGCGGCCTGTGTATGCTCTCGGCGCTGGCCTTCTTCATTCGCTACACCGAGACCGGAGAGCGGCGCTACAACGTGGCCCAATGGGCCGCCTTCCTGCTGGGATTCGGAGCGCTGGAGTTGAACGTGGTCTACCCCGCCCTGGCGGCCGCCTACGCCTTGTTCCGCGCCCGCGCCTACCTGCGGCGAACCTTCCCGTTGTTCATCCCGTCCGTGGTTTTCGCGCTGGTTCACAATCGCGTGGCGCCCGTGGGCAGGGAGGGCGAGTATGGCATGCATTTCACGGGGTCGATGCTGCGGACGCTGGGCCGGTATTGGACGTGGTCCGTAGGCCCCAGTTACCAGTGGAGCCCGTTCCATTTCCCGGCGTGGCTGTTTCCGCTGGGCGTCGCGTTAGTCACGGCGGGGTTGCTGGCGTTTCTGGCGGCCAAGGTTCGCTCGGGAGCCGGAGCCGCGCCGTTCTGCCTGGCGTGGTACTTGATCGCGATCGCTCCCGTTCTGCCTCTGCGCGACCACCGGGGGGAATACTATGTTTTCCTCCCGCTGATCGGTCTCTGCTGGCTGGGCGGATGGGCGTTCGACGAAAGCGTGCGGGCCGCGGGCGGGCGCCGGGCTGTGGCCATGGCGCTGGCGGGCGTCTATGCCTTCCTGATGGTTCCCGCCTCGGTGGATTCCTGGCATTGGTTTTACGGCGTCACCCAGCGCGTCCGTGGGCTGGTGGAGGGCGTCCAGGCCGCTCACGAATTGCATCCCGGCAAGGCGATCCTATTGGCGGGGGTGGACACGGATCGGTTCTGGAACGCGGTGCGCGACGATCCGTTCGAGCTGGTCGGCGCCGATCATGTATATCTCGCTCCTGGAAGCGAAGCGCACATCGAGGCCCATCCGGCGTTGGGCGCCATCGGCGATTTCATCCTGCCCGAGGAGGCCGTCGGGCGGGCCCTGGGGCGCGACGAGGTGGTGGTTTACGACGTGGCGGGGCCGCGGCTGCGTAACATCACTACCCTATATGCCTCGCTCCCGCGCCAAACCGCCAGGCCGCCGCTGCGCGTGGACGCCGGCAGCCCCCTGATGGGCTACCTGTTGGGCCCGGAATGGTATCCGAGCGATGGCAACCATCGCTGGATGCCGCTTCGCGCCACCCTGCGCATGGGGGCTCCGGATGCGCCCGGAAGAACGCTCCACCTCTCGGGCAGTTGCCCGGAAGTACTGCTTCGCGCCGGTCCGCTGGGCGTCAAAGTGACGGTGGACGGAGTGGAACTGCCGGCGGCGGCGATCCACTCCGGCGAAAACGCCTTCGACCTTTCGTTCCCGCTGCCGCCGCCAGTCGCGGGGCGGCCGGAGATGCTGGTGTCGGTGGAAGTGAGCCGCACCATCCGCCCCGCCTCCGATCCGCGCGATCTGGGCCTGGCTTTCGGGGTATTCGAGGTGCGCTAGTCTCGCGTCCCCCAGGCCCTTCCCAACGGGACGCCAATTGGCGTATCATAAATCGGATCAGAAGAGTCCAATATCGACTTCATAGGGGAGGTTCACCGTGAAAGCACGCCATAGCTTGGGAATCGCCGTCATCTGCGGAGCGGCTCTGTGGAGCGCCGCCTGCGCCGCCAAGCCGGCCGTGGATCCCGCCAGGCTGCAGGTGTTCAAAGCCCTGCCCGCGGTGATGGATAGCGCCAGCAACCCGATCACCGGCGACAAGGTCAACCTGGGCCGCATGTTGTATTACGATGCGCGGCTCTCCCGCGGCCAGGACGTTTCCTGCAATACCTGCCACGCCCTCGACAAGTACGGCGTGGATGACGAGGCCACTTCTACCGGCTTCAAAGGACAGAAAGGCTCGCGCAACGCCCCCACGGTTTACAATGCAGCCGGCCACTTTGTGCAATTCTGGGACGGCCGCGCGCCCACCGTCGAAGAACAGGCCAAAGGCCCCATCCTCAATCCGGTGGAAATGGCCATGACCGACCAGAAGCGGGTGATCCAGGTGCTGCGGTCCATGCCGGAGTACGTGGAAGCCTTCAAGAAAGCCTTCCCGGGCGCCAAAGATCCCGTGACGTACGACAACGTAGGCATGGCCATCGGCGCGTTCGAGCGCAAACTGGTGACCAGCTCCCGATGGGACAAGTTTCTGGGCGGAGACCAAACCGCCCTCACCGGGCAGGAGAAGGCGGGGCTGAGCGCGTTCCTGGACGCGGGCTGCCAGGCCTGCCACAACGGGGCTTTTCTGGGCGGCAGCGTGTTCCAGAAACTGGGGGCCGTGAAGCCCTACCCGGATACCAGGGACCTGGGCCGCTTCGACGTCACCAATCAGGACGCCGACAAGCAGGTGTTCAAGGTCCCCAGCCTGCGGAACGTCGAGAAGACCGCGCCTTACTTCCACGATGGCTCGGTGAATACGCTGGAAGAAGCGGTGGCGAACATGGCCAACTACCAACTGGGCCGGTCGTTATCTCCGGCGGAGGTGACATCGATCATCTCCTTCCTGAAGGCTCTCACCGGCGACCTGCCGACCGAGTACATCAAGGAACCCACGCTGCCCAAGAGCACGCCGAAAACGCCCAAACCGGAGAAAGCATAAGTGGGGCAGGCCTCCTGGCCTGCCTCCGGGCTGATGCACGGTGTCTCGCGCACGTCCAGAAACGCCGGCTCAAAAGCCGGCGGCAGGCCCAAAGGACTGGCCCCACACGTTCCCCCACTGACCCTCTCACCGGTGAAACCGCTTATAATTGCACACTGAGGCGATATGACGCTCATCCGTGCTCTATTCTTCGTGGCTGTTTCGGTTTTCGCGCTCCAGGCGGCTAAGCCGCTCGATGTCTATCTCATCGACGTGGAAGGCGGCAAGTGCGTGCTGGTGGTTTCCCCGTCCGGGCAGTCTTTGCTATACGACGCCGGCTGGCCGGGGCAGGGCGGCCGCGACAACAAACGCATCGTGGAAGCCGCCAAGGCGGCCGGCCTGAAACAGATCGACTACCTTGTGATTTCACACTACGACGTCGACCACCTGGGCGACGTTCCCGCCCTGATGGCCCTCTTTCCGGTGAAGCACATCATCGACAACGGCTCGCTCCAGACTCCGGGCGCCGACTTTGAGCGGCGATACAAGCCATTCGCGGAGGCCCGCGACGCCATCCCCCACTCGGTGATTCCGGTGGGCGAAAAAGTGCCGATCAAGGGGGTGGACGTTACGGTAGTCTCGGCGGGCACAAAGGTCCTATCGAGCCAGCTCCCTGGCGCGGGCCAGCCCAACCCGGCGTGCGGCGGCACGCCCGCCAAGCCTGAGATCAAGAGTAATCACGAGGACAACATGTCCATCGGCCTCCTGTTCACCTTGGGCAAGTTCCGCATGCTGGACCTGGCGGACTTGGAGGCGTTCTACTCGTACAAACTGGCCTGCCCCAATAACCTGATCGGGACCGTGGACGTGTACAACGTCGCCGTTCACGCTCAAGAGAAAGGGATCTCCGGGGTGCTGGAACCCACCCTGCACGCGCGCGTGTTCCTGGTGGGCAACGGCCCCAGAAAAGGCGGCGACCCCGCTTCGTGGCCGGTTCTGCGCGGCGTGCCCGACGTGGAGGATATCTGGCAGTCGCACTACTCGGTGCTGGGCGGCAAAGACAAGAACCCGACCGACGACTTCATCGCCAACCTGGACGAGAACTGCCAGGGCAAGTGGATCCTGCTTTCGGCCAAGCCCGACGGTTCCTTCACCATAACCAACAGCAGGAACGATTTCTCGAAAACCTACAAGGCTCGCAAGTAGCCCCTGTTCCTTCTCTGTGGGGCAGGATGGAATCCTGCGGGCCGATTGACAATCGGCCCGCGCGCCGGTTTCCAACCGGCGCGCGGCTTGACAAGCTGCCCCACAATCGAACCCTTCCAGGCGGTCGAGAACCTAGCTTAAGCTAGCGCCGGCGCTGTCTCGCCCGCCGCCATTATAATGGAAGAACCCTCATGTCACTTTCCGCGCCAGCCCTGGCGAGCCCCGAAGCCATCGCGCGTTACGAGCCCGTAATCGGGTTGGAAGTACACGTGCAACTGGCCACCGCAACCAAGATTTTCTGCGGCTGCCCCACCAGTTTCGGGGCGCCGCCCAATACCAACGTGTGCCCGGTGTGCCTGGGGCTGCCGGGCGCGCTTCCGGTGCTCAGCCGCGAGGCCGTCGAGCTGGCCATCCGGGCTTCGCTGGCGCTCGATTGCACGGTGCGGCGGCGCTCGCGTTTCGCGCGCAAGAACTACTTCTATCCGGACCTGCCCAAGGGCTACCAGATCTCGATGTACGACGAGCCGCTGGCGGAGCGCGGCTGGGTGGATATCGTGGCCTGCGGCGCGGTCAAGCGCATCGGCATTACGCGGGTACACATGGAGGACGACGCGGGCAAGCTGGTTCACGAAGGCTTCCGCGATTCGGACCGCTATTCCTACGTGGACCTGAACCGCAGCGGCACGCCGCTCATCGAGATTGTGAGCGAGCCCGACATGCGCAGCTCGGAGGAAGCCTACGCCTATCTGACCGAACTCAAGCAGACCCTGCAATTCGTCGAGGTCTCCACCTGCGACATGGAGAAGGGCCACCTGCGCTGCGACGCCAATGTCTCGGTGCGGCTCAAGGGGGTCGAGGAACTCGGCACGCGCGCCGAAATCAAGAACGTCAACTCGTTCCGCTTTCTGAAGCAGGCGGTGGATTACGAGATCGCGCGGCAGGTGGCGCTGATCGATAGCGGCGGGCGGGTGATGCAGGAAACCCGGCTCTTCGATCCCGAGACGGGCGAAACCGCGGGCATGCGCAGCAAGGAGCACGCCCACGACTACCGCTACTTTCCGGAGCCGGACCTGGCGCCGCTGGACGTGAGTGAAGCCTGGCTGGCCGGGATTGCGGCCAGCGTGCCGGAGCTGCCCGCCCGCAAGCGGGCGCGCTTCTTGCGTGAACATGGATTGCGCGAGTACGACGCGGAAGTGCTGACCGCGACGCGCGCCATAGCCGAATACTATGAAACCGCGGCGGCGGTTTCCGGCGAGCCCAAGACGGCGGCCAACTGGGTGATGGGCGACTTGCTGGGCCTGCTCAAGGCCGAGGGCAAGGAGATTTCCGATTCTCCGGTGAGCGCGCGCCAGCTTGGCGAGCTGGTGGGGCTGATCGCCAGGGGCGAGATTTCGGGCAAGATGGCGAAGGAGATTTTCGCCAAGATGTTCGCGTCGGGCGAGGCGCCGGGGGCCATTATCGAGCGCGAGGGGCTCAAGCAGATCGGCGATGCGGGGGCGCTCGAGAAGATCGCCGGCGAGGTGATCGCCAACTTTCCCAAGCAGGTGGAGCAGTACAAGAGCGGCAAAACGACGGTCCTGAATTTCCTGGTGGGGCAGGCCATGAAGGCATCGAGGGGCCAGGCCAACGTAGCGGTAGTGACTGAGATTCTGAAGAAGAAACTGGGGTGAGCGATGCTGAAAGAAGGGGAGCAGGCGCCGGCCATCCGGCTGCGCACGGATTCGGGCGAGGAATTCCAGCTATCCGACCTGCGGGGCAAGCGGGTGGCGCTGTACTTTTATCCGCGGGCGGACACGCCGGGCTGCACCACGGAAGCGTGCGAGTTTCGCGACGGCGCGGCATCCTTCGCCAGGAAGGGCGCGGTGGTGGTGGGCGTCTCCCCGGACACGCCCGCGGCCCAGGCGAAGTTCAAGAGCAAGTACAGCCTGCCATTCACCCTGCTGGCGGACGAAGAGAAGGCAGCCGCCCAGGCCTACGGCGTGTGGAAAGAGAAGAACCTATACGGCCGGAAGTCGATGGGCATCGAGCGCACCACGTTCATCATCGGGCCGGACGGCAAGATCGAGAAGATCTACGCCAAGGTGAAAGCGCAGGGGCACGCGGCGAAGGTGCTGGAGAACCTGTAGGGGCGATTGCGGCCCGCTTTCCATGCCGCCCGAGAAGCAGAAACGGCTGCTGCAATCCATCAGGAGATGGCGCGAGCGATAAACCAGCTTCTGGGTCGCGTCTTTGCGCAACGTCGCAATCACGGCCGAACCGAGCGGGTTGGCAACCCGCTGCAGGTTGACAACCTGCCCCACTACCGCGGGTTCCCCCGGCGCCCCTGCGTGCTACCCTGTTTCTTCAGAGCCTATGCCTGTCACGCGCGAAAAATCCCAGCTCATGAGCGCCTCCGAAATCGACCGGACCCTGGTCCGCCTGGCCCATGAAATCCTGGAGAAGACCAAGGACCTCGATCGCCTCGCCTTCATCGGCATCCGGCGCCGCGGCGTGCCGCTGGCGCAACGCCTGGCCGCCAAGATCGGGGCCCTCGAAAACCGCAAGGTTCCGGTCGGTATCCTGGATATCAACCTCTACCGCGACGACCTCACCACGGTGGACATCAAGCCCGTGGTCAGCGGCACCGAAATCGCTTTCCCGGTGCAGGGCAAGGACATCATCATCATGGACGATGTGCTCTACACCGGCCGGACCACCCGCGCCGCGCTCGATGCGCTCTTCGACCACGGCCGCCCGGCGCGCGTCTCGCTGCTGGTCCTCATCGACCGCGGCCATCGCGAGCTGCCCATCGAAGCCCGCTATATCGGCCGCAAGGTGCAGACCACCGATATCGAAATCATCGAAGTGAAATTTCAAGAAATCGACGGGATGGAAAAAGTCCTCCTGTGCGAAAGGGCCGAAGAAGCCGAAGCCTGAACTCCCATGCCCGCCGGACTGCTCGGAATCGAAGAGTTGGATCGCGCCCAGATTGAAGCCCTGCTGGCGCGCGCCAAGGATTTTCAGCCCATTCAAAGCCAGAACGTCAAGAAACTGGATACCCTGCACGGGAAGATGATTGTGAACCTGTTTTACGAAGCTTCCACGCGCACCCGCACCAGCTTCGAAATCGCCGCCAAGCGCCTGGGCGGCGACGCGGTCTCGATCACCGCTTCCGGGTCCAGCGTTTCCAAGGGCGAGTCGCTGGTGGATACCCTGAACACCCTGGCGGCCATGCGCCCCGACGCCATCGTGATGCGCCACGCCGCCAGCGGCGCCCCCCACTTCCTGGCGCGCCATCTTCCCACGCCCATCATCAACGCCGGGGACGGCACCCACGAGCATCCCACCCAGGCCCTGCTCGACGCGCGCACTATTTTGGACCGCCGCGGCTCGCTTGAAGGCCTGCGGGTGGCCATCATCGGCGATATCGCCCACAGCCGCGTGGCGCGCTCCAACGTGCACCTGCTGGCGAAATTCGGGGTGGACATCGTGCTCTGCGGGCCCGCCTCGCTGCTGCCGCCGGAACTGGCGGAGCTGGCCCCCGGCGTGCGCCTCACCACCGATATTCGCGACGCCATCCGCGGGGCCGACGTCATCATGATGCTGCGCGTGCAACTGGAGCGCCAGCACGAGGCTTCCTTCCCCGCCAGCGAATATTTCCGCTTCTACGGGCTGCGCCTGGAGCACATGGACCTGGCCCGCCCCGACGCCATCGTGATGCACCCGGGGCCCATCAACCGCGGCCGCGAATTGGCCTCCGAGGTGGCCGACTTCCAGCGCTCGGTCATTCTGAACCAGGTGGAGAACGGCATCGCCGTGCGCATGGCGGTGCTCGAAAAGGTGATTGGATAAAGCCAAGCCCATGCCGATCCTAATCCGCAACGGCCGCGTCATCGACCCCGCATCCAACACGGACCGCATCGCCGACGTTCTCATCGTGGATGGCCGCATCGCCGGGGTGGCCCCGAATCTCTCTTCGCCGGGGGCCGAGGTGTTCGACGCCGCCGGCATGATCGTCGCGCCCGGCTTCATCGACATGCACGTGCATCTGCGCGAGCCCGGCTTCGAGCACGCCGAAACCATCGAGAGCGGCTCGCGCGCGGCGGCCGCCGGCGGCTTCACTTCCATCTGCGCGATGCCCAACACCAAGCCGGTCAACGACAGCGCCACGGTCACCGGCTACATCGTGGAACGCGCCCGCAGCTACGCCGCCGTCAACGTCTTTCCCATCGGGGCCATCACCAAGGGCAGCGCGGGCGAGGAGCTTGCCGCCATGGGCGCCATGAAGGCGGCCGGCGCGGTGGCCCTCTCCGACGATGGCCAGCCGGTGGCCAACTCGCGCGTCATGCGCCGCGCTATGGAGTTTGCGCGCTCCTACGACCTGCCTATCATCGACCACTGCGAGGACCCCGGTCTCAGCGCCGGCGGGGATATGCACGAAGGCGCGCAATCGGTGCGCTGGGGGCTGCGCGGCATTCCCTCCGCCTCGGAAGACGTGATGGTGGCGCGCGACCTGCTGCTGGCCCAGATCAGCGGCGCGCGCTGCCACATCGCGCACATCTCCACGGTCAACTCCGTGGCCATGGTGGATTACGCCCGGCGCCGCGGTTTGAGCGTCACCTGCGAGGCCACCCCGCACCATTTCACGCTCTCCGACCGCGACATGGCGGCCTACGACAGCAACTACAAGATGAAGCCGCCGCTGCGTTCGCCAGGCGACCGCGCGGCTGTAATCGGCGGGCTGGCCAGCGGCGCCATCGACGCCATCGCCACCGATCACGCGCCGCATCCCGGCAGCGAGAAGATGCAGGAGTTCGAGCGCTGCCCGTTCGGCATCATCGGCCTGGAGACCGCGCTGGCGCTGGCGCTCGATGAGCTGGTGCTGCCCGGAAAGATTACGGTCAACCGCATGGTGGAGCTTCTTACCACCGGTCCCGAGCGGGTCATGCGCCTGGGCCGGGGCACGCTGGCCCCCGGCGCGCCCGGCGATGTGACGGTCTTCAGCCTGGATCTGGAATGGACCTACGACGTGAACCAGTCCTATTCCCGCAGCCGCAACTCCCCGTTCCACGGACGGACGTTCCGCGGCGGCCCGGTGGCCACCGTGGTGGACGGCAAATTCGCCTGGAAGAGAGCGCGGTAGCGTCCCATCCTCCGTGGCGCACGCACTCGTGCGTGCCGTGTCGAGACTCTTCTCGACACGTTCGGGGGAGCGGACAGTCCGTCGAGCCGGGGCGTCGACACGAGTGTCGACGCGGCACGCACGAGTGCGTAATGCCGCATAGTTTTCATAACAAGAACAAAACACGAGGCTTATGTTTTCGTGGCGCACGCTTCAGCGTGCAGCGGCGAGCTTCAGCTCGCCGTCAGCGCTGATCGTGGGCTGAAGCCCACGACGGCACGCTGAAGCGTGCGCCACGTAAAATCAATAGCTTACAGGCCAATTATGAAAACTAAGTGGCATTGCGCACGAGTGCGTGCGCCACCAAACCGGCCGTAGGCCCTTAAGCCGACGCCTATTGAGCTTCAACCGGCGGTCTGGACGGCGAAGCCTCCGTTCTTCCGCCCGGACATTGTAATCTGGTGACGTGACGAATCCCCGCCCGAGGCGCCGCGCGATTTCCGCGCACTCCGCCAGCGAACGCTTCCCCTGGTATGAATTCTTCGCCGGCGGGGGAATGGCGCGTCTCGGGCTGGGCAACCGGTGGGAGTGCGTCTTCGCCAACGAATGGCGGCCGGAGAAGGCGGCCGCCTACCATGCCTATTTCGGCCTCGCCCCGGAGCTCTGGGTGTGCGACGTGGCCAACCTTTCCGCCGCCGATCTGCCCGGGCGCGCCAGTCTGGTGTGGGCTTCCTTTCCGTGCCAGGATCTCTCCCCGGCGGGCAGCGGCGCGGGCCTGGCAGGCAAACGCAGCGGAACATACTGGCCGTTTTGGGGTCTCATGGAACAACTGATCGCCGCCCGGCGCAAGCCTGGCGTCATAGTGCTCGAAAACGTGCCCGGCGCCATCACCTCGCATGGCGGCCGAGACTTCGCCGCCATCTTTTCGAGCCTCGCGAGCGCCGGCTTTCGCGTGGGGCCCATGGTGATCGACGCGACGCATTTCCTGCCGCAATCGCGGCCCCGGCTTTTCCTCGTCGCGGTGGACGACGCCGTCGATTTCCCCGCCGAGTTGGCCTGCCCGTCGCCCGACCCGCGCTGGCGCTGGCGCACCCTGGAATCCGCACGCGCCCGGCTTTCTCCGATGTTGGCAAGCCGGTGGGTGTGGTGGAATCTCCCGTTCCCCGAAGTCCCGCCGCCGCCGCTTTCTTCGCTCATCGAGGAACAGCCGCGCGGCGTCGAGTGGCACAGCGCCGCGGAAACGCGCCGGCTGATCTTGATGATGTCGGAGGCCAATACGGCCAAGGTGCTGGCCGCCCGGCGGCGGGGTGGAATGCGCGTCGGCACGCTGTACCGGCGCACCCGCCCCGTGATGGTGAATGGCGCGGTGGTGGGCAAGACGCAGAGAGCCGAAGTCCGCTTCGATGAGGTTTCGGGATGCCTGCGCACGCCCGCGGGCGGCTCCAGCCGCCAGACGGTGCTCATCGTGGAGGGCGGCCGGGTCCGCTCGCGCCTGCTTTCCCCGCGCGAGGCGGCCCGCTTGATGGGCATCCCCGATCGATACCCCCTGCCGGAAAAATACAACCAGGCGTACCACCTGTTCGGCGACGGGGTGGCCGTGCCGGTGGTGAGCTGGATCGAGAAGCATCTGCTGCGCGCACTGGCGGGGGCGGCGCGGTAGCTGGTGGGGCAAGCCTCCTGGCCTGCCTCCCAGCCAGGCAGGCCAGGAGGCTTGCCCCACCAACTACCTTGAGCGCGCGCCATTGAGTACTATAAGTGCTTCCCTGGCGCGCGCCCCGGGGAACCGAAGCTAATGAACATCACCGAAGTCTTTATCCGCCGGCCTGTCATGACCACCCTCATCATGACGGGCATCCTGCTCTTTGGGGTCGCCGGATATCGCGCGCTGCCCGTGAGCGACCTTCCCAACGTCGATTTCCCCACCATCCAGGTGGGCGCCGGCCTGCCCGGCGCCAGCCCCGAAACCATGGCAGCCGCCGTGGCGACGCCTCTGGAGCGCCAGTTCTCCACCATTCCCGGCCTGGATTCCATGACCTCCGTCAGCTCCCGCGGTTCCACCAGCGTGACCCTGCAATTCGTGCTGAATCGGGAGCTGGACGGGGCCGCCATGGATGTGCAGGCGGCCATCGTGGCCGCCCAGCGGCTGCTGCCCAACGGCATGCCCAGCCCGCCCACGTTTCGCAAAGTGAATCCGGCGGACATGCCGGTTCTGATGATGTGCCTGAATTCTCCCACCCTGCCGCTCTCCGCGGTGGACGAATACGCCGAGACCATGATCCAGCAGCGCATCTCCATGATCGACGGCGTGGCCCAGGTGTTCGTCTACGGCGCTCAGAAGTTCGCCGTGCGGGCGCAGCTCGACCCCAACCTGCTGGCGGCCCGCGGCATCGGCATCGATGAAGTGGAGAATGCGCTCATGGCGCACAACGTGAACATGCCCACCGGGACCCTTTGGGGTCCCCGGCAGGCATTCACCGTGCAGGCCACCGGGCAGCTCAGCAACGCCGCCGAATACCGGCCTTTGATCGTGACCTACCGCAACGGCTCGCCGGTCCGGCTGGGCGAGTTGGGGCAGGTGATCGACAGCGTGGAGAACGACAAAGTGGCGGCCTGGTACAACCAGGTGCGCAGCATCAGCCTGATGGTCCAGCGCCAGCCGGGCACCAACACGGTGGAAGTGGTGGACCGCATCAAGAAGCTCCTGCCGGAGTTTCGCGGCCTGATGCCGCCTTCGGTCCATCTCGACTCCTTTTATGACCGCTCGCAATCCATCCGCGAGTCGGTCAACGACGTGAAGTTCACCCTGGTCCTGACGGTGGGCCTGGTGATCATGGTGATTTTCCTGTTCCTGCGGAACGTCTCCGCCACCGTGATCCCCAGCCTGGCGCTGCCCATGTCGATTGTGGGGACCTTCGCCGCCATGTCGCTGGCGGGCTATTCGCTCGACAACCTCTCGCTCATGGCGCTGACCCTTTCCGTGGGTTTTGTGGTGGATGACGCCATCGTGATCCTGGAGAACATCGTGCGCCACATGGAAATGGGCAAGCCGCGCATGCAGGCCGCCTTCGAGGGTGGCCGGGAAATCGGCTTCACCATTCTTTCCATGACCCTCTCGCTGGCGGCGGTGTTCATTCCGGTGCTGTTCATGAGCGGCATCATGGGCCGGCTGTTTCACGAGTTCGCCGTCACCATTATGTCCGCCATCCTGATTTCCGGGGTGGTCTCGCTGAGCCTCACTCCCATGCTGTGCAGCCGCTTCCTCAAGCAGCCGGGAGAACGGCAAAACGCCTTTCAACGTGCGTCGGAGAAGGCTTTCGACGGCCTGCGCGACGCCTACGCCTGGACTCTTCGCGGCGTGTTGCGCCACCGCTTTCTCACGGCCACGGCGGCGGCCTGCACCCTGGTGGCCACCATCTATCTCTACGGGCTGGTGCCCAAGGGGTTCATCCCCAGCCAGGATACCGGGCAGCTCGGCGGAACCACGGAGGCTTCCCAGGACATTTCCTTCGATGCCATGGTCCGGCTCCAGAAAGAAGCGGCCGGCGTGGTTGCCTCCGATCCGGACGTCGACGGGTACGTGTCGAGCATCGGCGGCCCTGGCTCCGGCAACCAGGGCCGCCTCAACATTCGCCTGAAGCCGCGCGATGTCCGCCGCGGCACCCCCGAGCAGATCATAGAAAGGCTGCGTCCGCGGCTCGACGCCATCCCGGGCCTGCGCACCTACCTGCAAAACCCGCCCCTGGTGCGCATCGGCGGATTTGTCAGCCGCAGCCTCTATCAGTACACCTTGCAAGGTCCCGACATCGGCGAGCTATACCGCGCCGCCGACGCCTTCGAAAAGCGCGTGCGCACCGTGCCGGGTCTCACCGACGTGAACAGCGACCTGCAGATTTCCAGCCCGCAGATTACCGTGGATATCGATCGCGACCGCGCTTCCGCGCTGGGTATTAACGCGGGCCAGGTGGAGAGCGCGCTGTACGACGCTTACGGGGCGCGCCAGATGTCGCCCATTTACAGCCCCACCAATACCTATTGGGCCATTTTGGAGCTGATGCCGAAATACCTGGCGGATCCCAGCCACCTGCCGCTGCTCTATGTCCGGTCCTCCAGTGGGAAGCTGGTCCCGCTCGATGCGGTGGCCCGGATGCGTACCGAGGTGACGCCGCTCTCGGTGGCGCACCTCGGCCAGTTGCCGGCGGTCACCATCTCGTTCAATTTGCCGCCCGGAGTCGCCCTGGGCGACGCCGTCGACCGCGTGGAGCAGTTGGCCCGCGACACCTTGCCGGCATCCCTGCACACCAGTTTCCAGGGAATGGCCGCCGCCTACCAATCCTCGCTGACCGGCATGGGAGTGCTGCTGGCCATGGCCATCCTGGTCATTTACATGGTGCTCGGCATCCTGTATGAGAGCTTCATCCACCCGTTGACGATTCTCTCGGGCCTGCCCTCGGCCGGCCTGGGCGCTCTGGTAACGCTGTTGATTTTTCACGACGAGCTGAACATTTATTCGTTCGTGGGCATCATCATGCTGATCGGCATCGTAAAGAAGAACGCCATCATGATGATCGATTTCGCGCTGGAGGCGCAGCGCGAGCGCGGGCTCGCGGCGGCCGAGGCGATCTACGAAGCGTGCCTGGTGCGTTTCCGGCCCATTATGATGACCACCATGGCCGCGCTCACCGGGACGTTTCCCATAGCCCTGGGATTCGGCGCCGGCGGCGAGGCTCGCAGGCCGCTCGGCCTGGCGGTGGTGGGCGGCCTGGTGGTGTCGCAGTTGCTCACGCTGTACATCACGCCGGTGATCTTCATCTACATGGAGAAGGCGCGCGGGACGAAGCGGGTGAAGCGGGAAGAGTTGGTAGTGGCGTAGGTGGGATAAGGCTCCTGCCTTGTCAATCCGAGCGAAGCTCGGACGGTTGTCCAAACGAACGCATTCCATCTGCGATGTGAGATAAGGCTCCTCTCCGTCAGCCAAGCACAGCCCCGCGTCCGAGCTTCGCTCGGATTGACAAGGCAGGAGCCTTATCCCACTCGACTACCGTCCCGGGGCCGCCCCCGCCGGCAGCGGCTCGTACACCACATACGCGAACTTCGTCGAATCGGGCGACCAGGAATTTACGTTGATGGTGCCCTGCCCTCCGTAGAACGTGACCAGCGTCTCCATTTTCGCGGGCAGCGTGACTTTGGCTCCCGGGGTGGCCATCAGGCGCAGTTGAACGCCATCCATCTTGCCGTTGTGGTTCTCGGTTCCCTTGGGAAAGCCGAACACCAGCACCTGCTTGCCGTCCGGTGAAATGTGCGGGAACCAGTCCTCCAGATCGTTATCGGTGAGCTTCTCCGCCTTGGCGTCGCCGGGGCCCCCGCCGTCGGGCGGAATGCGCCAGATCCTCCAGACGCCGCCGCGATTGGAATTGAAATAGATCCACTTGCCATCGGGCGAGTACTCGATGCCGTCGTCATAGCCGCCCGCCGACGTAAGCCGCTGCTCGTCGCCGCCGGTCACCGGCACGCGGAATAACTCGAACTTGCCGTTGCGCTGCGCGACGAACCCCATCCACTTACCGTCCGGCGACCATCCGTGGAAGTAGCTGGGGTCCGGAGTAGACACCATGGCATGGGCGTTCGATCCGTCGGCGTTGGCCAGAAAGACCTGCGACG
This sequence comes from Terriglobia bacterium, assembly GCA_963767595.1. Taxonomy (GTDB): domain Bacteria; phylum Acidobacteriota; class Terriglobia; order Bryobacterales; family Bryobacteraceae; genus BOG-224. The sequence goes on from CAVYEK010000016.1 coordinate 19,789, forward strand.
ACCGCGCGCCGGGGGGGTTGGCCGAAAACGCCAGCAATTTGCCGTCGCGCGAGAAATCGTGGTCGTTATTGCAGCGGTATGTCCCCGGAGACAGCACGATCTGCTCCAGCTTGGCCTCGCCGGTTACGGGCAGCTTATACAGGTTGCCGCCCCGGTTGACCATCAGAGCCTTTCCGTCCCGCATCCAGTTAGGCGCTTCGATGATCGTCTGGTCATCCTCGTAAAGCGTGCTGGCGGAGTGCTTGGCGAGATCGTAGACGGTGATCTTACTGCGGTAGCGTTGCTGTTGCATGGGAGGCCTCTTCTGTTCGCCAGCCGGCGGATTGGGGGCCTGACACCAGGCGGCGCTCGCCAGCGCGGCGGCCAGGGCGAGTAAATTCCGGATATCTCGGACTTGCATCGCTTAACCTCTCCCTTCAAATACCATCGTGGCGCAGGCACTGGGGCGCCATGTCACTCACTTTTCCCAAAACCGCGCGGCCCGCATGAATGGCCGGGCAGGATGGTATCCTGCGCGGACCCAGGGGGGCCCCCCGACAACCGGCGCCTGTGGACTGTTTCCAGGCGGTTCCGGGCGGGTTAGCAACCCGCCGCAGGTTTCCAACCTGCCCCACATTGCGCCCGAGTGCGTGCGCCACGAAGAACTTTCTACTTGACCCGCTTCAGGGTGGCCGGAGGCCGGTCCCCGCCGCCGAAATCGCCGCCTTCGAACTTGGTGGTCAGCTTGATTTCCTCCCCGGCGATCGTGCCTTCGTTGGTGATCTTCATGGCCCCGTTGGGGCCGCCCTCGAAGTTGATGGTGAACGATATCTTGTCGCCTTCCACCTTGCCGTCGTTGATGGTCAGCGGGTCGCCCATGGGCGTCTCAACCGTGCCGGTCAGCTTGGTCCCATCCTGCTTGAAATTGTAGGTGATGGTGAAGCCTTCACCCTCGCCGCCCCGCCCCGCCATGGTAGTGGTCCACTTGCCGGTGACATCGGCCGCCATGGCGGTCCCGGCGGTGAATGCGAGCGCCAGCAGCGCGGCGCACAATACAAACGTCAATCGTCTCATCGAGATCCTCCTCTTCCACCTCGTCCGCCCTGCGGCGCCTGGCCTTCATAGGTCAGCCGCAGCCCCCAGTCGTTGTCGTCCGGAAAAGCGGGCAGCGTTATAATGCCGATCGCGCTGGAACGCACCGTGCCGGCGCCCACGTCTCGCCACGACCCGTTGCGCGGGTCGAACCATTGTGCGCGATACGTGGCGTTCAGCCGGGCCCCACGAACCTGGCTGCGCGGGCAGCCCTTCTCAAAGTATGTCAGGAATATGTTCTTGTCGGGGGTGCGCGCGGCGTACGCCCAGCCCTCGTAGCCCCGAATCACGGGAGTCCGGTTGGGGTACACGAAATCGGCGTCGGGCTCCAGCTCCTGGTAGCGCTTGCCGATGGAAAGCGCGAAATCGCGCAGATACTTCATCTGCGCCCCGGAGTTCCAGCGGAAGGCGTCCCACATCTTGATGGGCGCCACGTCTTCGATATCCGCGCCCCAGATGCCCTCCGCGCCGTAGACGTGACCGCCGAAGCCGCCCGAAAGGAAGCTCCCGTACATGGCCGAGCGCACGTACTGATCGTCCTTGTCCGTCCCGCCGGGGGCGCCATACTGGTACCCGCGGCCGCCGCCCTGCGAGCGCGCGTCGTTGTATCCCGAATAGTAGGGCTCTCCGTTGATGGCCGGCCGCGGGGGCTTCGCCTGCCTGTAGATCTCGGTGAGGAACCAGTAGGCGTAGTGCTCGCGCATGTTGCCGGTCTGGTGCAGCGTCACCCAGGCGGCGTCGCTCCAGTTCTCCATGGTGGAAGGGTTGGCGTTGGAAGAGAGCAGCGTCCCGAACGGCGGCGGCCCGTACTTTTCCATCACCATGCCGATGGCCTTCATGAACTCGTCCGGCCCGACGGTCTCGCTGATGATATCCAGGTGCACCGGGCTCAGCGCCGTGGCGTTGGCCTGGTAGCGCGACCAGACGTATTCGATAAACCTGGCGTAGGAGTCCGGCCACTTGTAGTATTTGCTCCACAGCAGGCTGGCATCCCGCCGCGACACTTCGATAAACGGCACGAACCCGTTCTGGTTCAGGTAATCGATCTTGCGGTCGATGTACTTGAAATACTCGGGATTGATTCGGTCCACGTCGGGGAACATGTCTTCGTAGCCGGGAACTTTGCCGGGAAACACGAACGGCCGCCCGCCTTCGTTGTCCATGTTCTTGGCGCTGTTCTTGCCGAATTCGAGCCACGCCGAGCGCACCGTGGTCCCGTCCGGCATCACGACATTCCAGGGCTTGCCGTCGGTGATCCAGTTGGGAAACGCGGCGATCACGTTGACCCAGTTGTAGCCCTGCGCCTTGCGAAATCGGACATAATCCTTGAATCCGGCCGTCGGCCCCATGGGCCGCTCCTGGTCGTCGTCGTACCACTTGAAGCGATTCGTGCCCACCGAGTACCAGGTATCGCCGATGGCGAAGTAGGGCGTCCCGTCGGCGTGTTCGAGCGCATGGCCGTTGGCCGTGGCGCGGATGAAGCCATGCCGCAGCGGGTTCCGCTCCTTTTCTTCCGCGGTCCAATCGATGGCCGTGAACGAGCCGCTCTTCCCGTCGAGACCCGTGTCCGCGGGGGCGGAGCCGCTGCGCCATTTCCAGGTTCCCGGCGCGGTGGCCACCACGCGGACGCGGAACGTCTGGCCGCCGTCCCAGAAACCATAAACGCGCTTGTTGAAGTTCGGCCCCGCCAGTTCCACCCATACCACCACGTCGGTATATGGGTTGGCGTACGCGCGGGCCGCGGTGAACGTCAGTTCCTGCTTCTCCCAGGGATGAACGGCGGCCGCCGGCATGGCCGAAGCCAAGGCGGTCCCGGCAAGCGCCAAGCGAGCAAAGGCCCCGCGCGCGTGAGCCAGCGGCTGGGGCGAGAGCGACGAATTCGCCATGCCTAACAATCGCGCTTTCGCCCTCCGCCGTCAAGCCGCCGCGCGCCGGTAACGAGCCGCGAGCCCTGATCCGTCAGCAGCGCAGAATGCCGGCTCCAGGTGAACCGAGCTTACGGACGGACTACGGGCGAGCGTCAGCGAGCGGTTGTGGTTGTGGCTGCCGGAACCCCTCCAGCCAAGAGTTAGAATGTCGGCTTGCAACAGCCCTTCCACCCAGCCGCCAAAGCCCCGCGGCAAGAACCGCTGGCAAGGCTGATCGAGACGGGCGTCTTTCTGCTGCCGCTGGCTTGCCTGCCCAATCTGGCGCATCCCTTTTCCACGCCGAAGACCATCCTGCTCGCGGTCCTGGCCCTGGCGGCGGCCTGGACGGCCCTGCGAAAGGGGGCCGCGCCGGCGCCCTGGCGCGAAACTTGGCCGTGGTTCGTATGGCTGGGGGCAACCGCACTCTCCGCGATTACCGCCGCATTTGTCTCCCTGGACGCGCTGTTGCTGGCCAATTTGCCGCTGCCGCTTGGGTGGGCGGCGCAGCGCGGAATCCTCCCGGCCAACCGCTTCCGGCGCGCGGCGTTGTGGGGGTCGGCCGTGGAATCCGCCATCGCCTGCCTGCAGTACGCCGGCCTCGATCCACTGCGCCTGCTGGGCTGGCGCCCGGAGGTCTTCCCCAGCCCGCGTATGCGCGTGTATGGGACGCTCGGCAACCCCGATTTTGTGGCCGCCTGGTTGTGCGCCACCCTGCCCCTCTATGGGGACGCCTTCGCTTCCGGGCGCCGGCGGTGGCTCCTTTGGACGGGCCTGGCGCTGCACGCGGCGGGAATCCTGGCCACCGGGTCGCGGGTGGTTCTCCTGGCGGCGCCAGCCGCTGTTTGCGTCCTGTGCCTCGTGGAGAAGCGTTTCGCCAAGGCCTGGCTGCTGGCGCTCCCTCTGGCGCTGGCGGCGCTGTGGCTCTCCGGCGCCCGGCCGTTGCGCCGGACCGTGGAGGGCCGCTGGCATCTGGCGCGCGTGGCCGCCCTCCACTGGCGGGAAATTCCGCTTTTCGGGTGCGGTCCCGGCTCCTTCGAGGTTCGCTTCGCCGCCTGGCAGGCGGGCTGGCTGCGGGACCACGCGGACGATCCAAAGGACGCCGCCTTCGCCGGCCCAGTGGATCATGCCCACAACGATCTTCTGGAGTTCTACGTCGAATACGGGCCGGCTGGACTGAGCGCGTTTCTGGCGGCGGGCGCCGGCCTGGCGATGGCCGGCTGGCGGCGCCGGGCGGCCGCGACGCGCCCGCCGCCGGGCGCCTGGGCGGGCGCCGCCGCCCTGCTAGCGGTGGCATGCGTGGATTTCCCCCTTCACCGGCCGGCCGAATGGGCTGTATATTGGCTGTTGCTGGTCGTAACGGAAGATCACAGGAGTTGACATGTCACTTACGAGGAAACGGATGTTGTGCGCCGGCATCGGGCTATTGTTCGCCTTGGGCCTTTGCCGGGCGGCCATGTTCCGCTACCAGGACCGCGAGGAAGCCATCAGGAAGGCCGCGGCGGCGCAGTTGACCGGGCTCGGAATCACCCGTGACGCGGCCAAGGCCAAGTATCCCACTCCGGAAATCGCCATGGTTACCGCCCCCTGTCTCGGGCCCGGCGATACTGGCGAAGCCGTGGTACGTGGGAAATTCCCTCCGGGAACCCAATTCGTCTTCGAGAACGACAATCTGGAAGTGGTCAAGGAGAACCTGGCGGGAGGGGAGTACCACGCCACGCTCAAAGCCGCCGCGGGCGTTGGTCCGCAGACTGCGGCTGTCCGGGCTTTTTCGCCGGTCACCGCCATCACCGCCTACCACGAACGGGCCGCCGCCATCGGCGGACGCTACCAGTGGGACATGGATGCCGCCAACAGTTGGAGGGTGGTGGCCCGTCCGCAGGCTGGGAACGCGTGCGGCGAAGAGTCGGGCGGGCAGGCCTATGACGTGTCCTTCTTCAAGAAGGGGGAAGCCGACCCGTTCGAGAAACGCACCGCTACGCTCTACTACAACGCGTTTGGTCGTGAGAACTACGCCTTCACTATCAGCCAGCAGGACCCCAACCAGGGGGGCATGGGGGGCTACATGGCGTTGATGAAGAAGCTGGGCGACCCGAGCCTCACTCCCGCGCAACGCGAAGCGGCCACGAAGGACCTCGAGAAGATGCAGGGCCAGCTCGCGGCGGCTATGCAGAAGATGTCCAGCCCGGCGGGCATCGCGGAGGCGCAGCGGAAGGCCGCGGAATTCGGCTGCGAGCACATATCGCTCGAGATGCAGGCCGGCGCCCTGAAGGGCCAGATGCGTTGCGCCGACAAGGTGGGCCGCCAGATCGAAATCACGGGCAGCATGAAGTTCCTGGGGAAGTAGCCCCGGCGGCCCGCTCCGCCGGGGGCCTTTCCCGGTGTTATCCTGGTCGCTTGACCAGCTCCGCTTTCTCTCGCTTCGCGCTGCTGGCCGCCGCGGCGTCAGCCGCCGCCGCCCAGCCGCCCGTCCTGCTCGACGCCATGTCGCAGGAGTTGAACCGGAACTTCTCCATTCTAAAGGAGAAAGCCGATCCCGCACCGTACTTCCTGAGCTACGAAGTAAGCGAGCAGGAGTACCGCACCATCTCCGCGTCGCTGGGCAGCGTCACCGCCAACACGGGCAGCAAGGGCCGCGCGCTGGACGTGTCGGTGCGGGTTGGAACGCCGCAGCTCGACAACTACCACCGCGTGGGCGGCGCCGTGGGCCAGGTCACCTCCGGCGCGGCTATCTCCATCGAGGACAATGCCAACTCCATCAAGCGCCGGCTATGGCTGGAAACCGACCGGGCCTATCGCGTGGCCGCCGCGCGGCTGATCGGCATCAAGACCAACACCCAGGTGCGCGTGGCGGCGTCCGACTCTTCCGCCGACTTTTCCAAGGAAGAGCCCTCCACTTCCGTCCAACCTCCGCCCCCTCTGAAGTTCGACCAGGCGGCCTGGACCGAGCGAGTCCGCCGGCTTTCGGCCCGATTCGGCGGCTATTCCGGCGTGCTGACCTCGCGCGTGGACAGTGAGCGGCCAGACCGATACGCGCTATTTCGTGGATACCGAGGGCGCCCGCATCGAGCACGGGCGGGGCTTCGCGCGCGTGGTGATCTCGGCGTCGGGCAAGGCGGCGGATGGCACGGATCTCAGCGCATTCGAGACGTTTGAAGCCGTGGATCCGGCGGGACTGCCCAAGGACGACGTGCTCGCCGCCGCCATCGACCGGGTCGGCAAAGACGTTACCGCCTTGCTCACGGCTCCCGAAGCCGAGCCATTCGTGGGGCCGGCCATATTCTCCGGGCCCGCGGCGGGGGTTTTCTTTCACGAAATTTTCGGCCATCGCGTCGAAGGCCATCGCCAGAAGGACGAAAGCGAAGGCCAGACCTTCACCAAGAGCATCGGAACCAAGGTGCTGCCCGATTTTCTTTCGGTGGTGTTTGACCCCACGCGGCGCAAGGTGGGCGACGTGGACCTCAACGGCTGGTACGACTACGACGACGAGGGCGTGAAGGCGCGCCCCGTAACGGTGGTGGAAAACGGCGTCCTCAAGACCTTCCTGATGTCCCGCTCCCCCATCCAGGGGATCGATCATTCCAACGGCCATGGCCGCCGGCAGCCGGGACGGGAGGTGGTTTCGCGCCAGTCCAACCTGATCGTGCAATCTTCCAACGCCGTCTCCGACGCGCGGCTGCGCCAGATGCTCATCGAAGAAGTCAAGCGCCAGAACAAGCCCTACGGTTTGTATTTCCGCGACATCACGTCCGGGTTCACCACTACCGCCCGCGCCGGTCTCCAGGCGTTCAAGGTGATCCCCGTGGTGGTCTTCCGCGTGTACCCCGACGGGCGCCCGGATGAGCTGGTGCGAGGGGCCGATATCGTAGGCACCCCGCTGGCCAGTTTCTCCAAGATTCTGGCCACTTCCGACAAGTTGGAGGTCTTCAACGGGTACTGCGGCGCGGAATCCGGCAGCGTTCCGGTTTCCGCCGTGGCGCCGGCGATTCTGGTTTCCGAGATCGAGATTGAAAAGAAGGCCAAAGCCAACGACCGGCCTCCGCTGCTGCCCCAACCCACGGCGGCCGATTCCCGAGGAGGCTCGCGATGAAGGCCCTGCTGGTTTCCGGCGCGGCGCTGGGAGTGGCCCTGGTCCTGTGCGGCCAGGCGCCGCCGGCCGATCCCGTGCTCCAGGCCTTGCACGACGAGGTGGAGCGTTCGCGCAAGCTCACCATCACCAACCTGGAGCCGCCCTATTTCATCCAGTACGTGGTGGACGACGAGGATGCCTTCAGCGTGTCCGCTAGCCTGGGCGGCGTAATTTCGCGCCATCGATCGCGCTTCCGCTCGCCCGAGGTCCAACTGAGGGTGGGCGACTATAAGTCCGACAACACCAACTTCGGCGGTGGCCGGTCCGGCGGCTCGCGCTACGACCTGGATAATTTCCCGATCGACGCCGACTACATGGCCATGCGGCGTTTTTTGTGGCTGGAGACCGATTCCGCCTACAAGAGCGCCGTGGAGACGCTCTCGCGCAAGCGCGCCTCGCTGCGCAACGTCACCGAGAACGAGCAGATCGACGATTTCGCGCACGCCGAGCCGTTGCGGCGCCTGGGCCAGATCCGTCCCCTTTCGATCGACGAAGACGCCTGGACGGACCGCGTGAGGGCGCTCTCGGCGGTGTTCACACGCTTCCCCGAGGTGAAATACTCGACCGTGGAGCTGGAATCGAGCGACGGCGGCTACTACGTGGTGAACTCCGAGGGCACGGAGGTTCGCGAGCCCGAGCGGGTGACTCTTGTGCGCGCCCGGGCGCAGGCGCAGGCCGCCGATGGCTCCGGCGTGCGCGACGCCGTCACCATCCATGCGCTCGATGCCGCGAACATGCCGGCCCAGGCCGAGCTGGAGCGCCAGGTGGCCGCGCTCGCCGAAAACGTGACCGCGCTGGCCCACGCCCCCAAGGGCGAGGATTATAACGGCCCGGTGCTGTTCGAAGGCGCGGCCGGCGCGCAGATCTTCGCCGAAGTGCTGGGCCGGAACCTGGCCCCCGTGCGGCGCCCCGCGGGCGGCCGCGGCGGCGGCGCTTCCGCCGAAAGCGAGCTGGAGGGCCGCATCGGAGCGCGCGTGCTGCCCGAATCCTTCGACGTGACCGACGACCCCACGGTGAAAGACTGGCGCGGCCGCCCGTTGTTTGGCAGTTACGGCGTGGACCGCGAGGGCGTCGAGCCCAAACCGCTTCACCTGGTGGAAAAAGGCGTGCTCAAGAGCTACCTGCTGACCCGCCAGCCGGTGCGCGGTTACGCGGGTTCCAACGGACATGGCCGTCTGCCGGGCGGCTCCGGCGCCGTCGCCAGCATCGGCAATCTGTTCGTCAGCTCCTCGGAGGCCGTCCCCGCGGCGGATTTGAAGAAGAAGCTCATCGAGTTGATCCGGGCGCGCGGCAAGGACTACGGAATCCTGGTGCGCAAGATGGATTTCCCCTCCTCGGGATCGGTGGAAGAACTGACCCGGGTTCTCCGGGCCGAGCAGGGCGGCCGTCCGGTAAGCATCCCGATCCTGGCGTACAAGGTCTTCCCCGACGGGCGGGAGGAGATGGTGCGCGGGTTGCTGTTCCGCGGCCTGAATGCGCGCTCGCTGCGAGACATTCTGGCCGCTGGCGACGACGCCCAGCCCTTCGACTTCATGGACAGCCCCCAGGTGTTCGCCCTCATCGGGGGCTCCAGTTTCACCTCGGAGGCGTGCGTGGTGGCGCCCTCGATCCTCATCGACGATCTGGAGCTGCATCCGCTGCAGGAAGAGATGCCCAAGCTGCCCATCGTTCCCGCGCCGGAGCTCGCGCGGTAAGCCGTGTTCCGCCTGCTGGGACGCTACGTATTCCGCGAGATCCTGACCAGCGCGCTGCTGGGCACGTTGCTGGCTACTTTCGTCATCTTCCTGCACGGATTCGACAGGCTCTTCGATCTGCTGGTCGAGAGCAGCTCCGCCAGCCTGGGAACCGTGGCGCTGCTGTTCGCGCTGGCCATTCCGCCGGTGCTGCCGATGACCATTCCCTTCGGCGTGCTGGTGGGCATTCTGATCGGTCTCGGCCGCATGGCGGCGGACGGCGAGATCGTGGCCATGCGCGCCAACGGAGTGTCCAGCCGGAGGATCGTCGCGCCCGTCCTGGCCTTCGCCTTCCTGGGCATGTGCCTGGCTGGATACGCCTCGCTGCGCCTCACCCCGCTGGCCATGCGCATGAGCACCGACATCTTCAACGAACTGGCGCGAACCGAGCTTTCGGCGGAGATTCAACCCCGTGTTTTCGACGAGGATTTCCCCGATGTCATTCTCTACGTAGGCGATGTGCGTGGCATGGGCGGCGAGCTGGTGCTCTGGCGTCCGGTCTTCCTGGCCGACGTGGCCCCGGAAAAGCGGTCCAGCGGCATGAAGGAAGAGGCCGTCGGCCCGCTGGTCACCGTGGCGCGCCAGGCCATCGCCGTCTCCGACCCGCAGCATCGTCGCATGGTCCTTTCCATGCGCGACGCCTACACCTACAGAATGGGCAAGCAGGGCACCGCCAACGACACCTTCGCGCCGGTCTCCACCCAGGCGCTCGACGCCGCGCCGCCAAAGGAGCAGGCCCTGCGCTCCAGCGCCATGAATACCCGCGCGCTCCTGGCCTACAAGGCCGGGCCGGACCTGGTCGAAAACAAGATCGAGCTGCACCGGCGGTTCGCGCTGCCGGTGGCCTGCATCATGCTGGCCCTGGTGGGCATTCCGCTGGGCACCGCCACGCGCAAGGGCGGCCGCTCCGCCGGCTACGTCAACGCGGTGGTCCTGGCGTTCTTCTGCTACTGGCTTTCCTCCATGGCGTTTGTCAGCTATGCCAAACAGGGCAAGCTGCCCGTGCCGCTGGCCATCTGGTTTCCCGACGCGGCCTTCTTCGTGGCCGGCGTACTCCTCATCGTGAGAATGGAGATGCCCGGCGACCGCGACCCGCTGGCCACCATGAGGAACTGGCTGGGGACGCGCCTCAAAGCGCTCCAGACAGCCGCCGGCGAGGGACCCCTGAACCGCCTCCTGAACTGGCGCACGCCCCTTTTGCCGCAGATCGTGGACGCTTATATCCTCTCCCAGCTCCTGCTCTACTTTTTCCTGTTCCTGGCCAGCTTTATCTTCCTGACGGAGGTGTTCACTTTCTTCGATCTGACGAACGATATGATTCACAATCATATTCCGCTCGCCACCATGCTCACGTACCTGTTCTTCCTCATCCCCGAGCTGATCTACCGCACCCTGCCGGTGAGCGTCCTGGTGGCCGTGCTGGTGACGTTTGGGGTTCTCAGCAAGCAGAACGAAGTGACCGCGTTCAAAGCCTGCGGGGTGAGCCTCTACCGCCTGGCCCTGCCGGTACTGATATGCGGCTCCGCGCTCAGCACGGGGCTCTTTGCCTTCGACCACTATTACGTTCCCGGCGCCAATCGCAGGCAGGAAGCCCTGCGCGCCGAAATCAAGGGCAAACCTACGCAGACCTTCCGGGCGCAGGACCGCAAGTGGATCATGGGCCAGGGGTCGCGCATTTACTACTACCGGTATATCGACCCGTCCGCGCTGATGATGGACAACGTCAGCGTGTTCGAGCTGGACAAGGACACCTTCCGCATGGTGCGCCAGATCTCGGCGGAGCGCACGCGCTGGAGCCCGGAGCTGAAGCAGTGGGTTTTCTATAACGGCTGGACGCGCGACCCTCGCGACCCCCGTACCTACCAGAAGTTCGATGTCAAGACCTTCGCGGAGCTGACCGAGCCCCCCGACTACTTCCGCAAGGAGCAGGTGCAGGACAAGCAGATGAACTTCAGGGAACTGGAAGCCTACATCCTCGACCTGAAGCAGAGCGGCTTCGACACCGTCAACCTCCAGGTGCAGTTCTACCGCAAGTTCTCCGTGCCGCTGTTTGCGCTGATCATGGCGCTGATCGCCGTGCCGTTCGCCTTCATGGTGGGCAGCCGCGGGGCCATGGCGGGAGTGGGCGTGAGCATCGGCGTCGCCATCGCCTATTGGGGCATCGGCACGGTGTTCGAGAAGATGGGCGGCATCGGCGAGCTGAATCCGGCCATGGCCGCCTGGTCCCCCGACGTGATCTTCGCTCTGGCGGGCCTATATCTGCTGCTGCGCCTCCGAAGCTAGGCAAGCGACAGCCCTCCGCCGCGGGCCGGGAATGCCCGGCCCGCGGAGTTTCTACATTTTTGGTGAGATCTCCGCGGCCACCATCCATTTGGAGTCGTCCACTCCCAGCCCGGAGGGCGAAACATCTTAGCCCACGGCGTGAGCCGTGGGAAACAGGCCGACCAGCCGTCTAGCCCCGGAACGGGGCGTAAGTCTATGCCGCACAGTTTCACTTCCCTGCTCGTTCATGTCGTCCTTTCCACCAAGGATCGCGTCTCGGACCTGTCGCCAGGGCTGGCCGCCCGCCTGTTCCCCTACATGGCCGGCATTGTGAAAGAACGAAAGGGTGTTCCCCTGATAATCAATGGTCCGGCGGATCACGTTCACCTGCTTGTGTACGTGCCTGCCAGGGAATCGATAGCGGACCTGCTACGAGTGGTGAAGACCAATTCGTCGCGTTGGGTACACGAACAGTTCCCAGAGCACCGGCGCTTCGGTTGGCAGGCCGGATACGCCGCCTTCACCGTGAGCGCCTCCCGAGCGGCGGATGTGGCCGGCTACATCGCGGCGCAACAAGAGCACCACCGCCAAGTGTCGTTCCAGGAGGAATTCCTGTCATCCCTGAGGAAGCATGGCATCGAATTCGATACGCGCGACCTCTGGGCTAAGAACAGCCTTTCGCCCCGTTCCGGGGCTCGCATTCTCACCTGCTGTTCCCCACGGCTCACGCCGTGGGCTAGTGTCTTTCGCCCTCCGGGCTTCGGAAATGTACAAACTCCAGGGGCCGGGCATGCCCGGCCCGCATTCGGAGACCTCAGTCGTGCAGAATCACGTTCAGCAAAGAACTGTGGATTTTCAGGCCGCCGTTATACTCGATGAACCCCAGCTTGCGAAACCGGTTCATGAAAAAACTGACTCTGGAGCGGGTGGTGCCCACTATGGCCGCCAGCGTCTCCTGGCTGATCTTCGGAATCAGCAACTCCGGCTTGCTTTCCTTTCCGAAGTTCGCCAGCAGTAGAAGCACTCGCGCCAGCCTCTTTTCGCTGGAATTGAACAACTGGTCGACCAAATCCTCCTCAATCTTGATGTTCCGGGAAAGAAGGTGGGCCATGAACAACTCCGAAAACGTCGGTTCTTCATGAAGGAGCCTCACCACCGCCGCCTTCTCCAGCTTCATGACCGAGCACTCCGAGATGGCCACCGCGGTGGCCATACGCACCTGCTGCCCCGCCAGGCATCCCTCCCCAAAGAAATCGCCCTCTTTCAAAATGGCGACGACGGCTTCCTTTCCCTGCTTGGAGAGCACGGCGAGCTTGACCTTACCTTCTTCGATATGGAAGATCGCGTCGGCCGGGTCGCCCTGGGAAAAAATGTGGTCGTTGGTCCGGTAGTCGACGTCGGTTCGTCCACCGTTGGCCTTGATCAGAAAGACTTTCAGATCGAAAGGTGGTTTGGGTTTTCTCGCCGGCTCCATTTCCGCCTCGCGCCTTGCCTTCATTCAGAAAATAGCCCAATGGATGGGCGGTTGCAAGCCCTTTGTCCCGGCCCCAAGCCCGGTGAGCAATATTGACCATACGGCAAAACGCGAACTTGCTATGGTCAAGATGCGAATCCACACGGACGAACTGTGCAAGTTGGAGCCAAATGGTCAGCTTCAGCGCGGTAGTTTCGGATCGGGAAGAATGGTCTGGACCCGATCCGGCGTGGGCGTGATGCCCATAATTCGCGCCAGAATTGGAGATGTGCCTATGGTTTCAAGCCAAGAATGATCCCAGAAGATCCCGCAGGACACAAGGATGGAACGGCTATACAGCTTGTTATTCCCACTGGTTTCGGGCCCGTGGAGCAACCGGTCATTCTGGTGGCCGATGATGAGGTCCTGGTTCGCAATCTGGTAAGGATTCTGATGGAAGGCGAGGGGTACTTTGTGCTCGCCGCCGCCGATGGCCATGAGGGTCTGGAGTTGTCACGCAATTACCCTGGCACAATCGACCTGCTGATCACCGACCTGCAAATGCCCCGGCTGAACGGCGACAACCTGTGTGCGCATCTGCTCGAAGAGCGTCCTGGAATCAAGGTTCTGATCATGTCGGGCGCGGACATGCGCGAAATCGTCAGCCACAATATCCATCTGCCCTTCTTGCCCAAGCCGTTCGACGGGGAGGCGCTTCGAGCGAGAGTGCGGGCGATTCTGGGGGCGCCGGCTCAGCCACCGGCGCATCTGCTTTTCCCGGCGTAGGGCCGCAATCCTGACGCGCCGGAAGCCGCTGGGGACGGGCGCATCGGCCACCGTGGTCAATTCGGAACATACGGCGATGGGAACAACGTGCTATCTTCGCTGCGGTAGCCGGTGTGGGCTCTGACCAATCGGCTGAACGGCGTCGGAAAGGGCGCTTTATGGATGTGGCAAGAATCCTTTCGGAGTTGCGCGCTGAGCGGGCAGCCGTCAACCAGGCTATCCTCTCCCTGGAGCGGTCCGACCGGTTCAGGACCGGGACGGCATTAGCCGCGGTGCACTCCGTGACCGAAATCGGAAGGTCCGTGGAACACCGCGGCGGTTCGTTCCGGCGCCGGACTTGCCGTGGGCAGGTGCGAAAACGGTCCTTCTGAGACAGGCGGGGTCCCGGACCGCCTCGGGACTGCCGGAAAGGCTCCAGTTGCGATGGATGCGCCGTTGATGGCATGATGGTTATGTTCCTTTCGTCAACGGGCGAGTAGCTCAGTTGGGAGAGCGCCGCACTCGCACTGCGGAGGCCGTGGGTTCGACTCCCATCTCGTCCACCAACCCCCTTAACCAAGCGCCGGGATTCCCGGTCTCAGCCACCGCGGGTCGCCATTGGCCGGCAACAGCCTCCGGATATTGTACAATTCAGAATAAATAGCACATGCCGGGAAGCGAAATCACCAGGCAGATCGAGCGTATGCGGCGCGATTGGGACCGGCGCGCCCGCGAAAACGCCCGCCACTACGTGGTCACCGGCCAGGACGAATGGTCGGATGAGGAATTCCACCAGTCCGGACGCCTGACCCTCGAGGAGGAGATCCTCAACGACCTTGGCAACGTGTGCCAGGGGAAAGACCCCAAGCAGATGAAGGCGCTCGAGATCGGCTGCGGCGCCGGCCGTGTCACGCGGGCCTTCGCCGAGTTCTTCGAAGAGGTCTACGCCGTCGATATCAGCCGCGAAATGGTGCGCCAGGCGCGCCGCCTGGTGGCGGATCTGCCCAACGCCCATGTGTTCCACAACAACGGCAAGGATCTCTCCGTGGTGCGCCAAAGCTGGCGCAACCGGTTCGGATTCGGCCCCCGGCTGCAACTCGATTTCGCTTTCTCGTTCATGGTCTTCCAGCACATCCCCAGCCGCGAGATCATCGAGAGCTATGTGCGGGAGGCGCACCGCCTGCTGCGGCCCGGCGCTTTGTTCAAGTTCCAGGTGCAGGGTTCCCCGAGCGCCGAACCGGAGGCCCAGGACAGTTGGGTGGGAGTCCACTTCACCGAGGCCGATGCGCGCGCCATGGCGGATCGCTGCGGCTTTGAAATGCGCTACCACTTCGGCGCCGGGGAACAATATTACTGGCTGTGGTTTTTCAAGAAGTAAAGAAATCGCCTGGATTGTCGTCCATCGATTTCCTCGCGAGCCGCCACGATTCCGCCCGTGGAGCGGGCCTCCGGCCTGCCTCGCCGGCGTCCTCGCCGGCGTACTTCCTGCCCAGGCGCCCCGAACTGGATCGCGAAAATTGGCTTTTTTCGGCTGGCTGCAATACGATACGGCGGCTAATTCGACCCGGGTTCTCGCGCCTTGCGCCGGCTCTCCCAGTATTTCTTCATTCTCGCCGAGACCTCCTGGCGCTCCGCGGCGGTCATCGATTTCCGGCCGCGCCGTTTCGTCGCCGGAGGCAGGATAGGAACGTCGCTGGCGGTCCGCTGCAATTCCTCCAACGAGGCAATTACCCGTTCCAGCCTTTCCTTTTCCTCGTACAACTGCTGTATGGCTTTGTAAAGGTCCATCACGTCAATTAGGCCGCTCGAAGTGCGTCCACCCCGATGCTACATCGAATTGGGGGCGCAATTCCACTTAAAATCAGACTAATGAATCAGAAAGGGCCAATGTGGTACCAGTTTGAAGCCGTATCTGGCAGTAGCCATGTACAATCCTACCCCTAGGAGTAATAGAGCGACGAAAACTAAAGTAATGATCGTTTTCCGCCATGGGAATCTGCGATTTTCGCGGTGCAGGACCAGCAGGTAGCTGGCGAAAATGCCGACATAAAACAGCATGCACATGGGTATGGCGAACAACATTAAATTGAAAGCATCGGGCGTCGGCGTGACGATCGCCGCGACAATAAAGATCGCCAGGATGGCATAGCGGCTGTGGCGCATCATGAAGGCCGGGCTGAGTATCCGCAGCAGGGTGAGAAAGAAAATCAACACCGGTAATTCAAATACCAGCGCGACCCCCAGGATCACGTTGACGAACAGGTCGAAATAGCTGCTGATGGAGACCACCGGCTCGACCCCGTTGCCAAATCCGATGCCCAGCAGGAAGGCGATGGCGTACGGGAACAAGACGAAGTAGGCGAACAAGCCGCCGGCAATGAACAGGCCGGCCGAGATGAGGATAAACGGCGACGCCATGCGCCTCTCGCGCTTGTACAGGCCGGGGGCGATGAAAGCCCAGATCTGGTACAGTATCCAGGGCGACGCGATGAAGATGGCGCACAGGACGGGCAGCTTGAACCAGATCACGGTGAAGCCTTCCATCGGGGTGATGGTGTGCAGAACGGGCGGCTTGATCCCCAGCGTGGTGAGCGCGTAGACCGCCGGCTGGCGGACGATGTTCCACAGCGGGCTGCAGAAAGTCAGGCTGAGGACGAACGCCACGCCCATGCCGGCGAGCGCCTTGAGAATGCGCGAGCGCAACTCCTGCAAGTGCTCCATGAACGACATGCGCAGCATGCCGTCTTCTTCTTCGTCTCCCCCGTCGCCCGCCGGCGGCGGAGGAGGGGGCGGCATCATGTCTCCGCCCAGGCGGGCGCGGATCTTGGCGAGAGCGCCGAGAGGCGTGGACAAAGGCGCCACGCCTCCCGGGGAAACGGCGCCCCCCTTTGGTTCGTCGGGTGAGTTCATGCGTTACGCGTTATGTTCAGCCGGCGTGGAATCCGCCTGGGGTTCGAATGGCTGCGGGTTGAGCTGGAGATGGTCGGTTTCCGGGCTCGAGGCAGTTTCGACAGGCGTTTCGGAGCCGGGAGCGACGGCGCCCTCCGGCAATTCGGCTAACGGCGATTCAGCGCCCTGAGGTGCGGATGCGCTTTCAGTGGATGGGCTGGCAGCGGCGGTATCGGCAGTTTCGGTCCCGGATGTCCCATCGTACTGATGGGAATCATACGAGGAATAGTCGTAATTGTTCGTATCGTACGTGTACTGGTTGGTGACTTCCTTGATCGACTGCGTCTCCTGCTCCAGGGTTTGCATTTCCCGCTCAAACGTGGATTTCAATTCGGTCGAGGCTTTCTTAAACTCGGAAATGGCTTTTCCAATCGTGCGCCCGATTTCCGGAAGCTTCTTGGGACCGAAGAGAACCAGCGCCAAGATGAAAATGACCATCATCTCCGGCACGCCTAGGGAACCCATCGGTATTCGTCCTCCACAAAAGGTTGTTCTGCCTCATGATAGCACGCGGACGATAGAGGGCCGCGGCCGGCACGGTTCACGCCGCTTCCTCAACGCCAACCACCAGGCGCTTTCCAAACACGTCGAGCGCTTCCTTGATCCGTGGCAGCTTGGTGGCGTGCCTGGGATCGAGCATCCGTCGAACCTCCTTCTCGTCGCAGCCGAGTTTTCGCGCCAACTGCGCATGGGTCAGTCCGGCCTCTCCCATCGCCAGATAGAGCGCCGCTTTCGCGGCCATCGGCGCCGGGAGGGGAACCACCCGTTCGCCACGCTCCGCTCTGGACGCCTCGGGGATCTCCCGCCCGCCGGCGATCCTCCCGGCGATCGCTTCCTCCAGACAATCCGCCGCCTGCCAGAGCGCGTCCTTCTCTCCTTCTCCCTGCGTGATTGCCTCTGGAACGTCCCGGAACGTAACCACCAGGACTCCCGGCTTGTCCCCACGCTCAAACTTCGCTGGGTACACGAACGTGCGCACGGCTGCCTCCTTCACTCGAAATCCCAGTGTCGGACAAAAATGTCCTGGCGGCAACCGGAATCGGCGGTGAGCCTGCTCGCCGCCCTCTAGCCCAGGCAGCTTTCCTTGAGGATCTTTTCTCTTTGCTCGGACCGGAAGCGGCGCAGTTTCTCGCGCAGCGGCGGGCGGCTATTGGCCAGGATGGCCACCGCCAGCAACGCCGCATTGCGGGCCCCGGCCGGCCCGATGGCCAGCGTGCCCACGGGAATCCCGGCGGGCATCTGCACGGTGGCCAGCAGGGAATCCAGGCCCTTCAGCGCGCCGCTCTCCATGGGAACCCCGAGCACCGGCAGGGTGGTGTGGGCGGCGCACACTCCGGCCAGGTGCGCGGCCCCGCCGGCGGCCGCCACGATCACCTCAATCCCGCGGGATTCCGCCTGGCTGACGTACTCGGCCGTATCGACGGGGGTGCGATGCGCCGAAAGCACCCGGCATTCGTACGGCACCTCGAAACTGGCAAGCGCGTCGGCGGCCTGGCGCATGACTTCCCAGTCCGACTTGCTGCCCATGATCACGGCCACCAGCGGGCTTGGCGCGGGCATACGCTACTGCCCCTGGGCCAGGGTGAACCCGGCCTGCCCGTCGAAGGTCCGCAGCGTCAGGGTCATGGCAATCTCGATTCCCCCTTCGGAAATCCGCTGCAGGAGCGCCAGCAACCGGGGCATTGCGACGCGCCCTTCGGCCATGAAGCGGCACCGGAAGCTGTCCGTGCAGAAGGTCTCCGCGCGTCCCGCGGGCCACACTTTGACGCCGCGGTTGTCGATCATTTGCAAGCTCAGCCCTTCACCGGCATACTTGGCGATGGCGGAGGCCAGCGCGTCGGGGTTCCGCGACGGCCAATACACGAAAACATCCATCCCCTTCAGCTCCACATCGACCGGCGCGGCTTTCAAAGCCGCGGCCGCCGCCGGCGCCGGCGCCACGTTCCTGGCGTAGCTCACGGCCTTCAACCGGTTCGGTTTCTTGCCCAGGCGCTCCACCACCGCGGCCGCGAACTCCCGCGTGCCCACCTTGGCCGCGCTCACCCCTTCGGTGAAAACATCGTAAGTATGGATGCCGTCCTCTATGGTGCGCAGCCAGGCGTTGTGCACCTGCTCGGCGGCTTCCGCTTGGTTGATGTGCACCAGCATCAGCACCGCTCCCAGCAACAGCCCCGAGGGGTTCGCCAGGTTCTGCCCCGCGCGCCGCGGCGCGGAGCCATGGATGGCCTCGAACATGGCGCACTTGTCGCCGATATTCGCGGACCCGGCGAGGCCCACCGAGCCGGCAATCTGCGCGGCCACGTCGGAGAGAATGTCGCCATACAGATTGGGCATCACGATCACGTCGAAGGCGTCCGGCGTGTCGGCCATCTTGGCGGCCCCGATGTCCACGATCCAGGCTTCCTTCTGGATGTCCGGGTACCGCGGGCCGATCTCGTCGAACACCTTGTGGAACAGGCCGTCGGTCATCTTCATGATGTTGTCCTTCATGAAGACGGTGACCTTCTTGCGGTTGTGGCGGCGCGCGTACTCGAAGGCGTAGCGCACAATCTTCTCGCTGCCCGGCCGTGAAATCAGCTTCAGGCACGAGGTCACTTCCGGGCTCAATTGGTATTCGATCCCGGCGTAGAGATCCTCTTCGTTCTCGCGCACAATCACCACGTCCATGTTGGGATGTTTGGTGTCGATGAACGGGTGGTACGACACGCACGGCCGCACATTGGCATACAGGCCCAAGGTCTTGCGGGTGGTGACGTTCAGGCTCTTGAATCCCCCGCCCTGCGGGGTGGTGATGGGGGCCTTGAGGAAGACTCTGGTGCGCAGCAGGGACTCCCACGAGCTGGGATCGATGCCCGCCGTGTTGCCGCGCAGATAAACCTTCTCGCCGATCTCGATGGTCTCGATGTCGAGGGCCGCGCCGGAGGCTTCCAGCACCTGCAGCGTGGCGTTCATGATCTCAGGGCCGATACCGTCCCCGTGGGCGACCGTAATGGGTGTTTTCGTCATGTCCGGATACAAAAATCATAGCACTGAGAGATCGGGCGGCACGTCGGACTTCTCTACAAACTGTGCATATGCTTGTGGGGCAGGCGCTTTCGCCTGCCAGCCTCCCTCCTGCCGGGATGGGCGAGCTCCCTTGACGCAGAGACGCGGAGTAATACGAGGATAAGAACAGCGGAATCGAGCGTCGCAGTAGTCTGGAGGATTCGACGACCGCGGGAGCGGCCTCAAAACGCTGGTTTCCTCTCGTTTTCTTTCTCCGAATTTCTCGGCGTCTCGGCGTCTCGGCGTCAAGGGATCTCGCCGTTCTTTTGACGCGGAGACGCAGAGACGCGGAGAAATACGAGCCTGGTTTCCTCTTGTTCTCTTTCCGCGAATTTCTCCGCGTCTCCGCGTCTCCGCGTCAAAAGAACCCGCTCAACGGGCGCCGGACTGCCTCTCGAGCGCCGCCCGAAAGGCTTCGAAAGCGTTCCTTCCGAACAGCACGAACACCACCCGTTCCACCTCGCAATCGGTCCGCGCCAGTTGCGACGCAGCTTCGCGCACGGCGATTTCGGCGGCCAATTCGATAGGATAGCCGTACACCCCCGTGCTGATGGCCGGAAAGCTGAGGGTCTTCACGCCGCGCTCCCGGGCCAGCGCGAAACACCGCCGGTAGCAGGAGGCCAGCGCCTCCGGCTCGCCGTGGGCGCCATCGCGGTACACCGGGCCCACCGCGTGGAAAACGTATTTGGCGGGCAGCCTGCCCGCGCCCGTCGCCACCGCGCCGCCGGTGGGGCAGCGGCCTATCCGGCCGCGAATCGCATCGAGGTCGCGCAGGATCTCCGGGCCGCCCGCGCGGTGGATGGCCCCGTCCACGCCGCCTCCGCCGGCCAGGGCCGGGTTGGCCGCGTTGGCCATGGCGTCCACCGCCACGCGCGTGATATCGCCTTCCAGCACCTCGATCTTTCGCCCCGCCGGGTTCGCCCACTCCATAACTATCTATTACAATCGGTTCTATGACCAGGCGCCATGGCCCTCGCGGCAGACTCAGCCTGGCATGCCCGTGGCGCAATTCCAAACGCCTGCGCGGATGGCGCATCGGGCACGAGGTCTCCACATGTTAACCAAGAACATTTTGATCGCCTCCGGTATCGGAATCGTGTGCGTTGCCATCGCCGTCGGCATCGTCCTGTTCATGCAGCGCGGGGCGCATCTGGACCTGCCGGGCAGCGTCCTCAAGGTCCGCACCGCCGCGCTCAGCGAGGACAGTACCGTGGCCATGATCGATTTCCGGGTCGCCAACACGTCGGATTACCCGGCCGTGGTGCGCACCGTGCGGGTCTACGCCGAGGCCAAGAACGGCGGCCGCGCGGAAGGCGTCGTCATCTCCGACGTCGATACGCAGCGCGTTTTCGACGGCATTCCCGTGCTGGGAAAGAAGTACAACCGGTCGCTGGTGCTGCAGGACAAGATCCCGGGGCACGCCACCTGGGACCGCATGATCGGGGCGCGATTCGATATTCCCGAGGCCCAATTGCAGCAGCGCAAGCGCTTCATCGTCTCCATCGAGGAGATCGATGGAAACATCTACGAGATAGCCGAGGGCCCGGCGAAGTAGGGGCCAAGCTTGTGGGGCAGGCGCTTTCGCCTGCCAACCTCTTCTCACACCTTGTGGGGCAGGCGCTTCCGCCTGCCAACCTCTTCTCACACCTTGTGGGGCAGGCGCTTCCGCCTGCCAACCTCTTCTCTTGTGCCCGGCCCCTACCCCTTCCGCAGCGCCAGCACGGCGTTCAATCCCCCGAACGCGAACGAGTTCGAAATGGCGTACTCCACCTCCGCCACGCGCGCCTGGTTGGGGATGACATCCAGGTCGCACTCCGGGTCGGGCAGGTTGTAGTTGGCCGTGGGAGGCAGCACGCCGTCGCGCAGGGCCAGCGCGGTGGCCAGGCATTCCAGGGCGGCGGCGGCGCCCAGGGCGTGCCCGTGCATGGATTTGGTGGAGCTGACCGCCAGTTTGTCCGCGTGTGCGCCGAATACCGCGCGGATGGCCCTGGTCTCGGTGGGGTCGTTGGCCGGAGTAGCAGTGCCGTGGGCGTTGATGTAGCCGATCTGCTCGGGAGCGAGGGCCGCGTCCTTGAGGGCCGCGCGCATGGCGCGCGCCGCGCCCGCGGCGGAAGGCTGGGTGATGTGCGAAGCGTCGGCGGACATCCCGAACCCCACGATCTCGGCATGAATGCGCGCGCCGCGAGCCAGCGCGGCGTCGAGCGGCTCCAGAACCAGCATGGCCCCGCCTTCACCCAGAATCATGCCGTGGCGGTCCTTGGAAAACGGCCGGCAGGCGTCGGGCGATACCACGCGCATGGCTTCCCAGGCCTTGAGTATCCCAAAGCTGAAGGGCGCCTCGCTGCCGCCGCAGATGGCCAGTTCGGAAACGCCGGAGCGCACCATCCAGTACGCCTGGCCGATGGCGTGGCCGGCGGAGGAGCAGGCCGTGGAAATCGTAAGACTCGGCCCCACGATCCCGAACTCCATCGAAATATGGCTGGCCCCCGCATTGGCCATGGTTCTGGGGATGGTCAGCGGATGCACGCGGTTGCGCCCCAGCTTATAGACCTCGGTGAAGCCGGCGTCCTGGGCGCCCTGCCCGCCCACGCAGGAGCCGGTGACGATGGCGGCGCTCTCGCGCAACTCCGCGGTCCAGGCCACCCCGGCGCACTCCACCGCTTCCCGCGCGGCGATCACCGCGAACTGGGCGAAGCGGTCCATGAAATCCGCCCGCCGGTCGTCGAAGTAGGGCTGATGGCTGTAACCGCGCACCTCGGCGCCGTTCTGAAAGCGCAACTGGGAGCAGTCCGTGCACTCGATGGGTCCGATTCCCGGCCGGCCCTGGCGTAACGCTTCCGCGAATTCCGCGGTATTGCGGCCGAGAGCGCTGATCGCGCCCACGCCCGTGATGGCGACTCGCCGCATGCCCTACTGGCCGGCCGCCGGTTCCGCGGATTTCGCCGCCACCAGTTTGGCCACGCCCTCGCACATCTGCCGGACGTTGCGCACCGAGCGCACTTCGTCGTCGGGAATGCTGATGTCGAATTCGTTCTCCAGGGCAAAGAGGATCTCGACGGCGTCCATCGAGTCGATCGTCAGTTGCTCGAACTCGCTGTCGATGGTCACAGTCTCGAGGGGGATTCTCTTGGAGGTGGCGATCACCTTGAGAACGCGTTGGATCAGGTCGTCTGACATAGTAGTCGGGTTACCGTTTCGAATTCGTAGCCCCGTTCCAGGAGCATGGGAACCAGGCGTCGGACGGCCTCCAAGGTGGCGCCGATATCCGGCTTCACCAGGAGCTCCCGTCCGTCATGGAGGCACAAAATCGCGCCGTTTGAAGCCGCCGCGGCCAGGCGCTCCACCACCGCGTCCGCCCCCAGACTCCAATCATAGCCGATTGCGCTCCACATGACGCCGGTCAGTCCCAACCGCGTCTGAACGGCGCCCAGGCCGAACCAGCGCGCGCCATAGGGGGCGCGAAACCAGACCGGGCGCACGCCGGCGCGTTCTTCTATGGCCGACTGCGCCCGGCGCATCTCCTCCTCCATGAACCGCGCCGAATGGAAACAGAAGCGCCGGTGCGAGTAGGCGTGGTTTCCAATCTCGTGCCCGCGCCCGGCCACCGCCCGGGCCACCTCGGGGAGCCGCTCCACGTTGGCGCCGCACTGGAAAAAGGTGGCCGGCGTCCGGTGGCGGGCCAGAATCTCGAGCAGTTGCGGGGTGGCTTCGCTGGGGCCGTCGTCGAAGGTCAGCGCCAGCGCGCGGGGCCCCCTCGGACCGCGCCAGACGGACCGTCCGAACACCTGCGCCGAGCGCCCCCGTACGGCCCAGGTAAGAAAACCGGAAGCGGCCACCGCCGCCCCGCCCGCCGCCCCCGCCAGACCCGCGCCCGCGCCCGTCATGAATCTCCATTGTAGGCGGTGCGCCGAAAGACTGCTCCACCGCCACCCCCCCTCTTGAAACCGGCGCTTTGGCCGATAAGAGACTACGTGGATATCTCCGCAGTGGCTCTTCGCGGCGTCTGCCAGGCCCAGACGAACTTCGATCAAGCGGCGCGAAATCTGGCCTCGGCCTGGTCCGCTTCCTCCGATAGTTCGCCCACCGATTCCGTGGACCTGAGCGACGCGGCGGTGGCTCTGCTTTCGGCTCGTAGCCAGGCCGAGGCCGGCCTCCGGACCGTCGAAGTCACCGGCGACATGCACCGCCAGGATATCGATCTGCTGGCCGGACGTTCGGGCTAGGGCCAAGCCGCTGCCGGACTCGGGACGCCGGCGGCAAGACCGTCGGCGCCACCGCCCGGTTTCGAAATTCGCAATCTCCCCGCAGTTCCGCGTTACCTCGGGAGCCGCCGCGACGTACATAGTAGTAGCGGTTACGTGAAGGTATGCGCGGCTTCCGGCCTATCTTGGCAGTGTCGGTCCTCGCCGTGGCTGGCGCGGCGGCGCCGGAGCATCCCTCCGATTCCGTCGAGCCAGTGATGCGGCAATACCTCGATCACGCGGGATTCAAGTGGAAGTCCAAGCAAACCAAGCACTTCCGTCTCTATTTCGAGGACGGCTTGGAGGCCGGAAAACGCCCGGGCGCGCTTCGGAGGGCTGCCATGTTCTTATTCCGTGGTAAGCAGGCCGCCGAGCCGGACGCTCTGAAACACTCCGACGCCCTCGAGAAAAACGTGGAAGAGGATCGCGACAGAGTTCTGGGCCTGATCGGCGAGACCGCCTATGAACCCACCATTTCGGCCTTCCTTCTGACCTCCGGCGCCCAAATGAAGCGGTTGGTGGGGGTGGAAGTGGACGGCCGGTCCCGGCCGGGGCAGCACGCCGTCTTCTCGGTGGTGACGCCCGACCGCCTGCACCTGACCCACGAGCTGTGCCACGAAATCGCCTCCAACCTGTGGGGCGCGGCCGAGCCCTGGATCGAGGAAGGCCTGGCGACCTATGCCGACGAAGGCGCCAATATCTATTTCGATTCCTGGAGACTGTTCGATTCCGGCAGCCTCCTGCCGCTCGATAAGCTGGTGGACCCGGAATGGAAATCGTCCATGTACTCGCCCGACATCACCTACACCGAACTGGGCGGGTTCCTGAAGTTTCTGCGCGACCGCTATGGCGTGGCCAAAGTGAAACAGGTCTGGCAGGGCGGCAGCCAAGCCATCCCGCGGGTGTTCGGCGAGAGCCTTGCCGATCTGGAGAAGGACTGGCACGCGGCCCTGGTGGGCCAGTTCCCCGTGCGTCCCACTCGCCACTACCGCTCGGCCGCCTCGGGGCTGGGGATTCAGTAGGGCCCGCAAGTCCACTCACGTTCCTGAAAAGGCAGGGGCTAAAGCCCCTTGATTGTGCGCGATTTGCGGCACGGCTGAAGCCGTGCCCTGATACAGCGCTTCCAACTTCGGGATTCAGGTTCAGTAGGGCCCGCCCGCCTGCAGCAACTCCGCCGCGATGGCGGCCTGTCCCAGGGCGATGCCTCCGTCGTTGGGAGGAACCCTGGAATGCAGGAAGACTTCGAAGCCGGCCTCCCGTAGTCCCGCCACGGCGGACTCCGTCAGGCGCACGTTCTGAAACGTTCCTCCGCTGAGACACACGCGAGCCGGTCCCGCCGGGCCGCGAATGCGCCGGCAGGTTTCCACCACCGCCGCGGCCAGGGTGTTGTGAAAGCGGGCCGCCACGGCGCCGCGCGCGACGCCCGCCGCCGTTTCTTGCGCGATGCGTTCGATGGCGGGACGGAAATCAACCTGCCAGAGATCTCCGCCTTCGATCTCGAACGGGTAACGGCCCGTCTCGCCCGGCTCCGCGATGGCCTCCAATTCGATGGCCGCCTGCCCCTCGAAGGTCACCTCGCGCCGCAGGCCGATGATGGCCGCCACGGCATCGAACAGGCGCCCGCAGGAGGAAGTCGGGACGGTGTTGACGCCCCGGGCGATCATCCGGCGAACCACGCCGGCGCGCTCCTCGGGCACGCCTTCGATCCGCGCCGGGCGTCCCAGCGCGTCCTCCAGATACGCCAGGGCCGCGCGCCAAGGCTCTCGTATGGCCGCGTCGCCGCCGGCCAGGGGCACATAGCGCAGGCGCCCGCGCCGCTCAAACCCCGCGTATCCCGCCACCAGGAACTCGCCGCCCCAAATGGCCCCGTCCGGGCCGTACCCGGTCCCGTCGAAGGCTACCCCGATCACCACGCCGGTGAGCCCGTTCTCGGCCATGCAGCTCGCCACGTGGGCGTGATGGTGCTGCACGCCGATCTTGGGCAGGTCGGGGATCTCCAGTGCGTACTTGGTGCTCAGATACGCCGGGTGAAGGTCATGCGCCACGGCCCGCGGCGTAATGCGGAAGAGCTTCTTGAGATTGGCCAGGGTTTCCTCGAAAAACACCAGCGTCTCGTAGTTCTCCAGGTCGCCGATGTGCTGGCTGAGGATGGCGTGCCGCCCCTTGGTGAGGCAGAACGCGTTCTTCAGCTCGCCGCCGCAGGCCAGCAGCTCGGGAACCGCGCGGCCCAGGTCGAGCGTGTGGGGCGCATAGCCGCGCGAGCGCCGCAACACGCGCTCCCGGCCGGCGAACACGCGCGCCACCGAATCGTCCACGCGCATGTAGATGTCGCGGTTGTGCAGCAGAAACCAGTCGGCCACGCCGGCCAGCCGTTCCAGCGCCTGCTGGTTCGAAACCACGATGGGCTCTTCGCTGAGGTTGCCGCTGGTCATCACCAGCAGCGAGTAAGGCGCGCCCGCGAACAGCAGGTGGTGCAGCGGGGTGTAGGGCAGCATAACGCCGAGGGTGCGATTGCCCGGCGCCAGGGCTTCGGGAAGCGCGGCCCATCGCGGCAGGATCAGGATGGGCCGGCGCGGGCTGGAAAGCGCCGCCTTATCGGCATCGGTGAGTGTGCAGACCTCTTCCGCGGCGGCCGGATCCCGCGCCATCACGGCGAATGGCTTGTCGCTGCGCCGCTTGCGCGCGCGCAGGCGGGCCACCGCCGCCGGGTTGCGCGCGTCGCAGGCAAGCTGGAATCCGCCCAGTCCCTTGATGGCCAGGATTTCGCCGGCCGCGAGGCGGCGGCGCGCCTCCTCGATCGGCGCGGAGAGGACCCGTTCCGAAACGGCTGCGGCAACCGCTCCCTCACGGTCGCGGCTCGGATGCGCTTTCAGAGCCGCGACCGTCAGGGAGCGGTCGCAGGCGATTGAAGCGGAGCAGCCCCAGACCCGCGGCCCGCACTCGGGACACGCATTCGGCTGCGCGTGAAAGCGCCGGTCGTCGGGGTCCTCGTATTCCGCGCGGCATGCCTCGCACATGGGGAAGGCGGACATGGTGGTGTTCGGGCGGTCGTAGGGGATGTCTTGAACAATGGTGTAGCGCGGCCCGCAGTTGGTGCAGTTGGTGAAGGGATAGCCGTAGCGCCGGTCGTCCGGCCGGGTGAAGTCGCCGAAACAGTCCGCGCAGGTGGCCGCGTCCGGCGATACCAGGGCGAACTCGCCCGCCACGGCGACGCTGCCGCGAATGGAGAAAGCCTCTTCGCCCAGCGCCTCCAGTTCGACGATTTCGGTTTCCTGGATCCAGGCCAGCGGGGGCGGCTCGGCGGTTACGGTCCGCACGAAACGATCAAGCGCCGCCGGATCGCCCTCCACTTCGGCCACCAGCCCGGCCGATGAGTTCGACACGTAGCCGCCCAGGCGCAATTCCCGCGCCAGGTTATGCACGAACGGCCGGAAACCCACCCCTTGCACGATGCCTCGCAAGCGAATTCGCATGCGCCGGCGCGCCGTGGAAGGAATGGCCATCTATTTCGATTGTAGAGGGAGCGGCGGCAAGAGGCGGCCGAAGTTTCCCCCCTTAGACGTCATGGAGAGGCTGGAGGGGCTGTAAGACAGGATCGCCGCGGTGTTGATAGACTGAGGCTGTCATGGGTTTGCTTTACCTCGGGGTTGCAGATGAGGAGGCTCAATGAGACCGAAGAAGGAGACGCAGAAGTCCGCTAAGCGGGCTGCCGTGACCGGCGGCGCGGTCAAAGGATTCACGGACGAAGAACGCGCCGCAATGAAGGAGCGCGCGCAAGAGCTGAAGGCGGAAGCGCGCCGAGGCCCGCGCGCGAAGAAGGCGGACGGGGAGAGTGACGTGCTCGCCAAGATCGCCGAGATGCCGGAACCGAATCGCGCCATGGCCAAGCGGCTCCATGCCATCGTCAAAGCCAGCGCGCCCGGCCTCTCGCCGAGAACCTGGTACGGGATGCCCGCGTACGCCAAGGACGGCGATGTCATCTGCTTCTTCCAAAGCGCGCACAAGTTCAAAGTGAGATACGCGACGTTCGGCTTCAGCGACAAGGCGAACCTCGACGATGGAACCGTGTGGCCGGTCGCCTTCGCGCTGAAGGAGTTGACCGTTGCCGACGAGGCAAGGATCGGCGCGCTCGTGAAGAAAGCGGTGAGCTGAGGAGCATCGCCGCATTCAGCGTAGGATTCCCGGCCCGGCTCGCGGAGTGCATCACGGAGCGCCGGCTCGGAGCGTCATTATGAATGCCACCGTGTCGCGGGCGGCGCCGGCGCTGCACCCACCAACGAGTACTTCCTCGACCCGTGTTCGGTCTGATGTAAGACCTCGATCAACCACGGCTCGCCCAAGCCGCCGTCTTGATCGCGGCGCCTCCCAATAGAGGCAAGAGCGTCAACCAAAAGGCCCCGGGCTCGGGAAGCGTTGCAGTCACCGTGGCCTGGGAAGTCAGGAGCGTGAAAGTCGGGCTGCCATTGCTGTTCAGGGAAATCCCGGTGGCCCCGGAAGTCGGGATCGCGAACGTGCCCGCGCTTAATGTCGGGTTGCTCACTCCGCCGGTAAACAACTGAGGGCCGGTGAGATCGACCGCCATGTTATCCGAGCCGAGGGAGCACACTATGGCCAGGCCGCCACCCACGGAGGCTGCGAAAAAATCCACGCCGGGGGTTCCACAGGCCAATGTAGAGCCACTCATGGTAAGGCTGACAGGGACCGACATGGTGAATTCACTCGCGTTTCCCGCTGTCGGGGTGGCCGGCAGAGGAATGAGAAAATCGAACTCGAAGGCAACGCCGGGCGCCGTAAGGGAACTGGTGGGAACCCCGGTGGGATACGTGCCAGTGACAGTGTATGATATCGTGCTCGCCCGGCAGGCGCCCGCGAACATGAGAGCTATGATCAGAACACCCGCAAATCGGCTTGTACCCGCGCGGAGAGTGGCCTTGCAACGGAGCATGAGAAAACCCATATTTGAGCACGGAGGACGTGGCCCGCGCGCCCATTGAGATGACCCACCGGTCCGCGAAGTTTCAGCTTTGAAACAGCCGGCTTGACTGGCTCCCCGGCATGGACAAGTTTCGAACTTATGCGGGCCAATGCGGGACCGCGAGCCAGAATCCAGGAACTCTTGTCGGGAAGGGGAAACACCCGCCGGCAAGAGTCACATCCTGTTGGGGCTGGCCCCAGGGCTCGGCTGTGCATGCGGTCTTCTTGCACGTGGCACACGGCGGGAAAATGTACGGCCGTCCGGACTCAGACTGGATGGCTAAGCCGGAATAATCGCCGCCGCATTCCGCAGGACCGAATCCGGCGGCAACAGCCCCAGAATCCTCCGGTCAAATGTGGCCAGCCGTCCCTGGCGCCGGATCGCCAGATCGAGCAGCACGGCATCGGTCAGTTGGTGATGTCCCACGACGCGAGCGCGAATCTCGTCGCGAATATCGGCCAATCCGCCCTCCAGCGGCCAGAAGCGATGCGCGCCGCTGGCCGTCATTTGGGCTAGCGCCTCCATCACGTCCCCGAAGAGAATCGGGATCTTCACCACGGCCGGCTGCATCCCCAGCCGCACAAACCCCAATTGCGTCAGCGGACAAGTTGCCCACCCCATTCCATGATTCTCCGCAAACCACCGGTGGGCCGCCGCATGGTGGACATGGGTCGGCCATGCCAAAGCGAGCAGGACATTGACATCAAGCAGGGAGACGGACACGGTTACCGTCCCGGCTCCAGGAATTCCCGCGCCGTCTCGAAATCCTCCCGGCTGATGGCCGCTGCGACCTCATCCGGACCGAAACCCGGCGTCCCGGCCGGTATCTGAAATACCGGAAAACCGTTGCGGGCGCCCAGCGGCGTGCGGGCTGCGACGCCCCGCCGCGCGAGTTCCGACAAAGCCGCTCCCACTGAAATGCGGCGGGCAACGGCCAGAGTCCTGGCCGCATCCAGAACATCATTTTCGACATCCAGCGTCGTTCGCATCTCGATTCTATGATGACGAATATCAAATCTGATGTCAAGTATCCCGATGAAGCGCTCGAGTTTCCCCCGGGGCGCCGCCGACCGTTCGAACCGGCAAACCCGGATGAAGTCCGGAAGCGCCGTTTGGTCCGACCGGGCTTTATGTCCAGGTCGCGCCGCCTCCTCTTACTCCAGCCACACCGTCACCGCCGGCGAAGTAATATCCCCGACGGTCATCTGTATGCTCGTCTGCCCCGGCGGCACGAAGCCTCCCGGCACACGGACGTTGAGCTGCATGGCGCCTACGAAGCCGGGCGCGCTTCCGGCGTAGAGGATCTCCGCGTCAATGCCCGCCACCGTCACGTGGACCGGCAGCGTGGGTTGCGGGTACGGCGCGGCGGCGGGCTGGCCGGTGACGTTGCCGGTGTTCGTGAGGCCGTCGCCGGTGGCATAGAAGACCACGATATCGCCGCTCGCGGCGCGGGCGCTTGCGGAGTTGATCGAGCCATCCCGATTGACGATCACCGGGAATATGGCGGGGGCCGCGGCGGCCACCTGCACATCGGCTGCACCCACTAGTCGGCCCTGATAGTACATCTCGACGTGCGCGGCGTGGCCCGCTGTTTCGTAGGGAACCTGGGCGTTGATCTGGCCGGCCTGGGCGTAGAACAGCGGCGCGGGGACTCCGGCGAAGAGCGCTTCCGCGCCGCCCAGGGCAGTGGACAGAAGCCCGTTGGCGCCGAATGCGCCGCTCACGCCCACAGCGGGCCCGAAGCCGGTTCCGAAGATGCTGACAATCTCTCCCGGCGCAACCGGGCCGGCCGCCATGCTGGCCGCATTGACCACCATCGCCGCGACGGGCTGGGTAGTCACGGCCGGGGCGATTGTTCCATCCGGAACCAGGCGGCGGACGCGGTTGTTGCCGGAATCGGCCAGGTAGAGGTCGCCCGAGCCATCGAGCACCAGCCCCGCCGGCGCGTTCAGCCGGGCGGAAACGGCCGGCCCTCCATCGCCCGAGAAGGCCGGCCCGTCCTGGCCGGCGATGGTTTCCATGATGCCGTCGGGCGTGATCTGGCGAATGCGGTTGTTGCCGGTATCGGCGATGAACACGTTGCCGTCGCTATCGGCGGCCACGCCGCGGGGTGAGTTGAGGGCGGCCGCCGTGGCCAGTGCCCCGTCGCCGCTGAAACCAGCCTGGCCGATGCCCGCGATGGTGACGATGATGCCATCCGGGCGCGCTTTGCGAATGCGGTGGCTATCGGTGTCGGCGATGTACAGGTTTCCGGCCGAGTCGATCGCGCAGGCGCTCGGGGAGTTGAGCTGCGCCAGGCGGGCGGGGCCGCCGTCGCCTGCATCGCCGGGAGTGCCATTTCCGGCGGCGTCCGTGAGATCCGCTCCGGGAACGGCGCGCCAGACCCTGTGATTAGAGGTGTCCACGATGTAGATGACGCCCGCCGGGTCCACGCAGACGCCGCGGGGAGCGCCAAGAGGGGCCTGAAGAGGCGGCGTGTTGTCCGGGGCCAGGCCCCAGAAGCCGTCGCCCACCACGGTACGAATGAGCCCGTCGAGGCCGACCTCTCGGATCCGATTGTTGGAGCTGTCGGCGATGATGACGCCGCCGGCGGGGTCCATGGCCACTCCCGAGGGGATGTTCAGAGGCGCGGTGGTGGCCGGGCCCGGTTCCATGCCGTAGCCGGCCACGCCGGTCCCGGCCAGAGTTTCGATGATTCCGGCGGCCGAGACCTGGCGCACGCGCTCGGCGCCGGTATCCGCAATGAACAGGCTGCCGGAGGAGTCCAGCGCCACCGCGTTGGGCAAGGAAAGGGCCGCGGCGGTGGCCAAGCCGCCATCGCCGATGGCGTGCAGGTACCCGTCGCCCGCCAGAGTGTGGATGGCCCCGGAGACGTCCACGAAGCGGACCCTCGTCCCATCGGCTAGGTACACTGTTCCGCCGCCGGCGGCCACGTCGTGGGGCGAACTCAGGCGCGCCGCCGAGGCGGGGCCGCCATCGCCGCTGAAACCGGCCACGCTCGATCCGGCATAGTCGATCCATGCCCCGCCCAGGGTGAGGCAATGGACTACCGGGTAGAAATCCACCACGAACACCGCGCCCGAGCTGTTCACCGCGACTGCGGTTGGAGTTACCAAAGACGTGCCGCCGGTGGCGCTGGCTCCCAGAACCGTGGTGATAACGGAAGCGGAGCCGTTGGAGACGATTTTGCGAATCCGGTTGTTGCCCGAATCGGCGACATAGATTGCGCCGGCGCTGTCCACCGCCAGGCCGGCCGGATAGTTGAGCTGGGCAGCCGTTGCCGGGCCGTTATCCCCCGAGAAGCCCGCAACGCCCGTGCCCGCCAGGGTGTTCATCTTGCCGCTCGAAGTTACGCACCGGACGCGATGGCCTTCGAACTCGGAGATGTAGAAATCGCCCATGGAATCCACGGCCACGTTGCGCGGCGTCAGAAGCGGGGCCTGGGTGGCGATCTCGCCTTCGCCGGCGGAAGCCTTGTAGCCGTTGCCGGCGACGGTGGAGATAGTGCCATCCGGGGCGATGCGGCGGACGCGGTTGTTTCCCAGGTCGGCGATATACAGGTTGCCGGCCGCGTCGGCGGCCAGGCCGTACGGAAGGTTGAGCTGGGCGGCGGCGGCCGGGCCGCCGTCTCCGCTAAAACCGGCCACTCCGGTTCCGGCGACGGTGGTGATAATGCCCTTGGTATCCACGCGGCGGACACGGCTGTTGTCCGTATCGGAGAGGTAGACGTTGCCCAGCCGATCGGCGGCGATGCCCTGGATGGCGCCGATCTGGGCCGCGGAGGCGGGGCCGCCATCGCCCATCCAGGCGCTGCCGGCGACGGTTTCGATTCGATACGTGGTCCGCGGGGAATCCGCCGCCGGAGCCGGGCGGTCCACCACGCCCATCCATGCGAGAACGCCAAGAACATACCAGCGAGTTTTCATCTCGGTACAAAGTGTAGTGCCGCCGGCGGGCGGGAAATCTCAGAAACCTCCGGCGCGGAGACGCAGAGACGCCGAGCAACTCCGAAACCAAAGCAAATAGCCATGCCGGAACCAGAAATCCGGGCTTGTTTAATCTCGGTCTTCCGAATTTCTCGGCGTCTCCGCGCCTCCGCGTCAAAAACTCCGCGGAATTCCACCTCCGGATATCCAATATTGTGAGTTTCCGTACGCGAAACAGGCTCCCGAACGTGCTCTTCTATACGAGCGCCAAAAGCGGGTCCGCGGCCGGTCCGAAAAGGTAAGCGGGAGTCAATCAAACCAGTTGAAAACGTCCAAAGCAGCCTGCCTGGCGCTGCTGCTGATACCAGTGTGCGCCATCGCTCAGAACCTGATCCGGCTCAAAGCGCGGACCATCGCGCCGCAGCTAGGAACCGCCGTGACGATGCAGGCGTTGCGCCGTTCGCAGACGTCCCGCCGCTCCCACTACATTCTCCAGTTCGCTACCTGTCCGGGGCCCGATCTGCTTCACCAGTTGGAGCGCCGGGGCGTGCGCGTTCTGGACTACGTGCCCGACTGCGCCCTGATGGTGTCATCCGATGGAACAGCGGACTTGGAGGGCCTCGACCTCACGTGGGCTGGTTCGCTCGAGGCGTCGGATAAACTGAGCCCGCTGGCGACGTCCGCGCCGGAGCCTGCCTACCTCGTCATCTTTCAGCGCGACGCGGATATAGACGTGGCGCACGCGCTGGCCCTGCGCGCCGGCTTCACCGTACTGGAAAACCCCACTCTGCTGCCGGTTCAGTTGGTGGTGACGGGCGGGGCCGATGGGCTGGAGGCGCTGGCCGCGGCGGATGAAGTGGCCTACATTATGCCCGCGTCGGCGGACTTGGCGGCGGGCGGGGCGGTGATGGCCTGCGCCGGCGCGCTCACCCAAGCCGGCCCCGTCGCCGAATACGCCACGGTGGGCAGCGGTTGGTCCACGGATTCGTCGGGCATGGCCTCGCTGCAGTACTTCTTCGAGTCGGTGACCACCAAGCTGGACCAAAGCTCGGCGGAGAGCGAGATCGAGCGAGCGTTCCAGGAATGGGCGAAGTACGCCAAAGTCAGCTTCACCGCCGGCGGAAGCGCGCTCACCGGCCGCACCATCGCGATTCTGTTCGCGAATGGAGCGCACGGGGACGGCTACCCTTTCGTCGGAACCGGGGTTCTGGCGCACACCTTCTATCCGGCGCCGCCGAACGCCGAGCCGCTGGCTGGCGACATGCATTTCAACTCCGACGAGAATTGGCAGATCGGGCAGGGCACGGACCTGTTCTCGGTGGCGCTCCACGAAACGGGACACGCGCTCGGGCTAGGGCACAGCACCGACCCGACCGCGGTGATGTATCCCTACTACCACATCGCCACGGGCCTGGCGGCCGACGACATCGCGGGCATCCGCGCGCTGTACGCGGCCAACGACGGGACGCCGGCCGCGCCGGTCAGTCCGGCCACTCCGGCAACTCCGGCTACTCCGACTACGCCCGCCACGCCCACGACGCCGGCGGGTACGGCGGACGCCACGCCGCCCGGCCTGCAAATCCTGTCGCCCGGCTACACGATCGTGTCTACCACCCTGGCGTCGCTCGTAGTGAGCGGCACGGCCAGCGACAATGTGGGGGTGGCGTCGGTCAACTGGTCGGTATCGACCGGGGCCTCGGGCATCGCTTCGGGGACCACCGCCTGGTCGGCCAGGGTGCCGCTGCTGGTGGGAACGAACACGATTACCGTTCGGGCATACGACGCGGCCGGCAACTCCAGTTGGCGGGCAATCACCGTCGTGCTTCTCTGAGCGCCCTGGAGTTTCTTTACTTAGTACCCTAGTCTTCTTGGTATCCGGGTCGATAGAAGCATTAGTGAAATGGGCGCCGACACAACAATCCCGATAAGACACAGAGCATGGTTGTCCTGCGTTCCAGCGGCTTCGGTTCAAGAACAATGGCGCGCGCTTCGCCCGGCTCCCGCCGAGGCCAGATCCGGCGGCGAGTTCTGCATCGACGAGACCGAGGCCATTCTGTTCGCGCTGGCGCAAGCGGTGGAGCAGAGGGACCGGCAGACCGCCGGCCATTGCGAGCGCCTGGCGTTCATCGGGGTGGCTCTGGGAATCGCCATGCGCATGGACCGCACCAACCTGCTGGCCTTGTACCGCGGCGGATACCTGCACGATGTCGGCAAGGTGGGCATTCCCGACTCGATCCTGTTCAAGCCGGGCAGACTGACCGCCGAGGAATGGGTGACCATGCGCAGCCACGCGGTCCGCGGCGAAGAGATATGCCGGCACCTGAAGTCGCTTGGCCCGGCGCTGCCCATCATCCGTCATCACCACGAGCGCTGGGACGGCAGCGGGTATCCCGACGGGCTGCGCGGCAAGCAGATACCGCTCACCGCGCGGCTGTTGCAGGTGGCCGATATCTACGACGCGCTGATCAGCCCGCGGCCTTACAAGCCCGCATTCTCCCCGAGCCGGGCGCTGGGCATACTCCGCGAGGAAACCGGCCGCGGCTGGCGCGATCCTCAAGTGGTGGATCTGTTCTTCACTCTGCACCAAAACGTAATCTCGAAAATAGCCGAGTACACCACCGGCACGGACCGAAACCTCCAGGCCCTGCGTTCGTCGCTCGACAACTTGCAAGAGTACATCGACTTTTCGGAGCTCCCCGACGCGTCTTGAACCGAGATTCCGAAGTCCAGTTCGGCGAAGCTGAATTTCCACAACTTGAATGTGTTTTCAGAAAATGGCGTGGAACCACGACGACTTGCAGCCGTTAGGATTCGGCGATCCTGATAGCTATGATCGGAGTGTAATACCGTCCGCGGCGCGCACCTGTAAACGACTAATCGCGATTTCGTTCTCGATAGACGCTGGGAAGGACCTAGCAGGAAGGCATGATCTCAAAGTACTACTGTTTGACAAAATAGTATTTCACGTAGTTGTCGAGGGCAATGGTCCGAAGCTTCTCCGGCTTATGCGCCAGAAACTCGTCAACGGCCTTATTGCAGCCGGGCCACGGCGGATCGTTGTACTCGTCGAACGAGATAATGCCACTGGTGCTGAGTCTTGGGTAAAAGAAAGTCAGGCACTCTCGGTACGCATCGTAGGCATCGCAATCGAGATGAACGAATGAAAACGTCAAATGCGTGAAGCCTGGGAACGTCGCGTCAAAATAGCCTTTTACAAGGGTCACGTTGCTTAACCCGAACACCTTAGCCTTCGATGATACCCGTTCAAGCGATGTGTCATTCATATTGCCGGGCGTCTTCCACTCATCATTCGTCCCGCCGAGGCCCAGGTCTTCAACTACGGAAGGAGCAAAGCCTTCAAAGGAATCGAAGCCGTAGAGTTTCTTATTGAGGTTCTGCTGTTTAACATAAATGGCCATCGGAATCAACGACTCTCCCCGATAGACTCCCGCTTCAGCGATGTCCCCAGGGACGTGCCGGGTCTTTTCGATCAGGCATATCAAGTTATTTATGTTCGCGGACCCGACGGGCTTGGGAGTTGAGTGGGGCGCCATCCCGCGTGGGACGGTGATCTCATGTATTCTGCCTAGAATCGGCGGCCATGACGGGAGTGGTCGACGGACGTAGATCGTAGCTGTGACCCGCCGCAAGAAGGGCTTCACATGGCGTCGTGCCGCTCGCATTGCGCGTGAGAGTGTCATGCTTCCTAGGATCATCTCATATTCCAGTGTCCGCGGCGGCAAGGCGGAGCTGGCCGCAACGCCAAGGCCATCCGGCAGGATCTGGTGGACGCCCGCGGCTTCGCCGGCGGGTATCAAAGCCTCACGGCGCAAGCTCCACCTGCTCCGCGTCGACGGGCACAACCTCGAATCCCGCCCGGTGCAGGAACAGGTCCAGTTCCCGTCCGCCAAGCCCGGCCCGGCTTGGGAAAACCCTAAACGACGCGAAGAAGTGCAATAACTGCACTACTGGCCGGCTACGGCAGGCGTGAGCATCCACTTCAGCGCGCCCCGGGGCTGGGCTCCCAGGCGGTCACAATCGATGCGCACCAGCGCGGCCTTTTTCATGTCCACCTGGAGCGCGGGGCACCCGAGCAGCAATGCGGCCAGCGAACTCATGAGCGGCTCGTGGCTGGCCAGGAGGACCGAGGCCTCCGGCCGGCGCACGCGGATTTCCTCCCACGCGTCGTAGGGTGAGGCTTCCGGAACCAGCGCCCGGGTGCGCTCGATTTCGCCCTTGAATCCGAGCGCCTCGGCGGCTACTTCAGCGGTTTCGAGCGCCCGTTTGTAAGGGCTCGAAAGAATCGCCTCGGGGTTCACCTCGGCCGCGCGCGCGCGTTTCAGCACGCGGCGCAGCTTCTCGCGCCCCTCGGCGGTGAGGGCCCGTTCCGAATCCGGCTGCCCGGGCAGGGCGTTTTCGGCGATGCCGTGCCGCAACAGATAAATCTGCATCTCACTTCCCAGGGGATGGAACGCCGACGGCAAGACCGCCGGCGCTACCCCGGTTCAGGCGGTCCCGTGTCCCGGCCGCCAGCGAAACAGGAAGAAGTGGCGGCCGCACAGAGCGCACCGGTAGGGCAGGAAGATCCAGTGGAAAGCCACCTCGATGAAATTTCGGACTCCCACCACCCTGAAATCGACGGATCGGCAATGCGGGCAGCGCGGGAAGAGCATGGCTTACGTTACGCTTGCAATCGGAGGTCCAGATGCTATGAGCGAAGCAGGGCCGCCTCTTCGAGAGTAACCTCGGGCTCCGGGATGCGCTCGCCGTCTTTCTTTTGCATCCGCTTGGCGGCCTTCTCACGCTGCTTTTCGGCGCGCGCCATTTCTTTCTGCCGCTTCTGGAACGTTGTACGCTGTCGGGTAGCCATAAAGATCTCTCTTTCTCTTCTCTAATCGGCTCGAACCATAGCTCCGGCAACGCGCACGGACTTGGCCAGACCCACAAGCTGCAGAAGCCGGATGGTCATCCAGCTCACGTCGATCTCATACCATGCAAGACCATGCCGGGCCGAGGTCGGATAGGCATGGTGATTGTTGTGCCAGCCCTCGCCGAAGCTCAACAGGGCCACGAACCAGTTGTTCCGCGAATCGTCGCGGGTGGCAAACCGTCGCCGGCCCCAAAAATGCGTCAAGGAGTTCACCATCCAGGTGACATGCAATCCCATGGTAACGCGGAAAAACACTCCCCACAGCAGAAACGGCCAGCCGCCGAAAACAAACAGCGGGATCGCCAGAATCACCAGCGCGGCATAGTTGTACTTCGAGAGCCAAACCAGGAACCGGTCTTTGCACAGGTCCGGGGCGTAGCGCGAGCACTCCACGGTGTGGGAATTGGTCGCGTCGCCCACCAGCATCCAGAGGATGTGGGCCCACCACTTTCCATCGCGCGGCGTGTGCGGGTCGCCCGGTTTATCGGAGAACTGATGGTGGATGCGGTGGGTGGCCACCCAGGCGATGGGACCCCCTTGCAGCGCCAGCGTGCCGCAGACCGCCAGAAAGCACTCGATCCACTTCGGCGTCCGGTAAGAACGATGAGTCAGCAGACGGTGATATCCCATGCCGATTCCCAGGCTCAGGGAAATCCAGTAAAGCCCCAGCGCGGTGAAGAAGGCCGGCCAGCTAAAGAAGAACAAAGCGGCCACGGCGCCGGCGTGGAAGACGGCGAAGGCGGTGAGCGAAATCCAGTTGATTCCAGTGCGTTTCCTGAACGTTTCCGCGGTAGTACCCATCATGTCCATCGTGTCATTCCAGCAACCCGGATAAACAAAAACCAAGGGGCGGAGTGAAAACGCCGCCCCCAAAATCCGGCCGGCCCGCCTACCAGCGCTTCTGCCGCCCGCCGCCGCCACCGCCGCGGAATCCGCCGCCGCCACGGTCCTCTTTGGGCCGCGCTTCGTTGACATTCAGCGCCCTGCCATCGAGCTCCTTGCCATTGAGACCGGCGATGGCGTTATCCGCTTCGGCGTTCACGCTCATCTCGACGAAACCAAAGCCTCTGGCCCGTCCCGTGTCCCGATCAGTGACCACGTTCACACGGTCCACAGTCCCGTATGCCTCAAACATGGATCTCAGCGCGTCTTCGGTAGCCCCGAAGCTGAGGTTCCCTACGAAAATATTCTTCACGTAATCTTCTTTCTGGAATTTGCAGACCAGCGAATCGAGGACAGGATAGGGCGGTTTAGCCGGACTATGCGAGAGGCCTTAATTAGCGGAACTGTCAAACTACACTAACAATGATTGCACAACATGGGCAGACGATTCAAGGATGAAATCGAACACCTGGGGAAAGGCCCTCAGTAAACGAACCCCCCGCGCACGAACAAGTACCCCAGTTTCTTGCCGTCGGCGGGCGCGATGTAGTATTTGTCAAGCGCCGTCTCCACCAGGGTTACGCCATCGGCGCGGAGCATCTCCGGCGGCACAGCCTGCTCGAAAGTGTGGTCTTCGGGCGAATTGTAGACTCTTCGGCCGAGTTCCCGGCCATTGATCCGCACGGTCATCTGGAACGGACCGGTCTGTTTGAAGGTCTGGCTATGAATCACAAAGTCCATTTTGAATCGGACGCCCGCGCGCGCCGGAGCGTGGAAGAGGAACGCGGGTTTCTCGTTGGTCCAACGCCAGCGATTCGGTTCCGCTCCCGGCTCGATATCGTGCAGGAAGTGGCGGGCGGCGCCGAGGCGGCCGGCGTCAACCCACGCGTCCTTAACCAGAACGCCGGCATTGCACGGCGCGGAAAACCCGAGCGAGCGCACCACCCCCAGTCGCCTTCGCGCCTCGGCTCCAGGTTCGGCGAGCGCCGCGTGAGCCGCGCGGTCGCGGTATATCGCCCGCAGGCCGTACTCGCCGGCCATGCGGCGGAAACGCGCGTCGGACAGGTAGTAGTAGTCGGCCTGGCAGCCCGTATCGTCGCCCGGCGCGGGCTCGATCCAATTCATCCCGTACAATCGCCGATAAAAATCCCGGCTCGGCTTGGAGAACTCATCGGCGGCCAAGGTAATGGTCCGCCCGGGTTCGGCGACGTGCCTCCGCCGGATGAAAATGAAGACCTCCCGCACGCCGGCGTCGGATTCCCGCCCCTGGTACGAATACAGGTTGAACCCCACGGCGAACCACGCCAACAAAAGGCAGAACACGCCGGTCCCGGCGCGCCGCGGCGCCTGGCGGGAAGCGGCCGGGCTGCTGGCCGCCGTATTGGGGCTGTTCCTGATCGACGCGGCTCTGTTTCGCACTCGCCTGTACTATCCGGTTCTCGAACCGAACGCCACCGCCGGCGCGCAGCTTTTCAATTCCTGGCAGATTGGCCTGATCCTGCTTTCCCTGATGCTGGCGCAGGCGGAAGAGAAATCGAAGTGGTTCGAGCGCCTGGTCCAGGGGCCCATCTGGGCTTATGCCGCCGCGCTCACTCTGGGCCTGGTGTGCCTGGAGCTATTCGGAGTTATAGAGGTACAAGTCCCTTTCGTGTATTTTCAGTTCTAGGCGGGGCGGCCGCCGGTCAGACGGATTTCCCGGCCTGGCCGCGGGCCGGCGCCGCCGAATTCCCCCGCGCATAAAACCGCTTGCCGCAGGCGCGGCAGTGCTTGGGGGTCCGCCCGCACACCTGCATCAAGGCGTCCAGCCAGCCGCGCGGCAAGGAAGGAGCCAGATCCTTGGAAAGGCACCTGGGGCAGCGCAGATCGCCGGGCT
The DNA here is from genome assembly GCA_963767595.1 of Terriglobia bacterium. GTDB lineage: Bacteria > Acidobacteriota > Terriglobia > Bryobacterales > Bryobacteraceae > BOG-224. The sequence goes on from CAVYEK010000016.1 coordinate 59,927, forward strand.
TGATTTCGATTGGCTCGTGGACTTCCAATCCGGCAGTCTAGCAGAGCGACGGCGCCGCTTGCGCCGGCCATCCCGAAGCTCGAAACTAGTAGCAAGGCTCCCGAGTCTCATAGACATGCGTTATTGGGCCTATTTCGCGGTGAAACTCGGAGCGGCCGCCGCGGTTCTGGCCGGCGTGCTGCGGCTCATCAACGGGATATGGCCCGTCGAGCGGAACCCGCCGGAGCTGGCGCCGCTTCGCGACGGGCCCCAGTTGTTGGGTTACGACCTTCTGATCATGGGGTGGTTTGTGCTCTCGGTGGGAGTGGTGACGCTGATCGTCAGAGATCAGCGCCGCCGCTGCCGGACGTGCCTGCGCCGGCTGCGTATGCCGGTGGAAACGGGGTCCTGGGGCGGTATGCTCCTCTTGGGACGGCCGCGCATGGAATACATCTGCCCTTACGGTCATGGCACACTGAAGGAAGACGAACTGAAAATCTACGGACCGGAGGCTCCCGAGTGGACGCGCATTCCCGGCGACACATGGGAGAATCTGTGCGCGTCCGTCAAGGAGTCCGAGAAGCAACCGTGAACCGCGTACCGCGCTGGCGTATCGGGGCCGCCGCCGCCGTGTTGGGCGCCCTGGCGTTTTTCCTGCTGGCCTTCGCGCCCGTCTACATCCGCAATTTCGAGCTGCAGAGTTTCGTGGCCACCATCCCGCGGCGAATCGAAAGCCAGACGCAGTCGGGGGCCGCGCCCTCCGACGATCTGTTGCGCTCCTGGGTTCTGGACCACGCCCGCAGCCTCGATCTTCCGGTAGCGGCGGACAACATCCAGATACAACGCTCGCCGGCCACCGCAAACGTCGAAAGAATCGATGTGCATTACTCGGTTCGCGTGGACCTGCCGGGCTACACGGTGAGCCTGCACTTCTACCCCGGGGCCGGCAGCCGCTAGGCGGAGCACTGTGGTACGATGCCCAATACAGACCCATTCATCGCCGGAGAGGTGGCTGAGTGGTCGAAAGCAGCGGTTTGCTAAACCGTCGTAGGGTCATAAGCTCTACCGGGGGTTCGAATCCCCCCCTCTCCGCCAGGACCCCACCTTTGCGGGCAAGCTGAAGCATGCCCCACCAAGTAGTCGCTAGCCGGCGTATCCCGGACTCCACCCTCGGATGTGGCGCGAGCCGTTTCACGAATTGGGGGAACGAACCCAATTCCGTGGCTGGGAGGTTGATGGGCGGCGGGTTCCAGCTCGTCCGGGGCGGGCGCGGCGGGCGGTACTTCCAGGACGGAAGGGGACTTCTGGGCCGCGGCGGAAGCGGGACGGCCGGATTGGAGTTGGAGCAGTTGCTTGAGCGCGCGGTAGTAGCTGCGCTCGGCGGAATCGATGCGGCGATGGAGGCGGGTCAAGGTGTCCACGCGGAACAGGAAGGCCCGGCCGGTGGAGACCAGGTTCTCCCTGGGGCGGTTCTCGTGCATCCCGTACTCCCAGAGTTGGGCCTCGGCTTTACGGAGGCGGCGGAGCTGCCACTCGGCGGTTATCATGGCATCGACGAGGAAGCGCTGCTCGGGGGCGGCGGGTTGAAAGCGGTCGTAATGCTCGACGGTGAGCGATTCGAGGACGTGAGGGTTCTCGCCAGGGATGACGAGGGAGCGAGCGTCAATGCCGGTTTTGAGGGCATTGAAGCGGGAAACGGCCTTGCCGCGTTGGGTGCGGGGGCCGGTGGAGTTCTGGGCGTTTCGGCGATTCGCCTCAATTTGGAGGATGGTAGACATAACTTCTGCTTCGAGGGTAGCAGGCGTGAGGGTGGGCTTCAGGCGGATGCGGAGTGGAAGTGGCTTAGAATCTGATGGATACATAATTACAAAGTGTTGTGACTGGGGTTTGGGATGGGGTGCCGGGGAAGAAGAATGCCGGCGAGGACGCCGGCATGGCAGGCTGGAAGCCTGCTCTACGGGGGGGTGCGTGCAGCGGCTTATTTCGTGGATTCCAATAGTTTTTCGGCGGCGCTCCGAATCCCAGGATCGGGGCAGGCGGCGGCGGTTCGCAAGTGCGCGACGCCCTCCTCCTGGAGACCGGCGGCCAACAGCAACTCGCCCAGCTTCAGGTGGGCCGCCGGCTGTTGCGGATCGAGGCGCAGGGCCGACTCGAGCCACTTGCGCGCTTCGGCCGGTTCCTTGTGGCCGGCCAGCGCGAGCCCCAGGTTCAACGCCGCGAAAGGCGACCGCGGGTCGGAATCGACCGCCAGGCGATATTCCCGAATGGCGGCCTCGACGTCACCGAGCGCGCTCATGACGGTCCCCAGATTGTCATGGGCCCCCGAGGCCTGACGGCGCAAGGATTCGTCGTAGCGCTTGAGGGCTTCCGATGCGCCGGCGCCAGGCGGTCCGGCAAGCCAGGCGGACCGGGCGGTCTGGGTGGAAGGTCCGATACGAATCACCTCCTGGAGTTGGAACGCCGCGTCGCGAAACTGCCTGGACTGCATCATGGCCTGGGCCAGATTCGTACGCAGCCCTCCATCTTCCGGCCGCAGCCTGACCGCCTCGCGAAAAGCCGCCTCGGCGCCGCGGAGATCGCCAGTCAGAACCAGCGCCTGGCCGAGATTATTCCGGGCCGTAGCGTCCTCCGGATTCCGGCTCACCACCTCGCGCAGGGTTCGCACGGCATCCGCGGCGCGGCCGGCCCTGGCGTAAGCGATTCCGAGCCCATTCCGCAGGGTGGTCTCATACGGCGCCAGGAGCCGCCGCCCGTTCCAGCGCCACGACGGCATCGCCGGGCCTGCCGGTGGCCTGGAGCGCTTGCGCCATGGAATACAGATAGCGCCAGCTTTCAGGTTCCATCTTGACGGCTTGCTGGTAATAAGGGATGGACCGGGCGGCCTGCCCGGTTTTGATGAAAGCCTCGCGCCATTTCGAAATAGGGAGCGGCGTTCGCGGGATGCGAAACATCGAGCAGCTTCTCGAGGCGCTCCAGGCCGGCGGGCAGGTTGTTCAATCCGTTCACCTGGGCGATGGCGGCGTACAGCGGCTCGACCTGTTTCGGGTAGTACGGCACAACTTCCCCCGCATAAGGAAGGGTATTCCCGTCATTCGCTTCGACCATGGGAACCGGCGCCGGGGACTTCGGCGGCCGCTGAATCATATGATCGGTCACGGTGGCGTGGATGACATCCTCTCCGCGGCGCTGGGGCATATGACAGGCGGCGCATTCCGCCGCCGCGGTGTGGCGGCCCTGGCTGACCAGTTTGGCGATGGCGTCCCGATGGCAGGCCACGCAAGCCCGATCGGTCCGCCGAAGGGAATCCTGCCGCGACATGGCCTGATGCGGGTCATGGCAATTCAGGCATGTCAATTGCCCGGCGCTCGACTGAAAGCACGCCGATTTTCGCAACCGGTAGACCGAGCTGACGAATTCGAACTTATCGTCATGGCCGGTTCCCGGGGCATGATCGAAGAAGAGAATGTAATCCGCAAGGGGTTCTCCGGGCCGATAGGAAAACACGCTTCGCTCAAAGCGCATGATGGCGCCCGGAAGCTCGGTGGTGGTGGTCTCCAGATGGCATTCCATGCAGACCTCCATCCGGCGCTCGGGCGTCAAACGGGCGGGGTTCACGATGGCCGCCCGAATCTCGCTGGAGGGCCGCCCCTGGCCGACGGCCTGGACGTGGCGGGCGCCCGGGCCATGGCACCTCTGGCAATCGATTCCCTCGGGCAGTTGCGCCGGAAACACGGTGGCCGCGTCCCAATTTCCCGGTCCTTCGGCAACCTCCGGATACTGGTTGTGGCAGAACATGCAGCGATACGAAATCGCGCGGCCGAACCCGGAATGCTGGGACCGGTCGTATCCGGGGCTCATTCCCCAATGGCCGCCGTTTTCCGAATACCAGGAGAGGGGAATCTCGACTAACTGATTGTCCCTGGTGCGATGGAGATAGTTGACGGCGTGGTCGCCGGACCCCATGGTATAGTCCACCGGCGCATCGAATGAATCGGCTGGCTGCCCAGTGACGCCGGCCGTGGAGCGACGTATATAGTACTTGCCGTCGCGCCGCTCGGAGAGGAAGTGTTCACCGGAAGGCGGGTGATCGAAACTGGCGTGTTCCAGCTCCGGCAGCCGGCTGTCCGCGCCCACGGACCGGAAAGTCCGGCTCATGCCGGTCTTCGAATAACTCTCGGCGATGGGCCCATGACACTGCGCGCAAACGGCTGGATCGGCATACCCGGGCGGCGCGCCAGCGGCCCAGCGGGCGAACGCAGCCAGGAACGCCATGCCACGCAGCCATTTTCCCAGAGTCATGCCACGTCCCGAATCTCAGACCGCTCTCGATTTCGAGTATGGCAGGCGGATGGGCGCAGGTGTCAAGGGAGGCGGCGGCGGCAAGGGACTATTACGCCCGTTTTCGGGGAGCGGGTGGCATAAAGCGGGGCTGTTTTCTTCCGTGCAACGGAGGATCTAGGAGACGGGCTAACCGGCATATCTCACACTCCAGCCTCCGATGTGGCGCGGACACTCGTGTCTGCCGTGTCGAGACTCGACACGCCTTCGCGGTTGTGACAAAGTGTCCGAGCCAAGCGTCGGCACGAGTGCCGACGCCTGGAGTTTGCACATTTCCGAAGCCCGGAGGGCGAAACATCCTAGCCCACGGCGCAAGCCGTGGGGAAGAGGCCGGCTGGCCACCAAGCCCCGGAACGGGGCGAAAGGCTGTTCTTAGCCCCAGAGGTCGCGCGTATCGTATTCGATGCCATGCTTCCTTAGGAATGACAGGAATTCTTCCTGGAACGACACGTGGCGATGGTGCTTTTGTTGCGCCGCGATGTAGCCCGCCACGTCAGCCGCTCGGGAGGCGCTCACGGTGAAAGCGGCGTATCCGGCCTGCCAAGCGAACCGCCCGTGCGCTGGGAACTGTTCGTGTATCCAACGCGACGAATTGGTCTTCACGACTCGTAGCAGGTCCGCTATCGATTCCTTGGCAGGCACGTACACCAGCAGGTGAACGTGATCCGCCGGACCATTAATTATCAGCGGAACACCCTTTCGTTCTTTCATGATGCCGGCCATGTAGGGAAATAGGCGGGCGGCCAGCCCTGGCGACAGGTCCGAGACGCGATTCTTCGTGGAAAAGACGACATGAACGAGCAGGGAAGTGAAACTGTGTGGCATAGACTTACGCCCCGTTCCGGGGCTAGACGGCTGGTCGGCCTGTTTCCCACGGCTTGCGCCGTGGGCTAGGAATGTTTCGCCCTCCGGGCTGGGAGTGGACGACTCCAAATGGATGGTGGCCGTAAGGCGTGGAGATCTCACCAAAAATGTAGAAACTCCAAGCGTCGGCACGAGTGCCGACGCGGCACGCACGAGTGCCCAATGCCGCATAGTTTTCATAACAAGAACAAAACACGAGGCTTATGTTTTCGTGGCGCACGCTTCAGCGTGCAGCGGCGAGCTTCAGCTCGCCGTCAGCGCTGATCGTGGGCTGAAGCCCACGACGGCACGCTGAAGCGTGCGCCACGTAAAATCAATAGCTTACAGGCCAATTATGAAAACTATGTGGCATTGCGCAGGAGTGCCTGCGCCACCGGGGATTGACTTATGGCTTCTGGGAGCGCGCCCAGTCGAGCGCCTGTTGGGTTTGGGGGCTGTGGTCGAGCCGCAGCGCGGTTTCCAGTTCCGCCAGCGCGGCGGCGTGCTGGCCGGGCTGCTTGGCCAGGGCGATGCCGAGGTTGTAGTGAGCGTCGGCGTAGTCCGGTTGCAGCCGCACGGCGGCGCGATACTCGTCAATCGCCTCGATGGAGTGGCCGGGCATGCGGTCGAGGGCGCTGCCCAGGTTGTTATGCGCGGGGGCAAAATCAGGCTTGGCGCGCACGGCCTCCCGAAACTCGGCTACCGCTTCGGAATACCGGTCCGGCGCCTGCGCCAGCAACGTCGCCAGGTCATAGTGCATCTCGGCGGAGTCCGGCCGCAGGCGGACGGCGGTCTGCAGCTCGGCGACAGCATCCCACCCACGGCCCGGCATTTGGGCCAGCGCGGCGCCCAGGCCATGGTGCGCCTCGGCGCTGTCCGGTTCGGCGCGCACCGCGGCTTGGAACTCGGCGGCCGCCTCTGGCGCGCGCCCGGGCATCCGTTCGAGCAGCGCTCCCAGGCGGAGGTGAGCCAGCGCGGAATCCGGCCGTAGCCGGATGGCCTCCTGGAACTCGGCCACTGCCTCCGATGCGCGCCCCGGCATTTGCCCCAGAACGATACCCAGGTTGGTGTGGGCATTCACGAAGCCCGGCTCCTCCCGCAGGGTGGTCTGAAACTGGGCCATCGCGTCGGACAACCGGCCAGGCGAACTCATCAGCGCCACGCCCAGGTTGCAGTGCGCCTCGGGGTAGTCCGGCAGAATCCGCAGCGCGGTTTCGAGCTCGGCGATGGCCTCCGGCAGCCGTCCCATTTCCGTCAGCGCGAATCCCAGGTTGTTGTGGGCGCGGGCGGCGCCCGGGGAGACCTTCACCGCGCTGGCCCAGAGGTGGTACTCATCGCGCCAGTCGAGATTGCGGGCGTAGGTTCGAGCGGCCAACGCCAGGCACAGCAAACCCGTCGCGCTCCAGACCGCCCGCCGCGATATCCGCCGGCCGAGCAGGCAAAGCGCGGCCACCGCGCAGCCCGCCAATCCGAGCGATCCGAGATACAGGAACCGCTCGGCCATAATACTGCCGATGGGCATCAACAGGTTGGCGGTGGGCGCGATGGCCACAAAGAAGAATCCGATGAAGAAACTCGCCGTCCGATGCGAGCGCCGCCAGCGCACGGCCGCCAGCGCGCCGGCCAGGCAGAGAGCCAGGGCCACGAGCGCCTTGGCGTCCTCCCAATTCAGACGCCAGCCGAACAACGGCACGGCGTTGAAGGAGTAATCCGCCGACAGGTGGAGCGGCCAGAGAAACAGCCACGCCAGCTTGCCGATCACTTTCACCGCGGTCAGCTTGGCGGTCCAGAAGCCGGCGCTGGCCAGCGGATTCTCGAGGTAGGCGATCTCCAGGTGGGTGTGCGCCCCGCCGCGCATATAGAAGAAGGCGGCAAACGGCAGGAGCAGGGCGGCATAAGCGGGAGCGCGCCGGCGCCATCCACCGGCCTTGCCATAAGGTGAGGTCGTAGAGCAGAAGAAGAGCGGGCAGCACGGCCGCGCTCTCTTTCGAAAAAATCCCCACGGTCTGCGCGGCCACCATGGCGGCCAGCCAGGCCGTTCTGGCCTTCCCCGCCGCGGATGCGCTTTTGACGTAGCACAGCAGGCCCGCCAGCACGCCCAACGCCATCAGCAGGTCTGCGCGCCCCACGATATTGGTGACCGATTCGGTGAGCAGGGGATGGACGCCCCACAAGGCGGCCAGAGCCCAAGCCAAATCGATCTCGCCAAAAACCAACAAGCCCAGGGCATAGGCCAGGGCGACGTTGGCCAGGTGCAGCGCCAGGTTGACCGAGTGATATCCCGCCGGCCGGGGACCGTTGCCCAGCACTGCGTAGTTCCACATGTAAGTGAGACTGGTAAGGGGGCGGTAGAGGCCCGAGGCGGCTCGCGTGTACCAATAGTCCCCGGTCAGGATCTCACCGGCGTTGTGCAGGGTGGCCTGGTGAATGCGGGGATCGTTCCCGATGACGAAGGCATTGTCGAAAGTGAGACCCGCTTGCCAGGAATTGGAATACGCCACGGCCACCAGCGCCCAAAGCGCCAGGATGCGCCAAACATGGGGCGAGGGGAATTGGCGCGCAACGGGGGCCGCGACAGCCGGCCGTACAGCGGGAACGGCGCGCACTCGTGACCCCTTGGAAGCCCGACTCACTTTCATATGCCAGTATAACTTACCAAAAACCTCGAAGCCGTGGGGCAGGATGGAAGTTGGGTGGCGCACGCTTCAGCGTGCCGTCGTGGGCTTCAGCCCACGATCAGTGCTGACGGCGAGCTGAAGCTCGCCGCTGCACGCTGAAGCGTGCGCCACAAAAGCACAAAGTTCCTGAGACAAATATCCGCCGCGCCGCACTCTTCATACGGCGCCATGACCCGAAGAAGACTGCCTCATCTCTACCCGGAAGGCGGCTGGCTGTTCGTCACCTGGCACTTGCACGGAAGCCTGCCGCCGGCCGCGTATCCGCCTCCTGGCAAACCCACGGCCGGCAAGGCCTTTGTCTGGATGGACCGCTATCTGGACACCGCGACAACGGGGCCGATGTTCTTGCGGCGCCCTGAAGTGGCTGGCCTGGTGGCAAGCGCCCTCGAGCGAGGCTCGGCCAGGGGCCTGTATGATCTGCGCGCGTTCGTGGTCATGGGTAACCATGTTCACATTCTGTTTCTCCCGTTACAGCAAGCCAGCCGCGTACTGCAGTGGATCAAAGGGACCACTGCCAGGGATGCCAACAAGCTACTTGGAAGAACCGGCCAGCCATTCTGGCAACGAGAATCTTACGATCATTGGGCCCGGGATGGGCGGGAGATGGAACGGATCGCTGCGTACATCGAGGACAATCCCGTGAGGGCGGGGTTGGCGGCCGAGCCATCCGGATATCCGTGGTCGAGCGCCGGGGCGCGTGCCAAGACGGAAAACTGAAGCTCGCCGCTGCACGCTGAAACGCCTGTGGCGCACGCTTCAGCGTGCAGCGGCGAGCTTCAGCTCGCCGTCAGCACCGATCATGGGCTGAAGCCCACGACGGCACGCTGAAGCGTGCGCCACAAAGAAAAAAGGGCAGGCTCCTTGAGGAACCTGCCCTTGCTTACGCCTTCAGAGCTAAAAGCCCGGAAGGTCTAGAAGTGAACGCGGAACGAAATGTGAATCTGCGACGGTCCGCCTTCCTGGGAATCCCCAGTGTCACTGTTGCCGGGGGCCATGAAGGTTTGCGGTACTTGGGTCTGGCTCATGGTGGTGTTCGCGCCGTTCCAGTTGAACCACTTGAAGGGGTTGTAGTAATCCATGCGGATTTGCGCCTTGTACTTCTCATGGATGGTGAAATCCTTGTAAATCGAAGTATTGGCGCCGATGAACCGCTGCTGGGTCCAGAAGTTGGAGCCCTCGTTGCCCCTGGTGAACGACGGAGCTACCACTTCGCACTGGTTGCCCCAGGTTGCGTTAGTAGCAACCGTCCCGTTGGCCTGGGTGACGGAATAGGTGATGGGAGTGAGACCGCAGTTGGTGACGGTCGGGTTCTCCGTGGTCTGCTGCCAGCGGTTGGGTCCGATGTCCTGCCAGTTGTCCCGAAGCTTGGGGATACCGATGAGGTAGATGCCGCCGCCGGGTTCCGCTTCGTAGCTGGGATAGCCCTGCCGGCTGCCCAAGTTGCCCGTTGCGGGGTTCATGTATTGACCGTTCGAGTAGCCGAGGCCGCTGGGATCGGGAGTCCACACGCTGTAGTTCCAGGCGAAGGACCAACCACCCATGATGCGGTCGCCCAGGCGGCTGGTGAGCCATTTCTTGCCCTTGCCGAACGGCAGCTCGTAGATCATGGAGCTGGCGTAACGGAACTTGTTGTCCATCCCGATAATCGCCCGTTGTTCCTGGTCGCTCATGAAGAGGTTACCCGGGGAATTCTGGATGCCCTTCTGCCAGGTGAGGAACGTCAGGAAGCTGAGGCCATTGGAGTACCGTTTTTCCAGGTTGATGGTTCCCGAATGGTAGATGTAGCGTTGGCAGTTGCAATTGTAGGTGACGCCATTCAGGTTGGGATACGGCTTCCAGGCCTGGGTTCCGTTCAAGGCCGACCCGTTGCTGACCCAGGTGTTGCGGTAGACGAAATTGGCGGGATTGGTCAGGTCGATCGGCTGGTCGTTGGAGTCAACGCCGGTACCGAAAGGCCGCGACTGCCAGTTATAGCCGCTGCCGAAGCCCACGTTGTGCATGCCGACGTACGACAGTTTCACCACGTAGTTCTTCCACAGGGAGTGCTGAACCTCGGCGTTCCAGTTCAGGGTGTAGGGGTTCTTGTAGTTGGACTGATACAAGGTAGGGCTGGGACCACCCGAGGCGTTCGTGCGCGAGGTGGGGATTTCACCCAGCGCGTTCTGCGCCACGGACACGAACCCCGGGAAGCCCGCGTTGACGCTGAACAGCGGCGCGTAATGAGCGTTGGAGAGGTCCGCGGGCTGGCTGACACTCTGGTTATAGAAGCTGCCGCCGCCGATTTCGCTCTGGTTGGTGTACCCGGTATTCCAATCCAGGTTCATCATGGCGAAGCCCCCGCGGACCACCGTGGTGGGAGTGACGCTCCAGGCCAGGCCGATGCGGGGCCGGAAGTTGTTGTTGTCGCGGTTCCAGAGGTAGCCCTTGGGCTGGATCCACGCGCCGAGGCAACCAGTGGGCGGGCAGACCACCTGGGTGGAATTCGTTCCCGAATAGCAGCCAGGGCCATACGTACTGCAATAGTAGTTGTCCGGGGCCGTGAGGCTGCCGATGCTGAACCCGCCGGGGAACTTGCTATGCGCCGGGGACTCATTGCTGTAGCGGATACCCAGGTTGAGGGTGAGGTTGGGGAGGACGCGCCAGTCGTCCTGGAAATAGAAGCTGTGGATGACGTCCACAGGCAGGCTGGGCGTCCCCTGCGCGGCATAGTTATAGCCGGTGATTGCGCCAATCATGAGGTTGGTGAGCACCATACCGCCGGTGTTGGGGGTACCCGAGCCGGTGCCATTCCAGGTGCCTAAGCCGTCAAAACTCATGCCCAGGCGCGGGTTGCCGATATTGTGGCTGTTCGAGTTTTCCCAGAGCAATTCATATCCGAACTTGAAAGCGTGCTTTCCCCAGACCTTGGTGAGGTCTTCGCTGAGCTGGCGCATCATTTGCACGTTGGTGCCCATGGTGCCGACGCCAAACGTGCCGCCGCCGTTGGTGCCTTCGGACAACCCGCTGCCGATCGCGTTGACGTATATGTTGGAGGGCAGGTTGGGAACCATCTTGGTCATTTCGAACGTGTAATCGTTGCCCGCCTTCGCACCGCCGGGGCCGTTGCGCCGGTATTGACCGATCTTGGTCTCGCTGATGAAGGTAGGCGTGATGGTGTAGGTGAAGTTGAGGGCCTCTTCGGTCTGGATGGTATAGCCCAACGTCTGGTACTGATCGAGCGGAGCGTAGAACATGGTGACGTTGTTCTGGGGCTGATGCTGGCGGCCCAGATGGTAGGTAGCGGACACCTTGAACTTATCGGTGAAGCTGTGGTCCATGCGGACTTGGTAGGTCTTGTTGAAGTAAGCTCCGGTGCCGGACGCGATCATGTTTCCGCTGGGGCCGGTGGGGTTAATGCTGCCGATGCCCGGCTGGATCAGGGACGTGTTCCAGATCGGGTTGGCCGTGAGGTTGGTCCAGAGCTTGCTGAAGCGGTTGACCGGAATCTGGTTGTTCACGAATTGCGTGCGCGCCAGGTTGCCGGCCGCCGCGGAGCCGGTGGTGCTGAAGGGATCCCACATGGTATTGGAGTAGGCGCTGAAGTCGCCGCCCAACATAGCGGGGGTGGGAATCGTGTCGGCGCCCGAGTTGGACGAGGTATCCACGTGCCACGATGCGCCAACCTCGAAGAAGGTCTTGTTCCTGCCGTTGTAGACCTTAGGCAGCACAACCGGCCCGCTGATCACGAAATCGGGCATCTGGAAGAGGGTGCGGTTGTTGGGGTTATCCTGCTCGATTTTGGTCTTCTGGAAGAAACGGCGCTCCATCATGTCCTGGTTCTTGAAGAGGTAGCCGCCCTCGCCGTGGAGGGAGTTGGTGCCGGCCTTCTTCACAACCAGGAGCGCGCCGGAGGTGGCGTGGCCGTATTCGGCCGGCATGGCGCCGGTGATCACCTTGATTTCCTCAACGCCCACGGAGACGGAGTTGATGGTAGTGCCGCCATCCATGGTGGTGGAAATGATTCCATCCTCATAGGTGGCAGTCTGCCAGGTCTGGCCGCCGTTGATGTTGAAGTTGCCCAGTGCGCCGGGCCACACGCCGCCGGCGAACTCAACCTGGGGAGTGTAATACAGCACGCCCTTTTCCCAGTGCTGGTAGTTGGGGAGCTGGTAAAAGTACTCGCCCTCCATGACTTGGCCGGCGGAGGAGGTTTGGGTATCGATCAGGGGCAGTGCGCCGGTGACTTCAACAGTCTCGGCCACGGCGCCTACCTCGAGCTTTACCTCCAGGTCCTGATTCTCGCCGATGCGGAGGAGGAGGCCATCGCGCACTGCCTTCTTGAATCCGGGAGCGTTGACGGTCACCCGATAGGTACCAGGGGGGAGGCCAGGCGCGCGGAACAGACCTTCGGGGCTGGTTCCGCTGGCATAGTCTACGTTGGTCTCGGTTTGGGTGATCATGATGGCGGCGCCCGCAACTACCGCGCCGCTTGGATCCGTGACCCTGCCGGAAATGATACCGGTGCTGTTCTGCGCGAACACCGTCATTGCCGTCAGGAGCATTAGAGCTATTAGCCCTATTCCCAGACGATTACGCATTGAATCTCCTTAAGGGAATAACCGCAGAAAGTATGGAAGGCTGCCCGCCGGCTATTCCCGACGACTTGGTTGGGACCTGTGAGGTCATGGGCGGCTTCCTTATCGCTGGAGTGTTCCTGTCAAGAAAACACCCCAAGAAAACTCATATCCCGGCTCTGACTACGCAATTCCTAATGGTGCGGCGACCTCAAGGTCAAGCCAGACCGGACGTCAAGATAGCAAACCAACACGTTTCAAGACCCTAAATCAATGTGTATTCGAAGCTATCATGAATCACCCCTGCTGTCCACAGCTTTTTTCAAGTTTTTTTTGGAGCGAATTCGGGATGTGGCAAAGAGCCGTTAGATACGTTTTTTCATAACCGAATTAAGGACCTTATGATCTTATGTATCCTATTGAAACCAGGAACTTTGTGAGACGTTTCCGAGGGCTGTTCCGATGTCGCTGGGGGCCTGTTGGCGATGCCACCGGGGAGAGGTGTACGGAGGGCTTCCGGGAGGCCAAAATCGTCTATGATTTTCGGTAGGCGAGCGGGCGAAAATATGAAACGACACACTGCTGTGGAAAACAGGGGGGAAATTGGCTGTTGGGACGAGGTAATTCCTTTAGATTGAGCACGGGGCCGAGGATTGGCGGCGGAAGGGGTGTCGGTGGCGGTCAGGATGCTGTGGAAGAGGGCTGACAGGCCAGAAAAGGCGATGGTCTGTCCCACCATGGCGGTCGGTGGTCGTCAGGATGCTGTCGAAGACGGGAACGCTCCAGCCCTCCGTGCCTTGCTTTCCTGAAAAGGCTCTTACGCCCCTCCGGGGCTGCTTGGGGGCATCTTCCCACGGCTTGCGCCGTGGGCTATTTTCTTACGCCCCTCCGGGGCTCGCGGTGGAGCCTTTCAGCGATTTCATGAACCGGCTGGGCGGTACTTTCGGCAGAGCCAACACATGAACATGGTTCACCATCACGACGAAAGAGGCAAGTTCGTAATGTCCGGGTTCCGCCCCCGATGCAGGGACTCAACCACCAGGTTCGCGATGGCGTCCCGGCGTAGGAACATGGGACCGGCCGAGCCATGTCCAATTGGTGGTCCAGCCAGATGAAAGCCGATTGCGCTTCGGGGCTGAAACGGCGCGTACGTGGTGGTGCGTCCCCCGGGCGCTGGCCGAAGCCCGTCGGTCACTTGATGCCTTCAGCGGGTTTTCAAAGCCAGCGCCGCAGGCAATGTTGCATCCTGCCCCACACGAAGACCTAGCGAGTCTCATGAAAGGGGGCCTTGGCTTCGTAGAGCGCGATTCGGGCCGCCAGTTTTTGAGCCAGCGGTCCCTTGTTCTGTTGGGTGGCAAGGGTCTGGGCCCGGCGGGCGGTTTCGACGGCCTCGGGGAAACGGCCGACTTCGGCGTAGGCGGCGGCCAGGGTGTCAAGGACCGCGGGTTCCCGTCCGCCGGACAATTGGAGCGCCCGCTCCGCAAGCCCAACGGCCTCGGCGCCGTTACGGACGGACGCCTGGGGGCAGGTTGCCAGCACCCAAGCCGTCTGATTGAGAACGGGGAGATCATCCGGCTCCAACTGGAGACCTTTGCGCCAGCGGGCCAGCGCCTCGGGGATATTGCCGCGCAGGTAGAACGTGTCACCCAGGACGTATTGAGCCGCGGCAAATCCAGGGTCGGCGTCGGCGGCCTTCCGCAAGTGCTCGATGGCTTCGTCCAAACTCCCCTTGCGGGCCAGCGCACGGCCGAGGTTGAAGTGGACCCCGGCGGATTCGGGATTGACCTCCAGGACCTTTCGGAATTGCGCAATGGCCTCGTCGAGAGCTCCTTTTCGGAGCAAGGCATCCCCCAGGTTGTTGCGGGCCTCGGCATTATCGGGGCTGTTCAACAGGACCTCCCGAAGTTGCACGATCCCCTCGTCGAGCTTTCCCGCCTGGACCAAGGCGACCCCGAGATTGTTGTGGGCCTGGACGTTGGCGGGTCTGATCTCGATGGCTTTCCGGAATTGCGCTATGGCTTCGTCGAGCTTCCCCGCCCTAGCCAAGGTAACGCCGAAGCTGCTGTGGGCCTTGGCAACCAGAGCGGAGGTATCGTCCGGACCGACTTGTTCGAGGGCCTTCTTCCACTCGGCGATGGACGCCTCGTACTGCCCCTTCTCTCCCAACTGAAGGGCGGTGTCGTACAAATCGTAGAACGCGGCGGCCGGCGCGTCGATCTTCAACAGGCCATCGGGGGGGATGTTCACGAACTCGGGAATGTTCACGGCGCGATTGGCCGCGGTGGAGTTTTCGATCAGGATCGCGGGGCTGTCGTTGCCCTTTTCGTCCAGGTGCGTCAGAAACATCTGGGTGTAGGGCGAGCGGCTCTTGGAGGAAAACACCAGCCAGCGGCCGTTGGGCGAAAAACTGTGCCAGGAGTTCATCAAAGACGTATTGGCTTCCATCCGCCGCGCCTGGCCGCCTTCCGCGGGGAGGATGTAGAGCTGGCTGTCGGGACGCATCAACTGGCCGTTGCGGCACTCGACGAAGACGATCCAGCGTCCGTCGGGCGATACCTTGGGGAAGGTATTGCTCATGCCGTTCCGGGAGGCGCCGGGGATGGGCTCCGCCGGGCCGCCTTTGCCCGCATTAAAGGGAATCCGGTAGAGGTCGTACTGAATCTGAACTTCATTCGGATCGTTGGCATATTGGGCCAGCTCGCGGCCCTGGGGATAGGCGTCCCTGGCTTCGGCCCGGGAAAAGACCAAGTACTTACCGTCCGGACTCCAAACGGCGTTGGACTGAACGTAGCGCGGGTCATCGGCTCCCGGCAGAGCCTGTATCTGCCCGGTAGCCCGGCTGTACCAGACCAGTATCCCGCGGGTGGGATAAAAGACCTGCAGGAAGCGATAGTCCTTGAACGTGTTCACGTACACGTCCTCGTTGACGGTGGAGACGACATACTGCCCGTCCGGCGAAACCGAGGACATGAAACCGATGGTGCGGCGGCCCGGCGGCTCGAAGGAATTCCAGGTGAACACATTTTCCGGGCGGATGGACATTTGCGGCGCGATGGGGGCGACGACATAGGCCCCCTTGTCGTTCTCGGGGCCGTCCAAATCCATGCCCAAGGTCTTGCCTTCGCTCGAGAAAGAGTGGCAGTTGGCGCACGTGTGGAGGCCCGTCAGCAGCAGCCGGCTGCTCGACTCGCCGACATTCCGCAGGCGCCAGGCAACCAGCGGCATGGCGCTGGTGGGCAGGGGCTTGATGACCCCTTTCTCCAGTTCCGAGGGCATCAGCGGCACGTCACGGTAAAAGATCGGGGCGCCAACCGGATCTTTCGAGGTCTGGATGGCCACCCGCCCGCGGGAGACGGCCTGGCGCGAGTCTTTTTCCCCGAAACCCGAAATGGTGACCGTCGCCGGGCGCTCGACGGAGTGTTTCTTGATGGCGGCCCAGGTCTCGGCATCCGGCTTCCAGCTTTGCGCAGCGGCCTCCTGGGGCGTCAATGTAGGCAGGACGTTGGTTGGCGCGATGGCGCGCGCGTCGATCTCGCCGAGGCGCACCCGCTCTCCGCGGGTCCTCAGCGTGATTCCGGCCGAGCCGTCGGAGAACGCCACTTCGATGGACCACGCGACGGCGCCTTCCGAGACATCGCGCCAGAGAAAAGTCGGCGCCGCCATATCAGGCGGGAAGATGGAACCTTCCGCGGGGTAGTCTATGGCGACGGCGGCCGGCTGCTGGGCCACCGCCACCGCGCCGATAAAGCCGGCAAGGAGGACGCCGGCCCCAAGCAGCCGTGCCAGGAAAATCGGAGAAGTCACCGGAGCGGATGAGAAAACCTGAACTTCCACGGAGTCGCCCCCACATTCTGCCCGTTCCGCCACATCCGCATCACGAACAGACTCCATCTCATTCTACCCGAGCGGCGCGACCGCGGCAACGCTTGAACGAAGTTGACGTACGGCGGCGGGCTTGCCACCCAGGGGCTAAAGCCCGGTGATGGGTAGCGCTTGCGGCACGGCTGAAGCCGTGCCCTGATACAAGCGTATCCCGGGCCGGTGGATTCCCGCGGCGGGCTTGCCACCCAGGGGCTAAAGCCCGGTGATGGGTAGCGCTTGCGGCACGGCTGAAGCCGTGCCCTGATACAAGCGTGCTGTTCCAAGAAATCAGACCGTGGAGATTCAGCTTCGCCGAATTTGACTTCGGAATCCTAGCTAAGCGTAGTCCGCTTCGCCGCGCGGGGAAACCAGACGCAGCTTATCCAGCTATTAGCGGAACTGATAAGGCGCTTTGGCCGGTCCGCGGGGTAACGACGCCTAGCGTCCGCGGCCTTCCTGAAACGCGAGCAAGGACTCCAGCAGTTCTCGCGTCGGTCCGTCGTCGGGGTGGATGCGGAGTATCTCCCGGCACTCGGCGATGGCCTCCGGCACGCGGCCGGGGATCTGGGCTAACGAATAGGCCAGCTCATAACGCGCTTCCAGGGCGGCGGGGTCGATGCGCAGGGAAATTCGATACTCCGCCAAGGCTTCCTCGAGGCGGCCCATTTTCTGGAAGCTGTTTCCCAGTTCGCAGTGCGCCAGCGCGTAATCGGGTTTGAGCCGCAGGGCCTCCCGGTATTCCGCAATGGCGTCCGGCTGGCGGCCGGGCGTCCGGGCGTAGGCGATCCCCAGGTTGAGGTGGGCCGCCTCGTATTGGGGGTCTAGGCGCAAGGCGGTTTGGTACTCCGCGATGGCGTCGGGCCAACGGAGCATGGACGCCAGGGCAAGTCCCAGGTTGTTGTGAAAGGTAACGCTATCGGGTCTCAGACGCACCGCCGCCTGGAATTCGGGGACCGCTTCGGGGGCCCGTCCCAGGCGCATGAGCGCCACCCCCAGAAAGTTGTGCAGATCGGGGCTGCCGGGATTGCCTCGCAGGTTATCGCGGAAAAGCGTTTCCTCGTCCCGATACAGGCCGCTGCGCCGCCAGGTGGCGGCTCCCAGGGTGGCCAGCAAGAGAGCGGACAGGGCGATGGCGGCAATCCTGCCCGGCGAAATCCGCGCGGCCAGAACCACTAGCCCCGAAGCGGCCGGAACGACGATGCCCAAAATGGCCAGGTATTGGAAGTGATCGGCGACATAGGAGTACCGGAAGGGGTACACATTCAGGAAACCGAGCACGGGAACGAGCGTGCCGGCGAAAAACAGAAAGCCGGCCAGCGGTCCGCGGTTTTTCCGCGCCAGCCAACCGAGGGCCACCGCCAGCGCCGCCGTCGCCAGGGGGAAAAGGTATTGGAGCCAGTCGCCGGAACCGATCTTCCAGCGGGGATAAAAGAACATCAGGTCCGATGGCCAGAGCGCCTTCCAGGCGTAGAACCAGGGCACGCGGCCGGCCAGCAGGAGGCGCTGCGGCAGGGTGAGCGCGTAGGCCGTTCCCTGGGCGGCAATGAAACGGGGGTTACTCTCGACCCACGCGGTGAAGATCCCGGCGGGGATCCCCACGGCGAACCACGGAATCAAAGGCAGCACATCGCGCTTCCACGCGATCCGCCCGCGCCGCCACCAGAAGACAACCAGCAGGGCGGCCGGTAAGGTGGCCGTGACCGACTTACTCATGAGGGCCAGAACAAACAGTCCCAGGGCAGCGAAATACTGGGACCTACGGCGGGCGCGGTCAAAGCGCAGATAAGTGAGTGCGGCGGCCAGGTAAAAGACCCCGGAGAGGGTGCTCTTCTGCTCGGTGATCCACGCCACGGCGCCCACGCAAACCGGATGCAGGGCAAAAACGAAGCCCGCCAGCCACGCCCCCGGCAGCGAAAGGCGGCGGACGATCCGAACCACCAGACAAGCCGCGAGGGCGTGGAGGACGACGTTAGTCAGGTGGTAACCCAGCACGGCGTCGCCCCAGAGGCGATACTCCAGCCAGAACGCGCTGTGCAGCAGGGGGTAGTATTGCTGGGTGGCGCCGAGGTCGAACCAGATGCGCCAGAGACCGTGCAGCGAATGCAGGTCGGCGCGGGTGACGTGCATTATATCGTCCCAGAGGAGGGCTCCACGGAGGGCCGGCAGGTAAGCCGCCAGGGTGGCGCACAGCAGCAACGCCCCCATTCCGGCGTCGCGCCAGGACGCCTTGGGCGGCTCCAGCGCGGCTGGCGGCCGTTCCGGACGCTGTTTCGCCTTGGCCCGCCTCACGCCCATGGCATCGACTCCCGCTTCGACATCTTTCCCCCGTCCAGAATACGTCACTATAACTCGGGACGTGGGATCACCGGTGGCCGGCGGGTTGCGGGAGATACTGGTCCATCAGGGACTCGGCCGTTGGCTCCTTCGCCCGAAGGCTTGCCATCCACGGCGCGCCGGTTTTCCGGATTACTGGTCCCAGGGCGAGGCCGGCGCGCCGGCGCTGGAGGCTACCGCCGGATTTCCGCCCGGTGTCCCGCGCCCCGCACCTGAGCCAAAGCGAGACGGTAGAATTCGTATCCGCGCATCTGAGAGTCCGGCCGGCCCGCGCGCCGCCAGACCTCCGCGACGCTCAGATCTTGCTTCAAGCGCAGACTTCTTGCGGCAAGATACGGTTGGATTTCCGCGGGGTAGATCCCAAAGGTCCACGGCTCGCCGATGGCGCGGAGTAGGGACAACAGCTTTTCCGCGCCGAAGAACAGCTCTGGGTGGTCGAGCACTCTGCGATCGGCGTACGTGAACAGCAGGCTGCTGCCGTCAGCGGCTTGCGCAATCTGCCGGAGCACTCGATCAACGGTCTCCGGGGGTAAATAATTGGTGACGCCTTCCCAGACAAAACATGCGGGTCGCGTCTCATCGAAGCCAGCCTGGCTCAGAACATCCGTTACCGATTGGTTGTTGAAGTCGATGCCGATGAATTGGACCCGCTTCGGCGGCGGTCCGATTCCCTTCCGCAGAGCCAGTTGCTTGGCGACCGACGTCTCGGGGAGGTCGAGTTCAAAAGTGTTCACTCGTTGCGCGGCGGGCAGGCGATAGGCGCGGGTATCGAAACCGGCTCCGAGCAAAACGAGCTGGGTGGAGGTTTCCAAAGCCCGGGTGACCTCATCGTCGATCCACTTCGTGCGGGCGATGCCCGCCGCTCTGGCGCCTGGCAACTCCCGATCAAGGAGCCGCTCCACCAGCCAGCGCCCTGGTTCACGCCGCGCAATCCAGTAGATCCGCTTGCGCCATCGGTGGAGGAACAGCGCCGCGAATGGATCGCAGAACAACCGCGAACGCGCGGGCCGGGCGGATTCGATGGCGCGGAACAAGGCCATGTACTCGGCCGTAAGGCTGGCGCGGTTTTTCATTGACGGCCCCGACCCGATTACTGGTCCCAGGGCGAGGCCGGCGTGCCGGCGCTGGAGGCTTTGGGACGATCCTGGAACGGCGCCGTTTTCCCCGAATGCACCTCGCGCAGCCGCGCGTGAGTCGCCTTGGCCGCCTCGACCAGCTCCGGATAGGGACGGTCCGTCACGTCCACGAAGCCGATGTTGTAGTTCTCGCCATCGCCGCGGCCGAGCACCGGCTCGTCGCGCCAGGTGAACCAGTGCGCCCCCAGAAACGCGGGCAACGCCGCCGCCTGTTCGACATAGTAGCGATATCCCTTGGCGCGCTCCGCCTGGTCGCGCGTCTGCACGAGACCCGCGCCCAGGCCGTTCTCCGGCACGCCGAAGTGGAACTCGCCGATCAGAATCGGACGTCCCGTGAGCCGGAAACTGCGCTCGATGGCTTTCGTGGGCTCGTATTCGTAGACATTGATGCTGCATACGTCGAAGACCCGCCCGCATCGCAGAACGTCCTCCGGCGGCGTTCCGCCGAAACGGATGCCCAGGTTCAGGTGATTGGGGTCGTACTTGCGAATGGCCGCGCCCACCAGATCGATCTGCTTCTCGAACGCCCCGATGACGAACTCCTTACGGCGGGCGGGCGTGTCGCCCTTGGCCAGGAACTCCTTGAGCTTGCTTTGGGTGGCGGTCGCCGGACCCGCCAGAATCATGTCCACCACCTCGCTCTCGCGGTCGCCCCACGGCGGTTCGTTGCCGATGAAGTAGCCCAGCAGCAGCGGATCGTTCTTGCGCGGCGTGCACTGCCGGGCCACGGCCTCGTCCACCCCGCGGGCGAACTCATCGGAGTAGACGTCGGACACGCCCAAGAACGTATTCGGCCCTCGCGGCGGGCTGGCATAGGCGGTATAAGGCTTGTTCATCCCTTCGGAGCCGGTGTTGAACCCCCAGGCGTCCAGGCGCCGGGTCAGCCGGGTGGCGGCGGGAGCCGGCGAGCTGCCCGCGCCGCCGCGGCCGCCCGCGCCGTTCGACCCGGTCGACAAAAACAGATGGCCGTGCGGATCCACGAACCACCACTTGCCGTCAACCTGTTCGACGCGGAAAAAGCCGGTGGCCTTGGCTTGGGTGCTTTTGTAGCCGCCGTATTCGCAATAGTCGAAGCCGCCGGGCTTGAGCGTCTGGTCCTCGGCGGCCAGTTCTTTTTCCAGTTGCTCCCGGCTCTTGATCTTGCGCGGCCAGTCGGCATGCGCCCATTGCCCGAACTCGTCGAGCACCGGTTTGCCCTCCAGAAAATCGGAGCCGGGATCGTCCTTGGCAAGCCGGAAGGACCGTATTTCGAGGGTGGGCTTGCCAATCGGGTAATCCATGGTGAAGCCAAGAGATTGGATGTCCTTCAGGTCGCCCCATGGTTCCCAGATGGACATCCAGAAGGAGTCCGTGCGGCGATTGTTGGTGGATGCCAGGTCGAAGCCCGACTGGTCTTTCCCTTTGAAGTAGCGCAGCGGAATCGAAGCGCGCAGCCAGACGCCCTGGCCGAGCGGCTGGAGCATGATGCGCCGCGGGCCGGAGGCGGTGTAAAGCCAGATGGAAAACCGCTGCGGGGTGGTGGTCTTCATCCCCAGGACGAGGCAGCTCCAGTCCGACCAGTCGGAAGGCCATGCGGGGTTCAGCTCCTTCAGGGTCCATTTCTGTTCGGACTTGACCCCGTCAAAAACGATGCGCCGCGTTTGCGATTGGGCGAAGCCGGCGGAAAACGGAAAAATCGCCAGCGCGGCGAGGATGGCAATGACAGCCGGCGCGCGGCGGGCCGGAGGGGACGGAATTCTCATAAACGAAGCGCTCCTTTCGGGTTCATCCTATTTTCGCCTACGCCGCGGCGGTTGGCGCGGCGAAACCCGTTCGGGGCGCCCACCGACGCTTGGATATACAATCATTGGTGGCCAGGAGGCCGGACGGAAATCCTGGTTCAAAGGAGCTGGCGCATGTCGAGAATCGAACCTATCCATTCACACAGCCGCAGGGTGTGCGGCTTTTCGGGGATTGCCGTGGTTGGGCTGGCCTGCCTGACCTTGGTTTCCCCGATCTTCGGGCAGCAGACATTTGTCGGCGCCCACGGCAGGCTGAGCGTGAAAGGCAACAAAATCGTCGACAAGAACGGCAATCCCACTACCTTGCATGGGATGTCACTGTACTGCTGGGCGACGGCCGGGACGCAGTATTTCAATACCAGCGCCATCAACCACCTGGCCCAGGACTGGAAGTGCACCGTGATTCGAATTGCGATCCTGCCCAGGGAATACAAGAACGATCCCACGAGTGTAATCGACAGAGTCAAGACCGTGATGGACGCGTGCATCTCTAATGGGATATACGCGGTGATCGACTGGCATTCGATGCAAGGCGCGCAAAACGATCTTGAATCGTCGCAAGCCTTTTTCTCGACCTTGGCGACCGCCTACGGAAAGACTCCCAACATCATGTATGAGCCGTGGAACGAGCCGGTGCAGGAATCATGGGATGTTATCAAGGCGTATCACGAAGCAGTCATATCGAAGATACGCCCCATCGATCCCAACAATATCGTCATCTGCGGCAGCCGGCACTGGGACCAGGAAGTGGACGAAGCATCTCAGAATCCGATCACCAGTTCACCGAACATCGCCTATTCGATACACTTCTACGCGGCGACTCACCGGCAGGGGCTTCGCGACAACGGGTCGAGAGCGCTGAAGAACGGGGTCGCTCTTTTCGCCAGCGAATACGGGACCAGCTCGGCGTCCGGAGGCGGCGCCTATGATCCCGCGGAGACGCAGTTATGGTGGAATTGGCTGGATGAGAATAACATCGGCAGCGCGAACTGGTCGGTGGCGGCCCTGGGCGAAACATCCGCCGCATTCCAACCCGGCGCCAGCGCAACGGGTCCCTGGACCGATGACATGCTGAAACCCTCGGGCATATTAGTGAGGAATTATATAATCGGCAAGTACTTACCGCCGCAGTCCCGGTAAAGTCAAGTGGGACAGACCATCCGTAATCCGTCCGTAAGCTCGGTTCACCGCGGAGCCGGCATTCTGCGCTACTGACGGATCGGGGACCATCGACTTTCGTGGTCTGTCCCACCTGGCTTGCAGAGCGGGCTGAGTTTTTGGTGTTGGCGGGCGGCGCTACGCCAGGTAGTTGAACAGGGTGCTGGTGGGCATCTTGGCGCGCATCTCAAAGGCCGCCTGGATCTGCGTGTTGTCCTGGGTCAGTTCCATGGCCGCGGTAACCGCGTCGGCATCCTGTATCTGACCCACTTGCGTCTGAAGCGCGGTGTCCTTGGTCGCCGCGTAGTTGGTGGCGGCGGTGATGCGCCGCTCCACATTCCCATAGAACGACTCTTCGACGTTCAAATGGTCGGTGGCGCTGGCGACCAGCGCGATGGCGCTGGTGATCTGGCCGGAGTCGTTGTTCAGCAGGCCCAGCCTGAGGCTGTTCAGAGCGGTGAACACGTTGCCCGAAGCCGTCGAGCCGTCCGCATTGGTCGAGTCGAAGATTTCCTGCGCGGTCAACGTGGCGGCGAACGAGCCGCCGGCCGGGTCCTCGATTTGGCGGGTGGAGGCGGAGGAAGCCAACTGGTCCACGCCCTCCGGGGCCGAGAGGTCCACCTGGTACGCCGGCGCGTCATCCGCATCGCCGCTAAAGATGAATCGGCCCTGCACGGTGGTCTGGCTGATCTGAACCATCTGGTCCAGCACCGACTCCACCTGGCTGGCGAGCGATAGCCGCGTGCTTGCGCCGGTGGTGGAGCCGGCGCCCTGGGCGCCCAGGGTGCTCGCCTGGTCCATCAACTGGATGGCGCTGCCGAGCGCCGTATCCGCCGCCTGGGCGTCGGTTTGGGCCCCTCCGAGGTTGGATGTGGCCTGCGTGTTGCTGGCGCGGTCGGCGCGGAGTTGCAGCAGCGGCGCGATTTCGTCGGGGTCGTCGGAGGCATGCGTGATCCGCAAGCCGGACGATAACTGCTGGCTCACGTTTTGCAGGCGGCTCTCGATGCGATCCACGTTGGCCAGAAATAGTTGGGACGGTCCGTCGAGATTGGTCATCGGAGTAGCTCCTTATGTCAACAGCAGCATGTTGATGGCGTCTTCGGTGAGCTGGTCGAGGATCGTGATCAGGTGCGAGTTGGCCTCGTAAGCCCGCTGGAACTGAATTAGAGTCATGGCTTCCTGGTCGAGCGAAACTCCGGATGTCTGCTGGCGCAAATCCTGGGCCTGGGCGACGGTGGACTGTTGCGTCTGCTGGTTATCCGTGGCGGCGCTCAGCTCGCCTCCGACGCTCGACGCCATTTGCCCGAAGAATTCGGTGTAGCTCACATTCTGGATTTCGCCGTCGCTCGATGGCGGGTTGGCCAGCGCGGCAAGCCGCAGCGCGATGCCGTTGTTCACCGGCGGCGGCCCGGGATCCATGGCGGCCAGTCGATCGGACGTCACGGTGGGATCCACCGCCATGGACGCCGCCACGGCGGTGTCGTTCGACGGGTCGTAGGTAAAAATCGGGACGCCGGCTTGCGGCGGATTCCCGTCGCTAATGTCGCCCGAAGCGAGGGTCTGATTGACGTAGTCGGCGAATTGCTTCGCCATGGTGTTCAGGTCTCCCGCCTGGTACGCGTTGCCGAGATAGGAAGGTATCACGCGGTTCTCCACGTCCAGCAATGCGCCCAGGCTTCCGGTGGTGATTTGGGAGGTAACGTCGTTGTCTCCGGAGAGGATGCTGGCGGAGGGAGGGCCCTGCGGGTAGTCCGGAGGCGGGTCCTGCGGCTCCGATATTTGGTAGGCGAGCTGGTACTGGGTGGTCCCCAGAACCAATGGCGTCTGCCCGTTGAGCAACACCGCGGTGGCGCCGTCGGGCTGTTTGGAGGCGCTCACATCCACATACTGGGAGAGTGTCTCGAGCGTGCTGGTGACCTGGGCGTCCAATCCGGCGTCATTCTGCCCGCCGGCGGCGACCTGCTGGTTGAGACCGGCGAGTTGGGCGGTGAGATGGTTCACCGTGTCCACGGTCTGCTGCAATTGCGTCTCGACGCCCTGCCGCACCTGCGCCAATTGCGCCGCCGTCTGCGCGAACGCGCTGGCCACGGCGGACGCCTGCTGCACCACGCTCTGGCGCTCCACCGTGCCGGTGGGGCTCTGCGCCCAGGCGGAGAAGGACTGGAACAGGTTGTTCAGGGCGTAAGGCAGGCCGGAATTGCCGGTGACATCGAACACCGATTGCACCGAGGTGAGGCTCTGGACATTTTGGTTGGCCGCCCCCAATGCGGTGGTTGCGCTCCTCACCGCCCGCTCGGAATACTGGTTGCGGGCGCTCACCACCTCCCCGGCGCTGACCCCGCCCAGAGCCCCGGAATCGGGGTCGAACGGCAGCGCATCGAGAGTCTGGGTCTGGGCGGCAAAGCCGGGAGTGTTGGCGTTGTCTACGTTGTTTTGGGTGACCTCCAAGACGCGGTCATAGGCTTCCAGGGCGCCGGCGGCGCTGGCCATTGCGGCAGACAGTCCGGACATGGCATCCTATCCGCGCAGGCAGAGCCGCGGCGGGCGCACGACCGCCGCCGGCGCGCCGCCTGGAGCATATCCGGCGCTCATGGCGTCGATCAACCGGCGCCACGCCGCGTGATATCCGGCGGCCGATTCCAGCAATCCACGGGTGCGGCGGACTGCGGACCGCAGCCGGAGGGCTTCCGGCAGCGCGCGCGCCGCGCCGCGCCGGGCATCCGGCAGCGCCCGCCATTCTTCCAGGCGCGTGACGGCCGCCTGGAGCAGGACCGCGCACCGGTCTAACTGGGCGGGCGAAGGCGAGCACAACAGCCGGGATGCCTGCCGGACTTCCGAACAAGCCGTCTCGATCGTCTTGAGATTGTCTTCCGTGTTCATGTTCCGGGAAAGCTCCCCCTCGCCTTCACCCGCTGGGCGAGGCCCCCGCGCTTAGAGCGTCGGTCACCATGGCGTGGCTGGTGGCGGCCGAATTGGCTTGGTAATTTCCGCTCTGGTAGAGCGAAGCGAGCGCCTGGACGCGATTCGCGCGGCCCGCGCTATCGGTTGAAATGGCCCGGGCCAGGCTCCCCAGCGTGTTGGAGAACTCCACCCGGTCACCGGATGGAGCGTTCCGGCTCGATGCGGGAGCACCCGTCTGGCCGGACCGCTGGGTTTCCTGGGCGCGAGCGGCTTCAGCCCCGGTCGCGCAGGTCGGGCTCTGGTCGTGAATTCGCATAAAACGTTCGGTATCCTCGGCTAGAAGTCTTATCGGCGGGAGAGTCTCGCGGCTGTAGGCCGGGCGGACGATTTTCCGCTAAAGACTCTTGGCCGTCCCGCCGATGTTACTGGCAGCAGATGAATTCCAACCGAGTGCTCTGGATCGGCGGAGCTTCACGATGGCCGGTGGACTGGCCGGCCTGTCCACCCGCCTGGAATATCGAGTTTTCACCACCCGGCTTGGCGTTGGAACGCCTGCCGCACGCCTTGTGCGACGTCCTGGTCCTGGATTTCCCCGCGGCGGGCTGGGTCCCGGACGAGCTGCTGGAACGCGCTCTGAGCCTGGCTCCCGGCGTGCCGGCGCTGATCCGCGCTCCGCGCGCCGCGCTCGCCGACGCTTTGCGATGGGGGCGTCTGGGCGCCTGGCAGTTTCTCGAATCCGGGGAACGGGCGGCGTTTCAGATCGCGGCGGCCATGGAGGCTGGCGGCGCCCGCCTTCTGGCGCAAAATCTCGAAGAGGAACCCTGGCGCCGGCGCCTGCTCGGCGACAGCCACCCCATGCGGCAGGTCTGCCATGCCATACGCATGTTGGGCGGCCGCCGCGCCACGGTGCTGCTCACCGGGGAAACCGGCGTGGGAAAGGAAATCGCCGGCCGCGCTTTGCACATGGCCGGCCCCCGCGCGAGGGGGCCGTTCGTGGCGGTGAACTGCGGCGCCATTCCGGAAACGCTGCTGGAAGACGAGTTGTTCGGCCACGTGCGGGGCGCTTTCACGGGCGCCATCCAAGCCCGCGTGGGCCGCTTCGAGCAAGCCCACGGCGGAGTTCTGTTCCTGGACGAAATCGGAGACATGCCCCTGGCGCTCCAACCGAAGCTGTTGCGCGTGCTTCAGGAACGCGAGTTCCAGAGGCTGGGCAGCTCGGAGAACGTGCGCGTGGATATCCGCGTGATCGCCGCCGCCAATTGCGACCTGGTGGAGAGAATCGCCGGGGGCCTGTTCCGCGAAGACCTGTACTACCGGTTGTGCGTGGCCCCCATCCACATTCCGCCCCTGCGCGAGCGCGGCGGGGACATCCCCGTTCTGGCCGCCCACTTCGTGGACAAAGTGTGCCGGGCGGAGGACTTACCCGGCAAGTGGCTGGCCCCGGAAGCCGTCGAGCGCCTATGCGCGTTCTCCTGGCCCGGCAACGTCCGGCAACTTGAAAGCGCGGTGGAGATGGCGGTGGCGATGTCCGGCCGCCGGGCCGTCCTGACGCAGGCCGATTTCCCGCTCCCGCTCCCGCGCGCGATGGCGGGTTTGTCCGAGTCACCCTCCGTTTCGATACCCATCCCCGAGGACGGCCTGGACTACGAGCAGACCATGGCCGGGATCGAGCGCGGCATCCTGGAACAGGCCCTCCGCAAAACCGGCGGCAACAAGAAGGCCGCCGCCGACATGCTGCGCCTCAAGCGCACCACGCTTTCGGCCAAAGTCCGCAGCCTGGAAGGAATGTCGGTGTGCAACTGAGTTTTGGGATGGAGCTGTCTGGCAGGCGACCGGGACCGCATCGTGCGGCCGGACGCTCGCGGTCCTTCGACCGCCCTTTATCCCGTGCCTCGCCAGAACCGTCTCCTGGTGTTTCACAAGCCCGATCTCCGCCGCGTACCGGATTTGTTCCCCTTTTCGAGGGAGCTCGCCGCGCTGCCGCGAGGCTGTCGCCGCAGGGAATTTGGGACGTGGTTTCATACTGGCCTCCTGGATGGCCCTCGTAAACCGCACCCTGCCTGTCGCAGGCCCCATCGCCGACCACTGGGGCGTACTGGACGGTCAATGCTCCTGGAAAAGAGCGCCTCTCCATACGGCGGGTGGCGCGATAGCCGCGGCGTCGGGCGTTACACGCCCAAACAGGCTCGACGACCACACCACGGTTCGTAACGCTGGGGAGTAGCTGCCGTTGTTGGCGACGCCAAGCCAGGTTCGGGGACCGCACGGTTTCAAGGACGGGTCATCCGGCCTTCGAGAATAACCCTCGCCAAGAGGCGTCTAATGCAAGCCACTGCTGCCTTCGGAATGAGATCGTCGGCGCGCCGTCAACATGCATCAGACCATGCCCTCGCGAGCAGACGAGTTCAACGCCATACCATTCTAGAAAAACGTGCGACCGCTGGCCGATTTGAACCGGATTACCGAGCAGACGCAAGCAAACGGGACACCGACGGCGCTGGTCTCTCAATGCCCACCGAAACGCGAGTATGTAGCCGATCATCGCCGCGAGCGGCTGCACTCCAGCCGGAGCGATTATCGGAATCAGATCGAGCGTCACGAAAAAGACGGCAGGAACAACGAGCGCGAGCTTGGCCGCCAGGAACGCCCACCATCGGACCCGGCCGGCACGACCCGTAACATGTCCGCCCTCGGCCTCCGGGTAGCTCCCATCGAGGGGCGTCGTGCCGGCAAGAATCAGGAAGGCGAGGAACGCGTCCAGTGCGTGCCCCAGGACCGGCTGCTGCCGGACTACGCCAGGAACCTGCGGCAAGCGAAATGCCAGCAGCACACAGCTCGTCGTCAGGAGCATCAGCAGCGCCAGAGTGCACACTGGCGAAACAAAAAAGCCCCTTTTGAGGCGTAACTCGTCGATACGAAGCCATGCCGCATCGTGAAACGCGCCCATGCAAACTCGCGTTGAGCTCCGATGTGCGTCGATGACATACCACAGTTCTGAAATCCACTCCGCCCGCCAATCCTGGCGTTCACGGCCAGGGACCAGCCAGGCCGCGAGACCGAGCATGGAACGATGAAATGACGATGACCGCCTCTTCGGCCTCATCTACCGCCCCTTCGTACCCGCTACCAAGCCCGCCAGCAGTGGGTATCGTCTCTGCGCCACCTCAAGCCTGTCCCTGCCGCCTGGTGTCAATCGGTAATACTTGCGCGCCGGCCGTTGTTCGGCATCCGCGATCCGCTGAGATTCCCAACTCGAACGTATCAGGCCCGCCTTCTCTAAACGCCGCAAGGCCGGATAGACCGTACCGCTGGGAAGACCGGTGGCATCCATCACGCTCAATCCATATGCGCAGCCGGCCCCGATTGCCTGAAGGATCATCGTCGCAGTGTGAGTCAGCTTTGCGTCGGCATTCACGGTCATATTCTACTATGTAGCGTACTACTTGACAAGGGCTCTGAGGTAGAGTAGTGTACTACATAGGGTACCTGAGGCGCCCCCTCGAATTTCATGATTTTGCCCGGAGTCGCGATCTGGCTGGGGATTACCTCTTCGCGGTACGAGGGACTCGGAGAGTCGCGGCTGATGTATGACGACCTGCCGGACCCCGCTGGTTCACGGTCTGAACTTGTTGCGACAAGGAGATGTCATGCATAAATTCGTGCTGCGGGCAGCAACGCTCGTGGCGTTGGTGGTGTGCGCCCATGCGGCGCAGGATATTGCCGGCTCCTGGCAGGGAACGCTGAAAGTGGGCCGGGATGTAAGGCTGATCGTCGAAATCAGCAAGAGTGAGAATGGCGGCTGGAATGCGATGCTGTACAGCATCGACCAGGGGACCGAGGGAATGCGCGCCGATTCGGCGACGCTGGAAGGATCGGCGGTGAAGATCAGCGTGAATATGATTCACGGGGCTTACGTATTCCGGTCGAACGAGACGGATGTACTGCGGGAGATGAATTCGTTCCTGGCCGGCCTGCAGTAACAGCATGGCGCCCATCGGACTTCATAATTATGCTCGAACTCCGCAGAGTCTCCAAGGCTTTCTCTGGTATCGTTGCCGTCGACCAGGTCAGCTTCATCGCACGGCCCGGTGAAGTCACCGGCTACCTCGGCCCCAACGGATCCGGCAAGTCTACCACGATGCACATGATCGCCGGTCTCATCGAAGCCACCTCGGGCAAGATCCTGCTCAACGGTCTTCCCGTTCACCATAATCCCATCGCCTGGAAGGAGCAATTGGGCTATGTGCCCGAAGACCCTCACCTCTACCCGCACCTCAGCGGCCTCGAGTATCTGACCATGGTGGGCCAGTTGCGCGATCTGCCTTCCAAGACAACATCCGACCGAATCGAGGGGCTGCTCCGGCTGTTCTCGCTGCATCAGGACCGCCACCTCGCCATCTCCTCCTACTCCAAAGGCATGCGCCAAAAGGTGCTGCTATCGGCGGCCCTGATGCACAATCCCGGTCTGATTCTGCTCGACGAACCATTCTCGGGTCTCGATGTCGCAACGGGGCTCGTGCTGCGCAGCCTGCTACAGGAATTGGCCCGCCGTGGCAAAGTCATTCTGTTCAGCTCTCATGAACTCGAAACGGTCGAGCGCGTCTGCTCTCATGTAGTGATACTGCATCGAGGAAAAGTCGTCGCCGACGATTCCATTGAGCATCTCCGCGCGCTTATGGCGCTGCCCACGCTCGAGGACATCTTCTCGCAACTCGCGGTCGAACAGGACACCGCGGCCGTTTCCCAGCAGATCGCGGACCTGGTCGGAGCATAGGAGGGGCACGTATGGGGAACCGTCAATTTCACGTGCTCTATCGGCAGTTCCTATTCCAGATGGTGGATCGCGAAGTGCTATCCACGCACGCCCTGGGCGACGCGAACAAGCTCCTCGGGAACTTCGCCGCCACGCTGATCTGGATTAGCATCCCATTCGCCGTAATGGCGCTTAGTGTAGACAGCGGCAAGAAGCCATGGCAAGCCGTGCTCGTTTCGGCTTGGGCGCCCGAGCACGCTCTGATAGCCACCACGATGCTTGTCACCGGCCTGTTCGCAGTGCTGAGTTGGGATTCGATCTTCCCCAGTCGCCGCGACGTTCTGGTGTTGGCCCCTCTACCGATCCGCCCCGGTACGATTCTCGCCGCCAAAGCCGCTTCGCTGGCTTCCGCTCTCGGCGTGGCGATCTGTACATTCAATGCAGCCCCGGGGCTTGCGTTACCTTTGGCGCTCACTCCACCAGGCTCGAACCTCCTGGACATGCTGTTCTCGCCACATCTCTATCGGACTCTTTTCGTCTACTGGATCACCATGGCCATGGCCGGGATGTTCGTATTGTCGCTCGTCATGCTTCTTCAGGGGACGGCCGCGCTGCTCCCGCGAGCGCTTTCGCTTCGACTGTCCTCAGTTCTCCAGATCGCCGCGTTCTGCTTGTTTGTCGGTACGTACTTTCTCCAGCCCTCACTGATCTCACCCCAGGCTCTCGCCGAGCCGCTCAACCGGCGGTTGCTCGCCTGGCTGCCGTCTTACTGGTTTCTCGGAGTCTTCCAGAAGTTGGAAGGTATCGGCGGCGGAGCCGCACATTCCACAATGGCTTGGCTAGCTGTTCGTGGATTCGCAGGTTGGGCCATCGCTGTAACAGGTGCAGCGGCTTCGTTTCTGATCTCCTCTATCCGCACCCTCCACAAGACCGTTGAAGAGCCCGATATAGCGCCCCGTTCTCGCGGATCGATATGGGCGCCGCGATTTGGCAGCCAGTTGGAAACCGCCGTTGTGCAGTTTAGTATACGAACGCTGTTCCGTAGCCGCCAGCACCGGGTGATTGTTTCATTCTTCTCCGGAATCGGTTTCGCGATTATGATCCTATTCGTGAAAACTCCATTTGCACAACAGATGGCTGCGGCTCCCGGCAGGGGGCCGTTGCGGGAGGTGACTCTTCCCCTGCTCGCCTCGAGTTTCGTGACGATGTGTTTCTGGATACTCGGAATTCGCGCAGCCTTCGCCATGCCGACCGCGCTGCGAGCCAACTGGATCTTTCGCATAACGCCCGTCGCAGGTGGCCTCACGGCGCTAGCGGCGAGCCGCAAAGCGATGTACGCGATCGCCTTGGCGCCGTTCTGGACCACGTCAGCGGCCGCATTTCTGTGCCTCTGGCCCTGGCGTGCCGCCGTCGGCCATCTAACTGCACTCGGGATCGCGGGCATCGCGGCTGTGGAGCTGTCTCTACATGGTTTTCGAAAGATCCCTTTCACCTGCTCGTGGCTTCCGGGCAAGACGAACGTGCACATGACAGTCATCCTGTGCCTGATGCTCGGGTTGAATGCGACCTACTGGGCGGCATACTACGAGCGTCGCGCCCTTGGCGACGGAGGGAGCTACGCAGTCATGCTGGCAGTTCTACTCGCAGTTGCGCTGGTCGCGTGGTGGCGGACGTCCGAACGAGCCAAATCAGAAGATGCCCTGCTCGATTTCGAAGAAGCTCCGGCCCCCGTGATTCTAGGCCTTGGCCTCCATCGTGATGGCGTTTTCCCCATCGACGACTGATCGACTCCTGGGATATGGCGTTCCGGAATGTGCGTGGCGAAGCTGACGGCGCGGCGGCAGTTCTGCCCCCGGAACTGACCACTTCTCAGCAATGGGGACTTTTCGTCCAAGTGAAAATCTTTCGGAGTGGCCGACCATTCCGGCCCAAAGGCGTACCCGCCGCCACCTTTGATGGCAGGATCAGCACGATGTTTCGGGGCGACATTTCAAGCGATCGCGAGGCGATCCGTTCTGATCTTCCCGATGAAAAGAGGTACTTCGGAGGTTATTACCGGTAAGCCGGCAATTGGACGTTCAATTACCGAGATTGGTCCGAGCATTTCACCATGTCCGAGGCAAACCGCCTCGTCGGGGCCTCCGTTGTGCGAACAAAACAGGCTCAAAAACCGGTTCAGCGCCTCCGCGTTGTGTTGTAGCTTAGCATCCACAGTGGCCAGAGTGCGAAATTCGTGGATTAGCAGTATAGCTGTGGTCGCTTGGCGAGCCTGCGCCTCGATCAGCGTTCCAGCTACGGCCGTAAACAACTGGTACCTCAGATTGGCCACCGCATTAGATAACTCCAGTCTTTCAGCGTCCCTGAAGGCAGGGATCCCAAACAGCGAGCTGGTGAGCCAATCGAGGCGTTCAGGGAAGCGTGTCCCTCTCCGGTCCCTGGCTTCCTGAAGCTCTTCTGCCACAGTCCGGCCAAACGGTTCGTCAGCTTTCGCCTCTATACAGATTGCTGTCACCCAGCCATCGCGCTCAGCCAGAAGCGTCAAGTCATGACAACGTGGCGCTCGGTCACCGAAGGGCAGCGGCGTTTCGTGCTGTGTGCGGCCGCTCTTGATCGCAGTGTGTCTCGTCCCTTCCTGTACGTCAAGTACCTGCGTGATTTCCGGCGGTACCGCAACCGCTCCGCTCGCCGTCCAACTGCGGGCGAGTTCAAACTCGCTGCGCCCTTCCTTCCACTGGCGCGCCTTGCGTTCGGGCGGGAGCGCGCGCTGCTCCCAATCGTCGAATGACCGGATCGGTTCTCCAGCGTATCCCCGCATATCAACAGTTTGCGCATCTTCAGAGGGGGTGGACAGCGTCGGCTCGGTCGACTCCGCAAACGGAGACACCCGCCCGCGAACAGCATCGCGAATCAACTCGCAGTCCATACCGGGCTGGTACTCAAAGCTTGGGGGGAACGCTCTGAAGCGGAATGACAAAGAGAGCGCAGCACAGTAGCTCGCCGCAAATGCACTAACCTGGGTATTTAGTTGGCACTCCAGGGTGGGTAAGTCCACTTCCGAGTGAGAGTAATAGCGATACGGCGCCAGGACCTCGAGCACGATCCGCTTCGCGCCAATCATCGCGTTCCCTTTGAACCGCATCCTCAGTTCGGTATCCAGCCTGTACAACATATAGATCGCACCGTATCTCGCGATTTGACATGCCGCCTTGTACGGATCGTCAGCATCCACCTTCAGTTCCACGAACTCAAAGCCGTCGTCAATCCGGTGAGCATTATCGATGTTGATGTGGCGGCCTTGGGAGTCCACGAGCCCCGAGGCCGTAGGGACGTCGTTCCCCCAGCCTTGATTTTCGAGGCAGATGGCAATCTGCTTCTGAAACTGCTTTTCAAAGTGTTTGGTAGGCTCGTAAGTGAAGTTCGGCGCTACCCGCAAAACCCAGTTCGCGGCCGACGGCCACCGGTCGTCCCGGCGAAAGCGAAGCCAGTTCACACGAATGCATTCGTAGATGCGATTGAATAGACCAACGCGATCGTCGAGGCGGCGATATTCGCTACAGATTGCTTCGATGCCGTGGAGAAGCGGGTGATCCGCCCCCGGCAGTTGGGTTGCGAACGCCGACCGCGTTACCGGCCTTCTCTCGGTCTCTCCGGAGTGGTGGCGTTCAAGGTATCGGACCAGATCTTCTATCGAATTGAAGTTCTGGCTGAGGAGGGTCGCCGGTGAGATGAAAGGTGGGCGAAGACGGACTACGTAGTCATACTGTCCGAGGATGTTGGCGCTGCTACAGACGTTCACGGTCTGCGATTTGGTTCGAGCGTGTACCTTAATCTTGCGCCCGCAGATGTCGCAAATCATGTTTTCCGCTTCCGCGCCTGACCCTATGATTTCCATCCAACGTAGCACATGTCACGCCGGGTATTGGTGGTGTCCTGAAACGAGCAGCGACTCAACGTGGAAGTCTGCGAGTCAGGGAGACTGGGCCTCGCCGAATCTGCGTGCTGCGGTTTAAATGTCGATATCGGGTTGCGAAGGGCTTAGTGACACTTGGAAGAGAAACGCCCTACTCGTGGATAGGCAGGTGCGAGCCTGTGCCTCGGGTTGGGAATGATATGTGCGTTACCGGAAACTGGTTTTGCCCACCAGTTTGGCGAAACACGCCCAACTGGCGGAAATGCCCACCCGATTTGAACCTGCCCGGCCTGACAGCGATCTCATGCAACAGCGGGACCGCGCTTCATGGAATCAGGCGTAGCTTCTTCCCGTGGGCCAGCCGGAGCGCGCCGAAGCCGCGCCGGTCCAGGGTGAACATGGTCTCAATCCCTTCCCGGTTCGCCAGATGCAACAGCGAGGCGTCGGCAACCCGTATCCGCAAGGCCTCATCCTTGGCCAGAACCGCGGCGATGGCGGGGAGATCCGTCTCGCCCAGAGGGAGAAGCTCAAAGGGGCGGCCATGAAAAGAGGACAGCAGTTTCCGGATCGCCGAAGGGTATGCGCGCAAAAGCCACGCCGCTTCCGTAATCACGGGCCAACAAGTCAGAAGCGGACCCCTGATGTGCTGAAGTTGCTCGACACACGCTTCATGGCGCTCGTCGGACTCTGACAGGATGGCCACAATCGGGCCGGTATCGATCAGAACCTGGCCGGTCAAGAGCCACCGAACCCGTCAAAATGCTTAGGATTGGCGCTGAGGTCCCGAATCGCCCCGCTCGCCGCCCCGATCAGCCCAGCCTTCTTCGCATAGTCGTACGCGGTGGGAGAATCCTCCTCGGCCGCGGGTTGCCGCTCTACCGCGCCGCGAACCAGGTCCGACTCACGCGTTCCACTGCGGCGAGCGGCAGCCTTGAGCCGCCTGCGCGTCTCAGCCGGGAACCGCACGGTAATACGATGATCCTCATTCGCCCGTCCGACATTTTATCCAATCTGTCGGACATGGTTTTCACTTCGATTCCACGGCGGCGAGAAGTGGCGCCGGGATTTCATCCCGCCGGGACGCCCCCTGGGTTCGCTTCTGCCCGCCTTCCGCGACGCCAAGTATGCCCCCGTCCCGGAAAGACAGCGCGAGGAACGCCGGCTCAAAAGCCGGCGGCAGGATGAAATCCTGGCCCCACTGGGCGTCCGCCCCGGCATTTGCCCGGCGCGGGACTCCGCGCTCACTACAATGAAATCATGCGCGCCCCGGCCGAGTGCATTCGGCTATTCCCGTGATGACGGCCATCGAAGCAGGCGGCGATCTCGCGCCCATGGACGCGGCGCTCGATGCCTTGCCCAACCGGCCCGCGGTGTTTGCGCTGTGGCCGGGCGAGGGCGAGCCTTACCTCTCGAAAACCGCAGTGCTGCGCCGCCGCCTGCTCCGTTTGCTCGGCGCGCGGGAGAAACCGTCGCGTCTGCTCCACTTGCGCCACACCGTGCGGCGCATCGAATACCAGTTGACCGGCTCGGCCTTCGAATCGGGCGTGCTTCTGTACGAGCTGACCCGCCGCCATTTTCCGGACAGCTACCTCAAGCGCTTGAATCTGCGCCTGCCGCCCTATGTGAACATCGCGCTTTCGAACCAGTTCCCGCGCAGCCGCATCACCACGCATCTCACCAGGGGGCCGGACGTGTTCTTCGGGCCCTTCCGCTCGCGGGCCTCGGCGGAACGGTTCGAGGGGCAGTTCCTGGACCTGTTTCAGATGCGCCGCTGCCAGGAGGATCTCGATCCTTCGCCCGAACACCCGGGTTGTATCTACGGCGAGATGGGAATGTGCGTGAGGCCGTGCCAGCTCGTGGTGGGACCCGCGGAGTACCGGCACGAGGTGGCGCGGGTGGTGGATTTTCTGCGAACCGGAGGGCGCTCCCTGCTGGAGGCGATCGCCCATTCGCGGGACCGCCTGAGCGAGGAGATGATGTTCGAAGAGGCCGCCCGCCAGCACAAGCGCTTCGAGAAAGTGCAGGAGACCCTCAAGCTGCGCGACGAGATGGCGCGCGACGTGGGCCGCCTCAACGGGGTGGCCATCACCCGATCGGCGGCGGCCAATGCCGTGGAGTTGTGGTTCGTGCGTGACGGCGGATGGTTGGGGGCCCGGCGCCTGGATTTCGAGGTCCACGAGGGCAGGCCCGTTTCGTTAGACCAGAAGCTGCGCGAAACCATCGCGGCGGTGGAGGCGCGCGCCATCACGTCCGGCGAGCGGCGCGAGTATCTGGCCCTGCTGGCGCGCTGGTTTTACTCCACCTGGCGGGATGGCGAATGGCTGGCCTTCGAAAGCTACGACGAAATCCCCTACCGCAAGCTGGTGAACGCGGTATCGCGCGTGGCGCATGGAGAGGCGCGAGCGGAATAGATGCTGAGGTTTCGCGGCTGGCCAATGCAGCCGGTTGGCAGGCGGAAGCGCCTGCCCCACAAGCAGGTGCGCCTCAGGCCCTGGCCCTTTCGGGCTGGAAGCTGCGCAGCGCCGCCCCCTCGTCCGAGAAAGTCTCGAAAACGGTGTAGAGTTTGGTCACCGCGAGCACTTCGGTCACCTTGCCCTGCGCGTTCAGCAGCTTGATCCGCCCGCCGGCATTGGTGACGCTGACGTAAGCGCCCACCAACTCGCCCAGCCCGGAGCTGTCAATGTAGGTGACGTTTTGCAGATTCAGGAGAATGCTTCTCCCGCCTTGCTTCAAGATGTCCTTGATGGTGTCGCGCACCAACCCGGAGCCTTCTCCCAGCGTGATGCGTCCCGACAGATCGACAATGGCGACATCGCCCGTCTGGCGCACGGCGGCTTTGCAACTCATGGACTCACCCCCGGTCCATTATCCCCGATCCGGCCGGCTTGCGCCGGTGGAGGATGCCCTCCTGTTCGCAAAAGCACCCTCCGGCCGGCCTGAAAGCCCTTGACAAGCCCGGAGGCTTATCCCACTACTCGACAGTCACGCTCTTGGCCAGGTTGCGCGGCTGATCCACGTCGCACCCCCTGCGCACGGCGATGTGATAGGCCAGCAGTTGCAGCGGCACAATCTCCAGAATGGGCGCCAGCAGCTCGTCCGACGGCGGAATCCAGATCACGTGGTCGGCGACTTTCGCCGCCTCCTCGTCGCCCTCCGTCGCCAGCGCCACCACCAGGCCCTCGCGGGCCTTGACCTCCTGAATATTGGAGAGGGTCTTCTCATAAAGAGTGCGGCTCTCCTCGCTCGCGGGGTCGCGGGTAGCCAGCACCACCACCGGCAGATTCTCGTCGATCAGCGCGTTGGGCCCGTGTTTCATCTCTCCCGCGGGGTAGCCTTCGGCGTGAATATAGGAAATCTCCTTGAGCTTCAAGGCGCCTTCGAGGGCGATGGGGAAATGCACGCCGCGCCCCAGGAAAAGGAAGTCGTTGGCGCGGTGCAGGTCGCGGGCCAGCGCCTCGTAGACCGCGTCGTGCGAGAGTATGGTCTCGAGCTTGCCCGGAATGTGGAGCAACTCCTGGACCAGGCGCCGCGACGCGGCTTCATCCACGTTGCCGTTGGACTGCCCCAGGTACATGGCCAGAATGAACAGCGCGGTCAACTGGCCGGTGAAGGCCTTGGTGGAAGCCACTCCAATCTCGGGACCGGCGTGGGTATAGATGGTTCCGGCGGCTTCGCGGGTGATCATGGAACCCACCACGTTGCAGATGGCCACGGTTTTGGAGCCCTTCTGCTTGGCTTCGCGCTGCGCCGCCAGGGTGTCGGCCGTTTCGCCCGACTGCGAAATCACCACGGTGAGGGTGTCCGGCGGGACAATCGGATCTCGATAGCGGAATTCGCTGCCGTAATCCACCTCGACGGGGATGCGCGCCAGCCGTTCGATCATGAATTTCCCGGCCAGGCCGGCGTGCCAGCTCGTGCCGCAGGCGATGATCTTCACCTGCTTGAAGCGGGCAAATTCCTGCGGACGAATGTCCATCTCGTCCAGAAAAACCCGCCCCGTTTCCTGTCCCACGCGGCCTAGCGTGGTATCGCGGACGGCGCGCGGCTGCTCGAAGATTTCCTTGAGCATGAAGTGCTTGTAGCCGCCCTTTTCCGCCATGATGGGGTCCCACAGAATATGGGAAATCTGGCGGTTCACCGGACGGCCGTCGAAATCGCTCAGCCGCACGCCCTCCGGCGTGAGCACGGCCATATCGCCGTCCGCCAGGAAAAACATGTCGCGGGTGTAGCTGAGGATGGCGGGAACGTCGGAGGCGACGAAGTACTCGTTGTCGCCGATTCCGATCACCACCGGGGGCCCATTGCGCGCGGCCACGATCTTATGGGGATCGGAGCGCGAGATTACGGCCAGCGCGAAGACCCCGGTGATCTCCTTTACCGCCGCGCGCACGGCCTCTTCCAGGTTGCCGTGGAAGTGCTTCTCCACCAGGTGCGCGATCACTTCCGTATCGGTTTCGGTCTTGAAAACATGGCCCTCGGCCGTGAGAAGCGCCTTGAGGGGCAGATAGTTCTCGACGATGCCGTTGTGCACCACCACGATGTCGCCGTGGCAGTCGCGGTGCGGATGGGCGTTCTCTTCGGTGGGCCGCCCGTGGGTGGCCCAGCGCGTGTGGCCGATGCCGAAGGAGCCATCGAGAGGGTTCAGCCGGATGGCGTCTTCCAGATTGCGCAGTTTGCCCTGGGTGCGGCGCAGCTCCAGCCGGTTGTCGTCGGTATAGACCGCGAGCCCGGCCGAGTCATAGCCGCGGTACTCCAGCCGCTTCAGCCCTTCAAGGATGATGGGTACCGCCCTACGATTTCCGATGTAGCCGACGATTCCGCACATGAGCCCATTATAGGAGGCCGGCCCGCGGCCGGGCGCTTTCCACTGCGCGAAATGCTACGCATCGATTATTTCGATGCGGAATTCCTCGATGACGGGGTTGGCCAGGACTTCCTGCGCGATGGTTTCGATATCCTTCCGCGCCTGCTCCGGCGTCACGCCGGGGGCGATGCCGATGTCGAAGAACTTACCCTGCCGCACATCCACGATGCCCGCATAGCCCAGGCCGTGGAGCGCGGATCGGACCGTCTGGCCCTGGGGATCGAGGACCGTCGATTTCAAAGAGACAAATACGCGCGCTTTCATGGGGAACCCCAATTATCGCACGGGTGGGGCCGGGCCTTTGCGCCGCCGGCTCGCCGAAACCGTGGGATCAAGCTCAGAACGTCACGTCAAAACGCCCGCCACTCCTCCTCCGGTCTTCTCCTCTTCTTCGCCTCTAATCAATATGTTGTGGTATCTCTCAATTAGTGTCGAACTAGTTGTGGGCTATTAACCCATGACCTATCAGCAAGTTCGGCAAGAATTCGCTTGCAAAACCACACGCTCCATGACACTATTGGTTGTGGCCGAAATTGGCCACAAATGACCCGGGATGGAGTAAAGTGGAAGAAGTAGCTCAATCGACGCCGAAACCTGAGATTCCCCTGGGTATGTATGCGGCTCGAGTGGACGACAAGGGCCGCATCAAACTGCCCGTGGATTTCCAGCAGTACTTCGCGGATCTGGGCGAGAAGAAGTTCTTCCTCACTAGTTTGGATGGCCGCATAGGATCAATCTACACCCTCAGGGCTTGGCGGCACAACCTGCAAGTTATGGCGGACTACACGGAAGACGTGGAGACCGCGGAGGACATCGGGTTCCTGGCGGATGACCTGGGCGGCGAGGCCGAGATGGACAGCCAGGGACGGCTGCTGGTTCCGGCGGAGATGCGGCGCGAGCTGGGGATGGAGAACCAGGCCGTCCGCCTGCGGGCGGCGGGCGAGCGGGTCGACATACTGAGCGACAAGGAATACGCAGAACGGCGGGCGCGCGCGTTCGACAAGGAAACGAACGGCGCCAAGCTGGCGAAGCTGAAGAAGCGGGGACTGAAGTGACGCCCTATGCACTGCCCGGTCATGGCGGAGGAAGCGATATCGCTGCTGGCCATTCGCCCCGAAGGCGTCTATGTGGAGGCCACGGCCGGCCTGGGCGGTCACACGGCGCTCATCGCGCAGCGTCTGACCACCGGCATTCTGATCGCCAGCGATCGCGATGCGGAGTCCTTGGAAATGGCGCGCCGCAACACGGCGCCCTGGGCGGACCGTCTCCGGTTCCATCACGGCCCGTTCAGCCGGCTGACCGAGGCGGTTGCCAAAGAGGGTTTCCCGAGAGTGGATGGGCTGCTG
This sequence comes from Terriglobia bacterium, assembly GCA_963767595.1. Taxonomy (GTDB): domain Bacteria; phylum Acidobacteriota; class Terriglobia; order Bryobacterales; family Bryobacteraceae; genus BOG-224. The sequence continues at coordinate 100,362 of CAVYEK010000016.1, forward strand.
GCGGATCTGGGAGTGAGCCGATACCAGCTCACGGCGCCCGAGAGGGGATTTTCGTTCACCAACGATGGGCCGCTCGATATGCGCATGGATCGATCCACGGGCATGACGGCGGCCGACCTAGTCAACCACACTGCCGAGAAGGCGCTAGCCGATTTGATTTTCGATCTCGGCGAAGAAAGGAGGGCGCGGAAGATTGCCAGAGCTCTCGTCCGAGCACGGCCCATACGGAGCACGCTGCATCTGGCCGATGTAGTGGAGCGGGCCGTGCCCAGGACGGGCCGTCTGCATCCCGCCACCAAAACGTTCATGGCGCTGCGCATGGCGGTGAACGACGAGCCGGAGGAACTGGACAGCCTCCTGGAGGCGGGGCCCGAGCTGCTGGCCGGCGGCGGGCGAATGGTGGTGATCAGTTTCATGTCCATCGACGACCGCAAGGTCAAAGTGAAGTTTCGCGAGCTGAAACAGGCGGGGCGGGCGGTAATACTGACCCGGCGCCCCTTGCAGCCCAGCGAACGGGAAGTTGGAGACAATCCGGCTTCGCGCAGCGGAAAACTGCGCGCACTGGAAATGAAGTAGCAGTGGGCAGGCATTCTGCAGCTTGCCCGGACGGCAACCGGGACACAGAAGATTGAAGGGGTAAGGAAAGACCATGGCGACGCTGCCGACATTCTTCAGAAAACTGGGATTCCTCGAAGCCAGCCAGCCGGAGCAGCCGGCCCGCGGCTCCGCCGAGCGCGACCTTTGCCAGTTGCGGGCGCTCCCGCACGAAGACGTGTACTTCTACTGCAAGAGGATCGACAACTCCCGTCTGGTTAGGGAGCCGGATCCCCAGGCGCGCGGGGCATGCTGGTCCACCATCGGCGCGGCGTTGGGGATTCTGGTTCTGCTGACCGGAGTGCTGGCCCCCAGCGCGGCCAACACGCTGGCGGGATACCGGCTGCAAGAACTGCGCACCGAGGAGCGCCGCCTGATGGACGAGCGCCGGAGCCTGGAACTTCAGGAAGCGGAGCTTCTCAGCCCCGAGCGCCTGGCAAGGTATGCGAAAGAGCTGGACCTGGCCGCTCCTTCGCCCGATCAGGTGGTCCGGCTGGATGGCAAGGCCGAGGGCGCCGTGGCCATGGTGAAGAAGTAGGGGCAGTGGGGGGCGTGGGCTTTTCACGCGGGGCAGAATGCTGGAGCGCCGTCTTGTTTGGTTCGCCGCAATCGTCTCCCTCTGGGGCGGGGCGGTCCTTTGCCGGCTGATCTCTCTTCAGATCGCTCAACACCATGACCTCGCCAACAGAGCCGCCAGTCAACAGGAAGCCACGGAGGACATCCTGGCGCCGCGCGGGGCCATCTTCGACCGCAATGGCAATCCGCTCGCTCTGAGCGAGCCCAAGGCGTCCATTGGCGTCGATCCGCGGCACGTGGATATCGCAGCCGCTTCGGATTTCTTGAGCCGGGTTCTGCACCTGGATCGCGCCGAGCTGGCCAGCCGGATGAAATGGGCCTACGACCACCATAAAGGGTACGTGTCGGTGAAGCACCGTATCGCCGACGACGAATGGCAGCGGCTCAGCCTGCAGCCGGTGAACTACTGGTCCGTCACGCAGGAGGGGCATCGGCGATATCCCAACGGGCCGCTGCTGGCTCACGTCCTTGGCTCGGTGGATTACGAACAGAAAGGCAATTTCGGAATCGAGAAGTACCTGGATGCGGATCTGCGCGGGACCTCGGGCAAGATTCGGCTGCTCACCGATGCGAACAAGCACGGCATTGAATCGCAGCCGATCGCGGACACCGTGCCCGGCCTGCCGCTCACGCTGACCATCGACGAGCGCATACAGTACGTGGCGGAGCGCGAGCTGGCGGCGGCCGCGGCGGCGCACCAGGCCCCCAGCGGCAGCGTGGTGGTAATGAACCCCTACACCGGCGACATTCTGGCGCTGGCCAGCTTTCCCGCCTTCGACCCGAACCAGCCGCCGCAGCCCGGCGAGCCGGCGGGGCTGCGCATGAACCACGCGGTGGAAGCGCCGTTCGAGCCCGGTTCGGTTTTCAAGGTGATCACCCTCGCGGCGGCGCTCGAGACCACCAACCTGACGCCCGACAGCATGATCAACTGCACCGCCACCATCACCCTGGGGGGCCGCACCATCGGCGAAGCCCACCCGCGGGGGTACGGCCTGATCCACATGTACGATGTGCTGGCGAAATCGAGCAACGTGGGCGCCGTGCGCATCGGCTTGCAGGTCGGACCGGAGAACATGTACCGGTACGTGCGGAAATTCGGTTTCGGTCAATCCACCGGCATTCCGCTCCCCTCCGAATCGCGCGGCCTCCTGCACCACATCAAGACCACCGATTCGGTGGCTTCGGTGGCCTTCGGGCACGAGGTCGCTGTGACCACGCTGCAACTGGCCCAGGCGGCTTCGGTGGTGGCCAACGGGGGCTTGCTGGTGAGGCCGCGGCTGATTCTGAAGAAGGGCGACCGGACCATGCCGCCTCCGGCCCCGGAGCGGGTGCTGAAGCCGGATACGGCCATCACCATGCGAAAGATGATGGAAGGCGTGGTGGTGCTGCCCGAAGGAACCGGGAAAAGGGCCAGGCTGGTGGGATACACGAGCGGCGGAAAAACCGGCTCGGCGGTCATTTTCGACTACGCCACCAAGCGTTACACGCACTCCTATAACGGCTCCTTCATGGGTTTCGCCCCGGTCACGAATCCGGCTATCGTTGTAGTAGTGACATTGAACGGGACGCACGGAGACTCCGGCTTTGGGGGCGCCGCGGCCGCGCCGGTGTTCAAGGAGGTGGCCACCGAGGCCTTGCGGGTTCTGGAAGTTCCGCGGGATCTGCCGATCGAGGAGCCCAGGCCTTTGCTGGCCAAGACGGATAACCTCGATGCGCCGGCTAGAGATTCCGCGCCGAGGCCCATAACGGAAGACTCCGAAGACGCCACGGCGGAGGCGGTGGCCGCGCCGCCGGCGCCCGGTCCCAAGGTCCCGAATTTTCGGGGCATGACGATGCGGGACGTAATCAACCAAGCCGCGGCCTTGGGATTGACGGTGTTGTCCGATGGGAGCGGCCTCGCGCGCAAGCAAGACCCGCCCCCGGGCGCGCCGATTCGGCCGGGCGACCGCGTCAGCGTGGTGTTTGCCAGATGACCCTCGGCGAGGCGCTGGCGGACGTGCGGCTGAAGCGGCCCCTCGCGCCCAAGCTGGCGGGCGCGGTTATTACCGGGTTGGATTACGATTCGCGGCGCGTGCAGCCGGGGTTCCTGTTCTTCGCCTTTCCGGGAAGCCGGGCCGACGGGCGCGCCTTCGCCCAGGACGCGCTGGCGCGCGGCGCCGTGGCCGTGGCCAGCGAAGCGGAGTTGCCCGAACCGCTGGCGGCGCGCTGGGTCCGCGTGGAACACGGGCGGCATGCCCTGGCGCTGGCGGCCCGCGCCTTCTACGGGAAGCCCGACGAACGCATCGGCCTCACCGGTATCACCGGAACCAATGGCAAGACCACCACCGGCTTCCTGATCGACTCCGTCTTGCGGGCGGCGGGCGCGAAGACCGCACTGATCGGGACCATCGAATACCACCTTGCGGGGCGCAGGCTGCCGGCCGTGAATACTACCCCGGAGTCTCTGGATCTGGTCCGGATCTTCGCCGAGCTGGTTGGGCAGGGCGGAGCCTACGCCACCATGGAAGTCTCCTCGCACGCCCTGGCGCTGGGACGAGTGTATGGGCTGCGCTTCCACACCGCGGTGTTCACCAACCTGACGCGCGACCACCTGGATTTCCACGGCACGATGGAGGCGTACTTCGAGGCCAAGCGCACGCTGTTCGATGGCGCCGGCGCTCCGGCGCCGCCGTTCGCCGTGTTGAATCGGGACGATCCGTACGCGCGGAGGATCGCCACGCCGCCGGCGACGCAGGCGCTTTGGTACGGCCTCGGCCCGGAGTGCAGCCTGCGCGCCCGGCACATCTCCTCGGGGTCTCAGGGATTGCGCTTTGAGGTGCAGCGGGGGAAGTCGCGCTTCGTGGTGGAATCGCCGCTCATCGGCAAGATCAACGTGTATAACATCCTCGCGGCGTGCGGCGCGGGGCTCTCGTACGGCATCCCGGAAGCGGCCATAGCCCGCGGCATAGCCGGCCTGCGGGCCGTGCCCGGACGGTTCGAGCGCGTGGATGAGGGCCAGCCATTTACGGTGGTGGTGGACTACGCCCATACCGACGACGCCTTGCGCAATGTGATCGCCGTGGCGCGCGGCCTGGATCCGAAGCGCGTGATCACCCTGTTCGGCTGCGGGGGCGACCGCGACCGCAGCAAGCGGCCGCTCATGGGCCAGGCCGCCGCCGAAGGCAGCGACTTTGTGGTGCTCACCAGCGACAATCCCAGGTCGGAAGATCCGCTGGCCATCATGAACGACGCCATGGTGGGCCTTCAGCGGAAGGACGTGCCGCGGGTCGTGGAGCCCGACCGCGCGGCCGCCATAGCACGCGCGTTGAAAGAAGCGCGCCCCGGCGATATCGTGATTCTGGCCGGAAAGGGTCACGAAACCTATCAGGTTTTGAAAGACAAGACCATCCCGTTCGACGATCGGGCGGTGGCCAGAGACGTGCTCAAGGGATATGGGTATCACAAGGCCGGTGAGCCATGACCCTCAATCTGCAGGACGTTGCACGGGCCATGCGGGCCGCCGGCAATCCGCCTCCGGCCGTCGCGGCAGGCTGGAGCGTGGATACCCGCACACAGAAACCCGGGGATGTGTACTTCGCACTACGGGGGCCGCAACACGACGGGCACGACTTCGTGCCGGCGGCGGTGGAGAAAGGCGCCTGCGCGGTGGTGGTGGAGCGCTCGGCGGCCGCCGGCGGGCAAGCTAAAGCATGCCCCACGCTGGTGGTTCCCGACGGGCTGAAGGCCTTGCAGGACTTGGGGGCCTGGGCGCGCCAGCAATGGGCGGGCCGCGTGGTGGCGGTGACCGGCAGCGCGGGCAAGACCACCACCAAGGACGCCATTGCGAGCCTGCTGGGCGTGGCTATGCCCGTCGGAAAAACGGTGGGCAATTTCAATAATCACGTCGGCGTGCCGCTCTCCATCCTGCGCCTGCCGGACGGCTGCCGGGCCGCGGCGCTCGAGATGGGCATGAACCACGCCGGAGAAATCCGCGAGCTGGCGGCCATCGCCCGGCCGGACATCGGAGTGGTGACCAATGTGGGGTACGCCCACGTGGAGTTCTTCGATTCCATCGAGGGCGTGGCGGCGGCCAAGCGGGAGCTGATCGAAGCCCTGCCGCGGGACGGCGTAGCGGTTCTGAACGCGGACGATCCACGCGTGCTGGGGTTCCGCGACCGGCACGCGGGCCGCACGGTGACGTTCGGGTTTTCCGAAGGCGCGGATGTGCGCGCCGAGGGGGCGAGGTTTCACCATGGCGGATCGCGTTTCCGCGCGCTAGGGGTGGAATTTGAAACCAGCCAGCCCGGCCGCCACGCCATCCTGAATCTGCTGGCGGCCATCGCCGTGGCGGGCGAGTTCGGCATCGCGCCGGAGCGTCTCCGGGACGCGGTGCGGGCGTTCGCCGCCTCCAGTATGCGCGGCGAGCGCCTGGAGCGCAACGGCGTAGTGGTCTGGAACGACTGCTACAACTCCAATCCCGAAGCGGCGCAGTCCATGATCGACGTCTTGAGAGAAACGCCCGCCGCCCGGCGCATCGCGGTGCTCGGCGAGATGCTCGAGCTGGGCCACGCCGCCGAGGAATTGCACCGGCGGGTGGGCCGCTACGCGGCCGAGCGGGGAGTGGATTTGTTAATTGGAGTGCAGGGCGGCGCGCGCGCCATGGTGGAGGCGGCGCGCGAAGCGGGGCTGGAGCCCGGCTCCGCGCGCTTCTTCGAAGACCCCACCGAAGCGGGAGACTACGCCCGCCGGGCGGCGCGCCCCGGCGATGCGGCGCTGTTCAAAGGTTCGCGCGGCGTGCGCATGGAGCGCGCGCTGGAGAGATTTCTGGAGTAGGGGGCGGGAAGAAGCCCGCCAACGGCTTGGCTGATGCTTTATTACCTTTTATACGAGCAGCTCTTTCGATACGTCAAGGCGTTCAACGTCTTCCGCTATGTGACGGTCCGCACGGCTCTGGCCAGCCTCACGGCGCTGTTCCTGTGCGTGGCCCTGGGGCCGTGGCTGATAAACCGGCTGCGCCAGTTTCAGATCGGCCAATATATCCGCGAGGAAGGCCCCCAGTCGCACCAGAAGAAAGCCGGGACGCCGACCATGGGTGGCGTGCTCATCATCATCTCCATCGTGGTTCCCACCCTGCTATGGGCGGACCTGCGATACCCGTACGTGTGGATCGCGGTGGCGGCGCTGATTGGCTTCGGCTGGATCGGGTTCCTGGACGATTACGCGAAAATCGCGCGCCGGCGCAACCTGGGGCTGAGCGGCAGGCGCAAGTTGGCGTACCAGTTCGCCATGGGCTTCGCCTTCGCCGCGGTGCTGCTCGTCATGCGCGCCTACGGAAGTTTTTCCACGGCCATGAACTTCCCCTTCTTCAAGCAGTTCAAGCCCACGCTGCTGATGGAATCGCTGATGGCGCATCCGTGGACCTACCTGCTGGGGGTCGCGCCCTTTTGCATTTTCGTGGCGCTGGTGGTGGTGTTTTCGTCGAATGCGGTGAACCTCACGGACGGATTAGACGGGTTGGCCATCGGCCTGATGGTGATCTCCGCCGGCGCGCTCACCATGCTGGCCTATGCGGGGGGGGACGTCAGGCTGGCCGAATACCTGCAACTCGCGCGCAACGCGCACACTTCCGAGCTCACCATCTTCTGCGGATCCATGACCGGCGCCAGCCTGGGGTTTCTGTGGTACAACGCGCACCCTGCGGAGATCTTCATGGGCGATGTAGGCTCGCTCGGGCTGGGCGGAGCCATGGCGGTGGTGGCCGTGTTGATCAAGCAGGAAGTCCTGCTGCTGTTCATCGGGGGAATTTTCGTCCTGGAGGCGGTCTCGGTGATCCTCCAGGTGGGCAGTTACAAGCTGCGCCATGGGAAGCGGATTTTCAAGATGGCGCCGCTGCACCATCATTTCGAGGCGTTGGGATGGGCGGAATCGAAGATCATCGCGCGCTTCTGGATCGCCGGGCTGGTGCTGGCCCTGTTCGCGCTGACCACGCTGAAGTTGAGATGACACGATGAGAGAGGGTGACGAGGTGGCCAGGACTTTCTTGACGCAGAGACGCAGAGACGCAGAGAAATTCGAGGTTGTTTCCACCTCAAGTCTCTCAGCGTCTCCGCGTCTCTGCGTCAAAGGCGCCGCGGGCCTGCGGTTGCCCCATGGTTTATGCACTCTCTAAAAGGCGAAAAGGCCCTGGTTGTGGGGATGAAGAAATCCGGGACGGCGTCGGCCGAGCTGCTGGCGCGCGAGGGCGCCGTGGTGCGCGCCACGGATTTGAAGCCCCTGGACCGGCTTCCCGGCGCCGGCGCGCTGCTCGAGCGGCTCAGTATTCCCTTCGCCCCGCAGACGCCCGAGGTCTTCGAGGGCTGCGGTCTGATCGTCCTCTCGCCCGATGTTCCCGCGGACCTCGCACCGCTCGAAGAGGCCCGGCGGCGCGGCGCGCGCGTGGTGGGAGAGGTGGAGCTGGCCGCGCCATTCCTGAAGGGACGCACCATCGGCATCACCGGTTCGAACGGCAAGACCACCACCACCAGCCTGGTTGGCCACATCCTGCGCCAGGCCGGTGCGCCGGTCCAGGTGGGCGGCAATATCGGAACGCCTGTCACGGCCATGGTGGATGGCTCGCGCGAGGATGGCTGGAACGTGCTGGAGCTTTCCAGCTTTCAACTGGAGACCATCGCCCGGTTTCGCGCGCACATCGCGGTGGCGTTGAACGTGACCCAGAATCACCTGGACCGTCACCACACGTTCGCGAACTATGCCGCCGCGAAAGGGCGGCTCTTCGAGACCCAGACCGCCGGCGATTACGCCGTGCTCAACGCCGAAGACCCGGTGTGCGTGAGCTATTCCAAAGGCGCCGCCGCGTCGCAATGGTTCAGCGGCGCGCGCGAGGTTTCCCCCGGCGCCTGGCTGCGCGGCGACGAGCTGATCCTCGATGGCGAGCCTCTGATGCGCGCCGGGGAGATCCCCATTCGCGGGCGGCACAATGTGGAAAACACGCTGGCCGCGTCCATCGCGGCGGCGCGCGCCGGCATACCGCGCACGGCCATCGCCGCCGCGGTGCGCACGTTCCAGGCGGTGGAGCATCGGCTCGAATTTGTGCGGAACGTGAACGGAATCGATTTTTATAACGATTCCAAAGCCACCAGCGTGGACGCCACGCTGAAGGCGCTGGACGCATTCTCCGGCGGGTTGTGGGTCATCCTCGGCGGCAAGGACAAGGGGCTGGACTATTCCCTTTTGCGGGCGCCGCTCGCCGCCAAGGCCCACGCCGCGCTGCTGATTGGCGCGGCGGCCTCCAAAATTGCGGACCAGATCCGCGGGGCCGCGCCGATGGTGAATTCCGGGACGCTCGAGGCGGCCGTGGCCTGCGCTTTCGAGCGCGGCCGGGCGGGCGACACCGTCCTGTTGGCGCCGGCCTGCGCCAGCTTCGACCAGTTCACCAGCTTCGAACATCGTGGCGAGGTTTTCAAGAAAATCGTGTGGGGACTCGAACCGAAAGGCTGAATATGGCCCAGCGACTCAAAACCGATTGGATATTGTTCGGCGCCGTGGTGGCCATGGCGTCGTTCGGTCTGTTGATGATCTACAGCGCGTCATCCTACTACGCCGGGACGGCTCAGACCACCGTCGCCGCCGGCACGGTCCAGCGGTTCCATGCGAGCTGGTATTTCCTGATCCGGCAGTTGGGGTGGGCGGTGGTTGCGGTGGCGGCGATGATGACGCTCAAGAGAATCCACTACCGGAAGCTGCAAAACCCGGCGGTGGCTTTCGGGGCCTTCGGCGTCGCTTCGCTGCTGCTGGTTCTGGTCTATTTTCTCGATCCGGTGCACCATCGGTGGCTGAGGCTCGGCGGCTTCCTCGGTTTGCAGCCTTCGGAAATGGCCAAGCCGGCGCTGGTGATCTTCGTGGCGTACTTCGTCACCTGGCGCGCCCGCGCCATCAACAATTGGCGCTATACGCTGGCCCCCGCCGCGGTGGCCGTGGGGCTGGTGATTTTCGCGGTGATTGTTCCCGACCTGGGGACCGCCGCGGTGCTGGCCGCCGCCGCCCTGGTGGTGTTCTTCGTGGCCGGGCTGGAATGGCGGTATTGCTTTATCGTAGCCGGGGTGGCTCTGGCGGGCCTGATCGTCTCGATCTGCTGGCAGCCGTACCGGCTGGGACGCGTGGTCAGGTGGGTCGACCCGGATTTGAAAATGATCTCGAAGTTCGACAAGCATGGCTGGGTCAAGGCGCGCATCGAGAAGACCACGCGCTCGCACGACTCCTACCAGGCCGACCAGTCGAAAATCGCGGTGGGCACGGGCGGCCTCTTCGGCGTCGGCTTGATGAACGGCCGCCAGAAGCTTTTCTATTTGCCGGAACCCCACACGGATTTCATCTACGCCGTGGTGGGCGAGGAACTGGGATTGTTCGGGACCGTGGCGCTGGCCATGGGTTTCGGCGTGATCTTCTGGCGGGGCCTGCGAACCACGTTGCGTACGCGCGACGATTTTGGCCGCTACCTGGCCCTCGGCGCCACCGTAGTGGTGGTGGTGCAGGCGCTCATCAACATGAGCGTGGTGCTGGGATTGGCGCCCACCAAAGGCATCCCGCTGCCGATGATCAGCTACGGCGGCAGCTCGCTGTTGAGCACCATGGCTCTGATGGGCATTTTGATGAATGTGTCGGAACATGCGGGTTAGTGGGATAAGGCTCCAGCCTTGTCAATCCGAGCGAAGCTCGGACGTGTCTTGTCAATCCGAGCGAATCTCGGACGCGGCTCAGCCTTTTTGGGAACAACATGGCGGTTGAGACCTTCCTCATGGCGGGTGGAGGCACGGGCGGCCACGTAATTCCGGCCCTGGCCGTGGCGCGCGAGCTGCGGCGGCGCGGTCATGAGGTCTTCTTCGTCGGCACGGACCGCGGCATCGAGGCCAAGCTGGTCCCCGCCGAAGGGTTCGAGTTGAGGTTTATCGAGATTGGCGGTTTGAACCGGGTCGGCCGGCGCCGGCAACTGGCGACGTTAAGCCGGCTTCCTTTCACCACCCTGGCCTGCGGCAAGCTGCTGCGCGGCGTTTCCGCCGTCTTCAGCATGGGAGGCTACGCCGCCGGGCCGCCGGTGGTGGCGGCGCTGGTGCGGCGCATTCCGGTGGTGGTCATGGAACCCAACGCCGTGCCGGGATTCACCAATCGCGTCATCGGCCGGTTCGTGCGCCGCGCGCTGGTCTCGTTTCCGGAAACGGCGCGCTACTTTCCGCCCGGCAGGACCGAGGTCGCCGGATTGCCCGTGCGCGAGGAGTTCTTTCGCATTCCGCTGCGGCCGCGCTCCGCCGAGCTGCGCATCCTGATTACCGGAGGCAGCCAGGGATCGCGAACCCTGAACGAAGCCGCGCGGCTGAGCTGGCCGCTGTTCCGCGATTCCGGCATGGCCGTGCGGATTGTGCACCAGACCGGCGCGGCCCAGTTCGAGCGGCTGCGCGACGAGTTCGCCCGGAGCGGCCTCGCAGGCGAGGTGACGCCTTTTATCGACGACATGCCGGCGGCGTTCGCCGAGGCCGGCCTGGTGGTGTGCCGCTCCGGCGCGGGCGCGGTTTCGGAGCTGGCCGCGGCGGGCAGGCCGTCGGTTCTCGTGCCATTTCCCTTCGCCGCCGGCGACCATCAGACGCGTAACGCGGAGGCCATGGAGCGCGCCGGAGCGGCCCGCCTGGTGAAAGACGCGGAGATGAACGGAGAGAAGCTCTTCGCCCTGGCCGCGGAGCTGGGCCGGGACCCCGAATCGCTGGCCCGGATGGCGGAAGCGGCCCGCCAGCTCGCGCGGCCCGGCGCGGCGGCGCGCGCGGCGGAGATTCTAGAGGAGGCGGCCCGCGGCCGGTACGATTTCCGTTGACACCGGCGGCGTTAGCCGAAACAATACTGTAAGGAAATGTTTTTTCGTCCCCAGCACTTCCACTTTACCGGGATCGGCGGCATCGGCATGAGCGGCATCGCCGAGGTGTTGTTGAACCTGGGCTACGAAATCAGCGGCTCCGACCTGAAATTGTCCGCCACCACCGACCGCCTGGCCACGCTGGGGGCGCGCATCCACGAAGGGCACGACGCCGCCCACGTGGCCGGCGCCCGCGCGCTGGTGGTGAGCTCGGCGGTGGACGAACGGAACCCCGAAGTGCAGGAGGCGCGCCGCCTGGGGATTCCGGTGATTCCGCGCGGCGAGCTCCTGGCCGAGCTGATGCGCCTGAAATACGGGATCGCGGTGGCCGGCAGCCACGGCAAGACCACCACCACCTCCATGACCGCCACCATCCTGAACTGCGCGGGGTTGGACCCCACCGTGGTTGTGGGCGGGAAAGTCGGCGCCATGGGCGGCTCCAACGCGCGCGTGGGGCACAGCGATTTTCTGGTGGTGGAATCGGACGAAAGCGACGGCTCGTTCCTGAAGCTGGCGCCCATCATCGCGGTGGTCACCAACATCGACCGCGAGCACGTGGATCGTTACCCGAGCATCGAAGCCACCCGCGCGGCCTTCATCGAGTTCGTGAACAAGGTTCCCTTCTACGGCTCCGCCATCGTCTGCCTGGACGACGCCAACGTGCAGGCCATCCTGCCCGCCATCACGCGGCGGACCATCACTTACGGGACCACCGCGCAAGCCGACATGGAGGCGCGCGACATCGTCTGCGGCCAGTTTGCGAGCGATTTCAGCCTGCGCTACCGGGACGCCGGCCTGGGCCGGTTTCACCTGCGCATTCCCGGCCTTCACAACGTGTTGAACGCCACCGCCGCCATCACCACGGCCATGGAGCTGGAAGTGAAGCCGGACGCCATCCGCCAGGGGCTGGCGGCCTTCAGCGGGGTGGACCGGAGATTTCAGATTCGCGGCCAGGAGCGCGGCGTGACCGTAATCGACGACTACGGCCACCATCCCACCGAGATCCGCGCCACCCTCGAGAGCGCGCGCCTGTGCGGGTTTCGGCGCATCCACGTGCTGTTCCAGCCGCACCGGTATACGCGCACATTCCACCTGATGGACGAGTTCGCGCGCGCCTTCAACCAGGCCGACAGCCTGTTCGTGATGGATATCTACGCCGCTTCGGAGAAGCCTATCGAAGGGGTCACGGCGGAGGCGTTGGTGGAGCGCATCCGGCAGTTCGGCCACCGCGGCGCCGAATACGTGGGAACCCTGGACCGCGGCGTGGAGGCTCTGCTGGGGGTGGCGGCCGAGGGCGACGCGGTGCTCACCCTGGGCGCCGGCAGCGTGTGGCAGGCGGGCGAAAAGGCGCTGGAACGCCTGAGGGCGGGGGGCTGATGGCGCGCGAAGCGAAAAAATCGGGCGGCGTCCGCTGGCGGCTGTGGCTCGGGCTGGCCGCGGCCGCCTGCCTGTGCGTTTCCACCGGCGCGGCCGCCTTGAAAGTGCGCCGGTACGCGCTGACGGGGGCCCGGTTCACGCTCTCGGCCAGCCGGGACGCGCTGGAAATTCAAGGACGGGCCAACGGCTCCGAGGCCAAGGTGCGCCGCGTTTTCGCCTCCGACTTCGGCGGCAGCGTTTTCGCCGTCCCCCTGGCGGAGCGCCGGCGGCGCCTGCTGGCCATCGATTGGGTGGAAGACGCCTCCGTGTCGCGCATCTGGCCGGACCGCCTGCTGGTGCGCCTCCGCGAACGGCGGCCCGTGGCCTTCGTGCCCTTGCGCACCGGGGCCGTGCTGGTCGATGCCGATGGAGTGCTGCTCGAGCCGCCGGCGCGGGCTCAGTTTGCGTTTCCCGTGCTGCTCGGCGTGCGGGAAGACGAGCCCGAGGCGGCGCGCCGCCAGCGCGTGGCCGCGTTTCTGCGCTTTCAGAAGGATATGGGCGACCTGGCGAAGGACGTCTCCGAAGTGAACGTCGCGGATCCGGACGACCTGCGCATCGTGGCGCGCGTCGACGGCCGGGCTTTGGAGTTGCTGATGGGCGGCGGCGATTTCGCCCGCCGATATCGGAATTTCTTGAATCATTACGCGGAAGCGCAGAAGGGGGCGCCGGAAGCGGTGACGTTCGACCTGCGGTGGGACGGCCACATCGTGGCGAAGAGATAAAGGGCGATGGCGGGGAAACAGATTCTGGGAGTGGGGCTCGACGCGGCCAGCCGCGAAACGCGGATGGTGATTTGCGCTTTGGAGAACGGACGGCTGCGTTTACTGGGCGGCGCCGCACAGCCATCGCGGGGCTGGCTCAAGGGAAGAATCGCCGATCAGAAGGCGGTCGCGGATTCGATTCTGGCGGTCCTGCGGGAAGCCGAAACGGCGGCCGGCGTATCCGTGGAATCCGCGGTGGTGGGAATGGGCGGGCCCACCGTTCGCGGGGCCAACACCCGCGGCGTGCTGGAGCTGGAATACGTCCGCGAAATCGAGCAGCGCGATATCCGCCGGGTGATGGACCGCGCCTCCCACGTTCAGTTGCAGGGGGACCGCATGGTGCTGCAACTGTTCCCCCAGGATTTCGTGGTGGACGAGCACCCCGGCCACAGCGACCCGCGCAAGATGATGGCCTCCAAGCTGGAGGTGAACGTCCACGTGGTGACGGCATCGGTGCAGGAGCACGCGGCGCTGGTGGGGGCCGTGAACCAGGCGCACCTGCTGGTGGAGGAAACCGTTTTCGAAGCCCTGGCGGCGTGCTACGCGGCGGTGCTGCCCGAGGAGCGGCGCGAGGGGATCGCGGTGGTGGATATCGGGGCCGAGTCCACGGAAATGGTGGCGTACTGGGGCGACTCCCTGTACCTGGCCTCCACCGTCCGCGTCTGCGGAGACCACTTTACGCGCGACCTGGCGCAGGGGTTGTTCTTGACCTTCGACGAAGCCGAGGCCCTCAAGCTGGAGTACGGCGGCGCCCTGGCGGAAGCTTGTCCGGAGAACATCCTGGTGGACTTGCCGACGCCCGGCGGCTATGAGCGCCGCTCCGCCAGCGGCAGGTTTATCAACCGGATTCTGGAGGCGCGCGGAGAGGAGCTCTTTCTCCACGTTCAATCGGAGCTGGCGCGGGTGGGCATGGAGAATGCCCTGCTCGGCGTGTTCTTGACCGGCGGCGGCGCGAGACTCCCGGACCTGTGCCAGGTGGCCAAGGGCATCCTGCAATGCCAGGCCCACAGGGGGCAGGCGATCGGGATCGACGACGCGCCCGCCGGGTTGAGCGATCCCGCCTGGTGCGTGGCTGCCGGACTGGCCATGTATTCGGCCAAGCTCAAAGTAAAGGAGCGGCTGCGGCAGGAAACGGCGGGATGGCTGGGGAAGATTTTGAAGTGAAATAGAGCTTGCAACCGCTCCCTGACGGTCGCGGCTCTGATGGCGTTCAGAGCCGCGACCGTCAGGGAGCGGTTGCCCGGCGGGCGGCGCAAGCGCCGATTCACCAAGGAGGCGGCGATGGCTATGGCGGATACGCATGCGGACAACCTGAAGTACGAAATGGAAGAAGAGGCGGGCATGGGGGCCCGCATCAAGGTGATCGGCGTGGGCGGCGCCGGCTGCAACGCCATATCGCGCCTGGTGGTTGCGGGGCTCGGCGGCGTCGAGTTCCATGCCATGGATACGGATCGTCAGGCGCTCTCCGCGTGCCGGGCGACGAACAAGCTCCAACTGGGCACGAAGATTACCAAGGGCCTGGGAGCCGGCTCGAACTGGGAGCTCGGCCGCCAGGCGGCGCTCGAGAATACCGACGCCATCGTCGAGCTGCTGCAGGGCGCGGACATGGTCTTCGTCTCCGCCGGCCTGGGCGGCGGCACGGGCTCCGGCGCGGTTCCCGTGATCGCTTCGCTGGCCCGCGAGCTGGAGGCGCTCACCGTGGCGGTGGTCACCAAGCCGTTTGCTTTTGAGGGGCCCCGGCGCCTGCGGCTGGCCGAGGAAGCGCTGGCCAACCTGGCATCGGCGGCGGATACCGTAATCACCATTCCCAACGAGCGCCTGCTCCGGCTCGTGCCGCGCGGGGCCAGCTTCTTCGAAGCGTTCAAGATGGCCGACGATCTGCTTCGGCAGGCCGTCGAGGGCGTCAGCGACATCATCAACAGCACCGGCGCGATCAACCGCGATTTCTCGGATATCCGGGCCGTCATGCTGGGCATGGGCTACGCCATGATGGGCACCGCGGTGGCCCGAGGCGAGGGCGCGGCCATCGAGGCCGCCCGGCAGGCCATCAGTTGCCCGCTGCTCGAAGATACGCGCATCGCCGGCGCGCGCCGCATCCTGATCAACATCACGGGTTCGGGCAAGCTGGGCTTTCACGACGTGAACGAGGCCTGCGCGATTGTCCGCGACGCCGCCGAATATGAAGACGTGCAGCTCAATTTCGGCCTGATCCTGGATGAATCCATGGAGGATTCGGTGAAGGTGACGGTGATCGCCACGGGTGTCCAGCCCGCCGAGGCCGTGGTCCCCGAGCGGCGCGCGGCCACGCCCGTGGTGCGGGTCGAGGAGCCCATCGAGGGGCCGCCACCCGCGGCGGCGGTGGCGGAGCCGGAACCCGAGCCCGAACCCGAGCCGGAACCCGAGCCCGAACCGGAGCCATCGCTGATCGACGACGCGGAACCCATCGACATGGACGACCTGGACACGCCCGCCTACCTGCGGCAGGGCCGGCTGCAAGTCTGATTACCCTCAATCCCGAAGTGGAAAGTCTGGTATCGGGGTACGGCTTCAGCCGTGGTGCAAACCCCGGACAACCGGAGGGCTTTGGCCCCTGTCTTTTCAGGAGGGTGGAGAAGGACCTGGGCGCCGGGCCTGCCACTCAGGGCTAACCTGCATTTCTACCGGGTGGCCCCGAAGACGTGGCGCACGCTTCAGCGTGCCGTGTCGAGACTTTTCTCGACACGCTTCCTGCTGATTCGATCGGACGTCGGCTGAAGCCGACGCGGCACGCTAAAGCGTGCGCCACGACGGCTCCGCCGCCAGTTCCGTTACGGGCAACGGGACGATCTCTCCTTCCACGCCGCCGATCACCTTGGCGGTGTGAGCGAAGGCGATTGCGTCGCCGGTCACGAAATGGATCACGCGGCCCAGCCCGTCGCGGCGCCCGGCGGATTCGAGGCTCCGGCTCACCGTCTCGGCGGTGGATTCGGCGCTGTCCACCAGCGTCACGCCGGCCCCCGCCACGCGTTCGAAGACGCCTCGCAGCAGCGGGTAGTGGGTGCATCCCAAAATCAACGCGTCGATTTCCGGACGGCCGCTCAGGTAGTGGCGCACCAGGATTTCGGCCTCGGGCGAATCCGCCAGCCCTTCCTCGACCACGTGCACCAGCATGGGGCAGGCCTGCGCCCACACGCGCAAACCGCGCGCCTCCAGCCGCCGCTGATAGGCCTGGCTGCCGATGGTCGCCTTGGTGCCGATCACGCCCACGCTGGAAACGCCGGCCACGCGTGTCGCGGCTTCCACGCCCGGGTCGATTACTCCCCACGCCGGCACGGAGCAACGCTCCAGCAATGCAGGCATAGCCACGGCGGAAGCCGTGTTGCACGCCACCACCAGGGCCTCCACCCCCTGGCCGCACAGGAATTCCGCGATCCCCGCCACGAATTCAATCACCATTTCCGGCGGTTTGCGGCCGTAAGGCACGCGCGCCGTGTCGCCCAGGTAAATGAAATCGCGGTGCGGCAAGCGGCGCCGGAGGGCCTGCAAGACAGTGAGCCCGCCGACGCCCGAATCGAACACCCCAATCGGGTGGCGAAGGGAATTCCGAGTAGTCATCTCTTTTCATCTTTGCATTGTGGGACAGACGATCGGTTTTTGTCGTCTGTCAACTCCGCGGCCTTGTGGGACAGACGATCGGTTCTTGTCGTCTGTCAACTCCGCGGCCTTGTGGGACAGACGATCGGTTCTTGTCGTCTGTCAACTCCGCGGCCTCGTGGGACAGACGATCGGTTCTTGTCGTCTGTCAACTCCGCGGCCTTGTGGGACAGACGATCGGTTCTTGTCGTCTGTCAACTCCGTGGCCTTGTGGGACAGACGATCGGTTCTTGTCGTCTGTCATTCCAGGGGCCGGACCTGGGGGTCCGGCCCCGTGACAGATTACGGCAAGACTGGGATCTTGCTGCCGGCGCTGAACTGCGTCACGCTGCCGTCGATGGCATTGGCCGCCAGCGACAGAACGATGTTATTACCTTGCGGCACGCTCGTCGGAACCAGGAAGTCCACGGTGTAGACGCCCATCAGGTCCGGCGAGAGCTGCGCATCGATCAGTGGCGCGCCGGCGTTGTTAACGCCTACAATCAACTGCGCGCGCACGGTTGCCGTCACCCCGATGGGGGCCAGGTCGTCGGTGCCGGCGACCGCGGGCGTCGTAACGCCCAGGCCGGTGGCGAACATGCGTATCACGTCGCCGCCGCGGGCCGGGTTGGTTGGGGAAACGAATGAACCGTCCGCCTTCTCCAGCACGGCGCGCAGCACGCCGTCCGATTGCACCGATTCAAAAATACCGGGGCCGGCCGCCCGGACAATGGTGGTCAGTTTCTGCGTTCCGCCGTTGACCTGCACGGTCACGGGAACGGCGTTGCCGGTGGTAACATCGCACGGAACCTGGAAGGTAACCGACTGCAAGCCGTTGATGTTCGCTACGTTGTAAATCGGCGCCTGGCTGCTGTTGAAGGAGACCTGGACGCCGTTCAGCGTGTAGGGCAGCGGGCCCCAACTGGACCCGACAGCCACGCCTTGCAGCGAAGGCGCGATTCCGCTCCCATACGCCGTCCCGATGCCGCAGGGCGAGAGCGCCGAATGGTTGGCATCGTAACTGGTATAGAATTGCGCGCCGTTGGTGAAAGCGGTGATTTGCGGGCCCACCGGAACCACGGTCAATGTGAACGTGGCGGTGTACGTGCCCGCGGTAGCCGTGACGGTGACGGTCCCCGGCGGGCTGGTCGCGGTCACACTCACCCGCGCGTAGCCGTTACTGTCGGTGGGAACGGACGCCGCCGAAAGAGTCCCCGGCCCGGTCAGGGAGAACGCCACCCCATAGTTGGCCAGCGGCAGGCCGTAGCTGCCGTTGACCTGGGCCACCAGTTGCTGGCCGAAGGGCGTGCCAACCACGGCGGATTGCCCGCTGCCGGAAGACGCCGTGACGCCCGTGACGGTGGCGTTGGCGGTCACCGTGAAGGTCGTGAAGAGCTTCGGCGTTCCGGTCACGGTAGCGGTGACCAGGATCTGGCCCGCCGCCGACGGAGACAGCCGCACCGTATTCTGGCTGAGACCGTTCACATCGGTGATGGTGGTGGGGGAGCCAAGCGTCACCGCATTGGCCGGACTCGCAGTCCAGGTTATGCCCGTACCGGCAATGGTAGCCACGCCCGCGGCGTCGGTCACCTTCACCTGCAGCGCGGTGGCCAGGGGTTGCCCCGGGTTGGCGTTCTGGCCGTCGCCGCCGACCTTGGTGATCAAGCCCGGAATCGATGGCGTCACGGTGACAAAAAACGGCGAAGACGCCCAGAAGCCATAAGGAAGGCCGCCGTTAGCGGCGCTGCTGTTCACGCCGCCTACCAGGGCCAAGACGGTCATGCCGCTTCCCACCGCGCTACCGAACAGCGGAGTGCAGAAGGCATCGCCGTTGGCGTCCGTCAGCACCGATCCGGGATCCGCTCCGTTTCCCGTGACGCAGCTCATGGCCGGCGCGCCACCGGAAGGAGATACCAAACGCACCGAGACTCCCGGAATGGGGCCGTACGCATTCGCGATGTGAATCTGAATAATGGGAGAGCCTTGCGAGCCGGCAATACCGGTGTAGAATGTTCCCCCAGACGGCGCGATCAGCGATGAGATGACATAATACTGCGCATTCATGCTCTGGGTTTCGGTAAAGATCGCGCTGGCACTTCCGGAAGTGGCCGTAATAATGGCCTGCTGGTAATTCAAGCCCGACGTCGAAAGCCCCGGGAAAATCGTGTTCTGGGTAAATCCATTCTGGTCCGTGGTAGTCTGGCTGTTCGAAATGACGACGCCGTTGGGAGTGGACCACGCGACTGTGGCGCCCGCTACCGGGTTCCCCGCCGAGTCGGTCGCCTGCACCACCAGCGGCTCGAAATTGGCGAAACTTCCGAACGCGCACGTCGGACACGTCAACTGGCCGTTGCCCGAGATGGGCGCGAGGTTCACCACGTTCGACTGGTAGGTCTGCGCGTGCGCAGCCCCCGCCAAAAGCAGTACGGCGGCAATCGCGATAAACGACAGGAATCTAAACCTAGGCAAGAGTACCTCCTCATTCGTGCTTGCGCACAGTTGGGTTGGACGGACGCGGAGAGAACCGTAGTGTAGCATCTTGCACGCCCCCCAAGGGACGCGGCTCAAAAAAAGTGGGGTCAAGCCTTCGGGCTTGCCGCCGGCCTTCTGGCCGGCGTATGGCGCCGGCGCGAAAAACGCCGGCCAGAAGGCCGGCGGCAAGCCCGAAGGCTTGGCCCCACCTCCATGTCGCACGCCAAAAAAAAGAGGGGAGCTTAAGCTCCCCTCTGGATACTGCACACTTCAAGCCCAATCGAGGCTAGTTGTTGAGGTTCTCGGCCCCGACGTTGGCCTTGCTGCCCCGGTAGGTAATCTGGGATTGGCCATTGTTGACGATCAGAGCCAGGTAGCCCATCGCCAGGTTGCGCGCGCCAGGATCGCTGATGAACGCAAAGCCGTGAGCAAACTGGAAGTTGCAAACCGCGAACACGTAGCCCTCGAAGCCCGGGGCTACCGCGGACGTCATGAACGAGTACTTGGTGGGATCCGTGCCGTCACCGGCGGGGATCGGACCGATGTTAAACGTCGCCGGCGCGGCCAGGCCGTAGAAGTACATGGCGCAAGTTCCGGTCGAGGTCGCCGTGCTGAACGGATCCATCGAGGTATTCGAAATCGCGATGCCGGTATCGAACCCACTCGAGGACACCACGAACGGGAACAACAGGATGGTCTGGCAGGGCCCGACAATGAGGTTGATCGCCTGCGGCACGGACGCCGTGCCCAGGATGAAGCGCGGAATCGGATCGGTGGCCGTGGCCTTCCCGACGTTCGAAATCGGCGCGTAGCTCATCGTAACGGTGGGAGTGCCGCCGGGCGACGGAACTGGCGGATTATTCGCCGCGTAGGTAACGTAGACGCCGAACTGGAAGTTCTCGTTGGCGCTGGTGTTGGTGTTGACCGCTTCCCACCATACCGTGGCGGCGTTGGAAGTGAGAGTCAACGGATAGAGCGTGCTGGTGGTGTACGGGGTGAATACGCCCGAGGCGCCGCCGGTGGTGAGCAGGGCGACCGAGGGCTCAATGATATTGTAACCGCCCACGACGCCAGTCCCGGCGTTGGTGTTGGTCACCGACACGTAGATGGTAGCGTTGGTGGGCAGATTGGCGAAGACCGCCTGGAAGCGCGTTCCGAAGTCGGCCAAGCCGGCTTGGACGCCGTTCACGGGCAGAATCAGGTTAGACTCAGAGCCATACAGTTGGCCCGGAATGCTCTGCTGCGGATAACCGATCGAACTGCTGGTCCCGATGTACGAGGTGCCGGTCGTGCCGAAAGGCGCGATGCGGGTCTTGAAAGCGCTCGGGAACAGTTCGTTGTAGTTCAACGTCGCGACCAGCGCCTGGGTTTGGCCGACGCACTGCACGAACGACGTGGAGGCGTTGGTCACGGTGGGATTCAAGCTGGAACTGGCAAACGCGACCGTGATGCCGTTGTTGGAGTTGATGGGCAGCGTGGAAGAGCCGTTGGTGGAAATGTAAGCATAAACCGGCACGACGCCGCTCACAACGCTGCTTCCGGCGACCGTGGCGTTCACGCGGACATTGGTAATGCGATATACGCGCGAGATGCCGGCGGTGACCGGAGGCAGGAACGGAATGCCCTGGAACGAAATGGTGTTGTTCGCCACGTTGCCCTGGAATACGTTATAGGTGGCAACGGCGCTGGAGGCGCTGCTGGAAGCCACCGGGATGCCTCCCACTTGCTGGGCATACGCCGTGCAGCCTGAGCCCGGCGTGGGGCAAACGCTGATCGGAGCGGCCGGGCCAAAGCCCGCTACCACCGGGGCCAAACCGGAGTTCGGCTCGTCGACCAGCAGGATGGCTTCAGAGGGCTGTCCGGCGGCGCCAGCAGGCGCAGACCCGGTAGCCAGACGGCTGGTTACCGGTAGGGATAGCGATATCACAATGTTGCCTTGTGGAATCGCGGAGCCGGTGGTGAGGTAGCTGCCACCCTGGCACGTGATCACGATGTCGCCAACCTCTTCCGTCAAACCTTCGGAGCGAATCGTCGGCGTCACCTGGGCTACGGTATTGCAAGTCAGAGCAGTACCGCCTCCCGAGGTCTGCGCGGCGGCGAGGCCCACGAATAGGGTCACAACGGCCAGCGCAGTAATCCATCTGCGAAAATTCATTTCCTTCTCCTTGTGATTTCAGAAAAATTGAATCGGTCGAAGTTCTCTTTCAACCTGAGCCTCGAAGTACGTCTCAAACCTGTTCAGCCAAACCTAGGGAACTTCTCCGTGTCGGGCGGAGAGCCAATCTTCCCGAAACCCGCCAAGCCGGGCGCCGGGTCATACTGAAGCTTGCCTGTGGCACATGTTCTTTGTTGTCTATCTTCCGTGCTCACAAGGTACGAATACAATTGCACACTCAACCGGATGCGGTAAAGATATTCATAACCGATTGCCAACGCCCTGTCAAGAGAAATTCTTTCCTTTCAATGCAAGCAAAGCGCTAACGAGCATCGGACTCCGCATCCAAGGCTTCGTTCGATTTAAGCACGATAGGGCGTCCGGCGTCAATCCATTCCCACCAAACGGTCGTTTTCCAGGTGCTTTTCGTGCGAATTCGGGTGCGAAATGGTCCCAACTGGCGCCGAGGGTAGGGTAAACGCCTGAATCGCGGGCGGATGCCGCTGCTGGGAAGCTTAAGGGAAATTAATATCTGGTTGGGGGTGGGGGCGGCGGGTTCACCGCGGAGACACGGAGACGCGGAGGAAGCGCGGAGAACTTCGGGATGGCGGAGTAGGCTCCGTTTCACCGCGTAGGGCGTCGGATTCACCGCGGAGACACCGAGACGCGGAGGAAGCGCGGAGAACTTCGGGATGGCGGAATGAAACCCAGGAATTGAGTTTGCAACTCAATGATTCTCCGCGCTTCCTCCGCGTCTCGGTGTCTCCGCGGTGAATCCGACGCAAATCCCGGATCTCATGCGGCCATCCCGAAGTTCTCCGCGGTGAGGTCTCCGCGCCTTCTCCGTGTCTCCGCGGTGAATCCGCCGCCCGCCCGTGATACAGTTGATTCTTTCGATGCGAAACGTAGTGATTCTCGGTTCGGGCTGCGCCGGCAATACGGCCGCTATTTACGCCGCGCGCGCCAATCTGAAACCGCTCATCGTCAGCGGACACGAGGCCGGCGGGCAGCTTGCGCTCACTACGCTGGTGGAGAACTTCCCGGGGTTTCCGGAGGGCATCGAGGGGCCGGCCCTGGTGGAGAACATGAAACAGCAGGCCATCCGCTTCGGGGCCGAGTACCTGCACGGCGCGGCGCTCGGCGCCGACTTCTCCGCCCGCCCGTTCCGCCTCGACGTCGAAGGCCAGTGGATTGAGACGCGCACGGTGATTGTCGCCTCGGGCGCTTCGGCGCGCTGGCTGGGTCTCCCCGGCGAGCGGGAACTGATCGGCCACGGGGTGAGTTCCTGCGCCACCTGCGACGGATTCTTCTATCGCGGCAAGAGCATCATGGTGGTGGGCGGCGGCGATTCGGCCATGGAAGAAGCCAACTTCCTCACGCGCTTCGGCCGGGAAGTGACGCTGGTGCACCGGCGCGGCGAATTCCGCGCCTCCAAAATCATGCTGGACCGGGCGCGTCACAATCCCAAGGTCAAGTTCCTCGCCAACACCGTGGTGGAAGAAATCCACGATGTGGAGAAGTCCCTGGTGACCGGCGTGCGCCTGCGCGATGTGCGGACCGGGAAGGTGTGGGACCAGGAGGTGGACGGCTTTTTCGTGGCCATTGGCCACATCCCCAACACCGCGGTCTTCCGCGGGCAGATCGAAACCGACGCGGACGGATACATCGTTTCCAAAGGCGGGGCGCGCACCAGTATTCCTGGGGTGTTCCATGCGGGCGACGTGCGGGACCGCGTGTACCGCCAGGCCATCACGGCCGCCGGGGCGGGATGCATGGCGGCGATTGAGGTGGAACGCTACCTCGAAGCGGAAGGATATGAACCCGAGTAGCCTGTCATGGAGGCGGGCAAGCTGAAGCATGCCCCACGGTGGGGCATGCTTAGCTTGCCCGCCTCATAAGTAAGGATGCTAATTAAATGACGATAGAGCGCCTTTCGCCGCCCGGCGTGCCTGCGCCGCGGGGGCCGTATTCTCCGGCGGTTCGCGCCGGCGGCTTCATCTTCGTTTCCGGCCAGGTCCCCGTGGACCCGGCCACCGGACAGTTGGTCTCGGGTGACATCCGCTTGGAGACGCGCCAGGTGTTGCGCAACATCGAGCGCATCCTGGAGGGTTGCGGCGCCGGCCTGGCGGACGTAGTGAAGTGCTCGGTGTACCTGGCCGACGGCCAGGATTTCGCCGCCATGAATGAAGTGTACGCGGAGTTCTTCGGAGAGTTCCGGCCGGCGCGCGCGACGGTTGCCTGCCGGTTCGCCATCCCGAATATCAAGGTGGAGATTGACGCGATAGCGTACCAGCCGGAGGGCTAGTCGGGCAGGCCGCCTGGAGGCCTGCCCCTGGAGTTTCGACATTTTTGGTGAGATCTCCGCGCCTTGCGGCCACCATCCATTTGGAGCCGTCCACTACCCAGCCCGGAGGGCGAAACATCTTAGCCCACGGCGCAAGCCGTGGGAAAGAGGTCGGCCGGCCGCCTAGCCCCGGAACGGGGCGTAAGTCTATGCCACACTGTTTCGCTTCCCTGCTCGTCATTCCCGAGGAAGCATGGCATCGCATACGACACGCGCGACCTCTGGGGCTAAGAACAGCCTTTCGCCCCGTTCCGGGGCTCGCATTCTCACGTGCGCTTCCCCACGGCTCACGCCGTGGGCTAGCGTCTTTCGCCCTCCGGGCTTCGGAAATGTACAAACTCCAGGGGCATGCCTCCCGGCCTGCCTTTTCCGGGTCTGCCCTCGGCGGGAGGCAGTCCTGGAGGCCTGCCCCACTCACGCGTGGGCCAGGGAGACTCGCTCGATTCCGCTGCAACAGAGGTACTCCAACAGCAGAATCATCTTGTGTTCCCGATCCTCGGAACACCAGCCGCAACGGCCGCGGTGGGCACGCTCGAAGGCGAAAATCGCTTCGGCCAGTTGCGCGCGGGAGCAGACCGGCCGCCGCGCCGATTCGAGGACGCAGCACCCCAGAAACTCCGCGATGAATTGCATCTCGTCCCTGGAAAGGCCCGCCAGAAAGCGGCGCGATCTCGACTGCAGCGAACGATTCGCGCACGAAACCAGGGCGGCAACCAGCGTCTCTCGCACTCCACGTCTCCTGTGGCGACGAACCACCAAACCGGCTTCAGCGGCCTGTCGGTATTATTGCGAAATCGGATACCCCGCGCAAGGGGGTAGCGCGGCGGGATTTGTGGGGGTAGACAGGTTGGGTCTACCCTCCAACGCCGGGGAGCCTAGGTCTTCGACCGCTTGAACATGTTCCTCTCTTGTGGGGCAGGATGACATCCTGCAGCGGGTTGAAAACCCGCCCGGAGCGCCGGTTTCCAACCGGCGCGCAGCTTGACAAACTGCCCCACAATCGCACAGTTCCACACGGTCGGAGTACTAGGTGGCGCTTGATGGAGCCTGAGGGGCAACCGGCTGTGTGACCGCGGTTGCCACGGCGCTTCCCACCGGCGACTTGAGCAGGTAGGCGATTACGGTGGTGAGTGCGCCGATGGCCGCGGTGATCAGCGTCGAGCGATTGAGTTGACCATTGCCAAGCGCATTGGCGGCGCCGGCGGCCGCCCCGCCAACTACCACGGCGGCCAGGCCCTTAAGCCACGTTTTCCAGTTCATGTGTTGAATCTCCTGAGTGAATTTGGCGGAGTGAGCCGAGAAAAGGAAGTCCGCGCGAGCAAGCCAGCGCCACAAGGAGCGCTGCAATCCCGCGCGGACTTCCGAGTTGTTAAGGCTCTCCCGCCAACTTCAAACTATCAGCCGGGCGCTGGGACCGGCCCCCGCGGGAATTCGCAAATCGCTGAGGACAAAGCGGAAAATAAATCTACTTCAGGCGTGATCGTAGAGCGGGCCCCCAGCCTGCCATGCCGGCGTCCGCGCCGGCATTCTTCCTCGCCAGTCCACGGCACGCACGTCTACCCCAGCCAGGCAGCGCCTTCGAGGCTGTCGCCGTCATTGGCGGAACCCACCAGCAGGACCGCCAGTTGCGCGCGGTCATTGGCGGGCTGGACGCTGAAGAGAAGTTGGTTTTCGCCCGGGCGCAGCTCGATGGGCTGCTGGTATTGCCCCACCCGGAAGCGGGTCAGTCCCTCTTCTTCCATGATCTTCCGGCCATTGAGCAACACGGTGGCTTTGCCGCTGAGGCCCATCCACAGGAAGCCTTTGCGATCGCCGTCGGCCCGCACCCTGGCCAGCGCGGCATACCCCGGGGCGGGGCCGCCGGCGGCCTTGGGAAGATCGAGATAGTCGCCGAAGGACGTGTGCGCCGTCCAGCCGCTGGGGTTCGAATCGGGCTCGCGGGTCACCCGCCAGGCCCGGTTGCAGGCGGCGTACCATTGGCGCGCCTTGGCCCACTTGCGCGCATAGCGGTCGGGCTCGTCGCCCACCACCTCGATGCGGTTGAGGTCGAACGTGCCCAGGTTGCGCGCCACGCCCATGCGCAGGTAGTCGATATCGGCGGGGTTGAAGCCCAGCAGCTTGGCCACCACGGCGTCGGTGGCCACGGTGTCCTCGCCGGCCAGGACGATGTTGCTGCGTACGATCTGGTCCGGCTGCCGGCCGTTGTGCTCGGTGTATTGCAGGCCGCGGATGACGTCCACCACGTTGTAGTCGGGCGGATGGAAAGCCGCCAGGTCGGCGATGAACGGGTCCAGGCGATTGTCCACGGCGTGGTCGTTGTGCAGCCCCATGTTGGTGAAACTGCCCGGTCCGGCATAGGCGATGCGCGGTCCCGTGCCGACATAGCTCTTGAAGCACGCCGTAAAGCCGCACTGCTCGTGGACTTTGGCGACCGGCGTGGCGATCAGGAAATCGCAGTTGCGGATGGTGTTGGTGACGAAGTACTCCTTGACATTGCTGAAGGAGCCCACCCCGTTGAGCCGCGGCACGGGCAGAAGCGCGGGTTTGCCGGAGGCGTCGCGCACCACGTCGTAGGCCAGGTCCACGTAATCGAACTTCTTGTCCGGGAACTGCGCGGCGAAGTCCTGGAGCATGGCCCCCAGGGAGCCGCCGGCGCCGGGCCATTCGTCGGGTCCCCAATCGAAATTGGTGGCGTCGGTGCGCTGGCCGTTCTGCGTCACCACGTTATCGGTGGTCGGGTCGCTCAAGCGGCGGTAACTGCCGCCCTCCGCCAAGGTAATGCGCCCGGCCTTGGAATTCCGGGCCACATACTCGATGACCGCGCGCAGCACGCGATGGTCGGTGACGTCCCCCGTGCGATAGGACTGTTGCGCCTTGAGGAATACGATATTGGGCTTGACCACCACCCAGGCGCCCGGTTTGATCTTGGCCTCCAAACTGCCGGCGGCGGGCTTGCCGTACCCAATAGCCTTCCAGACCATGTCGCGCACCAGCGGGTAATCGAGCGGATGGTCCGCGGGGACGGGCTTCGAGAGGCGCGAATGCGTCGAATGCACCAGGCCAACGGAGGATTTGGCCGGGGCCATGCCGCGTAGCGACAACGCGGCGGCGGCTTGAGTGGAGGTCAGGACAAACTCGCGGCGGGAGAGGAGCATGATCCACCTTTCTGTGTTCCACTATATCCGAGCGCAGGTTTCGGCGAAAGCAAGGTGGGACAGACGATCGGGTTTTGCCGTCTGTCAAGGCCGGTTGGCAAAGCGTGACAGACCACGAAGAACGATGGTCTGTCCCACTGAGGCGCGCGCCCCAAATCGAGGCATACTAAGGATTCGAGGCCAAGGCATCATGCGCATGTTCAGACGGCAATTCCTGGCGCTGGGAGCGGGGGCGGCGTTCGCCGCCAGCCAGAAGAAACAGGAGGACGCCGTGATCGCCACGGCGACCCAGGACACCACCCCGCGAGTCGGCATCGTGCTTTCGAGCTTCAAGGAAGGCGAGGACGACGACGGCTCCAAGATCGCGGGGCTGGCGGACCCGCAGCCGCCCGGCGCCGACCTGACCGCGAAACAGCTCGACGCCATGGTGCGCCGGGCCATCGACCTGGCGGCCACCCGCGCCAGCGAGTTCCACGCCATGGTGGATCCCGAAGATTGGGTGGTGATCAAAACCCATATCCCCACCTGCTACGGCTTGGGCCCTGAAACCAAGGATGGCGGCGCGCACCAGCCGTACATCGCGGGCTCGGTGACGGATCCGCGCATCGTTCGCACCGTGATCTCCTACCTCGCGGAGCGCAAACGCGGACTGCGGTTCACCATTGTGGAAGGCTCCCCGCAGTGGCTGCCCATGGAGCTTTCGAAATCCCCGGTGGACGGATGGAGCACGGAGTGGGGCGGCGCGTTCGACGGCCTCAGCTACCGCAAGCTGATCGCCGAGCTTACCGCTCGCTTCCGCGGCGTGCGCTTTGAAATCGCCGACTTGAACTTCGCCGACTCGCTGGATCTGCCGGTTCCGGGCAAGGCGCTGGCGCGCAACAACCCGGGCGGCAAGTACTCGATTCCCAAGGTCATTCAGCAGTGCGACAAGTTGATTTCCGTGGGTCCGCTCCAGACCGACGCCTCTACGGGAGTCTCGCTATCCGTGAAGAACTACTTGGGTATCGCGCCCGGCTCCAAGTACGGTTTCCCCAAGGACGCCCTGATGAAGCTGGGCAGCCCGGATGAGGTGATGTTCGACCTGTTCAGCTACCGGCCCGCCGACCTCGCCGTGCTGGGCGGCTGCTGGGGCGTGGAAGGCGACGGCGCGAGCGTGCATCACAACCTGGCCATCGCGGGGATGAGAGCCTTGTGCGTGGACGTGGTGGCCGCCACCATCATAGGTTTCAAAGTGGAAGAGCTGCCGTTCCTCGCGCTGGGCGAGAAACAGGGCTTCGGAACCTCCAACGTCGATTTGATCTGGACGCGGGGGAACGAAGTGAAGGAGGCCCAGCGCGCATTCAAGAAGCCCGCGCGCTGGAAATCGCCGGCATAGCCGGCCGCATAGCAAGCGGGAGAATACGCAATGTCGAAGATCGTGCGGCATGAATTCATGGGGAGCTGGCTGCTCTTCTGGTTCTTTTGCATAACGGTGATTGGCATCCCGTTAGGCTTGATTTATTACAGGAACGGCATGGTCCGGATCGAAGACGATCTGGAAGATCCGGAAGAGGCATTGCAGGCGTACCGGAAGATCAGGGCCTCGTAGTTGAGATAGCCACCCCGCCCGCTCCCTGACGGTCGCGGCTCACCAGAGTTCCATCGAGCCGCGACCGCGAGGGAGCGGGCGGGCGGCGACCAGTTCATCCCGGGTTACGCCTCAGGGCGCCGCCGGGCCGGGCATGCCCGGCCCCTACGGAACCCGTCCGGGCGTCGTAGGGGCCAGGCATGCCTGGCCCGTGCATGCCGCCTCGACGAGCGCCGCGAGCGTGATCTCGGCCGCCGCGCGCCAGGAGAATAGGGCCGCGCGGCGCGGACCGGCTTCCCCCAGCCGGCGGCGCAGCGGCTCGTCCTCCACGATGCGCACCAGGGCTTGCATGATCGCGGATTCGTCGAATGGGTCGAATTGCAGCGCGGCGTCTCCTGCCAAACTCGCCAGCGGTTCGATGCCGGAACAGGCGCACGGCACGCCGGCGGCCAGCGCTTCCAGCACCGGCAAGCCGAAGCCTTCGAACTTCGAGGGATAGAGGAAGGCCCACGCGCGCGCGTAGAGGTCGAGCAGATCCTGGCGCGGAATCCAGCCGGGGAAATCCACTGCGTCATGGAGGCCCAGGGAATCGCGCAACCCGTGCAGGGCGCCGCTCGCGAACCCGTGCAGGCCGCACACCACCAGCCGGAACTCCGGCCGCCGCCGGTGAAATTCGGCGAAGGCCCGCAGCAGGCCGTCCAGGTTCTTGTGCGGATGGAGGGTCGAAACCGCCAGCAGGAAGGGCTCGGGCGCGCGGCGCCGCCCGATGGCGAAGAACTCCGCGCCCACGCCGTGCGGCGCCACCAGCACTTTCGAATCCGGCAGGCGGTAGTGGCGCCGCAGGTCCGCCGCGGTGGCTTCGGAAACCGCCAGGATCAGCCGCGAAACATGCGCCGACCAATACAGGAAGAAATTCCAGAAGGGGCGGTCGAACCAGCGGAAATACTTCGCGTGGCGCTTGTGCTGCAGATCGTGGAACACGGTGATTTGCGGGCAGGGGCAGGCCAGCGGGGCGGTGAAACCGGGGTTGAAGAGCGCGTCCAGCTTCAGCCGCACGGCGGCCAGCGGCAGCGCGGCCTGTTCCCACAGAATGCGGGCGGGCCTGGAAGCGGCGCGCACGGGTTGCGGGACGGCGCTGAAGTTGGGCTGCTGGGGAACCAGATCGAGACCGGTCTCGCGGTTGGTGAAAACGAAGTAGCGGTTGCGGGCGTCGATCTCCGCCAGCGCGGCCAGCAGGCTGCGCAGATAGATTTCCGTGCCACCCACCCCGCCGGGGATCAGGTACAGCGCGTTGACGCCAAGGCGCAGCGGCCGCATGTTACGGCTTCGCGGCCAGCCGCGCCCTGGCCTGCGCCAGCTCGCGCTGCGCTTCCTCGTAGCCGGCGTCGATCGCCAGGACGCGCTCGTACTGCGGGATGGCTTCCGCGGGCCGATCGGTAGCCAGATACACCTTCCCGCGATACAGGTAGATCTCCGGCGAGCCCGGGTCCAGCTTCTCGGCGGTGGCCAGCGCGTCCAGCGCCTGGGCCCACTGCGACTGCTTGGCATAGACCACGGCGATCTGGGTGTATACGTGCGCCGGGGAGTTGTATCGCCGGAGGCGGCAGCTTGGCCGCTTCGCGCAGCTTCTCGAGGGCCCGCTCGGGTTGCCGCAGATCGTCGTACGCCAGCGCCCAGTTCACCAGCAGAATCTGGGTGGGGGGCTCGAGCCGCGCGGCGGCCTCGAATTCCGGAATGGCGAGATCGGGGCTTCCCTGCGAGTAGTATTGGAACGCCAGGTTCTCATGGCCGCGAGCCTTGCCGGGAGACTTGCGCACGGTATCCTGCCAAAGCAGCATGGGGTCGCCCCACACCGCGGCGCGCGCGTAGGTGGCCCCGGCGGCCGCCAGAGCCACGGCCGCGAATATCGCCGCCAGCGCCTTGGGATTCACACCGACCCGGCTCAGCGGCTCCAGCAGGATCAGCAGCAGGCCGATCATCGAAAAGTAAATCCGCCGCTCGGCCACAGGATCCGCAATGGGCAGAATTGAGGAGGTGGGAGCCATCAGGATCAGGTACGCGAAGAAACCGTAGGAAGCCAGCGGAAAGCGGCGGCGGAAATGCCAGGCGGCCCCCGCCAGCGCCGCCAGCGCGATGAGCCCGAAGATGGCCCCGTGGTCGAGAATGGTCCTTGAGATCGGAAAATCCCAATCGGCCGTGAGCCGCACCGGCAGCACGAACTCGCCGGCGTACACGAAAAGGGCGCGGCACTGGGTGAAGAAATATTGATACCAGGTGAAATCCTTGAGGCCGAATCCGGCCGAGGTGGCGTGGAAGATGGGGCCCCAGAACATGGCCAGCCCGGCGCCGGCGCCGGCGGCCAGAGCGCCGTACAGCCTCCAGTTCCGCACACGCGCCGCGGAAGGAGAATCCGGGATTCCACCAGTAGTCCGTGAGGAGCAGCAGAGCGGGCAGCGCGATGGTGTGCTCCTTGGCAAGGAGGGCCGCGCCGAACAGAATCAGCACGGCGAAGACCACGCCCCAGGAGGCTTCCGTCTTCCGGCGGTAGAGGAAGATGGCGAAAGCGGCGAACGCCAGCATGACGCTGAGACATTCGGAACGGCCGGCCAGATAAGCCACGGCCTCGGTCTGAATGGGGTGCAGAAGGAACACCGCGGCGGCGAATCCCGCCAGCAGGCCGCGGCGCGGACCCGCGACGCCGGCCCGTTCGAGGAGGCGCCGGACGATCAGATAAACCAGCCAGGCGGTGAAGCAGTGGATCGCCACGTTGAGCGCGTGATAGGAGAACGTGTCGTCTCCCGAGATGCGCGCATTGATCCAATACGTGAACATCAGCGCCGGGCGGGAGCCGCTCAGCCACACACGCAAGGGGGCCGACGCCACGTTTCCAATGGCGAACGGCAGCATGTTGTCGTCGAACAGGAAAGGCCCCCGCAGGGCCGGCGAATAGGCCCCGAAGACAGCCAGCGCGGCGGCCGCGAAGGCCCACCAGCGCCACCCCGCGCGCGGCTTCGACGGCGGCGGCGCGGGTGGAGGTGGAGCCGCATCGGGCCGAAGCTGGCGCCGGCTATTCTTCATGATTCCTGAGGCCCTGAATGTGATACTCCAGAATGGCTACGCGCTGCGCCAGCGCGATGTTGTCGTCCCGCAGATGGGAGACGATCACCGAAAAGCGGAAGAACATGATGAGGAAGAAGCTGGCCGCCACCAGGAAGAGCGCCAGCGGGGAATCGGGGAGGCCGATCAGTCTTCGCACATGGTCCAGAAGCGGGCGCATCCGCGAGAGCGCCAGCATGGCGCCGGCGGCGATCAGCCAGACCGAGGAGTATTCCACGCGGATGTGCGCGCGGCGCACCGATATCAGCACCATGATGAGCAGGATGACGCTCAGGCCGGTGGTGACGTTCAAGAGCCGATCCATATTAACCTCCGGCGCCGGGCCCGCCCGCTCCCCCGCGCGGCCGGCCTTCCCATTTCAGCACGTTGACAAAGACGCCCAGCAGCACGTGGGCGATGTAGTAGAGCGATTTGAGCGCGGTGATGGACGAGCGCCCGGCGAGGCGCGGGCGCATGGCGCAGGGCACTTCCTCGAAGCGGAACCGCCGCCGTTGCAGCACCACCAGGGCCTCGATCTCCGGGTATTCGAGAGGAAAGCTGCGGCTGAACAGTTCGAGCGCCCGCCGGTTGACGCCCACGAACCCGGAGGTGGGATCGTGCACCGGTTTCCCCAGGATGGGGCGCAGCACCATGCGGAACAGGCGGATGCCGAGCGAGCGAACCGCGCCCGTGCGGGAACCGTTTTCGTTGACGAAGCGCGAGCCGATCACCATCTCGCAGCCCGATTCCTTCAGCCGCGCGAAGACGCGCGGGATAGCGCCCGCGTCGTGCTGGCCGTCGCCGTCCACCCGGATGACATACTGAAAGCCGATCTCGCAGGCCAGCTTGTAGCCGGCTTGCACGCAGCCGCCCAGGCCCAGATGGTGGGGCAGCGCCAGCACCTCGGCGCCGGCCGCGCGGGCCGCGGCGATGGAGGCGTCCGCCGAGCAATCGTCGATCACCAGGACGGGCGTTCCGGGCATGTGCTCATGAATCGAACGGATCACCTGGCCCACGGCGCCTTCTTCGTTGAAGGCCGGCACGATCACCAGCAAAGAGTCCGGACCAATGGCGCGGATCACAGCTCGGCCACCCTTCTTGCGCTACAGCGGCATTCCGCGAGCGGCCGGCGGAACACCGCCGGAGTGATGCGCGCGGCGGCGCGGATCGGATCAGGCAACCTCCGATTTTAGCAGCGTGAGGAAAAGGGGACGCATTTTCCCGAGGACTTCTCGCCGCGTTTCGCACCTCTCCTATGTTATGCCCCGCCGCCCTACCGCCTCCTGATCCGGCGCAACATGCCGGCGCACTCTTCGACGCGCATCAGGTACGTCATCCCAAAGTAGACGGCGCCGTAGGGGCCGAGTATCGCCATCCCGGCCAGAATGGGGTTGTGGCGGCCGATGCCGAGTTTCACGGCCCAGGCCGCCGCCGCGGCCACCGCAGCCGCTGTCCACAGCTTCGCCACCAGCGGCGCCGGCAAGCCGGTGGACCCGATGCGCCGGTTCAACGCGCGGCGCAGCAGCGTGAACTCCACCCATCCGGCCACGCCGGCGGAGGCGGTCAGACCGGCCACGCCCCAGCGCGCATCAATGCCAATCCACCCAGGCAACCTCAGCGCGCACACGTAGCCGAGGGCGGCGGTGAGCGTCACCCGCACCACGGCGAAGCGCAGCGGGGTGCGCGTGTCCCGCAGCGCATAGTATGTGGAAGAATAGAGACGCCCCAGGGTGGAAGCCAGCAGGCCCACCCCCGATCCCGCCAGAATTCCCCAAACGTAGGCGGAATCGGCGCGCTTGAACTGGCCGGTCTGGAAGAGCGCTGCTGCAATCACATCGCCCAGAGCCAGAAAAGCCATGGCCGAGGGCACGATGAAGAAAGCGATCCGGCGCAAACCGGAATCGAGCCTCCGCCGCAGATACGCGCCCACCTCCGCCGGGTCGCCCAGAGCGCTCGACATGGCGGGCAGCTCGGCGGCGGAAACCGACATGCCGAAAAGACTGACCGGCAGCGTGTAGAGCAACTGCGCGCTGGTCAACCCCGAGACCGGGCCTGTCCCCAGAAAGCTTGCCAGCCATGCGTCCACATAAGCGCTGATCTGCACCACGCCCCGGCTGACGAACACCGGCGCGAAGTTCCGAATCACCTCGCGGACATTCGGCGAGCGCGTGTCCGGCTGCACGCGCAGCCGGCGCACAAGGCGCAGCACCACGGGAGTCTGCACGCCGAACTGAAGCGCGCTGCCCACCACCGAACCCCACGCCAGTTTGATGGCCAGCGAACTCTGCGGAATCCCGCCGTAGAACACCAGGGTGGCGATCATGGCCGCGTTCCACACCACCGGAGCGGTGTAGGAGAGGAAGAACTTGCGGTGGCTGTTCAGAATGCCCAGGCACCAGGCCGAGAGCACCAGCAACCCGGCGCCGGGAAAGAGAATCTGAACGATGCGGATGGTCAGCACCCGCTTCTCGCCGTGAAATCCGGGAGCAATGGCGTCGATCATGAAGGGCGTGGCCAGTACCCCGAGCAGGACCAGCACCGATGTGGTGAGCGCCAGAATGGCTCCCACCGCGCCCGCCACGCGGCCGGCTTCTTCCTCGTCGCCTTGCGCCAGCAGGCGGCTGTAGACCGGGATGAACGACGCCGAGAGAACGCCCTCGCCAAACAGGTTCTGCAGAAAGTTGGGGATGCGGAGCGCGGCGCTGAAGGCGTCGGCTACATCCGAAAGTCCGAAATAGTGGGCGAAGACGCGCTGCCGCACCAGGCCCACTACACGGCTGAGCAGAATGCCGGAACCCACCAGGAACGCATGGCGGCCGGTGTTTTCGGAACGCTGGACTGGTTTCACCGATCCAGCTTCTCTAGCACGGCGGAGGCCACTTCTTCGGTCGAGCTGGTCCCGCCCAGGTCGGGCGTGCGCACCTTGCCCTCCGCCAGAACCGCGGCTACGGCTTCTTCCACCTCGCGCGCGGCTTCGCTCATCTGCAAATGATCGAGCATCATGGCCGCGCTCAAGATGGTGGCCAGCGGATTGACGATTCCCTTCTCCGCGATATCCGGGGCCGAGCCATGCACCGGCTCGAACATGGAGGGAAACCGGCGCAGCGGGTCGAGATTGGCGCTGGGAGCCAGACCCATGCTGCCGACGATTATGGCGGAGAGGTCGCTCAGAATGTCGGCGAAGAGATTCGAGCCCACCACCACGTCGAAGCTCTCCGGGCGGCGCACGAAATTCATGGCCGCGGCGTCCACCAGCAGCGACTCGGTTTCGATGCCGGGATATTCGGCGGCTACTCCGCGAAAGATGCGGTCCCACAGAACCAGGCTGTAGCCCTGGGCGTTGGACTTGGTCACCGAGGTGACGCGCTTCTTCCCGTTTCTCTTCACCGCCAACTCGAAAGCGAAGCGCACGATGCGCTCCACCCCCCGCCGCGTGAAGACCGAAGTCTGTATGGCGATCTCCTCGGGCTGATGCTGGTAGACGAACCCGCCCACCGGCGCATACTCGCCCTCGGCGTTCTCGCGCACCACCACCATGTCGATATCGCCCGCCTTCTTTCCCTTGAGCGGCGACGAGACGCCCGCATAGAGGCGCGCCGGGCGGACGTTGGCATACTGATCGAAGGCGCGGCGTATGGGGAGCAGCAGGCCGTTGAGCGTGGTGTGGTCGGGAATGTCCGGGTGGCCCACGGCCCCCAGCAGGATGGCGTCGCAGGGCTGCAGAAGATCGATGGCCCCGGCCGGCATCATGCGCCCCCAGCGGAAGAAGTGCGCCGAACCCCAGTCGAATTCCTGAAACGCAAAAACCACTCCGTGTTTCTGCGCGGCCCGCTCCAGCACGCGCACGGCCTGAGGGACCACTTCCCGGCCGACGCCGTCGCCGGGGATGACTGCGATGGTAAACGTCTTCATGGGGATAGAAAACAATCTTAGCGTGGCGCGGTGGCAAGAAAGAAGCCGGCCCTTGGACTGTAGTCCGCAAGCTCCCTTCACCGCCGAGGCGCCGGGACGCGGAGGGATCGCAAATCGAAGATTCTCAGCGCCCTCTCCGCGGCTCGGCGGCTACACCCTCCGGCTTACTTGAGCTTCGCCCGAATCTCGATTCCCCCCACGACCGCGCGTCCCGGCATTACAACACCGGGAATCTCCTGGTATGCGGTATTGGCCAGGTTAGTGAGCTGAAGGTAGGGCCGCAGGCGCCCGCACGCCCGCGCAATCCCAACATCCCACAGCGGATACGGATCGCGGCCGGGGCGCTCGAGCACGCCAAGGCGCGTCCGCACCAGAAGGAGCCGCGCAATCGCGCCTTGATAGTTCAGTGTCCCGTTGTGTACGGGATAGTTTGACGTGTATTCCGTCAACAGGCCCGGCTCTGAATCGGTCCGCAACCGAATACCGGTATAGCTCAGGGTCAGTTGGTCGCTCTCGCGCAACCGGATTTGCAGGCTGGCTTCGACTCCCGTGGCCCGCAGGCGCCCGAGGTTCGTCGCCTGCCAACGATCGCTGGCCGATGCTCGCACGTAGTCGATGTCGTTGCGGTCGCGGCGGTCGAACACCGCCGTCTGCGCCAGAATCCGGCCGGCTGGCCGCCATTCCGCCGCCACTTCCCGGCTCCAAGCCTGCTCCGGCTTGAGGTTGGGCGAGCCGAGGGTCGCCGGGTCGGCGTAGTACAGTTCCGTGAACGATGGCAGCCGGAACGCGTGGCTTACGCCGCCGCGCAGCTTCAGCTTCGGCGACACCCACACGCCGCCCGTGACGGACGGACTGAACTGATGGTTCAGCCCACGGTAGACCTCCTCTCTTGCGCCAATGTCGAGCGAGAACCGCCCCAGGGCGCGGAAGTCGATCGCGCCAAATGCCGCGGCGCGCCCGCGCGTGTGCGCTCCCAAATTGGAGCTGTGGATGGAATCGTAGGATCCGTCGGTCCCGTAATGCAGTTCCGTGTTCCCGCCGAGGCGGCGGCGCCGCCGCAGCGCGCCCTGGTATGTGTCGAGCACGTGCCGGTTGGCGTACACCTGTGGCTGGTCGCGGTACAGAACAAAAAGGTCGGTGTGACGGCGGTAACCAAGGTCCACTTCAGTCGATGCCCCGAGCGTCTGGCGAATCCCCGCAAACCACGATTTGGTCCGCTCCCAGGACGGGTAATCGCCGTAGAACTGGCCGGCGCCGAAGGGCCGATCGCCGATGGCCAGCATGATGTCCGTGGCGCCCAGCCTCCCGGTGTGGTGGCTAAGAGAGGCGATCGACAGATTCCGGTAGTCGCGATCGAACCGGAACCCCGATGAGAAGTCCCGGTCCGCGGCCAGGTCCTCGGTCCAGCCATTCTGCAACAGCGTTAGTTCGACATGTTGCTGGTTGACGCCGAAGTTGCCCAGGGCGGTCCGCAGGCGGACCTCGCTCGATTCCGGCGGCCGCGAAATGAAGTTGATGACGCCGCCGACCGCATCCGAGCCGTACAGCGTCGAGCCGGCCCCCTTCAGAATCTCGACGCGGTCCAGGGATTCCAGCGGTATTGGCGTATCGAGATCGTGATGTCCGGTCTGGGCGTCGTTCAAACGAAGTCCGTTCCAGAGCACGAGCGTCTGACCGAAGGTTCCACCGCGAATGGACACGTCGGTCTGGATGTTGTTTGGTCCGCGAGCTTGAACGTCCACCGAGGGATCGAGACGCAGGAATCCGGTGGGATCGTTAAACAGGATCTGGCTCTCCTTGTCGGCCGGCAATACCGTAACCGAGCGATCGGACTCTCCGAGGGGAATCGGTTCGTACACGCCGGTGACGATCACGATCTCGACGGGAGGAGGAGGCGAAGAGGTCTGACCGAAGCACATGGCCGCCGCGGCCAGAGCCAGCGGAAGGGTGGCGAGCCGCGACCGTGTGAGGCCGTGAAGCGACCGGACTGATGGATTGACGGACGAAAGCGTCTGTCCCACCTTGCCGTGAAAGGTCTTCCATCCTTGTGCGGCGGGCGCTTCCGCCCGCCAACCGGTTCTTTCACGCCTTCTAAGGGAGCGGGTGCGTACTTGCCCCCAATACCCCGGAGAATCCTGGCCGCGTGGGTCTCCGCTTGCAGCTTTGTCTCTGTCTGTGGACGCGCGCATGAGCCGTTTCCCGATGATGGCCCCGGGACCGGCCCCCAGCCAAGGACAGTTTGCTAGCGTGCGAAATAGTTGAATGCCTCAATCTTTTCCGCTAGGCTCAAAGCAATGAGAATCGGGAGATTTCTGGAGGAAAGCCCGCTGTTCGCCATCGCCAAGGCGGCGCGTGTCCTGGAGGCGAGCCTCAATCGCGCCCTGCGGGGCGAGGATCTGACGTTCCTTCAGGGACTGGTCCTGGTGGCGGTCTTCTTCGAGGACCCGGTCATGGTGAGCCCGTCGCAATTGGCTGGGAGCTTTTCGACCACACGCGGTAACATGAGCCACTGCCTCTCTTCCCTCGAAGCGCGAGGACTGGTGAAGCGGCAGATCGACCGGGACGATGCGCGAGTCTTCCGGATCTCGATCCGGCCGGATGGCAAGAAGCGCGCGATGCGTCTCATCCGCACCTTTGACGGGCTCCAAAACCGCCTGGAGCGGGACATGGGAGCCAGGAGCGTCCGGCAGACCCTGGCGAACATCGGGCGCATTGAGACGCTGTGCCTGGAGTTGGCCGTCCAGCCCCGGGTGGGAGACAATCCAGCCCTCAGCCTGGCGGCGGCCTGGCGCTCAGAAGCCGTCTAGACTGGTGGCTTTGGCGCACGGCGGAGTATTCGGGCTGGCCTTTTACCCGCCCTCCCGCCGACGGTGACTTGGGACTGGGATCCCGAGGCGGCGTCATTGCCAGGCGTTTACTCCAGCCCAACGCAAAAAGCCCGATCCTGGGGGATCGGGCTTTTGGAATAAACCGGGCGACTTCCTACTCTCCCACACACTTGCGCGCGCAGTACCATCGGGGCTGAGAGGCTTAACTGCCGTGTTCGGGATGGGAACGGGTGGGTCCCTCTCGCTATGGTCACCCAGAAAGCGTGGAAGCCATCAGCCGTCGGCTTTCAGCTAAGAAC
The DNA here is from genome assembly GCA_963767595.1 of Terriglobia bacterium. GTDB lineage: Bacteria > Acidobacteriota > Terriglobia > Bryobacterales > Bryobacteraceae > BOG-224. Next base: position 139,026 of record CAVYEK010000016.1, read on the forward strand.
CCCGCCCGCGAAGCGGCAAGGTCTTAAACCGATAGCTGAAAGCCGAACGCCGACGGCTTCTTCAGGATATTGACGGGCCTGAGCGGAAAAAACTAGCGCCATCGTGCGTGCGCAGTAGAGATTATGGTCAAGCCGAACGGGCAATTAGTAACGGTAAGCTCAACCGGTCGCCCGGCTTACACATCCGTCCTATCAAACTGGTAGTCTTCCAGTGCCCTTCGTAGCTGTTATGCTTGGGAGATCTCATCTTGGGGAAGGTTTCACGCTTATATGCATTCAGCGTTTATCCTGACCGAACTTCGCTACCCAGCTATGCTCCTGGCGGAACAACTGGATCACAAGAGGTTCGTCCACTCCGGTCCTCTCGTACTAAGAGCAGGCCCCCTCAAATCTCCTACGCCCACCACAGATAGGGACCGAACTGTCTCGCGACGTTCTGAACCCAGCTCACGTACCGCTTTAATAGGCGAACAGCCTAACCCTTGGGAGCTTCTACACCCCCAGGATGCGATGAGCCGACATCGAGGTGCCAAACCGGAGCGTCGATGTGAACTCTTGACTCCGATCAGCCTGTTATCCCCGGCGTACCTTTTATCCGTTGAGCGATGGCCCTTCCATGCGGAACCACCGGATCACTAAGGCCTGCTTTCGCATCTGCTCGACTTGTTGGTCTCGCAGTTAACCTGGCTTATGCCTTTGCACTCGTCGGCGGATTTCCAAGCCGCCTGAGCCAAGCTTCGCGCGCCTCCGTTACCGTTTAGGAGGCGACCGCCCCAGTCAAACTACCCGCCTTCCACTGTCCCTCACCCAGATTATGGGTGGAGGTTAGAACCACAGAACGATCAGGGTGGTATCTCACCGTTGGCTCCTCCGAGTCCGAGAACCCGGATTCAAAGCCTCCCACCTATCCTGCGCAGACCGCCCCATAGTTCCATGAAAGGGTATAGTAAAGGTGCACGGGGTCTTTCCGTCTAGTGGCGGGCACCCGGCGTCTTCACCGGGACCACAAATTCGCCGGGCGGCAGGTTAAGACAGTTCTCAGATCGTTACGCCATTCGTGCAGGTCGGAACTTACCCGACAAGGAATTTCGCTACCTTAGGACCGTTATAGTTACGGCCGCCGTTCACCGGGGCTTCAGTTCAAAGCTTCGCCTTGCGGCTGACCTCTCCCTTTAACCTTCCGGCACCGGGCAGGCGTCAGCCCCTATACGTCGTTTTCGACTTTGCAGAGACCTGTGTTTTTGTTAAACAGTCGCCTGAGACTATTCACTGCGGCTCTGATTGCTCAGAGCACTCCTTCTCCCGAAGTTACGGAGCTAATGTGCCTAGTTCCTGAACCTACCATCACCCGAGCGCCTTAGAATATTCTTCTCGTCCACCTGTGTCGGTTTGTGGTACGGATGCCTTGTCCCTCCTTAGAGGCTTTTCCTGGCGGTCGTCCCGGCGGATTTGCCAATCCGGAACTCCCTTCACCCTGGATTGTAACCATTGCGCTCCAGGGCTTTCGGTCCGCGTCCCCCCTTCGGTCTTTGTCGGTTCAAGGCAGCGCAGGAATATTAACCTGCCGTCCATCCGCTACGCCTGTCGGCCTCGCGTTAGGTTCCGGCTAACCCTGAGCGGATTAACCTTTCTCAGGAATCCTTAGACTTACGGCGACCAGGGTTCGCACCTGGTTTCTCGCTACTTATGCTGGCAGAGTCGCTTCCCAACGCTCCAGCGCTCCTTACGGTACGCCTTCAACGCTGTTGAGAACGCTCTCCTACCAACCCGGATCGAACCGAGGTCCTTTCCGGGTTCCGCGGCTTCGGTATCATGCTTGAGCCCCGTTATATTGTCGGCGCCAAGCGGCTCGACCAGTGAGCTGTTACGCTTTCTTTAAAGGATGGCTGCTTCTAAGCCAACCTCCTGGCTGTCTGAGCCTCTCGACTTCCTTTCCCACTGAGCATGAACTTCGGGACCTTAGCCGGCGGTCTGGGCTGTTTCCCTTTCGACAATGAAGCTTAGCCCCCACTGTCTGACTCCCTCGCTACACATTCACGGCATTCGCAGTTTGGTTGGATTCGGTAACCCGGGAAGGCCCCTAGTCCAATCAGTTCTCTACCACCGCGACGGACCACGAGAGGCTAGCCCTAAAGCTATTTCGGAGAGAACGAGCTATCACGGAATTTGATTAGCCTTTCACCCCTACCCTCAGCTCATCCAAGCTGTTTTCAACCAACACTGGTTCGGACCTCCATCGGCTGTTACACCGACTTCATCCTGGCCAAGGGTAGATCATCCCGCTTCGCGTCTATTCCCAGCGACTCATTCGCCCTCTTCGGACTCGCTTTCGCTGCGGCTCGCTTCCGCTTAACCTCGCCACTGAGAATAACTAGCCAGCTCATTATGCAATAGGCACGAGGTCAGGCCTTGGCCTTGCGGCCCATAGCCCTCCCACTGCTTGTAAGCGTGCGGTTTCAGGTACTATTTCACTCCCCTCGCAGGGGTTCTTTTCACCTTTCCCTCACGGTACTGGTTCACTATCGGTCGCAAGTGAGTATTTAGCCTTGCCGGATGGTCCCGGCGGATTCAAGCAGGGTTTCTCGTGCCCCGCCCTACTTAGGAGCCACTGGAAGGAGAATTGCATTTTCACCTACGCGGCTGTCACGCTCTTTGGCCGGCCTTTCCAGACCGTTCGATTAACGCTTTCCTGTCCCTCTTTATTCAAACCCTCAGCCCCCGGCTATCCCGAACCCGAAGGCCCGTTTTGACAATAGCCGGCCGCTGATGGCTTGAATTTGTGGTCCTGCAACCCCGGTCTCTCCTTTTGGGATCGTCCGGTTTAGGCTCTTCCGAGTTCGCTCGCCACTACTTTCGGAATCACGGTTGTTTTCTCTTCCTCGGGGTACTGAGATGGTTCACTTCCCCCGGTTCGCTCCGCCGCCCTATGGATTCAGACGACGGTAACGGGTGTTCGCACCCGTTGGGTTTCCCCATTCGGAAATCTCCGGATCACAGCCTGTTAGCGGCTCCCCGAAGCTTATCGCAGCTGACCACGTCCTTCTTCGCCTACTTGCGCCAAGGCATCCACACGCACGCCCTTAGTAGCTTGACCATAACTTCTACTTCGCACACACGGTGTACGCTACTTCTTTGCGCTTACTTTGTGTTTGTATGCCCGTCAATATTCTGTTGTCAAAGATCTCGATCGCCTCGGCGATCAGTACGTCCCAGGGCTTGCCCGGAACCTACGGATCGTCGATTGCTTGGTGGGCCTGGGTGGAATCGAACCACCGACCTCACCCTTATCAGGGGTGCGCTCTAGCCAACTGAGCTACAGGCCCTCGCCCTCACGCCTGGTGGAGCTGGTCGGGATCGAACCGGCGACCTCCTGAATGCAAATCAGGCGCTCTCCCAGCTGAGCTACAGCCCCTTATAGCCGCTCCCGGATTTCCACCCGGGAATCCGGCGGCGGAATGCCGGCGGCTAAACTCAAATCGAGGCCAGTTGGATGCAGAGACCACGGGTCCAGCCCATGGCCGCTTGAGAGGAAATCCAGTCTTCCAAGTGGAGACGCCGGGTCGGGCTCCCCGCTCCCGCCGAAACGGAAACGGAGGTCTGGAGTGGAACGGCTGTCTCTTACTCGGCCCCCGCGTACACCCAACGGGTTCGCCTTTCGGAAACTCCACCCACGTTCTCTCTTAGAAAGGAGGTGATCCAGCCGCAGGTTCTCCTACGGCTACCTTGTTACGACTTCACCCCAATCATGAATCATACCTTGGGCCGCTGCCCCCCTTGCGGGTCGGCCCGCGGACTTCTAGTACAATCCACTTTCGTGATGTGACGGGCGGTGTGTACAAGGCCCGGGAACGTATTCACGGCAGCGTGCTGATCTGCCATTACTAGCGATTCCAGCTTCATGCAGGCGGGTTGCAGCCTGCAATCCGAACTGAGAACGGTTTTCTGCGATTGGCTCCCCCTCGCGGGTTAGCGGCGCTTTGTACCGTCCATTGTAGCACGTGTGTAGCCCTGGACATAAAGGCCATGAGGACTTGACGTCATCCCCACCTTCCTCCAGCTTATCGCTGGCGGTCTCCTGCGAGTTCCGCCTTTCGGCATGGCAACACAGGACAAGGGTTGCGCTCGTTGCGGGACTTAACCCAACATCTCACGACACGAGCTGACGACAGCCATGCAGCACCTCGACTGGACCCCCTTGCGGGGTAGAAGCGTTTCCGCCCCCGTTGACCAGCCGTTCGAGCCCAGGTAAGGTTCTTCGCGTTGCGTCGAATTGAACCACATGCTCCACCGCTTGTGCGGGCCCCCGTCAATTCCTTTGAGTTTCAGCCTTGCGACTGTACTCCCCAGGCGGCATATTTAACGCGTTAGCTCCGGCACGGATCAACTGAATGACCCACACCAAATATGCATCGTTTAGGGCGTGGACTACCAGGGTATCTAATCCTGTTTGCTACCCACGCTTTCGTGTCTCAGCGTCAGTTGCGGTCCAGAGAGCCGTCTACACCACCGGTGTTCCTCCTGATATCTACGCATTTCACCGCTACACCAGGAATTCCACTCTCCTCTCCCGCACTCAAGCCGCTCAGTATTCGGCGCACCCTCCCAGTTGAGCCGGGAGATTTCACACCAAACTTAAGCCACCGCCTACACACCCTTTACGCCCAGTAACTCCGAACAACGCTCGCTGCCTACGTATTACCGCGGCTGCTGGCACGTAGTTAGCCGCAGCTGCTTCTGCAGGTACCGTCATCGTCTTCCCTGCCGAAAGAGCTTTACGCCCCGAAGGGCTTCATCGCTCACGCGGCGTCGCTGCATCAGGGTTTCCCCCATTGTGCAAGATTCCCCACTGCTGCCTCCCGTAGGAGTCTGGCCCGTGTTTCAGTGCCAGTGTGGCCGTGTGCCCTCTCAGGCCGGCTACCGATCTGGGCCTTGGTAGGCTCTTACCCTCCCAACTAGCTAATCGGCCGCGGGCTCCTCTTTCAGCGTCTTGCGACTTTCCCCTCTCGGGCTTATGCGGTATTAGCCCCGGTTTCCCAGGGTTATTCCACACTAAAAGATAGATTACCCACGTGTTACTCACCCGTACGCCACTGTACTCGGGGATTGCTCCCCTTTCTCGTTCGACTTGCATGTGTTAAGCGCGCCGCCAGCGTTGATTCTGAGCCGGGATCAAACTCTCATTTGATGTTGTGAGTTTGTTGCTTTTCGCCCCAGCTTTACTCGGAAAACTGACGAACTTCTTCTTTTACTGCATCCAACCGGATTGTCAAAGATCCGCGCACGCCCGCTCCCGCATATCGAATACGGAAGCCTGCGGCAGGCCTCGAAACTTGCGCCAGCATTCCAGCGCGACCATCCCTGCAAGAAAGGGGCGCCGGAGGTTTTTGCTTATTGCGGCCAGAACTTCGGCCTTGCTTTCGGCTGACTGATGCTAGATTAACAAACCGTGACACGCTTGGCAAGCGCCTGGGCCGAAAAATGCGGAAATAGGACGAATCAGCCCCAAAATAGTTCGGCCGCTGAGGCCCAGCCCCTAGCGCCGCGGCGGTTCGGCGGGAGGCGGGCCGTCGAAAAGAATGGTGCGGGTGGGGAACGGCATGCGGATGCCCTCCTCCCGGAAGCGGCGGAAAATGCGTTTGCGCAACTCGTGGCGAACGGCGAATTGGCTGGCGAACTCGGCCACCTGGAAGTTGAGGGTGAACCCCAGGGCGGACTCTCCGAAGCCCGGGTCGAAGGCCACCGACGGGGCCGGCTCCGCCAACATGCCGGGCGCCTCGCGCGCCGCCTGCTCCGCGATGTCGAGCAGGACTCGCTCCACGTGGTCGGGGTCCGATTGGTAGCTCACCCCCACCTGCACCGACGCCGACATGCGCTTTTCGGGCAGGCAGAAGTTGGTCACAATGGCCTGCCCGAGCTTGGCGTTGGGAACGATCACCAGATTATTGCCGAGGCCGCGAATGGTGGTGCTGCGCCAGCCGATGTCGCTCACGTACCCCTCCTCGCCGGTGTTCAGCTTGATATAGTCGCCCAGGCGGATTTGCCCGGCCACGGAAACATAGAACCCGGCGAAGAGGTTCGAGAGCGTGTCCTGGAGGGCCAAGGCTACGGCCAGGCCGCCGACGCCCAAAGCCGTCAGGATGGGCGTGATCCGCTGCAGCTTGTCGCCGAACAGCACCAGGATTCCGAGGATCAGCACCCCGGCCTGGGCCAGATTCTGCGTCAGCGTGGTGACCGGCGCCGCGCCGGCCAGGTGGCCTCCGTAGGAGCGCACCAACTCGCGCGCCAGGCGCATACCCATGAAGGTGAGCGAAAGAATCAGCAGAATCCCGAGCGCACGGCCGGCGAAATCGAGCTGCTTTTCCGAGAGGTCCGACGCCTGCACGGCCAGGTGCGCGCCCAGGATCAGCGCCCAGATCAGGGACGGACCGCGCAAGGACTCCGCCAGGATCCCGACGGACCGGCTCTCGGTGCGGGAACTCCACGCCCGCAGCGCCCGCAAGAGCAGGCGGCGCGCCAGCCAGCCGGCCGTGAATACGACGGCGAAAACCGCCAGCGGCGCGATCCACTGTTCGGGGTGGTCCAGAAGGCGCCGGAATGCCGCGATTGCGTTCATAACATTCAGGTTCTCACAACAAATCGCTTGCACGTGCAAGGCCCTCCGGCCGTCAATCCTATGTGCGGGTTGGTGTGCTCATCCTCGGCTTGCTGGCGGCGGGATGCCTGGCGGCCGAGGAGCCCGCGCCCGGGGAGGTTTTCGCCCAAGGGCGCGCGGCCGAGAAAGCCGGCCACATGCGCGAGGCCTACCTGCTGTATTCGCAGGCGGCGGCCCTCGATCCGGAGAACCGGGAATACTGGCTCCGCAGCCAGTCGGTGCGGCTCCGCGCCGAAATGGAGGCTTCGCTAAACCCACCCAAAACCGCTGCCGCGGCTGCCGCGCCCCTGCCGCAGTTGCCTCCCGCCACCGAACAGGACAAGGCCGACGCCCGCCGGCCGCTGCCCCCCACGCAACTGGCCGCGGAGCCGGGTCTCAGAGATTTCGACCTGCGCGGCGACGCTCGAACGTTGTGGGAACAGGTGGCGCGCTCCTACGGCTTACAGTGCGTTTTCGACAACGATTACAAGAACCGCGACGCGATTCGCTTCGAGCTGCGGGAGGTGGACTACCGGACCGCGCTGCATGGTCTGGAAGCGGCCACCGGATCGTTCCTCGTGCCGCTTTCCGACAAGCGCTTCCTGGTGGTTACCGACACGGTGCAGAAACGCGCCGAACTGGAGCCCGTGGTGGCCGTGGAGGTGCGCCTTCCGGAGACCGCCACCCAGCAGGATTTCACCAACATGGTCAACGCCGTCCAGCAGGCCATGGGCATCAAAGTCGCCGCCTTTGATTCGGCCAACCAGACCGTGATTCTGAAGGACTCCATCTCCAAAGTGCTCGCCGCCCGCGACATGTTCGAGAACTTCATGCATCCGCCCGCGCAGGTGGCCACGGAGGTGAAATTCCTGGAGGTGAGCCGCAACGACGCGATCACCTACGGGATCGGCCTGCCGACCCAGTTCCCGCTGGTCGCGCTGACCACGTTGATGCACAACACGCCCACCGTTCAGAACGTCGCCGGGCTGGCGGCGTTCGGCGGCGGCAAGACGCTGATGGGACTGGGCGTGGTGAGCGCGGAGCTGGTGGCGCAGATGTCCCAGTCCTCGGGCAAGTTGCTGCTGGACTCCTTCCTCCGCGGGGTGTCCGGGCAGCCCGCCACGCTGCACATTGGGGACCGGTATCCCATCCTGACGGCGGGCTATTTTGGATCCTCGGGCTCGGCGGCGACCACCTCGGGCGGCACGAACGCCGGGATCACGAACACCGGGATCACGAGCGCCGGGACCGGCGTCGGCGCTTTGGAAATCAGCCAGAGCTCCGTTTCGTGGACTTACTCCTCCGGCGGCGAATCCCCGTCGGCCGTCAGCGTCACGGTCGCGAGCACCAATGGAACCATCGGATTCTCCGCCATGACGGCGAGTTCCAGCCCGTGGCTGGCCGTGAACGGCGCCACCACCGCTTCCGGCGTGCTGCCAGCCACCCTGACCATTTCGCCCGGCGCCGGTCTCACCGCGCTCGGGACGGGCTCCTACCTGGGCGCCGTGCAGGTGAGCGGGTCGGACGGCTCCATCGCATACATCACCGTGAAACTGGCGGTGGGCGGCGGCGCGCAGGGTCTCACCATTTCGCCCGACCCCATCGCGCTCGCCTCCGGGACGAGTGCTTTATCGGCGCAACAAACGGTTGTGGTGACCAGCGCCAGCGGTGGGGCTTTGTCGGCCGGCGTAATCGGCCCCGGCCTCTCGCTTACGGCTGCCGGGACCACGGTGGGAGCCAACGCGCCGGTTGGCCTCACGGTTGAAGGCGATCCTACCGGGCTTTCGGCGCAAACCTATTCGGGCATTCTCAGCGTGACGGTGGGCGCGGTTACCCAGGAGGTAGCGGTCACCTTCAGCGTAGCCGGTGGCAGCTTGCAACTGAGCCAAAGCTCCATCCCATGGACATACGCCACCGGCGGGAGCTTGCCGGAGACCACCATCGTGACGGCATCGAGCCCCAGCGGCGCCGCCAGCTTCACCGCTACCGCATCGAGCGCGAATTCGTGGCTGCTGGTGAACGGCGCAACCAGTGTTTCGGGGAAGCTGCCGGGCGTCCTGGCCCTCGCTCCCGCGTCCAGTCTCGCGGATCTCGGTACCGGCGTTTATACCGGCGCCGTGCAATTGAATGCATCGGATGGCTCCATCGCGTACATCGACGTGACCCTGACGGTGAACGGGGGAACCGCCGCCGGCCTCACCGTTTCGCCCAACCCGATCTCGTTGAGCGCCTCCTTCTCCGGTTCCACGGTTGCGCAAACCATCAGCGTGACCAGCGCCGCCGCCGGAGCATTATCGGCCAGCGTGACCGGGTCCGGCTTGTCGCTTTCGAGTTCCGTCGGCGCCGTGGAAGCGGGCGTCCCCGCCACCTTGACTCTGTACGCGAATCCGTCGGGCCTTTCCGCGAACACGTACCTCGGCGACCTTAGCGTCACGGCGGCCGGCGTCACGCAGACCGTTCGGGTGACCTTCAGCGTTGGGGCGCTCAGCAGCGGAAGCAACGGAACCACCCCCTATACGCCGCCCCCCTCTTTCAATTTCGAGGACCTGGGCCTTACCCTGAAAATAACGCCCTCGGTGCACGACGAGAGCGATGTGACGCTCGATATCGACGCGGAGTTCAAGGTGTTGCAGGGAACCAGCGTGAACGGCATCCCGGTCATCTCGAACCGCCTGATGAAGTCGACCTCCCGCATGGCATTCGGCGAATGGGCGGTGGTGGCGGGCTTGATGAACGCGGAGGAGTCGCGCTCCATCGCGGGCCTCGCGGGCCTGTCGCGCGTGCCGTTTCTCGGACCGCTCACCAGCACCCATCAGAAGAACGCCAGCGGCGATCTGGTGCTCCTGCTGATCCGGCCGCACCTGCTGACCCCTCCGCCGGGCGCCATGAAGACATACTCAGTCCACCTTGGCTCGGACGCCCATCCGATAACGCCGTTATAGGGCGTGGGACAGACGGTGGGACAAACGATCGCTTCTTGTCGTCTGTCAACCCGGAACTCACCGAAGGAGGTTTTGGCGAAGGCCTGACAGACCACTAAGGGCGATGGTCCGTCCCACGCTGCCTGACCTCGCCCGCCATTTTGCGCGCGATCAGAAACGCCAGCTCCAGCGACTGTTCGTAATTGAGGCGTGGATCGACTTCGGATCGATACGCGCGCGCCAGGTCCGCCTCGCTCTGGCCGCGCGCTCCTCCCAGGCACTCGGTGACGTTCTCGCCGGTCAGCTCGCAGTGCACCCCGCCCAGCCTCTGGCCCATCCCGGCGTGGATGTCGAAGGCCTGGTCCACTTCCGAGTAGATGTCCTCGAAGCGGCGGGTCTTGACGCCGCCGGAGACCACCTGCGTGTTGCCGTGCATGGCGTCGCAAATCCACACCGGCTGGCCGCCCGCCGCGCGCGCGGCCTCGATCAGCGGCGGCAGGGCGTCGGCGATCCGCGACGCTCCGAAGCGATGGATCAGCGTCAGACGCCCGGCGGTGCGCCGCGGATCGAGGATCTCGATCCATTGGGCCACCCGCTCGCGCGTGGTATCGGGCCCCACTTTCACGCCCACGGGATTCTCAATGCCGCGCAGGTATTCGATGTGCGCGCCGGCCGGATGGCTGGTGCGCAGGCCCGCCCACGGAAAATGCGTGGAGAGGTTGAGCCAGCCGGGACGGCGCGGCACGCGGCGCGTCTGGGCCTCTTCGTAGCCCAGGTGCAGCGCTTCATGGGCGGCGAAGAAATCGATGCGGTCGGTTTCCCCCGCGCGCACGCCCAGCACGTTTTCCATGAAGCGCAGGGAATCACCGATGGTGGCCACCATGCGCTGGTACTCGTCGGCCAGCGGCGAATGCTCCACCCAGTCGAGGTCGAAGTACTCGGGATGGTGCAGGTCCGCGAAACCGCCCTTGACCAGGGCGCGGATGAAATTCAGGGTCAGGGCGGAGCGCTCGTACCCCCGGAGCAGGCGCTGCGGATCGGGCGTGCGCGCTTCAATGGAAAAGGCCGGATCGTTCACCAGGTCGCCGCGGTAGGAAGGCAGCCGCACGCCGTCGCGCTCCTCGAAATCGGAGGAACGCGGCTTGGCGTACTGCCCTCCGAAGCGTCCCACGCGCACCACCGGACGCTGCGCCCCCACCACCATCACCAGGCTCATCTGCAGCAGGATTTTGAGCATGTTGGCGATGCGCGGCGAGGTGCAGTCGGCGAAGCGTTCGGCGCAATCGCCGCCCTGGAGAACGAACCGCCGCCCGCAGGCCGCCTCGGCCATCTGCTCGCGCAGCGAGAGGATCTCCCAACTGGTAACCAAGGGCGGCAATTGGCGCAGCTCGTTCAGCGTGCTCTCGAGCGCCGCGGCATCGGGGTACTCCGGCTGCTGCAGCGCCGTGCGCCCGCGCCAGGAGCCCGGCGTCCAATCCGGCAGCCTCGCTGCGCCTTCGGGGGGCATGGCATTTCAGGTTATCACAACGAGATGAGAAGGCCTGAGAGATCGGAGTTCAGAGTACGCCGCGCCGAACCTCTTTGACGCAGAGACGCAGAGACGCGGAGAAACTCGAAAGAGGAGACTAAGACATAGAGAGGGCTGGCTGCCCTTTTCCTTTCTTCGATTTTCTCCGCGTCTCCGCGTCTCCGCGTCTCCGCGTCAAAAAGCCCGGCCCCGCCTACCCCGCTATGCGCTGATAGACTTCCACGTCTCCGAGGACGTTCAGGCCCGCCGCCCGCAGCCGTTCGATGGCGGCGTCGGGACGGTCGAAGCGGAAAATCAGGGCGGCGCGGTCGCTGCGGCCGAACGTGAAGGCGTACATGTACTCGATATTCACCTCGCCGCCTTCGAACAGCTCCAGGAGCTCGACCAGGCCGCCGGGGCGGTCGGACACCTCCACAGCCACCACCTCGGTGACGTTCACCACATACCCGGCCGCCTCCAGCAGCGGCCGGCTCCGTTCCCAGTCCGAGACGATCAGGCGCAGAATCCCGAAGCGCTGGGTATCGGCCAGGGTGAGGGTGCGGATGTTGATTCCGGCCTCCGCCAGCAGGCGGCAGGGCGCGGCCATCTGGCCGGGCTTATTTTCTAGAAAGAGCGACAGTTGGTGAATCTTCATGCGGTACCTCGCCGATGGATCTCCGGTCGATCACGCGTTTGGCCTTGCCCTCGCTGCGCGCTATGCTGCGCGGAGCCGCCAGGGTCACTTCCACGCGCAGCCCCAGCGCCTGCTCCAGGGCGCGGCCCAGCCGTTCGTGCAGGGATTCGAGCGCGCCGATCTTGTCGCTGAAAACCTCCGGCGTGACTTCCACCTGCACTTCGATGGCGTCCAGGCCCTTCTCGCGGGTGAGGACGATCTGGTAGTGCGGGAGCGCGCCTTCCACCGCCAGCAACGCGGTTTCAATCTGCGATGGAAACACGTTTATGCCGCGGATGATGAACATGTCGTCGCTGCGGCGGCCGATGCGGGCCATGCGCCGCACCGTGCGGCCGCAGGGGCACGCTTCCGGATACAGCGCGGTGATATCACGCGTGCGGTAGCGGATCATCGGCATGGCCTGTTTGCTGAGAGTGGTGAGCACCAGCTCGCCCTCGTCCCCGTCCGGAAGCACGCGGCCGGTTTCGGGGTCCACGATCTCCGGGTAGAAATGGTCTTCGAAGATGTGCAGGCCGCGGTGGCAGGGGCACTCTATGGCCACCCCCGGCCCTATGATTTCGGACAGGCCGTAGATATCGAAGGCCTGGATGCCGCCTTCGCTTTCCATGTAATGGCGCATAGAGTCGGACCATGGCTCCGCGCCGAAAACCCCAACCCGCAGGGGCAGCTCGCGGACGCTCACGCCCAGCTCGCCGGCCCGTTCGATCAGGTGCACGAAGTAGCTCGGCGTGCAGCAGATCGCCGTCACCCGGAAATCCTTCATCACCATGATCTGCCGGTCGGTGTTGCCGCCCGAGACGGGAATCACGGTGGCCCCCAGCGACTCGGCTCCGTAATGCGCCCCCAGGCCGCCGGTAAACAGGCCGTAGCCGTAAGCGTTCTGCACCACGTCGCCCGAATGCACTCCGCAGGCGGCGAAGGAGCGCACCATGACGCTGGTCCACACCTCCAGGTCCTGCCGCGTATAGGCCACCACGATGGGCTTGCCCGTGGTGCCGCTGGAGGCGTGCAGGCGGACGATGTCCTCGATGGGGCTCGCGAACAGACCGAAGGGATACGTATCGCGCAGGTCGGCCTTGGTGGTGAAAGGCAGGTTCTCCAGGTCGCGCAGCTCGCGCAGGTGGTCCGGATGGAAGCCGCTAGAGTCCAGGCGCTGCCGGAACAGGGCCACGTGATCGTAGGCCCGGCTTACCACGTGGCGCAACTTGTTCAGTTGCAGCTCGCGCATTTGCGCGGGAGGCAGGAAGTCCGGCGTGCTGGCCGGGTGGAAGGTCATAAGTAAGTCGCTCCAGGCCGACAGCGAAGGGCGATTGTAGCTTGGAGCGTAGCGGATGGCAAGGCGTGGCAGAGGCGTTCTGATCCGAGCGTAGGCGTCCGTCCCGCCCGAGGCATGGCCGGGTGTTAGCATCAAGCCAGGATGGCCATCGGCGAATTCACCAAGCAGCTTGCGCAACAGGCGCTCTTAAATGTCACCAAGGACCCGCCCAAGGAAGCCTCCGCGCCGCCCGAGGCCGAAAATGTGGGCGCCACCATGGTCGCGCAGCTCAATGCCATGCAGAAGGCCTTGAAGGAAGACGAGGAGTTGTTGGTCTTCTTTCACGGCGGCGCGGAGAGAATCCACGTGATGGAGATTTACCTGCCCACGTGGGGGCTGGCCGTGCTGAGCGGGGTAAGCCAGGACCGCGTCAAGGCGCGCGCGATTTCGCCCGTGGCGGCGCTCCAACTGGTGGTGCGCGTGGGCAAGGCGCAGCCCGGCGCCAAAGCGGCGCGGCTGAGCATGGTTACGCCGAAATCGTAAGCCTTTCGCCCGGGATCAGGCGCCCGCATTGGCGACGTGGACGATGCTCGCGAGAGTGTATCCTGGGAGTGGAGGGATCTGGCGGATGGACGTCGGCCAGGAGATTGCCAGGCAAGTCGAAAAACTGCCCCCGGAGACGCAGCAGCAGGTACTCCGGTTCGTGGCTTCCCTTGCCGCTTCGGCGCCGGCGGGCGAGAAGGGCGCAAACCTGCGGCAATTCGCATCCTCTATCGATTCGGTTTCGGCTGGGCAGATGATCCAAGCGATAGAGGAGGAGTGCGAGCGCGTCGATGCCGGCGAGTGGTAGATTCCTGCTGGACGCCAATATCATGATTGCCCTCCTGGAGGGAGATGACGCGGCGCTCTCCAATCATAGAGGACCAAGTCATCTGGTCGCAGCGAAGAACTGCTTCTTGCTTACGCGCGCAATGCGGATGATGCTCGCAAGAGTCCCTTTCGGTAGCGCCTGCGAACTGTGAACCGGAACTACAACGGGGTGAGGATGCCCGGCCTTTAGCAGCACATGGTGACTGCCCTCGACCCGGTCCAATCGAAATCCAAGTCTCTCCAGCGCTCGAACAGCCTCTTTGCCCGAGACTGCCGGGTCGGAAGACATCAGCGTAAGCCCACAACACGCTTGAGTTCAGTGAGTTCCGAGGCGGCGAGGGGAATCCTCTTCCGATTTGCCTCCATGGACTTAATGTAGCCGCGGATCATCTCGGCGGTGTTGTCTAGCGCCGCGGACTCCGATTCTCCGAAGGTGGACATCCGATGGAGCTCTTTGACATAAGTCACAAATGCCATGGAATCCTCGTCATATTCCATGTCGATGTTCACAGCTTTGGTGGTAGCCAATGGATGGCGCGCATAGGCGTGGGTATCCGGGCTTTTTGAGAATCTTCTTGCGGCCTTGTCTTCCGCCACTTTGCGCGAGCGGTGGTAGACAAGAATCTCCGGCGCCTCGACAACCGACGCCACGAAAGATCCGTCCTGTTGCGGAAGACTAATGACCTGAAAAGGGCGTGCGCTATCGCGCTCAATTCTCGGCTTGAGTGGGAACTCCGGGTTTAAATGCGGGAACGGCGCGTGGTGGGCCAACTGGTCGGGGACCGGATTTTTCAACCGCAGGTGCAGCATCAGTTTCATGATACCCTCAGGCTGGCCTTCCGGACCAGCGCCTCCCTCCTGCCGGTTGCTTCCGCGACGGTCCCCGTTTTTCACCGATCCCCGCCTGACCGCGGCTCTGCATTATGCTATGGATTCACTTATGCGTCTCCTACTCGCCCTTCTGGCGCTGATCGGCGCCGCGAACCAGACGGCCCGCGCGGCGGCGCCCGCCTTTATGCCGATGCCCATCAAGGTGGAACCCGCCGCCGGCAGGTTCCTTGTCGACGCCAACTTCACGGTGGATACCGGGGCCAACGCCGACGCTCGGCTGGCCTCCGCCGCCAGGCGGTTCCGCCAACGCGTGGCGCGCCAGACCGGCATCATTTTCACGCCTCAGCCGGTCCCCGCCGACGTCCGGCGCCTGCGCATCGAATGCGCCGGCGGGCCGGCGTATCCAACCCTGGGCGAGGACGAATCGTACACCCTCGACGTCTCGCCGGCCGAAGTCCTGCTTAAGGCCGCCACGGTGGAGGGCGCGTTGCACGGAATGGAGACGCTGGCGCAGGCGATCGAGCCCGGGCCGGGTGGCTTCGAGGTGACGGCCATGCATATCGAGGACCGCCCACGCTTCCCCTGGCGCGGGTTGATGCTCGATGCCTGCCGCCACTGGATGCCGGTGGAAGTGGTGAAACGCAATTTGGACGCCATGGCCGCGGTCAAGATGAACGTGTTCCACTGGCACCTCTCGGAAGACCAGGGCTTCCGCGTGGAAAGCCTCAAGTATCCGCGGCTTCACGAGCTTGGTTCCAACGGCGACTACTACACCCAGCAGCAGATTCGGGAGGTGGTGGCCTACGCTCGCGATCGCGGCATCCGCGTGATCCCCGAGTTCGACATGCCCGGGCACACCAGCGCTTGGTTTGTGGGCTACCCGGAGCTGGCCAGCGCGCCCGGCCCGTATGCCATCGGGACGCACTACGGCGTCTTCGACGGCGCCATGGACCCGAGCCGGGAGGAGACCTACGCGTTTCTGGACGGGTTCATCGGCGAAATGGCGCAGCTTTTTCCGGACCCCTTCTTCCACATCGGCGGCGACGAGGTGAACGGCCGGCAATGGAGCCAGTCCGCCGGCATTCAGGCCTTCGCCAAAGAGCACAACCTGGCGGACCCGCCGGCCATTCAGGTGTACTTTAACCAGCGTCTCCTGAAGATTCTGGAGAAGTACGGAAAGACCATGATCGGGTGGGACGAAATCCTGAGCCCGGGGCTGCCCACCGCCAGCGTGATCCAGTCCTGGCGCGGGCAGAAGTCGCTGGCCGCCGCCGCCGCGGGCGGCTATCGCGGCATCCTCTCGTCGGGATACTACCTGGATCATCTGAGAACGGCCGCCTACCACTACGGCGTGGACCCGCTGGGCGCGGAAACGGCGCAGCTCACCCCTGAACAAGCGGCGCGGATCCTGGGCGGTGAAGCGTGCATGTGGTCGGAGCTGGTGGATTCGGAAACCGTGGATTCCCGCATCTGGCCGCGAGCGGCGGCCATCGCGGAAAGGTTTTGGTCGCCGCGTGAGGTGGTGGACACGGACTCGATGTACGACCGCATGGAAGCGGTGAGCCGCTGGCTGGAGTGGACCGGAATCGCGCACCGCGGCGGGTACGCGCCCATGCTGGCGCGCCTCGCCGGGGACCAGCCGGCCGGGCCGGTGCGCGTTCTGGCGGACGCGGTGGAGGCCCGCGGGCTGGGGCAGGGACGCAACGCCAGCCGGGCCGCCACCACCACGCCGCTGAACCGGCTGGTGGACGCCGCCCGCGCGGAAAGCGAGAGCGTGCGCGAGCTGGAACGGGCGGCCAGGCGCTTCATCGCCAATCCCGCCGGAGACAGCGACGATTTGGGACTCCTGCGGCGCGCCTTCGCGGAGTGGGCGGCGAACGACGCGCGCTTCCTTCCGCTGGCCGAAAACAACGCTCTGCTGGCGGAGGTCAAGCCCCTGTCGAAGGACCTTTCGGCGCTGGGCGCGGCGGGCTTGCGCCTGTTGGATTGCCTGGCTGGCGGCCAGCCAGCGCCAGCCGACTGGCTAGCCCGGCAGAACACCGAGCTCGCCCGCATGCAGAAACCGGCGCTGGACGTGCTGCTGGCGGCGGCGCGGCCGGTAAGACTGCTGGCCGACGAACTGGCTCGGCGGGAGAAGCGGTGAAGCGGCGCGGTGGGACAGACGATCGGTTTTCGTCGTCTGTCAACCCCCGGCAGACCACAAAAAACGATGGACTGTCGCACTCAGCCCAGGCGCTTCACGATTTCCCTGACGAATTCCTCCTCGCGGTCGATGCGCATGGCCGCTTTCAGCCAATAGAGGCGCATGGGGGCCACCATCTCGGGCCACGCTTCGCACAGGTTGACGGCGTCTTTTTCGGTGGTGACCAGGGCGGTGGCCCCGCGCGCCAGAAACTGTTGGGCCAGGTGGCGCACCTCGCGCCGCCGGTAGCTGTGATGGTCTTCGAATTCCACCCAGTCCACCGGCTCCACGCCCATGCGCGCCAGGGTGCGGCGAAAAGCCAGCGGATTCCCCAGGCCGCAGAACACCCCGGCGCGCTCGAAAGGCCGGGGATCCAAGGCGTGCTCCACACCGCTTGCGTGGTCCACCCAGGCCAGCGGCTGAACCTCCGCCCGGAATAGGGGCGCCTTGGGATTCCATCGCCGAGTCTCGCTTTCGATGGCCGGGGCCAGGTCGGAGAACCCGCTCCTGGTGATCACCACTACCCCGGCGCGCGCCAGCGCGGCCAGGGGCTCGCGCAGACGCCCCAGCGGGAAGACGCCGCCGCGCCCGAAGGGTTCGAGGGCGTCAATCAGCACGATGTCCAGGTTGCGGGCCAGGCCGGCGTGCTGGAATCCGTCGTCGAGCAGCAGCACATCCACGTCGAAGTCGCGGCACAGCAATCGGCCGGCTTCAAAGCGGTCCGCTCCGATGCCCACCGGCGCCAGGCCCGAGCGGACGAAAATCTGCGGCTCGTCGCCGGAGCGCTCGGAGCTTACCACCGCGCCGGGCGCCAGGGCCAGTTGCTTCTGCGGCGAGCTGCGCGCGTAGCCGCGCGTCAGAATCCCCGGCTGGCGGCCGCTGCTTTTCAAGAGCTCCGCCAGGAGCAGCACGCAAGGCGTCTTGCCGGTTCCGCCCATGGTCAGGTTGCCCACGCCGATCACCGGAACATCGAGCTTACGCTGGCGTGCCAGGCCATGGGCGCGGTGCCGTCTTCCACCCCATATCCAGAGGCGCGCCAACAGGCCGCCCAAGGCCAGCCAAGGCATGGCCGGGCGATACCACGGCACGGAGCGCGCGTGCCAGTCGCGCACTTCCGCCAGCGCGCGCGCCCCGGCCCCGCGGCGGGCCTCCGCGCAGACCAGCGCGCGCCGGCCCATTTCGCGCGCCGCCGCGGCATTTTCCAGCAGGCGCTCCACCGCGGGCCCCAGTTCCCCCGGCGCGCCAATTTCCACATAGGCGCCCGCCGCCCGGAATTCATCGGCGATGGCCTGGAAATTCTCCATGTGGGGACCCGCCACCACCGCTTTGGCGAAGAGCGCCGGTTCCAGAATATTGTGCCCGCCGCGGCGGGCCAGGGTTCCGCCCATGAACACCACATCGGCCACGGAGAACAGGCCGCTCAACTCGCCAATGCTATCGAGCAGCAGCGCGCCCGGAAGCGGCAGCGTATCGGCGGGTCCCAGCGCCGAGCGCCGCAGGCTGGCCACGCCCGCCGCCGCCAGCTTGCGGGCCGCCTCCGCAAAGCGCTCGGGTTTGCGCGGCGCCAGAATCAGCAACAGGCGGGGATGCCGCCGGGCCAGCCCGGCAAAGGCCGCCACCACGGCGTCGTCCTCGTCCACATCGCCGGGTCCGGCGGGCGCGGTGGTGCTGGCGGCGATCCATACCTCTTCCGGCCGTATGCGCGCGAGCAGGCCGAGAACCGGGGACCCCGGTTCGGGCGGGCGCGCCACGAAGTCGTACTTCAGGTTGCCCGCCGCGCGCACTCTCTCCGGCGGCGCTCCCAGCGCCAGGAACCGTTGGCCCATGGCTTCGTCCTGCGCCAGAATGGAATCCACCGCCTCGAGCGCCGCGCGGAAGAACCAGCGGAAGCGCAGGTAGCGCGGCAGAGCGCGGTCCGATATGCGGCCGTTGACGACGATGACGCCGGCCCCCGTGCGCTTGGTTTCGCGAATCAGGTTGGGCCAGATCTCGGTTTCCGCGATCACCAGCACCGAGGGACGCAGCGTCCGCAGCACCCGCCGCACGGCGAACACATAGTCCGCCGGGGCATAAAACACGCCGTCGGCCAGACCTGCCAGTTTTTGGCCCGCGGTGGCGCGGCCAGCCAGCGTCGAGGTGGAAACGAACAGGCCGCTGTGTGGGAAGGCCGCCCGCAAGCTCCGGGCCAGATCCGCGCACGCCAGAACTTCACCCACCGAAACCGCATGCAACCAGATTGCGCCCGGACTGGTCTGTCTAAATGAGCGCGGCAAAAAGCCGAAACGCTGCGGCAAGGACCGCCAGTAGCCGCGGTTTTGCAGACCGCGAAATACGAAATACAATAGCAGGACAGGCAGGGCAAACGCCTGAAGAACTCGGTAGAGGAAGTAGATGCCTTTTGTTTTCAAACGCTTGGCTCTTCTAATGAGTATAGCCGCGGCGTTCGCCGCGGACAAGGACGCGCCTTTCCGGCCGGCCCCCGCCGGAGACTACCCGCATCGCCAGTCGAGCGAGCACGTCACCATCGCCGCCGACCCGTACAACTCGGGCGACAAGATCAAGGCCGCCTTCGGCAAACTCGATCCCTACCAGCACGGGGTCCTGCCCGTCCTGATCGTCATCGAGAACGATTCCGACCAGACCCTCCAGCTTGATCGCATGGACCTGTGGTACCTGGGGCCAAACCACGACAAGGTAGAAGCTACGCCCGCCGCCGACGTCAAGTATGTCGGCAGCAGCCCGCGCCGGCCCGGCGTCGTTCCTCCCGGCATCGTCTTGAAGGGCAAGAAGAGCCCCCTGGACGTCTGGGAAATCGAGGGCCGCGCCTTCACCGCCAAAATGATTCCGCCGGGCCAGACCGCCAGCGGCTTCTTCTACTTTCAGACCGGCGTTCAGCGCGGCTCCACCGTGTATCTGAGCGGCCTGCGGGAGGCCGCCAGCGGCAAAGAATTGCTGTTTTTCGAAATTCCGCTGGAGTGACGCCAACTTCAGCGGTTGGCAGGCGGAAGCGCCTGCCCCACCTGCCGGATCCGCACGCCCACTTCTCCGTTATGAGGCAGATCCAGCTCCAGGATGCCTCCCGGATCGGTCACCGCTTCGTACATCTCTTGGTCGTCAATCTCCACCTGATACGAACGCCGCGGCTCCAACCCGATGAGGAACACCTTCTGTCCTTCCGTCACGGCGGTCCGGAACTTGTGCGCGCCCGTCCCCATGTACGCCACCGCCGGGTCCATTCTCACGGGCGGCGATGCGCCGGGGTCGACCGCCGTGAGACGTCCGTTCTCAAACCTCTGCGCCACCCCGTCGAAGTACCCGAACCAGGCCGCCGAATCATCCCAGCTCGAACGCAGAAACAGGTCGCCCTGGAGCGCATCGTGGTAGGCCAGAGGCAGGTGGTAGAAACTGAGTCCCGGCTGGTAGGGATTGGCCCAGAGGAATTCGTAAGGCGCCCCGAAGGCGCCCCGCATGGTGAAGTTGTCATGCATGAGCCAGCCTTGTAGCCACTGCGAATCGGGAGCGTTGGTGTCGTAGTCCACCATGGCCAGGTCGGCCGCGCGCGAAAGCGCCGCCAGGCGCAGGTCCGGTTCGCCTTGTATGCGCCCGGCGCCGATGCGGAACTCGTTCTCGGCGGCCGGGTACGCCGCCGGGTAGTAGCCCATCAGGCGGCTTTCCGGAAGGCCGGCGAAGAACTGGGGGCAGGCGTCGCGCAGATCCAGGTTGACGTTGTCGCGAATTCCGTGGAGCAACTCGAACAGCGCGTAGGCGTCGTCGCGGGCCATCACGCTCCCGCCGTTCTTGAGGGCCGGCGCGATGCGGCCCTCCCACCACCCGCGCACGGTGCGTTCGAGCTCCCGCGGTGGCGCGTCCGGAACATCGTCGTAGAGCGCCACCGCCGCCAGCGCGCGGCTGCGCGCCGCCGGGACGCTCTGGTCCGCCGCCAGGGCCGCCATGGCCTCGGAAATGCGGGCGGCCAGGTCGTGTTTCTGCGCTTCGCTCAGAATGTCCTGGCACCAGTCGAACACCAGCGCCATCTGGCGCAGGTCGGCCGCCGGCCCCAGCGCCCAGTTGACGGCCCGGCGCCCCACGGCTTGGTCGCCGGAGACCTTGTAGTACAGAGCCTGGGCGAAGCCGGGCTCGGGCAGGGAGGTCCCGCCCGTCACCAGGGCTTCCAATTGCAGCCAGCGCGGCGATTGCCGCTCGCGCTCGCGTTGCAGCAGCCGCAGCCGCTGCGGGCGCAGGAACAGGCGGGGGTGTTCGGTGAAGACCGCCACCGGGTCGGGCGCGGCCGCACGCCCCGCGGAAGGAGGCTGCGCCGCCAGCGGAGCGATGCAGCACGCCGCCAGCGCCATGGCCGGAAAAACGCTCATGGACCCGATTGTGTCATAGCGACACACCGCCCGCCCATGCCCGCCACACCCTGCCTGCCGGCCGGTGTGGAAATGTTTTGATTCAAAACGGGTTGAAAAAGATTGACAGGTGGGTGTCCGATTGCTATTTATGGTTCTGAATTGGCGAAGTAACCTTTCAAACCTGCCCTCTGCTGCAACAGGCAGGAGGAAGACGAGTGAGCCGAAGAGACAGCGTGCTTGCGGGAGCCGATGTTCTGCAATAGTTTTTGCTCACTGGTTTTCCCTTGTTGGTTGCTGCAGAGGGGCTTTTTTTGTCAAGCGGTTTCTCAGCGATCTCTCCGGGGGTCATAGGTTGCGGTAGTTGTCTGGCGTTTCCGGCGAGGATAGAAGGACGCGGACCTGGCCGGGAATGGACCCAATAATAGCTGACACAGCCGGATAGCCCGACGCCCGATTCCCAGCCCACCCAGGGCGAGCCGCATCGGAACGAGCCCCGTAGTCAAAGGGGGCGGAGCCGATGCGGTTTTTCTTTTTGAGGAACTCGCGTCCGTTGGCGCCTTGTGCGTGTCTGGTACGGCTGGACTGTATAGGTCTAATCGCCGTTCATCGGTGAAGCAACGTTTCTGAAAACATATCTTAGGTCTTTTGTTTTGTTCGACGAAATGCCGGCCTTGATCGTGTAACTGCCCCGTGGAATCAGCGTCTTAGAATAAGAATTCCGAAACTTCTGTATAATTCCTAAAGTAACGAAATGCGAACCACCGAATCCCGGCGCCCGCAAGTGGCCAGCAGTGAAGGGGTGCGCGAGATCAACAAGCGCATCGTGCTCAACCTGATCCGCACCCGGCAGCCTCTTTCCCGCGCCGAGCTGTCCCGGCTTTCCGGCTTGCAGCGGAGCACCGTTTCGCTCATCGTCGAAGACCTGATGGCCGATCTTTGGGTGCTGGAAGGACCTACCGGACGCCTGCCCCGCGGGCGGCGGCCCACCTTTCTGCGTCTCAACGACGACCGCGTCATCATTGGCATCGACATCCGTCCCATCCGGACCACCGTCGCCCTGGCCGACGTCAACGGCCGGTTCGCGTCGCAGGAAGCGATGCCCACGCCGGCCGACCCGAAGGCCGCCCTGGATGAGCTGGTGGTGCGCGTGCAGCGGCTCATCCGGGCCGCTCGGGGAAAGAAGGTGGAAGGCATCGGCGTCAGCCTGCCCGGAAGAGTCGGCCGGGTTTCCCAAAGGCTGGTGTTCGCCCCCAACCTCAAGTGGCCGGAATGCGATATCCGCGGGCCGCTCGAGAAGGCCACCGGGCTCGACGTGGAAATGGCGAACGCCGCCAACGCCTGCGTGCTGGCGGCGGTCTGGTTCGACCATATCGAAAGTTGCAACCTGGTGGTATTGACCGTCTCGGAAGGCATCGGCGCCGGCGTTCTGGTCAACGGACAACTGGCCCGCGGATCGAGCGGCCTGGCCGGCGAGTTCGGGCACGTTCCGCTCGATCCCAACGGCCCGCTTTGCGGTTGCGGAAGCCGGGGGTGCTGGGAGGTGTTCGGCTCCAACCGCGCCGCCCTGCGCTACTATCTGGAATCCACCGCCCAGCCGGAGGGTCTGAGCTTCGAGGACCTGCAGAGCCTCGCCGAACAGGGCAACGCCCGCGCCATCCAGGCTCTCGAAACCATGGCCCATTACCTGGGCCGCGGCATGAGAATGATCGTCGCCGGGATGGATCCGGAACAGATCCTGGTGATCGGCGATCTGACCCGCTCCTGGGATCGCATGGGCCCCATAATTCAGGCCGAGGTGCAAGCGCAGGTGCTGCCCGGCGGCGTCTCCCCGCGTCTGGTCCCGGTCCACGAAGGCGGCATGGCCCGCCTCCGGGGCGCCATAGCCATGGTCCTGCAAAAGCACTTCTCGGCAGTGCC